>JAFUFK010000008.1 GCA_017469925.1 Bacteroidaceae bacterium | reverse complement strand
GTTCATATCCTTTGCAAGTTGATCTATCTGTTCCTGAACTTTGGCTGGGTTGATGCCAACAATCTCTCCATTATCCTTTGCACCTAATACCACATGCCCACCTCTGCGATTCAGAAAGGCACAGATAGACTCATAGACTTTACGAGCCAAGTTGTCTTTCGACTCCTTGAACTCTATCTCTGTACCCTCTTTCTGGGCAATTATTGCCTTTAACTTATCTGGTGTCATCTTCTCTTTATGAACTTAGGTGCAAAGTTACATCTTTTTCTATTATTATAGTATCGAGGATTCGAAAATGTTACATCATTTAGCCAAAATAATTGCATTTTTTAATCTTAAGATGCCTCATTCCATCGTGCGGACTATAACAAATCAAATCAGCGAGACAAACAAATAAAAATTGTTTATCTCGCTGACTGATAGTGCGATGGCTCAAACGAGAGCCTTAATACTCATCCTCGTTGAAAACTTTGCTCTATACTGATTATCAACAACTTAGACCATTCTTAACTATTTTTAGCCAAATAAACTTCGCGGGTAACTCAGCACCCCCTAAAATTTCTCTTCAGCGAGCAACCACATGAGTCGCCTACGGCGAGAAATCTCACAAATCTATTCAAAATCGAACAAATCTCTTACTCTTACACTCAGTGTAAAGCAAGCTGCCCTGATGGTTGGCTACAAAAACTTCTCTTATTTCACTCGTGTCTTCCACCAACACGTCGGCATGTCGCCCAGCGACTTCATCAGGCAAAACAAACTGGAGTAGCTCCAGCCAAAGCACATACTTCACTTAACGTGAGTTCGACGAATTCAGGTTAAATTATTGCCGGCAGAAAAAGGAACGAGCGATGCTGCTTGTAGGTTGCATCGCTCGTTTGTCCTAAATCCTCATCCTCTTTGAGAAACAGCCTTTATCCACTTACTCCAATCCCCAACAATTACTGAACAGTCAGCGCCTGAACAAGCGCGTCAAGCTGCTGACGGCTCATGCCGTGTGAAAGCAGATAGTCGGCAAATGCTTTCGCAAAGCCAACGTTCGGCAACTGTGCTTCGTCGTCAACGCCGGCATAGTACGTCAGGCACATATTAAGCCTGAGCGATACCAAGGTATTGCACAGATGAGGGTCTTTAACTGGGTTGACATTGTAAAAGTTGCTATAAGTAATCAGGTAGTCGGCCACTATCTCATCGTATGTCGCTCCACACAACCCCTCGAGCAGCGCACACACATATCCGGTGCGGTCCTTTCCCTCCATGCAATGCACAACATAGGGTGCCGGTTGCGACGGCAGTTCCTTCAATGCCTCTATCAGGCGGGCGTTATAGTCGTCTGCCGTAGGGTCGGCCTTCAGGGGGCACAGTATCACGTTGCCTCCTTCCCAAAGTGAGCGGCTGTAGGGAGGCATGTCATAGGTCGGCATCTTCTCCTCGGTGTCAGCGAGGTTGAGCACGGTCTTTACATTTTCCTGTTCCAGGTATGCCGATACATAGGTAGCGCGATTGATGTCGTTGCAGAAGGGCGATGAGCTGCGGTAGAGTTTTCCACCTGCTATTCGGCCGGCACTCACCATGCGTGCATTGGCAAACTCCGCATCTGTGTTGGCGAGATAATCCATTCGGTTGTTGGTGTACTTCATGCTCAGCGCCTGCTGAATGTCGAGGCTGCCACCTTTTTCCTTCATCCTGACGACAACGGCATGTCCCTCCAGTCCTCTGAGCTCCTTCGGCAGTCCGGTGTTGTTGGCCGTGAAGCAGATGCTGGGATAAGTAGGATAGGCCACGCACAAGTACTCGCCATTGCGGGTGTAGTAGCCGTCGTAGTAAGGCATGATGATTTCCTTGCCGTCGACGCTGATGCTGACGACATCGCCGAGCGTAAATCCTGCCGCTGCCATGTCAGCCTCAGTTAAGTTCAACATTGCTGCACCAAACTCGTTGTACGACGTGATGATGCCTTCCAGCATCGGCTCGTCACTGACGTCTTCGTCGTCAGAGCAAGAGGCCATCAAGTTTGGCAAACTTGCAAGAACTAAGAGGAGTACTAACTTCCAACTGCTCTGCAACCATGCAGGGGTGTTTCGTCTTGATTCTGTTTTTTTCATTTTTGTGGGGGTATTTAGTATGAGATAATTTTTTCACAAACTTATCCTTTCGGTCGTCCCATAGCTTAGTTGTTTGTTTGTCGTTTATCCATGAGGATGTGCAAAGGTAGCGATTTTTAGACAAACAAACTCAATTTGCGATGTTAAAAATCGCAATTTAGACAAACAAAACACGCTATCTAAGGCTATAAAACACCAGCGAGACAAACAAATAAAATTTGCTTATCTCGCTGATATTTAATTACTTAGAAAAAATCCACAGTCTAATACTCATCCTCGTTGAAGAGAAAGTCCTCCTTCGTGGGATAGTCGGGCCAGACGTCTTCGATGGTCTCGTAGATTTCGCCCTCGTCCTCGATTTCGTTCAGGTTCTCGATGACTTCGAGGGGTGCACCGCTACGGACGGCGTAGTCGATGAGTTCTTCTTTCGTTGCAGGCCAGGGAGCATCCTCGAGCTTCGAGGCCAATTCCAATGTCCAATACATAGCGTTTATTTACTTTTTTACGTTCTTTTTCACACAATATTCCCCTAAGGGCGTGCAAAGATATAATAGAGATTTGACATAATCAACGATTTTGCCAAATATTTTCTTCCACACCCGCTAATTTGTTGATTTTCTTAGACAAAAGGAAGAAATAGTCGCTCAGTCGATTGATGTATTGGAGCAATGTGGGGGCCGTCTCCACCCCGTCGTCGATGCTATAGACGCGCCGCTCGAGCCTGCGGCATACCGTACGGCAGACATGAGCCACGGCAGCACCTCGCGAGCCGCCGGGCAGGATGAAGCCTCGCCAGCCGCCACATTCGGCATCGAGCAGGTCGATGGCATGCTCCAGTTGGGCGACCTCCTCCTCGCTGACGGCATGGCGCGCGGGACGGTCGATAGTGGCCAGTTCGCAGCCCACGCTGAAGAGCGTGTTCTGTATGCCCAGCACCATGCGCTGGTCGGCCTCGTCGGTCAGGTAGGTCAGCAGGAGTCCGACGAAACTGTTCAGCTCGTCCATCGTGCCGTAGGCCTCCAGCCGGCTGTGCGACTTCGGTATGCGCTGTCCGCCCACGAGTCCCGTAGTCCCCGTGTCGCCGCGACGCGTATAGACATTCGATTTCTTGAGATTTTCCATAATGGTTACCAATTTATTTTGTAATGTTGTCTGTTCAGTTTCGGGTCGGCAATGGCCAGTGCCATGTCGTAGAGGTCGAAGGAGGCGGTGACGTCGGGCATCATGCGCAGCGCGCCCCATTCCTCGCGGTGGCGTTGCAGGTCATAGACGACGTGGACACGGTTGCCGTCGGCCAGGACCAGCGTATAGTATCCTCGCCCCTCCTCCTCGGCAAGTCGGGCCCTCCTGCAGCCGGAGTGCAGATAGGCCGCCTGCGTCAGTCGGCCCTTCGGCAGGAGTATCTCCACGGGCTGGTAGTGGTTGGCCAGGCGGAAGAGCAACCTGTGGCACGCCACCCGGCGCCTGCAGAGCACGTGCTGCCAGCGCGGGAACAACCCGTCGAGCAAGGCATCGGCATAGTACCGGCCCGGCCGGTAGAGCACCTGCGTCGCCAGGCCGTAGGCATAGGGCGAGTGTATGCCATAGCCCTTTCGGTATGGCAGACGGGCGAGCCAGACGAGCGGATTGCGCCAAGGAAGCATCTTTTTTCAGGTTTATTTATACTAAATAAACGATGCCGACGTTATATTATTATACAAGGTAAAAAGAAAAAGTTTTATGCAATACAGAAATCTTACCCAGCCGGAAATCGAACAGCTGGAGCAACAGGGCTGCACGGCCGAGGACTGGGCAGCCGTCACCATCCACCCCGAACTGAATCCCAAATACGTGCGCCAGGTGCGTTTCTCGGGCACGTGCCGGATAGGCCAGTTCCAGAAGGCCTTCACCATGCCCGGCGGCATCCACAAGCACTCGGGTCTCTTCCACGTGACGCTCCACAACGTCTCGGTAGGCGACGACTGCTGCATCGAGAACATCAAGAACTACATTGCCAACTACGACATCGAGCCCGACTGCTTCATCGAGAACGTCGATATCATCCTGGTCGATGGCGAGACGCGCTTCGGCAACGGCGTAGAGGTCAGCGTACTGAACGAGACGGGTGGCCGCGAGGTGACCATCCACGAACGCCTGACGGCCCAGGAGGCCTACATGCAGGCCATGTATCGCCACCGCCCCACGCTGACCGGGCGACTGAAGGTTTTTGCCGATGAAATCGCGGAAAATCGGCGTTCCGACCGTGGCCGAATCGGTCGCCACTCGACCATCGTCGATACGGGATACATCAAGAACCTCTACGTCGGTCCCTACAGCAAGATAGAGGGCGCCGGCAAGCTGAAGAACGGTTCGCTGATGTCGCACGAAGACTCGCCCGTACACATCGGCTACGGCGTGATAGCCGAGGACTTCATCGTGCAAGACGGCAGCCAGATTGAGGACTGCACCACGCTCAGCCGCGTCTATGTGGGCCAGTCGTGTACGCTGGGCCACGGGTATTCGGCCTCCGACTCGCTCTTCTTCTGCAACTGCCAGGAGGAGAACGGCGAGGCGTGTGCCATCTTTGCGGGCCCCTTCACGGTGACACACCACAAATCGACCCTGCTCATCGCGGGCATGTTCTCGTTCATGAATGCCGGCTCGGGCTCGAACCAGTCGAACCACATGTATAAGCTCGGCCCCATCCACCAGGGAGCCCTTGAGCGCGGTGCCAAGACGGCCTCCGACAGTTACCTCCTGTGGCCCGCCCGCATCGGTGCCTTCTCGCTCGTCATGGGTCGCCATTCGACCAACCCCGACACCTCGGCCCTGCCCTTCTCCTATCTGATAGAGAAGCAGGGCGAGACGTGGCTGGCCCCGGCCGTCAACCTGCGTTCGGTGGGCACCATCCGCGACGCCCAGAAGTGGCCCAAGCGCGACCGTCGCCCCCAGGAGGGCCGCCTCGACCTGGTCAACTTCAACCTGCTCTCGCCCTACACGATTGACAAGATGGTGCAGGGACTCGACGTACTGCAACGCCTGAAGGCCCTGTCGGGCGCCACGAGCGACACCTACACCTACCAGAGCGCCAAGATTACCCACTCCAGCCTCGAACGCGGCATCAGTCTCTATCGGATAGCCATCCACAAGTTCCTGGGCAACTCGCTCATCTCGCGGCTGGAGAAGGTGACCCGTGAGGGGCTGGCCGTGAGCGCAGCGACCTTGAAGCCCGAATCGCCCATCGGCGAGGGCGACTGGCTCGACCTCTCGGGCCTCATCGCGCCCCACTCCACCATCACACAGCTGATGAACGAGATCGAGGAGGGCCGCGTTGCCGGCCACCAGACCATGACCCAGCGCCTCTCCGACATCCACCGCCGCTACTACGACCTGGAGTGGGCCTGGGCCTACCAGCTTCTGCTCCGCTTCTACGACCTCCGGCCCGAGGACCTCGACCGGAACGAGACGCTCGTTGCCATCGTCCGCGACTGGAAGCAGGCCGTCGTCGAACTCGACCAGATGCTCTATCAGGACGCCCGCAAGGAGTTCTCGCTCTCGACGAAGACGGGATTCGGATTCGACGGCAACCGCAGCACGGCCGAGGCCGACTTTCAGGAGGTGCGTGGCGAGTTCCAGAGCAACCCCTTCGTCACGGCCGTTGAGGAACACATCCGGGTAAAGTCGGCCCTCGGCGACAAGTGGATAGCCCTGCTCTCCTGAGAAACGTTCCGAAATATTTACACCCCATCGGTTAGGGCTGCGCAGCCAATCTGTTGCGCAGCCCTCTTTGTCGCATCGGAAAAGACTGCGGCGTAACGTATTGTTTTTCAACGGGAAACGGAGTCCCATATTGTTGTCCAGGAACTTGCGTTTGCACGTTATGTTAACCTACGCCCCTCTGTTATGTTAACCGATGGCGACAGGTTAACATTATCTCGGCCGATAGGTTAACATAACTTCCGGCCGGAGGTTCCGAGCCCCTCCCGAGGAAGTCCGAAAAATGTTTACAAACCATGCCGCGACGTCTTCGCACGCGTGCGCGTACCAAATTATTTATATGCGTGTGCGAAGGGGCAAAAAATCAGCCGCAGGCTTGCCTCGGTCGAAAATTCTGCGTATCTTTGCCCCCGAGACTATGAAAAAAGACACTAACCCTAAAACCAACGATTATGAGTAGAACGTTTACCTCTCTCCTCTGCGTGCTGATGGCTCTCCTCGTGAGCATCGGCGCGAAAGCCCAGACGGACGACTTCGATTTCCAACGGAAGTCGGTGACCGTGGGCGGTGCTGTGGCCGACTTCGAGCCCAACACCTGGTACCTGCTGCACCAACGTCGCATCGTCAACGACAACAAGGTCGAGCACAGCGAAGTGGGCGGCCTGCCCCAGGGCGCCGGCTTCATGCACGACGAGGGCGACGGCGAGCGCATCTTCACGCGCAGCATCGACAACGTGCCCGACGAGGTCCAGGCCTCGAGGGTGGCCGGCTATCTGGTGCGCTTCATCCCCAGCCAGGACCACGAGGATGCCTACCTGCTGCAATTCGGCACGGGCAACTACCTGAACATCCCCGCCGGGTCGGCCAACAGTTCGCCCATCTACGCCCACTCGTCCATCTACGACGCCACGGAACTGAACATCTATAAGATTCAGGACACCGACGGCCACTTCTCGATGAACGAGTACCCCATGGGCGTGCGCATCGACAACACCGGCGTCGGCTACCGCATCCCCATCTGGGGCAGCGGTGAGAACACGGGCATCGACGGCAACGCCGACTGGTCGATTCACTCCATCGTCTGGGGCGACATCAGCGAAATCGACGTAGCCCTGGCCGAACTGGAGGCCATCGTCAGCCAGTACCGCCAGTACTCGGGCACCTTCAACGTCGGCACCGCCCCGGGCGACTACGGCGAGGCCGAGGTAGAAGCCTTCGAGGCCGCACTGGCAGCCGCCGACACCGACGACCCCGACAGCAACTGGATGGACTGGACCGTCGAGGAGTTCCAACGCCGCGGACAGGCCGTCATCGACGCCTATGAGGCCGTCCTGGCCAGCCGCGTGCCCGTACCCCTGCCCGACGGCTACTACCGCATCAAGACGGCCCTCCACTACAAGACCACGGTGACCGACCCCGAGACCCTGGAGGAGACCGAGGTCGAGGTCGATAAGTACATGCACAGCCTGCAAGACGGCGACACGTTCTACGCCCAGTGGGGTTCGAGCGACGACCTCAGCATCGATGCCCCCGCACTGTGGAAGGTGACCAACCTCGAATCGGGCCGCTTCGACATCATGAACGTAGCCACGGAGACCCGCTTCGACGAGGTTAACCGCAGCACCCGCGTGAGCATGACGGCCGAGGGCGGTGGCGAAATCGTCGTCACGCCGGCCATCACCATCGACGGCGTGCTCTACGTCAACCTCAACGTCTATCCCCAGAATGCCGAAGAGGGCCGCTACCTCCACCAAGGCGACCACAACAACGGCAACGGCACCCAGGGCGGAGTCGTAGGCTGGTACACCAGCTTCAGCAACAGCGACCTTACGGTGGGCGGTTCCGAGTGGCAGTTCATCCCCGTCAGCGACGAGGAGGCCCAAGCCATCGTCGAGGCCTATGCCCCCTACAAGGACATCGAGCTCATGAAGAACGACTATCAGGCCATGCTCGAAGACGGCAAGGCCAAACTGGAAATCGCACGCGACATCCAGACCAACATCGACAATCAGGCCCTCATCACCGATGCCGAACAGCTGAGCAGCCCCTTCTCCGATGGCGAAGAGGGACTGCACATCGAGTACCTGATCGATGGCGACGCCAGCACCTTCTGGCACAGCGACTGGCACGGCCAGTTCACCGAGGCCCACTACCTCCAGGTGGAGATTCGCGAGGCCGACGTCCAGAACGCCGTCATGCAGTTCACCCGCCGCAACAACTCGGGTAACCAGATTCTCGACTGGGCCGTCTATGGCACCGACAACTTCGACGCCACGCAGGACGAGTGCGACCACCTGGCCGACCTCAACACCCCGCTTGGCAGCTACACCGAGACGCTGACCAGCCCCGTCTTCCCCACCCTGGGCCACAAGTACATCCGCTTCTACTTCGTACGCACCACGGGCAGCAAGACACCCGTCTTTGCCCACCTGGCCGAGTTCCAGATGTATCGTGCCGAGGTCGTACAGAGCGAGACCTGCCAGTACAACGTCATGGGCGACGTGGCCAAGAACCTCGAAAAGGTCATCAACGACCAGGCCGACCTGGAACTGGACGACCTGACCGTCGAGGAATACCAGGCCCTGAAGCAGGCCTACGATGCCTTCATCGCCAAGTTTGTTGACCCGACGCCCCTGCGCACGGTACTGACCGCCCAGAAAGGCACGGCCGACGCCGTCGTCGTGGGCACCAACCCGGGATTCTGGCGTGCAGGCACGGCCGGCGAGGGCTTCCGCACACTCTATGACCAGGCCAAGGCCTACGACGCAGCCGGCAACTACTCGGCCGAACAGAGCCAGCAGTACATCGACCAACTGCAGAGCAGTGCCGACGACCTCTACGCCAGCGCCAACCCCGTCCAGACGGGCAAGTGGTATCGCATCCGCTTCGCCAAGGAGGAGGAGTTCGAGCAGTACGGCTGGGACATCACCGCCGGCCGCGGCAACAGCAATGCCGAGACGGGCGTAATCACCGACGAAGACCTCTTCGGCAAGTACATGACCGTCACCTATACCGAACGGAACGAGGACGGCATCACCGAAGTCATGGACCGCGTATCGGCCAGCGAGTTCGGCCTGGGCAGCCAAATCTACCTCGATGCCGACGAGGACATTTCCGACAAGAGCCTCTCCCTCTTCCGCTTCGTAGCCGTGGGCGACTCGGCCTACATCCTGCAAAACAAGGGCACCAACCTCTTCGTCAAGGCTGCCGGCACGAGCGGTGCCGTATCGCTGAGCGTCCATCCCTCGCTCTTCAACGTACATGCCATCGGCTACGGCGAGACCGCCATTGCCTCGAAGAGCATCACGGGAGCAAGCCAGAACTTCCTCCACGGCCAGGTGGCCAACAACGTCGTCGTAACCTGGGGCGTCAACACCCCGGGTAGCCGCAGCGGACTCTACATCGAGGAGGCCGAGGACGTGGCAGCCGACTACGACGGTGCCGAGTTCCAGATGCCACTCGTCTATGGAACGCTGACGGGCCTTTGCTTCCCCGTAGAGGTAGGCGTGGCCGAGGGCTCCAGCGCCAAGATATGGGGCGTCAACAAGGTCGAAGGCAACGTCGTCGAACTCGGTCCCATCACGGGCATGGCCGAGGGCGGGCGCCCCTTCTTCCTGCAAAATGGCGATACCGACGACTACAGTGCCGACGACCCGGCCGAGATGGTCACCTTGCGCCACGGCTACAACGTAGTGCCTGTGGCCCAGGAGGATAAGGCGCTGAAGGGCACCTACACGTCGAAGACCGTAGGCCAGGGCGTCATCATAGCCGAGGGCAACGCACTCGTCGTGAGCAAGCGCAGCACCACCAGCGTATCGGCCAACGGAGCCTACATCTCGACCGAGGGAGGTTTCGACCCCGAGACCACCATCGAGATAGTCTTTGGCACGACCGACGGCATCGAGACCATACCGGCCACCGGCACGAAGGCGGACGCCGCCATCTATGACCTTAGCGGACGCCGCCTCGCAACCGGCCGCCTGCCAAAGGGCATCTACATCTCAGACGGAAAGAAAGTGATAAAGTAAAACTGCTAAAGAAAGCGCCATGGTTGAAAAATCGTGGCGCTTTTTTTGCAATATTGAAAATTCTGTGTAACTTTGCCCCCGAGACTATTGAAACAAGACTGATTTATTAACCCTTAAACTAACAAACTATGAGTAGAAAGATTACCTCTTTTCTCTGCATGCTGGTAGCTCTGTTCATGAGCGTCAGCGCGTTTGCACAGTTGGACGAACTTCAGTTGAAGACCGTCACCGTAGGTGAGGTTGTTGCTGAGTTCCAACCCAACACATGGTACTTCCTGCATCAAGGACGTACGCCAAGCCAGGGCAACCACCAGTATGCCCCCACGCTGGCAGGCGAAGTGCCCTCTACGGGTGGTTTCCTGTACGACCAAGGCATCGGCAAGGACATCCTGAAGATTGGCGTGGTCAATGTTGACCCCGAAAGCACTGCCACCTCTAAGGCCAACTACCTGGTGCGCTTTGTGCCCACCGAAAACGAGGGTGCCTACAACATCCAGTTCGGTACAGGCAACTGGCTTACTGGCCCCGCCAGCAACGCCCAGAGTGCCAAGTTCAGCTCTACCGACAACAAGTACGATGCCGGTGAGTTCAACCTCTATGTCATCGACCCCGAAGGCGCTCCCGGTGCCATCGGTTTCAATGTCTATGACATGAGTTGGCGCGTCGATAACAATATCTCTTCCGAGACAGGTATCAATGCCGGCAACACGGTAGTTACCTGGGATAGTGGCAAGCACGAGATTGCTATCGGCGACGATGGTATGATTAACTCAAACAGTATCTGGAGCGTAGCCGAAATCATCTGGGGCGAGGCTGATCCCCTGGAGGCTGCTGCACGCGACCTTGAGACTACCTATGACCAGTATGCTGGTTATTCTGGCACCTTCACCGTAGGTACCGAACCTGGCCAATATGGCGAGGCCGAAGTGGCTGCCTTCGAGGCTGCCCTGCTGGCTGCCTACAACGCTGCCGAGGACGCACTGGGTCCCGACAACGTAGGCGGATGGACCCCCGAAACCCTGAACGAGGTTAAGCAGGCACTTATCGATGCCTACAACGCCGTGTTGGAGTCAAAGGTTTCTTCTGAACTGAAGTCTGGCTACTACCGCATCAAGAACGGCTACCGCACCGATGGCCACTCCAGATGGTACGAGACCGTCACCGACGAGGAGACCCAGGAGGAAGTTACCGTCTATGTCGATAAGTACATGACGAGCGCCGTCATCGACGGCACCATCTATGGCCGCTGGGGCGGCATCGATCCCGAGGACGTTACCACCCAGGCTCCTGCCCTGTGGATTGTTACTTCCAAGGGCGACGGCACCTACGACATCCAGAACGCCGTTACGAAGGGCCGCTTCAACAACGTTAAGACGAGCACCAGCGTGACGATGGACGAGAACAGCGAAAACCTGATGGCCCTCGACCCCGTCATCACGCTCGACGGTGTGATGTATGTCGATATCCGCGTCAGCACACAGGCCGCCAATGGCTACCTGTACCTGCATACTGGCGGACACAGCAGTGGCGCCAGCAAGTCGGGTTACCTCGTAGGTTGGGCCACAGGCTACTCGGCAGGCAGCACCGACCTTGGTGCCACCGAGTGGAGCTTCGAGGCTGTAAGCGACGAAGAGGCTAACCAGATTCTGGCCGACTACGAGCCCTATGCCAACCACGACAAACTCGTGGCCGAGTACAACGAACTTCTGGCCGATGCCAAGGCTAAACTGGAACTGGCCAAGGACGAAGTCAGCGAAGCGCTGATTACCAAGAACGAGCAGTTCAGCTCGCCCTGGACAGAGCCCAGCGAAGGTTCGCTGAACAACCTGCTCGACGGCGACACCAACACCTTCTGGCACTCTGCATGGAGCAACGGTAGCGTAGATGGCCACACCCACTACCTGCAAGTTGCCCTTGACGAGGTTGTAGATAAGGAGATTTATCTGGCCTTCTCGCGCCGCACCACTGGCGATGACCATGCCCCCGTTGCCAACGACCACATCACACAGTGGAGCGTATATGGCAGCAGCAGCGCTGACGCAGACGATGCTTCGTGGGTAGAACTGGCCGCCTTCGAGACTCCTTATAGCAGTTCCGAAATCAACATGACCACCGACCCCTTCCTGACCCAGGGCAACCAGTACCTGCGCTTCTATGCCGACGCCACCACTTCCAGCCGTGGCTACTGGCACGTAGGTGAGTTCCAGCTCTACACCGTGCCCGAGCCTAACCCCAATGCTCAGTACAACCACATGGGCGACCTGGCCACCAACCTGGAGTCTGTTATCGAGGAGCAGGATGGCATCGAGGCTGACGACATCGACGTGGATGTCTATAACAAGCTGAAGGCCGCCTACGACGCCTTCATGACCAAGTATGTCGATCCTACCGAACTGCGTAACACACTGAAGGAGCTGGCTGGCACGGCTGATGTCGTCGAGGTTGGCACACAGCCTGGTTTCTGGAGTGCCGACAATGGCGCAGGAACTTTCAAGGCCCTCTACGACGAAGCTGTGGCTTATGACGCTGCCGGCGACTACACACCCGAGCAGAGCCAGAACTACATCGACAAACTGACCGCTCAGAGCCAGGATATCTATGCCAGCGCCATCGCTGTTCAGCCCGGCAAGTGGTATAAGATTCGCTTCGGCACGCAGGAAGAGTTCGAGGCCCACGAATGGGATTTGGTTGCCGGCAATGGTACCGAGAAGGTTCCCGAACTCTTCGGCAAGTACATCTCTCTCGCCGACTTCGAGCAAGACGGCGATGGCTATCAAAGCATCGACCCCGTTGCTGACCGCGACGCTATCGCTCTTGGCGACAACCTCCACTTCCTGGCCGACGAGAACATCCAGGTAGCCGACGACGCCATGTTCCGCTTCGTAGCCGTTGGCGACAGCGCCTACCTCTTGCAGAACAAGACCTCTGGCCTGTTCGTTCGCGCAGCCGGTACCAGCGGTGCCGTGACGCTGAGCGCCCATCCCACCCTGTTCACCGTCCGCGCCATCGGTTATGGTCTGAACGTAATCTCTGCCAAGAACCTCACGGGCAGCTATCAGAGCAACCTGCACGCTCAGGTTAACCAGAACATCCTCGTAACTTGGGATGTTGACTATCCCGGTAGCCGCAGCGGCCTCTACATCGAAGAGGCTGGTGACGTGGCAGCCGACTTCGACGGCACAGAGTTCAACGTGCCCGTCATCCTGGGCGCCGTCAACACCTACTGCTTCCCCGTTGAAATCAGTGTAGCCGATGGCCAGACCGCCAAGACTTGGGGCGTTCAGAGCCTCGAGGACACCAAGGTTACCCTGAGCGAAATCACGGGTCCCGTAGCCGGTGGCCGTCCCTTCATCCTCGTAAATGGTGACGTAGAGAACTATGATGCCGAAGCAGCCGCTAACGGCGAATACGACATGGTAGTCCTGAAGCACGGTTACGAAGTAACTGCTGAGCCCCAGACCGACAAGCCGCTGAAGGGTTCGTACTACGGAAAGACCGTAGGTGCAGGCGTACTGGTAGCCGAGGGCAACACCTTCGTAATGGCTAAGCGCAGCAGCACCTCCATTGGCATCAACTCTGCCTACATCGCTGCCGAGGAGCCCTTCACCGACCTGGAGGCTACCGTAGAGGTAATCTTCGGCACTGGTGGCGATGCCATCCAGACCGCACTGGCCAACGTGACGAAGTCGGGCGCCGTCTATACCATCGACGGCCGTCTGGTAAGCCCGAAGGCTAACCTGAACGACCTCAGCCGCTTCGGCAAGGGCATCTACATCCTCAATGGCACCAAAGTTGTCGTGAAGTAAGTATCAAGTCCATAAGGAAAAATACTCCAAAGAAAGAGCCGCGGTTGAAAAATCGCGGCTCTTTCTTTGTGTATTAGAAAATTATCCTTATCTTTGTCCCGAAACATTTATTTACTAACCAAATTATTAATGCTATGAAGAAACTTTACTTTCTTTTCATGATGTTGCTCACTATGCTGGGGGCAACAACGGCGTTCGCACAGGATGAGGTTACTCTCACAGTGGACATGGCTCATGGTAAATGGGTAGAGTGGAACGGCAACGAGAGTAATCCTTACGCTCGTACATGGAACTCCACCACCACACCTATCATCTCCATCTGCTGTATGAATGGAGGCAACTCTACTACCGACATCCGTGGTAACAATTTTTCAGGTGCCAACAATATGGCAGCTTGGGGCGACGGTCTAAATCTGTTGACTTTCTTCAACCAGTTCTCCACAACGGGTTACGGAAACTACCAGATTATGGTTGACTTCGGCTGGTTCATCAAGTCTGTTGAATTTGACTTCAATAGTAGCGTTGCCACCGGCACCGGAGTATCTCTAAATGAAGGCGAAGAGGTTATAAGCTCTGGTCCCGATGATACGCAACACATCTCCATTGAGATTGCTGACGACGAGACATTTGCTGTGCCCTTTACCGTATATCAAAAAGGTACAAACGGATTTGCCCGCACCAGTAACTTCTACGTTGTTGTGAAGAAGCAAAGCGAGGTTATTACTGCCTTGGAAGAGCTGCAATCTACGCTGGCTGCCTACGAGAACTATACCTTCACGGCAGGCACAGAGCCTGGCCTGTATGGTGCTGAGGAAGTGGCTGCCTTTGAGGCTGCTGTTGCCGAAGCCCATGAGACAGAGAACAACCCCGACTTGAGCACCATGCCCGATGACGAACTGGCTGCTCTCTATCGTTCTCTGGCCGAGAGAATCGTGACCACCTACGAGGCTGTCGTGGCCAGCAAGGTTCCGATGTCGCTGGCCGATGGCTACTATCGCCTACTGAATGGTCAGGCCTACTACACGACCGAGACCGTCATTGACGAAGAGACTCAGGAAGAAACCACAAAGACTATCTATCACGACAAGTACCTGAGTACTTCCGTTGCCGGCGAGACCATCTCTGCCGTATGGAATACCCCCGACGACGTGGATAGCCACTGCCCCTCATTGTTCAAGATTACGAACAAGGACGGTTACTACGACATCGTAAGCATGGCCACCAATGCCCGCTTCGACAATGTCAAGCCCGTCACCCTCTCTGTCAGCAACACCAACCTGATGGCCATCGACCCCGTGACCACCGTTGATGGCGTTACCTATGCCAACATCCGTCATGCCGACGTGGAAGACCTGAGTGGTCAGATTTATCTGCACTGCGGTAGCCACGGTAGCGGCACAGGCGTTTCGGGAACCCTTACCCTGTGGTACAGCACTTACAGCGAGGGCACGCCTCATGCTTCGGAGTGGGTATTCGTGCCCGTGAACGAAGAGGAAGCCCAGGCCATCATCGAGGCTTACGGTCCCATCCGCGAACAGGAGATGTTGGTTTACAACTTCACCACCACCATGGCCGACGCCCAGGAGAAGATGGAGATTGCACGCGACCGCTCCTTCACACCTACAGAGACCGCCCTTATCACTGAAGCCACTCAGTTCAGCAGCCCCTGCTCCGACCGCGATGAGGGTAAGGACTTCGGCGCATTGCTCGACGGCAATGGCAGCACCATCTGGCATGGTGACTGGCACGGCGACTACACGGGCAGTGTACAATACTTCCAGGTTGAGATTCTGGATCCTGAAGCAGACGCTGCCACCATGTGGTTCCAGCGCCGCAACACCACGGCCAACCAGATTACCCAGTGGACCGTCTATGGTGTTGACGATGCCGACGCAGGAATCGGTGCCGGCGAGAAACTGGCCGTCCTGAATACCCCGTATGGTGACCCCGCTGAGGAAATCACGACTGAGACATTCCCCTTCAATGGTCACAAGATTATCCGCTTCTACTTCACTGGTAACACTAACTCCAGTGCCAAGTATGCCCACCTGGCGGAGTTCCAACTCTTCAAGGCAGACGTTCATCAGTCGCCTACGGCTCAGAGCTTCGTACTGGGTGATGTCTTCACCAACCTGCAGACTCAGGTCCGGAACCTGATGGGTGTAGAGAGCGAAGACGTTACGCTTGAGCAGTACAACACCTTGAAGGCTGCCTACGATGCCTTCATCGCCAAGTTCGTCGATCCCAGACCTCTGCGTGAAGCACTGGACAACCAGAAGACGGCCGTCGATGGTATCGTTATCGGCAACAATCCTGGTTTCTGGAATGCAGGCGCAGGTGCCGGTGCCTTCAGGGCCCTCTACGACGAGGCTGTTGCCTATGATGCTTCTGGTGCTTACACCGCTGAGAAGAGCGAAAGCTACATCGAGCAACTGAACCAGGGCGCTCAGGACATCTTCGCCAGCGCCAACCAGATTAAGGAGGGCAAGTGGTATCGCATCCGCTTCGCTACCGAGGATGAGTTCGAACAGTACAATTGGGACAAGGTGGCAGGTAACGGCCAGCGCAACGAGAAGATCGATGCTTACACCAGCCAGCCCCTGTTCGGCAAGTATCTGACCGTATCGAATCCCCTCACCGAGACTGCTACCTATACCAACGAAGAGGGCGAAGAAGTCAAGGTGAACGTCTATGTAACCGAAGATCAGGTTGAAGCCGCCGACATGGGTCTGGGCAAGTATCTCTTCTTCGACGACAAGGAAGACATTAAGGACGGCGAAGGTCTCGACCTGTTCCGCTTTGTAGCCGTTGGCGACAGCGCCTACATCCTGCAGAACAAGGGTACCAACCTGTTCGTAAAGGCTGCCGGAACAAGCGGTTATGCCCGTCTGAGCGCTCATCCCTCGCTGTTCAACGTTCGTGCCATCGGTTACGGTGAAAACGTAATTGCTGCCAAGAGCATTACGGGCGCCAACCAGAACTATCTGCACGCACAGGTTGCCCAGAACGTACTGGTAACTTGGGATGCTTCTACCCCCGGTAGCCGCAGTGGTCTGTATATCGAGGAGGTTGAGGACGTAACGGGTGAGAACGTAGAGTTCAACGTGCCCATTGTCTATGGCTCAGTTCACGCATTCTGCTTCCCCGTTGACATCACAGTCAACGAAGGTCAGATGTGGACCGTAAACAGCATCAACACCGAGACCAACGAGATTACGATGGCCAAGATAGAGAGCGCCGAAGGTGGTCGTCCCTTCATCTACATCAATGGCGAGACCAGCGAATACTCTGCCGATGAAGAGGCCGACATGGTAGTCTTCAAGCTTGGCTTTGACGTCAAGGGCACAGAGCCTCAGACGAACAATGCCCTGAAGGGTACCTATGAGTCCATTGTCCTCGACCGTGGCGACGTTTACTGCAAGGGCAACGAACTGGTTGTCAACACCGTAGAGAAGGATGCCATCATGGTTGAGCTGACTCGCGTCTATGCCAACGAGGCTTACATCTCTGCCGAGAGCAAGTTCGATCCCACCGCTGAACTCTCCGTTATCTGGGACGAGACCCTCGATGATGGTATTGTAGAAGCCCTGACTAACGTATCGAAGTCTGGTGCCATCTACACCATCGATGGCCGCCTCGTTAGCAAGAAGGGCTCACTGAACGACGTAAGTCGCTATGGCAAGGGCGTTTACATCCTGAATGGCACTAAGGTTGTCGTGAAGTAAATACCTTATAGTCCTTAAGGACCTAAAGACAGGGCCGTGGTTGAAAAATCACGGCTCTTTTTTTGTAGAATGGGGAATAATCCTTATCTTTGCCACGAAGTAGAGCCAATTAATAACTAAAACTTAATATGCCATGAAGAAACTTTATCTATTCTTCGCCATGTTGCTCGCCTTCTTCGGCAGCAGCACAATCAAAGCAATCGACCTTCCTACTGGTATCTACGCCCTTGGCAGCGAGGCTACTACCTTGGAGACTGGCAAGTGGTACTTCCTTTACAATCATGGTTCGAGCCGTTACGTAAAGGAGAACGGCAGCAATGCCCTTAACCAGACAGCCACATCGCCCAAGGGACTCAGTGTCAGTGGCAACGAAGGCTATCTCGTAACTCTCGAAGAGGCCACCGACGGCAAGTACTACCTGAAGTCGGGTCTGGGCAACTATTACAAAGGTCCGGGCAGCAGCGCACGCGGCACCGGTGCCACAGCCACCAGCAGTTGGGCCATGACCATCACGGCCATCGCCGACAACCCGGGTCACTTCCTCCTGCAAGGCACTACCTACAACATGGTAGCCCCGTCCGACGGCAGTGACATCAAGGGTGGTACAACGAAGACGGCCAACAGCATTGGCGACTGGGCTTTCATCGAGGTGAAGACCGAGGATGCCGGCGACCTGACAGGGCGCGACCTCTACAACTACCAGATGAGCCGTCTGGGTCTGGTTCGCCTGCATAATAAGCGCACATCGACGGCCTACCTGACCACCAACACCAACGGCTCGGCCGTAGGCGCATCAAAGGTATCGTCGGGCCTGAGCCAGATATGGATTCTGGAGAAGAGCGGAAGCGGCTACACCGTTCGCTCGGCCAATACGGGGCAGTACCTACAGGGAGAGTTCGGCTCACCCTCTGGCAGTGCCACCACGCTCTACATCCAGTTCAGCCCCAACAACACGGGTACGATGTCGTACATCAACATCTCGTCGGCAAGCGACTTCAGTGGGCAGAAGTGCATGAACCTGGGTAACAACGGCACGACCGTCACCAAGTGGTCGTATGCCAACGACTCGGGCAGTGACTGGGCCATCGAACTTGCCGAGGACATCACCGAGGCTCAGGTCATCGACCACATGAATACGGCCAAGGGCTACGCAAGTGCCCTGAAGGACGGTGCCTACTATCGACTCATCTGCCCCCTCTACGACCGTGTGGCCACGGAGGCAGACGGCAACGTGCAATCGCTGGCCCTCAACGAGAGCAACTACTCGCAGTACTGGAAACTGATAAAGAACGGCTCGGGCTATGCCTTCCAGAACGTTGTTTCTCAGAAGTACATCCAACGCCAGGGGACGACGAGTGCCGTATATCAGGTAGGCACATCGGCCGTTGCCCTCTACCCTGGCCGCACCAACGACAAGTGGGAATACAAGTGGGTCATCGCCAACAGCAGCGCCACCGACGGCATGGGCATGCACACGGCCAATACACAGAATTACAACGTCGTGCGCTGGAGTGTCAGTGCCGATGCCAGTATCTGGGCCTTCCAGGAAGTGGAACTGACCGAAGAGGAAATTGAGGCCGCACGCGGTTCGCAGAAAGCGTACGAGGACATCGTCAAGAACCTCTCCGCCTACCAGACCCGCCTCGATGCCCTCTTTACGGATAAAGCCTGCACAACGCTGAAGACGGGCATTCAGTCGCTGACCGACGCCCAGTTAGCCGCCAACGCCGACTATGCCGCCCTGACCAGCGACATGCAGGAAATGGTTATGAAGATTAAGAACAACACTTGGAAACAGTTTACCAACACCAAGACGGGATACACCGCCGACTACGAGCGTTTCTTCCGCATCGCCGACTATAAGGTATATAGCCACCATCAGGATATGGCCAACGGCAACAACTTTACCATGTCGAACGCCTTTGGCCGTCTGTCGGGCCCCACGGGTATCTTCGCCAATGCGGGGCAGATGGTGTTCATCTACGTAGGTGCAGCTCCCAAGAGCGAGTGCACCCTGGCCCTGGAAGTCGTGGGCACCGACGGTGTATCGGGTAACCACCCGACCGGCACCCAGATAGAACTGCACGAAGGACTGAACATCTACATGGCCAGCCAGCAGGTGCTGCTCTACATCTTCCACCAGCTCAACAACACACAGAAGTATCTGGCCGACTATCCCGACATCAAGATTCACTTCGAAGGCGGTGAACTTACCGGCTACTGGGATGCCACCCGTGGAATGACCAACGCCGACTGGGCCCTCTTGCAGCAAGACTTGCTGAAGGCCCCCTTCGTGAACTTGAAGACCCAGCACCTTGTATTCCAAATGGACACCGAGTTGGTAACGGCCGCCGAACCGACTGAAATGGAGGGCCTGATGCGCATCTGGGATGCCATTCCCATGAACGAAGACCGCTACATGGGCGTCGAGGACTTTGAGGGCCGATACAACAACATCTGGAACGCCTTCAGTGGAGCCTCCAGTTACATGCACTCTACGACCCACGGCACCTGGTACACCGAATCGACCATACCCACGGTCATGAACTACAACAACATGCGTAAGGCCGGTAACATCTGGGGACCCAGCCACGAAATCGGTCACAACCATCAGGGAAGCATCAACGTCATTGGCACGACGGAGAGTTCGAACAACCTGTTCTCCAACATCAACCGCTTCGAACAGGGTATCCAGACCAGCCGCCGTCAGTTGCCATGCGACGTCTTCGCCGACCAAGTTAAGGGCACGCCATGGGTAGGCCGCAACATCTGGCAGACGACGAGCATGTTCTTCCAACTGTATCTCTATTTCCACGCCATGCACCACGACGACCAGTTCTATCCCAACCTCTTCCGCACCATGCGTAAGAACCCCATCAACAAGGGCACGTGGCAGAACCGCACCTACGTCAACAACGAGGGCGAGACCGTGACGGGCAGCGTTTCCGTGGCCACTGGTGCACGCGACTACCTGCATCTGGCCAAGATGATATGTGATGTGGCCCAAGCCGACCTCTCGGAGTTCTTCGAGGCATACGGCATGTTCATCCCCGTCAACGAGTTCCACGTAGGCGACTACAGCAACTATCTCGTAACCACGACCCAAACCGAAATCAACGAGGCCAAGAAGTATATGCAGAAGTATCCGAAGAAACTGGGCAACATCATGTTCATCGACGACCACATCTCGCCCATGAAGGATGCCGACCCGAACAACATCTTCGAGGGCCAGCCTGCTTCTAACGGCAAGAAGACGAACGACACCGCTCAGCACGACGAACTCGGCAACGGCTATCCCGTGGGCGAAGCTGGCGACTACGAGGAGTACGACGGCCGCAGCGAGTACGCCGTATCGGGCGACTACTTCACCATCTCGGGCAGCACAATCTCCTTCAAGGGCACTGGCTACCTGGGCCATAAGTTCTACGACCTCGACGGCAACCTCATCTGGGCTACCAATGCCAAGAGCGTTACCTTGCCCACTCAGTTGCGCACACTCGGTGTCGATAACTACATCGTCGTAGCTGCCGAGCCTAACATGACGGACGTTCCCTGCCCCTACTTCAAGAGCGGAACGGCACAGGTCTATCGCGAAGAGGTTTATTTCGGTAACGAAGACGAGCACAAGACCTGGTGGGCCGGCACTAAGACCGACCTGAGCCAGTACCTGCCCGAAAACGCCATTGCGGTCATCGGTTCGAATAACGCCACCGAGAACATCACTTCTACGCCTAACGTCATCGGTCAGGACAACACCGCCGCAAGCCTCGTGCTCAACGGCGACCTGCCTGCCTACATCCCGGTTGACGTAGAGGCACAAAGCGTAACCTTCAAAAAGACTATCGACGGCAAGGCTGCCCTCGACCTGCCTTTCGACGTGACGAGCACCGACCTGCCTGGCCTGCAGACCGCCAGCTACGACGACGAAGTACTGAGCGTAACGAATGCCGAAAGCGTAGCCGCCGGCAAGCCCGTAGTGGTCAGCGGCAACGTCAACCTCAATCTGAAGAACGTGGCCGTCAAGACCGGCAGTTATCAGGAGCTGAAGGCTGTGAAGATTCTGTCGGCCGATGGCCAGAGCGTGGTGGAAGTGGAGACTGCCTCTCCCTTCACCTTCAACATGGGGGATGCCACGGGCATCCGTTCAATTGGCAATGGGCAACTAACAATTGGCAATGGCGAGGCTATCTATGACCTCCAGGGCCGCCGCATCGAGAAGGCAACGAAGGCCGGCATCTACATCGTGAACGGTAAAAAGACCATCATTAAATAATCTCTTAAAACAACAAAGACTATGAAAAAGTACGTATGCGACGTTTGCGGTTACGAGTACGACCCCGCAGTAGGTGATCCCGACAATGGCATCCAGCCCGGCACGGCTTTCGAAGACCTGCCCGAGGATTGGGTATGCCCCCTCTGTGGCGTAGGCAAGGACGAGTTCAGCGAGGCTGAATAATCGCCGCGGCTCCATAGGCCGAAGAAGTTATCCCCCCGGTTCCGCACGTCGGAGCCAGGGGGCTTTTATGTTTGCGCCCAGGAGCTATCGGCTTTACGCCTAGGCGTAAGAGGCACAACGCCTAGGAGCAAAGGCCAAAGGACCTTAATGTTTCTCGATTTCTTCTCTGTGTTGCGCAAAAAACTTCCAAAGGGGAGCCGCCATGAGGGCCTGCTTGAAGCCGTCGCACTCCAAGATGCGGCGCACCTCGTTCAGCGGAAGGAGGTGGATGGTAATGTCTTCCGTGGGTTCCAGATGTTGATTGTCAACGCGTTCCACGCCCAAGGCCAAGAACGAATGAGAGAGGTTGGTGCAGGCACTGGCATTAGGCGTGTACGCCCCCAACTCCGTCCAGCGACCGCCACCGAAGCCCGTTTCTTCCAGCAGTTCCCGCCGTGCCGCCTGCTCGGGCTCCTCGCCCTGCTCGACCACACCGGCCGGAATCTCCCACTCCGTCGAGCCCAGTCCGTGGCGATACTGGCGCTCCAAGACCATTCGCCCGTCAGTCGTGATGGCTATGACGTTAATCCACGTCGGGTACTCCAGTATCCAGTATTCGTCGTTCTCCACACCGCTGGGCAGGCGCACACAGTCGCGACGTGCCGTCAGCCAAGGGCGTCGAATCAGGTACTCGCTCCGGAGCACCGTCCAGGGCTGAGGGTCGTTGGGCAAGGTGGCGTTCTTCTCCATAACTAACTTGGTATTACTTCTTTCTATGTTCTTTCAACCAGTCGATGAAGGGTCGCAGAACGCGGGCACTGGGCTCTGCCGTCTGCACCGAAAGGGATATGTCGTCGCCCAACCCGCTCAGTATCTCGAACTGGAAGGCTTTATCATTCTCAAAGTCGGCATCGCCCGTGGCATTCTGGTTTTTCAGCATGACTATCGTCAGTTGCAGCATGGCCTCCAGTTTGGAGAGCCAAGGCCGGATGTCCTCGTAGAAGAGGCGATGGCCCGCATCCGCGGAACGCGACAGACCATCGAGCTTGTGGCAAGCCTTCTCCACCGCTTCCAACTCCTTCAGCAGCGCCTCGGGACGGGGACTCCCCTGCTCCACCGACTGCTTATAGTCATCGACAAGACGCCCCAAGGCTTCCTCGTCGAAATAGCGCAGATAGGGCACGACGCGCCGCAGTGCGTCGGCGTTCTCCTTCCCCACCACGGCGGGCAGGGAGGCCTGCCAACTCTGCATATTGTCGAAGGCTGCCGTGTTCCAGGCGTAGTCCGCCAGGCTGAAGAGGGCAATCTTCGAAGCCTCGCCCTGCTGCATCGGGTTGGCAATGAGCGTGTTCGTCCCCCTGAGGGCGGGCTCCATCCGTGCGTTGTTGTCGATGTGCTTCTCGTCGCGGAAGTTGGTGTACGTGTCCGCAGGGAACAGTTTCGTTACGTCGTTGTCGTTGCACGGATAGTTCCACCACCAGGCGGTCTCGCGACCAAGCCATCCGTTCGCCGTAGCCAAATCCTCTGAGTTAGGCACCGACCAGACGTTGCGTCCTGTGATGTAGATGTCCACCTTCGAGGGCGTGGAACTAAGCGACTGGAAGAACTGTCTCCCGACCTCTGGCTTCACCCACGAGAAGGCATAGAGTTGGGGCACGAACTGCAAGGCTTTCACCGTGTCGGCAGGAGCAGCACCAAGGCGGTTCCATCGGCTGTCGATACGGTTCTGCAAGGCGCTCACGCGGTCGGCATTCAACTTGAGTGTCGGGGCGTCGGTGGGCACGCCCACATCGTCCACGAAGAGGCCGAACTGGCGCACGCCGAGGTCGTACATCGAACCGAACTTCGTCATAATGCGGTCTATGACATCCGTGCTCTCGGCTTTGGTGAAGGCCGTCCCGGGATGGATGGCCCAGATGAAGTTCACCTTGGAGGCATGGGCCACGCTGACGATGTCGCGCAACATCGACTGCGTCAGGTAGCCGATGCGCTCCTGCTCGGGAGTGATGGTGGCGGGATAGGCGTCGCCCCAGAAGCGGGTGTGGTAGGGGTCGGACTTCGCGCCGTACATGTAGGTGTTCAGTTTGTAGCGGGCCATGAAGCGGAAGAGGTCCTTCGTCACCTCAGCATTATAGGGCACGCCGTAGTAGCCCTCGATGACCCCGCGCGTGCGGATGTCGGCGTAGTCGTAGAAGCGGACGCAAGGCAAAGCCTCCCGATGCTGATCCAGCATCTGCTCGACGGTGGCCAGGCCGCAGAATACGGCATCGGTGGTCTCGCCTACGATGAGCAACTGTCCACGCCCTTTTTTGTCGGCCGTGAGACTGACGATGTGGCGGTCGTACTTCTGCCGACCGAACACCTCGCGGCTCAATCCGCGACGTTCCACCTCACGGTCGGCCAGGCCGCGCGACCCGTTCACACCGAGCAGGAGGTTGGAGGCCTTCTTATCGGCCCGCTGGGACATCGAAGCCGTAAATCCGTGGTCGAGCAAGATGGCCCGTGCGCGATCCACCGTCGGCTGGTCGATGCCTGACTCGGCCACGATGTTCACGTGGCTGGTCAGCCGGGCCTCGCCCGAGGTCAGTTGCTGTTGCTGGGGAATGGGGTAAATTACATAGCGCTGCTGGGCCCAGGCCGCAACGCCGGCCATCCATAGGAGGATGGGCAGAAGCATGGTTCGTTTCATGGCTTTCGGTATGGTTCGTAGTGCAAAGATAAGTAATATTTGGATAATCTTTTGCCTGTATGCCGAAAAATATGTAATTTTGCAGTGTTATGGCAAAGCATAACAAAGTCCACAAACCTGCCAGGCCCCTACCCTCGGCACGGAAGGAGCCCAAGCAACAGAAAGAGCGCAAGCCACTGTTGCTGCCCGTGGCCGTCGTCTTTTTCGTGCTCGTATGGCTTTGGGCTTGGTTGTGGTACGGCGACGTCTTCCGCATAGCCCGCGAGTCTTCGTTCTGGTCTCTCGACGAGACCCTCATGCAATACATGGACGGCCGCCCCTGGGCTGCCCTTTGGTGGGCCGGCTTGGCACTGCTTCAGTTTTATCGTTGGCCCGTGGTGGGCGCCCTCATCACCGCTTTTTTGGTCAGTGGCTCGACGTGGCTCTTAGGCTACTGCCTGCGCCTACGCGGCTGGTGGCGTCTCATCCAGTACCTGCCGGCCATGCTCTATCTGGGCGCTACGGCCTACTTGGGCTTCGATATCTACTTCGAGGCCCAGACAGGCATGATTATGGGCATTCCCCTTTTGTGCTTCCTTGTTCTGCTCATCCTGGCCTTGATTATCCGTTCGTTTGCCCATGGCCATCGGTTCCCACCTATTGTCAGTCCGCCTAAGGACGAGACTCCCCGGCAGAATCGGGCCCAACTGGCCATGATTGTCCTCTGCATAGCCGTGGCCATGGCCATCACCCAGTGGATGCGCCCCTACGTGCGTGTGGTCACCACCATGCAACGGCAGATGCTCGAGGAAGACTGGCGAGGCATGGCCGAAACGGCTCGCGCCCGTGCCGACCTTTCGTACCGACAAATTGCGGCCTACTATGCCATCGCACTCGTGCAGACAGGTGAACAGGCCTCTCGTCTCTTCGATATCCGGATGGACTATGACGACCCCTACATCCACGGATTCAACCGCGACAATCCCTACATAGCCAATTACTATCTGATGGACTGCGACCTGCATGCCGGCCTCGTACAGACGGCTACGCGCCATGCCATGGAACACCTGACCATGAACGGCCCCTCGCTGCGTAGTCTGAAGATGCTCGCCAAATGCTCACTGCTGCGCGGCGAATGGGCCGTGGCCAGCAAGTACCTGCGCATACTGGAGAAGGTGCCCTTCGAGGGCGATTTCATTCGTCGCTACAAGCCAATGCTCCACAACATGGACCTCGTGAACGCCGACCCCGAGTTCAAGATGGTACGCCTGACCGAACCCAGTCGCGACTCGTTCGAGAACCTCTTTGCCCAGCCCGCCTTCCTGGGCTACAATGCCGCACTGACCGAAGGCCGCAGCATCAACGCCCTGTGGAACAGTCTGTTGGTACACGTCTATACGAAGACCATGCCAGAGTTCATCTACCGCTGTCAGCCCATGCGCGGAACCCTGCCACCACAGACCTTTGCCGAAGCCCTGCTCATGATGTCGGCCAAGAATCCCGATGTCTTGCAACTCTACCCCGGACTGGAATACAACCGCACCCGTCTGCTCAACTTCATGCAGGACGTAAAAGCCTACATCGGAGACTACGATACACGTAAGGAACACGCGCGCGAACTCTTCCCTAAGTACAAAGGATACTACCCCTACTACTACTTCTTCGGCAACCTGAAGGCCACCCGCGGCCACACCAAGGAGAACGAAGGCAGCAGCAACCAGGGCGTGAACTAAGGACGCTATGAATATATATAAGTATTGGAACTATATACTCCCTACCCTTAAGGGAGGACTGGGGTGGGTTTTCCTGTTCCTCCTCTGCTCCTGCGGCCATAAGACCTATACCGTGCCCAGCCAGTTCACAGAGGCCGACAGCGTGGCCAGCCTGTATCCCGACTATACAGACATCACCATCCCGGCCAACATTGCACCGCTCAACTTCGCCTTGCTCGAAAGCGAGCCCACCGCCGTCGTGGCTGAGTTTACGGGTAAGCGTAGCGGACACCTTGTAACGGGAGGCGGCAAGGACCTGAAGGTGGACATCGACTCCGTCGCGTGGCGTCAACTCTTGCAGGAGAACCGCGGAGCCGACATACAGGTCAACGTCTATGCCCAGTTCCCACGGGGATGGGTGAAGTTCAAGTCCCACACGCTCACCGTAGCCGAGGAGGACATCGACCCCTACCTGTCGTACCGCCTCATCGAACCCGGCTACGAACTCTATCGCCAGTTGGGACTCTACCAGCGCAACCTGACAAACTTCGACGAGCGGCCCATCTATGAGAACAACCGTGTCTATGAGGAGGAGAATAACCACTGCGTCAACTGCCACAACTACCAGAACTACTCGACCCGCCACATGCTCTTCCACGTCCGCGCCCAGCACGGCGGCACCATCATCGTACGCGACGGCAAGGCCCAGAAGGTACAAATCAAGGGCGACAGCATACTGACGGCTGGCGTCTATCCCTCGTGGCACCCCACCCTGCCGCTCGTGGCCTTCAGCACGAACAAGACAGGCCAGGCCTTCCACATGATGCACGACGAGAAGATTGAGGTGCAGGACCAGGCCAGCGACCTCCTGCTCTACGATGCCGAGAAGAACGAGGTCTGCATGGTGCTCAACGACACCACGCAGTTCGAGACCTTCCCCTGCTGGTCGCCCGATGGCAAGTGGCTCTACTACTGCACGTCGCTCGAGCCCTTCGACCCTACCGAGACACCAGACAGCATGCGCCAGATACGCCAAGTGACCCTCTACGACCACTTCTTCTACGACATCCGCCGCATGGCCTTCGACCCCTCAACGCGCCACTTCGGTCCCACGGAGATGGTAGTCGATTGTGCCAGTCGCCAGCGCAGTGCTTCCTTCCCCCGTGTCAGCCCCGACGGGCGCTATCTGCTCTATGCCGAGGGCGACTACGGCCAGTTCCACATCTGGCACCATTCGAGCGACCTCTTCGTCAAGGACCTCCAACGCGACTCCACCTATGCCCTGACCGAGGCCAACAGCCCCCAGGCTGCTGACTCGTATCACACCTGGAGTTCGAACGGCCGCTGGATTGTCTTCGCCACCCGTCGCATGGACGGTAACTACAGCCGCGCCTTCATCACCTACTTCGACCGCAAGGGCCATGCCCACAAGGCCTTCTGTATGCCCCAGCGCGACCCCGAGCACAACATCCTCCTGCTGAAGAGCTACAACGTGCCCGAACTGACGCGCGATGCCGTACGCATCAGTCCGCGCGACCTGCGCCAGTGCATCTACGAGACCGAAGGCCAGCCCGCCACCTTCCGCCCACGAAAATAATTAAACCCTTAAACTTTTATATCTATGAGAGTAATTATCGAACCTGATTACGCGAATCTGTCGCGCTGGGCCGCCGAGTACGTGGCCGCACGCATCAACGAGGCCAAGCCCACTGCCGAGAAACCCTTCAAGCTGGGTTGCCCCACCGGTTCTTCGCCCCTGGGACTCTACAAGCACCTCATCGAACTGAACAAGGCCGGTAAGGTCAGTTTCCAGCATGTCGTTACCTTCAACATGGACGAATACGTCGGTTTGCCTGAGGAGCACCCCGAAAGTTACCACAGCTTCATGTGGAACAACTTCTTCTCCCACATCGACATCAAGAAGGAGAACGTACACATCCTCAACGGCAACGCCCCCGACCTTCAGGCAGAATGTGCCGCCTACGAGCAGGCCATCCGTGAGGCCGGCGGCATCGACCTCTTCATGGGCGGCATTGGTCCCGACGGACACATCGCCTTCAACGAGCCCTTCAGCTCGCTCACAAGCCGCACCCGCGTGAAGAGCCTTACCACCGACACCATCATCGCCAACAGCCGTTTCTTCGACAACGATGTGAACAAGGTGCCCAAGACGGCCCTGACCGTCGGCGTCGGCACCGTGATGGATGCCAAGGAAGTGCTCATCGTAGCCAATGGCCATGGCAAGGCTCGTGCCCTGCACCACGCCATCGAGTGCGCCGTCTCGCACGAGTGGACCATCAGTGCCCTCCAGCAGCACCCCCATGCCATCATCGTCTGCGACGAGGCTGCCACCGACGAACTGAAGCACGGCACCTACAAGTACTTCAAGGACATCGAGCGCGACAACCTCTAAGCGCGCCTACGGAAACAAAGAGACCGGCCCCTGCTCCAGCATGAGCAAGGGCCGGTCTCCCTTTTTCCTGTCCGCTACTTCAGTTCGCTCCACTTGGGCGGCGTGAGGCCAAGCAGGTGACGGACAAAGAAGTCGTAGCGCTTATGGTCGCCGAAGTCCTCGCCCATCGTGTGGTGGGCACCGGGGATGACCACGAGGTCGAAGTCCTTGCCGGCCCGCTCCAGGGCGGCCACCACCTGCATGGTCGAGGCGGGGTCAACGTTGTCATCCAGTTCACCGACGACGAGCATCAGCGGACGCTCCAGCAAGTGGGCATTCTCGACGTTCGACGAAGCCACGTAACTCTCATCGACGGGATAGCCCATCCACTGCTCGTTCCACCAAATCTTGTCCATGCGGTTGTCGTGGCACCCACAGGCGGCATAACCCGCCTTGTAGAAGTCGCCGTGGAAGAGCAGGGCAGCCAAGGCCTCCTGCCCGCCGGCCGAGCATCCGTAGATGCCTACGCGGTCGATGTCCATATAGGGATACTGCTGGGCGGCAGCCCGAATCCAGGCCATGCGGTCGGGGAAGCCCGAGTCGCGCAGGTTCTTGTAGCACACCTCCTCAAACTGGCGGGTGCGGAACGACGTACTCATGCCATCCATCTGCACCACGATGAAGCCCAGTTCGGCCAGTTCGGCCATGCCCCAAATCCAGGGGCGGAACGACTTGGGCACATACTGGTCGCCCGGTCCGGAGTAGATGTACTCGACGACGGGATAACTGCGCGACGGGTCGAAGTTCGAGGGGCGGCAGATGATGCCCCAGATGTCGGTCTCGCCGTCACGACCTTTGGCCACGAACACCTCCGGGGCCTTCCATCCCTCGCGCTTCAGGTCGCTGATGTCGGCCGTCTCAAGTGTGCGCAGTATCTGCCCGTCCTTTCCCGAGCGGAGCACGGTGACGGGCGGCGTGGTAATGGTCGAATAGGTATCGATGAGGTAGGCCATGTCGTGGGTATAAGTCACGCTGTGGTTGCCCTCTTCGGGGGTGAGGCAGGTCAGGTGCTTGCCGTCGAGCCCGATGCGGTAGTAGTGAATCAGGTAGGGGTCCTCCACCGTCTTGCGGCGGTCGCTCTCGCGCAGGCCACTGCGACCGTTGGCCGAGAAGTAGATGACGCCCTGCTTCTCATCGATATGCTGAATGTCGCGGACGTAGAACTCCCCTTTGGTCACCTGGCGTACCAGTCGGCCCCGCTGGCGGTCGTACAGGTAGATGTGGTTACGACCGTCGCGCTCACTGGTCCAGAGGATGTGCTTGCCGTCCTCCAGGTCGATGCGCTGCTGGCGCCCGTAGTTGACGTACTTGTCGTTGGTCTCCTCGATGAGGGTGCGCACGAGCCCCGTCTCGGCCGATAGTTCCAGCACGCGGAAGGTCTTGTGCCCCCGTTCGTTGAACTCGAAGGTCACGGTCCGCCCGTCCTTGTCCCATACGGGAGCCGAGACGTGGTATTGGTGGCGGAAGAGGTCGGTCCGAGGCTCTACGACGCGCCCCGTGGCCACCTCGACAATGACGGGCACGCGATAGTTGAGCGAATCGCCCGGCTTGGCATACTCCTGCTTGTGGAGGATGGGATGCAACTGCCCGCGAGGCGACGACTCCACATAATAGACGTAGCGCTTCGGGGCCGGCTTTATCTTGACCGTGGCATAGTAGCGGCCGTCGGGCGAGAAGGAGCCCCAGGCCGAGTAGTAGTAGGCAGAGTCGCCGTCGTGGGTCAACTGGTGGCCGAGCGTATCATTGGGGGTACTTGCCCACAGGTCGTTGTCGCGGTGGAAGATAGTCGTCTGGCCGTCGGGCGAACGCCGCGTTCCGTCCTTCTCGTCGGGCACTTCCATCCAGTGGCGCTGCGGGCCGCCGCCCCAATGGCGCTGCCTGGGCGGCTGGGGATTGCCGGGGAGCACGGTCACGGTATTCTGGTCGGCATCGACCTCCTTAAAGACTTGTCCCGAGTCGCCCGTACAGGAGTACCAGAACTTGTGCTCGCCGCGCATGGCGTGGGCCTGCACGTCGCCATACTTCATCTTCGAGGAATACTTGCCCCGCACGGCATAGGCGCGCCGGTAGTCGTCGGCCGTGCCTTGTGCAAAGGCCAAGGTGGACAGCCCCAGCAGGGCCATCCACAGGCATACGGTCTTCTTAGTCATAAGTGTCAGAACAGGGTGTTCTCAATAATCCGACCCATCTGCCAGATGCAGCGGATGTCGAGTTTCTCGTCCAGAATCATGATGTCGGCGTCCTTACCACGCTGGAGCGTGCCCTTGCGGTCGTTGACCTTCATGATGAGCGACGGGGTCTCGGTGACCATGCGCACGGCATCCTCCAGGGGTATCTCGGCCAGGTTGACGGCCGTGCGGATAAGGCGGTCGGTGGTGGCGATGGAGCCGGCCAGGGCCGAACGGTCGTTCAGTTTGGCCACGCCGTCCTCTACGATGACGCGGGGGTCGAAGGCGACGGCGTCGGCGGGTGCAGCAGCCACGGCCAGGGCGTCGGTGATGAGGGCCATGCGCTCTACGCCCTTAATCTTATAGGCCATGCGCAGGATGGTGGGCGGCACGTGGATGCCGTCGGCCACACACTCGATGGTCATGTCGTCGATCAGATAGACGCTCTCCACCGTGCCCTCGTACTTGTAGCCCTGCTTGTTGTGGAAACCAGGCATGGCATTGTAGAAGTGGGTCACGTGGGTAAAGCCTGCCTCGAAGGCCGTCTTCACGTCGCTGTACTCGGCATGGGTGTGGGCGATGCTGGGCAGGATGCCCTTCTCGGCACAGAACTTACCGAACTGCATGGCACCCGGCAGTTCGGGGGCGGCGTCCCAACGCTTCAGGCAGGGACTGTTCTCGACGATGGGGATGTACTCGTTGGGGTCGGGGTCCTTCAGCCACTCGGGTATCTGTGCACCGGCCTTCAGGGGGTTGAGGTAGTGCCCTTCGAGGTGCAGGCCCAGGATGGGGGAGTCGGGCTCGGCCATCATTTTGCTACAGGTCTCCACCGCCTGCTCAATCATGGGCACGGTAGAACTCGAGAGCGTCGGGAAGATGCTCGTCGTGCCGTGCTTGGCATGAGCCTCGATGGCCGTGCGGAAGGCCTCTTCGGTACCCTCCTGGAAGTCGCGGCCGCCACCGCCGTGTACGTGCATCTCAATACCGCCGGGCACTACGTACATGCCCTTGGCGTCGATGATGTTGGCACCGATGATGGCGAGGTCGCAGTTCGTGACCTCCAGTATCTTGTTGTCTCGGATGATGATGCTGCCGTCCTTGAGCCAGCCTTGGGGCGTAAGGATGCGGCCGTTGATAATCTGGGTAAGCATAGTCTTTCGTTATTACGTTGTTCCGTTATTACGTCATCACGCCTCCGCACCAGTCATCTGGTACACCACGTCCATCACCTTCTTGCCTATCTCGTCGGCCTCGGCCATGGTGGCTGCCTCGCTATAGACACGGATGATGGGCTCCGTGTTCGACTTGCGGAGGTGCACCCACTTGTCGGGGAAGTCTATCTTGACGCCGTCGATGTCGTTCACCTCCTCGTTGCGGTAGAGTTCCTTCACCTTCCGCAGGATGGCATCGACGTCGGTCTCCGGCGTCAGGTCGATGCGGTTCTTGGCTATCTGGTACGGGGGGTAGGTGGCCCGGAGTTCACTTGTCTTCAGCCCGCGCTTGGCCAGGTAGGTCAGGATAAGGGCGATGCCAACCAAGGCGTCGCGACCGTAGTGGGCCGCGGGATAGATGACTCCGCCATTGCCCTCGCCGCCGATGACGGCATGGGTCTCCTTCATCTTCGTCACGACGTTCACCTCGCCCACTGCGGCGGCGTTGTACTCTTGGCCGTACTTGCGGGTGACGTCGCGCAGGGCGCGGGTCGAGGAGAGGTTAGAGACGGTGTTGCCGGGCGTATGCTGGAGGATGTAGTCGGCCACGGTCACGAGGGTGTATTCCTCGCCGTACATCGTGCCGTCCTCGCAGAAGAGGGCCAGACGATCGACATCGGGGTCAACCACGAAGGCAATGTCGTGCTCGCCCTTCTGCATGAGTGCCTTGATGTCGGCCAGGTTCTTCTCCAGCGGCTCCGGGTTGTGTTGGAAGTCGCCCGTAGGCTCGCCGTACAATGTCGTCACGGTCTCCACGCCCAACTGGGCAAGGAGTTTGGGCAGGATGACGCCGCCCACCGAGTTCACCGTGTCCAGGGCCACGCGGAAATTAGCCTTTCGGATGGCCTCCACATCTACGAGTTCGAGGCCCTTCACCAGGTCGATGTGCTTCTGGTCGTACGAGTCGTCCCGGCGATAGTGGCCGAGATGATCGACGTCGGCATAGACGAAGTCCTCGGCCTCGGCTATGCGCAGCACCTCTTCTCCCTCCTGCTTGTTCAGGAACTCCCCTTTCTCGTTCAGCAGTTTCAGGGCATTCCACATGCGGGGGTTATGGCTGGCAGTCAGGATGATGCCGCCGCAGGCCCCCTCCATCGTCACGGCAATTTCGGTCGTAGGCGTAGTGGCCAGGCCGATATCTACTACGTCGAAGCCCATGCCCATAAGGGTGCCGCAGACGACGTTCCTGACCATCTCGCCCGAGATGCGTGCGTCGCGTCCGACGACAATCTTGTTGCTTCCGACCTTGGTGGTCTTACGAATCAGCGTAGCGTACGCCGAAGTGAACTTCACGATGTCCAGGGGGTTCAGCGTGTCGCCCGTGTGGCCGCCGATGGTGCCCCTGATGCCTGAGATGGATTTGATTAGTGCCATAGTCTGTCTATGTATTAGTTAGAGTATCCGCGCATTGATAGCGCAAATATAGCAAAAAGGCGCGAACGGAGCAAGCCCGAGGCGAGAAATCTTACAGAAATTTGCGTCCCGCACCCCGCCAGGGGGCCTCGGGGCGCGGGCGCCTAAGGATTGGAGCACGGGCGACTGAGGATTGGGGCGCGGGTGGCTAAGGATTGGGGCGGGAGCGCCTAAGGCTTTTGGCGAAGACGCCTAATGCTTTTGCCCCCAACGCCTAAGTGCTTCCCGCGAATCGCTTAGGCGTCAACACCGAAACATAACTATCTTCTCGGTGAAAGATAACTATCTTACAACCGAAAGATAACTATCCTACAGTTGAAAGATAACTATCTTGCAGCGTGAAGATAACTATCTTTTGCAACAAACTATTAGGCGTTGGGGCGGTAACGCCTAAGTGATTCGCACAAAACACTTAGGAGATTCCGAGGAAACACTTAAGAGATTCCGGGGAAACACTTAGGCGCGGGGGCGGCGGTTTCGCGAAGTTTTGGCCCATTCGCTTGGTCGTGTGGCATTTTATCCCTATCTTTACACCGAGAAACTAACTAAAAACAAAAACATACCGACATGAAACTACGCAATCTACTGCTCGGCCTCGCCCTCGTGGCAGGCTCAGGCGCCATGGCACAGGACAATGTGCTGACCGTACAGACCCAGAAGCCCGGAGCCCCCGTCCAGCCGACGATGTACGGCATCTTCTTCGAAGACATCAACTACGCCGCCGACGGCGGACTGTATGGCGAACTGGTGAAGAACCGCTCGTTCGAGTTCACGCCCGACCCACTCATGGGCTGGCAGGCCTTCGGAAAGGTAAGCATCCTGGACGACGGTCCCTTCGACCGCAACCCACACTACGCCCGCCTCACCACCATGGGCCACGGCGACTGGTGGACAGGACTACAGAACGAAGGGTACTTCGGCATAGGCGTCGAGCAGGGCAAGGAATACCGCTTTAGTATATACGCGCGCGTGCCCGACGGCAAGACCCAAATGCTTCGCGTACAACTCGTAGAGCCCTACACCAGCGAGGAGCACCAGGAGTTTGCCCAGGAAGACATAAAGGTGACCAGCCGCGACTGGCAGAAGTACACCGTAGTCCTACGGAGCCGGAAGACTGTCAGCAAGGCCCACCTGCGCCTGTTCCTCTGCGAGGAGAACGGCCGCAGCGGCAGTGGCACGATGGATGTGGAGCACGTGAGCCTCTTCCCCGTAGATACCTGGATGGGGCATGAGAACGGTATGCGCCGCGACCTTGCTCAGGCCCTGGCCGACATGAAGCCGGGCGTCTTCCGCTTTCCGGGCGGTTGCATCGTCGAGGGCGTAACCCTGGACAACCGCTACAACTGGAAGAACTCGGTGGGCCCCGTCGAGAACCGCCCGCTGAACAAGAACCGCTGGGAATCGACCTTCACGTACCGCTACTATCCCGACTACTTCCAGTCGTACGGACTCGGCTTCTACGAGTTCTTCCTCCTGAGCGAGGAGATTGGGGCTGAGCCACTGCCCGTGCTGAACGTCGGCATGGCCTGCCAGTACCAGAACTGGAACGACGAGTCGGCCCACGCACCAGCCACCGAGGAGGGCCTCAGGGAGTACATCGACGACTGCCTCGACCTCATCGAGTTTGCCAACGGACCGGCCGATTCGGAGTGGGGCAAGGTGCGTGCCGACATGGGGCACCCCGCCCCCTTCAACCTGAAGCTTCTGGCCATCGGCAACGAGCAGTGGGACGAGTTCTACTTCAAGCGCGTCAAGATAGTTGCCGACGCCGTGCGCCGGGCTCACCCTGAAATAAAGATTATCGGCACCTCGGGCCCCAACTCGGAAGGTGGCGAGTTCGAGCGCGGCTGGGAGGCCATGAAGCGCCAGCGGGCTGACCTGGTCGATGAGCACTTCTATCGGCCCATCACATGGTTCAAGAACGAGTGGAACCGCTACGACAAGTACGACCGCCGCGGGCCGAAGGTCTTCGCCGGCGAGTATGCCTGCCACGACCGCGGCAAGAAGTATAACCACGCCGGAGCCAGCATCTACGAGGCCGCCTTCATGACGGGGCTGGAGCGCAATGCCGACGTCGTCCACATGGCTACGTATGCTCCCCTCTTCAGCCACGTCGATGGCTGGCAGTGGCGGCCCGACATGATTTGGTACGACAACCTGCGCGTGGCCCCCTCGGCAAGCTACTGGGTGCAGGCCCTCTACGCCCAGAACCGGGGTACCCACGTACTGCCTATCCAAAACAGCGACTTCCCGGCTAAGGGCGAGGACGGTGTACTGGCCTCGGCCGTATGGGATAAGGACAGGGGCGAGGTCATCGTCAAGGTGGCCAACACCCTCAACGAGGCACGCACCGTAAGCATCCGTCTCGAAGGGCTGAAGACCCTGGCCGACGCGATGGCCATCACGCTGGACCTGAGCCAGTACGACCTGGAGAACACCGTCGAGAACCCACGGGCCATCGAACCGCACGAGAGCAAGGTGCAGGCCGAAGGCAACCAGCTCAACGTCACCATCGCCGGGAAGAACTTCGTCGTCTTCAAAGTTAAAAAGTAGTTAAAAACGCAAATTTCGGCGGAAATGTTTGCAGGGTTAGGATTTTCTCCCTAACTTTGCCCACAGGTTATAATTTTGATGAATGGGATTCCGCCGAAGCGATTCGTCGGGATTCCGCTTTTTATTCGACTCAAAAACTAAGGTAACAACATAAAAGACAAATAGAACTATGGCTTACATGTCACAACAAGGCTACGACAAACTGGTAGCCGAACTGCAGCACCTGGAGAGCGTGGAACGCCAAGCCGCCAGTGCTGCCATCGCCGAGGCCCGCGACAAGGGCGACCTCAGCGAGAATGCCGAATACGATGCCGCCAAGGAGCATCAGGCAAAGTTGGAGAACAAGATTGCACTGCTCAAGCAGACCATCCTCGAGGCCAAGATTATCGACACGAAGAACATGGACACGAGCAGCGTGCAGATTCTGGCCACCGTAGGGCTGAAGAACCGGAAGAACGGCATGGCGATGAAGTACACCATCGTCAGCGAGACCGAGGCCAACCTGCGCGAAGGCAAGATCAGCGTAGGCACCCCCATTGCGCAAGGCCTGCTGGGCAAGCACGTGGGCGACGTGGCCAGCATCAAGGTGCCCGCCGGACTGGTGGAACTGGAAATCACAAGCATAACCTTCGACCTATGACCATCTTCTCACGAATCGTAGCGGGCGAGATTCCCAGTTACAAGTGCGCCGAGGACGACCGCTTCTATGCCTTCCTCGACATTGCCCCGCTGGCTAAGGGCCACACGCTCGTCATCCCGAAGCGTGAAGTAGATTACATCTTCGACCTCACCGACGAGGAACTGGCTGCCATGCAGGTCTTTGCCAAGCACGTGGCCCAGGCCATCAAGCAGGTGTTGCCCTGCATCAAGGTGGGCCAGGCCGTGCTCGGACTCGAAGTGCCCCATGCCCACATCCACCTCGTACCGATGCAGAGCGAGCGCGACCTGAACTTCGCCAACCCGAAGAAGCAGTTCACCCCGGAGGAGATGCAGCAGACGGCCGACGCCATCCGCGAAGCCTTCGAGAAATTATAAGCCTGACTTGCCTATCTAACCCGAATAGCCTGGCTAACCTATATAGAATAAACCAGACGCTACCATGAAAAATCACGATTATTGTCTCATATTGGCGGGCGGCATCGGAAGCCGACTGTGGCCCATGAGCCGCAAGAGCTACCCGAAGCAGTTCATCGACATCTTCGGCACGGGGCGCACCCTGCTGCAAGATACCTACGACCGCTACGCCCGCTTCATGGACCCCGACCATATCTACGTCTCCACGAATGTGGATTATCTGCCCTACGTCTATGAGCAACTGCCGCAGATCGACGATACGCACATCCTGGAGGAGCCCCTCCACCGCGGCACACTCGCCAGCGTGGCCTGGGGCACCGTGGTCATCAAGAAGGCCGACCCTGAGGCCAACCTCATCGTCTCGCCCGCCGACCAGCTTATCCTGAACGAAGAGCACTTCCGCCATGACATCACCAAAGCCCTGCGCTTCGTCGCCGGAGGCGACCGACTGGTCGTAATGGGCATACGCCCCACACGGCCCGAGACGGCCTATGGCTACATACAGATGAGTGAGGACAGCCCCGAGGAACACCTGACACGCGTAAAGGCCTTCACCGAGAAACCCGAACAGCAGTATGCCGAAATCTTCATGCAAGACGGCAGTTTCCTCTGGAACACAGGTATCTTCCTCTTCAACGTCGATGCCATGCTCGACAGCATCTACCAACTGGTGCCCGAGTACCAGGTGGAGATACCCAAGATGATGGCCGACGCCGAGACGGCCGACCCGAAGTTCCTGCCCGAGTTCTTCAGTATGCTGCCCAAGTTGAGCGTCGATATGGCCATCATGGAGAAGAGCCGCAACGTCTTTGTCTATGAGAGCAACTTCGGCTGGGCCGACCTCGGCACCTGGGGCAACCTGGTGACCCACCAGAAGGTTGATGAGAACGATAACCTGCTGCTCGACACCCCCGCCCTGCTCAGCAACTGCCAAGGCAACATCATCCGCCTCTCGAAGGGCCACACGGCCTTCATCGAAGGACTGAAGGACATGGTGGTCGTCGAGGAGGGCGACGTGCTGATGATATGCCCGAAGGACAAGACGGCCGCCATGCGTCGCATGATGACCGAGGCACAGACCCAGCAAGGCATCGAATAAGACACCCAAGAACCGAACTATTATTCACTCTTAAACCATACCGCTATGAAAAGGATCCTACTTCTCCTCTGCACAGCAGTAATCACGTCTCTCTCCATGGCCATCGGCTTGCCTGAGGACGGAGGCACGTACTACATCTACAACGACAACGACAATCCGTTGTACTTCTACAACAACGACGGTACACTGGCCCTCAATGGCTCCTACGTTGCCGGCAGTTCGGCTTACCTCTGGAACGTCACCCAGACGGGCGACGATACCTTTGTCCTCCAGAGCGCCAGCGATGCCACCTGCTACCTGGGATTCAAGAAGATGGAGAACAGCCCCTTCGAGTGGACCATCAATGCCGAAGACGCCTTCGAGGAAGGCAACGTGACCCTACACGGTACATACTCTGACGGACGGAGTCTCTACTTCTGCATCAAGAACACGGGGCAGTTCGACCAGGCTGCCAAGACGTTCAGCAAGAGCACTACCGACTACAGTTCGGACTTCTGCTTCGTGAAGTACGAGGCTCCCAACCCCGAGGCACGCGCCATCACCATCCAGTGTAACCTGGCGCAGGCTCGCGGGCGCTTCACTCTGGAAGGCGATACGAAGACGGGCAACTGCCGCTTCAACTACGTGCCCACCGACGCGACCGTAGTAGTTCCGCTGACGGGCGAGGCTGGCAACGCGGCCTATCACTTCGACGGATTCTTCCTCAACGGCAAGAACCTGGGCACCAGCATCGATGCCAACACCCTCGGCGAGGTGACACTCAATGCCCAGTTCTCACTCGACATATTCAGTCAGACGTATGGCGAGAAGTGGATTCGCTTCGGCACCGTCGAGGATGCCAATTCGGCAGCCCGCAGTTGTGGCGACGACACACCGATGCATACCAAACTCGACGTCGGTAGCGACGCCTACCTCTGGTGCTTCGTGGGCACGGCCGACGACTACGTCATCTACAACCGCGCCATGGGCAGCGAAGTGGCCCTGACAGCCGACAATGCCGAAAAGGCCACACCCGTATATTTCACACCCGCCGGACAGGCCAGCCACTGGACACTGCTCGACACCTATGCCGCAGCCAGCAGCGGTGCGGGCTACGTCATTACCCTCCAAGGTGCCACCACCGACATGGGCATCAACTGCTACGGAGGCGAGACGGGCTTCCCCATCAAGTTCTGGAACGCCAGCGGCAACGGCACACACTGGAACTTCGAGCGCATTGCCGAACGCACCATCACCTACCGCATCAACGGCACCAACCCCTACCCCGCAACCAATACTCGCGTGGCCTACCTCGACGTGAAGTATGGCTCCGTCACCTCCAGTGTTTCGCTCACTGCCGACGATGGCGAACAGCAGAGCATCCTCTTCCTGCCTGCCAACGAACAGGTGACCGTCACCGAAAAGGTGCGCTACCACGGCTACTCTCTCGAGAGCGTTGAGGAGAACGAGGACGGCACGCTGACGGTGAACATCCAAGTCGATCCCGACAACGAATACCAGTACCTCTTCTACACACCCAGTGCCGAGGGACATCCTTACCGTATTCCGGCCATCGTCAACACACGTAACAACGTGCTCCTGGCCATCAACGACTACCGTCCCGGCGGAAACGACATCGGCTACGGCGAGGTTGATCTCATGCTGCGCCGCTCGTTCGACAACGGTCAGACCTGGGACGCCCCACGTTGCATTGCCGACGGCGTACCGGCCAACGCCTCCGTCTATCCCTACTTCGGCTACGGCTATGGCGATGCTGCCGTAGTGGCCGACCGCGAGAGCGACGAGGTCTTGCTCATCTGCGTCAGTGGCAAGGTGCCCTACCCCAGTGCCACGGCCGCCAGCCGCCCACGCATAGCCCGTATGCGCAGCCACGACGGCGGCGAGACATGGACCACTCCCGAGGACATCACCGACCAGTTCTGGGGCGTCGAAGGTGCCCTGCTTACCGACGCTGGTAACAGCATCGATGCCTACAGCGGCTTCTTCGGCAGCGGCAAGATACTGCAAAGCCGACTCATCAAGCGGGGCGACTACTATCGCATCTATGCGGCCATGCTGTGCCGCGGCAACAATGTCCAGGGTGCCTACGTGGTCTATTCCGACGACTTCGGACAGACCTGGAACCTCCTTTCGCCCAATACCGTCAAGGCCATCAGCGGAAGCGACGAGCCCAAGGTCGAAGAACTGCCCAACGGCAACATCCTCCTGAGCGGACGTAAGTCCTACGGGCGTTACTTCAACGTCTTCAAGTTCGACGACGACACCTTCACCACCGGCAGTTGGGGCAATGCACTCCAGAGCAACCAGCAAGACCACGGCATAGAGGTCGGCAACAACTCCTGCAACGGCGAGATTCTCATCGTCTATGGCAAACGGGCCGACGGCCAGTACCCCGACAACATCTACCCCATCGCCCTGCAGAGCTTGCCCAACGGCAACAGCCGTAGCGACGTGGGCATTTGGTACAAGCCCCTCAGCTACAACACCACCTACAACTACACCTCCGAGCTCATCTCCAAGACATGGAGCCAGGGAATCACGGTCAGCAACACATTGTCGGCCTACAGCACCATGTGTGTGCAAGGCGACAACCGCATAGCCTTCTTCTACGAGGAAGGACCCAACAGCTATTGCATGGTCTATGTACCCCTCACGCTCGAGCAGATTACCAACGGCCGATACACCATGTACGACCCTGCCACCGACGGCATCGCCCAGACGGTCTCCGAAAGGCCCTCGGCTTCATCCCAGACATACGACCTCAGCGGACGTCGCGTCACGACGATGAGGAAGGGCATCTACATCCAAGGCGGTAAGAAGATTGTCCGTTAACAATCCTCCCACACCACTTGTCAATAAGGTCCGAGGCACTGCGCCTTGGGCCTTATTTTTTGTTAAATTCTTGTTTTAATAACAAGAAAAAAGTAACTTTGCACCCAGATTTCATATAAAAAGGTTACAAAATGAAGAGATTTTGCGTGTTTCTGACAGCAATAGTGACTGCTACGTTACTAATCGTAGCCGGCGTGCTTCCCACCAAGTTTTATGTCTGGAAGGACGGACAAGCCACCGCATTCGACATCGACAGCGATGAACTGACCTACGGCGACGGCACCCTGACCATCAAGGGCACCACCTACCGGCTCGCCGACATCGACAGCATCACGTTTACGGAACCCACGGAGGTCGATACCACGACCGTCGTGGCCGACACCATCTATGTCACCTACAACGGAACGTCGGCCAGCGTCACGCCCAACGTCGAGGGCATCACCACGACGATTAGCGGGGCCGACGTAACCCTCGTCAACGCCAATACCGACCGCGAGATGTGCTTCGTACTGAGCGGCAGCAGTTCGGCCGGCTCGTTCCTCTACGAAGGTTCGCTGAAGACCACCATCCGCCTCAACGGCCTTACCCTAACGGGCTCCACGGCCGAGGCCATCAACATCAAGTGCGGCAAGCGCATCGCCCTGGAACTGGCTGACGGAACTGTCAATACCCTGGCCGACGCCACCGCCGATGGCGGACAGAAGGCAGCCTTCTACACCAAGGGCCACCTGGAGGTCAGCGGCAGCGGTACCCTGAACCTTACGGGTAACGTAAAACACGCCATTTCATCGAAGGAATACATGCTCATCAAGCGCACCGCCGGCACCATCAATATCACGTCGGCAGCCAACGATGGCGTCCATGCCGGACAGTACTTCAAGATGAACGGCGGCACCCTGAAGGCCACCAACGTCAAGGGCGACGGCATCCAGGCCGAAGCCACGGGCGACGTGGGCGACGAACTGGACGGACAGATGATTGTCACCGGCGGCACCATCGACCTCACCCTTACGGGTCAGGATGCGGCTGCCCTGAAGAGTGATTCGCTGATGACCATCTCGGGCGGCGAACTGACCCTCCAGAGTACGGGAGCAGCCGTAAAGGGCCTGAAGTCGAAGGCCGACCTGAACGTTACGGGCGGCACCTTCGTCATCAAGCAGAGCGGCGACTACATCGTCGAGGACGGCGAACCCAGTTACACGACAGCCGTAAAGGCCTCGGGCAACCTCACCATCTCGGGCGGCAAGTTCACCATCACGAACTCGGCCATTGCCGGACGCGGTCTGTCGGCCGACGGCATACTCACCATCAACGAAGACCAGGCTACCACCGACATCACCATCACCAACTCGGGTAAGGGCGAGACACTCGATACGTCGAAGACCGTCGATAGCGACACCAGTGGCGAGACCGCCACCGAGTCGTATCGCGTCTATGTCAACGTGCCCACAAGCAACAGCAGTCGCCCAGGCGGCAGTTCGGCATGGAGCACCGTCTATCTCTACAACAGCAGCGGCACGCAGGTGGCCCAACTCACCGGCACTGTAACCGCTACTGTGGGCTACACCTCCAAGACGTTCTACTACTACGACTTCAAGAAGAGCGACTCCGGCACCTATTACTTCCAGAGCACCTACACCAGCGGAGGCGGTTGGGGCGGAGGCACCACCTACACCCTGAAGTCCTCCACCTTCTCCGGTCCCACCTCGGGTTCGGCCTACTTCTACACGATGTCGAGCAACTACTCGACCAGCGGCACCACACGCACCTACACCCTGACCGACGCCACCTCCACCTATGCCAATGCCACCCTCACGGCCGGCGGCGGCACGTCAGGCTCCGGCGACTACGTCACGGCAAAGGGCATCTCGGGCAACGGCAACATCCTGCTCGAGGCCGGCACCATCACCATCACCATGAGCGGACAGGGCGGTAAGGGCATCAAGGGCGACCAGACATTCCAGATGGGCCGCAGCGACGAGACGGGGCCCACCCTCAGCGTCACCACCACCGGTTCGGCCATGAACACCAGCAGCGGCGGAGGCGGAGGCTTCCCGGGCGGCGGTTCGTCAAGTGGCAGCAATGGCAGCCCCAAGGCCATCAAGGTACAGGGTAAGGCCACACTGCTGGGCGGAGAACTCACCGTCAGCACCAGCCAGGACCGCGCCGAAGGCCTGGAGTCCAAGACCTCTGTCGATATCCAGGGCGGCAAGCACTACCTCAAGTGCTACGACGACTGCATCAACTCCGCCGGCAGCATCCTCTTCAACGGAGGCATCACCATCTGCTACTCCAACGGCAACGACGCCGTCGATAGCAACTACGGCCGCACGGGCGCCATCACCATCGGCAACGGCGTAGCCTTTGCCTACACCTCAAAGGGCTCGCCCGAGGAAGGCTTCGACTGCGACAACAACTCCTACATCCAGATTACAGGCACCGGCATCGGCATCTCCGCCGGCGGTGCACAGGGTGGCGGCAGCAGTTCCAGCACCATCTCGGGCGCCAAGCAGGGCTATGCCTTCGTCACCAGCAGCGTCAGCTACCAGACCGGACGCTACTACACGCTGGCCGACGCCTCAGGCAACAACCTGGTGACCTACTCCTTCCCCGCCTCCGTCAGCAGCACGCTCAGCCTCATCACTGCCACCGGCATGAAGTCGGGCTCCACCTACAACGTGAAGTACAGCACCACAGCCCCCACCGACGCCACCACAGCCTTCCACGGCCTCTACCTCGGCAGCAGTCACACGGGCACCACCAGCGTAACCTCCTTCACGGCGAAGTAGCCCCTCACTATAAAGGGTTAAAAGGTCAACAAAAACATAAATCCTCCGCAAGCAATCGGGCTTGCGGAGGATTTTAATTTGGAGAGCTAATTGTTAAACCGTTAAACAGACCCGAAGGGTCGATTAAACGTTAAACTTTTATTCGCGCTTTGGGCGCTACTACACCCCTTCTGCCCAAAGCATACGGAAGAAATCTGTAACATACATACACGAGATATTGCCTATTCGACGATTAAACGGGTCGAGTGAAACCAGAATCAATCGACAATCAGGATAGTCACCCTCGAAAGACTTCAGCCCCTTCAGGTGCTTATTCATGACTTCCTCTGCCGACTTCACCTCAATAGCCACACGTGCCTCGCCAATAACAATATCCACCTCCATTCCCGTATAAGTACGCCAATATGATAGTTTCTCGTCACAATGGCGATAGTGCATATAGGCGATGACTTCCTGGACGACAAGATGTTCAAATGCATGCCCGTATTCAGGTGTACCACGTCGCAAATCCTTCCGATGCAGTAAATGGTTAGCAATCCCCACATCGAAGTAATAGAATCGCGGAGACTGCACCAACCTGCGCTTCAACATCTTCGTATAAGCAGGAATACGATACCCGATAAGCGTGTCCTCCAGAATGTCGAAATAAGCATTGACAGTCGTTGCACTCACGCCGCAATCCTGAGCAACATTCTGGTTACTGATAATCTCGCCATCAGAAAGCGCCGCAACCTCCAGAAAACGTTGGAATGCACCAAGATTACGCACAAGAGCCTCTTCCTTGATTTCCTCTTTCAGATAGACATCAATGTAGGCAGCCAACATACGCGAGGGATTCTTTGAGAGATAGTGCGAAGGAAGTGTGCCAAACGTTACGGCACGATCAATATCGAAGTCCGGAATCTCTGCACTCACCATCGGATAGAGATAGACAGGCAGAGCCCGTCCACCCAGGGTATTGTGTCCCTTCCGTTTAAGTTTACGCGCACTGGAACCGCATAGGATGAAAATCAGTCCGCACTCGGAAATCAGACGATGCACCTCATTCAGCAACTCTGGCACTTCCGGAATCTCATCAATGATAACCAATGTGCCCGATTCCTTGTCTTTCAGCGTATCGTATAACAAAGAGGGCTGACGTTGTAAACGGTTGCGGATAGTACTATCCAACAAATCAAAATATATCTGATTCGGAAACTGCTGGCGCAGGATAGTACTCTTACCCGTCTGGCGAGCGCCAAACAGGAATATACTACCATCCAACTCATTGTTTATCTGCAATATACGACTATACATAGCACTTTGCCCGCTACTTTTATACTTGTAATTTTCAAGGAATATACAAAGTAGTACTTGTGATTCTCAAGGAATATCGAGTGCAAATATAAGCATTTCTTCCGTATGCCGCAAACATTTCTTGCAAAAAACAATCCTCCGCAAGCCCGATTGCTTGCGGAGGATTTAGTTTGTCGTTAGGCTTATTGGCGTCTTAGGACATAGGTAGATAAGGTTGTTGGGTAAGACTTGAGATGTAAATGTCCTCATCTATTGATTCCCATCTCACATCATCGCTCCACTTACCAATTGTATAGTCCTCCCTTTGCGAAGATGTTGCTTTTCGCAGCAGGGGGAAATCATCTAATGAACGAAAGAAAATATGCCCATCGGTTGTTGTAGTAAGGATAAGGCCATCCACAAATTCAATTTTTTTGATTTTTGCTTCCATGATATTCCTCCCATTTATTAATAATTTCTTCCTTGTACATCTTAGCTATTTGCATAGCACGTTTGACATTACGTGCTTTCATTCCTTCGTTTTCTATAAGTTTTATTTCAGGTGCCATCTCTATTTTTTAAATCGCTACTTTATAAAACATGGCAAAGTTATAAATTTCTATTTAATAAAAACAAGAAAAACTCCAAAAAACAATCCTTTCCGATGCTCCAGTACTTACCTATCTCCCTGTGAGGTTTTTAATGTTTTTCTTTGGCAAAGGCCAGGGCATGTAATGCCGTGGCGGGAAGAGCGGCAAGGCACGAAACAGCGTTTCAGGGCCATGCGGCTATCCCCGCCAAGAGGGCTGCGGAGCAGGCTGGACCTTGGCCAAAGGGTTTTATTGGTTTTGGTTATGAGAGATAGAGCGCTAACGCGCTGGTGAGAGGTGAGAGGTGAGGGGATAACGGTTAAAATAAATCCTCCGCAAGCCCGATTGCTTGCGGAGGATTTCGTTTACCAAGCCCGTCAGGGCCTTTGCCAGCGCGAAGCGCTAATACCACGCCGAAGGCTGTACCTCCTTTGAGTATTCAATCCGATAACTCATAGTTCATCCATCCATTTCTGTGCCTCAGCCGCAGTATGGAAGGCCATAGTCCTACCCTCACGATACTCTTTGCGCCCCTTTTCTATCTTAGCAGCCAATTCTGGCGTGATAGCAAAGTCGTCTTCGGTGACTGGGACCAGGGTGTATAAGTTATTACGGCGACGGATAAGCACTTTCTCGCCTGCGTCGGTGCGGTCAAACACCGCGGCCATGTTGCTCCTAAAGTCTCGAACGTTCAGTGTACTCATATCAGTCTTACTTCTAATGTTTCACGGTGCAAATATACTCATTCTATCTGATACAGCCAAACTTTGTGTACACAAAAAGGTACACACCTGCATAATAAATCCTCCGCAAGCCCGATTGCTTGCGGAGGATTTCGTTTACCAGGCCCGTCAGGGCCTTTGCCAGCGCGAAGCGCTAAAGCCACGCCGAAGGCGTACTCCAGCGCCTCAGGCGCTACTTACTCAGCTTCTTCTTCACCCCAGATGTCCCAATTGTTGTCCTCTTTTACCAAGGCATCGTCGCCCGTAGCGGGATCGGGTTGCAGGGACAGGGCAATCATATTGGTGTGCTGAATGAGCACAACTTCAGTCTCGGGTTGCAAATATACTTTTTTCATAATCATCGAATTTTTTAATGTTCAATATTATTAATCCTTCCCCGTGGCCCCTCCCCATTGTGGGGGAGGGGTTGGGGAGAGGGTCCGTTCTTTTACTTTACAACCACTTTGCGGCCGTTAACGATGTAAACATTGCCCTTCTGCATGTGCTGAACCTTGCGACCGGTGAGGTCGTAGATGTCGCCATTCTGCAGAGCGTCGAATACACCATTGATGCCAGTTGCGTCATCCAGGAAGAAGGCCTTAACACCGCCTTCGGGAGCCGTCAGGTAAGCACGGTTAGCAGGTACGCTGGGCTGAGCCTTTTCGGTATCGACGGGGAAGAAGCCTACCTTATCATCATGCTTCTGCAGGATATAGCATCCGTTGGGGGCAGGAATCCTCTCGTAAGTACCAGTCAGCATGCCCTCGGTGTACTGGAGCTGAGTACCCTGGGCGTCGCCAGTCAGCGTCTCGTTCCAAGCACCTTCGATGATGTAAGGCTTGTTAGCCTCCAAAGCCTCAACTTCTACGAGCGTCAACGTAGCGCCATCGGCCTCTGCGCAGCTGTAAACCTTCACGTCAGCAGGCTTCTCAGCAGCGAACGGCAGCATGGTGGTACCCCAACCGGCAGCAGTCGTGTTGATGATGATAGAGGGCTTATGTGTCTCAACGATGTTGAAGTCGATGTGCGAGTTCACGGTGTAAACACCAGCGTCCTGAGAACCAATGTAGTTGTTGGCTTCGGTGTTGCGCAGGTTCCACTTACCATCGGTCGTGGTCGGGATAACGGTTACAACCAGAGCTTCGTCGGCATTGGTGGTGGTACGAATCTGAGCAGTGTTGCCACTGTAGGGCACACCCGTAGAGATGTAACGAGCATTGCCGTCGGCATCAATCTGCGACATCTTGTAGTTGTTGCCTTCAACCTTCGTGAAGGTGAATGCCTGAGCCAGGTTCTGGTTAGCAACCTCCTTGTACTGGATGTTGTAGAGACCTGCATCCGTGCGACCATTAGCAATATAGGTCATGGCCTTGTTGTCGTAGGTCCAGCCACCATAGGTAAGAACTACGTTGAAGAGCTGACCGTCAGCGGGAGCATTGACAGTGGTAAGAGCCTCGTAAGCAGCCTCTACGTCAGCCACGGTAGCAGTACCCTGTACCAGAGCATTGGCAGCATCAACGGCATCCTGACTATACTGGAAGGCACCAGTGCCGATGTTGGCGGTAGGAATAGCATCCAGAGCATACTGAACATTACCTACAGTTTCTTCACCAGTTACCTCTACCAAATAGAATTCATCGAAGCTTGTGCTGTTAGCCAACCAGCGAGCGCGGAACTGAACGAAAGCATAGCCTTCGGTGTTGGTAAATTTGTATTTAACATCAGTCCAATCGGTGGTCACAGGAGTAGCGTCATTGGAAACCTTTGCCGTTTCTGTTCCAATTGTATTCGTCATAGAAACAACATGATACTGAGAATTGCCAGCAGCAGTTGCCTTTACTTTGTAACCGAAGACATAGGTCTTACCGCTTTCAATGGCCCAACCTGTGCTGATAGAGTGTGAATCACCAGCGCCTTTACTTTCCTTAGCCTGAATGTACTTGCTATCGCCATCCGTTACGATGTTGTAATTATTGGCATCGCAATTACCATTAGCACCACTCTTCCAACCTTGGAAAGGATTGGGGTATTCGAACGTACCATTCTTAATCAAATTCTCGCCATAGGTAACGGTTGAGAGGGCGGGACCATCAATAACCACATCTTCAGTAGCCACCTCGGTCTCGGGGAAGTCAACAGTAACTTCGCAAGTAGCCTTCACGTTCTCGTCCAGTGTGCTTGTAACGGTGATAGTAGTCGTACCAGAAGCAACTGCGGTAACAACGCCGTTGGCAACAGTAGCTACAGTCTCATCGCTGCTGGTCCAAGTAACGATTTCGGTGGCATCCTCAGGAGTGAAGGTCGGTGTCAGCGTCACAGAAGTTTCAGTTGCAGTAAGGGTTACCTCGGTCTTGTCAAGTGTTATGCCCGTGGGAACAACAGCCATTTCCTCTTCTGTCAAATCGCGAACCTTCGTGTACTTAATATCCTTGAAACTAAGCCAGCTGATGTTGTTCTCAGCAGCGCGAGTAAATACAGCGTTAAGAGTGCCATCCTTTACGAGCCCTTCTGCCACGATAGTGCCAAGATAGAACTGGGTTCCGCTTACCTGTGTTCCAGTGCAGGCATCTACGGCATCGCCGTCGTTAACCTTCAGCGTGATACCAGTGGGCACTGTGCCTTCTTCCTGTCCGTTCTTGATGCGAACGCGTACAAGAGCAGAAACGCTATAGAGACCATTTGGAAGATCTGTAAGTTGACCAGAGGTCGTTCCTTCTCCAAGGCTATTGCTATCGCCAGTCCAATTCTGGAAGAAAGGAACATGGAAGTTGGAGCCATCTGTATCACCTTCCGTTGACCAGTCGTTCAGTTCACCATCGCTCCATGCGCTTTGCATATAAGCTTCAGCTATTGTGTAATTTGCCTCGGCACGAACTGCATGCCAGCCGACAAGAACTGTTCCAAGATTTCCAGCATTAGCGGCGCTAGCATCAGAGAGCGTTCCGTCGTTATACGCTGTTTCTACTGCTGTTATAGCATCATTAAAAGTAGTGGTGGCCGCAGCGGTTGCGAAGTTAAAGTTGGAAGCCAATGTACCAGCATCAGTAAGTGCTTGTGCCGTTTTTGCATAAGCATCCTTGGATGCCTGAGCAGCAGCAATAGCGTTAACCAATACATTATAGTTGGCACCAGTCTGTGCACCTGTGAATGTTGTCTCAGCATCAGTCTGTGCGGTAGCCGCAGCAACACTCATCTTACCGTCAACAAGGGTATAGGCTGGGAAATCGCTGCCGACGAATGTCAAAGCAACATTGTCGTATGAAATCCAGTTACCCGTACAATTCTCAAGGAGGAACTTGATTGTTAGTGCGGCTTTGTCGTCAAGCTTAATATAAGTAGTATAATAATCAGCTGCGCTAATCTCCACCTTGTCATCATTGGCGCAGAGGAACAGGCCAGTAGCCTTCACTCCATCAAACTGACGAATGTTCTGTGCATTTGCAGATATTGCATAGACACCAGCAGGCAGCACAATTACGTCGTGTGTCAAAGAACCATCGCTAAGATGTACATCGGCGGAACTTGCCCATGTCCAACGCTCTGTATACCAGTTTCCACTCTTTCCAGAGAAGTTATTGTTGTTGGCTACATTACCACCATCGGCAGAAGTCCATCCCGTCAGGTTGCCCATTTCGAAACCGGCATTGCTGACATAGTTGGTAAGATTCACGTTAGTGTTGCTTCCTATAGTGGAAACAATATCGGCATATTGCTCACATGCTGCAACCTCTGCGGAAACGGCGGCAGCAGCTGCATTCAGAGCATCTGCGGCAGCACCAAGTTTATCAGCATCTGTAAGGTCATCGCCCGTAAGAGTGTTGGCTGTAATAATGCCATCAAGATTGCTCTTAGCGGTAGCATATACACTGAAGCCATCGAGAGCTGTCGAGGCCGACGTTGCTGCAGCCATAGCATCATTATATGCCTTCTTATAGGAAGCAACGCTGTAAATCTGGGTAAGGGTAAACTGACCAAAGGTTGTCCAGTTATATCCATCTGCCCAACCATCAGCAACGACACCAAGATCCAGTGTGCCATTAGTTACGTAGGTGTAGAGGGTGTTGGTATAACCATTGGCTGCAGTAATACCACTACGACCATTAGCCTTCGCCGGCACATCAATCCAATGGAGGAACTCCACTTTGGCATCATTGGCATATACGAAAGCAGGGCTACTGGTCTTCTCTGAAGCCAAATTATTTGCCTCAGCTGAGTTTGCGGGACGATATGAGCCCACGAACGTAATTTTGTAGAGACCATTGGGAAGGTTGCTGACCGTCTGTGTGGCATAACCGCAACCATTCCAGAATTCTGCGCAACCACTACCTACGGCCCAACCGCCTGCATCATTGCCACGGTTTCCAAGCTTTCCGTGTGTCCATCCTGTATCATCACTGCCTAATGTGGGATTGGTGATGTTGTTGGTATAGTCCTTGCTTATAAATTGGTTCTCTTCATCAGCGATCAGAGCCTCCAAAGCAGCAACCGTGGTTGCTTCGTAACCTAAAGTGGCAGCATAAGAGGCAGCCTTATTATCCTTATATGCTTGGATAGCTGCATCGTACTCTGTCTTTGTGAGGAACTTCCAGACGGTAGCAGCGGCGGCATCCGTGGTTTTGCCAATAGGCTTCTCTTTGTAGGCGTTTTCAGCACCGTTGTTGACCAGATAATTGTCACCGTTTTTTATGGTATAACCACCACCAGAAGCTGTGATAGTCCATTCTGCAGGTGCTTGATCGACATACACATCAACGCCAAGTCCCACTGTCGTATTCTTGACAGTATTCCACATGATGTTGTTCAGCTTGTAAACACCATCAGAAACATAGACAACCTCAAAACCGAGTCCACCCACATCCTGGGCGACAGCTTTAGTAGCCCATGCGTCACCTTGGCTAAGGAATTGTCCCGTACTTGTGTCCTGAAGCCAGTACACAGTACCATCTGTTAACTGTGCCCTCATCCCGAGTGCACTTACGATGCATAGCATCGCGAAAAGTAATCTTTTCATTTGTTTTTTGTTTTGGTTAATTAAGGTTAGTAAATAATATAAAAGTTTAATGGTTTAATGGTTTAATGGTTTAATGGTTTAATGGTTTAATGGTTTAATGGTTTAATGGTTTAATCGTTTAATGGTTTAATCGTTTAATGGTTTAATCGTTTAACAGTTTAATCGTTTAATCGTTTAACAGTTTAAAAGGTTAATCACTCATGTTTTGTTCGTGGCAGGCATCCTCGATGGTGATGGTATCATCGTCGATGGTATAGGCGTAGTACCATTTGCCTGTGTGAGCCATGTGCCATCCTTCTTTTTTCCACCGCTCAAGTGTGGGGTGACGACGGAGCAGTGACTTCTCAATCTGATACATGCCATCTAATGCCTCATCAAGATTCTTGTGCATCAGTTCCACGGAATAGGTGTGGCGATACTTGAGTGAAACATGATGATAGAAATCAGCGATGTTTTCAATGCACCGACGTTGAATTATATAGTTCATGGCAGCGAGTACTCTAAATCAATAACTTTGTGCAATAGAGCCCGAGCCTCCTCGATGCCCATTGTTTCGCTGACAATATCAACTTTCACCTCGCCATTTTCTATATAAGCCCTACTCGGAGACTGAAGTTGCTCTCCGGTTTCATCGACGGTGTCGTTTGCCTCCTCTACAGATTCATACAGGTGGTCGGCAAGCCACTTCTTGTTGCTCGCCGTAAGTGATAGGCTCTGAAGGTAGGACCAAAGGCTATTTAGTGAGACTGTATTCATATAAGGTCGGGTTAAGAGGTTATTGGTTTAATGTCTTTCCATGTTCATAAAGGTATTCGGGGGCGACATCGACCTGGCCGTTGTTCCATGAAACGGTCCAACCGTCCAAGCGGAAGTCTTTGAATGCCGCATGGTCTCGGATATACTCATACATTGGATGAGTGCCAAGGAGCGTGCTGAAATCAAAATCCTTGCGACTTCCGTCATTGAACGTAAGTTCCATACGATAGCCGTCGAGTGGCTTTGCCTGTGCTACCCATATCAGTTTCATTGCTAATTAGTCTAAAGGATTAATCTTCACAAGTTCTTGACCATTCTCTATACGTTGCCAGTTTGCCATCAGTTCGTCTTTATGAAGGTCGAGCCATTCGTAAACAAGACTTATCACTCTTCGAGGCAGAGAGCCTGTAATATGGCCATTCTGGATATTAATGAGAGCCCTATATTCGTTGTAACGAACATGAAAGTGAGGAGGATTGTGCTCCTGCACAAACATTGTGATTACGATTCCGTAGAAAGAACTTATTTCGGGCATGTTATTTCTTTTGGCATTACATTTTGGGCCATATCGCGTGCAAAGATAATACTTTCTTTATTATAATGTACGCGCGCGACGGATTTTTTACAGTTTTTTAACAATCTGGGGCGTCAGGGGTACGCCTGCGGCGTGGTATTAGCGCTAACGCGCTGGTGAGGGGGTCAAGAGAAAAACAAAAACAGAGAAAACCCTTTGCCGTTGGGACGTGCGTCTGCGACGCTGTCACCAATTGTCCGAGTCGCTTCGCTGAGCGAGCTCACCATGCGGCTCGGCCATC
>JAFUFK010000007.1 GCA_017469925.1 Bacteroidaceae bacterium | reverse complement strand
TGGTAACGGAACGATGGTCATATTTCACAATATGCATTCCTGCCCATCGAAACATGGAATACATAAATCAGCAGTCTGTCAGGCACTTACGGGAATAATCTCCACGTTCGTCTTACCCTTGATTTCTTGGTTATATTCCCCTATAGAGGTCACGCTATTCGGGATGGTCACCGAGGTCAGACCTGTGCAATTATAGAACGCCCGATCGCCAATCGATGTTACGCTCTCGGGGATGGTCACTGAGGTCAGGCCTGTGCACTCAGCGAACGCACGTCCGCCGATAGATGTCACACTGTTGGGGATGGTCACCGAGGTCAGACCTGTGCAGCCATAGAACGCATACCTGCCGATAGAGGTCACGCTATAGTTTGTGCCGTTATAGATGACAGTTTCGGGAATAACGACACTGCCTGAATAGTCCGAGTATGTCGTATTTGGATACGTCACCTCTGCCGTTATGGTACTTGTGTCGAAAAAGTAATAAATGCCGTCAATTTTGGCATCATAGGCCGAGGCCACACTTGCCACCATGCTCATGAGCACGGCAAGCAGAATTGATAATGTTTTGTATTTCATTTTACCTTCTTCTTTTTAGATTTATTCTGATTACTCTTCACTTCAACAACCTTATCATGCCTTTTCCCATCTTTGGTTTCGAAAATTGCATTAATTAGTTTGTGAAAGACATTCCTATTCATACTACCTTTCATTGTACATTGGTTATGCCATTCATCATAAAACGTATAAACATCTTTTGTATCATCGCTTATGATGTTACAATGGGCAAATGCATTTCTTATGTGCCTCAAGAAATCAACTGATTTGCTTCCACCACTATAACATATTGTATTGGTAGGAATAATTCCAGAAACACTTTTCTGATTGTTATTCAAATTTATGATAGAACGAATTCCCTTATCGATTTGAGAAAAATTATACCCCTTCCTTTCTTCTACCTCATAACGATACATAATGTTATAAAAGAAAGGAACTTCTGTATCTTTTAGTCTGTGCTTCTGTCTCATAATGGTCAGGTTAGAAAAAATTAGTAACATGATTAGGAGAAGACGATATTAGTGTACCACCTTCTTCCTTGGCATATCCTGAGATTCTGCATGGTTCTGAGAAATTGCCGTCTGGGAGGTTTCTGCGCAATCTTACTCTAACCTCAAAGCTTAGGACATTACGGCTTTCGTCTTTCGTTATTAACCAATTCCCAAGCACCTCTTCAACTTTCGGATTCTCCAATCGTTTCCCATTTTCTCGGAAATCATCAGATTCTACAACCAATTTCTTAACTTTTTCTTCCAGTTCCATAGTACATAATTTTTTTGTGCCTATAGCCACCCTGATTCAGCGGTTAATAAATTGCTGCTAATAGTAAATGAAAGACGTGGGTGTCTTAACTTCCCTGCTTATCCAACATTCTGGCTCTCGCATTGGCCTCGCATCTGAATAAGCATCTCGGTTAGCCCACGTCATGAGTTATCATACAACAAGGTATAATACACCCTACGTGGACGCTCCGTAGCGTATCTTCTGATGCTTAGAATTTGCGAGATTCGAATGTCGAAGATAACGTCCGTTAACGTCCTTTTCCTATAAAATTTCGACCCCAAACCCTCACGGGCTAACCAGAGTCGTTGCAAATTTACAAAAAGTTTCCGAAAGTGCAAACAGAAGTAGGGAAATAAGACCCCGTAAGCCTCAATTATGACTAACGTCAAGTCGAGTCAACGTGAATTAATAATAATGTTTAACAGGGCCAACCCGTATTAAGAATAAGGCTAAAAATAGTCAACTAAAATCGTTAAACTACAATGCCGCCGTTGTGCCACTGGTGGCACGAGTTTGTGCCATCGGTGGCACAAATGTGTGTCATGGGTGGCACTGCCGTGTGCCATCAATGGCACAAACGGGGGCAAAAAAAGGGAGCCAGCCCATCCTCTTCCCCAGAGGGTGGGTTCCCCTTTTTATATAATATATATATGGAACGCGCGCGCGGTTAGTCGAACTTGGGGGCATCGGCGAACGGGCGGCCGCCGAGGTCCTTCGCGGAGAGCAGCATCTCCTCTCTGGCGATGGGCCACTGGATGTGGAGCCGGGGGTCGTCGAAGCGGATGCTCTGCTCGGCCTCGGGGTGGTAGGCGTTATCGACCTTGTAGGTGAAGATGGCCTCGTCGCTCAGGACCAGGAAGCCGTGGGCAAAACCGCGGGGAATGTAGAACTGGCGCTTGTTCTCCCCGCTCAACTCCACCGTCAGGTGGCGGCCGAAGGTGGGCGACGACCGACGCAGGTCAACGGCTACGTCCAGCACACGCCCTTGGATGACGCGCACGAGCTTGGCCTGGCTCCACTCGCCCTGCTGATAATGCAGGCCGCGCAGTACGCCGCGGGAGGACCTGGATTCGTTGTCCTGCACAAAATCTACTTGACCTATATGTCGTTCAAAGTCAGCCTGTTTCCACGTCTCCATGAAATAACCGCGTGAATCGCCAAACACCCGTGGCTCCAGTATCCAGACACCCTCGAGTTCCGTCATGATGTAGTCCATATCTTAGTCGATTTTAGTATTATCAGCACAAAAGTACAAAAAAAATCGCTAAACACTGTGCCGTATTCCGAATTCTTTTTGTAACTTTGCAGTATGAATCAACTGCCCACACTCGTCGAGTATCTCCTGCTTAACCACGATTACGTGGTTATGCCAGGTGTCGGCACCTTCATCGTTCAGCAGCAGGACGCCCGCTGGGACGCTGAGGAGGAGGCCTTCCTGCCCCCCTACCGTTCCGTGCGCTTCAATGCCGAGCTGACTCAGGGCGACACCCTGCTGCTCGACTCCGTCGGGGCCATCTACCGCACCGGGCGCGACCAGGCGGCCCAGATGCTTACCACGTGGGTAGCCGACTTCCAGCAACAGCTCGAGGACGAGGGCTATGCCGAGTTCGGTGCCATAGGCGACTTCTCGCGCGAGGACGACGGGATGCTCCTTTTCCGTCCCCACGAGTCTGGCGTCACCACCCCCGAGTTCTATGGGCTCGATGCCTACCACTTCAGCCAGCAGGCCGAGCCGCGACGGGCCAAGACGGTGCCCCTCGCCGCCTCGATGGAGGCCGACCAGGAGGCCATCACCATCCGCATCAACCGCAACATTGCCAACATCGTCGTGGCTGCCTGTGCCGCCATACTGCTGTTCATGGTCTTCAGCCTGCCCGGTCAGGACGACGGCCGCCAGCTGCGCAGCAGTCTGCGTGAGATGCTCGTGCCCACCGTCAGCCTGCATTCGTCGGCAAAGGCCGAGGCCCCGCAGGCCCAGGCCCAGGAGGCTCCCAAGCCCGCCGCAGCGCCCACGGCAGCACCCGCCGTCGGCCAGGAGGGCGAGTACTGCATCGTACTGGCCAGCGCCGTCCCGATGAAGAATGCCCGCGAGTACGTCAGCCTGCTCACCGAGCGCGGTTTCCTCAGCGCCCGTGTGGTCGAGAGCGGTCGCATGGTGCGCGTCGTCGTAGGCCACTATCCTACCGAGGAGGCGGCCCAGGAGGGAGCCCGCGACGTCCGTTCGCGCTCTGACGAATACAGCGGTGCCTGGGTCATGCAGCTATAGCCCCTCTCACCTCTCACCCCTCACCTCTCACCCCTCACCACTCACCTCTCACCTCACACCTCTCACCTCTCACCCCTCCATGAAACGAGTCCGTTGTCCGAAATGCGATAATTACATTACGTTCGACGAGACCCAGTACGCCCAGGGGCAGCAACTCGTCTTCCAGTGCCCACAGTGCCAGAAGCAGTTCGGCATACGCATCGGGGTGAGCCGCCTGCGCGACCGCCACGAGGAGCGCCACCTCGACGAGCGGGAGGGCCATGAGGAGTGCGGCAGCATAGTGGTCGTGGAGAACGTCTTCCACTACAAGCAGGTCATCCCCCTCAAGATGGGCGACAACGTCATCGGCCGCTACGTGCGAGGCACCGACATCAACACGCCCATCGAGACGCGCGACCCCAGCGTCGATACCAAGCACTGCATCATACGCGTCCAGCGCGACAAGCGCGGAAAGTTGCAGTACATCCTGCGCGATGCCCCCTCGGGCACGGGCACCTTCTACATGAACGACATCCTGCGCGACCAGGACCGCGTCCGGCTCTCCGAAGGCAGCATCGTCACCATCGGAGCCACCACCCTCATCCTGCGCACAGCCTCAGACTCCTTAACCCATTAACCCATTAAACGTTAACCATTAACCGTTAAACATTATGTGGAAATACCTCATCATCTACCTGCTCGTGATGACCATCATCACCTTCTTCGTCTTCGGCTGGGACAAGTGGAAAGCCAAGAACGACCGCTGGCGCACGCCCGAGAGCACCCTCTTCCTGCTGGCCATCTTCGGTGGCAGCGTAGGCGCCCTGCTCGGCATGCAAGTATGGCGTCACAAGACCCAGCACTGGTCGTTCCGACTGGGCATACCCCTCATCATCCTGCTCCAGGTCGCCCTGCTCTGCTGGTACTTCTTCTTCCGCTGAACGAGTAGTGCAATAGGGAATAAGAGACAGCATCCCCGACTCTCACCATCGAGAGCCGGGGATGCTGTCTCTTGTGAAAATGACGCCGGGCAATCAGAACTTGAAGCCGAGCGAGAGCATCAGTTGGTGGCGGTTGAGGTCGAGATCGACGGGTTCGATGGTGGCTCCCTTCAGTTCGGGGAAGTCAGCACCAAAGTCTCCCTCGGTGAAGCCCGTGTCGAAGGCATAGCACTTGGCGCCCTGGGCACGATACTTGTAGGCCAGGTCGGCATAGAACTTCTTGTACTTGTAGCCCAGACCGAAGGTGACGATGTTGGCAGCGCCCAGGGTCATGTAGTCGGTCGAGGTCTGGTAGTTCATAGCGTACGAGTCGATCTGGTACTGGTCGAAGGTGGGATTCTTCTTGTAGCGCGAGGATACGAAGTTGTAACCTACGCGCAGGGCCAGTGCGTCGGTGGGCTTAATCTCGAGGCCGAGTTTCAGGGTGTGCTGCCCGCGCAGGGTGTTCTTCGTCAGTTGGGTCATGGCCTTGTCCTCGGTGCTCTTGTAGGAGTCGTAGTAGCCGTCGCTGGGGTAGCCCATGCGGGTCTTCGAGGCGTTGGCAAACTCGTACTCGACGCCCCAGGCCAGTATCTTATCGACGGTGGAGCCCATGCTCAGACGGGCACGCCAGGGGGTGCGGATGGTGGTCTCGAGGTAACTCTCCTTCGTGTCGGTACGGTACCCATCATAGTCAGTCAAGTCGTAGAGGGTGCTCGACTTGATGCGGTACCAGGTCGGAGTCTCGATGGCCAGGCCGATGCGGAAGGGACTGGTCTCGACGGGACGCACGATGAAGCCCCACTTGACGTTGACGCCGTGACCGTCGATTTCGCGGTCGTTGTAGAGGTCGTAGTCGCCGTAGTTGCCCTGGTCGTCCTGGCTCTGCTCGTAGTAGGAGCTCCAGGAGAGGTAGTTCATGTTGTCGGCACCGATGGTCAGACCGGTGTAGAAGCGGTCGTTGACGTTGAACGATACGTTGAAGTCGTACGCCTGCAGGGAACCGCGCTGGTGGCGGGTGTAGTAACCGCACTCGCCTCCGTAGTTGTTGTAGAATACATCATTGCCCTCATCATAGGTCAAGAAGCCCTCTTTTGCTGCCAAATCTGACAAATTAGGCTGGACGTTATCGGGGTCGTAGAAATCCGTTGCCAGTTCTGCCATTTGGTCCATCTGCGAGAGTCCGCCGAGGGCGAGGTTATCGGCATAGAAGCCCATGTTGTAGTTGGCCTTCTTCTGGTAGTTGAAGGCGAAGTTGACGAACTTCAGCTTCTTGCCACCCGTCTTTATGCTCCAGACGATGCCGGCCTGGTCGAAGCTGGCGCGTGCCAACTTCTCGCCGTAGGCACGGGAGTCGTCGCTGTTCCATCCGCCTGCCTTGTTGGGAACGACGGCGCCGAAGGTCAGTCCGATGTCGTTCTTGCGGTAGAGGCCGATGCCGGCGGGGTTGGAGCTGATGACCGAGAGGTCGGCTCCCAGGGCGCCCATAGCGCCGCCCATGCCGACGTAGCGTGCCGTACCGTCGATGTCGTCAGTGGCCGTCAGCTGGTCGTTAAGATATGTGTTCTGTCCCATTGCGATGGTGGTTGCTGCCAGCAACACTGCCATCATGAAATAACGCTTTGTCATATTGTATTTTGATGTGTGTCAGATATTAACTTTGAACTATGCACTTTTGAACTGCGCTTTAGTGTTGCTTAGCGTCTGCCGCCGCCTCCGCCGCGACTGCCACCGCCACCGCCGGAGAAGCCACCGCCACCGCGACTGCTACCGCCCGAGAAACCGCCTCCGCTGGAGAAGCCTCCGCCTCGGCTGGAACTGCCGCTTGAGATGGTGCCGCTACTGCGCGAGGTCGTCGTAGAGCGCGAGGGTGTGCTGACGGTCGTCCGGCTCGAACTGCTGCCGATACCGCGCTGAGTAGTCGTCGTAGAACGCGAGGGCGTGATGCCGCGTGTGGTAGTGGTCAAGCCACGCGTACCGCGTGTGGCCGTTGCCGAGCGGCTGCCGAGGGCTGTGGTGCCCGTGCGACCGGTACGTGTCTGGGTACGTGTCGAAGCCAGGGTGCCGCGACGGCTCTGTCCCGTAGCGCCGTAGCCGCGTCCGCCATTGAATCCGCGATGAGGTGTGCCACCGCCAGCTATGCTGCCGCCGTACCAGTGATGGGGACGATACCAGCCACCGCCGTAGTAGCCACCCCAGCCGTAGTACCAGGGGTCGTACCAGCCGTAGTATCCGCGCCAGCCACCGTACCAGCCCCAGCCGTGATAGCCCCAATAACCGCCGTAGTACCAGGGGTCGTAGTACCAAGGATCGTACCAGGGGTCGTAGATGCTATACCAGGGGTAGTAGCCGTAGCCGTGGAAGCGGGCCAGACGAGCCGAGTAGGCATAGTCGTCGTCGTAGAGAGGCGCGGGATCCTCGTTCAGGCCCGTGACACCGGGGCTGAGCACGTACTGCCCCTTCTCGTTCAGCGTGAGCTGACTCTCATCGACTTGGAACGTGTCGGTCTCGGTGATGATGGTCACGTTGCGACCTGTCGGCGTGCGACGGTTGTACTCATCGACGTCGCGCAACGGACCGGTGTAATACTCCGCGGGCTGTTCTGTAACCCGACGGGCAGGAACAGTCTGACGAGCAGGAGCAGTGGCCTGGGTGGCCGACGTAGCGGTCTGCGTCGTCTTACTCTTCTTGGGAACGAAGTACATGTCGTCCTCTTGTGCAAAACTGATGACTGGCAGCAGGGCCAGCAGCATCCATAACAGGGTTCTTGTCTTCATATCTTTTGTCTCTATATGGTTTATCTGGTGCAAATTTACTACCTTTTCGGCGCATTCCAAGGGGAAAATCCCCATTTCTTTGGGGGAAATCCCTACGATTTGCGTTTTTTTGCGTATTTTTGTCGGCGTTATGAAGTACTATGAAGCCAAATTCACTCTCCAGCCTGTAAGCGACGAGGCGCGCGACGTACTCTCGGCATTACTCGGCGAGGCGGGGTTCGAGACGTTTCTGCCCACCGACGATGGGCTGGTAGCATACATCCAGCGACCGCTCTACGACGAGGAGGCAGTCGGGCGGGTGTGCGCCCATTTCCTGCTGCCTGGCTACGAAGTAGGTTACACACTGGCGGAGGCGCCCGACGAGGACTGGAACCAGCCGTGGGAAGAGGAGGGATTCGAGCCTATCCGGGTGGACCATTGGGTATGCGTCCACGACACGCGGCACGCGAGCTCGGGCGAATGCCTCTACGACATCACCATCAACCCGCGTATGGCCTTCGGCACGGGCACCCACCCGACGACGCAGCAAATCCTGCGCCAACTGTGTGCGCTGGAGCTGGAGGGTAAGAGGGTCGTGGATGCCGGATGCGGCACGGGCGTGCTGGGACTGCTCTGCTCGATGCGAGGGGCCGACGAGGTGTTTGCCTACGACATTGACGAATGGAGCGTAGAGAATACGCGCATCAACGTCCAACTGAACGGGATTGAGAACCTGAGCGTAAGGGAGGGCGACGCCAGCGTGTTGCCGCAAGACGGCAGCTACGACCTGCTGATTGCCAATATCAACCGCAACATACTCCTACAGGACCTGCCTCGGTTCGCGCGGGCACTAAAAGAAAACGCCCAGCTGTTGCTGAGCGGTTTCTATGAGACGGATGCCAAGTTGTTACAGGACAGGGGCGAGACGCTGGGCTTCCACACGGCACGGGAGACGAGTATCGACGGCTGGGCGATGCTGCTCCTCGAGCGATAACCGCCCCCTCCCCCTCTACTCCATCGGCTCTTCCTCCGGCTCTTCGTCGGAGGGTTGCAGGGTGAGGTCGTGAAGGGCCTTCAGGTCGCCGTTGAAGATGTTGAAATCGACGTAGCCGCGGATGCCCTCCACCTTACCGCAGTCGGTATATTGCCAAAGCACCCACTGGCCCTGATACTTCAGATGCTTCTCGTAGTAATGAGCTATCCAGAGGGGATAGGCATCGAAGGCAGGCGTGTTGAGGTAGTCTTCCCTAAACTTATAAGAAGTATAGATGATGGGCGCCTGGCCATAGACACTTTGGACAATCTGTAGCCACGCAAGCACGTCGCGCTGGAACTCCCTCAGGGACTTGCTGCCGCGCTTCTCGATGTCGAGGATAGGTGGCAGGTCGCCGACTTCGAGGTGGACCTGACGGAGGTAGAACTCGGCCTGGCGCTCGATGTCGCGGTCGGGGATATAGAAGTGGTAGGCCCCACGCACAAGGTCGTTCTCGCGTGCTCGGTAGAAGTTGTCGTTGAAGTTCTCGTCGATGAGCGTAGTGCCCTCTGTGGCCTTGACGATGACGAAGCGCAGGGGATGACCGGCTACCTGAGAGTTGCGAAGCTTGTCCCAATCGATACGGTTCTGGTGGTGACTGACGTCGATGCCCATCACGTCGTAGCCCGTCGGGTAGTCGGGTTCGCCGTAGATAGCGCGCCAACGGAACGAGAGCGGACTGACGAAGAAGTGGTAGAAGACGGCCACATAGACCACCACCACCAGGAGACCGCCCAGGAGCAGTCCCCACCACGAACGCAAGCGTGAGCCGCCCGAGCGCTTACGGCGCGGGCGGCTTCGCTTTGCGGTCTTTCGTCTTTCGGCTTTCGTCATTAGCCTTTAGCCTTTAGCCTGTTCCAGCGCAAGCGTCTTCGTGCACTGGTCGCAGACCTCGGTGGGACCAAAGTACTGGATGGGACCAGGATAGACGTAGCACGTCTGGCGAGCCCACTCGTCACGATGGGCGGCAAAGTAGCGGAAGGGGGCACCATCGAGCTCAACCAGCGCCTTGCGGATAACAGGTTTGTCGGCACCATTGCGGCGTTCAATGTTCATCATCATCGTGATGGGCACACCACCGGCAATCCACTCCTGAGCAGGAGCCGTCGTATTGCGGATGACGGACATATAGCCCGTCTTGCCATTCGAGATAAGGCGACTGGCGTTGTAGCCCAAACTATAGCAGTAGTCGGCATCGTAGTTCGAGGGAGCGGCGCAACGACCTTCGTAGCCGAAGAAGTGGTGCTGAGCACTAAACTTACCGTTGTACTTGCCTTCCTGCTCCCACTCGGCCAGCTTCTTGGCCACCATGGCACTGAGCAGTTTCTCGGTCTCAATGAGGCTAACCTGGACGTTTCCGTGCGGGTCGCGATCGAGGCAGAGCTGGCGCTTCACGTCAGCGGGCAGGCTCTCGAGGACGGCCTTGTTCTCGGGCGTGATGTGGCTCAGGACGAAGGCTATCTGCTCATCGGCACTCTTGAACTCGCGAGGCTCGCCCGTAGCGGGGTCGGTCAGCACCTCGTTCAGCTGGCGGATGAGCACCTTGATGGCGGGAATGAACTCAATCAGGCCTTCGGGCACGAGCACGGTGCCGAAGTTGTTGCCGTCAACAGCACGCTGGCATACGGCCTGGGCGATGTATGTCACAACGTCGTCGAGCGACATCTGCTTCTGCTCTACCTCCTCGCTGATGAGGCAGACGTTGGGCTGGGTCTGAAGGGCGCACTCCAGGGCGATATGAGAAGCCGAACGGCCCATGAGTTTGATGAAGTGCCAGTACTTGCGAGCAGAGTTGCAGTCGCGCTGGATGTTGCCAATCAGTTCAGAATAGGTCTTGCAGGCGGTATCGAAACCAAAGGAGGTCTCAATCTGCTCGTTCTTCAGGTCGCCGTCGATGGTCTTGGGACAACCGATAACCTGCACGCCATACTGCTTAGCAGCATAGTACTCTGCCAGGACGCAGGCATTGGTGTTAGAGTCGTCGCCACCGATGATGACAAGGGCCTTGATACCCAGCTGGCGCAGAATCTGGATTCCGCTCTCGAACTGGGCCTCCTTCTCCAACTTCGTACGGCCGGAACCGATGATGTCGAAGCCACCTGTGTTGCGATACTCGTCGATGAACTCGTCGGTGAACTCCACATACTTGTGGTCAACAAGGCCACCAGGGCCCATCAGGAAGCCGTAGAGCTTAGAGTCGCGGTTAAGGGACTTCACACCGTCATACAGGCCGCTGATGACGTTGTGACCGCCAGGAGCCTGACCTCCGGAGAGGATGATGCCGACATTGATGGGAGCGTTGTTCTCGCTCTCGGCAGGCACAAACTCTACTACGGGCATGCCGTAGGTATTGGGGAAGAGGGCTTTAATCTCCTCCTGGTTACCTACACTTTGGGTGGCAGCACCCTCCTTCACCTTCACTGGACCCTGCAACGCCTTCGGCAACTTGGGCTGATAGGCGGCACGGGCAATCTGCAATGCACTTTTTTCCATATTGTCTGGTTTATGATTAAAATGAATCGGTTTATTGCCCACAAAGATACGAAAAAACGGCTGTAGGGCAAAAATATATCGCGAAATAGTTGCATCTCTGTCCAAAACTTATTACCTTTGACATGTTTTGGAACCTACATAACTCTTTCGATTATGGCAAAAAGAAGAGAACTGAAGAAGGGAATCAACTTCCTTTGTGGCGAACTTTTCGCTGAGTGTGTGGCAATTATGCACTACCAGAAGACCACCGAGCAGGAAGACGTGGACAACGTGATGACCAGTATCCTGAAGTTGCAGGACGACATGCTGAACCGCGTCAGCCACCTCGAGCCCGGCATGCCCGCCAAGCAATACTTTAAGAAGTTGCGCGAGGATATGGTTAGCCGCACTGACGAAATCGTGGAACACATCAAGGCCCTGCTGTGATACAGAAATTTTGCAGGTGGATACTCTATCGGCGGATGGGGTATCGCTTCGAGGAGACCGTCAAGCGGCCGCGCAAGTACATCATCGCACTGGCTCCGCACACGAGCAACTGGGACTTCATCATGGCCCTTCTGTTCATGGGTGCCGAGCAGTTCCGATGCGGATTTATGATGAAGCAGTTCTGGTTCTTCTGGCCCTTGGGCTATCTTATGCGCGCGCTGGGTGGCATACCCGTCAAGCGCCAGCGCAACACGAGCATGACCGAAGCCATAGCCGAGGTGGCCCGCAAGAGCGATGACTTCCACCTCTGCATCACGCCCGAGGGTACCCGTAGCAGACAGCCCGAGTGGCGGCGCGGATTCTACTATATCGCCCTGAAGGCCGAACTGCCCATCCTGCTCTACGGACTCGACTTCGAGCGCCGACTCATCCAATGCACTAAGCAGATTATCCCCACGGGCGACTACGACCGGCAGATTGTGGAGATAAAAGAGTACTTCAAGGACTTCAAGGGCAAGCACCCCGACCAATTCACCACAGGGCTATGAGGTTGCGCACGGCTCTCCTGTTTCTGTTGTTATTCCTGGGGGGAACCCTCTATGCCCAGGCCGACGCCAACCGCATCCGGAATCGGCTGAGCGACTATTTTACACAATATACCAACGCGGCCTACTCGAGTGCCGACCCCATACGGCTGACGAACGTCATGGTTGACACCCAACAGCGTGTGGTCACCCTCGAAGCTAATGCGGGCTTCGCCTCGCAGCCCTTCACCAGAGAGACGGTGGCTCGCATCCATCACGACGTAGAGCAACTGATGCCGCCGCCCTTCAACACTTATCAAATACGCATCTTAGCCAACGGCACACCCATCGAGGAACTCATGCCGCTGGAACAGAGCGATACTGTAGCCTCGCTTCGCCGCTGGGGCGACATCAGTCATAGGGGCAACGCCTGGGTTACGCCTCTCTCTCTGCCCGTTACTCCGACAAAAGGGCTGCAAGGCCGACATCTGGCCGTCTGGGCCAGCCACGGGCGCTACTACGACTTCAGCAAGGCCGCTTGGCAGTGGCAGCGCCCCCGCCTCTACTGCACGACGGAGGACATCTTTACCCAATCGTTCGTCACCCCCTTCCTCATCCCCATGCTCGAGCAGGCTGGAGCCTATGTCTTCACCCCTCGTGAACGCGACTGGCAGCGCGAGGAGGTAATCGTCGATAATAATATCGACACGTCCGACGGCCTATACACCGAGACCAACGGTACCTACGAATGGACCGATGCAGGCTTAGGCTTCAGCCCCACACAGGACGTTTATTTCGACCAGGAAAACCCCTTCCTTGCCGGCACAAGCCGTAAGGCTGAGGCCCAACCACGCAAGCGGCTGGCCAGCCAGATTGTCTGGCAACCCCGTCTGCCCCGCGAAGGGCGCTATGCCGTCTATATCAGTTACACAACACTTCCCACAAGCGTGAGCGATGCTGAATACACCGTTCGCCACAAGGGCATCAGCACCCGCTTTCGCGTCAACCAACAGATGGGCGGTTCGACGTGGGTCTATCTGGGCACCTTCGACTTTGACGCAGGCTCGTCGGCCGACAACTGCGTCCTGCTCACCAACCAGAGCAACTATCGCGGCGTGGTCACGGCCGATGCCGTCCGCTTTGGAGGCGGTATGGGTAACGTGGCCCGAGGCGACTCGCTACACGCAAAGGTGCGCAGCGGATTGCCCCGTTTCCTCGAGGGCAGTCGCTACTATGCCCAATGGGCCGGCATGCCCTACTCCGTCTATGGCAACAAGGAGGGCACGAGCGACTATGCCGAGGACATCAACGTCCGGTCACTCATGGCCAACCACCTGGCTCGCGGGTCGGCCTACCTTCCTGGCGACAGCGGGCTGTGCGTCCCTCTGGAGCTCACGCTGGCTGTCCACAGCGACGCGGGCTTCCGGCCCGATTCTTCCCACATCGGCACGCTGGGCATCTACACTACTGGCAACCACACCCAGACGAGCGACCTGTTTACCGGACCTCTGGCCGAGGGCATGCTACCCAGCCTGCGCTCGCGACTGATGTCACGCGACCTCTGCGACCGCATCATGACGCAGGTCGATGAGGACATACGACGAGCCTATGGCACGTGGAACCGCCGTCAGATGCACGACCGCAACTACTCTGAGACGCGCGTGCCCGAGCTTCCGGCCATCATCCTCGAGACCCTTTCCCACCAGAACTGGGCCGACCTGCTGCGAGGCCACGACCCAGCGTTAAAGATACTGCTTTCGCGCGCGATATATAAAGGAATATTGCGCTATATCGCCTCGGTACATAGCGAAGAACGCCTCGTCGTCCAGCCCCAAACAATACGGAGTTTCGCAGCAAGTCTTACTAATGACGGCGACTCCACAATACTAAGTTGGCACGCACAGACGGAGGCGAGCGAACCCTCGTCGATGCCCGTGGGCTACATCATCTATACGAGCGAGGGCAATCGTGGCTACGACAACGGTCAGGTGGTCTATGGCACACAAGCCCGACTGCCCATCCGAAGGGGCGAACTCACACGCTATCAGGTGCGCGCCTTCAACGAAGGCGGCCTGAGCCTGCCGAGCGAGGAACTTTGCGTCTATGCGGCCCCCCATGAGCGCCATCGACTGCTCATCGTCAACGGCTTTACTCGTCTGGCCGGACCTCAGCCCGTCTCGAACGACTCGCTGCGAGGCTTCGACTTCAACATCGACCCCGGTGTCGTCTATCACCACAGCCCCAGCTACTGCGGTCGTCAGGTGAACATGCGCCGTGGCTTGGGCGAGGACTTCGGGCAGAGTGGCGACGAACTGGAGGGCATGCTCGTAGCCGGCAACACGTTCGACTTCCCCACCCTTCACGCCCGCGACTTCCTGCTCGCCGACACGACGCTGAGCGTTGCCTCCTGTTCGTGCGAAGCTTTTGAGCAAGGAGGCGTCATGGGAGGGTTCCACGCCATCGACCTCATCCTAGGCGCCCAACGGCAGGACGGCTATAGCCTGGAAGCACGGCCGGCCTTCTCCCCTGAGATGTATGAAGCCATTACCCACTTCACACGCAACCACGCTTCGATACTCTTGAGCGGAGCCTACATCGGCGAAGAGATAGCCCCTGAGTTCGCTTCCCAAACGCTTCACTTCCTCCCCGACGGTTCGTGCGCGCTCAACGATAGCACTAATGTGCTTACGGGCATGAACACCCAGTTCTCGCTCTATTGCCAGCCCAACGAGGAACGCTATTCCCTACGGCGCATCAGCTCCATTCTCCCCACTCCGGGCGCATTCACCTCCGTAACCTCTCCGCTTCCGCTCCGTTCTCTCGCCGTTGCCTATCAGGGGCCAGGCTACCGGACGCTCACCTACGGATTCCCCCTCGAGTGCATCCGCGAAACGGAGATACGAAAGGCCGTCATGGCAGCCTCACTATCCTTCCTGCTTAACCCTTAAGCCATAAAACAATTAACCTTTTACCCCACATATGACCATTACAACCAACCTCTCCGGCACCCGCACCATCGACGTCAGCGACGCCCACCTTCGGACGCTCAATCGTTATTCCCTCCTGTCCAACCTGCTCGACAGCAACGGCATCGTCGATGACGCCGTACTCCAGAAACTCCGCCTCAACGCCCGAGCCCTGCTTGCCCACCATGCCGATGACCCCGAGTTGCTCGACCTCTGCCAACAGGTGCTCTTCCACGATAACATGAAGGCGCACGGCCTCCACCAACTCATTCTACTCTATCTTGACTGGGACAAAGCCTAACATCGAAAACTGGCTTCCCACGACGCGACGCGAAATGGAACTGCGCGGATGGGACAGAGCCGACGTCATACTGATGTCGGGTGATGCATATGTCGATCATCCGTCGTTCGGCGTGGCTGTCATCGGCCGTCTGCTCGAGGCTGAGGGACTGCGCGTGGCCATTGTCCCACAGCCCGACTGGCATGGCGACCTGCGCGACTTCCGTCGTCTGGGACGCCCCCGCCTGTGGTTCGGCATATCCCCAGGTTGCATGGACTCTATGGTGAACAAATATACGGCCGCACGTCGCCTGCGCAGCGAGGATGCCTACTCGCCAGACGGACGTCACGACATGCGCCCGGAATACCCCACCATTGTCTATAGCCAAATACTGCGCCGACTCTACCCTGACGTGCCCATCGTCCTGGGAGGCATCGAGGCCAGCCTACGTCGCCTGACCCACTACGACTATTGGCAAGACCGTCTTTTGCCCAGCATACTGCTGCCCTCCGAAGCCGACTGCATCGTCTATGGCATGGGCGAAAAGCCCACGCTGGAGATAGCTCGCAGGCTGACCGACCTGATTGACAGCTACGACCCAGCGCTCTCCTACGACGAGACGGGCGAGGCCTGCATCGGACGCGAGGCCTTCCGCAAGGCCATTCTGGAAGGAGAACAAATGCCGCAGACAGTTGTACTCACCTCTCATCTCCGGTCTTCTACCTCATATTTCCTCTTACACCCTCACGAAGCGTGCTTAAGGGATGGGCGCAAGCAGGCCGAGAACTTCCGTCACATCGAGGAGGAGAGCAACCGTCTGCATGCCCAGACGCTGGTGCAACAGGTGGGCGACCAGTATGTCGTCGTCGCACCACCCTACCCGCCGATGACGACGGAGGAGCTGGACCACTCGTTCGACCTTCCCTACACACGCATGCCGCACCCCAAGTACAAGGGCAAGCGCATACCAGCCTACGAGATGATTCGCCACTCGGTATGCCTCCATCGGGGATGTTTCGGCGGCTGTGCCTTCTGCACCATCTCGGCCCATCAGGGCAAGTTCATCATGAGCCGCTCGCGGGAGAGCATCCTGCGCGAAGTCCTGAAGGTGACGGAGATGCCCGACTTCCGCGGGTACATCAGCGACCTGGGCGGTCCGTCGGCCAACATGTACCGGATGGAGGGAAGGGAAAAGAGCCAGTGCGAACGCTGCAAGCGCCCCTCGTGCATCCACCCTCGCGTGTGCCCCAACCTCAAAGGCGACCACCAGCCGCTGCTCGACATCTACAGGGCGGTGGATAAGATACCGGGCGTAAAGAAGAGCTTCATCGGCAGCGGTGTGCGCTACGACCTGTTGCTCCACGACTGGAAGGACGACAGCCTCAACCGTGCGGCACGCGACTATACCCACGAACTCATCACGCAGCACGTCAGTGGCCGGCTGAAGGTGGCCCCCGAACATACCGAGGACCACGTCCTCCAGTTGATGCGCAAGCCCTCGTTCCGGCTGTTCCACGAGTTCAAGTCCCAGTTCGACCGCATCTGCCAGCGCGAGGGCCTCCGCCAGCAAATCGTGCCCTACTTCATCAGCAGCCACCCGGGCTGCCGCGAAGCCGATATGGCCCGACTGGCCGACCAGGTGCGCCACCTGGGGTTGCATTTGGAGCAGGTGCAGGACTTCACGCCGACGCCCATGACCGTCTCGACCGAGACGTGGGCCACAGGCTACCACCCCTATACGCTCGAGCCCGTATTCTCCGCCAAAAGCCCCGAGGAGAAACGGCGCCAGAAGCAATACTTCTTTGACTAAACCCCTAAGCGATTAAAAACATAAACGGTTAAACTCTTAAACACTTATAACATGGCACAATGGTTTGAATGTAAGATCCGTTACGACAAGACGATGGAGGACGGAAAGATTAAGCGAGTGACTGAGGCGTACATGGTTGACGCCCTGACGTTTACCGAGGCCGAGCGCCGCTTCTTGGAGGAAGTGGAGCCCTACCTGAGCGGCGAGTACGAGGTGGCCGACATCAAGAAGTCGAAGGTGGCCGAACTAATGGAATCGGCCGACGCCAACGACGACCGCTGGTACAAGGCCAAGGTGGCCTTCATCACGCTCGACGAGAAGACGGCCGTAGAGAAGCGCACCTCGGCAACGATGCTCGTACAGGCCCGCGACCTGAAGACGGCCGTCGCCAACCTGGAGAAAGGCATGAAAGGCACGATGGGCGACTGGGATCTGACGTCGATGACGGAGACCGCCATTCTCGACGTCTTCCACTATGAGAAGAAAGACTAAGGGCTAACGGCTGAAGGCATTATGATACAAGACGAAATCAGGTCGATAACGGCCGAGTTGCCCGAAGGCGTCAGGCTGGTGGCCGTCTCGAAGTTCCACCCCGAGGAGGCCATCATGGAAGCCTACGAAGCGGGCCAGCGGGTGTTTGGTGAAAGTCATGTGCAAGAGCTCCAGCGCAAGCACGACCGCTTGCCCAAGGACATCGAGTGGCACTTCATCGGGCACTTGCAGACCAACAAGGTGAAGTATCTGGCACCATACGTCAGCCTCATCCACGCCATCGACACGCCTCGATTGCTGGCTGAGGTCAGTCGGCAAGGACTGAAGTATGGGCGCAGGATTCCCTGCCTGCTCCAATTGCATGTAGCCCAGGAGGAGACAAAGTTCGGCTTCTCTATAGAGGAGGCCGAGAAGTTCCTGCACGACGGCGAATGGCGACAGATGACAGGGGCTGAGATTCGCGGTATCATGTGTATGGCCTCACTGACTGACGATGAGGAGCAGATAGCTCAGGAGTTTGAGCTCGCTCGCAAATTTTTCCTTCATGCACGCAATATCTATTTTAACAGTCTCCCCTCATTCTGTGAGTGTTCCTGGGGTATGTCGGATGACTACCCTGTTGCCCTTCGGCATGGTACGACGATGATACGCATCGGCAGCAAGATTTTTGGTCACCGACTCCCTTAAGAGGTCCAAAACGCAGTTCCCCTTTGTCCCAAATAACCCTTCTTATGACCCAATCAGGCATAAGAAGGGATTTTTATTGCACACTTTTCTTGCAAGTGTGCCAACTTTATTGTAACTTTGCACAGATTTAATAGAAACGCGCAATTAACACTTAGGAAAAATACATGGAAACAGCAGGAAGTTTCAACCAGCTCATAGCGGATGCTATCCAAAAGTACTGGGACTACGACTCGATGTCCGACTACGGCGTATCGACCTTGCAATATAAAGACGTAGCCCGCATTATCGAAAAACTCCACATTCTCTTCGAACACAGCGGCGTGAAGCCCGGCGACAAGGTGGCCCTCTGCGGCAAGAACCAGAGCCGATGGGGCGCAGCCTTCTTCGCCATCACCACGTACGGGGCAGTGGCCGTGCCCATTCTGCACGAGTTCCACCCCGCACAGATTCACGACATCGTGAACCACTCGGACGCCAAGCTCCTATTCGTCGAAGACAAGATCTACCAGAACCTCGATGCCGACCAAATGCCGGCCCTCGAGGGTGTCCTGTCCATCATCGACTACCACCTATTTGTCAGCCGCAGCGAGAAGCTGGTGTTTGCCCGCGAAAACCTAAACCGTCTGTTCGGCGAGAAGTTTCCTATGAACTTCCGCAAGCACCACATCGAGGACTACTACCACGACAGCCCCGACGAACTGGCCATTATTAACTACACCTCTGGCTCAACGGGAAATTCGAAGGGCGTAATGATTCCCTATCGTGCGCTGTGGAGCAACCGCCAGTTCGCCTACGAGGTGATTGGCGACATCATCGGCCCGGGCAAGAACATGCTCTCGATGCTCCCTCTGGCTCACACCTACGGCATGGCCTACGACTTCATCTACGCCTTCTCAAACGGTGCACACATCTACTTCCTTACGAAGCTAGCCAGCCCCACCGTCCTACTGAAGGCCCTCGCCGACATCCGGCCCAGCGTCATCATTGTCGTGCCGCTCATCATCGAGAAGGTTGTGCGCAAGGCCGTGTTGCCTAAGCTCCACGACCCGAAGGTGAAGCTCCTTATGATGACGCCTGTCATCGGCGACCGCATACGCAAGAAGATTTGCGACGGGCTCACCAATGCCCTCGGCGGCAACTTCTATGAGGTCATTATCGGAGGCTCTGCGCTCAACAAGGAGGTCGAGGACGTGCTCCACGACATCGGCTTCCACTACACCGTCGGCTATGGTGCGACGGAGTGCTCCCCCATCCTGGCGTACAGTGACTGGAAGACCTTCGTCCCAGGCAGTTGCGGCCGGCCCGCCCCACGCATGGAACTGAGGATTAACAGCAGCGACCCACAGCACGTACCTGGCGAGATTATGGCCCGCGGCATGAACGTCATGCTGGGTTATTACAAGAACGATGAACTGACCAAGGAGACGCTTACCGACGGCTGGTACCACACGGGCGACCTCGGTGTCATGGATGCAGGACAAAACGTCTTCATCCGCGGACGTTCGAAAAACATGCTCCTCGGGGCCAATGGCCAGAACGTCTATCCCGAGGAGATTGAGGACAAACTGGTCGGCCTGCCGCTCGTAGGCGAGTGCGTAGTCATCCAGAAGGGCGAGAAGTTCTACGGCCTCGTTTATCCCGACCCCGACAAGGTGAAGGAATTGTCGCTGTCGCGTGCCGACCTTGAGGAGATTATGGAACAGAACCGCAAGGACCTCAACCTCATCATCCCCAACTACTGCTCGTTGTCGGGCATCCGACTAATGGACGAGGAGTTCGAGAAGACACCGAAGAAGAGCATCCGCCGCTTTAAGTACATGGACTATCCCATCGATTAGTCCAGCTTTTGATTAAAGGAATAGCAGGGAGGCACGGTTTAGCCGTGCCTCCTTCGTTATAGAGTAACCTGATGAGTCCCGCTCGCATACTCTTTGGCTTCTGCCTGGCCGGGCAGAAAGACGCTTGCGCACACGCCCTTCGGAATGGTGAAGCGCCAGTGCCAGCGCTGCCCCTCGTATCGCCAGGCGCTCTTGATGAGTCCGGCGGGCGACTTGTAGCTGGCCTCCACGTGCCCCAGGCGCCGGTCGGGCACGGGGCGCATGATGATGTGTCGGAAGCCCGGTTCGCATGGGTCGGCCGCAATGCCTGCCACCGACTCCCATAGCCACTGGCACACACACCCGTAGGCGTAGTGGTTGAAGGAATTCATGCCCCTCGGCCCCATGCCCTTGTCGGCCATATAGCTGTTCCAGCGTTCCCAGATGGTGGTTGCCCCGTTGTCGATGGAATAGAGCCAGCTGGGGTTGCGGCGCTGGAAGAGGAGTTCGTAGGCAATGTCCGTCAGGCCGCATTCGGTAAGCGTCGGCATGAGTATGCTGGTGCCGAGGAATCCCGTCTGCAGGCAATTGTCGTGGTCGGTGAAGTTCTGTCGCAGCCGGGCAATGGTGCGCTCGCGTGCCTCGCCCTCCACCAGCTGGTTCTTCAGCAGGAACAGAGCCGGTGTCTGCATGGTGTTTAGGATGTCGGTCTGGAAGGTGCCGTCGGGCTTGAGGAAGTGGGTGCGCAGGTAGTCGCGGGCCTTCTCCCTCATCAGTCGCCACGGGCTGGCATCACGCCCTACAGCCACAGCCATGTCGGCCATCATGCCTGCGTCTATCGCCCAATAACTGGCGCTGAGAAAGTTCCAGTACACCACGGCGTCGGGCAGCGGCTGGCCGTCCTTAAAGGCCCCTCCCCCACAGCTCTCCAATGGTTCATAGCTGAGCCAGTCGGCCCACTGGTAGTTGCCGTTCTCTGCGCGCAAGGCCTCGTGGTTGTAGTTCGTTTGGTCAATGTGCTGCATGTAGCGGGTCATAGCCTCCCAGTTCTCGCAGATGATATCGGTATCACCAAATTGCTTCCACACCGTCCAGGGTACGATGACACCCGCATCGGCCCACCCCACGCGCATCATCTCCCAACCGTACTGGCCGAAGGGCGCCACGCCGGGGAAGCCGCCCACGGGGCTTTGCGAGTCGCGCATGTCGCGCATCCACTTGTGGAAGAAGCGGTCGGTCTGGGCAAAGAAGGTACCCGTCTCGCTGAAGACCTGCGTGTCGGCCGTCCAGCCCAGTCGCTCATTGCGCTGGGGACAGTCGGTCGGCACGCTCAGGTAGTTCGAGCGCATGCCCCAGAGTGTATTGTTTATCAGTTGGTTCACCAGTAGGCTTCCCGTCTCGATGTGGCCTGTCTCCATCTCTTTCGTAATAGAGCTGACGGGGACAGAGCGCAGCGAGCGGATGCGCACCTCGCCGGTGGCCGTCAGCGACACGAAGCGATAGCCGAAGAAGGTGTGGCGCGGCTGGTACGAGACGTAGTCGCCGCCCGCGGGGAACGTATAGCGCAGCCGTACGCCGGTCTGGTGGATGCGCAGGTTGGTGCGGTGGACACTGCCCTCCGGCCCGTCCATGCCTCGGCTCCGGGCCCCGTTGCCGTCGTTCAGCAGTTCGGCGGGCAGGCAGGTCAGCTCCGTGCCCTCGGCGGCCTTGAACAGGAAGGAAGGCACGGCGGCACAGTTTTGTCCGAAATCGACCACCAGCGTCTCGCCCTGTCGGAGCAGCATTTCCTCGCCATCGGCATACTCGCGGTCGATGACCACCCGGCCGGCCTCGCCCTCCCGGGCCTCGGTCACGTCCTTCCAGACGTAAGCACGCCGGGGGCTGAGCGTCAGGTCGTCGCGCAGATATATCTCTGCGCCCTCCGAGGGCAGGATTTCGCCGCGGAACTCGGTGTTCTGCTCAGGCCGCGCGAGTCGCTCGGGCGTCTGGTAGCCCAAGGGCCGACGGGCGTCGTATTCCTCGCCGTCGAAGATGGCCGCGTGGGTCACTGGTCCTGCAATGCCTGCCTGCCAATGGTCGCGGTCGGTGCCGTAGAGGCGGCGCTTGCCGTTGCCGTAGTCCACCTCCAGGACCCCGCGGAAAGCACACTTCCGACCCATCATTCCGTCGTGGCCCCAGGGGGTGACAATCTTGTCGGCCCACCAGCCTGGCGTCACTTCCACGGCGAGTTGATTGCGGGCCCCCGCCTTGCGGTCGAAGAGGCGCGTAACGTCGTACGTGTAGGACCGCTTGGTACGTTCGGGATGCGTGAAGCCGGGCTTCAGCACCTCGTCGCCCACGCGCTGACCGTTGACGTAGAGCTCGTAGGTGCCCAGGCCCGTCGTCATCCACCGAACCGTGCGGACCTTGGCCTCATTCTCCACCGTACTAACGAACCAACTAGCCCCGTCGGCCGCCCTGCCATGCCCGTGGTCATCGACATTTCCCGTAACGACGGGGGCGTCGGCTGCGGATATCCACTCTGCGACCTCCCATGCCGAGGGGTCGAGGGTCGGGGTCTTGCTCACTAAGGTTCGTTGCGCTTTGGCACTCGTCGCGCCGCAAAGGGTCAGGATGGCGGCGGCCATCATCCATGTGTTTCTCGTGTTCATCGTTTGCTATATAAGGTATTCTGAGTGCAAATATACGAATTTGCCCGCTTACTCACAAGCGTAGAACCGAAATCTATCGCTCTGGGGCAAAGGGTTGCCAGTCGTTGACCTCGTCCACCAGCCTCTGCATGACTGGTGCAAAGTCCTCGGGATAGTAAATCGTATCAACGAACCACAGGCGCTGACGCAATACGTAGCGAGCATTGAAGCAATAGGCCGTCACCCTCGGATCACGGCTTTTCAGTTTGCCCGACATTAGGTAACAGTCGTCGCTCTGCCTGAGACTGATGGCTCCCATCTCATTGGCCATCCGGCGGATTTCGGCATAGGGATGTAGCGTGTCGACACAGGTCTGCGTCGTAACCTCCTGCACGATGTAAGTCACGTTCTGCAAGGGTGTGACGTCCTCGACATAGGCAAAACGACACGTTCCTTCGGGCTCGCCCTCTGTCGAGGCAGGCACGAAGCATGACAGATAACGCACTGCGTAGCCGTACGCTGGGTCGTAGTGGGTTTGCCACGTGGCACACTCGATACGGTATTGCAATTGTTCGAGGTAGGTGTCGCTATCGTGCGCATGATCACGCCGATGATTCAGTATTGTAGCCACTATGGCAACTACAATCAGCATAAGGAAGGCCCGTTTCATAGTCAATGGTTTTTAGTGATGCCACCCACGACGTCGTTGTTTTCGATACTGGTTTCGGTCTTCTTCACACTGGCTTTGAGCCGGCCGAAGCGATAGGAAACGGAGAGCCTGAAGAAACGACCGTTGCCTACATGGGCAGTATCACCCCAGCCGAGGATGTCGCCCTGCGTGGTGCGGGTCTTCTCGTGCTGGTACTTGCGGAAAGGAGCATTGGCTGTGAGGCGAACGGTAAGGCGGTCCTCCTTGAGGAACGAGCGTTGCAGCGTGAAAGCATAGCCGTGCCAAGCCTTGGAATAGGAATAGATGTTCATCGGCGTGCGCCCCAACTGCCCATAGGCGTATGCCGTCAGCACTAGTTTCCACGGGAGCTTCTGCGCAACGTTGACGTAGTAGAACATCGAAGTCAGGTGCTGCGTCAGACCGGACGCCGTGTCTTCGGCATGATTGTCGGTAAGGTTGAGGTTCGAGGCCAGTGTGGTTCCGTCGAAAGGCTTCCATTGTACGTAGCCCTCCAACTGCAAGCGGTGTTGCCTGAGATTGTTGCCGTATGTGCTGTAGCGCACATCGCCTTGCGAATAGACCTTCGAGACTATGCCGTTGTGGTAATAGGAATAATGCGGAGCAAACTGCAAGGTCATGCGCTGGCCGACGTACATATACGTGAGAAGGAGGGTTTGCTGGCGCGTGCTGACGAGGTGAGCGTTGCCGAAGTCCACCCTTGTCGGCGTGCTCACGACGGCGGGATTCAGGTAGGTGATGCCGGGGCGCGTGATACTGGTGGTGTAGCCCAACTTCAGCGACTGACGGTCGTCTATCTGGTATTTCATGCTGGCCTGGGGCACCCAGTCGTGGAGGTGCTTGTCCCATCCCGCTTCGTCCCCGCCAGGATAACTGCCCTTCAGGAAACTGTATTCGTAACGCATCCCTGCCCGTGCCGACCACTTATCCTTATTATATATATAATCTGCGTACGTGGCCGCTATCTGCGTACTGTGGTCGAACGCGGTCATTACCGACGGAAGCAGGACGTCGTAGTACTCCTGCCCGTTGTTGCTGCTGTTGCGACGGTCGATGTATTTGGCACCAACCTCCAGTTTATGCTCTGTGGAAAACGGGCGGACATAGTCGGCCTGGAACGTGTGTTCGGTGAAGTGCTCGCGGCTGTTCAGGAGCATGCCCGTATAGTCGAACGGGGCATTCAGCATATTCGTGTAGTGGTCCTCCTGCTTGGAGTGCTGCCGTGTCAGCGCCAGCATGTAGGAGAGCGTCAGTTGCTCTCCCTTGCGACGCATCTTATGTTCATAGTCCAGACGCCCTTCCCACGAATGGTGATTGTAACTGGGCAACCAGTAACTGTTGTCGTAGCGATAGAGCGGAGTGCCCGCGTCGTCCAGCATCGAGGTCGTGCCGCTGCCCTGCACGTTCACCTTATTGAAGTAGCCGCCGAACGAGGCCGACAGCAGGTTGAGCGTGTCGATGTCGAAACTGGCATTCACGTCCACGTAATGGAGATTCCCCGGGTTCTTGCCCTCGGTGACGATTTGCTGCGTGTGCCCCGTCTCGAGGAAGGTGCGCTCCGTATAGCCGTGATTGGCGGTCATCTTCTTCGACATATTGTTATAACCATAGTCCACCGATAGGATAGCCTTGCCCATTTGTGTCGTAAGATAAGTGCCCGCATTGGCATTATTAAGCGTATTATAACTACCTGACACCGAACCAGTCACGCCATCTATCTTCTTGTTATCCATCATGACGATGTTTAGTATGGCATTCACCCCCTCGGCATCCTCGCGTGCCCCTGGTTCGGTAATGACCTCGATGCGCTTGACTGCCGAGGCGGGCATCGTCTTCAGTATCTCCTTGGCATTGCGCGTCAGGTTGGGGTCGAGGTGACCGTTCCGGTATATCTTATAGTTGCTGTTGCCCCGCACAAGGATGTTATCCTCGCCGTCCACGGTCACCATCGGCACCTTCCTGAGCATGTCCAACACGGAGAGCGTGCGGCTTTCCTCGTCGTGCTCCACGTCATAGGCGATGCGGTCAATGTCATTTTTTATCAAAGGGCGTTGGGCCGTGACGGCCACACCCTCCATTTCGTGTTCCATAGCCACCGAATCGGTAGGTTCTTGCGCCCAAAGGCGAATGGCAAGGATCAGCAGGTAGAGAATGATGTTTGTCCTTTTCATTGCTGTCGTAATGTTGCGTTATTATTTCGATTTCGGGGGCAAAGTTACGTAACGTCTTCGTATTTGGTACAAGATATTGCCTGACATTTACCTGACATTTTGCGGATTCTTCGTATATTTGCACCAAATAACGAACCTAACACCACATTGTTCTATGAAAAACTCCCCGATGTTCCCGACGAAGCACCATGGCGTTCTGCCCAAGATGCCACGGTGTTTGTTGCTTATCCTTAGTATCATTTTCGCCCCACGCCTTGCGGCCCAGACGACCGTGCCATTGGGTTCGGAAGTCACGTGGGACCGCCACAGCCTGATGTTCGACGGCCGACGGGCCTGCCTCGTTATGGGCGAGGCCCACTACAGTCGCATACCCGAGAGCGAATGGCAGCAGGAGGTCAGGAAAATGCGCCAGGGCGGTGTCAACATCATGGCCACGTACGTCTTCTGGAGTCACATCGAGGAGCGTAAGGGCATATTCGACTGGAGCGGACGTCGCAACCTGCGTCGTTTCCTCGAGATATGCAAGGCCGAAGGCATGCCCGTAGTGCTTCGCATGGGGCCTTGGTGTCACGGCGAGGTGCGCTGCGGCGGCCTACCCGACTGGCTCTTCGACGAGGGCGTCAAAGTGCGCTCCGAAGACAGCACGTTTCTCGACTATACCCGTCGCCTCTACCGCCAGATTTTCACCCAGGTACAAGGGCTTCAGTGGAAGGACGGTGGACCAGTCATCGCTACCCAGTTCGACAACGAATGGGGAGGCGCGGCCAGTTACCTGATGGCCCTCAAGGCGATTGCCCTCGAGACGGGCTTCGACCTGCCCTTCTACACCACGACGGGCTGGCCCGGACTGCGCACGCCCCTGCCCTTCGGCGAGATGATTCCCCTCTACGGCGACTACGCCGACGGTTTCTGGGACCGTTCGACGCGGGAACTGTCGGGCAGTTACTGGGAGGCCTTCCACTTCAAGCCTGCGCGCATTTCCACCAGCATCGGCACCGACTTCATCGATTATTCCAAGACGAAGACCAATGCGCAGGTGGAGCCCTACCCCTACTTCACCTGCGAACTCGGCGGGGGCATGATGACCAGCTACCACAGGCGCGTCTATCTCTACCCCGAGGATGCCTTGGCGATGGCCGTGGTCAAACTGGGCTGCGGCTCCAACCTGCTGGGCTACTACATGTACCACGGCGGCACGAACCCTGAGGGGCTCCTTTCCGACCTCAACGAGATGCAGCGCTCGCCCTATACGATACACAACGACCTCCCGCATAAGACCTACGACTTCCAGGCCCCATTGGGCGAGTTCGGACAAGTGAATCCCCACTACTTCCTCCTACGGCCCCTCCACCGCTTCATGGCCGACTTTGGCGAACTGCTGGCCCCGATGGAGGCCCACTACCCCACGGCCGACCGCAAGCCCGAGCCGGGTGCCGACGACTACCTGCGCTGGAGCTACCGCACCGACGGCACGTCGGCCTTCGTCTTCGTCAACAACTACGACCGCCTGCGCGGCCTGACGCCGAAACCCGACTGCCAGTTCGAGGTCTGCGGTGTCCGCTTTCCCCAGCGTCCCGTGACCATACCCGAGGCGTGTTGCGCCGTATTCCCCGTGCGTGTGCCCTTAGGCGAGGCAACGAAGACGACCGCAGGCACCCTCGAATACGCCACGGCCCAACTGGTGGCTCGCCACGAGGGGCGCATCTACCTGATGGCGCTTGACGGACTGCCCGTCGAACTGAAGGCCGACGGACACGTGCTGAAGAACCTGAAGCCGCTCGGGCCCGACCGCCCCGTCTATAAGAACCTATATCTTATTACGCGCGCACAGGCAGGCAGGCTCTTCCTGCCGGACGACATACGGGGCTTCGACGAGCAGCGCCTGACGGCTCGCGACGTACCCTTCAGCAAGGTGGCGGAGGCCGGACCGCTGCGCCAAATCAACATGGGTCCCTCGCGCGTGGCCGAACAGCCGACCGACGACGACTTTGCCCAGGCGGCCCGATATCGCATCGACCTGCCCACGGAACGCGAGGGTCGGCTCCTCGCGATTGACTACCGAGGCGACGTAGCCCGACTCTATGCCAACGGGCGACTTATCGACGACAACTTCTACAACGGCCGGCCCTTCCTCTATGGCCTGTGGCGCGTACCCGCCGAGTGCCAGACGCTGGAGCTGCGCATCCTGCCCCTCCAGCCTAAAGCGCCCATCTACTACCCTCGTGAGGCCGACACCACGCCGGGCGAGGCCGTCAGCCGTGTCACCACCTTCCCCCTGTAAGCCCTCCTGCATCCGACAGTTATTGCGCCTGCAGATTGTTCGTATAAGGCCTAGGCCTTTCGTTTGTAAGACCTAGGTCCTTCATCCAAAAGGCCAAGGGGCATGGGACAAAACACCTAAGGCCTTCGGACGAAACGCTTAGGCGCGAGGCTGGGAACAATTAATGGCCCGCTGGTGCGGCTGTAAGGAAAAGTTTTCGTATCTTTGTCCGGTAGAAACGACAAAAACAGGTATCTGATGCATAAAAACCTGAGCCTCCTGCTGTGTGCCCTGCTGACGCTGCCCGAGAGCCAGTACCCCATTGTCAGCCGCTTCCTCGACTACTTGACGGAGGGCATGTAACACTTAATGACTATGAAAAGACTGTTTACGATACTGACGGGCCTCTGGGCGGCCGTCGCGATGAGCGCACAAGACGGAGTGTGCTTCGACTTTACTTCGACCACTGACACGCAGGGTACCTACAGCGGGAGCCTGCGCAACGGAGCCCGGCTCTCTGCACTCGAGGGCATACCCATACTGGACCTGGGCGACGGGAACGGCTACTTCGACTTCGGCACGGAGCTGGGCAAGTGGGTGCAGACCTTCGACGACTACACCATCGCCATGGACGTCTTCGTGCCCGAGACCACTAACCTGTCGGGCAACGGCAACTTCGTTTGGTGCTTCGCCCGCTCGTCGTCGGCCGGCTACCTCTTTGCCAATGCTAAGGACACCCGAATGGCCATCACCAAGACCACCTACAGCGCCGAGCAGGGCGTCAGCATGGGACAGCAGCTAAAACGGGGCCAGTGGGTCAACCTGCTCTACCGGCAGGAGGGCAACAAGGGGCAGCTCTACCTCGACGGCGTGCTGGCCAAGGAGGCCACAATCTCGCTCAAGCCCTCGGCCCTGACCAGCCTGACACAGAACTACCTGGGGCGCAGCTGCTACTCGGGCGATGCCTACCTGAAGGGCGCCCAGTACCACAACGTGCAATTCTATAACCACGCCCTGACGGCCGACAGCATAGCCCTACTGGTGGCCCAAGGCGATGAACTGAAGAAGATAATCGACGACCAGAGCCTGGCCCGCCTGCTGGAGCAGTTTACGCTGGGCGACGTGAGTGCCCTGACACGCGACCTACGCTTGCCAACCGAGTACGAAGGCGGCGTCACGATAACGTGGGCGACGAGCGACGCCTCGGTCATCACGGCCGACGGCCACATCACCCGCCCCGCCATCGGCAGCGCGAAGGCCACGGCCACCATGACGGCCACCATGACGACGGAGCGCGGCTCTACGGTGGTGCGCCAGTTCGAGGTGGGCGTGCTGCCCCTGATGACCGACGACGAGGCCACGCGCTATGCCGCCGACCACCTCAGGCTCGAGGGCAACCTGCACAACCTCTACACCGACCTCAACCTGCCCTCAACGGCTGCGGATGGTTGTGTCGTGGGTTGGACCACCAGCGACAGCACCTACCTAACCCGCACGGGCCACATCGTGCGCTACGGCGAGGGGGAGATGAAGCACGTCGTGCTGACGGCCCACATCGTGCGTGGCGAGAGCCGGACGTTCAGGGACTTCGACATCCACCTGCACCAGAACGAACCCTACACCAACTACCTGTTCGTCTATTTCCCCTCGAACTCCGACGAGAACATCTATTATGCCCTCTCGGCCGACGGCTACAACTACACGCCGCTGAATAATGGTACACGGGTCGTTGCGGCTGATACCTTGGCCCTGAAGAAGGGCGTGCGCGACCCGCACATCCTCAGGGGAGACGATGGCTGGTTCTACATGGTGAACACCGACATGCGTTGCGCAGAGGGGTGGGACAGCAATCGTGGCATGGTGCTCATGCGTTCACGCGACCTCATCCACTGGAGCCACTCGACCGTACACTTCCCGACCCGCTACAAGGGCACCCTCTTCGCCAACGTCACGCGCGTATGGGCTCCCGAGACCATCTGGGATGCCGAGGCGGGCAAGCTGATGGTCTATTTCTCCATACTCACCAACGACGGCAACGTGAAGTACGACAAGGTCTATTACGCCTATGCTAACAGCGACTTCACCGACCTCGAGAGCGAGCCCCAGTACTTCTACGACCGCGGCTCGGCCACCATCGACATGGACATCGTCTATAACCCGACCGACTCGCTCTACCACGGCTTCTTCAAGAACGAAGGCCAGGGTGGTATCTGTCAGGTGACAGCGCGCCGGCTCACTCCCGAGCCGGGACAACCGGCAGGTTCGCAATGGAGCGCCCCCTCGGGCACCTTGCAACAAACCAGCGAAGCCGTGGAGGGCGCGGGGGTGTTTAAGCTCATCAACAAGGACTCGTGGATACTGATGTACGACTGCTACACCAATGGCCACTACCAGTTCTGCTCGAGTTCCGACCTCGTGAACTTCGCGTTCGAGAAGAATACCACTACGAGCGGAGCCTTCACGCCCCGGCACGGCACTGTACTACCCATCACGGCAGCCGAGACGGAGGCCCTGATGGAGGCCTTCCCCACCAAGTCGTTGCAAGCCACCATCACTGGGGCCACGAACCCGAACATTCGCCAGGAACTGGTGGAGACCTCCGGCACCAACCTCACCCTGCCCGTGGTCACGGGCACCGACCTTACGGCCTTCGACCCGATGTTCAGCGTCTCCGTGGGCACCGTCGTGACGCCCGAGGGGCCACAGGACTTTAGCCAAGGCGCTGTGAACTTCCGCGCCAAGAACACGGCGGGCACGAAGACCTACCGCGTCACCGTTAGGGAAACGGGTAACCCCGTACTACCCGATTTCCATGCCGACCCCGAGGTACTCTACTCGCAACAGACAGGCCGCTTCTATATCTACCCGACCACCGACGGCTATCCCGGGTGGGGCGGCTACTCGTTCGATGTGTTCTCGAGTCCCGACCTCGTGCACTTCACCAACGAAGGCACGATTCTCGACCTCTCCTCCGGCGGCGACGTGCCCTGGGCCGATGGCAACGCGTGGGCTCCCTGCATCGAGGAAAAGCAGACTGACGGCCAGTGGCGCTACTTCTTTTACTTCAGCGGTAACAACCCGTCGCTGGGCAAGAAGACCATCGGCGTGGCTACCAGCGACTCACCCGTAGGCCCCTTCACCGCCGAGACGAAGCCCCTCATTACGTCCTCAAACGCTAACCAAATTATCGACGGTGACGTCTTCACCGACCCCGTCAGCGGCCAAAGCTACCTCTACTACGGCAACGGACGCCTGTGCTATCGCCTGCTCGACGAGAGCATGACGAAGGTCGTGGGCAGCGAATACACGATTACGCCCTCGGGCGGCACACTCTCGACCTATGCCTTCCGCGAGGGTGTCTATGTCTTCTACCGCAACGGGCTCTATTACTTTCTGTGGAGCGTCGATGACACGGGCGCGGCCAACTACCACGTGGCCTACGGCATGTCGAAGTCGCCCACGGGGCCCATCACCGTTGCCTCCGACCCCATCGTCATCATTCAGCGCACGGCGGATAAGATTTATGGGACAGGCCACAACTCCGTGGTCAACATCCCCGGCACCGACGACTGGTACATCGTCTATCACCGCATCAACAAGAACTACTTAAATAGCGATCCTGGCATCCATCGCGAAGTATGCATCGACCGCCTTACCTTTGACGACGAAGGCCTCATCCAGCGCGTCACGCCCACCCACGAAGGCATCTCCCCAGTCACCGTCAATCCCGTCCTCGATACCATTATCGACGGCATCGACACGACAATAGGCGACCGAGTAACGAGCCTCCGCGTGACGTACTTCCGGCTCGACGGCACCTCCCTGGGCACGCTGTCTCCCAGCACGCCAGGCATCTACGTCCGTCGCGAACAACTCGCCAACGGTCGGTTCCGTACGCTAAAGATGTTGGTTAGATAAAGCTTGGGGACGAGCCATCCCAAGCCCTCACTCCGCCACCACTTCCAAGTAGAAGCTCACGGGGCGGAAACCGTCGTTGCAACTAATCATGGCACTCATGGGGTTCTGCATCCAGCCGTTGCGATAGATGACCGTCCCATCCTCGGCCACCTCCCTATCAGCGAAGAAGTTGCCCTCGCCATGCGCCAGCGACTCCACGAACGGTTGCATCGACTCCCACGCCGACGGGCACAATCCTTCGGGCCTCCGTCCGTCCTCTGAAATCCACTGCTGCCCCACCCTGACGTCGCAGGCGTGCTCTATCGCATTCTCGTATTGCGCCATCAGGTCCTCATAGACCGTCTGCCGCATGGCCGTAATTCTTACCTTGTTCATGTCGTCATACTTTTACTGGCACAGCCTTGAGTTCGGCCATGCCGCCGATTATTCGTCAATCCGTCCGTCCCAGCCCTGCGCCATGAAGGAATGCTCGTGCAACACGCGCCACTGGCCGTCCTGTTTCTCCAGATAGTCGGTCTGGCGCACGATGTCCTCTACTTGCTGCTTGTCTGCCATCGTCGTAATTATGATATTGATATAATGTAGTGGCAAAGATACGAAATAATCCCGAACGGCAGGCAAGCCCTTCGGGACTTTCTCGCTATTTCTTCCGTTACTGCAATCTATGGCTGTTTACCTTGAGCAGGATGTCGTGGTACTCGGCATTGCGGGCTCGCGTGTTGCTATCTACGGCCATGAGGAAGGCGAAGAGCATCATCAGGACGATGAACCAAGCACGACCCTGCGTCTTGGTGATGAACATTGCGCCCAAGGCACAGAGCATGACGAGGATGGGCAGGACGCGGAATACGATAAGGGTCAGGTCGCGGTCAGACTTTGCCGTGCGCTCCAGTTCGCCCTGCACGAAAAGTTCAGTGTTCTCCCGGTATTGCTCTTGGAACTTCTCGATGCGCGGATGGTTGGCATAGTACAAGCCACCTGCAACCACGACGAGGAACACGCCACTGACCGCGAGCGGGAGCCAATAGGCCCGTGCCATCGAGGTCTTGCCCCAGAGATAGAAACCTGCCGCACACAGCAGCACAAACACGCTAATCAGCGCAATCACACGGGCAGCGAACACCTCGCCCCGCACCCAGTCGATGCTGTAATTGATAATGTCCATAATACTTGTATGTCGTTTGCGAATCGATGGCAAAGGTACGGACAAATCGTCGGACGAGGAAATCCTAAGGGCATCAGTTTGGCCCGTTTGCGCAGATGCAGCAAATTTTGGTGCAAGTGTTTCATTGAGCAACCAAGATTCTTACGTACCTTTGCATCGGAGAACCTGTTATTACCGGGTTCGGCCTGGATAAATCGACAAAAGGAAAAATGAAACGCAAGATGATATATACCTTATTAGTAATAGTGGCCGTGCTGCTGGGGTGGCAAGGCTACGAGTTCTGGGTGGCAGTGGGCCGTCAGCCGCGTGGCGAACGACTGGAACGGTGCCGCCGGTCGCCGCAATGGCGGGATGGGGAGTTTGTGAATGTACATGAGACACCGACGCTGACAGGCGACAACGGGTTCTTCGGGCAGATGTGGAAGTTTCTGTTCGGCCGAGTAGATGACCTTAGGCCCAACAAGGATATTCCCGTGGTGAAGACCTCGCTCCACGACATCCCACGCTCCGAGGAGGTCTGCGTGTGGCTGGGGCATTCCACAGTCTATATTCAGACACAAGGCATGCGCTTCCTCTTCGACCCCGTGCTGACGAACCGCCTGCCCGTCTGGTGGTTCATGCGCCCGTTCCGTGGTGCCGACCGATACACCGTAGACGACATCCCAGACATCGACTACCTCGTCATCACTCACGACCACTGGGACCATCTGGATTGGAAGACGGTGACGGCCCTGCGCGACCGCGTTGCCCACGTCGTCTGCACCCTCGGCATCGGCGAGCACTTCGAATACTGGGGCTACGCCCCCAAGAAAATTCACGACCTCGACTGGGGCGAGAGTTATGGGCCGTTGCGCTGTTTGCCTACAAGACATTTCTCTGGCCGCATGAGCCAGCACAAGGCACTGTGGGCATCATACCTGATTGACGGTCCTCGCCGCATCTTCGTCTCTGGCGACGGCGGCTACGACGAGCGTTTCCAGCAGATAGGCGAACAATACCCCGACATCGACCTCGCCATCATGGAAAACGGCCAGTACGACGAGGGCTGGCACTACATCCACACTCTACCCCGCGAACTGCCGCAGGCCATCAACGACCTCGGTGCACGCCGTGTGCTCACCTACCACAATTCCAAGTATGCCCTGGCCAACCATGCCTGGACGGCTCCCCTCGACAGCATCTACGAGCATGCAAAGGGCCAGCCGTGGCAACTGCTCACGCCCCGCATCGGCGAGCCCATCCGGCTCCGCGAGCAACAGACATTCGGGAAGTGGTGGTAAATAGTTCGCTCATAACGCTATCATTTCGCCCTCCTTGCTTATCTGCCAAAGGGGGATGTGCTTTGCTTCTGTAAACTCGCGGAAGCGCCAAGCGGACTCGAAGCCACTGGCGACAAAGTGCATCGGGACGAACAGCCCGACACGGAAGCGCTCGATGAACTGACGACCGCCGAGGGTATAGCCGTTGCCGATGCGCCCGTCGATGGGGAACATGACGAGGTCGAAGTGGTCCGTAATCTTACGGATGCCCTTCAGTTCGCCCAGGTATTGTTTCTCGTGGGCTATGGGGTCGATGTCCTCCTCGAATTCTTCGCTGTAAATCGTCTGCCCCGGCACGGCATCGGGCAGGAATCGGGCATACCAGTTGTTCAGGTCGCCAGCATGGAACAGGCGCTTACCCTCCGTCTCCACTATCCACGACACACCGCTGTCCGTGCTGCCCGTGGCAATAACAGATACGCGTCCATCGCTCCATCGCCCGCCCTTTGCCAACCACACATCAGCCTCCTCCCGCTGGGCTCGCCTATGGCGCAAGATGTCCTTTGAGAGAAGGTAAGTGATGTCACTGCACGACTGCCGCCACGCGAATATGTCGCGGTTGAAGTGGTCCTCGTGGAAGTGACTGGAGAACACATACACGGGCTTTCCCCTCCGCAGGAAGGCCGGCACGCATCCACTGGGGTCCATCCAATAGTCGAAGACGAGGATAGCCTCCTCCCCCTCCAGCACGAAGCCACTATGGAATATGTAGGTCAGTGTCATTCCTCCACGTCGCAATGCAGGAAGCCCATTTCGCGAGCCTTATCCTCGGGCATCAGGTAGTAGATGGCCTCACCCTCGTTGCAGAGTTCGCCTCGGGAGTTCGTTATCTCGGCATTAATGTAGGCCAGGTTGCGCACCTGCTTGGTCACACGGGCACGGATGCTCAGTTGCGGCTCCGTGGTCGAAACGGCCTTACGGAACTTCACGTTCAACTGCACGGTATAGCCGCTGGTCTGCAACTTGCGGGTGACCACCCATCCGCACACCTCGTCTATCAGCGTGCTCAGTATGCCGCCGTGCATCGTGTCTATCCATCCCTGATAGTTTCGTTCGGGATGCCACGTGCTCACGATGTCGTCGCCGTCCTCGTAGAACTCCATGTGGAGCCCCAAGGGGTTGTTGGGCGCACAGCCAAAGCAGTTGTACTCGGGGTGGCCCGTCCAGGGGTTGATTATCTTCTTCATTATAATATAAATGTCAGCTTTTTACATGATTGTCTTTACCACCCGACAGGGGTTACCCACGGCGATGGAGTTGGAGGGGATGTCGCGCGTCACTACAGAGCCCGCACCAATGGTGACGTTGTCGCCAACGGTGACACCGGGCAGAATGGTCGCGCTGCCGCCAATCCACACATTGTTGCCGATGCGGACGGGGCGAGCCCATTCCTGACGGGTGTTCCGCTCCGTGGGGTCAGTGCTGTGGCAGGCAGTGTAGATACTGACGTTGGGGCCAATGAAGCAGTCGTCGCCGATGGTCACCTGTGCCTCGTCGAGCACGGTAAAGTTGAAATTCGCAAAGAAGCGACGGCCTACGCTTATCTGCTGTCCGTAGTCGCAGTAGAAGGGCTGGATGATGAGCACCTCGTCGTCGGCAATGTGTCCCAGCAGGGTTTTCAGCAGTTTGCGCTGTGCCGGTTTGTCCGACGGGCGCAAGTCGTTGTACTCGCGAATCTTCTCCTTCACCTCGTTCAGTTCTCGCACCAGGTCGGGGTCCACGGCAGAGTACGTCTGCCCTGCCTGCATTTTTTCTTTCTCCGTCATAGGGGCTTTCCTTTGTAATTATGTGATAGTAATACAAATAAATAATCAATTTTACATCATCACGATACAGTCTTCAGTCCGACCACCGAGGCGATGAGTGTCACGATGAAGAAGAGTCGCCAGAAAGTAGCCGGCTCGTGGAAGACGAAGATGCCCATGAGCACCGTACCCACGGCCCCGATGCCCGTCCACACGGGGTAGGCCGTACCGATGGGTATCGTCTGCGTCGCCTTTGCCAACAGCACCATGCTGAGCACGTAGAAGGTCACGAAACCACTTATCCACTCCCACCACAGTGCCCCTTCGAGGCCCTTAGTACGCCCGAGGCAGTAGGTGAACGCCACCTCGCACAATCCTGCTAAAATCAAAATAATCCAGTTCATAATATCCCGACCTGTTCAAGGGCTGCAAGACTATCTCGGCGACTCCTTCCAAGGCGCTGCAAAGATACAAAAAATTCCGCATATAGTTTTAACTCCACAAAGTTTTTGGGCTAAACTGGCAGAAAGGTTGAACTAAATAGAAAGGCCTGTTTGGCGGAATCGTCGTACCTTTGCACTGTCAAATCTTAAAAACAAAGGAAAGATGAGAAGTAACATCGCAGATTACAATGCAGTCGTGGAGGCTGCAAGCAAGTTTACCCGCAGCGTTGCCGAGGGCAACAGCAAGTATGCAAAGGAGTTGTTCACCGAGGATGCCTGCCTGTTCGGATTCCTAAACGGCAAACTGGAGCGTGGCAGCATCGAACAGTTCTATCACAACGTTGATACTGTGGGCGCTGGTGAGGAGTTCAAGACCCGTATCGACGTACTGGAACTGGAAGAGACGCTGGCTGTTGTCCGTGTACTCGAAGAGGGCTGGGGCGGCAGCATTGACTTTACCGATGTGCTACTGCTCCTGAAGATTGACGGTGAGTGGAAGTGCGTGGCCAAGGCCTACAATCAGAATTCAAACACCATTAAGAAATAGATTATGAAACAGAATGAAACCGTACAGGGCATCTTGAATGCCATTGAACTTTATGCAGAAGCAGGCCGCAAGGCAAGTCGAGAACTTGGTGAGAAGGCCTTTACGAAGGAGGCCACCATGTCGTGGGTAGAGAATGGCGTGATTACCACCGTACCCATCAACGCCCTCTTTGACGTGCTGGAGCAGACAGGAGAGGAAGAGGTTACTTACACCGTCGAGGACGTGACCGTTGCTGGCAACATCGCCTTCGTCCGTATCTCGTCATCGTTCAGCAAACTGACCACCTTCAACGACATGTTCACCTTGGCTGAGCAGGATGGTGAGTGGAAGATTGTGAGCAAGATTTACAGCGTGAAGTAAAAGCAATCACAAGAAGGGGCAGATTTGTGCTATTGAAGCCAAGTCTGCCCTTTAATAAATAAAAGTTGGCGAAATCTCAGGGAAATTTTGTATCTTTGCAGTCGATTGTGCGAAACAAATGAAGCAGATTTTTCCAATGAATTATTTGTATTTGAATACGAAGGGATTGTTAGTGGTCATCTTATTAATAATGACAATATGCTTCAGTTCCTGTAGCAAAGATGGTCTGACGGGAAGAAGATATGTAGGGTATTATCAACCCGTAGAGAAGATTTCCTTGGAGTTTGAAACAGATTCGAGGGTTGTGGGTGAAATATCCTCAACTGATTTTGTTGGCCATTTTTCTGACTGTATATATGGAAGTTATGAGTATAAGCATCCATATATTAAAATCACTTGGACCGAAGTGGACTCTGATAATGACAAATATAAAAGTATTATCTCAAGTCCAGATTCAATCATTATAAACGAATCATTAGATACGCTTAGACTATATGAAAAGACTGAAGATTATGTTTTGACAAAGCATAGTCTCTATCAGATTGACAGCAATGCCCCAATTCTGGAACAGATAGGCCAATACTGTGGCCAGACGATTCTATTGCTAATTATTTTCGTCATAAAGAATTTCTTTCTCATTGTCTTAGCGGTTATCATTATGGTATTGGTTAAAAAATGGAGGAAAAAGGGAAGAAAATAAATTCCAATTTAACAAATGACCAAGATAACGAAATTCCCATCGGCTCTGATTAGCGGTGACTGCACTACGTCGTCACTCACGCTGGACGGCGGCAGCATCATTGACCAGTGCATCGTGACGGCTGGCGAACGAGGCACATTCTTCCTCGAGCAGCACCTGCTCTACGTGGTGTTGGGCGGAAGCGTGAAACTGACCTGTGGACGACAGACGTGGACGGTGCGGAAGAACGAGATGATTCTGCTGCGACGGGCTCAAAGCGTCAGTTACGAGAAGCAAGGCTCCGAGGAAACGGGCCTCTTCGAGAGCCAACTCTTTGCCATCAACGACGAACTGCTGAAGGACTTCCTCACGTCGCAACAGGTACAGATTCCTCAGATGACAGAGGAATTGGGAACGCAGGTATCGCCTATGTCAGACAGGCTTGTGGCCTACTGCTGGTCATTGTCGCCTTACTTCAATGACCCTTCACAGGTCAATCCTGGTCTGCTTCGCCTGAAGGTGATGGAACTGCTCTATAACGTGATGGACTGCTCGAAGAACATCTTCCGTCAGATGCTCCAGTTGCGCCAACCCGTGCGCACCGACATCCACCACGTGGTGGAAGACAACTACACGTCGCCCATATCTCTCGGTGAACTGGCTTACCTCTCAGGCCGCTCCTTGTCGAGTTTCAAGCGCGAGTTCCAGGACATCTACGGAGAGCCGCCTGCCCGCTGGATTCGTCGTCGGCGTCTGTCGAAGGCCCACGAGATGCTTCAGTCCTCCCGTCTCTCCGTGGCCGACATCGCCTATAGTCTCGGCTTCGAGAATCCCACCCACTTCAGCCGCATCTTCAAGCAGCAGTACGGCACCGCTCCGTCAGCGATTATGGGGCGAGGATGAGAATAGAAACACTTCAGCAGGCGGGCAGCATGACTGCCATTATCAACAGTATCTTCTTTTTGTACTTGCGGTAAATAGGAATTTACTTAATTCGTAACGGTGTTATCTATAACCATAATCGTATCGCCACAATCAAAAGAATATTGCGATTTTTCATCGTAAAAAGGCAAATAGTCTTTGATTTTTTCATAATGTTGACGATATAAGGCGTGTTCCCTTAAAATTGCAAAACCATAAATAAAAGGGAAACTTAGACTACCAGCAATAAGGACTGAAATCAAGAACGAGAATAGAGTTTTTCCCCATAGTTTAGCTATCAGAAGAATAATCCATGAAATAAGTAGGACTATAGTGGTTGGCAGCAGAAAAAGACCAAACACTATAGATACACTCCAACTTGGAGACATCCTGAATGCCACTGCAAAAGCAATAGAGATGATTGCAAAAATCAAAGGAAATACCCACCAGTATTTTATAACAAAGCGTTTCATGACTGACATAAATCCCGATTTATCTGTTTTTATGTTATTCCCTATTGCTTTCAACTATGTACGAACAGTATTTACTGAGCAGGTTGGGCAATGCCAAATCGCCTTTCTGGTATCGGTCTGCGTCGAGCCTTAAAATTCTTTCGCATATCGTTTTCCTGCCTTTATACAACGCATTGAGATATGGTATGCCATTCTCCTCGGTAATGCTCACATCTGTGAAGAATTGTGTCAAGTCCTCTGCATCATATACGATGGAGTAACTTGGACGCTTCGCCCCTGGAATGTCCTCTGTCAGGATGTTTTTATCCACAAGATCCTGTATGTCACGTATAGCCGTATCCTTAGAACACTTTGCCAATGTTGCCCATGTCTTTGACGTTATCTTTGCCTCATAACCGTCAAGAAAGAGATTGAGCACTTGAGTCTGACGCTCTGTCATCGGAACAGCGGAAGCCTTCTGCCAGAAGAAACTCTTATTCAGAATCGTGGTGACAATAGTATCTGCCTCGTCGAGAGCATCCACCAACCTCTGTATATACCACACCAACCACTCTGTAAGGTCACCATCTCCGTGCTGCATTCGTTCCAGAATCTCATAGTAGTGATTCTTGTCTTTGTTTATCTGCGACGATATATTGTAGAAACGAAATTCACTCTTCTCTCCACGTGCAAGCAGCATGTCCGAAAGAATGCGAGCCAACCGACCATTACCGTCCTCGAAGGGATGTATGCTCACAAACCAGAAATGAGCAATGGCGGAACGAATAACGCTGCTCACAGACGCTTCACTATCAAACCATGTGAGGAACTTTTGCATCTCCTCTTCAACGCGGCCTGGTGACGGCGCAATATAATGAATTTTCTCGTGTCCGAACATTCCGCTGACTATATGCTCCTCGTTTGTACGATACTGCCCTATTTCTATCAGACTGCCCTCGCTATAGCCTGTAGGGAAAAAGGCGGCTTGCCAGGCGCACAATTTCTCTTTACTAAGAGGCATATCATAGTTCTGAACCGCTTCGAGCATTACCCCTACAACAGAATCGATATAGTGCGAAGGCGCAGTATATTTCACGCTCTCAATGCCAAGCCTTCTGGCAATTGAAGAACGAACCTGTTCCACGTTCAGCCGTATGCCTTCTATCTCCGAAGAATACACCACATCGTATGTCAGGTTCTCTGCCATGGCACGTAGTTTGCTGTCAAAGCCCAACGAACTCAATCTTCCATAAAGCACACCTTGTTTACGGAATACTTTCTCCTGAAGAAGTGACACCTGTGAATCGTCCCAACGGAAGTTCGTCCAATTGTCTCTTTCGTGTATATACATAACGCATTCGACCTTTGTGCAACATTATACAGTGATTAACGTCGCAATTTCTGCGGCAAATATACTGATATAATTCCGAATCGCCAAACGAACTCGCAAAATAACGCACATTATGCGACGTTTTTATTCAAGAACCGTCTGAATCTATCATTAAGATACAAGAATTGGACCTGTCCAAACAGACATTTTCTCTCTTGCGGTAAATTGGAATTTAGTTCCATTACTGCAATTACTTGACCTTACATTTAATGTTCATTTGGGTTAAATCCATTATTACGTTTTCGCGACGGTCTTTTAACGATTGAAGAAATGGCATGATGTCATCGCCATAGCTTCTTTCACTTATAAATGTGAGCTGCAAGGCTTTCTTTCCATAACTTATTACCTGCTTGTAGTGATGAACATCGTGCTCAACTATTTTCACTAAGCCGTTTTCAGTGTCCGATACTAAAAAGTCCACAATGTACTCATCGCCATTCTCAAGAATATTATAATGGCAAATCTTGTCGTTCTTTCCTCTTTCTTCAAGTTCTGCTGCTTTATTTTGCGCTGCAATCAGAGGTGTTAGTTCTTCTGAGAAGTGGAGAGATAATGTAAACATTTGACTGTAGTTGTCAAAATTCTCACCTTTTGGCAGCCATTCCTGAATATAATAATAGTCTACAGGATGAGAGCTCCACGCCAAACTAAGTTTCTGTTTCCCAAACTTGATCGTTTTACCCACGTTAAGGTAATCAATTGTTTCTTGCGAGAACATTGACAAGCAAGAAATCAATACAATTAGAGTTAATGATATTCTTCTCATTACAAAGTAAATTTAAAATAAAATTCCGATTTTTCTATTGGAATAAATCTGTTTCACTCATTCAGCCGGACACGGCTGATGAACGAATCGGCACGTTGCTCCATGATATCCAGTTTCTCTCCTTCTGAAGGGAAATAGATCTCAAAGTTTATCGTGCTGTTTCGGTGAACCGTCTGGTAGAAGAAAGCCACAGTCTCTTCAGTATAGTTGCTTGGCCCGGCAGATTTGAGCCATAGGGCATCTCCCAATTCCACCATCTGTAGTTCAATAAAAGGAGTGCCATCAACGAAATAGGATTCCCAGTCGAAAGCCTCCATCTGCCACTCTTCTATCACCTGCGGTCCCGCTGTCAAGAGACTGTCAGGAACGATTCCCGCTTGAACTGAAACATACAAATAACAAGAATCTGACACTGCGTCCCAACTTTTGAATGCATAGGTAGAATCTGTCTCCTCCTGCACGAAAGTCTCTATTTTTGTATATCCTGCCGGAATGGTCACATGCAGCCCCACGGCATCATCGTCCAACTTTTGCTCCACACTCAGAGATCGGAAGTCATCCTTGTGCGAGAATTTCCATCCTCCGATGCCAAGGCCGATAACAGCTAGAATGCCAAGGATACCCAAGGCCAGCCCCTTCCCGAAACGCCTGCGGTCGGACTTCACCTCCGACAGGTAAGCCCATAATCCCCGCAGGCCTTGGTAGCCGCCATAGATGACTGCGCCATAGGCGACTGTGAACGTTGCACCCGGCTTGGCAAAATAGTAAGACAGATAGGTTACGGCCAATCCACCGAGGCAGCAGAGTGCCCCGACAATGATGTCTTTCTTGGCAGAACGCAGGGTGTCAGCGTCCTTCGGCTCGATAAGGTTGTTTTCTTCTTGCATAGATTCTGTTTTTATACGATTTGCGTCGCGAAGTTACGAAAAGCCATGCAAAAAAGCCTCGGCGAGACCAAGAAAGTGGTCGCCGAGGGGGAAAGTATGAAACTTGTTTCAGTGTTTTTACGTGAATAATGCGGCTTTGCGGATGCGGGACAGCATCTGCGGCGTGACATTGAGGAACGAGGCGATGGCGTTGAGCGGCAGATGCTGCACGATGCCGGGGCAGCGACGGAGCAACTGGTCGTAACGCTCGCTGGGCGTGGCGCAGTGGAAGTCCAGATAACGTGCCTTGTACTGGCTGAGTATGTGCTCGGAGGCAAGGGCACGCAGTTCCATGTTCTTGATGCTCTGGTGGAAAAACCGTACCAGTTCCTCGCCGCTGACCCTCCACACACGGCTGGGTATCATGGTCTCGATGGTAGCCTGCGAGGGTTGACCAGATAGGAAACTCGGGCAGTCGGCCACGAACTCGCCCTCGAACGAGAACCACGTGAGGTGGTCGCGCCCGTCGCTCAGGCCCCGCGTCACGTACTTAAAGCATCCGCGCTCCACGTATGCGAACCACTGTGCCGAGTCGCCCTCGCGCTCAAACTGCTCGCCCTTGCGGTAGTCAATCACCTTACCCTCCCGTTGGCAGAACTCGCGCAACGTCCGCAGGTCGATGCCGCAATCTGATTTCTTGAATCGCTGTTCCATTGGCTATTTGTCTCAAATATAAAGATAATCTATTTCTATGTCACTATCTTTTTTCGGTAAATTGGATTTACGGCTACGATATGATTAATGGCCGGGCAATACGGTCAAACTCATCAATCGGGATGGGTCTGAAACTGCGGACAAGGGCAACGACCTCAACTTGCCGGATGAGAGCGTAGGTACAATCATCGAGGCGAATGGTGATGTTACAGAAATCCTCATAACTCCATCTCTGTTCAACGATGGTATGGCCTTCTGTTAGTCTGTCAGAAATCAAATAATAGGAATGAATACTGACATGCCAATCCTTGAAAGCAACTTTTTCCACATAAAACTTTTCTCCATCCTTACATATAATCTCACTTTTCAGAAGTTTGCCTTCCTGCATGATTCTTTTTGGCTTCTTCTGCTTCTTATCGATGATGATGGCTACTACTACGAAAATAGCCGAAAGCATTATAATCAACAAAACTCCACTCATACAAATAATTTTTTCAGTAATGTTCTATTGTGTTGACAGGCTGCATTGTATTGATACCTTCCCAGATGCGGCTAATAATAGAGTTGGGATTATCTGTTTATCTTCAATAGTAAGCACTATGGCTGTCTTTGACGTTACCGCAGGCGGCGGCATGAGCCTCCCGATGCTTCACGTTCTGCCATAGTATGGCAAACATCTCTGCCACAGTATGGCAAACATTTCTGCCATAGTATGGCAGACGTTCCTGCCACAGTATGGCAGAGGGGTCAGCCTCTGCTGCTTCGTTTCCATTCCTCCAGACGCTTTAGCGTACGCTCGTCGGTGTAGGAGTGCAGACTGCCGAATCCGGGCGACGGGAAGTAGTAGGTCAGTCGGGCAATGTCGTACTGCCGCGGGGCGGTGATGCCGTGGCGGGTAAACAGGTTGGCTATCTGCTGTTGCACCTCCGGCGTGATGACATACTCGCCCCGACGGTAGCGGTAGTAGGTGCGCTCTGCCCCGAAGAGGTCGTACAATTCGTGACGTATGGCCGTGGCCTTCCATTCGGGAATGCCACGGAACAGACGCGTCATTCCCCATGCCAGCCGTTGCGGACGGTCCTCGGCGAACTCCGTGCAGCCCCCTTCCTGCCAAGCCTGCGGCAGGACGCTGAGGTGCTGTTTCTCCGTCTTCGGGGCAAGGGTATAGGCATGATGGCGCAGACACTCGTGGGCACGTGGGCAATCGCCGTTGGGGCATACGGCCCACAGGGCAGGCACGTCCTCGTAGCGCAGAGGGGCGGCGGTGTCCTCCGCGAGGGAGGGCTGTTGGATAGGTTCTTTTTTCATGGTTATCGGTATATATTAACAATGTACGCAGTCTTCACTTTCCTTGTGGCATCCATGCCCGGGATTCTTTAATATGCGGTAAATTGGAATTTATGCTTCAATGATTCTTGATGTAAGATTTAACAATTCTATAAAGCAATACAACTTCATGGATTGACGTGAATAGAACTAAATACATCCACCATGTAAATGCGGCACCTCCATGTCCTTTAAAGATCATCAGAT
>JAFUFK010000006.1 GCA_017469925.1 Bacteroidaceae bacterium | reverse complement strand
TCCTTTTGTTTCAGAATCGACGGTTCGATTCTCTTTGCCTGTACTACTTTCTTGTCTATGGAATCATGTCAAATAACGATTGCAAAACAGGGGTGCTCCCTCATTTGCGGGTGCAAAGGTACGGACTATTTCCGAACTGGCCAAATTATACACCGACTTTTTTCAAAATTTTTTCAATAACGACTCTTTATACCATATTATATTTTCGGGCGCGCGAGGAAGGGAGGCATGAAGGACCTCTTGGGGCCAGGGAGGGAATATACGTTGGTATAACCCGAAACACCCAGAAGCAAAAGCCTTAACTCATAGGCGCAAAGTCGTTAAGAAGGGGATGCCTGATACGTTTCAAAGTTTGGAACGCAGGTAGCAAATCACTGAACGCACGTTCCAAAGTTTGGAACGTGCGTTCATAAGTTTGGAAATCCTTTTGTAATCAATTCATAACAGCCTTCCCCCTATAGAAATCGAGTATCTTCTGGCGAAACAGGAGAGTGTAGCGCGACTGTATCTGGCCGGACTCGGCACGCATGTACTGGGTCTTAGCCTCTTGGAATTCGGTGGCTGTGGCCTTGCCATTCTCGTACTTGCGCTGCACGAGGTCGAAAGCCGTAATGGCGCTGGAGAGGGCCGCATCGCTGCTCTCGCACTGGCGACTGGCAGCCACGGCATTGTAGTAGGCCTGCTGAATCTCCTTGTAAAGAGACTTCTTTGCCTGCTCCAGCCGGACCTCTTGTGCATGCACCTGAAGGCGAGCCGAACGGATGTTGTTGCGCGTCGAAAAACGGTTGAAGATGGGGACGGATAGGGAAAGGCCGAAGTACTGGTTGAAGTTGTCGCGAAGTTGGGGACCAAAGCCCGTCACCTCGTAGCCTGAGGTATTGTAGTAGCTGCTGCCGATGCCCGCATTGAAGTGGAGTGAAGGATAGAGCGCACTCTTAGCTAACAGGACACTCTTCTCGGCACTTTGCAGGCGTAGCTGCTCGGCTTGTATCTGGGGTTTGATGCCCAAAGCCTCGCTATAGACGAGGTCGGGCGAAGGCAAGTCATCACTGCAGACAGACTCCACCATGGGGCGCACGACGTCGAAGCCTTCGGGCGTTTCCAGTTCCAAGAGTTGGGATAGTTCCAGGAGGGCCAGCATATAGGCATTCTGTTGCTGGGTGAACGAAAGTTCATCGCCAGCCAAGGTGGAGCGAATCTGCGACAACTCGGCCTCGGAAGCCTTTCCGTTCTGGAAGAGCCGTTCCATACGGTCGGCCTGCGCCTGGCTTAGTTCTATCTGACGCTTTGCTACGTCCACGAGATCCTTCTGATAAATCGCTTCGAGGTAGGCCGACGTAACGCTGAGCATCACATTCTCACGGGCATATTCATAGTCCTGGAGGGCCGCCTGTAGGTTGAGTCGATTCACCTTGGTTTCAGCAGGAATACGTCCGCCCGTGATGAGAGGCACGCTGGTGCCCAGGCTCAGGCTGGTGCTCTGTGTATTGCGGTTCTGATAGGTGTTGTCCATCGTCAGTGCACGCCCGAAGCTGAAACTCTCGCCGATACTTCCGTTGAGGTCGGGAAGACGGCTGTTTCGGGAAGTGCTGAGCGCAATCTCCTGCTGCCGCACATTGTCCCCCTGCTGCTTGATGTTAAGGTTGTGGGCAAGCGCATGCTGGATGCACTCGGCTAAGGTCCACTCGCGGGTTTGCTGGGCAAAGGTCTGCAACGAAGCGCAAAACGCTATGGCGAAGAATATGCGGTGTCTCATTTCTTATCTTCCTTTAAGATTCCACGTACTCTCTCCCCTACCCTGACTCCACTGCGCACCTCTATGTCGATGCCGTCGCTCAGCCCCGTCTCGACCTGACGGCGGAGGAACTTCTGCCGAGGCACAGAATCGGTGAGGACATAGACGAAGGTGCTGTCGCCTGAAAACTCAAGTGCTGCCTCGGGCACACAGACGGCCTTCTTCACCCTATCCAACACAATCTCGGCATTGGCACCATAGCCGGAGCGCAACGATACCGACTCAGGCACCGCAAGGGCGGCTTTTATCTCGAACTGGTTGGCACCATTGGTTTCGCGCCCCTTGGGAGAAATGTATTCCAGACGAGCAGGCATCTTAAGATTCTGGACAGCCCCGACCGTGATGGTTACAGACATACCCTCGACGATACGACCGACTTCCGTCTCGTCGATGTTGCCATGAAAAATCAGGTTCGACATATCGGCCACGGTGGCGATGGTGGTGCCGTCGTTGAACGAGTTGCTCAAGATGACAGAGTTACCCACCTTTACAGGGATGTCCAGTATCAGGCCGTCGACGGTGGAGCGCACCAGCGTGGTGCTCATCTTGGCATTGGAGAGCGATATGCCTTCGCGCACGATGTTCAGGGCATCGCGGCTGTTTGCCATCTCGCTTTGGGCCTGTTTCAGGGCTACCTGCGATTTCTCGTAGTCTTCGGCGCTCACCACCTTATCCTGATAGAGTTTCTCCATGCGCTGATAGTCGGTCTGGGCCTGAGCAAGGCTGATTTCGGCCAAACGGACACGATTCTCGGCCGAGTTCAGGCTACTCATGTCGGGGATGACCTTCACCTTGGCAATAATCTCGTCCTTCCTGACCATTTGTCCTGCCTCCTTATACAGTTCGGCAATGATGCCCGAAATCTGAGGCTTGATGTTCACCTCGTCGCGCGGTTCTATCTTGCCCGTCACGATGGTGGACTTCTCCAGATCCTTCAACTGGACGGTGGATATCTCATACACCAACTGCTTGGGGCGCGATTTCTGATACAGGAAGACGAATGTCCCCACAAAGACGGCTGCAACCAAGGCAATAACTGCCCATTTAATTAGCTTCTTCATATCTTTTTCGTTATTACGTTATTTCGTTATCACGTTTGGCAAATTATGGTCATTCTTCTCGCATCGCATCCACGGGTTTTATATTCATGGCGCGGAGAGCAGGAGCCAGACCGGCAAGCACTCCCAGGACGGCAAGCAGAAGCGAGGCTCCTACGGCCACACCGAAAGATATTTGGAACTGGGCCGTCGGATAGTCGGCATGGGTAGCGTTCTCTATCGCCTGAAGGATGGCCACAGCCAGGGTGATGCCACTCATGCCAGCGATTAGCGTCAAGACGATGCTCTCGCTCATCACCATCGTCAAGATGTCGCGCGGCGTGGCACCGATGGCCCGACGGATGCCTATCTCCGTCGTCCGTTCCTTCACCGTCACGACCATGATGTTGCTCACGCCGATGGCTCCGGCCAGCAACGTGCCCAAGCCAATCATCCACACCAGAATGCTCACCCCCGTAAATAGGCTATCTATCATGCTAAAGACAGCCTCCGTGTTCAGTTTTATCAGGGCCTGCGTGTCGTCGGGGTGAATCACGTGGACACGCTTCAACAGGGCCTCCACCTTGTACTGCACCTCGGACATGGGGTACTCGTCCCGAGCCACCAAGGCCAGGATGTCCACCTCGTTGCCACGGTTGTACATCTGTCGCATGGTCTCGTGAGGCAGGTAAACCGTTGTTTGCGGATTGCCGCCGATGTTGATGCCGCCCGAACTCTTCCCACTCACACCGACAATACGGTAGTTGATACTGTCGATGCGGAGGTACTGGCCGCACGGGTCGTCCATGCCCGAGAAGAGTTCCTGCGCCACGCGACTACCGATGACGCACACCTTCCGGTGCTGCAAGCCGTCGGCATCGGTGATGGCCCGTCCGTGCCGTATCTTCGGATTGTCCACCTGACTGTAGTCGGCATACTGCCCCACAAGGGAGATGCCGCAGGACTTGTCGTTGGCCAAAGCCCGCGCGCCCCATCGACGGATGGTGGGCGTGACGATGCTAATCTCGGACACCGTGTTGCGTATGCGCTCCACATCATTCAACTCCAAATGCCACTCGCGGCCACTGCGGAAGCCCTTGTAGGGTTCGCTGGTGGTGTTGGCAATCATGAAGCCCGCATTCGAGGCCGCACCGGCAAAGTTCTCGCCCAGCATGGTCTCCAAGCCTCGGCCTCCACCCATCAGCAGGATGAGCATGAAGACCCCCCAGAAGATACCGAAGGCCGTCAGGAACGTGCGTGTGCGGTTCTTGCGCAGGGAGTCGAAAATCTCCTCCCAAAGGTCAACGTCGAACAACTTAGCCATTTGCCATTTTCTATTTTATGCCCTCAAGGCGTCAATGGTTTTCACTTTCACGGCCTTGCGGGCAGGGAAGAATCCTGCCAGCGCACCGGCCACGATAATCACCACGGTGGCCTGGATGCACGTCTTCAGGTCGACCGTCGGGTCGATAAAGTACTTCGTCTGGAAGACGCCGATGTCCATCACCTGATTGCCCACCGTGGCGTCCATCCACTCACAGAAGAAGATGCCCAGCAACATGCCGATGTAGCCAAAGATGGCCGTGATGACGACGCTCTCCAGCACCACCATCGAGACGATGTTCCACGGACGGGCACCGATGGCCCGGCGGATGCCGAACTCGCGCGTGCGTTCCTTGACGCTGATGAGCATGATGTTGCTCACGCTGACCACACCGCTCAACAGCGTCAGCAAACCCAGAATCCAGAAAGCCTTGTTCAGGATGTTGGTGGCGCGCTGCATCTGTATATTGTCGCCTGCCTGGTTCCATATCCACAGGGCGCGGTCGTCCTCGGGGTCGAAGGAGTGGATGTGGCTGGTGGCACGTATGTACTCGCCAATGAATTGCTGCATTGCAGTGTCCGTGGGAATGTTGCGGGTGTTCATGGTCAGTTCGTCGATGAAACGGCCCTTATTGTAGATGGTGCACAGCGTAGTGTAGGGCACATAGAATTCGGTGGAGTTGAACATCTCGTTCGTCTTATAGATGCCCACCACGGTATATAGGATGCCGCCCAACTCCACGCCTCGGCCGATGGGAGAGCCCGCCTCCTTGAAGAGGTCCTTGCAACTGTTGCTCCCCAGGACGCAGACCTTGCGTTTCTCCGTCATGTCGATGCTGTTGATGAAACGGCCCTCCAACACCTCCACGGTCTGCGAGGCCGCATATTCGGGGAAGACGCCCACCATCGTGGCAGCACTGATGTGGTGGGCACCGACACTGGCCACCACGCCTTCGTGGTTCACTGTAGGAATGGCAGAGGTTATCTGGTGGGGGAAGTGGCGACGGCTCATGTCCAGGTCGCGGTCGTCGAGTTTAATCAGGCGCCCCTCCTTGATGCCCTCCCAGGGTTTGGTGGTCATGCCGCCAAAAACGTGCACGGCATCGAAGGCAAAATTGCCCATGTTGTACTGGAAGGAGTGGATGACGCCGTTGCCTGCCCCCTGCAAGACGATGAGCAAGAACAACCCACTCACCACGGCAAAGCCCGTGGCTATGGTGCGCATCATGTTGCGCCTCAGCGTTCCTTGTATCTCGTGCAAGAGTTCCAGCATGGCTACTTCATCAATCCATTCTTCCCGAAGGGCGAATCCACAGAACCGTCGTTCTCCTCGATGCTCTCTATCTGTCCGTCCTTGATGTGCACAATCTTCTCGGCCTGATAGGCCACGCCGCTCTCGTGCGTCACCACGACGATGGTCATGCCCTGCTCGTGCAGGGCGCGCAAGAGTTGCATCACCTCCAGCGAAGTCTTGCTATCCAGCGCCCCCGTAGGCTCATCGGCCAGGATGATGCGGGGCTGCGTGATGAGGGCACGGGCTATGGCCACGCGCTGCTTCTGTCCGCCCGATAGTTCGTTGGGCAGGTGGTGGGCCCATTCGCGCAGGCCCACTTTCTCCAGATACTCCATGGCCAACTGATTGCGCTTTCTCCTGCCGACCCCTTGATAGAAGAGTGGCAGGGCCACGTTCTCCATGGCGTCCTTGAAGGAAATCAGGTTGAAACTCTGGAAGATGAAGCCAATCATGCGGTTGCGATAGTCGGCTGCACGCGTCTCGGAGAGGTTACGGATGAGCGTGCCGTCCAGGCGGTATTCACCTTCATCATAATCGTCCAGGATGCCCAGTATGTTGAGCAGCGTCGACTTGCCGGAGCCCGATGCGCCCATGATGGCCACAAACTCACCTCGCCCGATGTGCAGGTCGATGCCCTTCAGCACGTGCAACGGCTGGGCACCCTGGTACGTCTTATGAATGTTCGTCAGATGAATCATCGTTTCAGGTTGGAAGTGTCGATTTTGCAGGCTTCGTCCTGGTCGCAGGTGAAGGTACCCTTGCATTCACCGCTGATGACTGCATCACCTGCGCCATTGAATTCCACGCTCAGGTCCTGGCAGAAGACATTGGCATTGACCTCCCCGGCACCGTTCACTTCTATCTCGATGTCGTCCGTTGCGGTGACCTTGTCAAGGCTACACTTGCCGGCTCCGCTGATTTCGATATTCAGCGATGTCAGGGTGAGGTCGTCGATGTTGATTTCTCCTGCACCTTCCATTTCCACTTCCAGCGAACCAGGCAGCGAAACGGCTTCGGGCATGTCCAAATTTCCGGCACCGGCAATCTCGACATCAGTCAGATTGGGAGCCGTAACGAAGAGCGTGATGGCTGCCGTGTTCTTGTTGACACTGCCGCGGAAGTCCTTGGGTGCCACCTTCAGTTCGTCATTACGGACGGCGAAGTCATAGTCGTTGATGCACTTCTCGTTGGCACGCACACGCACGGAGCAGACGGAGTCCTGGGTGAAGACAATGCGCACCGCGCCTTTAGCATCGATGGCCGAGAAGGAAGGCAGTTCGACGTCCTGCTCCACGACGGGACCCCACTTGACGGTGTCCTCTTTCTCAAATACTGTTGACTCGCTGAGGCCCTTCATGGCCATCTTTTTGGCGAATTCGATGCAACTGGTGAAGCACATTGCTGACATCAGCAACACGGCGGAAAGGAAAATGTTACGGGTTTTCATAATTATATGTATTAAATATTAATATCAATGTATTACACTCACTCATCCATAACCTCACTGAGTGAGATGCACTCAGCATCGTACTGACGATCTACGGCAATGAGCAGAACAGGTTGCATCGTGTAGGAGAGTGTATCGCTGTCACGGTCCACACTATATTCAAACACAAGATTCGCATATCCCAACAAATCCTTATAAGTATATAAGCGCTTACAGCTCAATTCTGTTTGCTGATTCGTTACCGGCAAAACAACGGCTACTACAAACTGGCGCTCGAAGTCCACAGCCGTGGGCTGCCCTTCCACTCCCATTACCGTTGCCATGCCAAAGAGGCTGTCGAACTGTTCCTGGCTGTCGATTTTGGGATTCGTCGGAATCTTGGCATCGTTGCGGAAGAAATAGTTCTTCAACTCGGTATATGGCACATTGGTTTCCTTTGGTTTAGGATCACATGCTACAAGGGTAACGAGAAGGAAACTCAAAAGCATGAAAGAGAAGAAAATACTACGTGATTTCATGATTTTATTTGCTTTGATAATACGTATTGTATTGGTTTACTACTTCGTCCAGAGTGATGCCCAGGGTTTGCATCGACTGGAACAATTCTGGTAACTGTTCGTTGAAGAACTCCTGCTTTCTTATCGCTTCAATTTCGCACACGGCACCTGAGGCGACAAAGTTGCCGAGGCCACGGCGTACGGTGACGATTTCGTGCATCTGTAGCCACTCGAAGGAGCGGGCCACGGTGTTGACGTTCACCTCTGCCTGGGCTGCATACTCTCGCACGGAAGGCAACTTGCTGTCCTCAGGGTAGCGCCCCGAGAGGATTTCGTCGCAAATGTGCTCAGCGATTTGCAGGTATATGGCTTTTTGATTCTTGAAGTCCATAATGGTATTATTTATTGCGCTTTGTCGTGATTTGGGCACGGCAATAGAGGCGGTACGACATCCACCAGCAGAAGACGATGACGGCAACGAGAACAACGAGGATGCCCCACTTCAGGGTGATGAGAATGTGGTCGGGATCGAGGTTGCTCAGCCACTCCGGGTCAACATCCTTGAACAAGGGTATGCACAGGCCCAGGATGAAAATGGCCAAGAAACCCAGCGTCCAGTGGAAGAGAATGGTCCAAAGGACACCATGCTTGTACTTGATGGCATTACCGAGCACGAAGGTGGAGACGAAGGCCACCAGGGCCAGGTCACCAATGAGAATAGGCCAGAAGGAGATTTTTTCACCGAAGAAATACGCACCTGCTTCGCCACCATTGTTGAAGAATATCGGCGTATAGGATATCCAATGCGCGTTGGAGAATCCATAGAGGATGCCTACGTAGAAGTACTGCAGGATGTCGAGCAGGAAGTAACCTACGATATAGGTTAGGAAGGCTCCGCCGATGGTCACAAGGGCGTGGAAGAGGAACTTCTCAGCATTCGAGGCCGGCAGGGTCAGTTCCTTGATACGCGACTGCTTGGTCTGGAGGTTGTGGAACGTGTAGCCGGCCAGCAAGGGCAGGGCCACCAGGAAGCAACTGCACATCCATGTGCCTAGACTGGTGCCGGGGATGCTGGCCAGGGCCCATTCGGTGTTGCCCGTAACGGCGGACACCCAAATACTCTTCAGAATGAACATCAGCAGGGGCAGACTCATGGCCAGGAAGAGGCCCAGGGATAATTTGAGGTATTGCGAACGGTTGATGGCAAAGTTCCACCGGGCGACATTGATAAAACAAGTTGTATTCATAGCGATAATATTATTTGTTAGTCAAAGTTTCGATGAAAAGTTTCTCCAAGTCGATGGGCTCGTTCTTCTCTACAAGGGGCTCATCAAGCAGCACGCGGTTGCGGTCGATGATGACCACGTGGTCGAGCAGTCGCTCTACATCATGCACCTGATGGGTGGAGATGATGATGGTCTTCTCGTCCGACATTCCGGTAATGACAACCTTGCGGAAGAGGCTCTTCGAGAGGATGTCCAGCCCGTTGGTGGGCTCGTCAAGCAAGAGGTACTTGGTATTGGCAGCTAAAGCCAGGCAGATATAGACCTTCTTCTTCTGTCCCATGGAGAGAGAACCCAGATTTACGTCCATCGGCATCTCGAACTCCTTCAAACACTTTTCCAGCAGTTCTTCGCTAAAGCGGGGGTAGAAGGGTTTGATAGCCCGTACATAGTTCTTCAGTGAGATGGCAGGCAGGTCGTACTCTTCGGGGACGATGAAGAGTTCGGCCAGCGCCTCAGCCCGGCGAGCTGCAGCATCCAAGCCATCCACCACGACCTGGCCTCGCTTAGCACGCAGCAGTCCCGTCATGAGGTAGAGCAAGGTGCTCTTACCCGTACCGTTCTTACCCAGCAGTCCGTACACGCCACCCTCTCGGAAGTTGAGGGAGAAGTTCTCCAGAACCCAGTCTGAAGATGTGTACCCAAATGTTACGTCCTTTACTTCAATCATGGCTATAAGAGTTAAAAAGTTTAATCGTTTAATGGGTTAATTGTATGCCTGTTTTAGTGCAATAGTTTGATAGTACACTGCAAAGGTAATACAAATAGAGCGATCCCTGCAAGGAATCGCTCCATTTTAACACTTTTTTAACACTTGGAGCTGCCTCAAATCTGTGCGAAAGCCTGATCGAGGTCGGCAATGATGTCGTCGATATGCTCTACGCCAATCGAGAGCCGGACGGTGGTTGGCGTGATGTGCTGCTGCTCCAGTTCCTCGGGCGTCATCTGCGAGTGGGTGGTCGTGTAGGGATGGATGACGAGCGACTTCACGTCGGCCACATTGGCCAGGAGGGAGAATATCTGCAACGAGTCGATGAACTTCCAGGCATCCTCCTGCGTTCCCTTGACCTCGAAGGTGAAGATGCTGCCGCCGCCCTTCGGGAAATACTTATTATATATAGCATGGTCGGGATGGCTGGGCAGCGAGGGATGGTTGACCTTGTCCACCTTAGGATGCTGAGCCAGGTAATCGACAACCTTCAGGGCATTCTCCACATGACGCTCGATGCGCAGGGGCAGCGACTCGACACCCTGGAGCAGAATCCAGGCATTGAACGGGGAGATGGCTGCACCCGTATCGCGCAGGATGACGGCACGAATACGTGTGACGAAGGCTGCCGGTCCGGCCACGTCGGCAAAGACAGCTCCGTGGTACGAGGGGTCGGGCTTGGCTAAGGTGGGGTACTTATCGGCATTGGCCTTGAAGTCGAACTTACCCGAATCGACGATGATTCCGCCCAACGACGAGCCGTGACCGCCAATGAACTTCGTGGCCGAGTGCACCACCACGTCGGCTCCGTGCTCTATGGGACGGATAATGATGGGGGCAAACGTGTTATCGACGATGAAGAGCACGTTGTGGCGATGGGCCACCTCGGCAATAGCATCGAGATTGGTCACGTCGGAGTTGGGATTGCCAAACGTCTCGGCATAGACCGCCTTCGTATTGGGCCTGATGGCGGCCTCGAGGGCTTCGAGGTCGTTGACGTTAACGATGGTATAACTTACGCCCTGGGTAGTCAGCGTATGGGTAATGAGGTTGAACGAACCGCCATACAGATTATCGGCAGCCACGATGTGGTCGCCAGCTTGAGCCACGTTTTGCAAGGCATAAGTCACGGCGGCGGCACCGGATGCTACGGCCAGTCCGGCCACACCACCCTCCAGGGCTGCCACGCGCTCTTCGAGCACACCTTGCGTGGAGTTGGTCAGACGACCGTAGATGTTGCCCGGGTCACGCAGGCCGAAGCGGTCGGCAGCATGCTGTGAGTTGCGGAACACGTACGAGGTGGTCTGATAAATAGGTACTGCGCGCGCATCGCTCGCGGGATCGGGTTGTTCTTGGCCTACATGCAGGGCCAGGGTCTCGAGGTGAAGTTTCTTCTGTGACATGTTTATTAAATTGTTTAGTTATCCATTCTGCTCTGCAAAGTTACGAAGTGTGGGGCGTTTGTTCCAAACATTTTCGATGATAAAGAAAAAGTGCACAAGATTCAAATCGAATCCAGCGCACTTTTTCTAAATCAACAGTTTAAAGTCCTGTCTGGAAGAACGGAGCGAGTGGGTCAGGCCACCTTCTCGAGGCGCTTCATCATGGCAAACATGAAGAGGGCCGCTACGAGGCAGACGGCAATGAACACGCCCCAAACGACGGTCAGCGAAATGTCGCCCCAGAGGTAACCACCCACGCCGACGAGTTTGTTGCCGATAGCCGTGGCCACGAACCAGCCACCCATCATCAGGCCCTTGTACTTCGGGGGAGCCACCTTCGAGACAAACGAGATGCCCATCGGAGAGAGCAGCAGTTCGCCAAAGGTCAGGACAAGGTAGGTACTAATCAGCCAATAGGGCGAAACGAACATGGCACCCTCGCCGGCCACCTTCTGTGCGTTTGGCGTCAGTAGCCCCTGCGAGGCCACCATCATGAGCAGGAAAGCAGCGGCAGCCACCAACATGCCATAGGCAATCTTGCGCGGAGCCGAGGGTTCCTTACCCTTCTTGGCCAACGAGCTGAAAAGAAGCATCGAGAACGGGGTCAGAGCCACTACATAGAAGGGGTTGAACTGCTGGAAGATGGGAGCGCTGATGCTGATGTCCTCATTGGCTCCCGTGTACTGCCACCCCAGAAAGGCCAAGGCGGCCACGACTACGGCAGCCGAAATGCCCTTGGCACGCGACGTTTTGCTCTGGAACACTGAGAAGCCGGCATAGACGATGACAATGATGGCCACCAGGTTCAGCACGTCGAAGAGCATGCTCTGCACACCGGCCGTGGCCGTATGGGCCGTAAACTCGTCGGCAAAGTACGTCAGCGACAGACCGTTCTGGTGGAAAGCCATCCAGAAGAAGATGACCACGGCATAGACCAGACACAGGGCCACGATGCGCTGGCGGGTCTCCTCCTTCGTCAGTTCGGGCTCGGCGGCAGCGGCAGAACCGCTGCCCACGGCGGCAACCTTCTTCCCGCCCTCGGTGTGGCGGAAGGTGCTGCGCGTCAGATAATAGATAATGATGGACACCACCAGCGAGGCACATGCCACGGCAAAGGAGAAGTGGTAGGCATCGTTCGACGAGTAGCCGAGCGACTTCTCGGCCCACTCCTTAATCATCACGGCAGCCGTCGGGGCAAAGAGTGCACCGATGTTGATGGCCATGTAGAAAAGCGAGAAGCCGGCGTCGCGCTTCGAGGCATATTGCGGGTCGTCGTACAGATTGCCGACCATCACTTGCAGATTGCCCTTGAACAGTCCCGTACCCAGGCTGATAAGCACCAGGGCCAGGAGCATCACGACGAGGGCAAACATGTCGCCACCAAAGGGGAACGATAGCAACAAGTAGCCCACAAACATGATAATAATGCCGATGGTCACCATGCGTCCGTAGCCCCAGCGGTCGGCGGCGATGCCGCCGATGACGGGCAAGAAATAGACCAGCATCAGGAAGTCGCTGTAGATTTCGCCCGCCCAGGCAGGGTCGAGACCGAAGTTTGCCCTCAGGAACAGGGCAAAGACGGCCAACATCGTGTAGTAGCCAAACCGCTCACCGGTGTTGGCCAGGGCCAGTGCATAGAGGCCCTTAGGTTGTCCTTCAAACATAGTTTCTTTTTTTATTAATTAATTATAGATTATACTCACATTGGATGCAAAGTTAATGTAATCCGAGGGAAAATGCAAATCAAATTAGAATTTTCCGAAGAAAAGGGGCCCGACACACCACGTGCCAGACCCCTCCGATTACATTAATACCTAATCAACCAGTATAAAACACACTAAAACAAATCATAATCATACGTATCGGCTGCATTTTCGGTGCCCCAGATGTCCTCGAAGTCGGACTTCTCGCCCTTCACCCATTGTTCGTCGGTCTCTGAGCCACTGATCGGGAGCAGCAAGGACCGCTGGCTTATTATCAGGGTGCAATCCGCCGCGGGGGCAATATATGTCTTTTTCATAACTATACGAATTATCAATTATCCAACATTATTTAACTACCACCTTCTTGCCGTTACGCAGGTAGATGCCCTTCGTAGGCTGGGCTACGCGCACACCCTGCAAGCTATACCACACGCCATCGGCCACACCTCTCTCTACGAGGGCAATACCGGTTGCGCCTTCGCCGAAGGTCAGTGCCTTCACCGCGGCATCGGCGGGCAGCGTGATGTATGCCTTGTGAGCCCCCAACTGGGCGCCCGTAAACTTGTAGAAGCCCACCACGTCATTGGTCCCGCTCAGCACATAATACGTCTGGTCGGCATCAAGGGTCTGAGCCTCGTCGCTGCCTTGCAGGTCGTTGTTGGCCAGCACCGAGGCGGCGGCCGTGCTACCCGCCAGGGTAATCTTCGCCTGCGTGCTCTTCAGTACAACGGCATTGCCTGCGGGGATGATGCCGTCAGCCACTTCCGTCAGTTCAAGTTCGCTCCCGTTCACTACCGCTGTATAGACGGTCGTGTTGGCGTCGGCCTCGTAGCTATTCTCGCTGTCGTAGTAGGTGGCATAAAAGTCCACGTTGTCCACAGACTTGCCCTCCAACGTCACGGCATAGGGCTTAATCACACACCACTGAATCTCAGTCTCGTTGGTCTCGCCGCCACCCGTATAGATGCTCTTGATACCGATGCGGTTCCAATCCTCCGAGTATAACTCATTGAGGTAAATCTGGCCGTCGTAGAAGTCATAATCCTCCGTGAATCCATAAGGAATCTCCGTCAAGTCTTCGTCCAGATATATATGTGTCGCAGGAGTAAACGTCAAGGGACTGATATCACCCTCCACATCTGAGTATATCACGTACGACAATTTAGAGGAGACTAGTCCATCGCCATTCGTGTCAACTATCGGGATGGTGAACGCTATATAGTAACCGTACTGGCTATTGGTCAGCGATGTAATGACCGGATCAGCGGGCGTAGCAGCCTTCTCTACGACCTTCGTAATCACGACGTCAGAATAGTATGCGTAGTAGCTAAGCGATTCCCTTGCGCCATTAAGAATAACAAGCTGATCGGTGGTCAGTTGGTTAGCAACGGCATCATAACTAAAGACCACGTCTTCAATGCCACTACCCCCATAGCCTACGAACCACATATCATATTGTCCGCCATAGCTGCCATAGTACTGACCCGTCGGGACAAGTACCTGACTGCCAGACAGCGTGCCCTTGACCCAAGCATCAGGCAGGTAGGAGCAAAGGCCCTGAATATACACATCACTGCCGTCGAAGCCTATCTGCAGGCTCGCATAGTATTCGGCATCATTATGGTCATAGGCAAACATGAACCATTCCTCCGTCGCCAAGTCCGCAGGAGCCTCCACCGGAACGGGCACCTCGTCAACCTCCGTAAACACCGTGTTGAACTCGCCATACACCTGAATCGTATGGTCGTCAGTCCAATACGCTCCCAGCGTCCGATTGTAACTCGTAAATCCGTCGAGCGTCAGCTGACCGTCCGTTATCGTATAGGTAATATCCTCAGCCGTTTCGTCCGCCGTGCGGTAAGAATCTATAGGAATCATCGCAATGCAAGCATCGTAATCGGCCACATAGAGCAGATTCTGAGGAACAGACACCACAAGCTTATCACCTATAATCGTCCCTTCTACCCACGAACCGTAGTCGGCCCCCATGAGCGGGTCCTTTATATAGACCGTTTCGCCATCGGCGTCATAAACAATGCTCACGTAACCACTCTGAGTACCTACATAAAGAGAACTGCCGCTAACATACAGATAGCTACCCGAACGCTCATACGACTTCAACTCACCCTCCGGCTGCTCCGAAATGATGTAATAGTCGCTTGGGGCCTTACGGGGAGCCATACGCGCCCCAGAACGAGGGATGCCTCGCGTGGCATTTGCCAAGCCCTCTCTCAGCATCTGCGGAGAGGAGAACTTACCTTTCAAAATATCGCTCTTCGTAATCTGCTGAGGATTAACCTTCAAAGGTCCTTGAGCAAATGCGATGGCGGCAAATAGCACCATTAGAAGTGACAAATTCAATCTTTTCATCCTTAATGTAGTTTTAGTTTAACATATTCTTTTTACCCTTTCTTACATTTTGACAGTAAATCGACTGCAAAATTAACAACTTATTACGAAACCGCCAAGGATTTGTTAAGAAAAGTTTCAAACATACCATATTTTAAGTATTTTTATTTCAGTCGTTTATACTGCGAAGAAACGTCAACATACAGCGTATATTGAAAATATGTAAACCAGCTATTCCTTCCCCAGACAGGTATCCCGTCCCCATGTCAGGGATGATTCTTTCGTTCGGCCACGGACGAACGAACGTTCCACCGCGGACGAATCATCGTTCGACCGCGGCCGAACGATGATAAGGACAAAACGTATAAACAAATGGGGGGCTATGCTTCAAAGAACCTCCAACATCCGCTTGAGAACTACGGAGCAGGAGATTTCGCGATTGGCAGCCTCGGGGATGACAATGGAGCGGGGCGACTCGATGACGTCGTCGGTCACAATCAGACCACGGCGCACAGGCAGGCAGTGCATGAAGCAGGCGTCGCGCGTCACGGCCATGTGGGCCTGGTCGATGGTCCACGAACGGTCGTCAGAAAGTATCTTGCCATAGTCCTCGGGACAGGTGACGCCGGGGCACGACCAGTTCTTGGCATAGACGAAGTCGGCGTCCTCGAGGGCGCGCATCTGGTCGTACTCGATGCGAGCTCCCTGGGTGAACTGCGGATCGAGTTCGTAGCCCCGGGGGTGGGTGATGACGAGGTCCACGTCGGGGGCTGCCAGCATCCACTGGGCAAACGAGTTGGGCACGGCCTGCGGCAGGGCTCGGCAGTGGGGGGCCCAGGTCAGGACCACCTTCGGGCGCTCCCTTTGCTTGTACTCTTCGATAGTGATGAGGTCGGCAAAGGCCTGAAGGGGGTGGACGGTGGCCGTCTCCATGGCAAAGACGGGCCGACCGCTGTAGCGGATAAACTGCTGGAGCACGGTCTCGGCATAGTCGTAGTCGCGGTCCTTGAGGCCGGCGAACGAGCGCACGCCGATGATGTCGCAGTAGGAGCCCATGACGGGTATGGCCTCCAGGAGGTGCTCCGACTTGTCGCCATCCATGATGACACCGCGCTCGGTCTCCAGTTTCCAGGCTCCGGCGTTGACGTCAAGCACGATGACGTTCATGCCCAGGTTCTGGGCCGCCTTTTGGGTGGAGAGGCGCGTGCGCAGGGAGTTGTTGAAGAATATCATCAGCAGGGTCTTGTTGCGACCCAAGTGCTGATAGCGGTAACGGTCTTGCTTGATTTCTTGGGCCTCGGCCAGCGCCTGACGCAGGTCGCCAAGGTCCTCTACGTTGATGAATGTTCTCATTGCTTTTGGTCTCTGTTTCTGATTTCTACTCGGCGTATCTTGCCGCTGATGGTCTTGGGCAGTTCATCTACGAACTCCACGATGCGGGGGTACTTGTAGGGGGCTGTCTCGCGCTTGACGTGCTCTTGCAGTTCGCGGACGAGCGTCTCGTCGGCCCGAGACTTCCATTCCCGACCCAGCACTACGGTGGCCTTGACGACCATGCCTCGGATGTCGTCGGGCACACCCGTTATGGCGCACTCTACGACGGCGGGATGGGTCATCAGGGCCGACTCTACCTCGAAGGGCCCGATGCGATAGCCCGAAGACTTGATGACGTCGTCCTTGCGCCCCTCGAACCAGTAGTAGCCATCCTCGTCGCGCCAAGCCATGTCGCCCGTGTGATAGACTCCGTCGTGCCAGACCTCGCGGGTCAGGGCCTCGTCGCGGTAATACTCCTTAAAGAGTCCGATGGGCCTGCGGTCGCCTACGCGTACGACGATTTCGCCCTTCTCACCGTCCTCGCAGGGTGTGCCGTCGGGCTTGAGGAGGTCGATGTCGTACTGAGCATTGGGCATCCCCATGGAGCCGGGCTTGGGCTCCATCCAGGGCATCGTGCCCAAGGTCATGGTGGTCTCGGTCTGGCCGAAGCCTTCCATCATGCGTATGCCCGTCTTCTCATAGAACTTGTCGAATACAGCGGGATTCAGGGCCTCACCTGCCGTGGTGCAATACTCGAGGCTGGAAAGGTCGTAGCGCGAGAGGTCCTCGCGAATCATAAACCGATAGATGGTGGGCGGAGCGCAGAACGAGGTCACCCGATAGCGCTCGATTTGGCGCAGAAGGGTGTCGGCATTGAACTTCTCGTGGTCGAACACGAATACCGTAGCCCCGGCAAACCACTGCCCGTAGAACTTACCCCAGACGGCCTTGCCCCATCCCGTGTCGGCCACGGTCAGATGGAGCGAACCCTCATGCAGGTTGTGCCAGAAGACGCCCGTCGTCAGGTGCCCCATAGCGTAGAGGAAGTCGTGGGCCACCATCTTGGGTTCACCTGAGGTCCCCGAGGTAAAGTACATGAGCATCGTGTCGTCGTTATCATTGACATTGACGGGACGCTGGAAGCGGGGAGCCCCCCGCCACTCGCTTTGCCAAACGTGCCAGAGGCTGTCGGAGGGGGCAGAGGGATTAGCATCCCCCACCCTTACCAAGACCTCCACCGTAGGGCTCTCGGGCAGGGCAGCCTCTACCTGCGACACCACGTATGGGTCATCGACACAAATGATGCCCTTCACCGAAGCCCGCGTATTGCGATAGACCACGTCGTGGCGGGTTAGCATGTGGGTGGCAGGAATGACGATGGCACCCAACTTATGCAGGGCCAGCATCACCAGCCACCACTCATAGCGCCGCTTCAGGATGAGCATGACGGGGTCGCCCTTGCCGATGCCGAGCGACTGTAGGTAAGAGGCAGCCTGGTCGGTCTCCTCCTTTAGTTGGCCAAAAGTGGTACGCCGCTCCACGCCCTCGTCGTTGGTCCAGAGCAGGGCCAACTTGCCGGGAGCCTCCTCGGCCCAGGCGTCCATCACGTCGTAGGCAAAGTTGAAGTGGTCGGGAACAATGAACTCGAGATGCTCCCGGTAGTCCTCGACAGACGAGAAGGTCGTCTGCTTCAAGAATCTTTCTACCATAACGTGCACCTCCTATTCTACCGTGAATGCCAGAAACTTGACGGCCTGCTCGCCCAAGGCCTTCATGCCGTGGGGCTTCGTGGCGTCGAAATAGATGGAGTCGCCCTCCTCCAGAACGATGGTCTTGCCACCGAGATAGAGTTCCATCGAGCCCTCGAATACCAGGTTGAACTCCTGCCCTGGATGGGTGTTCTTATAGATGGTGTGGGCCTTGGGCTTGGGCTCCACGGTGACGATGAAGACCTCCGCCTTCCTGTGGGCAAAGCCACTGGCCAGGCTCTGGTACTTGTAAGCCTTGGTGCGCTCTACGCTCAAGCCCTGTCCCTTACGTACGACCCAGTAAGAGCGCATGTGGGGTTCTTCGGCAAACATCAGTGCGTCGGCGCTAACACCATACTTTTTGGCAATCTTCATCAGGTTCGAGATGGTGATATCGACCTCGCCCCGTTCGATGCGTTCGTACTTCTCGAGGGTGATGCCGCAGGTGTCGGCCACCTCCTGGGCCGAGAGGTCAAGGGCGTCGCGCAGTCCGCGCAGGCGTTCACCAATCTGTTTCAATTGTTCGTCCATAGTTTATATCTTCGTTAATACCTTATTCAGTCGTGCGATGAACTCATCGGCGTCCTCCCTGGTCAGGCACAAGGGCGGGAGCAAGCGGAGCAGATTCGTGCCCGAGCAGCCCGTAAAGACGTGCTCATCGTATATCAGCGACTCGCGAACAGCCTTCTGCGGGGCGTCGAGTTCGATGCCAATCATCAGGCCCCGACCGCGCACATCGACAATGTGCGGCGAGTGCATCCCGCGAAGTCGCGACATCAAATAATTGCCCATTTCATCGGCATTTTTTACCAATCCCTCCTCCTCCACGACGCCGAGCACGGCAAGGGCTGCCGCACAGGCCAGGTGGTTGCCGCCGAACGTCGTACCCAACTGTCCATAGACGGGCCTAAACTCCGGCGAGATGAGCACGCCACCCATGGGGAAGCCATTGGCAATGCCCTTGGCCACGGTAATGATGTCGGGACGGATGTCGAGCCACTGATGAGCGAAGAATCGCCCGCTACGCCCATAGCCACACTGAATCTCGTCGCAGACGAGCACCGTGCCATGCTTCTTACAGGCTGCCGACAAGCCCTGAGCAAACTCGGCCGTAGCCATGCGTATGCCCCCGACGCCCTGGATGCACTCCAGAATGACGGCGGCCACATCGTCCTTGGCCAGTTCCTGTTCCCAGGCCGAGAGGTCGTTAAGGGGCAGGTATGTCACGTGGCCGTTGGCATTGACAGGGGCGATGATCTTGGGATTGTCCGTAGCCTCAACGGCCAAAGACGTACGCCCGTGGAAGGCCTTCTGGGCTGTCAGGATACGCGTGCGGCCGGTATGGAACGACGCCAGTTTCAGGGCGTTCTCGTTGGCCTCGGCCCCGCTGTTAATGAGGAATAACTGGTAATCTTCGTACCCGCTGGCGTGGCCCAGTCGGTGGGCCAATTGCTGTTGCAGGGGGTTGATGACGGAGTTGCTATAGAAGCCCAGTCGGCTTACCTGTTGGCTAATGGACTCTACATAGTGGGGATGGGCATGGCCGATACTGATGACGGCATGTCCGCCATAGAGGTCGAGGTACTGCTGTCCGCCCTCGTCCCAGACGTAGCAGCCTTGTCCGCGGGTGATGCTTATGTTGAAAAGGGGATATACGTCGAAGAGGTTCATTGTGCTATTTCGTTATGTCGGAATTACGTTATGGCGAATCAGATCGTTTAGAAGGCCAGGGCCTTTAGCCGAAGCCCGAGGCTCTCGTCGAGACCGAACATCAGGTTCATGTTCTCTACGGCCTGTCCCACGGCACCCTTCAGTAGGTTGTCGATGACGGAGGTCACCACGAGTTTGCCATCGAACGGGTCGAGGTGGAGCAGACACTTGTTGGTGTTCACAACTTGCTTCAGGTCGAGTGGCTGGTCAACATAATGCGTGAAGGGAGCAGCCTTGTAGAAGTCCCTGTAGAGTGCCGTATAGTCTCGTCCCTCAGCGCCCTGAGGGAGGCGCACCACCGACGTGCAGAAGATGCCACGGGGGAAGTCGCCACGATAGGGAATAAAGTCGATGGCGGCCTCCAGATGGCCCTGCAACTGGGCAAGCGACTGGTGTATCTCGGCCAAATGTTGGTGGGTGAACACCTTATAGACGCTAAGGTTGCCCGTGCGCCACGAGAAGTGGGTGGTGGCAGAGGGTTTCTGGCCGGCTCCTGTGCTTCCCGTGATGGCATTGACACTGACCTCCTGCGTCAGCAGCCCCTCCTTAGCCAGAGGCAGCAAGGCAAGTTGGATGGCCGTGGCAAAACAGCCGGGGTTGGCCACATGGCGAGCCTCGCAGATAGCCGGACGGTTCAGTTCGGGCAACCCATAGACAAAGTCGTGCCGTCCTCGGATGCGGAAGTCCTGAGCCAAGTCGATTATGCGGACGTGGGCGGGCACATCGTGTTCCCGCAGGAACTGCTCGCTCTTGCCATGACCGAAGCACAGGAAAAGGACATCCACTCCGTCGAAGGGCATCTCATCGGAGAATACGAGGTTGGTATCGCCCAACAGTCCTTCGTGGACGTCGGCCACCCGATTGCCGGCATTCGACTCCGAATGGGCAAAGACCACCTCTGCCTGGGGATGATTGACAAGCAGGCGAATGAGTTCACCGCCCGTATATCCCGCTGCACCTAAAATACCTACGCGTACCATGAGTTACCGCTCTTCGTCTGGGTGAGCAAGATAGTAGGCACGCAACGGAGTGCTGGTGACCTTGATAAAGCCCTTTGCCTCCTCGCTGGTCCAACCCTTTGCGCCCTCGCCGTACTCGCCAAGTTTGTTCTTTACAAGGTCGTCGGGCGTGTCGCAACCCACGGTCTGGAACGAATAGGGACGCAACTCCAAGGTGACCTCGCCATTCACGTTGCGCTGACTGCTCGTAAGCATGGCCTCGATGTCGGGCATCACAGGCTCCAGATACTGACTCTCGTGCAGGAACATGCCATACCAGTTGGCAACCTGCTCCTTCCAATACTGCTGCCACTTCGACAGGGTGTACTTCTCCAGGAAGCGATGTGCACCGATGATAAGCATAGGCGCTGCGGCCTCGAAGCCCACACGCCCCTTGATGCCGATGATGGTGTCGCCCACGTGGCAATCGCGACCGATGGCGTACTGTGCACCAATCTCCTCCACGGCCTGTATGGCCCGGATTTTGTCGTCGTACTTCACCCCGTTCACCGAACAAAGCTCACCTTTCTCGAAGCCCAGTCGGAGCAGTTCCGAACCCGACTTCGTGGGATGCTTCAGGTAGGCCGACTCGGGCAGTCCCTGCTTGGAGTCGAGAATCTCGCCCCCGCAAATGCTGGTACCCCAGATGCCTACGTTATAGGAGTACTTCAGTTTCGTAAAGTCGGCATGGAAGCCGTTCTGGTTCAGGTAGTCCACCTCTTCCTGACGGCTCAGGTTGCCGTCGCGGGTCAGGGTGATAATCTCCACGCCAGGTGCCATGACGAGGAAGGTCATGTCGAAGCGAATCTGGTCGTTACCGGCACCCGTCGAACCGTGTGCAATGGCCGAAGCACCTATCTCCTTGGCATAACGCGCAATGGCAAGCGCCTGGAAGATGCGCTCGGAACTGACCGAGATGGGGTAGCAGTTATTGCGAAGCACATTGCCGAAGACCATGTACTTCAGCGACTTTTCGTAGTACTCTTGGGTGACGTCGAGCGTCACATACGCCTTGGCACCAAGTTTGTAGGCGTTTCCTTCGTTCTGCTTCAGTTGGTCGGGGCTGAAGCCACCCGTATTGGCACAGGCGGCATACACTTCGTAGCCCTTCTCCTTGGCCAGGTACATCACTGTGTAGCTGGTATCGAGGCCACCACTAAAGGCCACGACGACTTTCTTCTTTTCTTCCATGTTATCCTAAACTTTTTATCTTTTCTAATACTTCATCGGGTAATTGTACGGGCAAGGGTTCGCCCACGTGCTCGGCCGGGTCATAGAGCATGCCCGTGCAGACACAATATCGGCGGTTCGAACGCTCCAATACGTCGAAGTTGACACAGCAGGGATGTTCGTGCGTGCCGCAACCACGCCAGAAGGCGTCATCATCGGTCAGTTCCGAGAAAGCCACCGGACGATAGCCCAGCTGATGGTTGATGCGCATGACGGCCGTCTGGCTTGTCAGTCCGAACAACTTAGCCTCGGGCCAGCGGAGACGGCTCAACGTGAAGGCCATCTGCTTGATACGCGTGGCCAGATGGTGCTTGCGGAACTTCTCGACTACTATCAGTCCTGAGTTGGCCACATACTGCTTGTGGCCCCACGTCTCGATGTAGCAGAACCCGGCAAACTCCTTTTCGGGCCCGGCCAGTGCTATGACGGCCTTGCACTCCTTCATCTTGGTGGTCAGGTACTCATGCGTTCGGCTTGCGATACCACTGCCTCGCTTGGCTGCGCTGTCGGCAATCGTTTGCAGAATCACATCGACGTACTTCTCGTGACTCGAGTCAGCCACCACCACATCTATGTCATCCATAAAGTCTATCATGTTGTTTCAGTCTTTTTACCTATTTTGTCATGGGCAGGACCCGAGCCAGCGCATCGAGTGCGTCGGCATGCTTCGTCCCCTCCTCCAGCACCAGGAACACCGTGTCATCACCAGCAATGGTGCCCACCACACATTCCAGTTCGGCATGGTCTATGTCGTATGCCACGTGCGACGCATGGCCTGGCAGGGTCTTCACTACGGCTATGTTGCCTGAGAAGCGGACGCCCAGCGCCCCCAGCCGGTTCATGGCCATTACGGTCATGTGGTTGTCGCTCACGCTGCGATAGACGCGTGTGTTTGGCAACATATAGACGTAGCGCCCATCGTCGTTTTGCACCTTCACGACCTTCAGCAGTCGCAAGTCGCGGCTCAACGTGGCCTGTGCCGTCGGATACCCTGCCTTCCGGAGTGCCTCTTGCAGTTCCTCCTGCTTCGACAGTTCCTGGCTCGATATAATCATCTTAATAACCTCTAAGCGAGTTTCCCTTTTACCCATATATTCACTAATTATTCATTTAATGGGCACAAAGTTACGCGTAAATGTGAATATATGCAAGCATTTTGAATATTTTCTACCCTTTATATGCAAAACTCTTAGGTCCCGGGCACTTGTCTCTCGCGCACGCGTATATAAATAAGGTATAGTGGGACACAAAGAAAGAGGCGCGACCCATAGGGTCTCGCCTCTTCTTTGCTGTGGTGTCACCAGGAATCGAACCGGGGACACAAAGATTTTCAGTCCTTTGCTCTACCAACTGAGCTATGACACCATTGCCGTTTTGCGGTTGCAAAGGTAAGGACTAAATTCGACATGGCCAAATATTTTGACAGAAAAAGTGAAAAAATTGTGCAAACTCGGTGGAGAATCGGGAATTATTCATTATCTTTGCACTCGCTTAACGCCCTTGAGGCATTCGGATAGTAGCGCAGTTGGTAGCGTACCACGTTCGGGACGTGGGGGTCGGGAGTTCGAGTCTCCTCTATCCGACACTAAACGAGCACCATGGACCGCACAGACAACCCACATTGGTTTGCTATGAGAGCCACCTACCGGCGCGAGATGAAGGCCCACGACGAGTTGAAGGAAGCGGGTGCGGAGGTGTTCATTCCCATGCACTGGACAAAGAAGAAGGTGGGCACACGCATGAAGCGCGTCGAGGCCCCAGCCGTGCACAGCCTGCTCTTCGTACGCTGTTCCCAACCCTTTATCCAGCAGTTTAAACTCAAGAGACCTTACCTGCAATACCTGTGTTCCTTCCATCGCGACGGGACACGCCACCCCATTATTGTGCCCGACCAACAGATGGAGGACTTCATCCGCGTGAGCACGCAGGCCGAGGAAAGCACTTACATCGACCCCGAGACCGAGAACCTGACACAGGGTCAGCGCGTGCGCATCGTCAACGGACCCTTTGAGGGCATGACGGGCACCTTCCAGCGGGTAACGGGGAAACGCAACCGCCAGTTTGTCATACAGATTGAGGGCGTGCTGGCTATCGCCATACAGATTTCGCCCAACCAACTGGAGGTCATCAAGAGTTGAACCTTGAAGATTGAAACTTGAACCATATAACTACCCATGAATCGTAGAATAGCAGTAGCCGGAACGGGCTATGTCGGCCTATCCATCGCCACGTTGCTGGCCCAGAAGAATCGAGTGAAGGCCGTTGATGTCATCCCGGAGAAAGTGGACCTCATCAACCGGAAGAAGTCGCCCATCCAAGACGAATACATCGAGAAATACTTAGCCGAGAAGGAACTCGATCTCGTGGCCACCCTCGATGGCCGTGAGGCATACCGCGATGCTGAGTTTGTGGTCATCGCCGCCCCCACCAATTACGACCCCGTGCGCAACTACTTTGACACCAGTCACGTCGAGGAGGTCATCGACCTGGTGCTGGAGGTCAACCCCGAGGCCACGATGATTATCAAATCCACCATCCCCGTAGGTTATACGGAGAGTCTGTATCGTCGTTACGGAACGCAGTTGCGCCTGCTGTTCAGCCCCGAGTTCCTGCGCGAGTCGAAAGCCCTCTACGACAACCTCTATCCCTCACGCATCATCGTGGGCCGGCCCGAGGACAATGACCAACTGGTACAGGCTGCCACCGAGTTCGCCGCACTCTTGCAGGAGGGTGCCCTCAAGCAGGACGTCCCCACCCTGTTCATGGGACTGACCGAAGCCGAGGCCGTGAAACTTTTCGCCAATACCTATCTGGCCCTGCGCGTCAGCTATTTCAACGAACTCGACACCTATGCCGAGACGAAAGGCCTGGACACCCAGGCCATCATCCGAGGTGTCAGCCTCGATCCCCGCATAGGCGAGCACTACAACAACCCCTCGTTCGGTTATGGAGGCTACTGCCTGCCGAAGGACACCAAGCAGCTCCTTGCCAACTACGCCGACGTGCCGCAGAACATGATGACGGCTATCGTCGAGTCGAACCGCACGCGCAAGGACTTCATCGCCGACCGCGTCCTGCACATGGCAGGCTACTACGACTACTGCGACCGTGGGGCTTACGACCCCAGCCACGAGCGGCACTGCGTCATCGGTGTCTATCGCCTGACCATGAAGTCCAACTCCGACAACTTCCGCCAGTCAAGCATCCAGGGCGTCATGAAACGTGTCAAGGCCAAGGGCGCCGAGGTCATCATCTACGAACCCACGCTGAAGGACGGCACCACCTTCTTTGGAAGTCGCGTCGTGAACAACCTTGCCGACTTCAAGGCTCAGGCTCAGGCCATCATTGCCAACCGCTACGACACCTGCCTCGACGACGTGCAGGATAAAGTTTATACCCGGGACATCTTCCGCCGCGACTAAATGGCAACGCTGAAGGAACGTACGGCCAAGGGCCTCCTCTGGGGGATGGTGAACAACGGCACCACGCAGCTGTTGAACGCCCTCTTCGGCATCCTGTTCCTCAACCGCCTGATGCCCGACGACTACGGCAAGATTGCCATGCTGATGGTCTTTGCCAACATCGCCAGCACCCTACAGGAGAGCGGCTTCACAGCTGCCCTGTGCAACCTGCGCGCACCCACACACCGCGACTACAACGCCGTCTTCTGGTTCAACATTGGCGTAAGTGCCCTGCTCTACGTCATTCTGTTCCTGGCCGCCCCCATTATCGTCTGGTTCTACCACGACCCCGACCTCCTGTGGTTGTCGCGCTATCTATTCCTTGGTTTCTTTATCAGCAGTTGGGGCACGGTCCAGCGTGCCTACCTCTTCATCCACCTGATGAACAAGCAGACCGCCATCATCGCCATTGTCGCCCTCTTGGTTTCGGGCACGGTAGGCGTGGCGATGGTCTATAGCGACTACGCCTACTGGGGACTGGCCACCCAAAACGTGCTGTTCATCCTCATTGTGGCCGTGATGAACTGGTATTACTCGCCCTGGCGCCCAACCCTAAAGATTGACCTCCGGCCCGCCTGGCAGATGTTCGGCTTCAGCAGCAAGCTCTTGGTTCAAAACCTCTTCAACAACCTCAATGCCCATGCCTTCGGGCTGTTGCTCGGCCGCTTCTACGGAGCCCATGCAGCAGGCGTCTATTCCGGTGCCCGCCAGTGGGACGACAAGGGCATCAATACCATCAACGGCATGGTCACCGGCGTGGCCCAGCCCGTCCTCTCGCGCGTCCGCGACGACATGGGGCGCTATCGCAACGTCTTCCGCAAGATGCTGCGCTTCGTCTCCTTTGTCTCCTTCCCTGCCATGCTGGGGTTGGGACTCATTGCCCGCGAGTTCCTGCTCCTCGTCGGCGGCGAGAAGTGGCTCGAGAGCGCCGCGCTCCTGAGCATGCTCTCCGTCTATGGAGCCTTCTTCCCCATTACCACGCTCTACTCGAACATGACCATCAGCCAGGGGCGCTCAGGCATCAACCTCTGGACCACCGTGCTCCTGTGCCTGCTCATCTGGGCGGGTCTCATCGCCCTCCACCCGTACGGGCTGCGCACGATGGTGGTGTTCTTCGTCACGCTCAACATCCTTTGGCTCGGCGTCTGGCAGTGGTTTGCCCACCGTCTTATAGGCCTGCGCCTGTGGGATGCCGTGCGCGACGTGGCCCCCTTCTTTGTCTTCACCCTGCTGGTCATGGGCCTTACGTGGTTTGCCACCCGTGGCATCGAGGACCTCTGGCTACTGCTCATCTCGAAGATTGTGATAGCCGCCACGCTCTACGCAGGCCTGATGTGGCTGAGCGGCGCACGCATCATGAAGGAAAGTGTCGAATACATCCTGCACCGTCACCATGAATAACCCCGGGAAACGACTTGAGTGGCTCGATGCCATGCGCGGGTTCACGATGATACTCGTCGTGGCGTACCATGTGGCACAGATGTCGTTCGGCATCAACGAGAAGGCCAGTGCCTCGCTGCCCTTCCTCGTCTTGTTCCGCATGCCGCTGTTTTTCTTCGTCAGCGGCTTCCTGGCCTACAAGGCCGACTTCCTCTGGAACTGGACGAACGCGCTTAGCCTCACCTGGAAGAAGGTCAAGATACAGGTCCTGCCGACGCTGGTGTTCCTGTGCGTCTTCATCGTGCTGCGCAAGACGCAGTTCTGCAACACCTTCGAGTATGCCATGAAGAGTCCGACGAAGTGCGGCTACTGGTTCACGTGGGTGCTCCTCCACATGTTCGTCATCTACTACCTGGCCTGCATGGTCCAGCGCCACGTGCGCCGCTATCCCCACCTCGTCATCTGGCTCCTGTGGCTGGCAAGCGTCTTCGTCTATGCCACGCTCTATCTGCCGAAGACCTTCACCTACCACCAGGACCTCTTCTTCCGTTACTCGAGCCTCATCAAGACGATGAACTTCCTACAGTTCTTCCTCTTCGGCAATCTTGTCCGGCGTTACTGGTCCGACGTGCAGAAATTGGCGGATTCATCGTGGTTTTTCCCCCTGCTTACCCTTGTGGCCTTCGTCTCCTGCGCCGACATCTTCCGCTGGCACACCCTGCAGTTCGAGTGGACCAACCTTCCGCGCACCGTGGCCATGTACTCGCTGCTCACGATGGTGGTCGTCGTTTTCCGCCACTACGAGTCGTGGTTTACCCGGGACAAGGCCGTAGGGCGCAGTCTCCAATACATCGGCGTACGCACGCTCGACATCTATCTGCTCCACTACATCCTCCTGCCGAAGTTGCCCGCCGTCGGCGTATGGTTCAACCAGAACCGCCCCAACTTCGTGCTCGAGGTCGTATGCACCTTTGCCCTGGCCCTTGTGGTCATCGGCTTCTGCCTGCTGGTGAGTCAGGTGCTGCGCATAAGTCCCCTATTTCGTCAATACCTATTCGGAAGGAAATGAACATAGCCTATCTCATCTCAGCCCATACCGATGCTCCGCAGTTGGCCCGTCTCGTTCGCGCCCTGCACCCCGACGCCGAGTACTTCGTACATATCGACAAGAAGTCGGACATCCGCCCGTTTCGGGAGGCGATAAGTGCAGAAAACGTCCATTTCATCGAGAATCGCATCGATGTACGCTGGGGCACGCTCATCGAGGTTGAGTATCAAATGGAACTCATCAAGGAGGCGGTGCTCCACCCACGCCATTTCGACCGCATCTTCTTCCTCTCAGGCATGGACTACCCGCTCTGGAGCAACGAGCACATCACCCGCTGGCTCGAGGAGCAGGGCGATCGGGAGATACTGCAAGGCATCTGCATGGACACGCCTTACATCGAGGGGCAGCAACGCGACCTTTACACGCAAAGCCGGCCACTCTTCCGCCTGTTCAACAACCGATGGAACCAGCGCGCGAGCATCCTCTGCCGTAAGCTGCTGACGGGCATCGGGCACAGGAAGTTACTCTCCTTCAAGGTACAAGGCGAGAGGTGGCACCTCTACAAGGGTTCCGCCTGGTGGTGTATCAGCGAGGAACTGGCGAAGTTCGTCCTGCTCCGCTATAAAGGCTTGGCGGAGATAGAGGACTATTTCCGCGACAGCTTCGGGCAGGCCGAGACCGTCGTCCAGACGATAGCCTTCAACTCACCCAAGTGGGCACCGAAGTGCATCCGTACGGAGGGCGACTACCCTGGGCTGGCCGCCCTCACCCCACTCCATTACATCGTCTATGACCCCGTTATTAAGGTGATGGGCGCCTCCGACCTGCCTGCCCTGAAACAAAGCGGAAAGATGTTCGCACGCAAGTTCCTTACCGGCGTGAGCGACGAGGTGATGGACCTGATAGACCAAGAAAGAAACTAAAACATACGACCATGTACAACGACAAGATTGTAGTTTACACCTCGGGGACATTCGATATGTTCCACTCGAATCACCTCAAGATGATTGAGTACGCCCGCGGGTTGGGCGACACCCTGATTGTAGGCGTCTCGACCGACGAACTGGTATGTTCCTACAAGCGCCCTCCAATCATCCCCTTCGAAGAGCGCATAGCCATCATCAAGGCCCTCAAGTACCCCGACATCGTCATCCCTCAGCGTTCGCTCGACCACACCGAGATTGTCCGCAAGCTGAACATCGACGTCTTCGTAGTCGGCGACGACTGGACGGGCAAGTACGACTACCTGAAGGAGTTGGGCGTCACCGTGTTCTACTTCCCTTACGGCGCGGGCACGACCTCGACGAGCATAAAGAAGGAGATCGTTGAGCGCTACGACGAGATAAAGAGCAAGATTGACCACCAGCCCAATCCTGACGTGAAATGAAGCGAGCACTGGTAGTGGGCGGGAGCAACGGCATCGGACTGGCCATTGCCCTGTGCCTGAGCGAGGAGTACGATGTGACGGTCATCGACAAGGTGGCCCCCGAGGCCCGGTGGGCCGACCGCTTTCGTTTCGAGCAGTTCGACCTGACGTGCGAGGACTACAGCCTGTTCGACCGCCATCTCGACACGGATGTCCTGATGATTACCGCCGGCTTCGGCCACTTCGAACTCTTCGACTCGATTGGAGAGGAGACGATTGATACGTACTTCCGTGTCAACACGATTGGCGTCATGCGCATCATCAAGCGCTTCTACTCGCGCCTGAGTTCCCCCGACTGCTTCCGCTGCGGCGTGATGTCGAGCATAGCAGGCTACATGTCGTCGCCCTTCCTCTCGGTCTATAGCGCCACGAAGGCCGCCCTCAGGATATTCATCGAAAGCGTGAACGTAGAACTGGAAAGGGCCGGCAGCCCCAACTGTATCCTCTGCGTGGCTCCCGGCTCCATCAAGGGGACGCACTTTAACGGCGGCCAGCACAACGATACAGAGGCCACCATGCCCCTGGCTCGCGACATCGTCGGCCACCTGTTGTCGGGCGACGACCTCTTCATCCCCCAGTACGACGAGGTATATGCCCACGTTCTGGAACGCTATCATCAGGACTTCCGCGCCGAGGGGCGTCACAGCTACGATTATAAGGTGGAGCGGCTAAGAAGCCAGAAGCAGGCCTAATTCAACACGACGTCTTCCGCATGATACTGCGCCCCCGGGTTGTCGGGCAGGCGCATGTAGTCGCCGTACCTGTAGGCGAGGCACTTCTCGGCCTCGCGCATGATGGGGGCGGTCGTATCCTCGAACTTCACGCGGCGCACGGGCAGGAAGTCGTCCTTCAGGCTGCGCTGGAAGTAAGGGATGCCGAGGGCGAAGTCGTAGTACCGCGTCGGGAACACCTTGGCCAGCAGGCGCAGGAGGGGGAAGACAAGGACGCGGTTCACCCTGGCCAGCAGGCGCACGCGGCGCATCGCCCGCAGGGGGTCGCTGGCCGTGCGGAGCATCTTGTAGGTATGGCCGAAGGTCAGGAGCGACGTCTTGTGAATCCACCGCGGCGCACGCTCGAGGGGGAAGATATCGACGTATATGCCGTGCTCCTGCCACACGCGGTCGTAGCCGTTGCGCTCCGCAAGGAAACTGTTCCGGTCGCGCACTTTCGCATAGAGGAAGAAGTAGTTGGGGTCGGTCGTGTGCCACTGCAGTACCATGTCGTCGGGCAATTCCCGAGGCAGGAGTTCCATCAGGCGCTCGAAGTCGGGTCTAAGCATCTCCAGGTCGAGGTCGTCGTCCCAGGGGATGAAGCCCTGGTGGCGGACGGCGCCGAGCATAGAGCCTCCCGAGAGCCAGTAGGGGATGCCGTGGCGCTGACATATCTGGTCGATGGCCTCATAGACGTGGAGCATCCGCTCCTGCATCCTGCGGAGCAGCGACCCGTCGGGGTTGTATTTCGCTTTTAACTCCTCTTTATTCACTTTGAACTTTGAACTTTCTTCGAACTTTGAACTTCCTTCGGCCACCTACCGCTCAGCCAGGGCACGCGCTCGATGTAGGGTACGAGCCAGGCACAGAGGCCAAAGATGATGGGCAGGAGGACCAGTACCTCGTCGTACCGGCCGAATATGCTCCGGCCGAAGCACAAGTGCATGAACTTATAGTAGTACAACATCGGATAGTGGCTGACGAAGAAGACCATCGAGTGCTGTCCGATGAAGTTTATCCAGGGCACACGAGGCACGTCGAGCGAGATGAGCAGGCCCGACAGGCCGCACAAAATGGCGGTGATGTTGAGGGTCGTAATGAAGGGGTCGCCCGAGAACTTGTTGTTCGACATCGTGTAGGAACAGTCGTGGAACACGGCATTGCTGATGACGAAGGCAACAATCAGTAGGAACGACACCCAGGCCCCTGTCTCTCGGCTCCAGCGCCCGAGCAGTCGGCTCCAGACGCGCCCGAGTTCGAAGAAGAAGATGCCCATGAAGACGTTGCTGAGCCCCAGCCACAGGGGGTTCTTCAGCGTAAAGAGCCAGTAGCCAATCGCGGGAAACAGGAAGTAGAGCAGACCCCCTACCCGGCCTCCCCCCATAATGGGGGAGGAGAGATACTTGTGCCTTGCCTTCTCCAGGAAGTGGATGGCAATGTAGGCCGTGTAGAAGCTGATAAGGAACCACGTAGGGTTGTTGCCATAGAAAGCGCCGCTCTGCCAGATGTGCGACCACTCGAGGGGCTCGATGGGCTTATGGAAGCGGTCGATAAGGAACGGGAGGAACGAGAAGTAGATAGCCCCGCCGATGAGTCCCGTCGTCAGGTAAGGCACGAGCAGCCGCTTGGTCTTGTCGAGACAATACTGGCGACTGGGGCCCAGGACGCTCTTGTTGAAGTAGCCCGCCTTGAAGAAGAAGAACGACATGAAATAGTAGGTCCACTGCATGACCTCGCGCCACCACGGGTCGTCGGCATGGCCGCACATGGCCATTACGTGCAGGCTCACCATGCGGATGATACAGATGCCACAGAGCAGGTCGAAGGCGTGGTTACGTGGTTTCATGGTGCAAAGGTACTACTTTTTCGGGAATCTTCCGCTCAACCACGGCACTTTTTCGATGCGGGGCACCAAGAGACCGCACACCAGGAAGATAAGCACGAGCATCCCGACGCCGTGGGCCCACTGGCCGCACACGCTGACGTGGGCCACCTGCAGTCCCATGCGATAGAGGAAGATGAGCGGGTAGTGCATGACGAAGAATACCATCGAGTGCTCCCCGACAAAGCCGAGCCAGGGCACGCGCCTCAGGGGCAGGGAGAGCAGGAGGCCCGACAGGCCGCAGACGGCGCACGTGGTGTTCAGGACCGAGCCCCAGGGCCGTTGCACCCACTTGTTAAGGGCCATGTCGCACTCGCCGTGCCAATGGTGGTTGCCGTAAAGGAACAGAACGACCAACGCCACCGAGAGGGCGACGAACCATCCGCGGGGCAGGCGCCGCTCCGCCTCGTGCCACCAGTGACCGAGCTCGAAGCAGAAGACGCCCATCGGCACGTTGCCGAGGCTCATCCACAGGGGGTTGCCCCGCGTCCATAGCCAGTAACTGAGGGCGGGCAGTAGGAGCCAGAGAAAAGAGCAGGCCCCCTTCCCGACCTCGCCCCATAATGGGGGAGGTGGCGTGCCAGATGGCTCCCTCCCCATTACGGGGGAGGGCTGGGGAGAGGGTCCTGAGGTCCAGCGCCGCCACAGGTGGACGATGACGTACATCATGAAGAAGGAGAAGAGGAACCACACGGGCGGATTGCCGTAGAACTGGCTGGCCTCCCACAGATGGCTCCAGCGCACCTGGCGCAGCGTCGAGGCGAAGAGCCGCGGCCACCCGTAGAGGAAGCCGAAATAGACCAGATTGCCTATCAGCCCCCAGCATACGTAGGGCAGGAGCAGCCGGCGGGCCTTGTCCCAGACGAAAGCGCGCGTGGAGCCCCCCACCGTCCTGTTGAAGTACCCGGCCTTGAAGAAAAAGAAGCAGAGGAAAAAGAAGGTCCACGCCATCAGCTTCTGGAACCACAGTTCGCCCCTCAGGTGGCACATGCCGACGACATGCAGCATGACCATGCGCACTATACAGAGTCCGCACAGGAGGTCGAAGGCGTGGTTTCGTGGTCTCGCACTGGTCATAATGAGTGCAAAGTTACGGTTAAGCGAGCGAAAACGCAAATTTATTGGCAGTTTTCCGAGAGTGAGTAACTTCGGCCGTGGGCGTTCGGCCCCCGTCTCCTAAGTGTTCAAGGCCCGTCTCCTAAGCGTTTGGGCCCCGTCTCCTAAGTGTCCGAGGCCAAACGCCTAATAGACTGACGTGAAAGACGCGCGTCTTTCACGTGTAAGATGCGCGTCTTTCGGCTGCAAGATGCGCGTCTTTCGGCCGTAAGATGCGCGTCTTTCATCACAAACTATTAGGCGACCGAGGCAAATCACCTAAGAGACCGGGCCTCGACACCCAAGAGACCGGACCTCGACACCTAAGCGCTGCGGAGGCAGCGACCCGACGCTTTTGGGCCTGCGACGGCAAAAAACCGGAAAAACTTACGGGGGTTACCCATTTTTTACCTATATTTGCAACATGAAACATGCACCCGTAGCCCTCTTCGTCTATAACCGCGCGGACAACACCCGCCGCACGCTCGAGGCGCTGGCCCGTAATACGCAGGCCCGCGAGACGGAGGTCTTCGTCTTCAGTGACGGGGGGCGCGACCCGCAGTCGTGGGACCTCGTGCACGAGGTCAGGAGGACGGTGAGGGAGTTCGCCAAGGCGTTCGCCGCCCTTACCCTGGTCGAACGGCCCGAGAACTTCTACCTCGAGCGGAACATCACCGAGGGCATCGCCGAGGTGCTCCGGGAGCACGACCGCATCATCGTGCTGGAGGACGACATCGTCACCTCGCCCCATTACCTCGACTATATGAACCAGGCCTTCGAACTCTACCAGGACGTGCCGCGCGTCATGCATGTCGCCGGCTTCACCAACCTGGCGCTCGCGGACCGTCCCTTCTACTTCACCCCCCACATGAGCGGGTGGGGATGGGGCACGTGGCGCGACCGGTGGCAGGGACACTTCCGGCACTACACGACCCGCGAGGAGGCGCTCGAGGGGCTGACCCCGGACGACCAGGACGCCCTTCAGTATGGTGGCGTATTCCCCTGCCTCGGAAGTCTCGACCGACGGCCTATTCCCTGGGACATCTGCTGGGAGGTGGCCATCTACCGCGCCCACGGGCTTTGCCTGACGCCCGGGCAGACGATGGTCCGCAACATCGGGCTGTCGAGCGGGACGCACTTCCGCTCGTGGCGGCTGTTGCAGTGGTACGAGTTCGACCGCGAGCCCCGACAGGCGCCCCTGCCCCTAAGCCGTGTGGAGCGGCCCGAGAAGGACCCCGACGTGGAGGCCCAGTTCGCCCGGGCCATACGCGACTGGGGCATCCGCTACACGCCCTTGGGCAAGGTCGCGCGATTCCTGTATAAGAAGCTTAAACCTTAAACACCTTGATACCATGTTCTCACTATCCATGATTCTGCAACTCCTTATCGTGTTGGGCACGCTCTGGGTGGGTTCGCGCTACGGTTCGCTGGCGCTGGGTGCCATCTCCGGTATCGGACTGGCCATACTGGTCTTTGGCTTCGGCCTGAAGCCCGGCACGCCGCCGACCGACGTCATATACATCATCATCGCCGCCGTTACGTGCGCCGGCATCATGCAGGCCTCGGGCGGCATGGACTGGCTCATACAGATAGCCGAACGCATGCTGCGCCGCCACCCCGACCGCATTACCATTCTGGCTCCGCTCTCGACGTTCTTCCTCACCGTCCTGGTGGGCACGGGGCACGTCGTCTATACGCTGATGCCCATCATCTGCGACATTGCCCTGAAGAAAGGCATACGTCCCGAGCGACCCTGCGGAGTGGCCTCCATCGCCTCCCAGGTGGGCATCACCTGTTCGCCCATTGCCGCCGCCGTCGTGGCCTTTGTGAGCATATCGAACGCCAACGGGTTCGACGTCACCATCCCCGGGGTGCTGATGATTTCCATCCCGTCGTGTCTGTGCGGACTCATGGCTGCAGCAGCCCTGAGCTACCATCGCGGACTCGACCTCGACAAGGACCCGCAGTTCCAGGCCCGCCTGGCCGACCCCGAACAGCGGGCTTACATCTACGGCAACTCGGCCACGACGCTCGACAAGGAAATATCGCCCGAGGCCCGTCGGGCCGTGTGGATATTCCTCGCCGCCCTGGCCGTCATCGTGCTCTTCGCAGCCGTGCCCGGCCTGTTGCCTTCGTGGGAGGGGGAGAGGCTGAAGATGAACCTCGTCATACAAATCGTCATGATAACGGCAGCCGCCCTGATGATAATCTTCTGCAAAGCCCAGCCGAAGCACGCCGTCGCTGGGCCCGTGTGGCAGTCGGGCATGGTGGCCGTCGTCGCCATCTACGGCATCGCCTGGATGGCCGATACGTACTTCTCGAACTACATCCCTGAGATTCAGGCCGCCCTCGAAGGCGTCGTGGCCCAGTACCCCTGGACGATTGCCCTCGTCTTCTTCCTCGTCTCGGTGCTCATCAACTCACAGGGAGCCGTCGTCGTGGCCATGTTGCCCCTGGCCTACAAGCTGGGCATACCGGGCCCCATACTGCTGGGCGTGCTGCCTTCGGTATATGGCTACTTCTTCATCCCTAATTATCCGTCGGACATCGCCACGGTCAACTTCGACCGCTCCGGGACGACGGTCATCGGAAAGTACTTGCTTAATCACTCGTTCATGATGCCGGGCTTGGTCAGCGTCTTCGTGGCCACGGCGGTATCGTACCTACTCGCCCAGCTTATCTACTAAGCGTCAGTCGGCGCTTAGTGAGGGCCATCCGTCGGCGCTCCAGGAGACTGGGCGCTGGATGAGGAAGGCCGCCCCGTTCTGCGTCGCACTGTAGCCATGGCAGATAAACGTGTCGCCGTCGCCAAAGTCATAGACGGCGCAGTGGCCTGCCGCCTCCCACTCCCGTTTGTCCCCTTCGAGGACGAGGGTACCGCCGCCTTGTTGCATGTCGCGCCCCTCGCGGTCGAGGTAGGGACCCTCAATCGTCCGGCTACGGCCGACGGCAACGCGGTAGTTGCTCTTCGCGCCGCGGCAGCAGTAGTCCCAAGAGACAAAGAGGTAATAGAAGTCGCCGTGGCGGTAGATGAAGGGGGCCTCGATGGCATTGCGCCCGGCAAATCGGGAGGTAGGATTCTCAGCCGCCGACGGATCGCCCGGGCGGTGGCGGCGGGCTATCGTGCGGGGCCGTTCGCCCTGGGCAAGGTGCATCGTCGAGTCGAGGCGGGCCAACTGGATGCCGTCCCAGAAGGAACCCCAGACGAGCCAAGGCGTGTCGGTCGCGGCGTCGATGACCAGGTTCGGGTCGATGGCGTTCCAGTTGTCGCGATGCTCGCGGGAGCAGACGAGGCAACCCTCGTCCTTCCACATGTTCGCCCCGAGCGAACGGGCACTGAGCAAGCCTATGGCCGAGCCGTTGCGCCCAAACGTGGAACAACTGTAGGCCAGCCACCAGCGGCCACGCCAGCGGATGACGTCGGGTGCCCATACGTGGCTGCCGAAGCCCGCTACGGAGTCGGTGGTCCAACCCGGGATGACGGTCATCACCGGCTGGGGCAGTACGGTCCACGTCTTGCGGTCCTTCGAGGTCATTTGCTGAATGCCCATGCCCGTCGAGAACAGGTAATACGTGTCGCCCTCCTTGGCCATTACGGGGTCGTGCACCATGGGGCGGTCGGTCTCGAAGGCTTCGCGGCGGAAGCGCTGGCGCGGTCCCTGTGCCAAGGCTGTACTGGCAAGGGTCGCTACGATTAGGGTCAGGAGGGTTCGTCTCATTGTCGTCGGGCTTTAGGTTGATATGCTTCGCAAAGGTAGTAAAAAGAATTGAAATATTTGCGATTACGTCGGCTTATTCGTACCTTTGCAGAGAGAAAGCCATGTTTATGCGCGTACTGATAGTCAACACCACGGAGCGGACGGGCGGAGCGGCCATTGCGGCTAACCGCCTTGCCAAGGCCCTTCGGCAGGAGGGCGTAGAGGTAGCGACGGCCACCCGGAAGGGCCGGTGGGCATTCTACTGGGAACGCCTGCGCATTGCCTTAGCCAACCGGAGCCGGAAGAACCTGTGGCTGGTGGATATCGCCAACCGAGGCGAGGACATCACCAAGACGAGTGCCTTCCGGGAAGCCGACGTCGTCCACCTGCACTGGGTGAATCAGGGCTTCCTGTCCCTCGGGACCATCGAGAAGATACTCAGGAGCGGCAAGCGCGTCGTCTGGACGCTCCACGACCAGTGGCCCTACGCCGGCATCTGCCACTATGCGGAGGGGTGCGACCGCTTCCAGACGGCTTGCCACCGGTGTCCCCAACTCGCCCACCCCGGCGCCAGGGACCTGTCGCACAAGGTCTTCGAGGCGAAGCGTCGCATCTACGGGCAAGGGAACATCACCTTCGTGGGCTGTAGCCAGTGGATAGCCGACGAGGCGCGCCGGAGCGCCCTGACCAAGGGACAGCGCGTCGTAGCGATTCCCAATGCAATAGACCACACCGTGTTCCGGCCTATACCGAAGCGGGAGGCCCGCCGCCAGTTCGGTCTGCCCGAGGAGGGGCCTATCGTGCTCTTCATCTGCCAGAAGGTGACCGACGAGCGCAAGGGTGTCCGCTACCTGGACGAGGCGATGAAGCAACTGCCCGACGTGCGCGTCATCCGCGTGGGCAAAGGGGGCGACTACGAAATCCGTGAAGAGCAGCGCATGGCACTCCTATATGCCGCGGCCGACGTCTTCGTAACCCCGTCGCTCCAGGACAACTTGCCGAACACCATCGTCGAGGCCATGTCGTGCGGAACGCCCTGTGTCGGCTTCCGCGTCGGCGGTATTCCCGAGATGATTCACCACCAGACGGACGGCTATGTGGCCCGTTACCGCGACGCCAACGACCTGGCCCAGGGCATCCGATACGTCCTCTCCCACCCCGAACTGTCCGAGGCAGCGGCCCGCTACGCCCGCGAGACCTACGACGAACACCGCGTGGCCCAACTTTACATGAAAGAGTATGAATGACAAGCCGCTGATAACCATCATCACCGTCACCTATAATGCCGAACCGACCATCGAGCAGACGCTCGAGAGCGTGGAACGGCAAACCTACCCGCGCATTGAGCATCTCATCGTCGATGGCTGCTCGACCGACCACACCATGAGCCATGTGCAACGCTACGTGGAGCGTAATGCCGAGCCCAACCGACATACGATTCGCGTGGTCCGAGAGCCCGACAACGGGCTCTACGATGCCATGAACAAGGGCATCAACCTGGCGGCGGGCGACTATCTGGTCTTCCTGAATGCCGGCGACCGCCTGCATGAGCCGACGACCATCGAACAGATTGTCAGCCAGACGGGCTGGCAGCGCGACCGTGCCAACTATGCGGTGCTCTATGGCGAGACCGACCTCGTCGATGCCGAAGGCCACTTTCTCCGCCACCGTCGCCTCGAGGCACCCGAGCGGCTCAGCTCAAAGTCGTTCCTCCAGGGCATGTTGGTCTGCCACCAAAGCTTCTATGCCCGCACCGACCTGGCCCGCAGCGAACCCTTCGACCTCCGCTATCGTTACTCGGCCGACTACGACTGGTGCATCCGCCTGATGCGCCGGGCCGAGCGCCGTCGCCTGCGTTTCCTTAACACCCATCTCATACTGACCGACTATCTGAGCGAAGGGCTCACGACCCGAAACCACCGCCGTTCGCTCCTCGAACGCCTCCGCCTTATGGCCCATCACTACGGGTGGTCTCGCGCCATCCTGGCCCACCTCTGGTTCGTCGTCCGGGCAATAATAAAGCGGTAAGCACCGAGTGCCTACCGCTTTCCTTTAGTACGTTGGGGGATTCGCTTAGAACTTGTAGATTACGCCAGTGCTTATGCCAATTGAGCCGACGCCGAAGGCCGGAGCCCAGTCACCGCCTACCTTCTCGGCACCAAACAGACCTGCGTCGCCATAGACCTGCCAGTGGTCGTTAATCTTATAGCGAAGCGAGGGGGAAAGGCCTACCTGAGCACCCTCGGCACCATGGCCGAAAATGAACTCTGCACGGGCCTTCACATCGACGAACAGCTTGTCGTTGTTCCAGCAATTGAAGCGAACGTATGGCTCAGCATAGCCATATATGTCGTTCACAAGCGTAAAGCCCAGCCCGAAACCAACAGCCCAGCGGTCGTTAAACTCATAACCGGCCTGGGGATGGAAGGAGAACTGGAAGTTGTCCTTAATGTAACCGAAGTTGGTACCACCACCAACAAACCACTGCGCCGAGGCGTTCACCGAACACACGAGCGCAAGAATCATCATTAATTTCTTCATTTTGTTGTTGCTATTATTGTTTGTACTAAAAGATACACAAAGGTACTAAAAATTGCGGAAACGGGCAAGCCGTTAAACCTTTTTAACACTGCCGCGGACGAGCGGGCGCACAAGCAGACCAACCAACAGGAGGGCCAGCAGGGCGAGGGCGGAATAGGCGATGGTCTCGGTGATGCGTTCCGAGCGAGGCTTGAAGGTGAGCACGACCCTGTGCTTACCACCATCGATGCGAATGGCACGCAGGACATAGTTGACACGCCCAATCTCCACGGGCTGACCATCGACAATGCACGTCCAACCAGGGTAGTATATCTCGCTGAACACCAGCACGCCGCCGTCCTGACTCTCCACGTCGTACTGCAGTTCGTTAGCCTCGTAAGAGGTAAGGACAGCCTTGGCTGTAGAGTCGTTCTGGGCTTTGCCCAAAACCTCAGCGAACCGCTTGTCGGCCACGGCCACGTGCTTCGTGTCGAGTTGCTTCAGTCCTGCCAGTTCGGCATCGGCATCATCGACATAGCGCACCTCGCGGACGAACCAGGCATTGCCGTTGGCATGAGGATTCTCCACCTGCACGCGCCCGCCGTCCTTCAAGGGCAATATCATGTGCTGCATGTTCAGCATGTTCAGCACGGGGAAGAGGCTGTCGCCCGGCACCTCCGCGATGTTCGTGGCCGACTGCCAGGCCTGCGGAATCTCATGCTGGATGTGGGCCTCGATGAGTTCCTGGTAACGGCGCAGTTTGGCTGCGTGGTAACCGCCAATGCTCTTGTGATAATACGATGTCGTATTGTCGTTGAAGGTGCTGACTGCAAGGTTCAGTACGCGATAGTACTGGTCCGAGTCTTGCAGTATCTCGGCATCGACGTCGGTCAGCGGGAAGGCCTGCTCCGTGGTGCGCGGGCGCACGAACATGTCGTCGTTCAGGTAGCGCTTGTTCACGCCCCACATATCCACAAGGCAAAGCAATGCCAGACAGGCCACCATGGGCACTTCCTTCAGTTTGCGATAGCGGTAGAGCATCAGTATGCCGAAGCCTATCAGGATGATGATGCAGGAGCGCATGGCATCGGCCGTGAAGACGGCACGGCGCATATCCGAGAGGTTCTGCATCACGTCGCCCACAGGCCAACCATACTCCGAGAGGCCCTGAATGGCCTGTCGCTCGCTCTCCGAGATGTAGTTGCCGAAGAACACGTCGGGCATCAGCCAGAAGAGGAAGCACACGCCTGCGGTAAGGGCCAAGGCCCACAATGAAGACCTACCCCACCCCTCCCTTAAAGGGAGGGCGTTCTCCTCCCCTTTAAGGGGAGGCTGGGAGAGATTTACCACTTCCTTCAGCGCCATCATGGCCAAGAGGGGAATGGTGAACTCCGCAATGACGAGTATAGAGGCCACGGTACGGAACTTGTCGTACATGGGCACATAGTCGAGGAAGAAGTCGGTCAGGGGCATGAAGTTCTTGCCCCACGAGAGCAGGATGCTGAGGATGGTAGCCACCAGCAGCGCCCACTTCATCGGGCCCTTTACGATAAAGAGGCCCAGGACAAAGAGGAACAAGACAAAGGCACCCACATAGACGGGGCCGCTCGTCCCGGGCTGCTCGCCCCAGTACTGGCCCATTTGCTGGTAGAGCGGGCGGTAGTCGTTCTTGGCCTTCTCCATGGCTGTCTTGCTCTGGCTCAAGGGCACCGAGGCACCGCCCTTCGTATTGGGCACAAGCAGGGTCCACGTCTCGCCGATGCCATAACTCCAGGCTGTAATGTACGAGCGTTCGAGTCCGCTGTCAGTCTGGTCGGCGGCGTCCTTCGTCTTCTGCGTCAGTTCGCTCTTGCCGCGCATGGTCTCCTTGCTGTATTCGTAGGTGTGATAGAGGTTCGAGACGTTGATGCTCAGTCCCAGCAATCCACCCACCAGGGCGGCTAGGGAACCCTTTAGCCACTCAGGAAAGCGAAGCTTGAGGAGATAGGCCACCGCCATCAGCAACATGACCGAGAGGAAGTAGTACGACATCTGGATGTGGTTCGAGAAGACCTGCAGGGCGGTAAATATGCCTGTCACCAGTATGCCCCAGAGGTATTTGCCCCGATAGCAGAGCACAAGGCCCGCTATGGTGGGCGGGATGAAGCAGAGCGTCAGCAGTTTCCAGATGTGGCCGGCGGCAATGATGATGAAGTAGTAACTGGAGAACGCCCACAGGATGGCACCCAGAGCGGCCATCCACTGACGGAAGTCGAAGGCGCGCAGCAGGATGTAGAAGCCCAGCAGCATCATGAACACGTAGCCGGCCACCGTGGGCAAACCCAGTTGATAGACTCGCTCGATGGTCGATAGCGTGTCGGTGCTGTCGTACGAGGGCGACATCTGGTAGGTGGGCATACCCGAGAACAGGGAGTTCGTCCAGCGGGTGCGCTCGCCGTCGTGTGCCCGGCGATACTCGTTCAATTCCACGTTCGACCCCACGGCTGCGTCGTGGTCGGTGCCCGTCAGCACCAGCCCGTCCATGATGGGGTTCCAGAAATAAGCCAAACTGATGACGGCAAAAAGGGCCACCATCAGCACGTCGGGGAGAAGTTTCTTATAACTCATATCTTTTTCTTTTAATAATGAAAAAAGCCGCAACTGATGAAGTTGCAGCTTTATTTCTCCATTGAAGTGGCTGCGCCTTTTATTTACGCAGACCCAGAGCCTTCACGATGGCACGATAGCGGTTGATGTCGCGAGCCTTCAGGTAGTTGAGCAGGGAACGACGCTTACCAACGAGACCCGTCAGGGCGCGCTCGGTGCTGTGGTCCTTACGGTTCTGCTTCATGTGCTCCGTCAGGTGCTTGATGCGATAGGTGAAGAGTGCAATCTGGCTCTCTGCGCTACCCGTATTGGTGGCGCCACCGCCGAACTGCTCGAAGAGCTCTGTCTTCTTGGCTGAATCTAAATACATAGTACTTTAGTATTTTTTGTGTTAAACTTGTTTGTCGAACAGCAACCACTCGTCGGCACTGTTTCGCAAATGCGGGTGCAAAGTTAGTGCAAATCGAGCGAATAACCAAATATTTATTGGAGTTTTTCCGAGATGCAGCCTAACTTCGACCTACGAAGAAGGTCAGAGATACGAATAAGCGAGCAGAATACCAAATTTATCAGGTATTTTCTGCTATTTCTTGGGACTTGGGGCACGGAGTTGGCGGTAGGCGGTGAGATCTTCGGAGCGCAGGAGACCCATCATCTGTATGATGCAGACGTGTTCTTTCTGGGGCGATTGGTCCTTGGGCAAGAGGATGACAACCTCGTCGAGCAGGTTGTCCTTGGTTTGATGACCATAGATGGTGATGCCTCTGTCGCGGACGATGGGCTGGAAACGCTTATCGTTGCGCAGTTGTGTCTCTCGGGAGAAGATGATTTTCTCTGCCGCCTTCTTCTTCGACTTCAATACAAGCAGGCCACTGAGGCGCGGTAGCAGGGAGCGAATGTTCCAGCCGTTGATGCAGAAGTCACCGCGACGAGCCTGGGCGTGCAGGATATCGCCCGAGAAGTAGTAGTCCTCGAAGCCCCAACGGCCCTTGATATTGCTTAGGTCGATGAGGGGACGTTGGTCTTTCGGCAGGTCGATGCCCTCGTATTCGTCCAGCCACCTTTTGGGCAGGTCGCGGAGCCGTCTGTCCCAGTATTCTTTTGTACGCAGGAAGGAGTCGGGAGCAATGCCTTTCCATCGGGCGGTGTCGAGGCGATACTTCTCCAGTCGTTTCTCGGCCTCCTTTATTTGCTTATCGGCTTGCTTCATTCGCTTCTCGGCCTCACGCATCGCCTCATCGAACTTCTTCTTGCTGAAATTCTTGTCCTGGGAATAATAAATAGTATCCTTGGCGATAATGGTGCTCCCGTCCGACTTCCGCTTTTCTATCTTGTATATGATGTGGGCGTCCTTCTTTTCGTCCTTCAGGCTGTCGCCACTCTCTTCGGCCTTCGTGCCCACAATGGTGAGCAGCAGGGCCAATATGGTTATCAGTGTTCGTTTCATAGGTTATAATATTATTGTGTTATTGTCCGCCCCATTGCCGAGCACCATACAGGCTTCCTCGGCGGAGGCAAATGTGTCTTGATAAATCGTGCCGTGGTCGCGCGGCCACAAGGTGGCGCCGACGGCGATGGCAATGGCGATGCTTGCCGCCACGGCCCACGGCCATAGACGACGTGGGGGCGGTACGGTCGGAGCCTCAGCCTCCAGTCTCGTGCCCGTCTCATGTAGCGTCGCAGGACGCTCGTCGGCATGCAAGCGTTTGAGCACACGCTCGGCGAAGTCCTCGGGCAAGGGTTCGGGCGCCCGGCGCTCGATGAGCCTATGCAGGGCCTCTCGCAGTTCTTGGTCAGTAATTTCAATGTTGTTATTCATAATCATTCTGCTTTCATCTTATTCATAACGTCGCGCAAGCGTTCCCGGATGCGCTGAAGTCGGACGGCCAGAGTCGTAGCCTTTGCGTCCGTGACGTAGGCGATTTCCTTTAGCGACAGCCCGTCGGTGTAGCGCATCTGCAGGAGCATCTGCTCCTCGTCACCGAGCTGCAGGATGGCCCGCTCCAGCAACGTCAGCCGCTCGTCCTCGCCCTCCTCTGCGTCGGCCACCATCATCCCTTCGTCCATCTCCACCAGCCGGGGCCGTCTGTTCTTTCTTTCCAGATAGCGCACAACCTCGTGCCAAGCGATTCTCCATAGCCACGTGCGCAGCGTAGCCCGTCGCTCGTCGAACGTCCCCAACGAGCGCAGGGCCCTGAGCAGCGTGTCCTGCACCACCTCCTCGGCATCCTCGCGGCACACGACCGTCCGGCTGACGAACTCGTGCAGTTCCCGTGCATATCGCTCCACTATGTATCGTTCCGTTGGCTTCATTCTATTCTTATATACCCTTCCGCCGCCACAAATATAACAAAAAGGTGGGACTTTTTGCGAAAAAGCCCCATGCATCTCACGACGCATGGGGCCAAGGGAGAGGAGAACTTGTGGGAACCGATATCGCTTTCCTACTTGAACACTATCATGTCTGCCAGTTGCAGGAAATAGTCGTTCGACCAAATGTCGAGTTCGTGAGGGTTTATAACAAAACGACGGACATCCAGTTTTACATCTTCGATATTTGTCGCAGCCAACCGTTCCCTCAAAGCTGACATAAATTCGTCACGCGACATTTCCACCCCATTGAACTCACGAATGCGCTCCTGTAAATGAGCAAAATCAAGGGGCACCCGCCAACGTACATACCACTCAAAGTCGTACCAGTCGCGCCCCTTGACACGGGTCTTCCAGTTACGAAAGACCAAAGCATGCATCTTGCCAGCATAAAGATCCGACAACTCAAAACAGCGCACCATGAATGTATAAGGAAGGGTCAAAGCCCTCTGCTCCGTCTGAAACCTCAAGGGAGGCTGGGTGTCCACTTCTATCTTGACCTTGATGGTCTTCTCTGTCTGGAAGGCTACATTATAGACATCCGTATTGTCCTTCAAAAATGCAGAATCTACCCTACCAAACATCTTCTTGTCCTTCTTCTTTATCTCCACCCTGCGCCCTACGCTGTCAAACTCGTCTATAATCGGCTGGAAATAGTTTTCAAAACAGAACTGTTCGTCCGGGGCCAGCAAAGAGAAATCCATGTCCTCGGAGAAGCGAGGCAACTGATGGAACAAGCGCAGACAAGTGCCTCCATAAAAAGCGGCACGGTCGAAGAATCCTCCCCGATGCAGCCCGGCAAGCACCACTTGCTGAGTGATTTCGTACAGGGCGTTCTGCTTGTCCTTTACATCGCTAATGGGATAGCGTTTCAGGGCCTTTTCAAAAAATTCATTCATGCTTATCTCCTTTCCAATATCTTAATAAGATTGTTGATTGCCTGTCTCTTCTTACTCACAGCAGCACAACGCCTGAATACATCCACATTCATATCCATAAAGGCATCCATATCCAGGCGCAAGTCTTCCTCCAAAAAAACGTATGTATCTTTCAGAAAGCGCAAGGGGAGTCTCGGCGTACGGACAATATAGTCGCACAAAGCCTTCTCGGGAGTGGCTATCAGATAAGTTACGCCCTCCTCTTCCCGCTGAGTAATGCCGATGGAGTAATATTCCTGGGGGCAATGGTAATACTCAAATCTGCCGACAGGATTATCAAACGAAACGGTCAAATGGGTGGTCATGGACTCCACAACTTCCACGCGCTCTGGTATCAGTCCATATTCCCTAAGGGCCGTCAGCATGGACACATACGACGGGCCGTATAGCACATTTCCTATCAATCCCAAAGAAAGCAATACGCCACTTTCCTCGGGACTCACAACATACATTCCGCGCTTCAAGCGAATAATCCGCCCCGCCTTTTCCAAATTCGCCACCTTCCTGTTTGCCGACATCACGCCAGGATAAAGCGAGGCTATGGCAGAGGTCTGCACAGGGATATTCTTTAATTGCGCCAACTCGTTCATGACACCTTATACTTAATATAGCTTGCAAATATAGTTACTTTTTCAAGAGGAAACAACATTTTATGTAATTATTTCTCGTAAAAGAGACTAATTCATACCGAAATCTGCACAGAAAACAAAGTTTTTCTTCGTTTTCTGTACGGTATTTTATAAAAAAGCCCCACGCATCTCACAACGCATGGGGCCAGTGTTACCCTCTAGGTGTCCGATTACTCGCTCGGCTGCACCGCAGACGCTTGCGTAGCATCGCAGAGCAAGAACTAAATCCTGTTTATGAAAAACTGTGTGCTACTATTTCTTGGGGTTGCGATGGCAGTGATAGACAACGTGGAACATGACGTAGCGTGGCGGCGTGCTCTGCCACGTCTCGGTACGTCCTTGGGCATTTAGCGTGCGATTAATGCTTTTCAGTTGTCCGAGCAGGTCGAATCCATCTACCATAGCGAGCAGTTTGCCATTAAAGAACGGGCGCGCGAGCCGAGCCTTCCATATCCACTGGTCGTCGTTCATCGACGCGTCGGCGTAGCCGCGACGGTTCCAGAGCGTCAGGTCGCTGGAAAGTTGCAGTTTCCACGGCAGGGCGAACACCACCTCGAGCGTTGTTTGGTAGTCTGCGACGTGGAAATCATGGAAGTCGGGACGGGGACTATGGAGCCAGCGGACCTCGGGGCGTGTCTCTAGGCGGAGGCTGTGCTGCCCGATGCGGTAATCCAGCCGGACGCGCGGATAAAGGTGAGCTGTCGCCACGGTGCTCCGCTCCAATCGGATGGTGCCCGTGAGATCGACGCTGTGGATGTACTGGAAGTGCGGAGCGAGCGTAAGGCGAAGCCGCTTCTTCTTGTCCAATGGAATGTTGCCATAGCAGTATTCTGCATCGGCGTCCCAGTTGCCGCTGACACTGTAGGGGCGGTACGTCTGTACGCCCGTCCGGGTGTCGTAGAGTTGGCTCATGGCTACGGCGTTGTGGGTGTAGCGGAAGTCAAGGGACAGGTAGTGCCATGATTGGTCGGGGTTGTCCCGTTGCCAGCCGACGTTACCGAAGTGGGTGTAGGTGCCGCGCAGGTCGCCGTTGCCCTCGTGGACGGCCAGCGGATTGCTGGTGTCGCGGATGTCCACCCTGTTCAGGAGCGAGGGGGCTTCGGAACTCAATCGGTAGGCAAGGAACACCTGCGTGGAGGCCTTCCCTTCGCGATGGTTGCTCCTCCACACGGCATAACTATTGCCCGTGTCAAAGAGCACGGTGCGGTGGACGAGGGTGGTGTCCGTGTCGCCTCGGTGGTAATGCAGTCGGCGGTCGAGCAGGCGCACGGGCATCCACTGACCGATGCTCCACTGGCCGTCGGCCATCTTCGGGAACCACCAGAGCAGGGGCGTCAGCGTGTAGTAGTTCTCGGAGAGGCGGCTGTCGTAACTATTGGAGCGGTCCATAGTGCGCTCGTAGTCGGCGACGGAGGGCAAGACACCGAAGCCCAGCGTATCGAGGCGGTCGAGGCGGTCGAACAGATAGAGGGATTGCTCCTTCCGTGTCTCGCGGTGCTCGTAACTGAGACTCGACTCCAGGGTCAGGTTGGTCCTTATCTTCCAGGCATACGTGCCCTGTCCCCAGAACTTGCCGTGGCGGTCGGGGTGCGTCTTGAAGTACTGGTCGACGAAGAGGGGCGACGTACCCGTGACGCGCTGACGGTTGAAGCGTTCGCCGTCGCCCGTCTCGAAGCGGCTGTCGGTTTCCAGGGTCACGTAGTCGCTGCTGTGCCGGAACTTAAAGAGGGTGTTGGTCGAGAGGTTCATCCACAGGTTGTTGCCTTGCTGCTTGCCCTGCTGCCCGTTGGTATAGATGAGCGAGTCGGTAGCCGTCAGCGTCGTGTCGACGGGGAGCCACCATGCCGAAGAGGCGAACGTGGAGCGGTTGTCGTTGCGGACGTACCCCATACGCGTCGTAACCGTCTGGCGCACGCGCTTGAAGTTATAACTGAAGTTGTCCCACGTCGAGAAGGCGAGCCTTCGGCTGTCGGCCAGCGAACGGCTGTGCTCGCGTGTATCACCGCCCGGGAGGAAGTTCGTGCGGTCGGTCACCGTCTCGCGGTCTTCCTGCTCGTGATTGACGACAAGATTGCCCTGCACCTTCCACTTCTTGCTTCGGTCCTCCACGTAGTAGTCCATGCCACCTTGCTGCTGTGTTTGCTGTCCTGTCAGCCCGTTCGAGGCTTTCCACTGATTCCGCTCGCCCGGCCGCTCCCCATCGTTCAGGTTGTTGGCATTGCCAAACACCGCAAATCGCGAGTGGTCGGTAAAGCGCATAGCAAAGGCCCGTGCCAGGTAGCGTTCTTCTGTACCTCCTCCAGTTTCGGCGTTCACGAGCCACCCAATGCTATATTCCTTCTTAAGCTTCACGTCCATCACATACTCTTTGTCACCCTCCAGCTTCTGTCCCAGGAACTCACTCTTCTCGCCGTACTTGTCGTACACCTCTATCTGCTTCACCGTGTAGGCCGGCAGGTTCTCCAGCATCACACGATTGTCGCCCCGGAAGAAGTCCTTTCCATTCAGCAGCAACGCCTTTATCTGCTTCCCGTTGACCTTTATGACGCCACCCGCCTCCAGTTCCACACCCGGCAACTGCCTGACCAGCGCATCCAGCATCGAGCCCTCAGCCAACTGGAAGGCATCGGCGTTATACACCACCGTGTCGCCCCTGTGATAGAACATCACCTTCGAGGCCATCACCGTCACCTCCTTCATCGTGTGCCGGATGGGCTGACAGATGTAGAGCGGCGGCAACTGGCGCGAGAACTCGCGCTTACCGAGGTTGCTGAGCGTATAATCGACGTACGTCGTATCATAGCCCGCACAGGAGAGGCGCAGGATATAGCGACTCACCTCCCGAGGCACATCGACACTGAAATAAGACGAAAACCCACTCCGCTCACCGCTTTTCCAGTACGACTTCGCCACCCGCCTTGCCAGCACGAGGCTGTCCTTCGCCATCACCTCCACCACGGCCCCCGGCACTTCGTTGTGCGTGCGGTTGTCGTAGACATAGCCATAGAGCATGAAGAGTTCTCTGCCCCTCTTCCTGTCGCGTTGCACGTATATCTGCCGTCCCTTTGCCTTCACCCTGACGGGCAGCCCCTTCGTAAGCCGCTCCACAGCCTCGGGCACGTCCTCATTCTCCTTCATCAGCGTGCCCTGCTCGTGTTCCGTAAGTTGCGACGATGCCGCAACCTCCAACATCATTCCCTCCAATTCCTCTTCCACGAAAGTTATCGTCCACTCCTCCTGCCCCGCATTCAATCGCGCCAGCACTTGTGAGAGCGGCATCTCTTCGGCCTTCGCCACCAAGGCCCACACGAGGGCCAGAAGCATCATCGCCCGTCTCATTCCTCACCTCCTTTCCAGACGAACAGCGTATCGCGCTCGTCGCTAATCCGCAGACCGTCCAGTTCGTTCATGCTTTCGATAAACACAGTCAACGGCTCCCGCCTGTTCCACTTCGTATGCAGGCGCAAGCCCTTCATCCTCTCCTCGCGGAAGCACACGCGCCGCCCATAGTAGGCCCCAATCACACCCATGATGCTATCCAAGCGTGCCCCCTCGAAGGCCACGACTCCCCCATCTGTTCCTCTCGCTTCCCCCATCGTTCGGAATGTTGCGATAGTGTCGCAACCCTCCCCTCTTTCCGCTACAAGCCCCCTGCTCATCACCACAGCCGCCACCGCCAGCCCACCAATCAGCGCCACAAGCCCCGTCGAGGCTGCCACGCGCCATATCCGCACCCTCCCCCGTCGTGCGTGTTCTGCATGTTGCGAGGCTATCGCAACCCTCTCCATCACCCGCTCCTCCAGTTTCTCACTCACGGACAGCCCCTCTGCCCGCTCCCGTTGCCGCCGCAGGGCCTTCCATGCGCCGGGGCCTATCTGTCGTTGTGCTGTGCTTTTCATCTTCTATTCTCCTTTATAATAATGTATAGTTTCTTCCTTATCCGACAAAGCCGTGTCGCCAGTGTCCCTGGCTCTGCACCTAAGATGTACCCAATCTCGGCCAGCGACTTTCCTTCGTAGTAAAACAGATGCACCACCATCCGCTCCTCGGCCTTCAGTTGCATGAGCGCTGCATCCAGCCGCTCGGTCTCGCTCTCCGGGGCTTCCTCCCACAGGCGGTCGGCCTCCTCGTTGCTGATTTTTGCCAGCAAGGCTTCGTTGTCCTCCAGATAAACCGTCGCCTCGCGCCTATCCCTGAGCCAGTGCACCGCCGTGTAGTAGGCTATGCGACTGAGCCACGTCGAGAACGCAGCTTTTCGTGCGTCGTATGAAGCCAGGCTCCGATAAACTGCGACGAAGGCGTCCTGCACCACCTCCTCTACGTCCTCCGCCTGCGGAATCATCCTTCCGACGAAAGCCACCACCTCGGCCCTATGCCTACGAATCAGGAAGCGGAACTCCTCCGTCCGCCCCTCAAGCACACGCTGGATAATCGTCTCGTCTATCGGCAACATCTTTCCCATACACTATTATATTGCCACAAAGTTACGAAACATTACACAAAGTGCCCCGTATGTTGCGATTTATCGTAACAGAAATCCCCCCGCTACCTTCACAGGCAACGGGGGACATTGGGCCCATTACTAACTAAATCCGTTAATGAAAAACAGTGTGTGAAAAACAGGATATTATCGGTCGCGCTTGGGGTTGCGATTCCAATGATAGACGACGTGGAACATAAGGTAGCGAGGCAGGGAGCGGTACCACGTCTCTGTGCGTCCCAGGGCGTTGACCTCGTACTGCGTACAGGAGAGTTGACCGAGGAGGTCGAAGGCTTCGAGGCGCAGGATGAGTTTGCCCCGGAGCAGGGGCTGGCTGACGGAGGCGTTGAGGACGAAGTCGTCGGTGTTGAGCAGGCGACTGCCATAGCCGCGGCGACTGTACATCATGCCATCAGCCGCGAGGGTCAGGGCGCCGACCTTCTTGCCGAGTTCGGGCGTGGTGTAGCGGGCGGTCAGACCGTACTCGTATTCATAGGCGTTGAGGACGGCGAAGTCGCGCATCTGTCCCTCGGAGTGTCGCCAGCGTATCTCGCCCAGAGCACGGAGGTTCAGGCCCTTGTGGTCGTACTGGATGTGGGCGGCGGTTTTCAGGAAGAGGGTGTTGACGGTGTTTACGTGGCTGGTGGTCTCGCCCACTATCATGGCGTGGTCCTTCGCGTGGTTCCAGTCGGCACCGGCATTGACGTGCCACGTCCAGTAGCGCTTCTGGCCGATACTGCGGTCGGTGCTGAAGTTGGCTTTGGCTGTGTAGGTGCCACTGATGTTCATGGGCTTGTAGGTATAGACACCGGTCGTGGGGTTGTAGGTGACCGACTGCGAGACGGCGCGATGGAGGTAGTCGAACTTGGCATCCAGGTAGTACATGCCTTGGCGCGGTGCCGTATGGTCGTAGTAACTGGCACTGAGCGATGTCATTGCCGCGCCCTTCAGGTGGCTGTTTCCCAGTTTGACGATGAGCGGATGGCTGTCGTCGCGCCAGTCGATGCGGTCGAGCAGTTCGGCAGGGGCGTTCTTGTAACTGGCGTGGAGGTTGATGTCGCGCTTGCCGTCCTTCCATACGTGGCGGAATGAGGCGCTGGGGTCCAGAACAACGGTCGTCTGTCGGGCGATGGTGTCAATCACGCCACGCTGATAACTGAGCCGTTCATGGACGACGGGCACGCCCATGCCGATGCTCCACCGCTGATAGCCGATGGTCATGTGGATTTGGGGGTGCATGTAGGTGCCGTGCTTGGACAGACTCACGCCAGGCTTGTGCTCCCAGCGGCGACGATGGAGGTCGTAGGAGTTCGACGGGTCGGTGATGGCCGTGAGGACATCCAATTGCGAGGGCAACAGAAGTGTGTCGGGATGATAGAGCCAGTCGTGGTTGTCTGTCACTGTGACGTTTGCATTGTCGCCTACCGACAGTGTCAGGTCGTGAGCCAGTTCTTTGTGATAGGAGAGCCACGCCGCGCTCCCCGTCGTGCGCTTGCGGACATCGTTCGCATTATGTCGGAGGGTCAACATGGAACTTGTCTCGAAGCGCGTCGCCTCCTCCTTCTTGTCGTCATCGTGGCTCACCACAGCGTAATAGGAAATGTGCTGCTTGGGACGGCGGAACTTGACGGTGCCCTGCGCGTCGGCGGTGAGGCCCCATGTTGTTCCTTCGTTCATGCCGACGGTGCGCTGCAGGATGGTGAGCGAGTCGGCCCACTCCTCGAAGGCCGAGCGCATGGAGCCGTCGCGATGGGCGTAGCGGAAGTCGGCGGTGATGTATGTCCACGGTTTCTTCAGCGTGAAGTCGTTGTGCAGGTTCAGGCGATTGTTGCCCCGACGGTTGAAGGTTTCGGTCTGCGACGTCGGCGTCAGGCCGTCAAGATACTGCTCCCGACGCTGGCGCATGGTCTGCTCGTCGCTCGTGGAGGTGAACTCGGCACGGAAAATCTCTTTTACCTTGTCCTCCTTGGCGTAGTAGGCCACCTCGCCCGCCACGCTGCGCGTAGTCAGTTCGGAACGCGGCATGGAGGCTGGTCGCCAATGGTCCTGCTGTCCGATGTGTCGCGATTCGTTCACGTTGTTGATGTTGCCCAGCAAGGTTGTGCGCACCCGGTCGGTAAAGCCCAGTAGGAAGCCACGGCCCAGGTAACGCTTGTCCGTTCCGCCCGCCGCCTCCACGTTGGCGATGTAGCCCCGGCTATATTCGTCCTTCAGGTTCACGTCCATCACATACTTCTTCGGCTCCACATCGTAACCCAGGGCCTCGTTCTTGTCGGTCTGTTTCTCATACACCTTCAGCGTCTTCACGGTGTAGTACGGCAGGTTCTCCATTAGCACGCGCTTGTTGCCGCCGAAGAACGTGTGAGAACCCAGCAGGAGTTCGTCCACCTTACGGCCATTGACGAATATCTCGCCCTGGTCGTTCAGCGTCACGCCGGGCATTTGGCGGATGAGGTCGCCCAGCATGGAACCCTGCGGCATCTGGAAGGCCGTGGCATCGTAGATGAGCGTGTCACCGCGCCAGAAGAACTTCACCTTCGTGGCCGTCACCACCACCTCCTTCATCGTCGCTCCCTGCATCTTGCGCATCCGTAGCGTCGGCACCTCCACCTCCTGCTGCGTGCCGTTGACAGCGACGCGCTGCCACTGGTCTTCGTAGCCGTCCAGTTGGGCACGGACGAGATACTCTCGCACCCGACCACTGACCTCGGCGGCATAGTGCGCGCTCACGAGACGCATGTTGCGACCATAGAAACGTACCATCGAAGTCGAGTCCACAACTACCGTGCTGTCCGCTGAAAGAATGGACACATGGGCCTCGGGCAGGGGCATCTTCAGGAAGCAGTCCTCCACATATCCCCCGAGGGTCACGACCTCGAAACGCTTCTTCCCCTTTGCCTGTACGGTGATGTGCTGTCCGTCGATGCTCACTCTTACGGGCAGTCCCTTGCAGAGTCGTCGCACGTCGTCGGGCACGGATTTTCCCTTGGGTAGCACGGCGGTCTGCAAGTTCGTGAGGCTGTCAGTCAGGATGTCGATGGTGTATTCGGGATGTTCGCGGGCTATCGCTTGCAGGGCTGAAATTAAGGACCCAGACCCCCCCTCCAGAAGACCCACCCCCTGCCCCTCCCTTATAGGGAGGGGAGCGGTTACATTAAGGCCCTCATTAGCAGGAGTATCTCCCCCCCTCCCTACAAGGGAGGGGCAGGGGGTGGGTCTAGTGTTTGTCACTCCCACTATATATAATATAATAAGGTATAGGATTCGTTTCATCGTTCTTGCTTATTCATAGGTGAGTGCTTCCACAACCAGCGTATCTTCTCGCAGGGTCAGCGTCAGTCCCTCGAATCGGTTCAGGCGACTGACGAAGTCCGCCAGCGAGTCGGCAGGGTTCCACGTCATGATGAGTCGCATCTCGCGCGCCTCGTCGTCGCGGAACTGGACGGCCTTGCCATAGTGCCCTGCCACGACGGAGAGCAGACTATCGAGGCGGACGTTGTCGAACTGGATGGAAGACCCTCCCCCCTGCCCCTCACTGAGAGGGAGGGGAGTGGTTACTTGTGCGGATTGGGGAGTCTGTGTTTGAGACGATTTCAAGCGGTAACCTACGACCGCCCATGCCACTCCACCGAGGAGGGCGATGCTGACAAACATGGCAGCAATGCGCATCCACCGACGCACGAGGCGAACCTCCCTGCGAGGCACCTCAACAGGCGAATGCTGGGGACGCAGGAGTTTATCTACCGACCTGAGGCCGTCGTAATAGGCACGGCACGACGGGCACTCGGCCATGTGCCGCTCGCACTCGGTCCGCATCTGTGGGCCTGCCTCCCTATCGAAGAGGTCGGCCACCCGATTCCTAAATTCGTTGCAATTCATAATTATATCTCCTTATACTTCCTTCTTATCTTTTCCAAGCCATAGACGAAGCGAGACTTCGCCGTGGTGACGGGCACACCGAGGATGTCGGCTATCTCGCGAAAGGTCTTGTCGCCGTAGTAGTGCAGACGAATGACCTCCGCCTGTTCGTCGGGAATGCCATCGAACAACTGACTGATGCGTCGGAACTCCGCTTCCAGATTCTCCGTTTCGGGCTCTACGGTGTCGGTCTGTCCGTCTAAGGGTACCGTCTGCAAGCGTCCCGCCTCGCGCAGCCGACTGACGCAGACATTCGCCAGCGTGCGATAGAGGTAACCCGTCAGGTTTCTGTCCTCGAGCCCCTCCCCTGCCATGCGCTGGTACATGCGGACAAAAGCATCCTGCACGGCATCCTCGGCGTCGGCCAAGTTACCCAGCCGGTACAAGGCATATTGCAGCATCCGAGGCCGCTCGACCTCCGTCAGCCGTGCTGCCTGCCTGTGTCCGTATCCAATACCAAATAACTTCATTTGGGGTCTCGTCTTTATCTATATAACGTAGAAAACGGGAAAAAGACGTAACGAAGGAGCAGAAAAATTACGAAAAGCCCCGCGCGTCATCGCGACGGGCAGGGCCTCCAGGTACCTTTTTAACTAACTAAACTAGAGTTTTCTACTATTATATATACCCTCGCGGGCTCGAACATTACACCTTGCAGAGGAGATTTAACATTATTTATCCTTCTTCGGCGGGTCCCAGCGGTAGCGCAGGGTGAGGGTGACGTAACTGTGGAGCGAACTCTCACCGCCTTCGGTGTGGCTGGTGGCGGTGATGGCGGACGAGTGCTGGCGGTTCCGGTTCAGAAGGTCGCGGGCATAGAGGCTGACCTCGGCGCGGTTGTTGAGGTGGCGGAGCAGGGCTCCCTTGCCGCCGGCAAACTTATAGGCGACTCCGGCATTGAGGAGGAAGGGGGTGTCGTTCATCGCCGGGGCGAGGTAACCGCGGTTGACATAGAGTTGGGGATCGAGCGTGAACTTCCAGTTCTTCAGCGTATAGCGCAGGCGTAGGGCGGCCTCGTAGCGGAAGATGTTCTGCACGGGTTGGGCGGCATCGCTGTAGGCATAGTTGTTCCAGATGAACTCCTGCATCAGTTCGGCACGCCAGGGCGAGACGTCGTAGGTGAGCGTAAGGCGGTTGCGCAGGTTGGAACGGTCCTGACGGTTGTAGGTCAGGCCGGTGGCCTCGTCGACGAGGGTCAGCAGGCCGTAACTGGTGCCCCACTGGCCGGAGAGCAGGTTCTTCATCTGGAGGTTCTTGGCGAGCGAGCGGTCGTAGTCGATGCTGCCCTCCCAACGACTGCCGCCGCGCATGTTGCTCTTCCAGGAGCGGTAGCCGCCCGTCTGGGAATTGTAGTGCAGGACGGTGGCGATGGGGTCGTAGTCGCGGGCGTAGCGGAGTTCGATGCCCAGTGACTGACTGCCCCGCGTACGCATCAGGTTATAGGTGAGGCTGGCATTGAGAGCGTGAGAGGTGCGGAGGTCGGGGTTGCCCTCCGTGATGTAGAGGGGGTTGGTGTCGTCGGTGTAGGCGATGCAGTCGATGAGTTGCGACGATGTCGCAACATACGAGACACGGGCCTTGAGTCCCATCTGCTGGGCGATGCGGTACTCCAGTTCGAACATGGGCGTGGCGAGCAGGAGGTTGCGGCGGGCGAGGGTGTCCAACCGACCGCGCCGGTAGTCGCTCTGTTCGTGGCGATGCGAGAGCGTGAGGTTGGGCTGGAGGGAGAACTTGCCGAGCGCGAGTTGCGCCATCAGTTCCAGTTCATTTCGCCAGAGGTTGTCGCGACGGTGGAGGCTGTTGGCGAGGTCGAGCGTGTCGGCACGCCAGCGCTGCTCGTCGCGGAAGGTGTAGCCGTAGGCCGTAGTCCACTGGGCGGCGAGGGTCGTCTTCTTGCCGACGGTCTGCATGGCGGCGAGATGGAGGTCGAGGCTGAGGTTGTCGGCGGGCGCACGGAAGCGCTGAGCGTCGAGCGTGGTGGTGCCGTCTTGCAGGTAGTGGTACGTACCCAACGACGAGCCGCGCTCCTTCCGGTGGCGGTAGTCGACATCGAGTCCGGCACCGAGCATACCCTTATCAAGCATGTGCAGGAACTTGTTCTGCAACTTGACGGAGAGGCCGTCGGAGTGGGACGCGGATTGGTAGGAGGCGGTGTTGAGCAGGGAGTCCGCCTCGAACGTCCGTTGCTGTCGGTCGGCGGTCTGTTCATCCTGCTCGTAGGCGAGCGTGGCGTTCCACTGCATACGGGTGTTGGGCGAGAAGTCGATGCGCGAGGCGAAGTCGAGGGGCGTCGATAGGTGATGCTCATCGGTGCGCTCCTCGGTGTCCGTCTCGGTGGGTTGCGTGCCGGGCAAATACGTCTGGGCGTGCTCCCATCGGCTGTGGGGCGTGTCGCGGTGGTTGGCCCCGGCCACGAGCGCCCAGTAACTGTCGCGCGTGGCCCCCTCGAAGCCCTTCCAGGCATGTTTGTAGCCCACGTTGCCCATCTGCTGGCGGGTGGCTTCGCTGGTGCCGTAGTCCCAAAGGTTGTCGAAGGTGTTCTTCACGACGGCGCGCGGGTCGTCGGCAAGGCGCAGGTTCATCATCACGGGGTCAGTGTCGCTCAGTCGCATGGCGTCCGCCGTCGCGGCGTAGTTCGGTCGCGAGTAGGCCGTGGCCTTCACCTCGCCACTCCAGCGGTCCATGAAGCGCGGCTTGATGGTCACGTCCAGCACCTGTTCGCGCCGTCCGTCGTCTATGCCCGTGCGCTCCTCCAGTTCGCTGCGGCGCTCGTATGCCTTGATGTTCTCCACAGCCTCCACGGGCAGTTGGCGCAAGAGCATGTCCTCGCTCAGGGCCTCGTGGCCGTTCATCATCAGGCGCACGGGCTTACCGTTCCAGAAGAGTTGGCCGTCGCGGACCGATACGCCGGGCAGGCGGAGCACGAGGTCCTGAAGGAGGTCGCTGTCCTCCACGGGGAAGGCCTGGGGATTGAAGACCACCGTGTCGCCACGCATGTAGAAGCGCCGGGCACGGCCCTCGACGGCGAGTTCGCGCATCAGCACCTCGCTGGGTTGCAGACGGATGTCGGCCAGGCGGACGGTGTCGGTGCCAGCACTGGCCAGCAGGCGCACCGTCGCAGGCTGGTAACCGAAGAACTCGGCGCGGAGCGTGATGCGCCGCATCGTGCCGATGCTCTCCATCTGGAAACGTCCGAGCGTGTCGGTCTGGAACATCCAGTTGGACGTGCCCTCGCCCGAGGCCATCGTGGCCTCCACACGGGCACCGTCCAGCGGTTCGCCCGTCTCGGCGTCCACGACGCGCCCTTGCAGGATGTCGGCCCGCACCTCGGCGGTGGCGATGCTCAACATTGCAATCAACAGTAAAAGTCTCGTTTTCATAGCTGTATGGTTTTTAATATGGGACAAAGAAGGTGCTTCCCCGTTGGACAGGGAATTGGGAGCACCATGTTTTCTTGGGGAAAAGCATCCGCGGCCTTCACAGGAGGCGGATGCGGGCACGTGCTTATTTACTCGCTCGGCTGCAACGCAGACGCTTGCGTAGCACCGCGGAGCAAGAACTAAATCCTAAATGAAATCATTTCTTTTTATCGTCCATCCGCTTCAACTCGAAGTCGCAGGCGGAGAACCAGTGGCCGAGGAAGGACTGACCCGTGAGAGACGGGACAGTGGAGACGCCGTAGTGCAGGACGGAGGGCTGCTTGACGACGATGACGGGCAGCGTAATGCGGTTCCAGCCAAAGCCCTGTTCGTTGTTGGCGTGGGCGATGTTCCACATGCGGTTGTAGAGTTCCATGTTGTTGATGGTGTCGCCGTGCTCCTTTGCCTGGTCCGACAGCCACTTCTTTGCCTCGAGCCACATGTCGCCGCCCGTGTTGCCGTTGGCAGGGATTTCCTTCAACCAAGGTCCCTGGTCATATCCGTCGACGAAGGCATAGACGCATGCCCCTTGTCCGTCGGCACGCACGCAGGCCGAAAGTTGGTAGTTGCCGGGCTGCAGCGAGTCGGTGCGTTCGATGGTGAAGAGTTGGCGGTGGCGCGCGTCGTAGGTGTCGATGTAACGGGCGTCGTGACCCGTGTAGTACTGTCCGCGCGAGGTGTAGCGGTCGTTGCAATGGTCGGCCCTGACCACGCGCCAGCCGCGCTCCGAGAGGAAGTCCCACTCGTCGGGCCGGTAGAAGATGCCGTCGTGGGTATTCTCCTTGCGGTACTGCTCATCGCGGATTTCGGAACTCTTCTCCTCGGCCTCCTTCACCTTGCCCACCAAGCCCGTGCATACGACGGCGGCAGCGATGAAGGCTATAAGCCATGTAATGAGGAACATGAGGCGCTGACGGAAGCCCATCGGCTGCAGGAGTTTAATCTCGCAGAAGAGGCTGTGGATGATGCAGTACGTAGGTATGGCCAGGACGATGAGCGAGAGTGCTGCTGCGGTGATGAGATGCGCCTGATTGACGTCGAAGAACTGCCAGAAGGCGGGGTCGCTCTCATGAATCAGGCTGTGCGGCATGGTCAGTAAGGCTATCAGGCCCACGATGCCTGCCAGCAGGGAGAAGGCCAAGGCGATGCCTATGCCATAGACGAACCAGCGCACGAGCGTGCCGAGGATGAAGAAAAAGCCGCCCAGGCAACCCATGTGACCGCCCTCGTTGAGTTGGGGCTTCGGCTGACTGACCTCGTCGGCCAGGTTTTGCGGGTTCACTTCCTTGCCCTTCATGCGCAGTCGGTCCTCGGGGGTATCAGCCACAGGCATCAGCACGCCCAGGGCGATGTAGAGAATCAAGAGCGAAATGCTCAAGCTATATTGCCAGCCAAACGGCCACCACAACACGCGCGAAGAAAGGAAGAACAGGGCCACGAAGCCCAGTCGCCACCACAGCACATCGCCGCCGAAGTAGGCAGCCAGACCGCTGAGCACGCCCATGAACTTACGGTCGGACATATTGCGATAGAGGCGCTTAACCCCCTTCCCCGCTTCCCCCATGGAGGGGGAAGGGCTTTCCTCCGTGCTTAGGGTTTCCTCTCCCTCTATGGGGGAGGCCAGGAGGGGGCTTTCTATCTCGTCGGGCTGGCCCACCCGGTGGATGATGTCCTGGACGTGCTCGATGGTGATGGCCTGCACGCCCTGGGCCTTCAGGTCCTCGAAGAGTTCGGCGATGCGTGCCTCGATGTCGTCGGCTATCTCTTCCCCGCCCTCGCGGCGGCCGAAATAACTGTGCAGCGAGTCGGTGTATTGTTTCAACAGTTCGTAGGCGTCCTCGTCGATGGCGTAGAGACGGCCTAACAAATTAATGGTGATGTTCTTTTTCATAGTTTTTTATCTGGTTTTCAGGTAATTCACAGTCGTAGCGAGTTCGTTCCAGGCCTGATCGAGTCCGGTGAGGAACTCCTCACCATCAGAGGTCAAGGCATAATACTTGCGGGGCGGGCCCTGGGTGCTCTCCTGCCACTGGTAGGAGAGCAGGCCGTCCTTCTTCAGCCGGGTGAGCAGGGGGTAGAGCGTACCCTCCACCACCAGCAGTTCGGCCTCTTGCAGCTGACGGATGATGTCGCTGGCGTAGGCCGGTGCGCGCTCCAGCAGGAGCAGGATGCAGTACTCCAGCATCCCCTTGCGCATCTGCGATTTGGCGTTGTTGATGTCCATGAGCAGGGGAATTAATACTGGTTAGGATTCTTCGGAGCCAAAAGCCACAGGATGATGTAGGCAAAGAGGCCTACGCCCACCTCGAGGATGGCTACAAGGAATAGTACGCGCACGATGAGGGGGTCAACCTCGAAGTACTCGGCAAGTCCGCCGCACACACCACCGATTTTCTTATCGGTCTGGGAAAGATAGAAACGCTTGTTGTTCATAGTTTTATGGGTTAAAAGATTTGAAAATATCGTGTCATTCTAATGGTTTCACGCTGCAAAGTTAGGTAAAATAATAATACCTTGCAATACATAGTACTATATTTTTTAATTTTTAGTAAAAAAAAGAAGCGCAAACCCGATGGGGGCTGCGCTTCGGCATATAGGAGAGGAGCGAAAGTCCTTAGTATTCCTTGTGGTTGGTACTTTGACCTTCGGTCGAACTCCTTCTTACAAGGCATAGTTTAAGCGAGCTTAACTCTGCTCTTGTCTCGTGCGTCGCTTTCTCTCCAGATGGTCGAGGATGATTTTGCGCAGGCGCATCGACTTGGGTGTCACCTCCACGTACTCGTCCTCCTTGATGTACTCGAGGGCCTCCTCCAGGGAGAAGACGATGGGCGGGATGATGCGCACCTTCTCGTCGGAGCCGGAGGCACGCATGTTTGTCAATTGCTTTGCCTTGCAGACGTTGACGACGAGGTCGTTCTCGTGGACGTGCTCGCCGACGACCTGACCGGCATAGACCTGATCCTGCGGGTCGATGAAGAAGGAGCCGCGGTCCTGAAGGTTATTGATGGCGTAAGCGTAGGCCGTGCCGCCCTCGAGGGCAATCATGGAACCGTTGACGCGCCGCTGGATGTCGCCCTTGTAGGGTTGGTACTCCTTGTAGCGGTGGGCCATGATGGCCTCGCCCTGGGAGGCGGTGAGCACGTTGGTGCGCAGGCCGATGATGCCGCGCGAGGGAATCAGGAACTCGATGTTGACGCGCGAGCCCTGGGTCTCCATGCTGGTCATCTCGCCCTTGCGACGCGTAACCATGTCTATCATCTTCGACGAGAACTCCTCGGGGACGTTGATGGTCAGTTCCTCGATGGGCTCACACTTCACGCCGTCAATCTCCTTGTAGATAACCTGCGGCTGTCCGACTTGCAGTTCGTAGCCCTCGCGGCGCATGGTCTCAATGAGTACGCTGAGGTGCAGCACGCCTCGGCCAGAGACTATCCAACGGTCGTTGTAACCCTCGGGCTGCTCTACGCGCAGCGCCAGGTTCTTCTCCAGTTCGCGCGCCAGACGGTCGCCGATGTGGCGGCTGGTGCAGTACTTACCCTCCTTGCCGAAGAAGGGGGAGTCGTTGATGGTGAAGAGCATGGACATGGTGGGCTCGTCGATGCTGATGGGGGGCAGCGGTTCGGGGGTCTCGAAGTCGCAAATGGTGTCGCCAATCTCGAAGTGCTCGAGGCCGATGATGGCACAGATGTCGCCGCTGGACACCTCCGGGATACGTGCCTGCCCCATGCCGGTGAAGGTGTGGAGTTCCTTTATCTTGGTCTTCTCCATCGAGCCGTCGCGGTGGGCGATGGTCACGTTCATGCCCTCGCGGATGGTACCGCGGTGTACGCGGCCCACGGCGATGCGCCCGGTGTAGATCGAGTAGTCGAGCGAGGTGATGAGCATCTGCGGAGTGCCCTCCAGTTGCTGGGGGGCGGGGATGTGCTCCAGAATCTGGTCGAGCAGGTACTTGATGTCCTGGGTGGGGTTCGAATAGTCAGGCCCCATCCAGCCCTGCTTGGCCGAGCCGTAGATGACGGGGAAGTCGAGCTGCTCCTCAGTACCGCCGAGGTCGAACATCAGGTCGAAGACCATTTCGTACACCTCCTCGGGGCGGCAGTTGAGCTTATCGACCTTGTTCACCACGACGATGGGCTTCAGACCGATTTCCAAGGCCTTGCGCAGGACGAAGCGTGTCTGCGGCATGGGGCCCTCGAAGGCATCGACCAGGAGCAGGCAGCCGTCGGCCATGTTCAAGACGCGCTCCACCTCGCCGCCGAAGTCCGAGTGACCCGGGGTGTCGATGATGTTAATCTTCGTGCCCCGGTAGTTGATGCTGACGTTCTTCGAGAGGATGGTGATGCCGCGCTCGCGCTCCAGCTCGTTGTTGTCGAGCATCAGTTCGCCCGTCTGCTGGTTTTCGCGGAAGAGGTTCCCTTCCATGAGCATCTTGTCAACCAGGGTCGTCTTGCCGTGGTCGACGTGTGCAATGATGGCAATATTACGGATATCTTGCATCGCTATTCTATAATTCGGGCGCAAAGGTACAAAAAAAATGGCACTTAACGTGCGGGAATAGCAAGAAAATGCGTAGATTTGCAAATGAAAAGACAAAGAAGGACACTATGAAGCGCTATTTTTTTCTCCTAATGGGCTGCCTGATGGCCCTGACACTTACCGCCCAGGAACTGACCGTGGGCAGTTATAACATCCGCTACCGCAACCGCGACGACAGCATCTCGGGCAATGGCTGGGAACGCCGATATCCCTCTATCTGCAAGCAAATCCGCTGGGAGCGCCCCGACGTCTTCGGGGCACAGGAGGTCTTGCACCCGCAACTCATGGACATGGAGCGCGAACTCGCCGACTACCGCTGGATAGGCGTCGGCCGCGACGACGGCAAGAAGAAGGGCGAGTACGCCGCCATCTTCTACAACCCGAAACGCGTGGAACTGGTGGAGGAGGGCCACTTCTGGCTCAACGAGACGCCCGACCGCCCGGCACTGGGTTGGGATGCCGCCTGCGTGCGCATTTGCACCTGGGGCCACTTCCGCGACCGGCTGTCGGGTAAGGACTTCTACTTCCTGAACCTCCACATGGACCACGTGGGCCGGCAGGCACGCAGCAAGGCGGCCCGGCTCGTCATGGAGCGCATCACCAAGATGACCGACGGCGGGCGGCGGCTGGCCGTGCTGACGGGCGACTTCAACGTGTCGCAGAAGGACGAACTCTACCGCCTCTTCACCGAGTCGGGCGTACTGAAGGACTGCTACACGGCAGCCGAGATGCGATGGGCCGAGAACGGGACGTACAACGGTTTCGACTATCACCACTTCACCGACGAGCGCATCGACCACATCTTCGTCACGCCAGACACCCAGGTGGAGGCTTACGCCGTGCGCACCGACGGGCGATGGCAGAAGAACATGAACGGGGAGATGGCACGGCGCAACCTGTCGGACCACTACCCCATCTTCGCGCGCATACTTTTCTAAAACATTCATCACCATGAAACGTCTATTCCTCATCTTCTCACTCTCCCAACTGCTGTTCCTGTCCCCCATGCAGGCTCAGCGGGCCGACTATCGCATCGTGCCCCTGCCCATGAACGTGGAGACCGACTCTGCCCACACCTTCACCCTGCGCCCCGAGGTGGGGATTGCCTACAGCGAAGGCTGCGAACGGGAGGCTCGCTTCCTACAGGAGTGGGTGAAGCAGGCTACGGGCATCCAATTGCGCCTGGCGCCCAACGACTCACGGGCGGCCATCCGCCTTATGCTCAAGACCGGCGACACCCCAGCCGAGGCCTACTCGATAAGCGTCGGCAAGAAGGGCGTCGAACTCGAGGCCACGGAGCGGGTAGGACTCTTCCGCGCCGCACAGACACTGCGTAAGAGTCTGCCCTGCGGGCCGACCGACCACATCGACCTGCCCTACACACACATCGACGACCAACCGCGTTTTGCCTACCGAGGCGTCCTGCTCGACTGTGCCCGCCACTACTTCCCCGTCAGCATGATTAAGCGCATGCTCGACGTCATGGCCCTGCACGGCTGCAACCAGTTCCACTGGCACCTGACCGACGATCAGGGCTGGCGCTTCGAGGTGAAGGCCCTGCCCCGTCTGGCTCCGTATGGCAGCGTGCGCGAACAGACCGTAATCGGCCCCAACGCGGGCATCTACGACGGTCAGCGCTACGGCGGCTACTACACCCAGGAGGAGTGTCGCGACCTGGTGCGCTACGCTGCCGAACGCCACATCAACATCATACCCGAAATCGACCTGCCCGGCCACATGCAGGGCGCCCTTCACGTATTTCCGAACCTCGGTTGCACGGGCGGCCCCTACCCCGTCCGCACGATGTGGGGCGTCAGTCGCGAGGTGCTCTGTGGCGGCAATCCCGAGACTCTCGACTTCCTCCGTACGGTGCTCGGCGAGGTGTGCGACGTGTTCCCCTCGCCCTACATCCACATCGGAGGCGACGAATGTCCCAAGGACCGTTGGCGCAAGTGTCCGAAGTGCCAGGCCAAGATACAGGAACTGGGTATCCAGGACGACGGCCGGCACTCGCCCGAGGACCAGTTGCAAAGCTACATCAACCGCGAGGTGGAGGACTTCCTCAGCGAACGCGGCCGTAGCCTCATCGGTTGGGACGAGATACTGGCCGGCGGGCTATCGGGCAACTCCATCGTCATGTCGTGGCGCGGCACGAAGGGAGGCATCGAGGCCGCCCGACAGGGCCACCGCGTCATCATGTCGCCCAACGTATTTGCCTACATCGACCACCCGCAACTAAAGGACGTGGCCAAGCAACCGCGCACGATTGGCGGCTACATCGTCTCGGCCAGCAAGATATACTCCTTCGAGCCCCTCATCCCCGACAGCCTCAGCCAGGAGGAGCAACGACACATCCTCGGCCCACAGGCCAACCTGTGGACAGAGTACATCGCCTACCCCGAACACGCCTTCTACCAACTCCTGCCCCGACTGGCGGCCATGAGCGAGGTGCAATGGTGCCGCCCCGAGCAGAAGGACTTCGACGACTTCAAGGCCCGCCTGCCCCGGCTCGAGAAGGTGTACGACCTCATGGGCCTGCCCTATTGCCACGCCGTAGAGTAACTCCGCAAACCGTTAAACATAAAAAGCATGAAACGAATCATTATTGCAATCACGGCCCTCGTATGCTTCGCAGGCAGCGCCTGTGCACAGGGTCAGGACTGGGCCAACTTCGGCCGTTACCAGGAGGCTAACCAAGAGGTAAAGGCCCTGCCGCAGGCCGAGCGCAAGGCAGTCTTCATGGGCAACAGCATCACCCAGAACTGGGCCAGCCGACGCCCCGGTTTCTTTAAGGACAACGGCTACATCGGCCGCGGCATCAGCGGGCAGACCACCTACCAGATGGTACTGCGTTTCTACGAGGACGTCGTCGCCCTGCATCCGAAGGTGGTGGTCATCAACGGTGGCACGAACGACATCGCCTACAACAACCACCCCTACGTCGAGGACCGTACCCTGCAGAACATCATCACAATGGCCCAGATGGCCAAGGCCTACGGCATACGGGTCATCCTGACGTCCGTCACGCCCTGCGGCCAATACCGATGGCGCAAGGAAGTGACCGACGCCGCCGAGAAAATCAAGAGTCTGAACGCCCGCATCCGCGACTATGCCAAGAAGCACCGGTTCCAGTACGTCGATTACTGGACGGCCATGGCCGACGAACAGGGTGCCATGCGCGAGGGGCTCTCGGACGACGGCTGCCACCCCACCGCGGAAGGCTACGACATCATGGAGCCCATGATTAAGCAGGCCATACAGAAGGTGGTAAAGTAAACGCCCCCCCTCCGCACGGAGGCAAGGGACATATAATGCCCTGTTTCTCAGTCGAGAAACGGGGCTTTTTCGTGATATCTCCGGAGGGGGCGTTGGAAGTTAAGTTAACCTGCGCCCCGATGTTATATTAACCTATCGCCCGAGGTTATGTTAACCTATGCGGCTAAGTTAAGTTAACCTCAGGCCATAGGTTAAGTTAACACTCAGCGACCGACTCCATACAAAAGAAGACGGGACTGCAAGGGCAATCCCGTCTTCTTTCCTAATGCTTGCTCCGAAAAGCCTTAAGGCATAGCCGGCGGACGACTACTCCTCGGGCAGCATGATGACGGTAATGTGGTTCTTGGCGTCAAGAATCTGGCGAGCCAGGGCGGCGATGTCGTCGCTCGTGACGGCCTGCACGGCCTGTGGGTAGCCGGTGTAGGTGTCGAGGTGGTCGCGGTCGTACTCCTGGATGTAGCCGAGCCACGTGCCGTTCTTGCGCTCGTTCTCGGTATAGGTCTTCAGGAGATACTCCTTCACCTTCGAGACGTACTTGTCCTCGGCGCCTTCACGGGCCACCTTCTGCAACTCCTCGTCGATGACCAAGAGGGCGGAGTCGCACATCTCGGGCTTGACGGGAGCATAGACCTGGATGTTAGCACGGGTAGAGCCGTCGCTGACCTTCGAGAGGCCGCAACTGGCGCTGACGCTGTAGGCGGCGCCCATGTCCTCACGCACGATTTCGAGCAGGCGCATCGTGAGCACCTGGCCCAGTACGTCGGCGACAATCTGGTTCTTCATCGTGTTCTCGACAGGGGCCTGCAGATACTGAATCATGGCCGTCTGCGGCTCCTCCATCTTGCGCAGGAAGCGGTTGGTGTACTGGCCTTCGCGGATGCCGAAGTGGTTATCGACGGGCTTGTCGTTGCGCTTCACCTTGGGCAGCGAGGCAATGTACTGACAGATGTACTCGCGGATGCTGTCGTTGTCGAAGTTGCCGACGAAGACGAACGTAAAGTCGTTGGCACCCTGGAAGCGGTCCTTGTAGATGTCGAGCACGCGGTCGTAGCTGACCTTATCGACACTCTCCTCGTTCGTGAGCACCAGACGGGGATTGTCCTGACCGTAGAGGGTGGTCTGCAGGGAGTCGGAGAAGGCGCGCATGGGGTTGGCTGCCTGGTTGCGCAGCATCTCCTTCGTCTGGTTGAGGACCGAAGTCACGGCCTTGTCGTCGCGGTAGAGGGGTTGGAAGTGGAGGTAGATGAGCTCGAACATCGTGCGCAGGTCCTTAGGCACGGCATTACCGCTCAGCGACTCACTGCGGGTGGACATGTGGGCGCTCACACCAGCCTGAATGCCGGCAAGGGCCTTGTCGAGTTCGGTCTGGGTGAAGTTGCCCAAGCCAGAGGCCCCGATGAGCACGGAGGCCCAGTTCAGGTTGTACTTGTCCTCGACGCCATAGCGGCCCGTACCGCCGTCGCTGTAGGCGTTCATCAGCACTTCGTTGTCCTGGTAGTCGGTCTTCTTCAGTATGACGCGGGCACCGTTGCTCAGGGTCAGCAGGGTGGTTCCGAACTGGGCGGGCTCCTCCTTCTTAATCTTGCCCTTCTTGGGGAGCTGAGGGATGAGGGGCTCGTTCTTCACGTTATCGACGTAGGGTTCCAGGTCGGCCTGCTGAGCGGCATGGATGGCCTGAAGCAACTGCTCCTCGGTGGGCTGCTGATAGCCTTCCTTATCGGGATTGACACTGAGGACGACGAGGTTCGTGTCGCTCAGGCTGACGAGCCCCTGCATCAGGCTGTTAATCATCTCGACGGGCAACTGGGGAGCCATGGCGTCGTAGAGCATGTGCTCGAACTCGATGCCGGGCATGGGCTCGTTGTCGAGGAAGTTGCGTACGCACTCCTGGATGTAGTTGTCGGTCTCGGTCTTCTCGCGGTTGTTGTACAGGGCCTCTATCTGGCTCAGGAACTCGGAGCGGACGCGGCCGTACTCGCTGGCCGTGAAACCGTGCTCGGCGGCACGATAGACTTCGGCCATAACCGTCTGGATGGCTTCGTCGATTTGACCTTCCTTGGGCACGATGGTGGTGGCAAATGCAGGACTCTTGGCCAACAGGAAGTCGTCGTCCTCAACACCAGCCTGGATGAAGGGGCACTCGGGGTTGAGCGCAATCTCGTCGAGGCGTTTGTTCAGCATCTGCATGGCCATGCCCTTGACGTACGAAAGCGACAGGTAGGGGACGGTATTGCGCATCTCGCGCGGCATCAGTTCCTCGTGCTTGTTCGAAATCAGGACGATGGGCAGGGTCTGCTCCTTGTCGCAGTCGCTAACCACGATGGCCTCGTCGTTCTGCGGAACCGTAAAGTACTCGCGCTTGGCGGGGTTCTCAGGCAGGGTGATGGGCGAGAACATCTGCTTAATCGATTGTTCCGTGCGGTCCACGTCGAGGTCGCCGACGACGATGATAGCCTGCAGGTCGGGACGATACCACTTCTCGTAGTAGGCGCGCAGGGCCTCGGGCTTGAAGTTATCGACAATCTCCATCAGGCCGATAGGCATACGGTTACCGGGGCGGCTGTTCGACATCAGGCGGGGCAACTGACGAGTCAGGATGCGCTGCATGGCACTGGTGCGCATACGCCACTCCTCGTGGATGACGCCGCGCTCCTTGTCAATCTCCTTCGGGTCGAGGGTCAGGTTGTGGCTCCAGTCGTGCAGGATGAGCAGGACGGAGTCGATGGTGGCCTCGCGCCCTGTGGGCACGTTGTTGATGTTATAGACCGTCTCGTCGATGCTGGTGTAGGCATTCAACTGGGCGCCGAACTTCACGCCGAGGGTCTCCAAGTAGCGGATGACACCGTTCTCGGGGAAGTTCTCCGTGCCGTTGAAGCACATGTGCTCCAGGAAGTGGGCCAGTCCGCGCTGGTCGTCTTCCTCCTGGACGGAGCCTACCTTCTGGGCGATGTAGAAATTGGCCTGACCTTTGGGGTACTCGTTGTGACGGATGTAGTAGGTCAGTCCGTTGTCTAACTTCCCGTAGCGGGTTTGAGGGTCAAGGGGCAGGGGCTGCATCATCTGCTCCACACCCTGTGCACTGACAAGCGTTGCAATGGCTACCAGTGCGGCACTAAAAATTAGCTTTAGTTTCATCATAGTTAAAAATAAAAATGTTATTCTCTACATTAATAATACATGAATTACAAGTCCTATTTATATGATACGTTAAAAACCTTGGGATACATACTATATAATAGTGATATTCCACTTATGCCATTTATCAATGTAACATCATGTGCAGGTTTCTCGCACAAGAAAGTTTGAAATTGTCCTCCAAAATTATCAAGGAGCCAATTTCTATTTAGTACTATTTTTTCATATTGTGGGCATGACTTCTTCATTAACATAATTGCACAAGAATGAATGAATAAGCATAAGAACCATCCTTCATTTATATTAATTATCCTATTATCTATTTCATTTTCAATTTGCTGAAAATCTATCAAGTCCATAAGACCATTTTTATAAGAATTAAGTTCTTCATCCATAAGTATCTCATTAAGGTATGTTATGGAAACAGATAAGGATAGCTTATTTATATTATAGTATGGGATACTACTCCTTAAATAAAACTTAACAAGATCTATCAACTTTACAATCTTTCTCGAATAAATGCCTAACTCCATTGCTTTTCTCATTAGGACAAAGAATATGGGATATTCCCATAAAATAGAGATGTAGACATCTTTTGATAATAAAGCGAATGCAGAAGGAACCAAAACATATAAATTATCTATTAATAGCCTAAAACTCTTTTCATTTAAACTATTTTGATATGAATCTTTACGACCTTGAGAATCCTTCAAACGTGACATTATATATATCAAATATCCAAGTAACCCATTGGAGCAACTTAAGCTATGATGTGAGCCTTCGCTCCCATTCAGTTCTCTATACAAAGCAGCATCTGAATTAAAAAGAATCTTATCTATATCGCCTGAAATAAATCCTTTATCATATAACATACTAATGGTCCAACCAATTCCCGTAAGTCCCTTGTCAAAACTTAAATCTCCCACATCATCAAGACTTTTGACAATATCAGATATTCGCTTATCAATATACTCTTTGGACAATGGCAAATGAAAGTTTGATTTTAACATGCACAAAGCCAAACAAACACCTGCCTCACCAGAAAAAAGGCCTTTCTCTTCTATCTTTGAATTAGATAATATTGCCTTCAGCAGTTTATGTTCCATCTCACCCCTCTATATGAAGATAAAAAAATCCTTTGCTTAATAATAGATTCATCCCGTGATTGCATCTTACTATTAATACCACGTGGATGGGTCAGATGAAACAAGTCGCCTTGTACATGCACGATTTTTTTATTCTTTGATTGCCATCGAAGATATCTTTCTCCATCTTCAACACCCCACCCATAAAAATTCTCATTTTCCTTACCACACTCAATATAGGACTTCCTATTAGCAAAGAATACACCACCAACAGGCCTGAGCCGATACAATTCAATCATAAACTTCTTATATAACTTCAATATCTCCATATCCATCTCCTCCATAAAAATTTTTCTAATTTCCTCTGTCGTATCATAAAAATGAAATTCATAAGGCAAAACAAAATCGTATCCTTGCTCTAAGAATGAAACAGCCTTTGTAATTTGTTCTGTCGGAATAACCACATCTACATCCCATATAGATATATATTTCTCCTGCACACATTCTACCATTTTATTAATATAGTATGTCCTGTGCAATATAGGGTCTTTGTCTTCTACAAAAGAATAATTCACTCCTACTGGCATTAACTTTTTAAAAATTCCATTATTATATTCCGAAATCTCCCAAAAATACACCTTTGCATGAAAGTTTGTAATTAAATATTTTGATACGAACAAAGCATTCTCCAAACGAATGATTGAGTCAAATTTTGAAACTAATAAAAAGGCAACGTCCTTCATCCTTATAACATATGATTGGGTTAGACAAATCCTAATACCCTATTCTTGAGGAAAATTGATTATGAGAAGTTCTTGTGAATATTCGAATAATAGTAAAAGGAGGGAAATCTTTGAGTACATCTATATCGGCAGACCTCACTTTCTCGGTGTGATGGATAAAATCCTTATCCAGACGATATAAATCCTGATTTTTCATAATAAAGAACTTATTAATCATGTATACGCATGGAGTATCAACTTCTGGATACCTCCTCCTACGGACTTCATCAAGTGTAATCAATTCCACCTTTCCTTTTTTTGAGATGAAATTTACAAGATCCTCGCATATCATACCTTTAACCTCTATATAGTCATCATCATCCATCTCGTTCGGATTAGATAAAACCCAGAGAGAATCATTCTTTTCACCAATACCTCTAATTAAAAAAGGATATTTCATGGCGAATTCTGTTGTATCTGAGTCCATTACATCGTTTAAATTAATACCGATGTCATTTTTTATAAAAATACCATCTAACACACATGCATAAGGAAAGTTATTAAACCTATAATCTGTCATTGACTCCCATTGCTCATTCACATCCAAATTCTGTGGATAAATACAATTTATGCAAAAGAACAAAAAGAACAACGTAATGTTAGTTTTCATATAGAATGCCATAATGCTTCATTTCATCATTTCTTTCAACCTTTTTATCAACAATTTATCTTAATACTATTTAGAGTTCATTTGAGATTGTAACCGCTTCACTCCATTAGGAGAGGGCTTATGTTTGTCACTATCGACGTTGGGTTGCTATTGTTTTCGGTAGTTCTTAAGTCCATTCTTTAGCCACTGCAGGTAGGCAGGCACGTCTTCGTTATAGCTGTACGAGGGTGCTAAGGGGTGGCCGTCGCCATCGACCAGTACGTAGAAGGGCTGGGCATTGGCACCAAACTTCGAACGCTGGAGGTAACTCCACTTGTCGCCGATGGTGCGCAATTTGCGTTTTTCGCCCATTTCATCGACAATTATCGGTTCCTCCAGCGGGGTTTTCTCATCGACGAACAGGGAGATGACCACGAAGTCGTCGTCCATCACCTGCTGCACCTCGGGGTGAGTCCATACGGCCGCCTCCATCTTCCGACAGTTGACGCAACCATAGCCCGTAAAGTCGAGGAACGCCGGTTTGTGGTTGGCCCGGGCGTAGGCCATACCCTCCTCATAGTCCTCGAAGTGGAGTGTTTCCTTCTGACCGAGCACGAAGTCCTGAGTCTTCATTGGGGGTGCAAAGGCACTGACGGTCTTGCAGGGTGCACCCCAGAGGCCAGGCACCATATACAGGGCAAAGGCAAAGGAAATGAGGGCCAGGAAGAAGCGGGTCACGCTGGTACGCTGGTGGACGACGACCTCGCCCATTTCGTCGTACTCCTCCTCGTCGTGCGGGAAACGGAGCCACCCGATGAGGTAGGCCCCCAGCAGGGCGAAGATGATAATCCAGAGCGAAAGGAAGGTTTCCCGGTCAAGCAGGTGCCAACCGTAGGCCAAGTCGGCCACGGAGAGGAACTTCAGCGAGAAGGCCAGTTCCAGGAAGCCAAGGCAGACCTTGATGCAGTTCATCCAGTTGCCGCTCTTCGGGGCTGCCTTCAGCCACGAGGGGAAGAGGGCAAACAGGGTGAAGGGCAGCGCCAAGGCCAATGCAAAGCCAAACATGCCGATGGCCGGGCCGATGATGTTGCCCGTCGAGGCTACCTCTACCAAGAGGAAACCGATAATGGGGCCCGTACACGAGAAGCTGACCAAGACGAGCGTGAAGGCCATCAGGAAGATGCTGAGCAGGCCAGTGGTCCGGGTGGCCTTGGAATCGACGGCATTGCTCCAACTCGAGGGCAGCGTGATTTCGAATCCGCCCAGGAACGATGCTGCGAACAGAAGCAGCAAGAGGAAGAAGAAGATATTGAACACGGCGTTGGTACTCAGCGCATTCAGGGCACTTGCCCCAAACAACAGGGTTACCAGCAGGCCCAGAGCCATATAGATGACGATGATGGAAAGGCCGTAGGTAACGGCTTCGCGAATACCCGCAGCACGGTCGTCCTTATTCCGCTTCAGGAAGAAGCTGACCGTCATCGGGATAATGGGCCATACGCAGGGCGTCAGCAAGGCGGCCAGTCCGCCCAACAGTCCCAGCAGGAAGATGCGCAGCCAACCGGCATCACTGCTGCTGGTGGCCTCGCCCTGTCCGAAAGCCTTCAGTTCGTCGATGACGGGCGTCCAAAGCAGACTCTCCCCCATCGGACCCTCCTCCAACCCCTCCCTTGTAGGGAGGGGAGTGGTTACACTATCCTTTTGAGTTGCAATAGTATCTACTCCCTTCCCTACAAGGGAGGGGCTGGAGGAGGGTCCGCTGGAGGTAAGTCCCTGACCTCTAAAACTGAACTCAACGTTCGTGGGTGGCATGCAGTTCTCGTCGTTGCACGCGCCATAGGTCAGGTAGCCCGCAACCTCATAGGTGGGTTCCGTCAGGGTAAAGCGCTGGCTAAACGAGGCAGTGCCCTCCATGAACGAAAGTTCCATTCCGAACATCTCGTCCATCTCGCGCTTCACCTTGCCCGTCGGGCGCAACGGTCCATTGGGCTTTACGCCCTGCTTCTTCTCCAGCGTCAACTCGGCCCGCGTAGGTCCGCCGTCGGCAATGTCCGTACTATAGACGTGCCAACCCGGCTCTACACTTCCCGTAAAAACGACTTCGATTTCCGTCGGCGACAATTTGTTCTGCTTGACCGAGAACTGCACCGGTTCGTGGAACTGCGCAAACGCCGTCTGCGCCACCAGCAACGACAATAGGAACAATAGCTTCTTCATAATATAGGCAAATACGTCGCAAAGGTACAAAAAAAGCGGCTCCCCCGAAAGGGAACCGCTGAATAATTAACGTATTAACGTTATTTTAGAGTTTCGGACCTGCCTCGACGAGGGCCTTACCAGCCTCGTTAGTGGTGTACTTGCCGAAATTCTTGATGAAGCGGGCTGCCAGGTCCTTAGCCTTCTCTTCCCACTCGCTGGCGTTGGCGTACGTGTCGCGGGGGTCGAGGATGGCGGGGTTCACGTTGGGCAGACTGGTGGGCACCTCGAAGTCGAAGTAAGGAATCTTCTTCGTCTCAGCCTTCAGGATGCTGCCGTCCAGGATGGCGTCGATGATACCACGGGTGTCGGGGATGCTGATGCGCTTGCCCGTGCCGTTCCAACCGGTGTTCACCAGATAAGCCTTGGCACCGCTCTTCTCCATCTTCTTCACCAGTTCCTCGGCATACTTTGTGGGATGCAGTTCGAGGAAAGCCTGGCCGAAGCAAGCCGAGAAGGTGGGAGTGGGCTCGGTGATGCCGCGCTCGGTACCGGCCAACTTAGCCGTGAAACCAGAGAGGAAGTAGTACTTCGTCTGCTCGGGAGTCAGGATGCTTACGGGAGGCAGTACGCCGAAGGCATCGGCCGAGAGGAAGATGACGTTCTTAGCCTCGGGACCGGCCGACTTGCCGTTCACCTTCTGGGCAATCTTCTCGATGTGGTTGATGGGGTACGAGACGCGGGTGTTCTCGGTCACGCTCTTGTCGGCGAAGTCAATCTTGCCGTCGGCGGCTACGGTAACGTTCTCCAGCAGGGCATCGCGACGGATGGCGCCGTAGATGTCGGGCTCGTTCTCCTTGGAGAGGTTGATGACCTTGGCGTAGCAACCACCTTCGAGGTTGAAGACGCCTTCGTCGTCCCATCCGTGCTCGTCGTCGCCGATGAGCAGGCGCTTCGGGTCGGTGCTGAGGGTGGTCTTACCCGTACCAGAGAGACCGAAGAAGATGGCGGTGTTCTTACCCTCCATGTCGGTGTTGGCCGAGCAGTGCATCGAGGCGATACCCTGCAGGGGCAGGTAGTAGTTCTGCATCGAGAACATACCCTTCTTCATCTCACCACCGTACCAAGTGTTTATGATCACCTGCTCGCGGCTCGTGGTGTTAAAGGCAACACAGGTCTCTGAGTTCAGACCCAGCTCCTTGTAAGCGTCAACCTTAGCCTTCGAAGCGTTATAGATAACAAAGTTGGGCTCGAAAGTCTCCAGCTCCTCAGCGGTGGGCTGGATGAACATGTTCTTTACGAAGTGAGCCTGCCAAGCTACCTCAACGATGAAGCGGACAGCCAGACGGGTGGCCACGTTGGCACCACAGAAAGCGTCAACGACATACAGCTCCTTGTTAGACAGCTCCTTGATGGCGATATCCTTTACCTTGGCCCATACCTCCTCAGACATGGGGTGGTTGTCGTTCTTGTATTCCTCGGTGGTCCACCATACCTTGTCGTGGCTCTGTGCATCGTCAACGATGTACTTGTCCTTAGGCGAACGGCCAGTGTAGATACCGGTCATTACGTTGACAGCGTTCAGCTCGGTGTTCTGACCCTTGTCGAAGCCAGTCAGGTCAGCCTTGGTTTCCTCCTCAAACAGGAACTCATACGACGGATTGTGTGCAATCACCTTCGAACCGGTGATGCCATACTTTGTCAAATCTAAATTTGCCATAATTCAATTAGTTTATTTTTGTTGTGAATTTACTATTACCTATTTTAAAACCGAGTGCAAAGGTACGAAATAATTGAGAATTAAGAATTAAGAATTAAGAAATATTAGCGTTCGCAAGGCACTTTTTAGGTTAAAGTATTCAAAATTCTGTGTCGGCATAACACTTTTGTCACGCTGACTTTGCAAAAGTCGGAGGGATTTTGTAACTTTGCCCTCAAATCAATAACAGTACAAACTATGAAAGTTATCAATTTTGCAGAACAGAACAGCGTCATCAACCAGTATATGGCTGAGTTGCGCGACAAGAGCTATCAGAAAAACCGTCTGGTATTCCGCCATAACATCAAGCGCGTGGGCGAGATGATGGCTTACGAGCTGTCGAAAACCCTGGAGTATAAGCCCAAGACCGTCACCACACCCCTCGGCACTCTCGACATCTCCCTGCCCAAGGAGGATCTGGTCGTTGCCACCGTGCTGCGCGCCGGTCTGCCCTTCCATGAGGGCTTCCTGCGTGTGTTCGACAAGGCCGAGAACGCCTTCGTCTCCGCCTACCGCATGTACACCAACCGCGAGCATACCGAGGTGGGAGTGCATACCGAGTATATGGCGTCGCCATCGGTGAAGGGTAAGACACTGGTCATCGTCGACCCGATGCTGGCCACGGGAGGTTCGATGGCTGCCAGCATCGAGGCCCTGCTGTCGACGGGCAAGCCCAAGCGCATTCATATCTGTTGCGTGATAGCCACCCCCGAGGGTGTCGATGTCGTGAAGGAGGCGCTGCCCGACGATGCCACCATCTGGTGTGCCGCCATCGACCCGGGCATGAACGAGCACAAGTATATCGTCCCCGGCTTCGGCGACTGTGGCGACCTGTGCTACGGCGAGAAGTTGTAAACCGCCTTTAAAAATTTTTTTTCTGGAAAAATACTGCCACACTGCCACACGTCGCTGGAAACGCCTTTGTACAGAGGGGTTCCCGTGCTGTGGCAGATGTGTGGTAGGTGGCAGCAAAATGCCATTTTAAGCTAAAAACGGTGGATTTCTCATCCAAAAATCGCTCAAAATAGCTTCAAATCTGTGTTAATTTTTGTAAAATAACCAAGAGTTTGCTTACTTTTGGAGTAAATTTCGTTACTCCCGGAGAAAAATAAATTTCTCCGAAAGAATTCTTTGTTTCTCCGACTGTATTCAAGGTTGCTGTTCAATAACCCAAGGTTATTTGAGAATAAAGGCAGGTTATTGCGGAATAAGGGCAGGTTATTGGAAAATAAGGAAGGGTTATTGTATGGTTTCCAAAGAAGCAATATGCCGCACAATAAACTGGCAACAGCATTCAACAGCGCTACGGCGAATACCACGAGTGTTGTCAGGTTGTAGTTTATTGTGCGGCCATGCCTTACTTTTTATATCAGATGTAGCGTACCCATCAGGTAAACAAGTCCGAAACCTAATACCACGGAGATGATACCCATGATGATTCCAATCTTAGCCATCTCGTTCTGCTTCACATAACCCGTAGCAAATGCGAGGGCATTGGGCGGGGTGGAGATAGGCAGAATCATAGCGCTGGACGCTGCGATGGCCACACCGATAAGTATCGTTGGCGTGCCACCGATAGGTGCGAGCTTGTCGCCCATGGCACCGCACACCATCGCCAGGATAGGCATCAGCAGGGCTGCCGTAGCCGAGTTGGAAATGAAGTTGGACAGCAGGTAGCAGATGGCACCGCCTAACAGCAGGATCAACAGGGGAGAGAACTCGCCGAAGGGGATGCTC
>JAFUFK010000005.1 GCA_017469925.1 Bacteroidaceae bacterium | reverse complement strand
CCTAAGGCCTTTTGACGAAACGCCTAAGGCTTTGCGACGAGACACCTAAGTCTTTATGTCGAAACGCCTAAGGCTTTGTGCCGAAAGGACAATCGGCAAAGGTCGGAAGCCGAAACGACAAAAAAAACGCCCGTAAGTCTTTTGCCGTTAGCATATTTTTTGTATCTTTGTACGTCATTAGTAAAAACAAACCTATCCTATCATGATTTCACCCGAAAAGCCTTATGTAATTGGTCTCGACCTTGGCGGCACCAATTCAGTGTTCGGTATCGTCGATGCCGACGCCCATGTAGTAGCAGAAACCTCCGTGAAGACCCGCGGCCATAACGATAATGCCCAGCAGTACGTTGACGATTGTCTCGTCGAGCTTCGCAAGATTATCGACCAGGTGGGCGGCATAGAAAAGATCAGCGCCATGGGCATAGGTGCCCCCAACGGCAACTATTATACGGGCTGCATCGAGTTTGCGCCCAACCTCTCGTGGGGGCGCGAGGTAGTTCCCCTGGCCAAGATGTTCTCCGACGCCCTGGGCATACCCGTGGCCATGACCAACGACGCCAATGCGGCCGCAATAGGCGAGATGACCTACGGAGCCGCCAAGGGCATGAAGAACTTCATCATGATTACCCTGGGCACGGGCGTAGGTTCGGGCATCGTCGTCAACGGACAGATGGTCTATGGCTGCGACGGCATGGCTGGCGAACTCGGGCACGTCATCGTCGAAAAGGACGGACGTGAGTGCGGCTGCGGTCGCAAAGGCTGCCTCGAGGCATATTGCTCGGCAACGGGTGTAGCACGCACCGCCCGCGAAATCATCAGCAAGACCGACAAGCCAACCCTCTTGCGCGAAATCCCCCTCGACCAAATCGAGAGCAAGGACGTAAGCATCGCCGCCGCAAAGGGCGACGAAGTGGCAAAGGAAATCTTTGAGTTCACCGGCCGTATGCTGGGCGAGGCATGTGCCAACTTTGCCGCCTTCAACAGCCCCGAAGCCTTCATCTTCTTCGGCGGACTCACTAAAGCCGGCGACCTCATCATGGAGCCCATCAAGCGCGCCTATGAGGAGACCGTACTGAAGATATACCGCGGCAAGGCCAAGATACTCATCAGCCAACTCGACGACGCCAAGGCCGCCGTACTCGGAGCCAGTGCCCTCGGATGGGAAGTTGCTATGGAGAAGGGCGTTGCACTGAACCAAGGAATTGCGTAAACTATTACATACCAAGCCATTGACACATATGACCAGACAAACAAGGTTAGGGGTGGTGCTGTGCATTGCAGCCACCACCCTGCTTTTTTCTTGCATCGATGAAAGCTACGACCTCGACCACATCGACAAGACCATTGGCACGACGGCCGACATCACCCTGCCCCTATCGAGCACAGGCGATATCCTGCTGAAGGATCTCATGAGCCTGGAAGACGACGGCATTGTGCAGTTCATCACCGACGAGAATGGTAACGAGTGCTTCGCCATAGTTCAGGACGGCAAGGCCGATATCGAACCCATAGAGATAAAGGAGATCAGCGTCTCCCCAGGCCTGACCGATATCGACACACACGTTGACCTCAGCGCCTTCTATCCTGCCGACGAGGCTGCCAAACACTCGGGCCGTCGCAAGGTTTCCATCAACACCGGCACGCTACAGTTCGAGGTGCCCGACTACTATTATGAATATGAAGTGACGGAGGAGGACAATGCCAAGAGCACCTTCACCGATGCAAAAGCCGACGTGAACAAGGACGTGCGTGCCCTCGAACACATTACCATCAAGGACAATACGGCACATCTCAACGTCTATGTGCCCGAACTGCCCGACTGGCTCGAGTACTTCTACCTCGAGAATGGCCGGCTCTACCTGCCCGATGAAATGGAAATCGCGTCGTGCGTCTTTACCGCCTATGGCGAAGGAAGCACCGTCGTGAAGAACACCATTACCGAGTTCGGCAAGGACGAGGCACGGGGGCTGACCATTATCCCCCTGACCGAGACGAACATCAAGATTAGCGCCAAGCGGGGCGTAGAACTGGACATCACCTTCAAGGGCCTAAGCACTGGGCGCCACTTCGTCTTCACCCCCAACAGCGCATCCGATGGCGAACAAGGTACCGTAACGGCCAACGGCGAGTTCGAGGTGCAAGGCATCTTCCGCTTCAATACGGCCGACGTCGATGAGCCCTTGCTCAATGCATATCTGGCCAAGAACCCCAGCGTGGCCGAGCGAATACACGAGGAGAACTCGATGCATAGCATCATGCCCAAGGAAATCGACGTGCACGGAACAGCCGAAATGCGCGACATCATCGTGACCAATGTCACGGGTACCCTACAACACGACATCGCAGAGATTGAGCCTATCCGCCTCGAAGACATGCCCGACTTCCTGAACGACGACGACGTAGTGCTCGACCTCGAGAACCCCGTCATCCTGCTCAAGGCAGTCAGCGGACTTACGGCTGACGCCCGGACAGGCCTGACGCTGGGCAGTACGGTCGGAACGACAAGGAATACGGTTACAGCCAGCAACGTAGTCATCCAGCAGGGCACCAACCTCTATTATATGGCCAACTCGAAGCCTCGCTTTATGCCCGACGAATACAAACAGGCCAAACCACTCGATGTCACGGGCAACGTGGCTTCGCTTATCAAGAAAATTCCCGAAGAGATAACCGTAGGCGTGGCTCCCGTTACGCTGGAGGCCAAAGACTTCGACGTCACGAAGCGGTACGACCTGAGTGTAGAGTACAAGATATTTGCTCCGCTGACCATCGGTGAGGAGTTCATGATGGTTTATCGCGATACCGAGCGCGGCTGGATTGAAGATCTGGAGGACCTGGACAAGCTCGACGTGGGTAAGATTGAACTGAAGGGCAAGGTCGATAGCAACATGCCTGCGAAGATTACCCTTACCCTGATTCCCCTTGACGAGAATGGTCAGCGCATCTCGGCCATTAAGGTCAATAGTGCACAAGCCCCGCCTAATGCGAAGGACTACGACATCACTATCACCCTCGAGCCCGCGCCTGGTCACACGCTCAATGATGCCCTGGCCGGAAAGAACGGAGTAAACCGACTCGACGGCATGACCTACGAAGCCCGTATCAATGAGTCCATCAAGGGCGAGACCATATACAAGACGGCCCACATACGCATCCACGACATCAAGGCTACCGTAAAGGGTGGCATCACCTATGACCTGAATGACGATGACGACGACTAACCCCTATAACCACGCAAAGATTATGAAAAAGGCTATGAGATATATGCTGGGCGTCGCCATCATGCTTTTGGCGGGCAACGCATCGGCACAAAACCTGAATTCGGCTTACTTCCTCGACGGCTACACCTATGGCCATGAGATGAACCCTGCGAAGGCTTATGACCGTAAGGGCTATGTGGCCTTCCCCGGACTATCACACATCAACTTCGGCGTTCATGGCAACCTGAACCTGAAGAACTTGCTCTACAAGAACCCGAATGGCGAAGGGCTAACGACCTTCCTCAATCCCAACCTCAGCGTAAAGGAGGTCATGGGAAACTTTCACAACAACAATAAGTTGCTCCTCGACAGTCGCGTAGAGGTCTTCGGCTTTGGTTTCCGAGGCTTCCATGGGTTCAACACATTCAACATCGCCGTACGCGCCAATGGGGGAGCTAACATTCCCTACGAGTTCTTTGACGTGATGAAGAACCTGCAGAACAAGGACTACGACATCAGCGACGTAGGCGCTACAGCAAGCGGATGGGTCGAAGTGGGACTGGGCCACAGCCACCAAATCAACAAGGCCTGGCGTTTTGGTGCCAAGATGAAGATTCTTCTGGGTGGCGCCCGTGCCGACGTGAAGGCTGACAACCTTAGCCTCGACCTCTCGGCCGAGGATAAGTGGACCGCCACGGCTAACGCCAGCGTAGAAGCAAGCATGAAGGGCCTGACCTGGGGTCAACTGAAGACGAAGGAGCGCAGCGCAGAGTATATGAAGCGACATCCCGAGGCCTCGCGTACCTATCAGGAGGTTGATTTCGATAACCTCGACGTCAAAGACCCAGGTATCGGCGGCGGAGGCGTTGCCTTCGACTTTGGTACGGAATGGGACATGGGCAAGCAGGACCTCGTGAAAGGTCTCAAACTGTCCGCTGCCTTACTCGACCTGGGCTTCATCAAGTGGAACAACACCCTGACAGCCGCCAACCGCGGGGGAACCTTTGAGTTTGATGGTTTCCACGACGTTAAGGTCGGACACGGCGACGGCGTGAAGATAGAAGACCAATGGGAGGACGTGGACGACCGACTGGAAGACCTCTACCAACTGGAGGCCGGCGAGACCACCTCGAAAGTCAAGGGGCTGGGCGCGACCCTGAACATAGGCCTCGAGTATGCCCTGCCCTCTTACGACAAGCTGAGTTTCGGTCTGCTCTCGACTACGCGTATACAAGGTGTATATAGCTGGAACGAAGAGCGAGTAAGCATCAGCCTCTCGCCCGCGAAAGCTTTTGAATTCGCCCTGTCGGCCGCCGTGGGCACTCAGGGAGCAAGCGTAGGCGGCGTCATCAACATCCACCCACGCGGTCTGAACCTATTCATCGGTATGGACCACGTGCTCGGCAAACTCTCGAAGCAGTACGTTCCGCTCAAGAGCAACGCCGACTTCACCTTTGGCATCAACATCCCGTTCGGCAAGGTTCGGGAGAACTGACACTAAAACTAAAACAGACAACAGCATGGCTATAACCTTTTTCAAGACCCCGCAGGCGACCATCATCGCTACGCAGAGCAAGTGTGAACTCACCCGCGAAGACATCGATAAACTCCAGTGGCTTTATGGTGGAGCAACGGCAGAAGCGGCCCCAAGTCTCGAGGGATGTTTCGTAGGTCCCCGCCGCGAAATGATAACCCCTTGGAGTACCAATGCCGTAGAAATTACGCAGAACATGAGCATCCAGGGCATCATGCGCATCGAAGAGTACTTCCCCGTGACCAGCGAAGAGGCAGAGTACGACCCAATGCTCCAGCGCCTCTACAAGGGGCTCGACCAGGATATCTTTACGGTCAACATCGAACCGGCCCCCATCCGTCTTATCGAAGACCTTGAAGCCTATAACGAGGAAGAGGGTCTGGCCTTGAGCCCCGAGGAGATTGACTACCTGCACAATGTGGAACGCCAGCTCGGACGTCGGCTTACCGACTCAGAGGTCTTCGGCTTTGCCCAGATTAATTCAGAGCATTGTCGCCACAAGATATTCGGTGGCACCTTCATTATCGACGGGGAGGAGAAGCCCAGCAGTCTGTTCCAGATGATTAAGAAGACGACGCAAGAGAACCCGCACAAGATTCTCTCGGCCTATAAGGACAATGTTGCCTTTGCTCAAGGCCCTGTGGTCGAACAGTTTGCGCCCAAGGACCATTCGACGAGCGACTACTTTGTCATCAAGGACATAGAGAGTGTCATCAGCATCAAGGCCGAAACCCACAATTTCCCGACTACCGTAGAGCCTTTCAACGGAGCCTCGACGGGAACGGGCGGAGAGATACGCGACCGCATGGGCGGAGGCGTAGGTTCGTGGCCAATAGCCGGAACGGCAGTCTATATGACCAGTTACCCGCGCAACAAAGAAGCTGAGTGGGAAGGCCACCTGGCCGAACGCCCCTGGCTCTATCAGACACCCGAACAGATACTCATCAAGGCATCGAACGGAGCAAGCGACTTCGGCAACAAGTTCGGACAGCCTTTAATCACCGGTTCTGTGCTAACCTTCGAGCATAAGGAGAACAACGAGCAGTATGGCTACGACAAAGTCATCATGCTTGCAGGAGGTGTGGGCTATGGTACCAAGCGCGATTGTCTGAAGGGCACACCACAGAAGGGCAACAAAATCGTGGTCGTAGGTGGTGATAACTATCGCATCGGTCTGGGAGGCGGTTCGGTAAGTTCTGTTGATACGGGACGCTACTCGAGCGGCATCGAACTAAATGCCGTACAACGCGCCAATCCCGAGATGCAGAAACGTGCCAACAACCTCGTACGCGCACTTTGTGAAGAGGATGTGAATCCCGTCGTATCGATTCACGACCACGGCTCGGCGGGGCACGTCAACTGCCTTTCGGAACTTGTGGAGGAGTGTGGCGGACACATCGACATGACCAAGTTGCCCATCGGCGACCCCACCCTCTCATCGAAAGAGATTATTGCCAACGAGAGCCAGGAGCGTATGGGACTGCTCATACAGGAAGAACATCTCGACCATGTGAGAAAGATAGCCGAACGCGAGCGTGCTCCGCTTTATGTCGTAGGCGAGACGACGGGCGATGCACACTTCGCCTTCGAACAGGGCGACGGCATCAGGCCTTTCGACCTCGACGTGGCACAGATGTTCGGTCACTCGCCTAAGACCGTGATGGTGGATGAGACCGTAGAACGCACGTATGAAGACCTAAGGGCTTATCCCAAAGGCCTTAAGGACCTACTTTCGGAAGTCTTAAGTCTTGAGGCCGTAGCCTGTAAGGACTGGCTCACCAACAAGGTGGACCGCTCGGTAACGGGCAAGGTGGCTCGCCAGCAATGTCAAGGTCCCCTGCAGTTGCCCTTGAGCGATTGTGGTGTTGTGGCCCTCGACTATCGCGGCCGAAAGGGCATAGCTACCGCACTGGGCCATGCGCCTCAGGCAGGTTTGGCCAATCCCGCCGCAGGTTCTGTACTTAGCGTGGCCGAGAGTCTTACGAATATTGTGTGGGCTCCGCTCGCTGAGGGCCTCGATAGCGTAAGCCTGAGCGCCAACTGGATGTGGCCTTGCCGTTCGCAGAAGGGCGAGGACGCTCGCCTTTATCAGGCCGTAGAGGCACTGAGCAACTTCTGCTGCGACCTGGCCATAAACGTACCAACGGGTAAGGACAGCCTCTCTATGAGCCAGAAGTACCCCGATGGGTCGAAGATTATCTCCCCGGGAACGGTCATCGTCACCTCTGGCGGCGAGGTGAGCGACATCCGCAAGGTTGTCAGCCCCGTATTGGCCGACGAACCCAAGAGCGCCCTATACCACATAGACTTCTCATTCGACCTGTTGCGACTGGGCGGAAGTGCCTTAGCACAGACGCTCGGCAAGGTAGGCAGCGACGTACCTACGGTAACCAATCCCGAATATTTCCGCGATGCTTTTAATGCCGTGCAGGAACTCGTAAAGAGAGGCCTCCTGTTGGCAGGTCACGACATATCGGCTGGAGGTCTTATCACCACCTTGCTGGAGATGGTCTTTGCCAATACACATGGCGGACTGAAGGTGAACCTCAACCGCTTCGAGGAGGAGGACATCATGAAGATACTCTTTGCCGAGAATCCCGGTGTCGTAGTGCAGGTAAGCGACAAGCACGAGGCCGAGTTCAAGAAGTTTCTGGACGAGGAGGGCGTAGGATACATCTATATTGGTGTGCCTTGCCGCGAGCGTAACCTGCGAATCCGCAAGGGTGAGCACGAGGAAAACCTCGACATCGACCAATTGCGCGACACATGGTATCGCTCCTCCTACCTACTCGACCGCCGCCAGAGCATGAACGGACGTGCAGAAGCCCGCTTCGAAAACTATAAGAAGCAACCCGTCTCCCTCCGTCTGCCCCAGCGCTTTACGGACCGTCTGGCACAGTATGGAATTAGTGCCGACCGCAGAAAGCCGTCAGGCATCCGAGCTGCCATCATCCGCGAGAAGGGCACCAATGGCGAACGCGAAATGGCCTACTCAATGTATCTTGCAGGCTTTGATGTGAAGGACGTCATGATGACCGACCTCGTTACGGGTCGCGAGACGCTCGACGACGTGAACATGATTGTCTTCTGTGGCGGATTCTCGAATAGCGACGTGCTGGGCTCGGCCAAGGGATGGGCAGGTGCATTCCTGTATAATTCCAAGGCAAAGGCCGCACTCGACCGCTTCTATGCCCGTCCCGACACGCTGTCGCTGGGCATCTGCAACGGCTGCCAGCTTATGGTCGAACTGGGCCTGCTGGGTGCGCCCAAGGCCAAGATGCTGCACAACGATAGCCGTAAGTTCGAATCAGCCTACCTGGGCCTGACCATTCCCAAGAACGAGAGTGTGATGTTCGGCTCGCTCAGCGGAAGCCGACTCGGCATCTGGGTGGCCCACGGAGAGGGCAAGTTCAGCCTACCTGGCTCGGAGAGCGACTACAATATCGTAGCCAAGTACTGCTACGACGAGTACCCTGCCAACCCCAACGGCTCGGACTATAGCGTGGCAGGTATCTGCTCGGCCGACGGCCGCCACCTGGCCATGATGCCCCATTTGGAACGTGCCATCTTCCCCTGGCAATGTGGCTGGTATCCGGAGGACCGCCGACACGACGAGGTTACACCTTGGATAGAGGCCTTCGTCAACGCACGTAAGTGGATTGAAAATGTGGCAGCTGTTTAGTACATTCTTCCGTATTGGGCTCTTCACCATTGGGGGGGGATATGCCATGATACCGCTCATCGAGGCAAAGGTCGTCGATGAGAAACACTGGTTGAGTCGCGAGGATTTGCTCGACCTGATTGCCGTTGCGCAGTCATGTCCGGGCATCTTTGCCATCAACATCAGCATATTCATCGGCTACAAGTTGCGGGGGATGCGCGGAGCTACCCTTGCTACACTGGCCACTGCCCTACCCTCGTTCCTTATCATTCTGACGATAGCCCTGTGCTTCACGCGCTTCCGCGACAATATCTACGTCGAGCGAGCCTTCCGAGGCATTCGTCCGGCCGTGGTGGCGCTCATCTTGGCACCCGTCTTCAAGATGGGGCGTATGGCCAAGGTCAACCGACATAACATATGGATACCCATAGTGGCTACCCTGCTCATCTGGGCGTTAGGCTTCAGTCCCATCTATGTCGTCCTGCTGGCAGGCATAGGAGGCTACGTTTATGGACAAGTTAAAGACGACAAGATATGATTAGTATCCTCATACTGCTCTTCTGGACATTCTTCCAGATTGGCCTCTTCGGCTTCGGGGGCGGCTATGCCATGCTCTCGATGATACAGGGTGAGGTCGTAGGCCACTATCACTGGATGACGACGAGCCAGTTTACCGACATCGTGGCCATCTCACAAATGACACCTGGACCTATCGGCATCAATGCTGCCACCTACGTAGGCTACACCAGCATTACGGGAGCCGGCTATGCCCCGGCGTGGGGCATACTGGGTTCGGCAGTAGCCACCTTTGCCGTAGTCCTGCCGTCGTTCATACTGATGATTGTGATTAGCCGTTTCCTGATGGCTTACAAGAACCACCCTACGGTGGAACAGGTCTTCACGTGGCTTCGCCCCGCCGTAGTGGGTTTGCTGGCTGCAGCAGCCCTTTGCCTAATGACGCCTGAGAACTTCTCCACACCCACCGAGTGCCCATGGCAGTTCTGGGTGAGCGTACTCATCTTCCTGTTTGCGCTCGTGAGCGTGACCATCTACAAGATGAGTCCTATACGCATCATCCTGCTTTGTGCCGTAGCCGGTCTATTGCTGATGTAAGCCTTCTCTACTCTACTTTCTGTCGTCGAGGTTGTCACCCTCGGTCTCCTGCAGGTCTTCGTCGAAGTCGGTGATGCCCTGCTGGATGAGGATGTTGTACCACTGAATCAGCTTCTTGACGTCAGAGGCATGAACGCGGTCGCGGTCGAACGAAGGGAGCACTCGGCCCATGAAGTCGAAAAGCTGGTCCTTCGAGGCGGTCTTCAGGTCGATGCTCGTAACGCACTTTCCTTCCTCCTGAGCCTTTATGGCGTTAAGGACTTGGCGCAGGGGCACTTCTTCCTCATCGGTGTACATGGCGATGTCGGCCAGCGAGATGATGCGATCAGTGCCAAATGCGGGAGTGCGCTTATGGGCATCGTCGAGGGTTTCTACAATGAGACTGCGGTTGCCGCGGGATACCAATCGGTAGAGTCCGGGCTTGCCAGAGATGGCGAGAATGGTCTTTAACATATTCCTTACTTTCGTTATTGCGTGATTGCGTTATTTCGTTATGGTGATTTTATGGAGTCCAGGATAGAGGTCAGTTGGGCATGGAGGTTGGCCTGCCCGTCGTTCAACAGAATATAGTCGGCCCGTTGGCGGGCCTCCTCGCTCCGTTGTGTGGTTATTCGCTGGAGTACTTGCCTACGACGGAGCCCATCGCGCGCCATCGTGCGCCGGATACGAAGGTCCTGTGAGGCATCGACGAAGACTACCCGATCCACTTCCGTGTCGAATCCGGCCTCATAGAGTATCGCACTCTCTACGGCCAGGACGTCCTCATAGTGGAGCATGGATGTCCACTCGTGCAAATCTTTTCGGACAGCCGGATGGACGATGGCGTTAACCCTCCGGGCATGCTCTTCAGAGGCAAACAGGTAGTCAGCCAGACGGCGTTTGTCCAGTTCCCCCTGGGTATCGTACGCACCCTCTATGAGGCTGGAGAGTTGGCTGCGAAGGTCGGGGTCGGAGAGCATGAGCAGGCGGGCACGTATGTCACAATTATATACGCTTATGCCAAAGTCCTCCTGAAGCAGGCGACTTACATAGCTCTTGCCGCTCCCGATGCCACCAGTAATGCCAAGTCGTACCATCCGCCTTACTCTTCCTCACTAACGGTTTCGACGAGGTAATCGACCTCGCTGGGTTCGATGCGGACATTGCTTACGCCCTCGGGTATGCTCTTCAGGCGGACGGGAATCTTCGTAGCGCCCTGCGACTGCAAGTCGAGAATCTCCTCATAGGTCACGAGGCTCACGAAGTTCTTGCGCGTAATATCGCGGCTGTGGGCATAGCCTACGGTGTAGGTCACGTGTACGGTCGATGGGAAGGTGCGCAATTGCTTTCCGGCAGGGAAGTTGAGGGACACGACGGGCACTTCCAGGGTATTCTCCATATAGACATCAACGGTAGCAGTCAGCTGGACGCGGTCAGGTTCGAGCTTAGCACCGCGAATCGGGCGCAGGGCCACCTCGACGGTGGTGTTCTCCTGGAGGTCAGTCAGGTTAACGGGCATCGTGCGAACGGCCGTCAGGGTGTCGAGCGTAGCTGCCGAGGCAAATACCTGCACCTCCTGAGGCGAAGTCTGTAGGTCGAGCAGGTAATAATGGGGGTTGGTATCGACGTCGCCAGCCACCTGCACGGGTATAGTAGCATTGAGGCCGTGGTTGTAGTAGTATTCAAGCGTATCGGGCCGGATGGCTTGCACGCGGCTGGTTGTAGCCAGTGCGCCCTGTATGTGCTTCAGCACGTCGGCCTGGGGGATGCGCACGCGGCCATTCGTCGTCCCTGCGTCATAATCGCGGAAGGAGAGGCGGAGCGTGTCGATGTCGTGGCGCCAATAGCGGGTGAGCGCTGTCCCGCGGTCGCGAATCGTAACGGTGAGATGGCCGGGCAGAGGTGTCGTAATGACCACCTCGTCAGGCACATCGGTCAGCTGCAGGGGCACGACGACATCCGTCTCAAACGTCTCGTCGAGCGTCTGCAAGAGCCAGAAGCCTGCCGACACTACCAGGAAGAAAAGGAACACGCCCAGTTCACGACTTCTGCGGCTAAAGAAGAAGTCGCACGCCTGGCGCCACCATTTCGCTACGCTATACCGGTCCATCGCCCAGCCCCCCGCGGTTGCGTGTTAATTCTGACTTACGGGAGCTGAGGCATAGACCGAGTTGCGGTCCACCTTGAGGCGTACGTCGCGGGCCACCTCGATGATGAGGGTATTGTCCTCGTCCTCGATGGCCTTCACCGTGCCATAGATGCCGCCAGCCGTAACGATGGAACTACCCACCGTGATGCTGTTGCGGAAGTTCTGGATTTCCTTTTGCTTCTTCTGCTGAGGGCGAATCATGAAGAACCACATGATGACAAAGATGATGACCATCATCAGCAGGAAGGACATGCCACCGCCACCTTGTGGCTGGGCTGCCTGTAGTAATACGAACATTGTATTCATAACTTACTTTTTATGGGGTTATCGAGGGGATTATTTGTCCAGGCGCCCTTCGGAAATAAGGCGCTTGGCAATGGTGTCGAGCATACCGTTGATATAGCTTCCGCTGCGGGGTGTGCTATAGAGTTTGGCCAGTTCGACGTATTCGTTGATGCTCACGCTCAAGGGAATCTCAGGGCAAGCCGTTATCTCGGCCAAGGCTATCTGCATGATGAGCAGGTCCATCGTGGCTATGCGCTCGAGGTCCCAGTTTCGGGTCTGCTCGGCAATGAGTTGGCGGAAGGTCTCCTTGCCGTCGATGGCAGTGCGGAAGAGAGTCATGGCAAAGCGCAGGTCCTCGTCGCTACGGTACTCGGGCAGGAGTTCCTGGTCGGCCCCGTTCTCGGGCTCGAAGCGGCGGATGGTCTTCAGCACAAACGTGTCGATGACCACCTTGTCGTCGTTCCAGTACAGGCTCTGGTCCTCCAATACCTCATCCAGTTGGTCGTTGTTGCAGAGGAGCGCGCGGTAGATGTTGCGCCACAGGGTGCGGTCTTCCTCGTACGAGCGCGCAGGCGTGCTTATGTATTCAAGGTATATCTCCTGCTGCGTAATCTGCTTGTACAGGTTGCGCAACAGTTCCTCTTCGTCGTCCCACAGGTTGCCGTTGCGCTTGGCAAAGGCCTGCAACTGCTTGTTGGCCTTGAGCTGGGCGATGAACTGGTTTTCGATAAACTTCGTAGGAATCTCCTTGTCCCAGTGCAGACGCCGCGCCTTGCTCTGCTCCATCTCCACCATGCGCGTAGCCATGTGGTTGATGGCAAGCATCAGAAGAAGTAAGGTGTGGTACAACTCATACGCCTTGTCTAGGCTGTGAACGAACTCTTTCTCAGCAGTTTCCATCGTCTTGCCCTCATTCTGATAATACGCATAGACGAGTTGGACTACCTTAATTCTAATCAATTCGCGGTTAATCATCTTATCAAAGAATGCCTGTTGTGTGTCTTAAATGCAGTGCAAAGGTACAAAATGTGCCTCATAAACGCAAATTCTCACCGTTTTTTTTGGAAGTTACGGAAAATAGATGCAATTTTGAAGCCTAAAACCACACTTTAACTATCTATTATGGAAGATTTTAAGAGAACCGACGACTCGAAGGAACGCGACATTGCCTTCTCCCGCACCGTAAAAGCCGGCAAGCGCATCTACTACATCGACGTCAAGCGCAACCGCAAGGACGAACTCTACCTGGCCCTGACCGAAAGCAAGAAGATAGTCACCGGTACCGACTTCGCCAACCAGAACGTCAGCTTCGAAAAGCACAAGGTATTCATCTACCGCGAAGACTTCGAGAAGTTCCTCGAAGCCATGCACGAAGCCATCGCCTACATCGAGACTGAGCAGGGAAAAGCCGAGCCACGCCCCGAACACACCGACGACGAAATACGAATCGACCTCGACTTCTGAAAAAAAATCGCACTTCGTAACTCGTAATTCACATTTTTTTTGTATCTTTGCACCCGCTTTCGGAGCACATCACGTGTGATGGCGAATTAAGCACGACTTAATTTATAGTAACACAAAACAAAAAGAAAAGATGAAAAGCATCGACATCAAAGGTACCCTTCGTACCGAAACTGGCAAGAAAGCCGCAAAGCTCATCCGCAAGGAAGGCAGCGTACCCTGCAACCTCTACGGCGAAGCCCGTGACGAAAACGGCCTGCCCAAGGCCCTCAGTTTCACCGTAACCGCAGCAGGCCTGCGCAACCTCGTTTACACCCCCGAAATTTACTCGGTCAACCTCGACATCGACGGCAAGCAGTACACCGCCGTTATGCGCGAGCTCCAGTTCCATCCCGTAAGCGACCAGCTCCTCCACGTCGATTTCTATGAAGTCACCCCCGAGAAGCCCATCGTCATGGAAGTTCCCATCAAGCTCAACGGCCTCGCAGAAGGCGTAAAGGCTGGTGGTAAGCTCGCTGCCAACGTGCGCAAGCTCAAGGTACGTGCTCCCTACACTCAGATACCTGAGCGCCTCGACATCGACGTCACCAACCTCGGCCTCGGCAAGACCATCAAGGCAGGCGAGCTCCAGTTCGAAGGTCTCGAGATGGTTACCCCCGCTTCGGTTGTAGTATGTCAGGTGAAGATGACCCGCTCGGCCCTCTCCGCCGCCTCTAAGGCAGCTGCCGAGTAATGTTCCAATTCCTGCGCCACCTCTTTGGCCACAAGGAACCAGCGAACGAGATGAAGCACCTGATTGTAGGGCTGGGCAACATCGGACAAGAGTACGATGGTACCCGTCACAACATCGGATTCCGGATATTGGATGCACTCGCACAGAGTGCGTCCAATGTCGTTTTTCAGGACCGCCGCTACGGTTTCGTAGCCCGCATGCGCTGCAAGAACCAGGAACTCGTCCTGCTGAAGCCCTCCACTTACATGAATCTTTCTGGCAATGCCGTCCGTTATTGGATGAAAGAGGAGAACGTCCCCCTCGAGCGCGTGCTTATCCTCTGCGACGATATCGCCCTGCCCCTCGGCACCATCCGCATCCGCCAGGGCGGAGCCGACGGCGGCCACAACGGCCTCAAGCACATTGCCCAGGTCCTCGGCACCCAGCAGTTCCAGCGCCTGCGCTTCGGCGTCGGAGGCGACTTCCCCCGCGGCGGCCAGGTCGATTACGTACTGGGCCGTTTCCTGCCCGACGAGGAGGCGCTGTTGCGCGAGCGCATCCCCCAGGCCTGCGACGCCGTCCGCGCCTACGCCCTCTGCGGCCTTCCCTTCGCCATGAACCACTACAACGGCCCCGGGAAGAAAGAAACGTAAGGGACAACAGCAAGCGCAGACAGGGGACAAAGCCCTCTCCCTAATCCCTCCTCCGTAATGGGGAGGGATTTTTTGTGTCTAAGGGTAATAGACAAGGGGGAGGAACGAAAAGCCCCTCCTTTGTGGGGAAGGGGCAATATAGGGTCTCTACTTGTTATTATAAAACTTACCAGTCATCATTTTCGTTTCCTACGATACCATTTTTTACGGCTTCTTCTATCTTATCCATTATTACATTAGAATAGGCATGGGCCATTACAAGAGCCTTTGATTCCGTTTTCTTGGCTTTATATGCATCTTTTTCGGCAAAAGGAAATGTTTTTTCTAGAACCCACACCTGTTCTACATTTGTTGGGCGAACTCCAGACATTGCTCCCAAGATTCCGCCGCCAACGGACTTTATAACATTATAGCCCTGAAGAGTATAAGTGATGCGTATCTTTTCATTTTTGATATCGACCTTAATAACAGGCTTAAGGTCGACCACATAAGCATTTGAACCACCTGTGTGTTGAGCAACGTTTGAGACATAGCCCTGAGCTATGATTACTCCTTGCTCCTTATCATTCAACTGAATGACTGAATTCGCATCATTAAAAGATGCTGAGAACCAATAATTAAGTAATACATATAACTGCTCTTTGGTCTGCCCGGGGCATTCTACGACTTGGGAGTAGGTAATCGAGTTGTTCTTGTCCAAAGAAAGAGTCGATGCTAGATTCTCAGCGGCTTCTGTCCACTTTTCTCCATACTTCTCTTTTGCATAAGCATCTAGTTCTTCGGTTCTCATCAATTGCGCGTTAGCATTTAAAGCCATAAGCAGCACACATACTACTAATAAAATTCTTTTCATGTTTTTTATTTTTAAGTTAATACTAAATGTGTCCTTCATCTCACCGTCAGCACTAACTCTTACAAAAAAGAAGAAGCGCAGACCCAACCATATCTCTGCCAGGCTTAGGACTGCCTCCGATACATTATGGACAAGGCCTACGCTATTGCGTAGTTCCAACATGTATCGGGTTCGCTCTTATGTCTCTTACGAGGTCCTAATTCGGCAGAGAATTGAGCAATAAAAGGGTGTGTTCTCACTTGAACACGTTGCAAATTTACGAAGAGATTCCGAAACGACAAAGGGATTCGGCGGAAAAGTTCTCGTCCCTTACGTCGTTCGGCCGCGGTGGAACGATGATTCGACCACGGTGGAACGTTCGTTCGTCCGCGGACGAACGATGAGAACCTTTCGTCGTTCCATCGCGATGGAACGTTCGTTCGATGCGCATCGGTCGTTCGTTCAATGCGCATTGAACGATGGTTCGGTCATGTCCGAACGATAAGAGGCCCTCCTCAGTGGGTAACCAAGCATAAATGAAGCAAGGCAAATTGCAAAGAAATTTGCTTTTGCGTTTGCTTTTTCGCTCGCTTATTCGTACCTTTGACCCAAATATGGAAAAGAAATATACTGAAGAACTGACTGAGCGCTTTCTGCGCTACGTGACATTTGACACGCAATCGAGCGAGGAGGCCGAGGACCAGTGCCCTTCGACCCCGAAGCAATGGCGACTGGCCGAGTACCTTAGGGATGAACTGACAAAGGTGGGACTGGAGGACGTGGTGGTGGACGAGCACGCCTACGTCTATGCCACACTGCCGGCAAACACGACGAGGGACATCCCCTGCATAGGATTCATCGCACACATGGACACGAGTCCCGACTGCTCGGGCGCGAACGTGCGTCCACGCATCATACGCGACTATCAGGGCCAGGACATCCGGCTCAACGACGAGGTGGTGACGCGCGTCAGCGAGTTCCCCGAACTGCTCAGGCACCGAGGCGAGGACCTCATCGTCACCGACGGGACGACCCTCCTGGGGGCCGACGACAAGGCGGGCATCGCCGAGATAGTGACGGCCATGACGTGGCTGCTGGCCCATCCCGAGGTGGAGCACGGGCGAGTGCGCGTGGCCTTCAACCCCGACGAGGAGATTGGCATGGGAGCCCGGCTGTTCGACGTCGAGCGCTTCGGCTGCCAATGGGCCTACACGATGGACGGCAGCGAGGTGGGCGAACTGGAGTATGAGAACTTCAACGCCGCCTCGGCCAAGATTACGATACGCGGCCGCAACGTCCACCCCGGCTATGCCAAGGGCAAGATGGTGAACGCCATGCTGGTGGCCCACGAACTGGTGGAGGCACTCAAGGCCGAACGGCCCGAGACGACGGAGGGCTACGAGGGTTTCTACCACCTGACCCAGATGAATGGGAGCGTGGAGGAGGCAAACCTGAGCTACATCATCCGCGACCACGATGCACAGAAATTTGACGAACGTAAACAACAGATTACCACATTAATAGACCATATAAATGAAACCTACGGAAGAGGTACGGCCACCCTCGTCCTGCGCGACCAGTATCGTAACATGCGGGAGCAACTGGAGGACAAACCACACGTCACCGACATAGCCCGGAAGGCCATCGAGGAAGCGTGCGGGCGGTGCGAGGTGATTCCCATCCGAGGGGGTACCGACGGAGCTCAGCTGAGCTTCCGCGGACTGCCCTGTCCCAACATCTTCGCCGGCGGACTGAACTTCCACGGGCGTCACGAGTTCGTGCCTATCCAGAGTATGGAGCGGGCCACGGAGACGGTCATCAACATCTGCAAACTGGTGGCCCAATGACGACGGAAGCACGCATCGACAAGTGGCTCTGGGCCGCCCGCATCTACAAGACACGCACCCTGGCTGCGGCAGCCTGCAAGCGAGGCCAGGTGGCCATCGGCGGCCAACAGGTGAAACCCTCGCGCATGGTGCGTGTGGGCGAGGTGGTAGAGGTCAGGAAGGCCCCCGTCACCTACTCGTTCCGCATCCTGCAAGCCATCGAAAACCGCGTGGGCGCGAAGTTGGTGCCTGAGGTGCTGGAGAACGTGACCCCCGACGACCAGTACGAACTGCTGGAGATGAGCCGCATCAGTGGTTTCGTCGATCGTGCCCGAGGCACGGGACGCCCCACCAAGAAGGAACGCCGCCAGCTGGACGACTTCTTCGACCTTTCCGACTAACTAACCCATACCGATATGAAACGACTGGCACTACTGCTCATTTTCTCAATTTCTCATCTTCTCATTCCCGGTACAATGGCCCAAACCGACGTGACGGCCGAGTACCTGAGGAACCCCTCGTTCGAACAGGACGACATCACACAACTGACGCCCGACGCCACGCGCGGAGCCTACACGGCCTCGAGCGTCGAGGGTTGGACACTGACGGGCAGCTATGGCGTAAGCGACATCATGACGGCCTCGGCCACGGCCACCGACAACAACTTCGGACGGCCCGGAACGCCGAGCGACGGACGGCAGATGTACTACATCCGCAACGCCTGGCAGGCCTCGACGGCAAGTCTGCTGCAGCGCATCACCCTGCCCGAGGGCACGTGGCGACTGACGGTCGATAACAAGTGTGTGACCACGGCCCAGCACTCGGCCAGCCTTGTGGCAGGCGACGAGGAGACGGGTCTGACCTTCCTCTCGGCCATGCCCAGCGAGTGGCAGACGACGGGCCTGACCTTCCGACTCACGAAGGAGACGGCGCTCGACGTGGGCCTCAGCGTCCAGTTCGGCAGCGGGGCAGGCGGTTCGGTGCTTATCGACAACTTCCGGCTCTACCGCATGCCCGACGACTACATCGAGCCCGAGGACACGACGCAGGTCAGTTCGCCCACCGAGGGAGTCATCACGAGCGACTTCGTGCCTGAGGCGGAGATGATGCAGGGGCTGCTGCAGATGCTCGCCCGGTTCAGCACCTATCTGGTGGGCGACTATCAGGCCTGCCAGTGGCCCAACAGCCTCGACGAAGAGTGCGGCTGCTTCCGCGGCGAGAGCACGATGGCCAGCAACGAAGCCGGAGTCCGCACCAATGCCGACCTGTCGATGATATGCGCCTTCCTGGTGAAGTACGCCAAGCCGGCGGGCATCAGTCTGCCCGAGGGCGTCACGTGGGAAAAGATTGAGGATATGGCCCTGAAGACCCTGATCTTTGCCTATTCTACGCATAAGGCCAACAAGCTGAAGGTATGCTCCGGCGGCGACTACTGGGGCAGTACGAGCGGGAGCGACCACGTCTGGGAATCCTCCCTCTGGGCCATGTCCGTAGCCTATTCGGCCTACTTCCAGTGGGAACGCCTCTCGGAGGCCCAGCGCGGCTATGTGTGCAACCTACTGAAGGCCGAATGTAACTACGAACTCAACCGCTCCATACCCACCGGCTACAACGGCGACACGAAGGCCGAGGAGAATGGTTGGGAGGCCGACGTACTGGCCGCCACACTGGGACTCTCGCCCGACGACGAACTGGCCCCGAAGTGGTTCGAGCGCCTGCGCCAGTTTGCCATCAACAGCTACAGCCACACCACCGACGCCCAAGACCGCACCGTCATCGACCCCTGGTACGACCAGAAGACCATAGCCGACCTGTACGTCGGGCAAAACCTCTACGACGACTACACCTTGCAGAACCACAACCTCTTCCATACCTCGTACCAGAACGTCGTCATGCAGGAACTGGGCGAGGCGGCCCTGGCCCTGCAACTATTCCAAGGCGGCGAAGCCAAGTGGCATACCCGTGCCCTGATGCACCATAACCAGGAGGTGATGGACCAGGTACTGAACTGGCTGGCCCTGACCGACGGCGAACTGGCTATGCCGAACGGCAACGACTGGAGCCTGTTCCTCTACGACCAAATCACGTCATACACGACGCAGGCCTGCTTCCAGCGCGATGCGAATGCCCTGATGCTGGAGAACCTGGCCTACAAATACATCAAAGCGCGTCAGACGACCACCAGCGACGGCTCGTGGCTACTCCGCCCCGACGTACAGGCCCGCCGCATGGGCGTAGAGGCTCACCGCGTCATGATGACCTACCTGATGCACCTGACCAACTCGACGGCCGACCTCGAGCCCACCCGCTGGGACGACTTCCGCCGCACCTACAGCGAGGCCAAGGTGCTGCCCTGCCAGAACGTGGTGAGAGCCTTCACCCGCGACCGCTTCACCACCTTCTCCTGGAGCACCGGCCTGAAGAGCTACACGGGCTACATCGCCTCGAACTCGGTGGATAAGAATAAGATTATCGTGCCCTTCCGCGCCAACAATACAGGCAATTTCCTCGGCTGGTACACCGTCGATGGGAAATCGACCGACGCCACACCCGTCCTGAGCGGCAAGTACGAACTGATGGGCGACGCCTACACGATGAACGGCGAACTCCGGACCAACGGCTCGTCGCTCGACAACCGCTTTGCCCTCTACTCCACCCCGGGCAATGCCGTCATCTACCTCGACCTCGTGCAAGGCCTTACCTCTGGCACCATCACGGGCGAGCGGGGCGGACTGATGGCCATCTCCGTAGATGAGCTGACCCGCACCCAACGCACCCTCTACTACGAGGGCGGACGCAAGCGGCTCGACGGCTCAAGCCTGCAGCCCTTTACGACCAACTGGCTGAACATCGACGGGCAGGTGGGCTTCGTCTCACAAAGCGACAAGCGCATGGCCTTTGGCGACCGCGCGAACAACAACAGCATCCTTACGGCCCGCCTCTACCCCTCCTACTCCACCGAGAGCCGCACGTTCCAGAAGGGCAGCGTGGTTGATAGGCGCAATATCATCTACTACAGCAACATCTCGGCCGAGGAGACGGCTCGCATGGAGCGCGAACTGCAGGTACTGACCAACGCGGTTCCCGACGGATGGAACGGCCTTATCGCCCCCGACCCCGACGGCACGCGCTACCTCCTGCTCTGCCACTTCGCCGGCAATGCGGGAGAGACAACCCTCGGGGGCATCACCTGCCCGCTGGGCGCACCCATATTCCGCGAGGAGACTACCATCGCCGCCGACCACTCACAGGCCACCTTCAAGGTCTCGGAGAATGCGAGCACGGGCCAGGCACTGAGGGTATTCGTCAAAGGCTCCGACATTACGGCCCATCAGGATAGCGAGAGCGACGAGGCCGCCTACCTGACGGCAACCGCCGACACACGGGCAGAGGTGAGCATCGTCACCCCCGACTCGACCTACACCATACAATTGACCCTCCGGGAGGGAGAGACCATGCACGTCTATCCCGGCATGGAGGATAGCATCAGCCCACTCCAGAAGCGCCCTTTCGCCGTGGGCGGCACGTACACCCTCGGCGGAGTGCGCGTCGCTGACCACGAACAACGGCCCAAGGGCATATACATACACGACGGAAAGAAAACCCTAAAATAAGCCCCATGACAGAACGACTCGATACGACCGACCTCAACATCCTGCGCGCCCTTCAGCACAACTCGCGGCTGACCACCAAGGAACTGGCGGCAGAGGTCAACCTCAGCACCACACCCGTCTTCGAACGCTGGAAACGGCTGGAGCGGGCGGGATACATCAAACGCTACATCGCCGTGCTCGATGCCGACAAACTCAACCTGGGCTTCGTCGTCTTCGTCAACGTGAAGCTGCGGCGCATGAACCACGACATCGCGATGGACTTCGTAGAGCGCATCCGAGAGGTTCCCGAGGTGACGGAGTGCTACAACATCTCCGGCAACTTCGACTACCTACTGAAGGTCCACGTTCCCGACATGCGCGCCTACCAAGCCTTCATCCTCGACAAACTGGGCAAGATAGAGAGCGTGGGCAGTATCGAGAGCACCTTCGTCATGGGTGACATCAAACATGAATACGGCATAAACATATGATAGACCGAGCGACAGTCAACAAGATTATGGACGCGGCGAATATCGTCGATGTCGTCTCCGACTTCGTAACCCTGAAACGGGCCGGAGCCAACCTGAAGGGTCTGTGCCCCTTCCACGACGACCGCACCCCGTCGTTCATGGTCTCACCCGCCAAGAACTACTGCAAGTGCTTCGCCTGCGGCAAGGGAGGCAACCCCGTGGGCTTCATCATGGAACATGAGCAAATCACCTATCCCGAGGCCCTGCGCTATCTGGCCAAGAAGTACGGCATCACCATCGAGGAACGGGAGATGACAAAGGAGGAAGTGCAACGGCAGGACGACCGCGAGTCGATGTTCATCGTCAACGAATGGGCCAACAAGTGGTTCCAGCACCAACTCAACGAAACGCCCGACGGGCGCGCCATCGGACTGGCCTACTTCCGCGGACGCGGCTTCCGCGACGACATACTAAAGAAGTTTCAGGTAGGTTTCTGTCCCGACCAAAGCCATGAGGTCAACGTGACCAACGAGGACGGCGAGACACGCCTCCTGCGCTTTGGTGCCATGAGCGACGATGCCCTGAAGGCCGGCTACCAGGAAAAGTACCTCATCAACGACCCCGAGACGGGCATCGGTACGGGCATGAGCATCAAGACCGACCGCGGAGCCCTGCGCGACCGATACTGGGGCCGCGTCATCTTCCCCATCTTCACCATGTCGGGCAAGGTCGTAGGCTTCGGCGGACGTGTGCTCGATGCCGCCACCAAGGGCGTCAACGTCAAGTACCAGAACTCGCCCGAGAGCATCATCTACTCTAAGAAACGCGAACTCTACGGACTCTTCCAGGCCAAGATGGCCATTCGCAAGCAGGACCTCTGCTTCCTGGTCGAAGGCTATACCGACGTCATGGCCATGCACCAGAGCGGCGTAGAGAATGTCGTGGCCTCCTCGGGCACGGCCCTGACCGACGACCAAATACGCCTCATCCACCGACTGACCGACAACATTACCGTCATCTACGACGGCGACGACGCTGGTATCAAGGCCTCCCAGCGCGGTATCGACATGCTGCTGGCCCAAGGCATGAACGTGCGCCTGCTCCTGCTGCCTGATGGTGACGACCCCGACTCTTTTGCCCGCAAGCACAATGCCGAGGAGTTCCAGAAGTATCTTGCCGAGCATCAGGTCGATTTCATCAAGTTCAAGACCAACCTCCTGCTCGAGGAGGCACAGGGCGACCCCGTGAAGAAGAGCCAACTCGTCAACAATATCGTACAGAGCATCGCCGTCATCCCCAACGAAATCACCCGTGCCGTTTACATCCAGGAAACGGCCGCCACCATGCAGATGCAGGAAAGGCTCATCGCCGACGCAGTCTCCAAACAGGTGCTAACCAACCACGAGGAATCGCAGAAACAACGCGAAAGGGAACGCGCAAGAAGGACTATGCCCAGTGTCGGAGACGTGCCGCCGATGCCCGAAGACATGCCACCCATGCCAGACGCGAGCGGCATACCCGCGCCCGACCAAAACGCCGCAGGCGAACTCCCGAAGCCCGACGGCAGTCCTTACGCCCCCCTCGTCCAGGGCAACCGCAACCGCGAGGAGCAACGCCTCCTGCAGAAGGAGCGTGAACTCATGCGCATCGTCGTACGCAACGGAGAGCAGATAGTCGGCACGATGGAAGACGAGCAAGGCCAGCCTCGCCCCGTTACGGCTGCCGAGTACATCGCCGCCTCCCTCATCCAGGACGAACTGGACCTGACACTTCCCATACACAAGACCCTGCTCGACGAAGCCTTGCAGAACATCCACGAGCCCGACTTCCGGGCCGAGCGCCACTTTATCAACAATCCCGACCCGACCATCAGCGCACTAGCCTTCGACCTGGCCTCCGACCAGGAGCAACTGAGCAAGATGCACCAAGCGAGGAACACATACGCCCAGAAGCAGGAATACGACCTCGCCACACTCGTCGAGCACGTCCTTACCGACTACAAGATGGAGATTGTCGAACGCCAACTTCGCGAGACCCTGCGCCAGACCCAAGACCCGGCGCTCATCCGCGACCCTCAGCGCTTTACCGAGGTCATGTCGCGCTACAAGGAACTCAAGGCCATCGAACGCCGCCTTGCAGGGCAACAGGGCGGACGCGTCATGAGATAAAACCACCGCCACCACCACCATGAAACGAATCCTGACTCTCCTGCTATCGTGCCTCGTAGGGCTGGCCATGGGACAACCGCCCCGGGGAATCGTGATGGTTGATGTGTCACGACACTTCATGCCCCTCGACTTCCTCTACCGCCAAGTCGAGGAACTTGCCCGCTACGGCATTCCCGCCATGCAGCTCCACCTGACCGATGCCGCAGGCTGGCGACTGGAGATAAAGTCGTATCCTCGGCTGACCGATATGGGGGCATGGCGTACTGAGGCGCTTTGGGCCGACTGGTGGCAGGGCGACCGTCGCTATAGCAATGCCCAACAAGGCTACGGAGGCTACTACACCCAGGCCGAGATGCGAGCCCTCGTAAGCTTTGCCCGAGAGCGAGGTGTGGAGATTATCCCCGAGATAGAATTCCCGGCCCATAGCGAGGAGGTGACCGCCGCCTACCCTTGGCTGGCCTGTTCGGACGAGGCCTATTCCTCGGCCGACCTGTGCATCGGCTCCGATAGCACCTATGCCTTCATGTCGCGCATACTGAGCGAGGTAGCAAGTATCTTCCCGTCCGAGTATCTGCACCTGGGCGGAGACGAAGCCTCGGGCCAGGCTTGGCGCACGTGTCCGCGCTGTAAGGACATGACCCAGGCAAGGGCGATGGAACGAGTGAACGCCATCGTACACCGTCTGGGTAGGAAGATGATTTGCTGGGACGAAGTCTTCACCGGCGGACTCCGCGACACGTCGGTAGCCATCATGGTATGGCGCGACCCCGAGACTGCCCGCTTGGCCAGCAGAGCGGGACACGACGTCGTCCTGTGCCCTTCGCGCTACTGCTATCTCGACCGATATCAGGACAAGCCCTCCCTGCAACCCCGTGCCATGGGCGGTTATCTGCCTGTGGATTCGGTATATAGCCACCTCTCACAACTTTCAGGGGAAGGCTGGAGAGGGACCTCCCTGGCCCTTTGCCTCTGGACCGAATACGTCCCGACCCAAAAGGATGCGGAGCGCATGCTCTGGCCTCGCCTGCTGGCCCTGGCCGAGATACTGAAGCCCCATCCGCGAGAGCCCGAAGACTTCCGTCGATGGGCCGAGGAGGAGTGCCGCAAGCTACGTGCCCGCGGCATCGATGCCTACGACATCGAGGGCGAGGAAGGCCAGCGACCCGAGTACAGCCAGATGGCCCTGCACAAGGCACGCTTGTGCCCCGTCACCTACAACACTCCCTACAGCCCCGCCTATCCGAGCAGCGGCCTGGGAGCCCTCACCGACGGCATGCAGGGCGGATGGGCTAACACCGACGGCCGATGGCAGGGCTTCCTGGGCCCCATCGACGTAGTCATCGACTTGGGCCACCGGCAAAGGGTCCGTTCCGTCTTGGCCACGTTCCTCCAGAGCCGGGGCGTAGAGATATACCTGCCCTCGCGCTTCGTGGTCAGTGCCAGCGACGACGGACGCCGATGGACGCAACTCTGCGACCAGCATCCCGCTGAAGCCCCCCGTCCCGACGTCCTGCGACTCCACGAGTGGCACGGTTCCGCACGGGCCCGCTATCTTCGTCTCCAGTCCGAGCCCGACGCCAGGGGCGGATGGCTCTTCACCGACGAGATTATAGTCCGCTGATACGATAACAACCTAATAACCTCATAACACACACCGACATGATGAAACACTCGTTCGCCCTCCTTATCATTGGCCTCCTGCTGGCCCACGTCTGTAGCCTCCAAGCCCAGGACCTTCCGTACCAGAACCCCAATCTCCCGGCCCGCGAGCGAGCCAAGGACTTGTGCCAACGCCTGACCCTCGAGGAGAAAGCCCTGCTCATGCAGGACGAGTCGCCCGCCATCCCACGACTGGGCATCAAAAAGTTCTTCTGGTGGAGCGAGGCCCTGCACGGAGCAGCGAATATGGAGAACGTGACCGTATTCCCCGAACCCGTGGCAATGGCCGCCTCGTTTAATCCCGATATGGTCTATCAGGTCTTCGACGTAGCCAGCACCGAGTTTCGGGCCCAATATCACAAGCGCATGGACTCGGGCGGCGAAGACCAGAAGTTCCACAGCCTGAGCGTCTGGACGCCAAACGTCAATATCTTCCGCGACCCGCGCTGGGGCCGCGGACAGGAGACCTATGGCGAAGACCCCTACCTGACCTCGGTGATGGGAATCCAGGTGGTGCGCGGACTGCAAGGTCCGGAGTCGTCGAAGTACCGTAAACTTTGGGCCTGTGCCAAGCATTATGCCGTACACAGCGGTCCGGAGTACACCCGCCATACGGCCAACCTGAACGACGTCTCGGTGCGCGATCTCTGGGAGACCTACCTCCCCGCCTTCAAGGCGCTCGTACAGGACGCCAAGGTGCGCGAGGTGATGTGTGCCTATCAGCGGCTCGACGACGAACCATGTTGCGGAAACCGTCGTCTCCTGCAACAAATCTTGCGCGACGAATGGGGGTTCCAGTATCTCGTCGTCTCCGACTGCGGAGCCGTGAGCGACATCTATACGAGCCACAAGACCTCGTCGGACGCCGTACACGCAGCCGCCGTTGGCGCCCTGGCCGGTACCGACGTCGAGTGCGGGTGGAACTACACCTATCGCAGCATACCCGAAGCCGTTCGCCGCGGACTACTGACCGAAGCCAAGGTGGACAAGCACGTCCTGCGTCTCCTCGAGGGTCGGTTCGACCTTGGTGAGATGGACGCCCCCTCGCTCGTCCCCTGGTCGAAGATTCCCTATAGCGCCATGTCCTCGCCCGAGAGTGCCCGGAAGTCCCTCGACATGGCCCGCCAGACCATCGTCCTCCTGCAAAACCGGGGCAACCTATTGCCCCTCAAGCCCGGCGCAGGGCGCATCGCCGTCATCGGTCCCAATGCCGACAACGCCAAGATGATGTGGGGCAACTACAACGGCACGCCCAACCACACCGTCACCATCCTCGACGGCATCAGGGCGAAGCACAAAAAAGTGCTCTACCTGCCCGGTTGCGACCTGGTGGACGACAAGATTATGGACAGCCAGTTGGCCACCCGATGCCGGGCCGACGGGCGGCGAGGCCTGAAAGGCACATTCTGGAACAACCTGACGATGGAGGGCCAGCCCGTAACCGAAGAGCAATACACCCAGCCCGTGGCCGTGACCACGGCCGGCATGCACCAGTTCGCCCCTAATGTGGACCTGACCGATTTTTCGGCCCGCTACGAGACCACCTTCGCTCCCTCAGTGGCGGGCCAGTATGTGGTCAACGTAGAGGGTACAGGGCACTTCGAAGTCTATGTCGATGGCGAGCGCCGACAGCGCATCCACTCGTGGCGCACCACGCCCACCCGCACCGTCCTCGAGGCCGAGGCCGGACGGGAGTACCGGATAGAGGTACGCTACCAGTATGTAGCGACCTGGGGCTCAGACCTCAAGATTGACATCGCCCAGGAGCGCCCCATCGACTACCAGGCCGCCATCGACAAACTCCACGGCATCCAGACCGTCGTCTTTGTAGGAGGCATATCGCCCGCCCTGGAAGGCGAAGAAATGCCCGTCCGGCTCGAAGGCTTCCAGGGCGGCGACCGCACGAGCATAGAGTTGCCACGCGTCCAGCGGGAGTTCCTGCGCGCACTCCATGAGGCCGGCAAGCGCGTCGTCCTGGTCAACTGTTCCGGTTCGGCCATAGCCCTGGCCCCCGAGACGGAAACCTGCGACGCCATCGTCCAGGCCTGGTACGCCGGACAGGAAGGCGGAACCGCCGTCGCCGACGTACTCTTCGGCAACGTCAATCCCAGCGGTAAACTCCCCGTCACCTTCTATCGCAGCACCGACCAGTTGCCCGACTACGAGGATTACTCGATGCGCGGCCGCACCTACCGTTACTTCTCCGACCCCCTCTTCGCCTTCGGCTACGGCCTCAGCTACACCACCTTCAAGGTCGGGACGGCCACCGTCACGGCGCAGACCCTGCCCCTCTCGGACCTCAATGCCCAACTCACCATCCCTGTGCGCAACGTGGGCAAGCGGCAGGGCACCGAAGTCCTCCAACTCTACGTCCGCGACCTCGAGGACAAGGAAGGCCCCCTGCGTTCGCTACGAGCCTTCCAGCGCATCGACCTGAAACCCGGCGCCTCGGCTAACGTGGTCCTGAACCTTACCCCGAAGACCTTCGAACTCTTCGACCCCTCGACCAACACCATGCGCCCCCATGCCGGACGGTACGAACTGCTCTACGGCACAAGCTCCCGCCCCCAGGACCTCCAGCGCCTGGAGGTGACCCTACAATAGGGGGGGGGACGGCAGACTCACGGACTTTGAGCAGCCCCGAAAGAAAATCAACCGTATGTCTGCCAAGTAGTTAACAACGTAATACCCGAGAAATGTGGCCCAACGACCACTCTCGCGCCCGCACACGGTTGCACAGGCCGAGGCTTTTTTGTACCTTTGCCATTGCAAACGGGAAGGAACGCCCAGGCGAACGTCGCGAAACGCCAAGGCAGTGAGCCCGCCACACTATTAACAACTAAAGAACAACTATTATGGCAAACAAACGATTGGTAGTTATTGCACTCTGTCTGTCAGTAGGCATGGTCGTCGGCCAGTTCGTCGGGGGTCAGGGTCTTGCGGTCGATGGCCTGCCAGGCATAGGCAATGTAGGCCAGGACAAAGGGTACGAGCAGCGAGACCCAGAACATGGTGCGAAGGGTGAACTCGCTGCTGGAGGAGTTCTGCAGAGTGAGCGACGACTGGAGGTCGGCCGTCGAGGGATAGTAGGCTGTATTGTTCCAAGCCGTCAGGAGCAGGAGGACGAGCACGGTGACTACGGTTCCAAATCCTACTACCCAGAAGCCCCGCTTCCACTCCTTATGGGACAGCGACCACAGGATGCCGAACAGGACGAACACGACGCCCACCAGCAGCATGGCCAGCAGGGGCCACATCGTCAGGAGGTTGTGGAGGTACTTATGGGGCTCCATGAAGACGGTGCCCGACTCGGAGTCGTAGGCATAGCCTTCGCAGGTGAGTATGTGGCCAAGGAAGGCGAGGAAGAGGCCGAGGAACAGAATGGTGCTGCGCCAGAGGGGGCGGACGATGGCGTTGTGGCCCTCGAACTGGGCGTCATCGACCTGCTTGTGGATGTAGAGGCAGCCCAGTACCCTGGCCAGGAAGAATACGGCCAGGCCGAGACAGAGGTTCCAGGGGTTCAAGAGGGCATCCAGCCCGTGCGAGGCGTTGGCCCAGCGACTGGTGACCATGTCCCCGCGCTCGACGATGAAGTTGCTGCCCGTGAAGAAGGTGGCGACGGCTCCGCCCAGGAGCAGGGGGCCCAGGACTCCGTTCAACACCAACAGCCATTGGAAGGTCTTGGCACCCAACAGATTGCCGAGTTTACCTTGGAACTCATAGCTTACGGCCTGAAGCACGAAGGAGAAGAGGATAATCATCCATAGCCAGTAGGCCCCGCCGAAACTCGTCGAATAGAACAGGGGATAGGAGGCGAAGAAGGCTCCGCCGAAGGTGACGAGCGTGGTGAAGGTGAATTCCCACTTACGCCCCGTGGCGTTTACCAGCATGCGACGCTCGTCCTCCGTCTTGCCGATGGTGAATATGAGTGAGTTGGCGCCCTGCACGAACATGAGGAATACGAGCAGCGCGGCCAGCAGTGCTACCACGAAGCACCAGTAGTGTTGAAGAAACAGGTAAGTCATAGTTGTGGTCCTTTCTTGATTTGTTTGCACATGATACTGATCTCTACGGCCAGCATGGTGGTGAAGAGGACGAGGAAGAGGAAGAACGTCGTCATCACGGCCGAACTGCTAAGCTGGCTGACACCGACCCAGGTGGGGAGCATGTCCTGGATGGCCCAGGGCTGACGGCCAAACTCGGCCACGAGCCATCCGCTCTCGCTTACGATATAGGCCAGGGGGATGCAGAGCAGGGCAACCCAGTGGATCCAGTGGACTCGGGCAATATCCTTCTTATACAGGAAGAAGAGCGTTAGGACAAACAGCAGGACAAACAGACATCCGCCGCCGACCATGACGCGGAAGGCATAGAAGCAAACGGGGATGTAGGGCACTGCCTCGGAGCGGTCCTTGATGTAGCCATAGCCAAAGTAGGGCATGTTCTCCTGAATCTCTGCGGCCAGGGCCGAGAGCGCCTCCTCGTCGGCTCCCTCACGCTTGGCCTGGCGATAGGTCTGCAGGTCGGTGATGGCACATTGGCCACGGCTTATCTTTTCCTCGAGCGAGGGCTCCACGGTGCCGTCGTCCTTCGTATAGCCATCAAGCAGGTCACGCACGCCGGGCACGTAGCCGTGGAAGTCACGTGTGGCCAGGAACGAGAGGGCATAGGGTACGGCAATCTTCAGGGCCGGCTCGTCCTGCGTTTCATAGTCGGGTTGCCGGAAGGGATTGACGGCTGAGATGATGGTCAGCCCCTGGTCGGGACCACCCTTGTAGAGGCCTTCCATAGCGGCCAACTTCATAGGCTGGGTCTGCCCGATGGTGTAGGCCGAGTGGTCGCCCGATAGCATGAGCATGCCGGTAGCGATGAGCCCGAACCATGCCCCTATGCGGAGGCTCTTCGTGGCAAACTCCAGTTGGCGGCCTTTCAGCAGGTACCAAGACGATACGCCTACCACGAAGACGGCACCCAGTACCCACGTGGAGAGTAACGTATGGACAAACTTATCGACGGCTACGGGCGAAAGGGCAACGTCGAGGAAACTGGTCATCTCGTTGCGCATAGTGTCGGGGTTGAACTGCTGGCCCACGGGATGTTGCATCCAGGAGTTAGCCACCAGAATCCACCAAGCCGAGATGGTGGCACCAAGGCCTGTGAGCCATGTCGAGGCCAGGTGGAAACCCTTCGAAACCTTTTTCCAGCCGAAGAACATCACGGCCACAAAGGTCGATTCCATGAAGAAGGCGACGATGCCCTCGATAGCCAAGGGGGCTCCGAAGATGTCGCCCACGAGGTAGGAGTAGTTGCTCCAGTTCGTGCCGAACTCGAACTCCAGGATGAGGCCCGTGGCCACACCCATGGCGAAGTTTATGCCAAAGAGGCGCTGCCAAAACTTCGTCGTCTCTTTCCAGAACTCGCTGCCTGTGCGGTAATAGAGGGTCTCCATGATACCCATAATCACGGCCAGGCCCAGCGTCAGGGGTACGAACAGCCAGTGGTAGATAGCCGTCAGGGCAAACTGGGCTCGAGCCCAGTCCACCATTCCCATGTCGATAGATAAAAGATTCGTCATAGTGCTACTATTTAAGGTTAAGGTATTATCTCGTTGGCCACGAACTCGGCAGGGTCACCTTGCGCGTGTTCCTTTATATAGTTCGGGAAGAAAAAGAGCTTGAGCACGAAGAACATTACGAACAGCTTGATAAGGATGATGGCCCACAACGTCCGCCCAAGCGTCATGCTTCGGAAGCCGTCGTAGTACAGGTCCCATACTCTTCGCAGAAACTTCATGCGACAAATATAGAAAAAAGATTTGGAATCCTCACAAACTTTCTGCGCTTTTTTATTCGTGGGGGGGGATTGGTCGGAGATGTAGCCGGAAATGTTCAAAATGTCGTCAACCGACTCGTTACCCTCGCATTCCGTGGTCCTTTTTGTTGCAGCAAAGGATTTTTTATACTATCTTTGCACCCGATTTATGAAGCAATGGGAAAAATGAAGAAACTATTTCTCTTAGGCCTCTTTCTGGCATTGGGCGTGTCGGCATCGCCCCAGTCGGTGCTGACACTGGACAGTTGCCGCACGCTGGCCCTTCAGGGCAATAGGCAATTGGCTACCGCCCGGCTGAAGCGCGACGTGGCCGAGAACGTGCAGAGGGCAGCGAGGACCAAATATCTGCCCAAGGTCGATGCCATCGGAGGCTATTCGTACATGAACAAGGAGGTATCCATACTGAGCGACGAACAGAAGTCGGCACTCAGCAATCTGGGGACCAACCTGGGGGCGGGCCTCAACGCCTCTGGCCTGGCCACACAATTGGCCCAGGCGCTGGCACAGATGGGCATCAATCCACAGATACTCTCTACCCTACCCGCCGCGCTCGACCAGACAGGTCAAGGCATCGTCGATGCCTTCCGGACGGACACGCGCAGCATGTGGGCCGGTAGCGTCATGGTGCGCCAGCCCCTCTATATGGGAGGTGCCGTACGGGCTGCCAACCGCATGGCCGACATCAGCAAGACGATGGCTGACAACCAGATTGCCCAGCAACTGCAATCGACCCTCTACGACGTCGATAAGGTCTATTGGCTCGTAGTCTCGCTTCGCCAGAAGCAACGCTTGGCAGAGAGCTATCGCGACCTGGTACAACACCTCGACGAGGACGTACACAAGATGATTGACGAAGGCGTAGCCACGAGGGCCGACGGGCTGAAGGTGGATGTGCGCACGAACGAGGCCGAAATGCAACTGACGGAGGTCGAGAACGGGCTGGTATTGGCGCGCATGCTGCTTTGCCAGACGTGCGGCCTGCCGGTTGATACCAAGTTTGAATTGGCCGACGAGGCTCAGAGCACGTTTGAGGACGACCCCGTTGCCGATGCGGAGAGCGTGGCCGCAAGGCCCGAACTGCAGATGCTGGAGAACATGGTCAGCCTGAGCCGGCAAAACGAGCGCCTGGTGCTCTCGGCCTACCTGCCCCACGTGGGTGCCGTAGGGGGCTATACGTTCTCTAACCCTAACGTGTTCAATAGTTTCGAGAAGAAGGTAGCAGGGTTCTGGAATGTGGGGGTGCTCGTACACGTCCCTGTCTGGAACTGGATGGAGGGCCGTTACAAGGTGCGGGCTGCCAAGGCCGCGACCGCCATTGCCCAGACTACGCTTGACGATGCTCGGGAGAAGATTGGTCTGCAGGTTGCACAGAGCCGGTTCAAGGTGTCGGAGGCCGAGAAGCGACTGGACCGCGCTCGCAAGAACATAGCCAGCGCCGAGGAGAACTTGCGGTGTGCCAACGCGGGCTTCAGCGAGGGGGTGCTCGATGCAACCACCGTCATGGAGGCGCAGACCGCCTGGCAACTGGCACAGACCCAGAAGATTGATGCCCAGATTGACGTAAAACTGAGCCAGACCGCCCTGCAAAAGGCCCTCGGAACTCTTGTCTTCTAATCCAAATCACGAAATCACTAAACCACCAATATAATGAGCGAGAAATCACAACATACCAATGTATTGCTGGCCGTATTGTGTTTTGCGGTCGTAGTGGCCCTGGTGGCCCTCATTGGTTTCTTCACTCTGGGCAACGAACCCGAAGTGATACAGGGACAAATGGACGTGACGGAATATCGTGTGTCGAGCAAGGTGCCCGGACGCATCCTGAAGATTTGTAAGCACGAGGGCGACTACGTCCGCGTGGGCGACACGCTGGCCATCCTCGATGCGCCTGAGATTCGCGCCAAGAGCGAGCAGGCCAATGCCGTAGAGTCGGCGGCCTCGGCCATGAGCGAGATGGCTCAAAAGGGGGCCCGCCAGGAACAGGTGCAGGGGGCCTATCAGTTGTGGCAGCAGGCCAAGGCTGCACTGGAGATTCACGAAAAGTCGTACCAGCGCGTGCAACACCTCTACGAAGAAGGTGTACTGAGCGAACAAAAGCGCGACGAAGCGTATGCCCAATACACGGCAGCCCAGGCTCAGGCCAAGGCCGCAGAGAGCCAGTACGAGATGGCCGTCAATGGGGCCCGCCGTGAAGAGAAGATGGCTGCCGCTGCCAAGGTGCAGCAGGCCAAGGGAGCCGTAGCCGAGGTCAGTTCGTACATCGGCGAGACGGTGCAGATAGCCCAGATGGAGGGCGAGGTGACAGATGTCTATCCTCAGGTGGGCGAACTCGTAGGTACGGGCTCCCCCATCATGAGTGTGGCTATTATGAGCGACATGTGGGGCTCGTTCAACATCCGCGAGGACCAGTTGAAGGGCTTGAAGGTGGGTGACGAGATAGAAGCCTACGTGCCGGCCTTCGACCGGATGCTGAAGATGAAGGTCTTCTACATGAAGGACGTCGGGGCCTATGCCGTATGGAAGGCCACTAAGGCCAATGGCCGCTACGACCTGAAGACGTTCGAGGTAAAGGCTCGGCCGGCTGAGACCATCGAGGGACTGCGCCCAGGCATGTCAGTTGTCATAAAATAAAGGAGTGCTGAAGAGAGTCGTCATCATACTGAAGCGTGAGTTGCGCATCTTACAGCGCAACCCCATCTACCTGGTCTTCATGGTAGTGATGCCGATTGTGGCCGTGCTCTTCTTTACGACCATTCTGAGCAGCGGGCAACCTACAGAGATGCCCGTGGGCATCGTCGACGAGGACTATACGCCAATCACACGCCGCATGGCACGCCTGCTCGATGCCTTCCAGACGACTCGCATTGCCGGCCAATATGCTACAGTAAGCGAGGCGCGAGAGGCCATTCAGCGTAACGAAATCTATGCGTTCCTGTACGTACCCAAGGGAACTTCGGCCAAGTTGCTTGCAAGCCGCAAACCGACGATTTCGTTCTACTATTCCATGACATCGATGACATCGGGCTCGCTGCTCTTTCGCGATTTGAAGACCATCTCCTCGCTGGCTAATGCCGGTCTAATGCAGGCCACCCTCCGGGCTCGGGGGGCGACGGACGACCAAATAATGACCTACCTGCAACCCATCACCATCGACCTTCATCAGGTAGCCAACCCCACGCTCGACTATAATGCCTACCTCTCGACTACACTCGTACCAGGCGTGCTGACGCTCTTCCTATTCCTTCTGGCAGCCTATTCTCTAGGCACGGAACTGAAGTTCGAGACAGGCCCCAACCTGCTCCACATGGCGGGCGACAACATCTGGGTGGCCATCACGGGCAAGATGCTGCCCCTGTTCATCATCTCTCTGGCAATATTCTATAGTTACGAACTCTACGTCTATTATATCCTCGGATTCCCACATCTGGGAGGCCCCTGGCCTCTCGTGTGGCTGGGACTGCTGACGGTTGTGGCATCGCTGGGCTTTGGAATATTCATGTTTGGACTGATGCCCCAGTTGCGTATGTCGATGAGCATCTGCTCGTTGTGGGCCGTGCTGAGTTTCTCGATGGCAGGTTCCATATTCCCTGCGGCCAACATGGACGCTCCGCTGGAGGCTCTTACTTGGCTCTTCCCGCTACGCCACTATTTCATGGTGTATCAGGCAGTCGTATTCAATGGCTATTCCGTAGCCAACGTGTGGCTGCACGTCGTGGCGCTGGTGGCCTTTGCCCTGCTGCCGTTGTTTGTCTATCCCCGCATCAAGAAGGCGTTGAAGTATTACGTTTATGTCCCATAGGCTGATGAATATTATCTACGAAAAGCTATGCGACGTCTGTGCTGTATGGCGCGACGAGATGAAGACCTTTGTTCGTGACGAGGGGGTCTTTCTCTTCTGCCTGCTCATGCCTGCCGTCTATCCGTTGCTATATGCCTGGATATACAACAACGAAGTCATACGCGAGGTTCCTGTGGCGGTGGTCGATGAGTCACATTCGGCATTGAGCCGCGAATTCATCCAAAAGGCCGATGCGGCTCCCGATGTATCTGTCGCCTATCGTGCCGCCAGCCTTGACGAAGCCCGGCGAATGGTCGAGCGCCAAGAGGTTCGTGGCATATACTACCTACCTGCCGAACTCGCCGATGCCGTCTATGAGGGGCGACGGACGTTCGTAAGTGTCTATGCCGATATGGCTATGACACTCCAATATAAGGCCATCTATATGACAGCCACCAGCGTGGTAGGGCAGATGAACAAGGACATCCGCATCAGTCGGATGACAAAGTTGACGACCCAGCGCGACGAGGACATTTCGGCCGCCCCACTCCGCTTCGAAGAGGTACCCATCTTCAATCCGTCAGGCGGTTATGCCGGTTTTATCCTGCCTTGTGTCCTGATGCTTGTCCTGCAACAAACGCTAATGTTGGGCATCGGTCTTTCGGAGGGAACGCGCCGAGAACGGCGTCGCATGCTCACGGTAGCCCACTTACATCCCAGTCACGGCTACGGGCTCCGGCTGGCTTTAGGCAAGGGGCTGGCCTATTTCATGGTCTATTCCGTCTGGGCAGCTTATCTCTCGATTGTCGTGCCTCGCCTGTTTGGCTTGGTGATGATAGCCCAATGGCGCGACCTACTGGCTATCATGTTTCCTTACCTGCTGGCTTGCATCTCCTTTGGTCTGATGCTTTCGTGGATGGTACGATACCGTGAGAACGTGCTTTTGCTGGTCGTCTTCACGTCTGTGCCCTTTCTCTTCCTTTCGGGAGTTTCGTGGCCGTTGAGCTCAATCCCAGTCTTCTGGCAAAAGGTAGGGGCGCTAATACCTTCGACCTTTGCCATACGTGCCTACGTGCGGGTGGGCTCGATGGGAGCAACGGCAGCCGATGTAATGCCCGAGCTAAGAGCGTTGTGGATACAGGCCGCAGCCTACTTCCTTGTAGCAAGCGTCGTCATGTGGCGCACAAGAAAGTAACCTCCAAAATCCTAAAAAAACTTAATACATTTGCGCGTGCGCAAAGAATTTCGTATCTTTGCACACGAAATTGTGTTATTATGCGTTATATGTAATATAACCTACAACCAAAACAATACATAATGGAAAGAACCTTAGTACTGCTGAAGCCCTCCGTTGTCAAGCGCATGCTTATGGGCGAAATCATTAGCCGATTCGAACGTAAGGGACTCAGAATCATAGGTATGAAGATGCTCTACATGACCGACCAACTGCTTGAAGAGCATTATTCCCATCTTAAAGACAAACCTTTTTTCCCCCTTTTGAAGAAGTCGATGCAAGCCACTCCTGTGGTAGCTATGTGTATCGAAGGCGTCGAGGTCGTTCGCGTAGTGCGTGCCATGGCAGGTGTCACGAATGGCCGCAATGCCGCCATCGGCACCATTCGTGGTGATTACTCGATGAGTAACCAGCAGAATATCGTACATGCCAGCGACGGCGTGCACGTGGCTAAGGAAGAAATTGCCCGTTTCTTCAAACCCGAGGAAATCTTTGACTTCGGCGATTTGAACTTCAGTTCGCTCTATGCCGTTGACGAAGTCGATTTGTAATCCTATTAACCCCTGACCATGAAAATTAGGAACATACTGAAATCTGGTATAGCACTTGTCGCACTGATGTCCGCAACCTCCATGAAAGGGCAGGACCTTATGGCTCGACAGGCACCAATTGATGTCAAACTGCGAGCGGTAGATTCCGTGGCCATACATCGGCTCCTTCAAGTCGAGGCTATGGACGCACCTGCAGGCGACCTCTATCAAGACTGGTCGAACGAATTTATCACATACAATCAGGCACTACCTGCTGAGCACCGAATCGACCTGCGCCAGTTCCACATGCCTTGCGATAGTCGCGTTGTGAACAGCCACTACGGCTACCGCCGCCAGTTCGGCCGCAACCACTACGGAACGGACATCAAGGTCTATATGGGCGACACCATCCGAGCTGCCTTCTCTGGCAAGGTGCGCGTCGTACAAAACCAAGGGCGCAAGGGCTATGGCAAGTACGTCATCATTCGTCATCCCAATGGCCTCGAGACGACCTATGGCCACTTGTCGAAACAGCTTGTACGCCCCGACCAAGTAATAAAGGCCGGCGAGCCTATCGGATTGGGTGGTAGCACAGGCTTCTCCACGGGGCCTCATCTCCACTTCGAGACGCGTTTGCTGGGCGAGAAGATTGACCCCGAGAAACTTTTCTGCTTCGAAGCAGGCGATGTGCGTGGCGACTTCTACATCTATCGCCGTAACGGCCGCTCCCAGCTGATGGCTGCCCACGACGTGAGCCGTCTGCCCGAAACGGCCGAAGATGCTGTATCGAAGGCCGAAGAATCCCGCGCCTACCAACAGCAGCGCATGGCCAGTCGTTCCAATCGTTCTCAGGTCTATAAGGTACGCAAGGGCGACACCCTGACCCAGATTGCCAAGAAACACGGAATCACCGTCGATCGCCTATGCCAACTCAACCACATCTCGAAGCTCAAGGCATTGCGTCCAGGTCAGATTCTGAAATGTTCCTAATCTGATATGAATACCGAACAACAATTCAGACAGGTTATGGCCGAGTGTCGTGAACTGTTTGCCAACAAGTTGCACGATTACGGAGCAGCTTGGCGTATTATGCGTCCCTCCTCCGTAACCGACCAGATATATATCAAGGCCAACCGTATTCGCAGTATCGAGATCAAGGGCATTGCACTTGTTGATGAGGGCATACGTCCCGAGTTCATCGGCATTGTCAACTACGCCATCGTGGGCTTGATACAACTCGACCTAGGTTATGCAGAATCGGTTGACGACATGAGTCCCGAAGAGGCCTTGGCTGCTTACGACAAATGGGCCGACTCTACCCTGAAACTCATGCTACGCAAAAATCACGACTACGACGAAGCGTGGCGAGGCATGCGCGTCAGCAGCTATACCGACCTCATCTTGATGAAGATATTCCGAACGAAACAGATAGAATCGCTCAGCGGAGCGACGTTGGTGTCAGAGGGCATCGACGCAAACTATATGGACATGATGAACTATGCGGTCTTCGGACTGATAAAGCTGACCTTTGGCGATGACGACCAAGACGAAGAGGTGGTTCCAGTGGCTGGGCGTTAACCTATGCCGATTGCTGCTCTCCGCCACTTTCATCTTCTCCGGTGTGGTGAAGTTGATTGACCCACGAGGCACGCAATACAAAATAGAAGACTATGCCATAGCCTTTGGCTTGACATCCGTTACAGCCTATCTGCCTCCTTTGATACTTGCGGTGGCTTTGGCCCTCCTCGAGACGTACGTTGGCTTCAACCTCTTCTACGGCATCCGGCGCCGCACGACTACCCGTCTGGCCTTTGCCATGATGCTTGTGCTGACGCCCATCACGCTCTACTTGGCCCTGACCAACGCCATCTCCGATTGCGGATGCTTTGGCGATGCGCTCCATCTTACCCATTGGCAGACGTTTACAAAGAACGTGGTACTGCTCTTGGCCGCCTTGGCAGTCATGCTGAACCCTCGGCGCCTAACACGTTTCATTACCGAGCGCAACCAGTGGCTCTTGTGGCTCTACACGATGGTGTTTGCCCTATTCTTGGCCATCTACGAAATCCGCTATCTGCCCATCATCGACTTCCGCCCCTATCGTATCGGAGTCGATTTGCCAAAGGCCATGATGGCCGAATGGGAGAGCGATGGTACAGAAATGCTGTACACCGACTTCGCCATACAGAACCTCGAGAGAGGCGACGACATCACTTTTGACTGGCTCGGACAGCCCGGTTACAAGTTTCTGCTCGTCTCGCCCTATCTCGAGAGGGCCGACGACAGCACAATGGACAAGATAAACTCTGCCTACGACTATTGCCTCGAGCGGGGCTACCCCTTCTTGGGACTCACGTCGAGCATAGCTGAGAGCATCGACCGCTGGAAGGACCTTACCGGCTCCGAATACGACTTTGCCCAGACCGATGGCACCGTACTGAAGACCATGATACGCTCCAACCCCGGCCTCCTGTTGCTCCACGACGGCACCATCATACAAAAGTGGTCAGCCAACAACCTGCCAAGTCTTGACGAGCAGACGCCCCCACTCGAGGAGTTGCGCATAGGCCACATGCAGTCGCAGAGCCGCATGCGCGCTCTTTACCGGCTACTTTTGTGGTTTCTGGCACCGATACTCGTCTGGACGCTAATTGACCGCATCTGGGTAGGCCGCAAGTTCTACGAGCGGCACAAGATACATGAGAGATTAAGACATTAAACCATTTAATTTTAAATCATATGAGAAAGAAGATTGTAGCAGGAAACTGGAAGATGAACCTCAACCTGCAAGAAGGTGTAGCACTGGCTACCGAGTTAAAGGCAGCTCTCGCTGCCGAGAAACCCAATTGTGACGTTGTCATCTGTACCCCCTTCATCCATCTGGCCACCGTGGCCGGCGTGGTAGAAGGCACTGTCATTGGCCTTGGTGCGGAGAACTGCGCCGACAAGGAGAAAGGTGCCTACACGGGTGAGGTCAGCGCTGCCCAGGTCAAGAGTACGGGAGCCCAGTACGTTATCCTCGGCCACTCGGAGCGCCGCGCCTACTATGGCGAGACCGCCGAGATTCTGAAGCAGAAGGTCAACCTGGCCTTGGCCAATGGTCTGAAGGTCATCTTCTGCATTGGCGAAGTACTCGAAGAGCGCGAGACTGGCAAGCAGAACGATGTAGTCGGCGCACAGTTGGCAGGCAGCCTCTACGACCTCACCGCCGAGCAGATGAAGAACGTCATCCTTGCCTACGAACCCGTATGGGCCATCGGTACTGGTAAGACCGCTACCAGCGACCAGGCACAGGACATGCACGCCTTCATCCGTGGCGAAATCAAGAAGCAGTTTGGTGCCGAAGTGGCCGAGCAGACCAGCATCCTGTATGGTGGCAGCTGCAAGCCCTCTAACGCCAAGGACATCTTCTCGAAGCCCGACGTCGACGGCGGCCTCATTGGAGGCGCAGCCCTCAAGTGCGAAGACTTCAAGGGCATCATCGATGCTTGGACATGAAACAGCTCGTTGTCATCCTTTCTCTCTTCATAGCCCATTGTTCATTAGCGCCCGCACAGACGTTCACCGAGCGCCTTCAGCGTGTACTGACGGGACAGGGTACGGTTCGCATCCATCACGATACCGACATCGATGCCCTAGTCAACGGACGCAAGACACCTGGTAACGCCACGCCCCAGGCGGAGACTACCATAACGGGCCTGTCGCAGCTGCTCGCCGACTCGACCCTCTCAGCCGACCTCTTGGGCATCCAACCCCGCAAGGTCAGGATTAACGGCTATCGCGTTCAGGTCTATGCTGGTGGGAACTCACGAGATGCCAAGCGCAAGGCCTACCAGATGGAAGGCCTCGTGAAGTCGAAGTTCCCGGACCAACCCGTATATACCCGATTCGTCAACCCCCGATGGATATGCCATGTGGGCGACTTCAAGACGCGAGCCGAAGCGTTAGCCCTTCTGAAGGACATGCGCCGGACAGGCAAGTTTGGCGAAGCCATCACCGTACGTTGTAAGATTAATGCCTACGTCTATGAACAACCAACAGCAACAGAATATTGAGACGCGAGTGCGCGAGATGCTCTCCCTCATCGGGGAAGACGCCGGACGCGAAGGGCTCCTGAAGACACCTTCCCGCGTAGCAAAAGCCATGGCTGACCTCACCCGAGGCTACGACGAAGACCCCATCAAGATTCTCAACCAGGCCAAGTTCAAGGAAGACTACAGCCAGATGGTCATTGTGAAAGACATCAACTTCTACAGCCTCTGCGAGCACCACCTGCTACCTTTCTACGGCAAAGCCCATGTGGCATACATCCCCAACGGCTACATTACGGGTCTCTCGAAGATAGCCCGGGTCGTAGATTGCTATAGCCATCGTCTTCAGGTACAAGAGCGCATGACCCTGCAGATACGCGAGGCTATACAGCAGGCCCTGCACCCCCTTGGTGTCATGGTCGTAGTCGAGGCCCAGCACATGTGTATGCAGATGCGAGGTGTTGAAAAGCAAGGCTCCGTCACGACCACCAGCGACTTCACGGGCGCTTTCCGTGCAGCCAAGACGCGCGACGAGTTCCTCAAGCTCATCAGTCACGAGTCGTAAGCGACAGACCTTCCGGAGCAAGAACTCCAGAATATAAATCCTCGGCCATAGGGCATAAGCCTTATGGCCGAGATTGCATATAGCATGTGTCCGAGGTTGTACAACCATCATGCCGAGGTTGTACTACCATCGCGCCAAGGCTGTACTACCATGACGCCGAGGCTGTACTACCCCGATGGCATGGTTCGCCTATCATAAACAGACAATAAAGTACCCCGCTACCTATCGCAGGCCGCGGGGCACGAGAAACTAAACTTATTTACTAAACCTCAAACCTAACGGTATGAGATGGGGATTACTTCCATCGCCGTTCAATCATGCGATGCATGTTTTCAGAACGCCGTTTGGCTCGCTTCACGGCTCGCCGGAGGCGGCGTTCGGCCTTCCGCATCTTGCGGTTGTGGACGGTTATCTTTCCGGCACGGATGGTGTCGCCGTTGGGCAGCGTGAGCGTGGTCTTGTCCAAGGAGTGTACGGCAATCTGGCCGTTGGGTAGCCGGACTTTCTTGCCGACAAGGAACAGCGGTGACGACGGTGGCTCGGTGGAGGCGTGCGGCTTGTCGGGCCGGACATCGAGGGCCATGACCGCTTCGGCGAGGCTCTCCTGCGGCACGCTGACGATGTTGCGGGGCAGGTTCGGATGGGGCAGGTTCGCGAGGCTGTCGAGTTTCTGAAGCATACCCAGGCGGACGGGGCGCGAGGCTTCGTCGCCGGCCATCTCGGCCATCTGGCGCAGGCGCTCGGCCACCAGGGCATCGTGTTCGGAGCCGTCGCCCCGGTAGGCCATGACGAGGATGCCGAATGTCGCGCGGAACACGTCGCTGGGCAGGGAGTCGCGGCGGAAGATGCCGTAGTCCTGGGTGTTATGACGTCGGACGATGTTGACTACGTACTCCGAGTACATCTCGTTCAATCGGTCCAACTCTGCCTGGTACTCCTCCCTGGCCCGGTTGTTGTAGTCGATACGTTCCTGGGGCGTCATGCGCTTGTACTCCTGGGCGTCGATGTTCAGTTTCTGCATGTCGCGAAGCCCCTCGAGCGACTCGCGATAGCGGTCTTGTATGTCCAGCATCTCCACGTTGAAGGCGTCGATTTGCCGCACACGCCCGGCCATCAGGGTGTCGAGCATGACGCGCAGGGGCTGGAGGTCGAGGCCGGGAAGGTCCTGGAGTATGGCTTGCATGCGAGCGACGTCGGGCTCCATACGGTAGGAGGAGGGGGCGACGACGTCCTGTTCCTGCACCCGATAGTCGTAGGGGTTGACGGTCATGCGCCACAGGTATGTGGGCACCGTCGTCTGCACGAAGGGCCACTGCACGGTACCGCCTTCGGGGCGCAGGGTGTTGATCTTGATGAGTTCGCCCACGATGCGCTGGCGGGGCACGTCCGCCTTGTACCACAGGGCATAGACGTAGCGGTTGCGCGGGAAGTCCTCGTCGTTGAAGTACACGTACACGATGTTCCAGCCCTGCTGGCTGCCCAGTCCGATGGTATGTCCCTGTTCGTCGCAGACGATCTGCACGTCGCTGGCCACCTGCCCCGCGGGTTTGTTCAGGAAACGGTAGGCGTGTTGCTCCTCCTGGAGGAAGGCCTTCCAGAGCGGTCCCAGCAGACGTGCCTCGTCCTCGAGGGGCAGGTTGAAGCCCAGGGTCGAGTGGATGTGGGTCCACTGTCCCGTGGCTGCGGCGCGGCGTTCGCTGAGGTTGCGGCGCAACTGCACATTCGGGTCGGCACCGAAGGCCGTGATGGCGTCGACGAGGGGCTGGTACTTCGGCCGGCCGACCGGCTGGATGTGCGGCTCCTGCGTATCGGCGTCGAAGGTGATGCGCTCGATGAATCCCGACATCATGCCATCGCCCTCGATCTGGTAGGACAGGAAGTAGTAGCGGTAAAGCGTGGGACGCGACTGCCCGGGGGCCAGGACCGTGGTCGGCAGGTCCACCTCCTCGTCGGCCTCGACGAAGAAGCCTCCCCACAAGACGTTCGAGGACTCGTCGGTCAGCCAGTACGACGACTGGTGGGGCGTGTCCATGCGGATGGGCCGCTGCCGGGCCGAGAAGGCGTCCTGAAGGTAGTATTGTGTGCGCGTCGCGCGGTCGGTCTCCATGGCCTCATACACGGCCGTCAGCAGCCCTTGTTGCTCGGGTCGGAGGTAGAAGGGCACGTGCATCTTGAGCGTAAACCGGGCATCCGTGGCCGAGGAATGCACCTTTTCCTCCGCCATCTCCCCGCCGGTGGCCTCCAAGGCCAGTGCACGGAAGGCGGCATCGACGTGGGGTTGAGCCCGAAGGGAGTTGAAAGTTGAAAGTTGAAAGTTGAAAGTTAAGAGAAGAAAGATTAGGCGTTTCATGTCTATATTAATTAAGAATCAAGAAAGAAGAATGAAGAATTATGCATTATGAACTATGAACTATGAACTATGAACTGTGAACTATGCACTAAGACGGCGTATCGGCAGCGACATTGCGCGAGAGGGTCTCTATCGCCAGGCGCTCGGCATCGCGTAGTGCCTGGTCGGTCATCAGGTCGATGGTGGCGTAGAGGTCGGCAACAGAGGCGGCAGACACGGGGTCGCCCCCCACCCTCTTGGCCGACTTTCCCCCGGCCCTCCTAGGGGCACCATCCCCTGCCCTCTTGGCAGGCTCCCCCCCGGTCCTCCCAGGGGTCCCACCCCCGGCTCTCCCTTGTTGGGAGGGGACAGGCGCGGGGGCCTCGGCGACCAAGGGCAGTGTGGTCGGCGGTTTTCCCGCCGATGTTTCCGCCCTCCCCGCCGGCGTTGCCGCCTCACCGCCCGGCCTCTCGCCCTCCGTGGCCACAACACGGGCCGCCGACTCATCGTGCCCGTCAAACCCGTTCGCCCCGCCCTTCGGCTCTTGCCAAAGGAAGAACAGCCCGACAACGACGGCCGCTGCCACCCCGATGGCCGGGGACACCATCCACCAGCGGCGCTGGCCTCGGCCCTCCTCCCCTCGAGGGGAGTTGGACAGGGGCCTTATCCGTGCCATCACCCTGTCCTGAAAGTCGTCCGACAGGGCCGGAACCCTCTCGGCCCGCCGCTCCAGGGCTTCGCGCAGCAGGTCGTCGAGGTCGCCCTCGCGTCGCCCTGCGGCTGTGCGCCGGAGTCCGTCATTCGGTTTGTCCATCGTCTCTTTCATAAGCCTATGAGTTTACTGAGTTTCTGTCTGATTCGTTGCAGCCTGCTGGCCAGGGGCCCCGTCGCCGTCTGCATGACCTCGGCGATTTCCTGGAGCGACCGCCCGTCGTAGTAGCGCAGGTGCAGCAGCGTCCGCTCCTCGGGGCGCAGGCGGTCGATGGCCCTGTCCAGCAGCGCGAGGCGCTCGGTCTCTTCTAGATGGTCTAGATTTCCTAGATTGTCTAGTCCATCTAGTCTCTCTAGATTATCTAGATTGTCTAGGAACTCTAGCCCCTTGTCGCCCTGCCCCCGCGCGGCGTTCAGCGCCAAGTTCCAGGCTATGCGCCCTATCCATGTCGCGAAACTGCCCCGCCCCGGGTCGAACGCCTCCAGCCTGTCGAAGGCCCGGACGAAGGCATCCTGCGCCACCTCCTCCGCGTCGCGGGCGTCCCGTATCACCTGGCTCACGAGCAGATGTACCCGACGGCCGTACCTCGTCATCAGGTACCCGTAGCCCTCGGCCTGGCCCCTTCGGGCCGCATCTATCATTCGTTGTTCCAGGTCTTCCATCGTTCTGCCTTTCTACCCTTATATACACAGGTATAACGAGAATATGTCGGTGAAAATTGAAAAAAATAGCGGATGAGGCAAAAAAAACTTGGACTTGCGATGCTACTCCCACGGTTGCCAGGCCTCGACCTCGTGGACAAGGCGGCCGACGGCCGGGGCGAAGTCCTCGGGATAGAGCAGGGTCTGGACGAACCAGATGCGCTGGCGGAGGACGTACTTCGCCTGCATGTGGTAGGCGGTGACGTGGGGGTCGCGGCTCTTCAAGAGGGCAGTCATGAGGTACTCCGTGGGACTTCGGCGCAGACAGACACCGCCGATGTCCTGGGCCCGACGGCGCATCTCGGCGTAGGGGTCGAGGGTGTCGCGCAGGACCTCGGTATCGACCTCCAGGGTCATGTACTGGACCTGGCGCAGCGGCATCTCCTCGACGTAGGCGAAGCGCACGGCCCCCTCGCCCTCGGCCTCGGCGGGCAGGAAGCACGAGGGATAGCGCATACGGTAGCCGTAGGTCGGGTCGGTGTACTCCTGCCAGTCGGCACACTGGAGCCGATGCTCCAGACCTTCGAGGTACGTGTCCTCGTCGTGGCTGTGCTCACGATGGTGGTTCAGTGCGGCAAGCACCGCCGCCAACAGCACCAGACACAGGAATGTAATGCATAAACTCTTCATATCTAAACAACTATTAAACTGACATTTCAACACAGATTACACGGATTTCACAGATTATCTTTATTTCATTTAACAACGAATTTAACGAATTAAACGAATTAACTTTATTTTATTTAACCACGAATTACACGAATTTCACGAATTGGCCTTACGGCCTTTATCGCAAACAAATACTTAATTAATTCGTGAAATTCGTGTAATTCGTTGTTGAAAAATAGTATTCTTAATCTGTGAAATCTGTGTAATCTGTGTTTAAATACCACATCCATAATTCGTGAAATTCGTGTAATTCGTTGTTGAAAAATAGTATTCTTAATCTGTGAAATCTGTGTAATCTGTGTTTTAATCCCATATCTTTAATTCGTTTAATTCGTTAAATTCGTTGTTGAAAAAAATAAATTTCGTTGTCATAAATCCTAATTTCCCTTCGTTATCCCCCCGACGATGTCGTCGTTCTCGATACTGGTCTCGGCCTTGCGCATGTGGGCCTTGAGTTGTCCGAAGCGGTAGGTGAGGGAGAGCAAGAACGAGCGGCTGCGGCTGCGTTGATGGCTCGTCTGCGTGTAATCGCCCTGAATGACATGATTCGTGTAGCCCTTGTAGGCGGTGAAGGGCAGGTTGGCCGAGAGGCGAAGGCTGAGGCGGTCGTCGCGCAGGAACGAGCGTTGCAGGCTCATGCTGCCCGCCCACCACGGGTCGTCGTAACCGTATACGCCGGCGATGGCGTGGCCCACCTGGCCGTAACCAGCCAGTGTCAGTTGCAGACGCCACCAGACCTTCTGCTGCACGTAGCCGTAGACGAAGCCGGAGAAGCGCGAGAGGCGGAGGCCGGACTGCCCGTCGTGCAAGGCCAACTGCCCGTTCGCGTAGCGGTCTTGTCCCAGGTTTGCGTTCACGGCGACCGTGGTCTTTTCCCACGGTCGCCACTGGAGGTAGCCCTCAAGTTGCAGGCGACGGTGGTCGATGACGTTGCCGTAGGTCTGGTAGTGGACGTCGCCCTGGGTGGTCAGCACCGGGCCGATGCCGTCGTGGCTCCACTTCACCGCCGGCGCAAGGTTGAGGGTCAGGCGGCGGCCCATATACATATATATAAGGTATAGGCTCTGCTGTCGGCTGCTGCGCAAGGCGGCGTTGCCCTGGCGGACTCGGAAGGGTGAGCGCTCGACGGCGGGGTTGAGGTAGGCGATGCCCGGGCGGCTCATGGTGGTGACGTACTCAAGTTTCAGGCTCTGGCGGTCGGACATGCGCCAGTGGAGTACGGCGCGTGGGACGAGGTCGTGCAGACGATGGCGGATGCCCCACCCCACCATGCGGCTGTACTCGTAGCGGAGCCCGGTCCGCAAGGACAGGTGCTTACGGCGGTAGGTATAGTCGCCGTAGAGGGCAGCGACGTGGGTGCGGTGGCGGAAGGTCGTGCGCGTAGTGTCCGGTGTCCCCTGATAGTCCTGCTCGTTCGTGCTATGGTTCAGGCGGCAGATATACTTCCCTCCCGTCTCCAGTTGGTGACCATGTGAGAACGGACGCAGCCAGTCGAGTTGCCACGTATGCTCCGTGAAGTGCTCACGGCTGCGGCTGAGCAGGCCCGTGTACGTGAAGGGCACGTCGCAGAGGTCGGAGTACGTAGTCTCGTCGTCGGTGCGCTGGCGCGTCAGGGCCAGCATGTAGGAGAGGGTCAGTCGCTCGTCCTTGCGCCGCGTGCGCCGTTCGTAGTCGGCCCGCCCCTGCCACGACTGGTGCATGTAGTCGGGCATCCAGAAGTGCGAGGAATAGGAATACAGGGGTGCGCCCGTCGCGTCGGTCATGGCCCAGTGCGAGTCGCCCTGTACGTTGAGGTCGTAGAAGTAGCCGCCCAGGGACGCGGAGATGAGGTTCAGCGTGTCCAGTTCCAGGCTCATGTCGAGGCTGACGTTGTGCACGCTGCCCGGCGACTGCTGCCGACTCTGGCTCGCGACGTGGTGGCCCGTCTCCGCATAGTCCATCCAGCCGTCGTAGTAGCCCTGGGTCTCGCGCTTCGACATCCCTCCGTAGCCATAGTTCAGGCTCGTGGTCAGCCGTCCCGCCTGCGTCATCAGGTAAGCGCTGGCATTCGGGTGCAGCAGGGTATTGATGTTGGCCGACAGGCTCCCCGTCATCCCCTCCATGTGCCTGCCGTCCATGAGCACGATGTTCAGTATCGCCTCCGTGCCTTCGGCGTCTTCCTTGGCCCCCGGCGACGTGATGACCTCGATGCGACGCACCATCGTTGCCGGCATGGAGCGCAGGACTTCGCGCGCGTTCTTCGTGAGCGTGGGATCGAAGCGCCCGTTCTTGTAAATCTTAAAAGCCGAGGAACCCTTCACCAGGATATTCTCCTCGCCGTCGACAGTCACGAAAGGCACCTTGCGAAGCATATCGAGGACGCTGTGCGTACGGCTGTCCTCATCGGCCGAGACGTCGTAGCCTATGCGGTCGATGTCCTGCGTCACCAACTGCCGCTGTGCCGTGATGGCTACGGTCGGCAGTTCGGCCTCCAACTGGATGCTGTCGCGCCGTTCCTCCTGCAGGGAATCGGCCTTCTCCTCCTGTGTCTGTGCCCATGCTCCCAACGTGGTCAGGGCCATCAGGGCTGTAACTAATGTCTTCATCCTATTGCGAATATTGTTTTGCGGGGGCAAAGTTACGACCTTGCCACCGCGTCACCAAGAATATTCGCTGACATTAGTCTGACATTTCACTGACAATGCCTAAAACCTCGATGAAATGGGGAAATAATGAAACCGCCGGAACGACGGGTTAAAGAACTTTCAACTTTCAATTTTCAATTTTCAACTTACATAACGATGCGATACGAACGGCCGCGCTCCGAGGCGATGCTGATGCGCCCTTCGGGCTCCAGGGCCTGCTTCGTGCGCCGCACAAGCGTGTACAACGTCTCGCTGGCATCGGGCTTTCCGGGCCACAAGGCCTGGCAGATGTCCTGCTTGCTCATGCAACGCTCCGGCGCCGACATCAGCAGGCTGACGAGTTGCTCCTGCATCGGTGTGAGGCGAAGGCTGTTCTGTTTGTCGCCACTCAATGGCGACATACGGAACGAAAGGTGGGGCGACGGGCCACCGTGTCCGCCGTATCTCCGGCGGATTCCCCCCAGCGACCAGGCCATGCTGGCCAGCATCAGCAGCGCCAGCAGGGCAGTAAGGCGCTGGTCGGACATGCGCCACACCTGCCAGCCGGAATAGGTGAGGTAGCCGCGCGCACGCACCGACGACGAGAGCTGGAGTTCCCGACTTTGCAGCCCCGCCAGCCTGTCGTCGGCCTCGCCCGTATAGAACGCCAGCCCGGCCTTCTCCCTAAGTTCAGCCTGCCGGATGTGCCCGCGGAACTGCCGTATGGTGTCGGTCGAAAGCCAGTCGGCGGGCATGTCTGCCTGCGTAAGGAGCAGGGCCTCGGTCAGTTGGTTCGTAATCTCGCGCTGCGTGATGCGGTAACTCTGCACGCTCGTCCATGCGGCCGTGAGACCGAACAGCAGCATCATCAATAGGGGTGTCGTCCGTTTCATACGTCGTCGTTTTTATACCATTCGAGTGCGAAGATACGGATTTTTCTTCGCACTCGCTACGATTTTACATCATTTAACTTTATGAGATGGCCGACCAATCTATGTAGTTCTTGTTCAAATCCCTTAGGGCTTGCCACATCATGGCATGGTCGGGGCGGTCGTATTGCGGGTCGCTTTCGAGCACACGCTTAGCCACATCGCGGGCCAACTGCACGACCTGACCGTCGCGCGCCAAGTTGGCTATGTGCAGGTCGAAGGGGATGCCGCTCTGCTGCGTCCCCTCCAAGTCGCCGGGGCCACGCAGGCGCATGTCCTCTTCCGCTATTTCGAAGCCGTCGTTGGTCTCGCACATAATCTGTATGCGCCTACGGGTGTCGCTCGCCAACTTGAAGCCCGTGACCAGAATGCAGTACGACTGCTCGGCGCCACGCCCCACCCTGCCGCGCAACTGGTGCAGTTGGGCAAGGCCGAAACGCTCGGCGTTCTCGATGACCATGACCGAGGCATTGGGCACGTTCACGCCAACCTCGATGACCGTAGTCGCCATCAGTATCTGCGTTTCGCCACGGACGAAGCGCTCCATCTCCGCGTCCTTCTCGACCGACTTCATCTTGCCGTGTACCTTGCTGATGCGGAGGTCGGGGAAGGCACGGCAGAACTGTTGGTAGCCCTCCTCCAGATTCTTTAGGTCTATCTTCTCCGACTCCTTGATGAGCGGATAGACGATGTAGGCCTGACGACCCAGGTCGATTTGCTGCCGAAGTCCGCGATACAGGTCTTCAAGCCTGTTCTCGTAGTGGTGGATGGTCTGTATGGGTTTGCGCCCGGGCGGTAGTTCGTCGATGATGGACACATCGAGGTCGCCATAGACCGTCATCGCCAGCGTACGGGGGATAGGTGTGGCCGTCATGACCAGGACGTGAGGTGGCGTTTGGCTCTTCGACCATAACTTGGCCCTTTGTGCTACGCCGAAGCGGTGCTGCTCGTCGATGACCACCATGCCCAGGCAACGGAACTGCACGTTATCCTCGATTACGGCATGGGTGCCGATGAGGATATGGACTTCGCCCGACAGCAACCCGTCAAAGATGGCCTGACGGCGCTTGCCTTTGACCATACCAGTGAGGAGTTCAACGCGGATGGGCATATCACCGAGGAATTGGCGAAACGTCTCCAAGTGCTGCTCGGCCAGTATCTCGGTGGGTGCCATGATGCAGGTCTGGTAGCCGTTGTCCAAGGCGATGAGCATCGTCATCAGGGCCACCAGGGTCTTGCCACTACCCACGTCGCCCTGCAGCAGGCGGTTCATCTGCCGGCCCGACTTCATATCGGTATGTATCTCGCGAATGACACGTTTCTGCGCTTCCGTCAGTGGGAAAGGCAGATGGTGGTAGTAGAAGTCGTTGAACACGTCCCCCACCCTCGTGAACACATATCCGGCGTATCGGCGGCTACGTTCGCGGCTGTACCTCAGAATGTTCAGTTGGATAAAGAAGAGTTCTTCGAACTTCAGGCGGAAAGAGGCCCGACTGAGGTGCTCCGCCGACTGTGGGTAGTGCATGGTGCGGATGGCCTCGTCGCGCGACATGAGTTGGAGTTCGCGCAGCAGGTACTCGGGCAACGTCTCGGGCAGAGGTTCGTGGATGATGCGAAAGACCGTAGCCACCCACTGCTCCATCATGCGCGTATTGATGCCGCGCTTCTGCAACTTTTCGGGAATAGAATAATAGGGACGCAGCCCCATCGACGAACGGTTGAAGCGTTCGATGCTCTCTATTTCGGGGTGTGTGATGTTGAAGCGGTCGCGGTAGAGCGTGGGCTTGCCGAAGATGACATAGTCCGTCAGCAGTTTGTACGACTTCTCGACATACTGGAGGCCATTGAACCATACGAGATCTACGATACCTTGCCCGTCCGAGAAGTGTCCGACGATGCGTCGCTTCCGTCCGAAACCCTGTTCCTCGAAACTCAGGATTTGGCCTCGCATCTGCACGTAGGGCATTTCCGAGGTCAGTTCGTGTGTATAGTAAAAGCGGCTGCGGTCGATGTGCTTCGTCGGGAACTGGAGAAGCAGGTCACCATAGGTCGAGATGCCCATCCCGTCCTTCAGCAACTTTGCCCTCGTAGCACCTACGTTGGAAAGATACGTAATCGGATATTTAAGCGCGTCCTTCTCCACAGCGTAACATTACTTACACAGAAATTCAGCGTACTGGATGTCCGACGGCGTCGTTATCTTAATATTCTCGCGATTCCCCTCGACCAAGGCGATGCGGTAGCCAAGTTCCTCCACCACCGATGCGTCGTCGGTGAACTGAGGCTGGTAGGGTTGGCGGCATGCCTCCTTAAGCAGGGCGATGCGGAACGCCTGCGGCGTCTGCACGAGACGATAGAGCGAGCGATTGACGGTCAAGCTGTCGCCTTCGGGAAGCAACTGGCGCACCGTCTCCACGACAGGGACGACGGGCACCACGGCTCCATGCTCCCGTGCTGCATCGTAGCAACGCCGGATGACCTCAGCCGAGACAAAAGGACGTACACCGTCGTGTACTCCAACCACACCGTCGGCATCATCGGGAATCAAGTCCAGGCCGTTCTTTACACTATGGAAACGCGTCTCGCCGCCATCGGCTATCTGATGGGGTACAACGAAGTGATATTCTTCGCACAACTGCCGCCAATATGCTTGTTGGTCGTGTGGCAGGACGAGGATAAGACGCAGGTCGTTATCGGTCTCATGGAAGGTCGTCAGCGTGCGTATCAGTATGGGCACACCACCCACTGGCAGAAACTGTTTAGGCACGTCCCCACCCATCCTAAGGCCTCGGCCTCCCGCCACTATTACAGCATAATTAAGCATTCTTAATCAGAAAGTTATACATCATACCCTCACGTAACTGTTCAGATACATTAGCACCCACCAGACATTCTACGATAGCATAACCGAGGGCGAAGGCTGCACCTGGGCCTTTGCCAGTCAGAAACTGCCTATCCTGCTCCACAAGGGCTGCGGTGTAGCGGGCCTCACCCAGTTCTGTTTCGAAACCGGGATAGCAAGTTGCCTTACATCCATCCAGCAGCCCCAGATGACCAAGGACAAGGGGAGCCGCACAGATGGCGGCAATCAGGCGACCAGCCTCATAGTGGTTGCGCAGTCCTTCGCGCAAGGGTTCGCAAGCGTCGAGGTTTGTAGCCCCGGGCAGTCCGCCCGGCAGAAACAACAGTTCTGCATCCTGAAAGTCAATCTCCGACAGCAGACGGTCGGCCACTACACCCACGCCGTGGGCACTCACTACAATACGTTCGCCGGTGATGCTGACGGTCTCAACCTGGAGACCTGCACGGCGCATGATGTCAACGGGAGCCAGTGCTTCTATGTCCTCGAAGCCGGTAGCAAGAAATGTGTAAATCATGGGGTATTTCAATTAAGAATTAAAAAGTAAGAGTTAAGAATTAGTTAGGCAAGGCACTCACGATATCGACGGATGGTCTCCTCGAGACCGAGGTAGAGGGCATCACAGACGAGGGCATGGCCTATGCTGCATTCGTCGATATAGGGTATCCGCTCGCGCAGGTAGCGCAGGTTCACAAGGCTCAGGTCGTGTCCCATGTTCAGTCCGAGACCCAGGCGATGAGCCTCCTCGGAGGCACGGACAAAAGGAGCAACGGCCGCCTCCCTGTCCTTCGGGTACATCGAGGCGTAGGGTTCGGTATATAGTTCCACACGGTCGGCTCCCGTGCGAGCGGCATACCCTACCATTTCAGGGTCGGCATCGACGAAGATACTTACTCGGATGCCCTTTTCATGGAACCGGTCGGTCACATCGGTCAGGAAGTCGAGGTGGGTCTTTGTATCCCAACCATGGTTACTGGTCAGTTGTCCAGGAGCATCGGGCACAAGGGTAACCTGTACTGGCACGACGAGGCGCACCAGTTCGATAAACTCTGGCGAGGGATAGCCCTCGATATTGAACTCCGTGGTGAGCCGTGGCCGAAGGTCCAGCACATCCTGCCGACGGATATGTCGCTCGTCGGGTCGGGGATGAACGGTTATGCCCTGCGCACCGAAGCGCTCGCAGTCCAAGGCAACCTTCAAGACGTCGGGATTGTTACCGCCACGCGCATTGCGCAAGGTGGCGATTTTATTGATGTTTACGCTCAGTTTCGTCATAGTTCCACAATATTTTTTACAAAGATAGGCATTAAATTCATAATTAACAATCCATAATTCACAATTATTTCTTACTTTTGTGCGAAAATACACCATTACGATTATGCGCAGACTGCGATTTGCCCTTTTCGGTAACATCTATCAGCCAAAGAAATCCACTTTGGTAAAGAAGCTCCTATGCTCGCTCGAGGAGCACAAGGCCGAGGTCTATATCGACCGGCCCTTCCACGAATATCTTTCCCGGCAATTGCAAATCGACGTCAGCCCTACAGCCCTATTCGAGGGCGACCAGTTCGAGGCCGACTTCGCCGTATCAATGGGCGGCGACGGCACCTTTCTGCAAACGGCCAGTCGCATAGCCAGCAAGGGAATCCCCATCATCGGCATCAACACGGGCAGGCTGGGTTTCCTCGCCGACGTTTCGGGCGACGAGATAGACCAAACCATAAACAACATTTTCGAGGGCATCTACCGCACCGAGCGACGCAGTGTACTGCAAGTCGAATACAGCGAAGGACAGCCTCAGGGCATTCCCTATGCTCTGAACGAGGTGGCCGTGCTGAAACTTGACAACTCTTCGATGATAAGCATTCGCGTCGATGTCAACGATGAGTACCTGACCACCTACCAGGCCGACGGACTCATCATCAACACACCGACGGGCTCTACAGGCTATGCGCTGAGCGTAGGTGGCCCCATCATGTCGCCAAAGGCCCAAACGCTGGGAATTGTACCCGTCGCCCCACACAGCCTTAGCATACGTCCCGTAACGCTTTGCGACGATGCAACAGTGACGCTTTGCGTAGAGAGCCGTAACCATCAGTTTCTCGTGGCCTTGGACGGACGCAGCGAGACCTGTGTCGAGACCCAGCGCCTCCGCATCCATAAGGCTCCCTATGCCGTCTGCGTGCTGAAGCGGCCCGATAGTTCGTTCTTCAAGACACTACGTAACAAACTTATGTGGGGAAATGATGTTAGAAATTGAGAAGTGATGAAGTGAAGGAGTGAAGGAGTGAAAAATAGTTGGAGTATCATACGTTGGTTTTGGGACGTGGCCAAGAGCCTACGTCTGCAGGCTACGCTCAACGCCCTCATCGGCATTCTGAGCGTCGGACTCGACTTTGCCTTCATCTGGTCCACCAAACTCTGCATCGACATTGCCACCAATCGCATCACTGACATTCCCCTACGACGCGGCGCAGCTTTGCTCATTACCATTATGGCCATGCAGGTAGCTATCGGATTCTCTCGCCGATGGATTAGTGCCCTACTTGGCGTACGCGCCCAGAACCGCATGCAGTTGCAACTCTTCCGCCGCCTGCTGGCCAGCGAGTGGAACGGACGCGAAGTTCATCACAGCGGTGATGTCCTCAACCGACTTATTCGCGATGCCGCCGACGTCACCTCGACCATCACCGAGACCCTACCCGCCTCATTCAGCGTTCTGACGCGCTTCGTCGGCGCCTTCTTCTTCCTCTACTCGATGGATGCCCAACTGGCCATCATCATCATCTGTGTCGTCCCTATTTTTGTAATCGTTAGTCGTTTCTATGTCAGGAAGATGCGACGGATTACTCGAGAAATACGTGATACCGATAGCCAAATACAAAGCATCCTGCAAGAGAGCATTCAGCACCGCATCGTGCTGAAGACGTTAGAACGCATCGGCACCATGACCGAACGCCTCGACCAGACCCAACAAGACCTGCGCCGACAGGTTCGCCACCGCACAGTATTCTCTTCGCTCTCAGGCACACTGCTCAGTGCAGGCTTTGCCACAGGCTATCTGCTCGCCTTCCTATGGGGCGTGCGCGGGCTCCATCAGGGAGTCATCACCTATGGCATGATGCTTGCCTTCATTCAACTGGTCGGCCAGATACAAGGTCCCTTCCGCGAGATGACGCGCTTCGTGCCCATCATCATCAGTGCCTTTACGGCTGGCGAACGCCTTATGGAACTCGAGGAAATTCCCGTCGAAAAGGAGGGATTGCCCGTGCGCTTTGCCGAAGGAGCCGGCCTGCGACTCTCCGACGTCAGTTTCCGATACTCCGAAGACGAGCGCTACGTACTGCGCAACCTCAACTACGACTTCCCGCCAGGTTCCTCCACCGCCATTCTGGGCGAGACTGGAGCAGGCAAGACCACGCTCATTCGCCTCGTCCTGGCCCTACTCCGCCCCACAGAGGGACGGGTGGAAATGTATTCCACAGCCAAAAGTCTAAACTCCGCACAGGACGTAAGCCCCCTCACCCGTTGCAACCTCGTCTATGTACCACAGGGCAACACATTGTTCTCAGGCACCATCCGACAAAACCTGCAACTCGGCCGTCCAGAAGCCACCGATCAGGAGATGGAGGAAGCCCTGCGCACAGCCTGTGCCGAATTTGTCCTCTCCCTGCCCTTGGGACTCGACAGTCGCATTGGCGAGGACGGCACCGGCCTCTCCCAAGGCCAGGCCCAGCGCATCAGCATTGCCCGCGCCCTGTTGCGACAGGGCAACATCCTGCTGCTGGACGAAGCCACGTCGGCCCTCGACGCCCAGACCGAAGCCCGACTACTGCAAAACCTTACCCAGTGGATGCGTCCCCAGCAGACCCTGCTCTTCGTCACCCATCGCCAAGCCGTTGTCGAGCATTGCAGTCAGGTGCTTCGCCTACAAAAAATCATCGACTGACTTCAAAACACGATTTGACGTGTAAAAAAGCATCATTTTTGTGATGTCAAAACTCCCAAAATGATTACACTTAGGTGTTATGTGATTTTCCCTAGGTGTAAGGCCCGAAATTATTAGGTGCGCGAGCAAGCCGACGAGGCTCGGGGGCCGGGTTTTTCTGTAACACAAGTTTGTGGTATAAGAAAAAAGTATTATCTTTGCACCTGTAAACAAACTTTCTCAGGCATGAAACAAAGGAATCTACTGATAGTGGCGGCCACGGCCCTGCTGTTGCTGATGGCGGGCGCCATTGCCTATCTGGCCTTGCGCACCCACCGGGCCGAGCAGGACCGCCAGCAAATGGAACAACTGCAACAACTGGCCGAAATGGATAAGCGGGAGATGGAGAACGAGTACGAGGAGTTTGCCCAGCAATACCGCGAGCTACAGACACAAATCCGTAACGACTCGCTCCTGCAACAACTGGAGAAGGAGCAACGGCGCGTGGAGGAACTGCAGGAGCAGTTGCGTCGCACGCGCGACGACGACGCGGCCGAAATCATGCGACTGAAGCAGGAACTGGCCACGCTCCGAGCCATACTGCGCAACTACGTGATGCAGATTGACTCGCTGAACCGACTGAACCAGCAACTGAATACGGAGAACGAGAACCTGCGCACCGTCAACCAGCAGGCTCAGGAGCACATCAGCAACCTGACCACGGAGAAGGAGTCGCTGACCGACAAGGTGGCCATAGCCTCGCAACTCGATGCCACAGGCGTATCGGCCATTGGTAAGAACCGGAAGGGGAAGCAGACCTCGAAGGTGAAGGACGTAAAGCGACTGCAAGTGTCGTTCACCGTCAGCCGAAACGTAACGGCGCAGACGGGTATGAAGAGCCTCTACGTCAGGTTGACGACGCCTACGGGACAGGTGCTGACGCAGGGGGGCACGTTCCCCTTCGAGAATCGCACGCTGGAGTACTCGATGCGCAAGGACGTGGAGTATGCGGGCGAAGAGTTACCCGTAACCGTCTATTGGGACGTAAACGAGACGCTCTTGGCCGGGCAGTACCGGGCCGACATCTTTGCCGACGGCAACCGCATCGGCGGAACCACGTTTGCGCTGGATTGAGCGATAATTGATAATTGATAATTGACAATTGATATGGAACAAGTATTCTCGTACATCATCAGTCTGGGTGCATCGGTCATGATGCCCATCCTGTTTACCATCATCGGCCTGTGCATCGGCATGAAGTTTGGCAAGTCGCTGAAGTCGGGCCTCTACGTAGGTGTCGGCTTCGTCGGTCTGGGCATCGTCACGGCCCTGCTGACTACCAACTTCAACACCCCGTTGGACGCCATCTCCAAGATATTTCAACTCGACTTGAAGGTCTTCGACATGGGATGGCCCGCCGCCGCCGCCGTGGCCTACAACACAGCCGTCGGCGCACTCATCATCCCCATCTGCCTGGGCATCAACTTCCTGTTGCTTGTCACCAAGTGCACGCGCACGGTCAACATCGACCTTTGGAACTACTGGCACTTTGCCTTTATCGGTGCCGTGGCCTATTTCGTCATGGGACAGAGCCTCTTGTGGGGCTACTTCGCAGCCATCTCGTGCTACATCGTCACACTGGTCATGGCCGACCTGACAGCCGACCGTTTCCAGGGCTACTACGACAACATGGACGGCATCAGCATCCCGCAGCCCTTCTGTCAGAGTTTCACGCTCTTTGCCATCGGCATCAATTGGCTGTTGGACAAGATTCCCGGTTTCTCTAAGTTGAACATCGATGCCGAAGGACTGAAGCAGAAGTTCGGCGTCCTGGGCGAACCGCTGGTACTTGGCGTCATCGTGGGCGCCCTGATAGGTGCTGCCGCCCACTTCGACCACTTCACCAACTTTGCTGCCTATGCAGCAGGCTTCGACTCGACGGCTGATGCCGTGATGAGCATTGTCAAGTCGGTGCTCTTCCTCGGTGTGACCATGGGTGCCGTGATGGAACTCATTCCCCGCATCACCCGCCTCTTTATCGACGGTCTCATGCCCATCTCGGAGAAGACACAGGAGGTGGTGAAGAGAAAGTTCCACGGCAAGAAGGTCTATATCGGCATGTCGCCCGCCCTGGTCATCGGCCACCCCACCACGCTGGTCGTGTCGCTGTTGCTCATCCCCGTGACGCTGGTTCTGGCCATTGCCCTGTCGAAGGCTGGCAACCAATTCCTGCCCCTAGCCTCACTGGCTGGCATGTTCTACGTCTTCGTGATGGTGCTGCCCTACACGAAGGGCAATGTGGTAAAGACCTTCATCATCGGCCTGGTAGCCGTAACCATCGGCCTTTATTTCGTCACCGACATGGCTCCCGCCTTTACGCTGGCAGCCAACACCGTCTTTGAGGCTACGCAGGACAAGGCCGCACAGATTCCCACCGGCTTCGAGGCTGGTGCCATGGACTTTGCCTCGTCGCTCTTCGGCTACGTCATCTATGCCTGCGTGAAGTACCTCCAGTGGATTGGAATGGGCGTGCTCACGCTCGTCACGCTGGCCATGGTGGTATGGAACCGCATGCGTATCGTCCGCGAAGAGAAGGAGTCTGAAACTGAAAACAATTAAAACATACACTAATATGAAAAAACTATTTCTTCTGATTGCCATGGCAGTTGGCTCAACAGCTTTCGCACAGCAGCACGTCAATTTCCAGACGGCTTGTCACCCCGAAGACGTGAAACATTACGACACCAAGACCCTGCGCGACCGCTTCGTCATGGAGAAGGTGATGGAGGCCGACCAGATTAACCTCACCTACTCCCACTACGACCGCTTCATCTATGGCGGTGCCATGCCTGTCACGAAAGACCTGAAGTTGGAGAACTTCCTGGAACTGGGTCTCGACGTTGACCCGGGCATCAAGGACAAGTACTTCCTCTACAACCGCGAACTCGGTGTCGTCAACTGCGGCGAGGGCGACGGCTGGGTCATCGTCGATGGCAAGGAATATGCCCTCTCGCCCAAGGAGGCCCTCTACATCGGCCGCGGCCACATCGGCAAGGACAAGGACGTAAACAAGGAAGTGCTGTTCCGCTCGAAGGATGCCTCAAAACCCGCCAAGTTCTACCTTAATTCGGCTACTGCCCACCAGCACTACAAGACCCAGTGGATTACGCTCGACGGACGCAAGGGTTCGCTGAAAGCGGCCGTCTGGGGGCCCGTAGGAAGCCTGGAGGAGTGCAACAACCGCACCGTCTATAAGCTCATCGTCAACGACGTGCTGGAGGAGGGTCCCTGCCAGTTGCAACTGGGCCTGACTCAACTTAATCCCGGCGCCGCCTGGAACACGATGCCACCTCACACCCACGGCCGCCGCATCGAGGCCTACTACTACTTCAATCTGCCCGAGGGTCAGACCATTGCCCACATCATGGGTGAGCCGCAGGAGAGCCGCGTCGTATGGCTCCACAACGAGCAGGCCATCATGTCGCCCGAGTGGTCGATGCACGCTGCTGCCGGCACCTACTACTACACCTTCATCTGGGGCATGGCAGGCGAGAACCTCTACTACAACGACAAGGATAACATCCCCGTCATCGACATCAAGTGATTGGCGAATCCATTGCTCTGGTCGTAGCGGTACTCTGGACCACAGGCGCCCTCTTTGGCGAACTGGCCAGCAAACGACTCGGAGCACTGCAACTTAACGTAATCCGCATGGCGCTGTCCCTACTCCTATTAGGGACAGCCCTGTGGTTTATGGTGGGCCACCCCTACCCTTACCTGGCCGACGGCGAGACGTGGATGTGGATGGCCCTGAGCGGACTGATGGGCTTCGGTCTCGGCGACTACTGCCTGTTCAACAGTTACAACCTCATCGGCAGTCGTTTCAGCCAACTCTTTATGACCCTGGCCTCGCCCTTTGCTGCCATCACGGCCTGGCTGATGCTGGGCGAGCGAATGACACTGTTGGGCATTCTGGGCATGGCCATCACCATCTTGGGCATCAGCATGAGCATAATGGGGAAAGAGCAAGAGCCAAGGAACAAGGATTCTCATTCTCCCATTTTCTCATTCTCTCATTCTTTCAACTTCAAACTCCCCTTCCGGGGCATCATCTTCGGCACAGGAGCCGCCCTAGGCCAAGGCGTCGGATTGGTACTGAGCAAGATTGGGCTGGAACACTACACCGCCTCCGCACCGTTGGAGTCAGGCCTTTCCACCTTCGCCTATCCCGTAGGCGGCACCATGATTCGGGCCTTGGCCGGGTTGGGCTGCTTCCTGCTTCTACTCATAGCAAAGGGGCATGTCCGCCGCCTCACAACTGCCGTCCGTAATCGCCAGGGCATGCACTTCGCCTTCTGGGCCACGCTGCTCGGCCCCACCGTAGGCGTCTCGCTAAGCCTACTGGCCGTTCAGTATGCCAAGGCTGGCGTAGCACAGACCCTGATGTCGCTCACCCCTATCCTCATCATCTGGCCCTCGCACCTCATCTTCAAGACAAAAGTCACCCCGGCCGAGGTCTTTGGTGCCATCATTGCCGTCCTCGGCGTAACACTATTCTTTGTATAAAAGGTTAAAAGGTTAACGGGTTAACAGGTTAATTCAAATATTTATATGTCAAAAGGGAAATTAGCAAAGTTCGCCGACATGGCCGCCAATCCGTTGGTCATCGAGCAACCGTTCAACACCATCAAGGAAGAAACCGTTTTTGAGTTAAAAGGGCATTGGAACGACCTATTCTTCCACAACCCAAACCCCATCGTGCTGGAACTCGGTTGCGGCCGAGGCGAATACACCGTGGGACTGGCGCGCCGCTATCCCGATAAGAATTTCATTGGTGTCGATATCAAGGGCGCCCGCATGTGGACCGGTGCACAGGATGCCCTGGACAGCGGGATGACGAATGTGGCCTTCCTACGCACCCACATCGAGTTTATCGACCGCTTCTTTGCTCCCAACGAAGTCAGCGAAATATGGCTCACCTTCTCCGACCCGCAAATGAAGAAGGCCACGAAGCGCCTCACCAGCACCTACTTCCTCCAGCGCTACCGCCGCTTCCTCGTGGACGATGGCCACATCCACCTGAAGACCGACAGCAACTTCCTCTTCACCTATACCGAGGAAATGTTAAAGGCAAACAAGTTGCCCATAGAAGCCCGTACGAACGACCTCTATGGGAGTGATGCCAATTCTTCACTCGATTTATCCATCCAGACCTACTACGAACAGATGTGGCGCGAGCGCGGCATCCCCATCAAGTACCTCCGCTTCCGCCTGCCCCACGAGGGTGCGCTCACAGAGCCCGACGTAGAGATTCTTCTGGACGAATACCGCTCGTATAATAGGAGTAAGCGAAGCGGAAGCGAGACAAGTCGATAAGCAATTCCGGCCGTCCACATATCAACAACAATAGCCAATGCACCACCGCCAGTAGAACTTCTACGACGGTGGTGCATTGCTTTTATATCGCTATTCTCGCTGTTTTCTTGTCTATTACTTTGTATATTCACAAAAACTTTGTACCTTTGCCCTTGTCCTGTGGACCGTTCTGCCCTTTAGGGTAAGATTGACAGCCACGGGGCCAAGAGAGCGTCCAACGCTTTCATCCTTTGTGACGAAATCGCCAATTTCAAAAGCTGAAGGATGAATGTCGAAACAATGCCCCTTGCTATGTATGTAGTACGTACGCATACGGCCCGCCGCCGTTGTGTAGCTGCATAAACGGCGGTGGGTATATTGTTTTCAGTTCATTTCAGCGATGGTGTTTGGCGATACCAGTCACAAGATGGGTGAGGACATTACCCCCGCTTCTCTCGTACACAGAAATGAAGATTATGTCCGCTCTAGGGGAAGGTGGCAACTAAAAAACTCTAAACAGCATGAAGTATTTTACACGTTTGATGATGTTCCTCGCGCTTGTCGTGTGGAGCAGCAAGGTATCAGCACAACAAGAGGGCGAAGGAGAGCGCTTTACCGAATCCAATTGGGAATACCGGATACTGTCGGCCGAGGAAAAGACCGTAGCATTAGTTGCAGTACCACACTATGACTATTATTACGAAGTAGAAAACAAAGTAGCCACAATAACACTACCCTCCAACGTCGAGCACAACGGAAATACATTTACCGTGACAGAGATTGACCTCAACGGCTCTTTTCCGTATATTAGCAGCATAGACGAAATCATCATGAAGATTCCGAATACGGTAAAGACCATTGCTGACATGTGTTTCTATGACGTAAGAAAACTGAAATCCGTCGAACTGCCCGCTTCCCTCACAAAGATAGGATTTGCGGCTTTCGCAGGTACTGGATTGACCTCCATCGAACTGCCCGTCGGGCTGAAGGATATCGGGCGGTATGCTTTCCAGGCTAATGGCCTCAAGGAAATTACGATTCCGAAGAACGTCTCATACGTGGCTGGCTGCCTGAGAGGAAATCTGGAAACGATTCGCGTGGACGAAGAGAACGCTACATACGACAGCCGAGGGGACTGTAATGCTATCGTTCATACAGCCTCGAACACGCTGGCAGCAGGCTGTTGGGGGACTACCATCCCCAGCGATGTCGCCGTCATTGGCCCCTATGCTTTCTATGATGTAGGTTTTTATAAACGCGAATTTGTACTTCCGGACTGGATTACGGATATAGGCGACCACGCCTTCGCTTCGTGCAGGTTCTATCAGCCCACATTCTCCATCCCCGAGACTGTCAGGACCATAGGCGAGGGGGCTTTCAGCTTTTCAGACATAGAGACAGCCCCGGCTTCCGGCTCTCTGAAGAGCGTGGGGGCGTATGCTTTCTCCTGCACACGTGTGAAGCACGCAGAGATAATGCCTGATGTGGAGTATGGTGCGGGCGCGTTCAATAGTTGTTGGAGCCTCAAGAGCATACATCTGTCCAAGGACGTATCTGCTATTGCCGACCGCATGTTCATGGGTTGTGACAGTCTGACCGAGGTGAGGTTGCCGCAGTCGCTGCAGCGCATCGGACATCTGGCCTTTGCCGCATCGAAACTCAGACAAGTGGAAGGACTTTCTTCCTATCGGGGCGAGCTGGGCGTAATGGCTTTCAACGCCTGCGACTCGCTCATGCAGATAACCCTGCCCGAAGACCATCCGCTCTACTACACGTCGGACGACGGAAAGGTCATCTACACGCGTCAGGGGGAACTGCGCACGTTGCTGCCCTCCGTCTCCAAACTGATCATTCCCTATCCCGCCACGGGAATATGCACGGAAGAGATTCCCCTGCCCTTCGACACGGCACATGCACAATTCTGTTGTCCGCTCAACTGTGGCAGCTACTTCCAGTTAGACACACTCGGACTGCCCTGCACGTGGAAGGCTCCCATCATGCAGGAAAGCCTGTTTGGGAAGAACGCATACGGCGCCATTGACTATTCGGCCGCCAAGTCCGAGACAATACAAGTCCCTATAACTGGTCAGTATAATTACTATCAAAGAGCTACATGCCCCACAAGATTTCTTGCCCGGCTCCGCCTGTTGAGCGTTCGCTGTGCCAAGCCTTTCCCTTTTGACGATGCTTGCTTGAAGGCAGGATCAGACTCGATAAAGATGTTTGCATACGCCATCTATGATTTCCGAACGTATAAGCACGCAGACGAGGGGGCTCAATTTCAGTATAGTCGGTGGCAGAGAGTCCCCGAGTCCTGCTACTCGCCTATTGAACTCCCCTATAGCGAAATGTACGTACAGGAGGTGGTTCCCATGCTCGGAGAGACAACCGCGACCACTGACGATGGGCTCGTCTACTGGACTGCCGACTAGCGGCAGAGAATAGAAACGACATACCCGCAATACTTTGCCGCTGAATCGCCGGAAGGAGACAGGGAAAAGTATCGCGACTTCTGGTTTAGCCGCTATTTGACTGCAGAACGGTTGCACGACCTGTGCTCCACCAGCACCGAAGTGCAATGCCTGGACGGTGTGCTCCGCACGTCTGACCGATTTGACGAGGAAGATTTCCTGCGCTGGTATGCTCAGCCCGACACCCTGACCGCCGACCAGTATTGGGAGACCCCTTCTTCGTGTGCACTCATCGAGCAGAACGGAAGCTGGAGAACCGAACTTTCCTCTCCTTCCGCCACACCAAGACTACAATATGCGCTGAAGATGTTGCCAGGCATCCCCTATAATATCTACCTGATTGCCGCACCGTTGCTCTATCCCGACAGCCCCACAGAGGCACAGCCCAAGAGCAAAATACGGGCCACTCAGTATTATCTCGAAGGGGGTCGCACCAGTTCTCATAACTCAGAGACGATTGAACTCACCTACACTGGCGAGGAACAAGCCGTGCTACTCTTTGAGAATATAGAAGTGGAAAACGACGATTTCAACTATATGAGGATTGAGAGTCGTACAAGTTCCCGTGAACGGCAAAGCGGCGAATACACGAATGAGATAGCCCTTGTGGGCGTAGTGGCCGTGCCGCAGAAAGGAATTGAGGACGGCATGCCAATGCTTGAGGAAATGAACGCTCAAACCGTCGTAGTCTGCTATGACCTCAGTGGCCGCCGTCTTGCCCGTATGCAGAAAGGCATAAACCTGCTGCGTATAGCCAATGGCACCACACGAAAGGTGCTGCTCAGATAGCTATATTGCCGCACTTTGAAAAAGATATGACATAACAAAGAACAAAAATAGGATATCCCCCAGCCATTTTAATTAACGGTTGGGGGATTTCTGTTAGTCAAAATACAGAATATAAATCCCCTTACGTCATTTGCCCTGCCTCAATTTCACTCTTCAAGTGGGAATAGACATAGGGGAGCCCTTGATAATACAATCCTGAGCGTGAATCTTCGAGTTTGGGCTATTTTCCGCTTTTAGTTTACTTATCCATAAGTCTAAACTGTGTTTTTAGTTACTCACGCTCGGAAATGTTCAAATAGATTTGGCTTTTCGCTCGTTTAATCGTACCTTTGCTGAACAATACACTTAGTGGTTAACTCCCAAAGAGGTGATATAAAATTAATATTGTAACTTCCTTTGATAAACAAAGCGACCTAAGGGTCGAGCGGCAAACGCAAGAAAACATGAGTAACGAGATACAATTCATATTATACCAGTTGCCTGACGAGGAAGGAAGGGTGCAAGTGGTGATCAAGGACGAAACGATATGGGCCACGCAGAAAGCGATGGCGCAGTTGTTTGGTGTAGGCGTTCCTGCCATTAGCAAACATCTGGCCCACATATTTGATGATGGAGAATTGAGCAGGGACACGACTGTTTCCAAAATGGAAATAGTCGTAAATCGAGGATTTCGTGGAGAAGTTTCTGAGCAAGTTGAGTTCTATTCGCTCGATGCCATTATCGCTGTTGGCTATCGTGTGTCTTCAGCTCGTGCTACGAAGTTCCGCATCTGGGCAACTAAGATACTGAATGAATATATCCGTAAGGGGTTTGTACTGGATGACGAAAGACTGAAACAAGGCAAGGCTGTTTTTGGAAAAGACTATTTCCGCGAGTTGCTGGAGAGAGTCAGGAGCATCCGTGCCAGTGAACGCCGCATTTGGCAGCAGATAACAGACATCTATGCCGAATGTTCTTATGACTATGACCGCAACTCCCCAACAACGCGAGAATTCTATCAAATGATACAGAACCGCTTCCACTATGCAATTACGGGGCAGACCGCCCCTGAAATTATATACACCCGCGCCGACCACAGCAAAGGGCACATGGGATTGCAGACATGGAAGAATGCTCCGGATGGGCGGATATTGTTGAGCGACACCAAGGTAGCCAAGAACTATTTGCCTGAAAGAGAGATACGGCAGTTGGAAAGAGCCGTCACTGGCTATTTTGATTATATTGAAGACTTGATTGAGCGAGAGAATGCTTTTAACATGGAGCAGTTTGCCACCTCGGTTAATGAGTTCCTGACTTTCAGAAGATATGCATTGCTCCCCGACAAGGGGAAAATAAGCAGAGAAGAAGCAGACCGAAAAGCCGAAGAAGAGTACCTGCTTTTCAATCCAACCCAGAGGATAGATTCAGATTTCGATAAACAAGTCAAAGAGTTGTTTGATGAAACATAGATAAAGCATGACGAAAGCTGGTTTTATCGGAAGAAAAGGAAGAAGACATGAGTAACGAGATACAATTCATACGTGCAAAACATGTAGAAATATGTACGCTATGGAACTATACCCTAAACTGATTATGGATGCCCTGGCCACGGTCAGATACCCTGGCACGGGCAAGAATGTAGTAGAGATGGAGATGGTGGAGGACGACCTGCGCATCAGCGGGATGCACGTCTCCTTCTCGCTCATCTTCGACAAACCCACCGACCCTTTCCTGAAGAGCATCGTCAAAGCCTGCGAGGCTGCCATACATGCCTACGTGTCGAAAGACGTGACGGTGGAAATCAAAACCAAGACCTTGCAGGCTCCACGCCCCGACCTGCCCGACCTGTTGCCGGGTGTAAGGAACATCATTGCCGTATCCAGCGGCAAGGGCGGTGTAGGCAAGAGCACCGTAGCGGCCAATCTGGCGGTATCGCTTGCCCGACTGGGCCACCGAGTGGGGTTGCTCGACTGCGACATCTTCGGCCCCTCGGTTCCCAAGATGTTCCAGATTGAGGATGCCCGCCCCTACTCGGAAAGCATCGACGGGCGCGACCTTATCGTACCCGTCGAACAGTATGGGGTAAAGGTATTGTCCATCGGATTCTTTGTCAGCCCCGAACAGGCGACACTGTGGCGCGGGGGCATGGCCTCGAACGCCCTGAAGCAACTGATTGGCGATGCCGCATGGGGCGACCTCGACTACTTCATCCTCGACACGCCGCCGGGCACCTCGGACATACACCTAACCCTCGTACAGACGCTACCCATCACGGGGGCGGTCATCGTCTCCACTCCGCAGCAGGTGGCCCTGGCCGACGCCCGCAAGGGCATCAACATGTACCAGAACGAGAAGGTGGGCGTGCCCATCCTTGGCCTGGTGGAAAACATGGCGTGGTTCACGCCTGCCCAGCATCCCGAAGAGAAGTATTATATCTTCGGCAAAGAAGGCGTTAAGCAGTTGGCAGAAGAAATGAATGTCCCGCTTCTGGGACAAATACCCGTAGTTCAGGACATCTGCGAACAGGGCGACCAAGGCACCCCTGTTGCCCTCGACCCCAGCACGCCACAGGGACAAGCCTTCCTGCAACTGGCGGGCCGCGTGGTCACACAGACCGACCGCCGCAACCAGGAACTGCCGCCGACGACTATCGTGGGGATAAAGGGTTAACAACAAAGCCGAGCGTCTTGCTCGGCTTTGTTGTCAGATTACGATGCGCGCCCAACCATGTCGGTCGGGCTCGATGCCATACTGGATGGCTATCAGTTTCTTGTAAAGTTTTTCACTGATAACACCTGGCTTACCGTCCTTACTGAAGACATAACTATGGCCAGTATCTGGGTCATCGATACGCTCAATGGGCGAGATGACGGCAGCCGTACCGCAGGCGCCAGCCTCCTCGAAGGTCTCAAGTTCCTCCAAGGGTATCGGACGACGCTCCACCTTCAGACCGAGGTCCTCGGCCAGTTGCATCAGGCTCTTGTTCGTCACCGAAGGCAGGATGCTGTTGCTAAGCGGCGTAACGTATGTGTTGTCCTTGATACCAAAGAAGTTGGCCGCACCGCACTCGTCGATGTACTTCTTCTCCTTGGCATCGAGATAGAACTCGCACGAATAGCCTTGATCGTGGGCCCACTTGTTGGCACGCAACGATGCGGCATAGTTACCACCCACCTTATAGCAACCCGTGCCGAGCGGTGCCGAACGGTCGTAGTCGCGCGTAATGACGTAGGGATTCGTGGCAAAGCCACCCTTGAAGTACGGGCCGACGGGCGACACAAAGATAAGAAACAAGTATTCGTCGCTGGGGTGAACGCCCACCTGAGCCCCCGTGCCGATAAGCAGGGGACGAATGTAGAGCGTGGCCCCACTCTCGTATGGCGGAATCCAACGTTCGTTGAGGCGCACCACCCGATCGACCATCTCATTGAAGAGTTCCGTCGAAACCTCGGGCATCAGCAGTCCGCGGCTGGTGGCCTGCAAGCGGGCGGCATTCTCGTCGCTACGGAAAACACGGACGTGGCCGTCGGGGCAACGATAGGCCTTCAGACCCTCGAATGCCTCCTGACCATAGTGCAGACAAACGGCTGCCATGTGCATGGGTATGGTCTCTTCGCTGCACACCTCTATCTGGCCCCATTGGCCGTCGCGGTAATAGCAGCGTACGTTGTAGTCCGTCTTCAAGTAACCAAAAGACAGGTTCTTCCAATCAATCTCTTTCATAATCTTTTTTACCTTTTTCCTAAAACGGAACAAAGTTAAACAATTATTTCGACATAGCGAACTATTGGTCACAGAAATGTTGCCGAATTCTCCGCAACCTCATCGACGGTGACGTGGAAGTTGATGGTGGCAGTGACCGTCTTGCCGCTGTTGTCCTTGTAGATTAGCGCCTGCTTCACGTTTACCGAGAGGCCAGACGACGTTTGGGGATGCAGTATCACGGCAAACTTCTGGGCATTCTTGTCGAAATAGAGTGCGAGTTTGGTCTCCGTACTCCAATTCATGGGATAGCCATCGGCATCGTACCAGTAGCCAATTTCGCCCTTTCCACTTACTGCGGTATAAGACGAGTAAGGTATTCCATCGGCATTATACGACACCAACTCAATCTGGCCGTTCTGCGGCTCTGCAGGGCTATTGAGCAGTTTCGAAGCAATCTGCGAAGCCGTCAGTCGGAAGGCATTGACGAGCCTGTCGCTCACGGGAATATAGAATTGTGTGTAGTTAGCGTCGGGCTTCATTACGACATTGCAGTCAAGTGTCACGTCGCTTATCGGGCCGGGAACGACGGTCTTGCCCAGGATGATGTTCACCAGAGCCGTTACGTCGGCAATAGTGATGCTGCCGTCCTGGTTGACGTCGCCTACGTTCACCTCAGTGCTGCTGCCGCTGTCCGTCGGCGTAACGACAATTTGCCACGTAGCTTCGTCGTTGATGTCATCGCCAATGAAGTTTATGAGGGTATAGTCTTCGCCTTCCAAGTTAGTATTGTAGGTTGCACCCGTGAACTCCTCGCCATTGCGCAGCAAGGTGTAGGTGTAACCGTCCTGAACTTGTACGTAGAAGTATGCGTCTGCGCAGTTGGTAGTATGGAGGTAGGCCTGAGAGGCCTTGTTCGGTTGCAACCTGAAAATCGTTTCCGACCCGGAGACCGGATCCTCATAACTGACGAGCACCTTGGCCCCCTCGCCCACTTGCAGGAAGGTATGGTTCATGTCCACCTGTTCCTCCACAACCTTGTAGAAGGCATGGTTCTCAGAGCCCTCGCGCTGTTTCCAACCTCTGTCGAGATACCTCTGCTTTGTACCATAGGGCACGGTCAGGATGACAGGGTTATCCTTCGTCTGGTCTGGCCAGAAGGCACCTTCGTTATCCGACGGAAGTTCAAAGGGATCTGTGATTGGAGACAAGACGGAAAGAAGGTTGGTGCCGGAAAACACATTATAGCCTATGCTCTGTAGCGAACGTGGAAGCATGATGGTGGTCAGGTTTTTGTTTACCCTAAAGACACCGCGACTGATTGTAGTCAAGTTCTCAGGCAATGCCACTGCAGAAAGGTTACAATTATAGAAGGCATCATCTCCAATGATGGTCAGGGTAGAAGGAAGTGAAACCGACTCCAGGTTCTCACAATTGACGAAAGCCCATTTGCCGATACTTGTCACACCCTCGGGGATGGTGACGGAGGTGATTTTCTTGCATCCCATGAATGCATATCCGCCAATCTCCTTCACATAGTATGTCTGGCCCAAATAGTCGAACGATGATGGCAGGGTGACCGTCCCTTCGGTGTTGGTATCAATGACCTGAATGGGGCTTTCATCCCCTAAATCATCTACTTCCGAGGCATAAATCTTCACATCATTGCCCTCGATTACCATCGCAGCAAATCGAACGCCCTCAACAGTCGTCCCATAAAGGATGCCGTCCTCAACAACGCTACTAAAGAATCCTGACCATAACGCATCCCTATATGCTTGTGTAGTACCCTGCGGGATGGTAAGTATGCAATTAGATGATACTCCCTCAAATGCATCCGTTATGCCTACAGGGTTCATTAGTTTTGAGCGAACCGAGGTGAGAGTGGGTATAAACTTAAATGCACCGACGTAAATGGCTGTCAACGTGCTGGGGATTTCCAAATGAGCCAGCCCGGAATAAGTGAATGCCTGTCTTGCTATGATAGAAAGTCCCTCTGGCAGATGTATCTCCTGCAAACTGCTGCAATAGGCAAAAGCCCCTTGGTCGATTATGGTTACATTGTCCATTCCTTGAACAGAACTCAAGGATGAACAACCAGAAAATGCGCGTGCTCCAATCTTTGTAATAGCCTCGGGCAACGTGACACTTGTCAGTGAAGTACATTGGTTGAAAGCATAACGACCCAGTTCTGTCACGTTGTAGGTCACGCCGTCGTGCTCCACCGTCTCAGGGATAACGTAGGCACCCGAATAGTCCGTCGGTATAGCCACTGCTCCGTCGCCCAACTGCACGGTGGTCTCACCCGTAATGAGGAAGGTAGTCTCCACGCCGTTGATGGTCTCCGTAAAGGTTTCGCCATCTACGACCGTTACAAAGTATCTTGCCCAATCAGAATATTCTTCAGCCATATCCTTGGGTACATAGAGTTTGCAGTTGGCCTTTACAATGCCCTCAAATACGGAGGCTGTAACAGTCGGAGCCGTAGTCATAGTGACGAAGAACGAGGTCAGCCCTGTGCAACCCGAGAAGGCACGGTCGCCAAACGAAGTAATGGTGGAAGGCAGGGTGATGGAGGTCAGCCCCGTGTTGCCCTCGAAGGCGCCTTCTGCCAGGGCCGTCACATCATAGTTAGTCCACTCCGTCGTGTAGAGTGATACTGAAGCCGGGATGTTCACATAGCCTTCAGCCGTACAGCCAATCACCTCCACGGTATTAGAGCCTGTGACACGGTAGGTCACGTTGTCCTTCGTGAAGGTGGTCTCGGCTACGATACCTCCCTTGAAGATGTCCGTCGTCCAGCCTCGCTCGGCATATACGCTCTCCATGCCGTAAGGAATGTGTAGCACACAATCGTCGGGCAGGCCGTTGAAGGAAGAACTGCCATTACTACTAATATTTACTGGGTTGTAGGAATCCGATATGATACTGCGCAAACTGCTGCAGCCATTGAAAATATTGCTACTGATGACTGCAATATTATTGGGAAGCCTTACTTCCGTCAGGCCCGTACAGCCAGCAAAGGCATTCGCGTATATATACTTTACGCTATTGGGCAGGTCTATTGATGTCAGCCCGGTACAGCCCTCGAAGGCACTCGGGTTGATGTATTTCAGCGACGAACCTTGGAAGGTTACCTTCTTCAGTTCCGTAAGGCCCTTGCAAGCCTCCTGTCCGATGGCCTGCACGGCGAAAGCAAAAAGGGAAGCCACATATGTTTCCGGCACTTCTAATTCATTATAAGTACCCATGCCCAGATAGAAAGGCTCAATGGATTTGATTTGAGCAGCATACTGGCCAAAGGTATCAAAGTGGATGATATAACCATACCATGTTTCACCTACACTCACGTCCCAAGCGGCCGAAACCTTTTGGCTTCCACAAAACAGGACAGCCATAATCAGCAAAAACAGATTTCTCGTCTTCATTGTAATATCTTTTTGTGGTTACTATTTCTCTTGTTCTTTATTCAGTTGGGCGATGGCCTCGTCGGCCGCGGTCAGTTGGTCGCGGCAGAGTTTGACGAGTTGCTGCGCCTCCTTGAGTTGGCGGGCAATCTCGTCGATGGGCACGTCGCCTTGCTCCAGGCGGTTGGCAATAGTCTCGAGGCGCTGAAGGGCCTGTTCGTATGTCATTTTCTCTTGCATGATACGATGGTTGAGGTTATTTGTCCTTTTTCAAGTCGGGTAGTAATGGTCTGTCCCGGGGTCACCTGCGAGGCGTCGCGCAGGAGGCGTCCTTCGCTGTCCAGGGTGATGCTATAGCCACGGCGGAGGAGCAACTGGGGGTCGAGGCCTCGGAGGCGTTGTTCCAACAGGTCGATGCGATGGCGATGGCGCAGGAGCAGTTGGGCGGCATCGGAGCGCAGGCGTTGTTCCAACAGGTCGATGTGGCGGCGACCCGACTGGAGGCGGTCGGCCACGCTATGGGCAATGCGCCGGCTGAGGTCGTCGATGGTCTGGAGTTGGCGCGCCAGATGGTCGATGAGGAAGGCTGCCACGGCCGTCGGGGTCTTCAGGTGGGTATGGGCCACATGGTCGAGCACCGTCTCGTCGCGTTCGTGGCCTATGCCAGTAATGACGGGCAAGGGCATTTGCGCGATGCAGGCCGCCAGGGGATAAGAGTCGAAGTCCGAGAGGTCGCTGGTAGCACCACCGCCGCGGATAATGACCACCACATCCCACTGTTCGGCCTCGGCCGCTATCCGCTCAAGGGCTGCGATGACACTCTCCTCCACCCTACTGCCCTGCATGACGGCGGGGAACAGGCGTAGGCGGAAGTGGAACCCATAGTCGTTCTGCTGCAACTGGTTACAGAAGTCACCATAGCCGGCAGCCGACTCGCTGCTGACGACGGCTATACGCCGTGCCAACAGGGGTAAGGGAAGGGTCTGGTTGTCATGGAGTATGCCGTCGGCCTCCAGTTGGCGTAGAATCTGCTGACGGCGCCGTGCCATGTCGCCAAGGGTGTAGGAGGGGTCGATGTCGTGGATGGTCAGGCTGAAACCATACTGCTGGTGGAAGGTGACGCTGACACATAGCAGGACGTTGAGCCCGGCACGCAGGGTCTCGCCCGTCTGTGCCTCGAACTCTGGCGCCAAGGTGCTGTAGGCATTGGCCCAGCAGGTGACACGTGCCTTGGCCACGATGATACCGCGTCGTTCGTCCTTCTGCACCAGTTCGCCATAGAAGTGGCCTCCGTAGCCCGCACGTCCCTCGCTTAGTTCGCCCTGCACCCAATAGGTGTCGGGCAGGCCAGCCTCCAGTGTTTCGCGCACGAGGCTATTCAGTTGGAATAGCGTCAAGGGTTGTTGCGTCATGAGCCAAACGTTTCTTTTCCTGCAAATTTACACAAAATTCCCGAAAGCGCCGTCATTGCGGCTCATAAATTAACATTTAGCGTCTTTTCTTGCTCGGGATGCAATTATTTCGTAAATTTGTCAGCGAATTTGACCTTAAACTAACTAACAAAGGAAAGCAACAATGACAAGGACTTTTATTCAAGGGCATGGCAGAAAGCTTTTTATCGTTTTATTGTCCATGTACGTAAGTATGCAGGCTTTCGGACAAGCCGACTACACGAGTAGAATCACAAATCCCAGTTTCGAGAAGAATGGCTTCAACGGGTGGACGCAGAGTAATATGCAAACCCAGGAAAACAGTGTCTTCAACATTAAACAGGGCAACGTCTATGTGGAAAAGTGGACTGGCCGTGGCGGAGCCGTAGGGTCGGGAACTGTGTATCAAGTGCTTAGTGACCTGCCGCCAGGCAACTATGAAATGACCGCGGCAGCCCAAAACATCCAGGAAGACACTCCAGAGGCTGCTCAAACTGGTGCTTGGATTTTTGCAGGCGACCAGCGCACAGCGGTTACCGTGCGGGGCACCTATACGGTCGCCTTCACCCATGTAACAGGAGAGATTACCATCGGTTTCGAAGCCGCCAGCGCCTCGGGCAACTGGATAGCGGTGGACAATTTCCGCCTGACGCGGGTTGGCGAGGGACTGGCCGAGGCCAAGCAGATGCTGCAAGACAAAGTCGGCGAACTGCGCACCCTCTATGGCGACGGGGCAGGCACCGATGCCAACCTCCTGCTACAGGCGATAACTCAGGCCGAACAGGTGCTCAACGACGAAGCCACTACTTCCGAGGCTGTGGTCGCCCAACTGCAACGGTTGGAGGAAGCCGAGCGGACTTACCGATTGGCAAACGCCAGCCCCGAACTGCCCTACGACATGACCAGCAGCATCCTGAATCCCAGTTTCGAGGACGGCTGGACGGGCTGGACACACAATGACATGCAGACCCAGGGGAATGATGCTTTCACGCTGAAGCAGGGTTCCACCTATGTGGAGAAATGGGTTGGGCAAGGCAATGCCGTAGGCAATGGCAGCGTAACGCAGCACGTAACGGGCTTGCCCAACGGTCGCTTCATCGTAAAGGCTGCGGCACAGAACATACAGGAAGGTTCTGCTACGACCCACCGCACAGGTGCTTACCTTGTGGGCGAATACCAGCAGGTGGAAGTAGGCGTGAGAGCCGAATACAGCGTCGAGTTCGTGACGGTGACAGGCGATGCCAACATCGGTTTCGTGGCAGAGAATGCCAAAGGCAACTGGATTGCCGTGGACAACTTCCGTCTCTACTTCATAGGCAGTGCCATCGACGCACAGAACGCCGAAATGTCGCAACGCATTGCCGATGCCGAAGCATTGGCAGGAGAAAAGATGAACGCCACCGTCAGACAGCAATTGCTCGATGCCATCGAAGCCGCCCGTCAGGCACTGGCCGTGGGCGACGGCAACTATGCCGCTTCGGCCATCAACCTGCGCTGGCTGACGGAGGCTGCCGAGGCCAGCATCACGGCGTATGCCAATCTGCTGAAGGCCATTGAGGAGGCCAATGGCGTGATAGTCACAGGAAAGGACAATGGTCTCGATGCGTTCCAGACAACCATCGCCGAGGCACAGGCCCTCTACGACAATCCCGAGGCACAGAACGATGCGCTGGCACAGATGATTGGCACACTGCAGGCGGCCGCTTTTGCCTATCGCGTGGCAAACGGGACAGGCACCGCGCCCAAGGTCACCACCGACCCGCGCTATGTCCGTGGGGCCATCGAGGCTTTCGGCCGGATGACGGTATCGGGCATCTCCACCTCGCAAATCCTCGAGCAGGGTTTCTGCTGGGCCACACACCCCGAGCCAACCGTCTTGGACAAGCGTTCCACGGATTATCTGGAGCACAACGGCCGCATCTATCGAATGGGTATGGAACCGGCCACCGTCTATTACATCCGTGCCTACGCCATGACCAAGAACTATGCCGTGGGCTATGGCGATGTCATCAAGATTTCCACCCTGCCCATGGGTAACGTGACCTACACCTACTACAACAACGACGGCGGCGATTTCCACTATAACAAGAACACCAACGCGCTGAACGAGGCTTGCTGGTACTGGAGCAACTACACCAGCATCTCGGGCTTCCACGTGACGGCCAACTACAGCCCTGGCACCCCCACTGCCGACTGCGGCTATGGCGGCGGTATGCGCATCGGTTCGAACACCGGTCAGCGCACGGGCACCATGATGCACGAGATGAACCACGGAATCGGTGGCGGCACCATCGAGGTTTGGGGCGGATGGAGCGACTCGTTCCTGCGCACCAGCATCAACGGCGACTGGGCCGGCGAGCGTGCCAACGGAGTCATCCGTTTCTGGGAAAACCGCGACGACATCACGATTACAGGTGCCTACGATGGCGCACACTGGGGACTGAGGGAAACCAACGGGGCATACTCCCAAAGCACCTGGTGCGACAAATATGCCTTCAACGGCTCACACCTGGAAGCCGGCAACTGGGCTGGCCCAAGCAACTGGAACGACACGCAGATTGTGTACATCGGCAACTCGCTCATCCAGCAAGGCATGTGCGAGGACGGACTGGTGCCCGTCAACTACTACGCGGGGGGCTTCTGTCTGCCGGCGTACGTGTTCCCCCACGACGATGCCAAGAAATACTACATCAAGAACGAATCCAAAGAGCGCGGCTTCAATGACTCCTATCTCACCGAAGGGAAACTGAAGAAGGTCACTTGGACGGTTCCTGCCGACAGCGACGTGACGGCCAACGACAGTGCCGCCTGGTACATCAGTTTCGACCCCCAGAAGCAGTACTATAGTTTCCGCAATGCCGCCACAGGCAACTACCTCACCTACGCAAGCGGCATGAAGACCGTGAGCCATGCCACCCCGACTGCCGCCGACAAGTTCCACCTCATGCGTGGCCGCAAGGATGTAGCCGTGGGCAACGACAAGGTGCGCGGCTACTGGATTATCTATCCCCAAGGAGGCACACCTCCTGCGTTGTCGGCCAATGCAGGCGGCGCAGTGGCCGCTGCCAACGTCGACCTCTACGACCGTGCCGCCCAGCAGCGCTGGATATTCGTCAGCGAGGACGAGGTACCCACCTTCGAGAGTGGCGTGAAGGACAACTTCCTCAACGAACTGGACGAACTCATTGCCCAAATCCGTAAGTTGCAAAAGACTCCACACCGCGAAGATGTGACGGGCATCGACAACCAAGTCACCACCGACCTTGCCCGCATCGAGCAGGAGGGCAAGACGTGTACCACTGCCGATGAGGTGAAGGCACTCATCGCGGAAGCCCGGATGGCGGGAATCGACTTCCTGAGCAGTGCCACGCCTACCGACATCAACCGCCCCTTCGACCTCACCTTCATGATCGTTGATGCAGCCTTCAACACCAACGAGGGATGGACTGGCGGCGCCACCTTCAGCAACTCGTGCGGCGAGTTCTTCGAGAAGTCCTTCAACTTCTACCAGACCGTTACGGGACTGCCGCAAGGCACCTTCAAATTCCAGGCGCAGGCCTTCCAGCGTCCGGGCAGTGCCGATGCCACATACGCAAACTTCGCAGGCGGCACCAACGATGTCACCACCTGGCTCTATGCAGGGGCTGGGAGTGCCAAGATATGCCATATCGGCGAAGGCGCACAGACACGCCGCCTGCATGACGACGACGTCGAGGTGGGCAACCCCACGCGCTACATCCCCAACACCATGGCTTCGGCTGCCGCATACTTCAAGAAGAAACTCTACGACAATGCAGTCTATGTAACCACCACCCAGAAAGACACCAGCATGAAGGTCGGCCTTCGTTGCAGCAGTTCCAAGAGCGGCTACTGGACCATCTTCGACAACTTCCGTCTCTACTTCTACGGTTCCATCTCCGAGGATGTGCTCACCGGCATTGAACAGGTGGAGAGCGATGCCACAATGGCCAAAGATGCCGACTCCACGATAAAGAACGCCACCTACGACCTCAGCGGTCGTCGCATCACCGACGACTCGCAACATCGCGCCATTGTCATCCAGGGCGGCAAGAAGGTTGTGGCTAAATGACGGGAACTTCGTAAACGAGAATAGAAAAATTTATGCTTGAAGAACATCTAACTAAACAATTCTATATCATGAACAGACTGCTACGAACGCTTGCCCTCGTGGCCATGCTGCTGGGCGAACTGGCTGCCATGGGGCAAACCGATGTAACATCGAGCATACTCAATCCCGGATTCGACGGACGAAGCCTGGCGGGATGGCGGAACTTGGGCTTCCAGACACAGACGAACAATGACTTCTCCGGCAAGACCTACAAGGCCTATGCCGAACGGTGGGTAAGTGCCGGGAACCAAATACCCGACTGCTACCTGCTGCAGACCGTAACGGGCCTGACGAACGGCCAGTACCGCCTGACCGTAGCGGCACACAACATCAACCAAAACGCCACAAGTACGGCACAATCGGGTGCCTTCATAGTAGGCAACGGGCAGACTACCGAGGTCACGACATCGGACACCTATTCGGTGGATTTTGCCGTCGTGGATGGTACTGCCGAGATAGGCTTATACACCGAAGGCTGCACGGGTAACTGGGTGGCCTGCGACAACTTCCAACTGTCGCGCCTCAGCACCGAAGTCTCGTACCTGCGGAACGGACTGAGTGCACTGGTCACGAAGGCCAACACGCTAAAGTCGTCATCGATGCAAAGCAGTGTCCTCAGTACGCTGAACAGTGCCATTACGAACGCACAAAAGTACACCTCGTCGGGCAGCCAGAGCAATGTGGAGTCGGCCTACGCCACGCTGAAGAGTGCCATCCACCAGGCCGAGAACAGCATTTTCTACACCAAGACGAGCACGGGCAGCGGTGCGCCCACGGTCACCACCGACGCCCGCTATGCCGTCGGGCGCAACATTGCATTCGGCCGAAGCACGGTCACAGGCAACAACATCCTGGAGCAGGGCTTCTGCTACAGTTCGACAAACAGCACGCCCACTGTCGCAGACGAACGCTCGAAGCGATACTTCGACCACGTGGGCTACATCCATGTGATGGACAACCTGACACCTGGTTCGGTCTATTACATTCGCGCATACGCCGTCAACACGAGCTATAAGGTGGGCTACGGCGAGGTCCTGCGCATCTATACCCTGCCCAGCGGAAGTTTCGGTTACAATTTCAATGCATCGGGCGACGAGAACATCGATGCCCGCATCCGAAGCGCGATGGACGGCGTTATCGGCTACTGGAACCAGACCACAAGCATCACAGGCTTCACGCCTACGGGAAACTATGAGGCTGGAGTCCAGACGGCCGACTGTAGCTATGGAGGCTGGATTCGCTTCGGTCCGAGCGAGGACTATCAGGCCACGGGAACGGCCATGCACGAGGCGTTGCACGGCATCGGCGTAGGCACACACAGTTCGTGGACATCGCATGAATCGAGCGGAAGCTATGGCACATGGTACGGAAAACGTGCCGCTAAGCTTACCCGTTTCTGGGACAACAACGAAGGGGAGTTCATCACAGGCGGCGGTACGCACAACTGGGCTACGAATGGCTCCAACATGATTAGCTACACCATCAATGGGGCACACGAGGATGCCCACACCGACCTGCAATACTATGGTTGCGGCCTGCTGGCCCAAGCCATGTGCGAGGACGGCATGGTGCCAGCCGGCGGAGGTTTCCTGCCTGGCTACTGCTTCCAACATAGCGACGACACAAAGTATTACATCCGCAACACCAACGAGAACTACGGGCTGAACACCTCGACCTACCTCACGGCCTTGGGCACGACACTGAAGTGGACGACCTTCGCCAGCGACGAGGCTGCGGCCAACGACGACAAGGCGGCCTGGTACATCGACTTCGACCCTGCAACCCAATATTACTACTTCAAGAACGCCAGCACGGGCCGATACCTATATTATAATGGTACGACATTTAACGTGAGCGGAACGGCCAAGAACTCCTATACGCAAATCCACCTGCACCTGGGCTGGTGGGATGCCACCTTCGGCGCTGGCACGGCTGCCGTGGACAAGGACACCTACTACCTGATGCACCCCGCCTCGTCAGCCACACCCAGTTGCCTCACGGCCACCTCGTCGAACAGCCTGACCACAAGCACTTACAGCCCGGCCGAGAACCAGACGGCTGCCCGCTGGATGATACTGACGATGGACGAGACGGAGGCCATCGCCAGCGCTGCCATCAATACGCAACGCAACAAGGTGCTCGACATCATCGAGAAGGTAAGGACCATGGCCAAGACCTCACACACGGACGATACGGGTTCGGCCAACACCACGCTGGCCACGACGCTCAGCAACATCGAAACGGCCGTCACCTCGGCCACCACGACGGAGTGCGAGGAGTACTACTACCAGGTCATTGCAGCCTGCAAGGCCTTCATGCAGAACACCACACCCGGAGCCACGGGCTACAACATCACGTTTCTTGTTGCCGACCCAGGCTTCGACACGGGCGAGGGTTGGAACGGCAGCCCCGTACTGGGGTACTCTGCCGGCGAAGCTTACCAGAAGACCTTCGACATCTACCAGACGCTTACCCAGATGCCTACGGGACGCTACGTGATGAAGATGCAGGCCTACGAACGTCCGGGCACGTCGAGCGAAGTCTTTACCGACTATGCCGACGGAGGCAACGACGACCGGCCCGTAACCGCCCAGATATACATCAGCACGGCTTCGCAACCGGTCAACGACATCAGCGTGGCAGCTCAAGCGGCGAAACTGGGTGTCGGCAACGAGGCCGAGGTTAGCTACAACGACGTGACAAGCTACCTGCCCAATAACATGGAGGCCGGAGCCAACTACTTCTCGAAGAACTACTACGACAACTCCGTGGAGACGACGGGGTTTGCAGGCGGCACCTTACAGTTTGGCATCCGCAACACCACCTACGTCTCTGCCGACTGGTCGTTCTTCGACAACGTACGCCTCTACTACTTCGGTGGACAGACGAGCGGACAAGACCCCGCCGCCACCGCCGACGGCTACGACATCACCCATGCGATGGCACCCTACCTATCGACCCTGAACCTCGACGGCTGGACGAATAACGGCTTCAAGGTGGGTACATGGGGCAGCTATGCCAACGGCGACGCACGCATGGTGGCCCCCTTCCTCGAGCAGTGGGCCAACGGGACGGCCCTGGGCGACATATCCCTCGAGCAGACCATCGACGAGTTGCCGAACGGGACGTACTACATAGGTGGGTCGTTCATGGCTTCGTGGCAAGCCGATGCCAGCGTCAGGGTGACGGGAGCCACCTTCTATGCAGGAAAACAGAGCATCGACATTGCCACCTCGAGCGGGACGCCCGAAAGGTACTCCCTCCGAGTCGAAGTGACCGACGGCACGCTGACCTACGGCTACAAGACCGAGAGCACCAATGCCAACTGGGTAGGTATCGACAATCTGTTCCTCATCTACGCAGGGACAGAGGAGGAGTATCTGGCACTTGCCTCGCCAAGTTCGCCCGTGCGCCTACCCGTGGCCAACCCACGCATGGAGGATGGCGGCAGCAACGACTTCCCCGGATGGACGCTCGCCACGGAGGGGGCAGGCAATTGGGGAAGCATGACGGCGACATACGACAACTTCACGGGCGCGTTCATGGAGTCGTGGACATCGTCAGAGGGGGCACTGGGCAACAAGAGTGCCACCCAGACGCTTACCCTGCCGGCCGGCAGTTTCACCCTGCAAGCCGCCGTCAACGCCACGAGGCAGAACGATGAGTCGCTGGCGGTCAGCGGCGTGACGCTTTTCTTTGCCGGCGAGAGCATCCCATGCCATACCCAGAATGGCAAGCCCGAAGTCTATCAACTCCCAGCCACCCTGGAGGCAGGCGATTATGAACTGGGGCTTAAGCTGGAGGATACCAATGCCAACTGGATAGCGTGGGACAACCTCGTCCTCTACTATTACGGCCAGACGCTCGTCGGCGACGTGAACCGCGATGGGCAAATATCGATTGCCGACGTGACGGCGCTCGTCAATATCATCCTCGGCAAGGACAGCGTGGCGCCCTACCAGTACGACCACAAAGCGGCGGACGTGAACCGCGACGGTAGTATTTCGATTGCCGACGTGACGGCGCTTGTCAACATCATCCTCGGCAAGTAACATAGGAAACCATAGTATCATTAAGGCCGAAACCCCATGGGGCTTCGGCCTTAATGATATGGTGTTAGGGAGGAAACGCCCTATTGTTTCAGTCGGCTCTCGAAGAGAGCTTTCACGTCGTCCCAGCGGTAATAGGGACCAGAGACGGGTGTGAGGGGGAGCGTCTGCTCGTGCTCGTTGAGCATGGCCTTCACGAGAATGTCGCCCGGCTTCCCCTTCTTCGGACGGTAGAAGACGAGTTGGATGTTCGAGGCCATGGGGAAGATGCGGAAGTTGGCCCAGACGCGGTCGAGGGTATCGATGCGCTCAACAGGCACCTCAGGATAGCACGAGCCCAACTGCATGAGGGCGGCCAGGGGCATCACACACACTTCGTGGCCGAAGCGCAGGGTGGCTCCGTGGAAATCCTTCTGCCCGACGATGGTGTCGGCCGTGGCCAGGAAATTACGCAAGAGGTTGTCCTGCGTGTGGGGCGACTGTTCGCTGCTGTAGTCGAGATACCAATCGATGTTGCGGATGCGCCAAAGGTCGTAGCACTCCTGCTCGGTGAAGAGGTCGTAGAGGTTGGGGGCATCGTCGTGGCTCTGCATGTTGCTGCAGATATCGAATACACGACGCATGAAGGAGCCGGCATTGACGCTGTCACGGACATACGCCAAGTCAGAGAATACCTGCGCACTGAAGCGCTCGGGATGGGTATAGGCGTTCTTATAGTCGAACTGCACGCGCTGGCGCTTCTCCTTGTTGGCGTCACGGATCCAGCGGTCCCAAGGCTCCTTGTTCAGGTAGTACTGGAAGGCCTGGCTCACGTCGTTGTGGATGCGCAGGTGCTTGTTGAAGGCCGTAATCTCCTCACACTCTGCCACCATCGACAGAATGCAACGAAAGACGGTCGTACTGCGGGCATCGACCTGACTGTTCTTGGCTCCAAAGATTTCGGGGAAGTGCTCGGTCATGCGACGGCCGATGCGATGGTGCTGGCGTTCGCCGACGGTGGTCAGGTCGCCACGGCGGTCGATAGTGGTCTTGTAGAACTCGTCGAGTTGCTGGCGCAGTTGTTCGCCCCGAGCGGTCAGCGCACCATATTCGTGAGCCTTGGCCAGCACCTTCATGGCGTCGGTGTATTCCCAGTCGCCAATAAGCCAACGGCTGCCATGGCGCCCGTAGTGGCTCAGGTAGAAGGGCTCGTAGCCTTTAGGAGCAGGCGTAAGGGCTTCGGTCGGATCGACGTAGGCCACATAGTTACTGGCCGACAGCAGGATGTTGTCGTGAATCTCTTGTCTCGCTTGGGTCCACTCGTCTTGAGCAGAAACCATTAGCGACGACACAGAAAGTGCCGCCGCTAAGATAAGTCTAACTTTCATATAACTTTGAACTATGCACTATGCACTTTTGAACTGGCGAAGCCTGCTCCGCCTTCTTACCAGATGTCCTCCGGGGTGTAGGGATTATCGTAAACCTCCTTCGGGCAGAACTCGAGGAAGTCCATGTAGAACTGCTTGGAAGCGTCGTCGAGCACGTTCTTGAAGCGGAGGTAATAGACCTGATCGGGATCCATCGTGGCGGTCACGATGATGCGTCGGGTGGTATATTCACAGTCGCGTGCCGTCCACGAACGGTTGGTCAGCAGGTTATAGTAGGCCGGGCCCTTCATGAAGCCGTTAGCACGCATCTTCTTATCTACCTCGGCATTGTAGTCGTCGTCCTCCGTGTTGTCCAACTCCCAACCTACGATACTGGGCAGGTCACCGGCAGCCGTGTGGCGGTAGAGGCCACCCATGCGGAGGTCGAGAGGAATGCCCTGTGCCGGCAGGCTATTGGGGTTGGTACCGAAATATACCTGACACATACTACGTGCACTGGAGCCAGCACCGACGAGGTAACGAATCTCGTACGTTCCGCGACGGGGCACGGGCGGCAGACGGAAGGTCATCTCATACCGACCAATCACGTTCAGTTCGTCGCCCTGGTAGTTGGCCCAGTTGCTTCCGCGGCCCGACAGGTAGTTGAAGAGGCTCTCGCTACCAATCTCCACCTCGCTCAGGTAGTTGTATGTGCTGGTGGGCGGAACAGCGATGTGCTTGGTTTGCGTCGTTCCCACGAGGTCGGGACGGATGTCGTTATTCATGAACTCGGGGAAGATGGCCGTGATGTCGAAGCGTATGCGGTTGCGCATGAAGTTGTCACGCGTCTCGTCGTCATAGGCCAGAATCTTGTTAATCGGGTAGATGATAGCGTTGACGAAGGAATAGTCGCCCATGTCCTCGGGAATGTCGAGGTGGACGCCTTCGCTCACGGGCTCGCCGTTCTCCCTGTAGTTACCGTGGCGGCCATTGTTCAGGCTGGGGAAGCGGTTGAGGTAGTAACCTTCGGGACCGCTGGGACCTGCCTCGTAAATCTTCAGGAGGCGGCGCTTGCCCATGGTCGTATAGATTTCCCATACGGGGATGGTGTACGAACCGGGATTGACGGCCCAGTAGTAGCCCTTCTCCGTGAAGTGGATGGTCAGTTTGCCCTTCGGTATGCGCATGGGCAGCAAGTGATAGGTAATGAACTGGTTAAGGGCATTGTCCTCACTGGTATAGTTCTCGTCGTCGATGGCTCCGGGACAGAGATTCTCCTTCTGGATATAGTCGCGCACGTCCTGGATGGTGATGTCCTTCGGATCCTTGCCGATGGCCTGGCGCCAAACGTCGTCGGATTCAGCAAACAGGGTGAAGCCATACTTGCGGTGCTCGGGCGTCCAGCTGACGGTTCCTTCCGTGGGCACACCAGAGTAGGTAGGCGGAATCTGCTCGGTCAAGTAGAGGTCCTCATAGACTTCGTCCTTCACCTTGCTCAGGGTGTCGGTCAGTCCGCAGGCGCGGATAATCTTCGCCGTTACGAGGAAACCCTCCTCACCGCTGTCGATGATGCCGTTGATGACGTCGGCCAGCGTCTCGTTGCTGGGAGCGATGACGCCCTCGGCCTCATGGATGTAACCATTGATGGCGGGGATGTCGCGGTTCTTCAGCGAGATCAGGCAGGTAGTGTTGACGAAGATGCTGTCGGGGTCGGCACCATAGGAGACCGTCAGTTTACGGTCGTTCATGTTCGAGATTGGGAACTCCTCGCCCGGGTTGGGGAAGGAGGAAGTCTGGATGGCATCGATGTTGTCGCCACCGTCCAGAATGCTGTTGAATGCTATCACCTTCTTAATCGAGTCGAGCTTTTCCGCGCTGGAGAATCCGTCCCACGAAGGTTCCGTGATGACGCCCTTCTGGCAGAGGGTATCGAGATAAGCCTGGATGGCATCATTCGAGGGAGCGAACACAGTGTAATTACCGCGTGCCGAGAGCAGTTGCAGGAGCGTACTCTGGGAGCGCTTGCTGATGTTCACTTCGCCCAAAATCTTCACGTACTCCGTGAACTGGTCATGCTTCTCCAGATAACTGGTGATAGTCTCCTCGGTAAAGGTGTACCGGTTCGACATGTCGATGTTCTCGGTACAGGATGCCACGGTCATCAAGGCGACGACCGCGCCGAGCAAAGCAGTTTTTAGGTTTTTCATAGCTTCTTATTATACATTCTTCGGGACAAAGATAATCATTTATGATTAAAACACAAAGAAAAGCGCGAAATTATCCGCGCTTTTCTTTGATTTATGGGCAAATATTAGCCCAAGAAGCTCAAAAGGATGCCTGCAGCGACTGCCGAACCGATGACGCCGGCCACGTTGGGACCCATGGCGTGCATGAGCAGGAAGTTTCTGGGGTCGGCCTTCTGACCCTCGGTCTGGCTCACACGGGCAGCCATAGGAACGGCGCTCACACCGGCCGAGCCAATCAGCGGGTTGATCTTCTCCTTCAGGAAGAGGTTCATCAACTTGGCCAACAGGACGCCACCTGCGGTACCTACGCCAAAGGCGACGATACCTACGCAAAGGATGGAGATGGTGCGGAAGTTCAGGAAGGCTTCTGCCGTGGCGGTAGCGCCGACGGTGGTACCGAGGAAGATGACCACGATATTGTTCAGCTCGTTCTGAGCGGCCTTGCTAAGGCGCTCCACTACCCCACTCTCCCTCATCAGGTTACCCAGCATAAGGCAACCGATAAGCGTGGCGGCAGAACGCAGAATAAGACCCACTACAATGGTCACGATGATGGGGAAAAGTATCTTCTCCTTCTTCGACACGGTGCGCAACTGAGCCATGCGAATCTGGCGCTCTTTCTTAGTAGTAAGCGCGCGCATGATGGGCGGCTGGATGACGGGCACCAGGGCCATGTACGAGTAGGCGGCTACGGCGATGGGACCCAGCAAGTGGGGAGCCAACTTGGTGGTGAGGAAGATGGCCGTCGGGCCGTCGGCACCACCGATGATACCGATAGAGGCTGCCTCCTTAGGAACAAAACCGAAGAAATCCATCTGCGTCACCAGGAAGGTGGCGAAGATACCCAATTGGGCAGCGGCACCCAGGAGGAGGCTCTTCGGGTTGGCAATCAGCGGACCGAAATCGGTCATGGCGCCCACGCCGAGGAAGATGAGGCAGGGATAGACACCGGCCTTGACACCGATGTACAGTACGTCGAGCAGTCCGCCCTCGGCCATCACGTGGCGATACGAGTGGTAGAAGGGACTGTTGGGGTTCAGGAACTCGTCGTTCCACATCGACGTATGGAACAGGTCTCCGCCAGGTATATTCGAGAGGAGCATACCGAAGGCGATGGGCAGCAACAGCAGGGGTTCGTACTCCTTCTTGATGGCCAGGTAGAGGAGGAAGCAGGCGATGCCAATCATCACTGCATTCTTCCAGCCGTCGCCATGAAAGAATGAAATGAAGCCCATCTCGCCCCAGAACTTCTCCATGGCGCTTCCGAGACTGAAGCCGTCGGCGGCCATCATCGGGGTAGCGACGAGCAGGAGGAGGAAGAGCAGACCCACCCCCCTGCCCCTCCCTTGTATGGAGGGGAGTATATACTTCCGAAGAGTTTTAGATATGTTATTCATTATTCTTCTTTGCTTTTTGTGAATTATACAACTGTGACCGCCCCCCGCCCTACAAGGGAGGGGCAGGGGGTGGGTCTTTAGCCGATTTCAATCAGTGCGTCGCCCGACTGCACCTGGGCACCTTGCTGAACGAAGATAGCCTTTACGGTGCCGTCGGCCTCGGCCGTGATGTTGTTGGCCATCTTCATGGCCTCCATGACGATGACGGTCTGGCCAGCCTTTACCTGGTCGCCCACCTTCACCTCGATGCTGGTGATGGTGCCGGGCAGCGGTGCTGCAATGGCAGCGCCACCGGCCGAGGGACGCGGAGCGGCAGCCGGAGCAGCTGCGGCTGCGGGAGCAGCGGCAGCGGGGGCTGCGGCAGGCTTGATGTGTTGCACAGGAGTGTGGGCGGCTACGTGTCCGGGCACTTCCACCTCGTAGCTCTTACCATTGACGGTAACGGTGAGCTTGCCGCTCTCCTCCTCCACGACGTTGGCCGTGTAGTCCTTACCGTCTATCTTAAACTTGAAGTCATTCATTTCTTGAAAGGTTAAATGTTAATGTCAAAGGGGGGGGGATTACAATCTCTCGTTCAGTTCTTCGTGCCAGAGCGAGTGCTCGTTGACGTGGATGGTCAGTATGCCACTCTCCTCGTCGTGGCGGCCGTTGAGGTAGAGATACACGGCAGTGGCCACAGCGGCCTCGTCGGCGTCGCCACCCTTCGCCCCCGACTTCGGAGCAACGGGAGCAGCGGCGGCCTGGGGCTTCACCTTCTTGCCGGCAGCTACGAGACTGAACACTTGGAGGATGAGCACCAGGAGCACGAGTATCGAGAATACCACGCCCACGCTGATGCCGGCCATCGACCAGGCCTGTCCCCAGTCAGTTGTTAACAGTATCATAATTGTCAATTGTCAATTTTGTTACAAAGGAATGTTACCGTGCTTCTTGGCAGGGTTATGAAGCTTCTTGTTCTCGAGCTGAGTGAGCGCACGGATTATGCGGAAGCGCGTGTTGCGCGGCTCAATGACGTCGTCGATGTAACCGTAGCGGGCAGCATTGTAGGGGTTGGCGAAGAGCTTGTTGTACTCGTCCTCCTTCTCCTTGATGAATGCCTTTGCCTCTTCCTCCTTGCCTTCTTCCTTCAGGGCCTTGGCCTCCTTGGCGTATAGCACCGCGGCGGCACCGGCAGCACCCATGACAGCGATTTCGGCCGAGGGCCATGCGTAGTTCATGTCGCCACGCAACTGCTTACAGCTCATCACGATGTGGCTTCCGCCGTACGATTTACGCAGTGTGACGGTAACCTTGGGCACCGTGGCCTCGCCGTAGGCGTAGAGCAGCTTGGCGCCGTGCAGGATGACGGCATTGTACTCCTGCTGCGTACCAGGCAGGAAGCCGGGAACGTCAACAAGCGTAACCAAGGGGATGTTGAAGGCGTCGCAGAAGCGCACGAAGCGGGCAGCCTTGCGGCTCGAGTTGCTGTCGAGCACGCCAGCCATAACCTTGGGCTGGTTGGCCACTACGCCTACGCTCTCGCCATTGAAGCGGGCGAAGCCGATGATAATATTCTTGGCAAAGTTGGGCTGAACCTCGAAGAACTCGCCGTCATCGACGATGGAGGCGATAACCTCGTACATGTCGTAGGCCTCGTTGGGGTTCTCGGGGATAATCTCGTTCAGGCGGTCTTCCTTGCGGTCGATGGGGTCGGTGCAGACCTTGCGGGGAGTCTTCTCCAGGTTGTTCTGCGGGATGTACGACACCAGTTGCTTAATCATGGCGATGGCCTCTTCCTCGGTACTGGCCGTGAAGTGGCATACGCCCGACTTCGTACCGTGGACACTGGCACCGCCCAGCTGCTCCTGGGTTACGTTCTCGCCGAGCACCGTCTTCACTACGGCGGGGCCGGTCAGGAACATGTACGAGGTGTTCTCCATCATCAGGGTGAAGTCGGTCAGCGCGGGGCTATATACGGCACCACCTGCGCAGGGGCCCATGATGGCCGAAATCTGGGGCACTACGCCCGAGGCCATGATGTTGCGCTGGAAGATTTCCGAGTAACCGGCCAGGGCATTGATGCCCTCCTGCAGACGTGCACCGCCCGAGTCGTTCAGGCCGATGACGGGTGCACCCACCTTCATGGCGATGTCCATCACCTTGCAAATCTTCGAAGCCAGCATCTCCGAAAGCGAACCGGCGCTGACGGTGAAGTCCTGTGCGAAGACATAGACCAGACGACCGTCGATGGTACCGCAACCGGTCACCACGCCGTCGCCCAGATAGTGTTTCTTGTCCATACCGAAGTTGGTGCAACGATGCTGGACGAACATGTCCATTTCCTCGAACGAGCCCTCGTCCAGCAGCATGGCAATGCGCTCGCGCGCGGTGTACTTGCCCTTCTGGTGCTGCTTCTCGATGGCCTTCTCGCCGCCGCCCAGGCGGGCTTTGGCACGGAGTTCAATAAGTTCTCCTACTTTTTCTTGTTGTTTGCTCATCTTTGTAGAATGATTATTATTATAAGGTATCACAAAATTCGCCTGCAAAGATACATCAAAACAACGGAAAAAGCAAATTATTCGTGTACTTTTGACTCAGCAATTTCTTGGTTGAGCTGTTCGCCCATCTTCCGTTTGCTCCGGCGCTGGTCCTCACGCCTCGAGACGAGGTTCAGCGGAGTGCGCTGTATGGCCTTCTCCATGCGCTTCGAGGGGCGCCAGCGGATGTTGATGCGCTCGATGTTGTCCTGCGTGAACTCCTCCACCGTGTCCGCCCCGCGGCACTTCAGCGTCGGATAGAAGGTCCCCAGGTCGTCCAGGTTGACGTACGCCCCGCGTTGCAGTTGCTCCAGTATGCAACGGTGGGCATCCTGCAGGAGGCCGATGATGGTGCCCTCGGAGAACACCGAGTTATGACTGGCCAGGTGGGCCGCAATGTCGCGGGTTGTCACCGTGCCCGTGCTCTGCACGTTGGCATAGACATGCCACTTTGCCTTCTTGTCCCGCGGATTCGACGTAATGGGGACGTAGCTGTAATTGATTGCCATATTCGTTGGTTTTAATATTTTATCCTATCGTCTGGAGGGAAACCTTTAGGCATCCGCCGCGACGCGCTTAGGCGTTCGTCGCGAGCCTCTTAGACCCTCTTTACAGGACAAAGGTAAGACATTCTCCTGACTCCTGCAAGTTTTCCAACGAGAATCATGCTTCAAAGTGTATCGAACCATGGTTCGTTTTCCGTTGAACCGTGGTTCGTTATATATTGAACCATGGTTCGATGTCGTTTGAACCGTGGTTCGATACATCATGTGTGATAGTGCGATGTCTATCACGTAAGGGAGGCCCACCCGACCCTTTTAGGCGCACGGGCGACAACCATTAGGCGACTGGGGCGAGAGGAGGCGTCCGTCGTACCTGGCAGAGCAAGAAATGCCCGATATATTTGGCGTTTCGCCCGTTTTGCACTATCTTTGCAGTCGATTATGGCCCAATACGTTCCCACCGAACTCGGCACGCGCAAGGTGTCACGACTGCTCTTCGAGTATGCCGTGCCTGCCATCATTGCCATGACGGCAGCCTCGCTCTACAACATCGTCGATAGCATCTTCATCGGCCACATCGGACCCGACGGCTCGTGGGGAAACTCCGACGGGCTGGCCATCTCGGGCCTGGCACTGACCTTCCCCCTCATGAACATCTCGGCCGCGCTGGGGGCCATGGTGGGCGTGGGCGCCTCGACGGTCATTTCGGTCCGTCTGGGACAGCGCGACTACGAAACGGCAAAGCAGGTCCTGGGCAACAGCATCGTGCTGAAGATTGTCCTGGGACTCATCTTCATGGTAGCAGGCATCTACTGGCTCGACCCCATACTGCGCCTCTTCGGCGCCAGCGACGCCACCCTGCCCTACGCCCGCGACTACATGCTCATTATCCTCGGAGGTAACGTCTTCAGCCACCTCTACTTCGGCATGAACGGCACGCTGCGTGCCTGCGGACACCCGACAAAGGCCATGTACTGCACACTGCTCACCGTGGTGGTAAATACGATACTCGACCCCATCTTCATCTTCTGGTTCGGCTGGGGCATACAGGGCGCGGCGCTGGCTACCATACTGTCGCAGTGCATCTCGCTGGCGTGGCAGTTCCAGATTATGAGCAACCCGAACCAAATGCTGCACCTGCAACGGGGCATCTACGGACTGCGACCCGACATCGTGCGCCAGATTCTGGCCATCGGCCTGAGCCCGTTCCTCATGAACCTGTGTGCCTGCCTGGTGGTGGTGCTTATCAATACGGGCATGAAGCAGTACGGGGGCGACACGGCCATCGCGGCTTACGGCATCGTCAACCGCGTGGTCTATCTCTTCGTCATGATGGTGATGGGCCTGAACCAGGGCATGCAGCCCATCGTGGGCTACAACTGGGGGGCGAAGCAGGACGAGCGCGTATGGAGCACCCTGCGCCTGACCATCATCTGTGCCGAGGTGGTGACGTGTACGGGCTTCCTCGTAGGTGAACTTTGTCCTAACGTGCTCACCCGCCTCTTTACCGACAACCAACCCATCATCGAGATGGCCGACCACGGGTTCCGGCTCGACGTACTGGTGTTCCCGCTCGTAGGCGCCCAGATGGTTATCGGCAACTTCTTCCAGAGCATCGGCCATGCGGGCAAGAGCATCTTCCAGAGCGTAACGCGTCAGGCCCTCTTCCTCGTTCCGGGCCTGCTCATCTTCCCTCGTTTCTTTGGGCTCGACGGCGTGTGGATGGCCATACCGGTCAGCGACCTTGCCGCCTTCTTTACGTCTATCGGCATGCTTTGGTGGCTGATTAGGAAGGTGAAGGGGAAAAGAAGTTAACGAGGGATTTCAAGGACTTCGAGGTCACGGAACTGCCCCTCTTCGACGCTGAAGCGGACGAGGGTGCGTACCTGGTGCCAGCCCTGCAGGCCTGCGGCTCCGGGATTGATGTGCAGGAGGTGGAGGCGCTCGTCGTACTGCACCTTCAGTATGTGGCTATGGCCCGAGATGAAGAGGTCGGGCGGGTTCGAACAAAGTTGTGGGTAGATGCTGCGCTCGTAGCGGCCGGGGTAGCCGCCGATGTGGGTCATGAGCACCGAGGCTCCCTCGCAGGTCCAGCGCAACTTCTCGGTAAAGAGCCGACGGAGGTCGCCCCCGTCGCAATTGCCATAGACGGCACGCAAGGGACGGAACTCCTGGAGTCGCATGGCCAACTCCAGCGAACCGATGTCGCCGGCGTGCCATATCTCGTCGCACTCCTCGAAGTACTTCAGGTAGCGGTCGTCCCACCAGGCGTGGGTGTCGCTCATGAGGCCGATGCGCTTCATGCTAACGAACTATGAACCAAGGATTATGCAGGTCCTCCTTGTTGTAGCGGAGGGGACGGTCGGTGCCGGCCTCATAGACCTGGCGACCCGCACAACAGGCAATGGCATGGCCTGCGGCGGTGTCCCACTCCATCGTGGGGGCATAGCGGGGATAGACGTCGGCCGCGCCCTCAGCCACGAGGCAAATCTTCAGGCTGCTGCCGCTTGAGAGGGTCTCCACCCGGCCCCGTTCCCGACGGGCCTCCTCAATAAACTGCTCCGTCTCGGGCGAGAGGTGGCTGCGGCTGGCTACGATGGTATAGGGCCGGTCCTCGGGCTGAGGAAGGGGGAGCTGGGTGGCACGTTGCAAGAGGTCGGGCAGGCGCTCGTCGTCGCCCAGCGAGTCGATGTCGGTCAGTTTATAGGCCCCGAGCAGGGGGTCGCCGAAGTAGAGTTCGCGACGTGCAGGAACGTAGATGACACCCAGGTGAGGACGACCGTCGAGCACAAGGGCGATGTTTACCGTGAACTCTCCGTTGCGCTTGATAAACTCCTTGGTACCGTCCAGAGGGTCGATGAGCCAGAAGGCCACCCAGTTGCGGCGGTCCTCGTAGTTCTCGTGGCGTCCCTCCTCGCTCAGTATGGGGAGGGTGGTCTGCAAGAGCATCTCGACGATGCGGCGGTGGGCGGCCTTGTCGGCCAGCGTAAGGGGTGAATTGTCGGCCTTCCGTTCGATGCCGAAGTCCTGACTGGGGTCGGTGTAGATGTCCATAATGTCGCGCCCGGCAGCCAGTGCGGCGCGTATGGCCAGGCCGAGGGCGGACTTCGTATTGTTCTGTTCCATAGATGCGGTGTTGTGTTATTGACTGCAAAGTTAATGAAAAAGGGCGAACCGAGCAAACGAATTTCGCGACATTACACAATAAAGCGCGCGTGCGTGCGTTATATAATAGGTAATTAAACGCGAATACGTACGTTATGATAGAATACATCAAAGGCACTTTAGAAGAACTGACACCGGCCCTGGCCGTGGTCGATTGCGGAGGTGTGGGCTATGGCCTGAACATCAGCCTGGGGACCTTCTCGGCCATCCAGGGCAAGCGGGAGGTGAAGCTGTACGCCGTCGAGGTCATCCGCGAGGATGCCTACACGCTGTGGGGCTTTGCCACGAAGAGCGAGCGCGAGTTGTTCCTCCAGCTGACCAGCGTCAGCGGCATCGGAGCAGCCATGGCTCGCATGATACTCTCGGCCTTCACGCCCAGCGAACTGGTGGACGTCATCAGTTCGGGCAACGACCGCGCGCTAAAGTCGGTGAAGGGCATCGGCCCGAAGGCGGCCCAACGCGTCATCGTCGATTTGCGGGACAAGATTATGGGTCTCGACATCACGCCCACCTCGGCCCAAGGCAATGCACCTGCCGTCAACAAGGCCGTGCAGGACGAGGCCGTGGCAGCCCTGACGATGTTGGGCTTCAGTCCCGCCCCGTCGGCCAAGGTAGTCACCAAACTGCTCACCGAGGAGCCCGACGCTCCCGTGGAGCAAGTCATCAAACGGGCACTGAAGATGCTTTGAGAGTTACGGGTTAGGAATTGCGAGTTACGAATTGAAGGTTAGGAGACTCATATTATTGTTGCTGATGGCCGTGGTCGGAGACACTGCGGCCTTTGGTGCGTATTATGAGGCCCCGAAGGACAGCGTCACCCAGAAGAAGCCGCGCTACTCGGTGAAGAAGACCACGGCCGACACGCAAAAGGAGGCCGAGCCCAAGGCCATCGACCTGCGCGACCCCGACAACGTGCAGACCGAGGTGGCCTACGACGAGAAGGACAACACCTACTCGGTGGGCACCACCCTCTCGAGCGGCACGGGCAAGGGCAGCAGCAAGTCGGGCAACAGCCGCACGACGCAGAACAGCCGCAACACCACGACCAGCACCAGCAAGACCAGTAAGAACTCGAATACGAAGCAAAGCCGCAACGCCACGAACGTCACCAGCACTGGCACAGCCACCGGACTGGGCTACACGGCAAGTACGCAGACACCGCTCAGCCTGACCAACTCGTACCTGTCGGCACCCCTGCTGATGTCGCCCAAGGAATATCAGGACTGGACCATGCGCCTGAGCATGACCCGATACTTCCGCGACCGCAATGCCGAAGCCTTCGAGTCGAGGGGCAAGGAGAAGTTCGACTTCACCGACATGAAGTTCGACCTCGGTCCGGCCGAGAAGATATTTGGCCCGGGTGGTGTGCAGATAAAGACCAACGGTTCGGCCGAACTGAAACTGGGCATGAACACCAAAAAGGTCGATAACCCCTCGCTGGCCGCCAACCGACGGAAGACCACAGGCTTCGACTTCGACGAGAAGATTGACCTGAGCCTCAACGGAAGCGTGGGCGACAAGATAAACCTGAAACTGAACTACAACACCGACGCCTCGTTCGACTTCGACGCACAGAGCATGAAACTGAAGTACGACGGCAAGGAGGACGAAATCATCAAACTGGTGGAGGCAGGTAACGTACAGATGCCCTCGAACAATAGCCTCATCCCGGGCGTCTCGAGCCTGTTCGGCCTGCGCACCGACATACAGTTCGGCCGACTGAAGATGCAGACCGTGGTGAGCCAGAAGCGGAGTGCCTCGAAGAGCGTATCGTCGAAGGGCGGCGCCTCGACCACCAACTTCGAGTTCTCGGCCACGAACTACGAGGAGAACCGCCACTTCTACCTCTCGCACTACTTCCGCCAGCAGTACGACAAGAGCATGAAGACCCTGCCCACCATCGCCAGCGGAGCCACCATCACCCGCGTGGAGGTATGGGTGACCAACAAGACATCGAACGCCAATAACAACCGCAACATCATCGCCCTGGCCGACCTGGGCGAGCACGACATCATCGGCAACACCCAACTGTGGGGACCGGGCTCGGTCAGCGTGCCCTCGAACAAGGCCAACACCGAGTACCAGACCATGGTCAACGCCCTGGCCGGAGCCCGCGACATCAGCCAGGCCACGCAGTTGCTCGACGGCTACGGAATGGTGGGCGGCGAGGACTACGAGAAGTTGCAGAGCGCACGCCTACTCTCCAACTCCGAATACTTCGTCAACACGGCCCTCGGCTACATCTCCCTCAACTCCACCCTGCAGACCGACGACGTGCTGGGCATTGCCTACGAATACACCTATGGCGGAGTGACCTATCAGGTGGGCGAGTTCAGTGCCGACGTGACGGAGAACTCGAAGGCCCTCTACGTCAAGTTGCTGAAGGCCTCGAGCGGCAGTCCGCAACTGCCCACGTGGCGACTGATGATGAAGAACGTCTATAACCTGGGCGCCACGAGCGTATCGAGCGACCGCTTCCGGCTCGACATCAAGTACCAGAGCGACTCGAGCGGCGTCTATATCACCTACCTGCCTGAACAGAGCCTGAAGAACACCACCCTGCTGAAGGCCATGAACCTCGACCGCCTGGACAATAACAACAAGGCCAACTCGAACGGCCAGTTCGACTTCGTCGAGGGCTACACCATCCGCAAGGGACGTATCTACTTCCCCGTGGCAGAACCCTTCGGTGAGCACCTGCGCCAGTGGATTGGCAACGACCAGTTGGCCCAGAAGTACTGCTTCCCCGAACTCTACGACAGCACGAAGACCGTGGCCAAACAGATAGCCGAGCACGACAAGTACCTGCTGACCGGCCGGTACAAGGGCACGAACGGCAGCCAGATAGACCTGGGCGCCACGAACATTGCCCCCAACTCGGTAGTCGTCACGGCGGGTGGCGTCACGCTGACCGAGAACTCGGACTACACGGTCGATTACAACATGGGCATCGTGACCATCATCAACCAGAGCATCATCGACGCAGGCACGAACATCAGTGCCTCGGTGGAGTCGAACGACAACTACGGCATGCAACGCAAGACGATGCTGGGCGTCAACCTCGACTACGAACTGTCGAAGAACTTCACCGTCGGTGGCTCCATCATGTTCCTCAACGAGCAGCCGCTGACCACCAAAGTGTCGATGGGCAACGAGCCCCTGCGCAACACACTGTGGGGCGGCCACCTCTCGTGGAAGCGCGAGAGCCAGTGGCTCACCAACATGATTGACAAGTTGCCCCTTATCCGTGCCACGCAACCCAGCCAAATCAGCTTCAATGCCGAGTTTGCCCAACTGATGGCCGGACAGAACAAGAAGATACAGGGCAGTGCCTCGTACCTCGACGACTTCGAGAACTCGTCGTACAAGGAGTCGCTCTCCACGCCGCAGTACTGGACCCAGGCGAGCACACCCTCGATGTTCCCCGAAAGCAAGATGACCAACGACGTGCAGTACGGCTACAACCGCGCCCTGCTCGCGTGGTACTACGTCGATCCCATCTTCACCCGCCGCTCGAGCACGCTGACGCCCAGCCACATCAAGAGCGACATGACCCAGTTGTCGAACCACTACGTCCGCGAGGTCTATGAGCGCGAACTCTATCCCCAGAAGGCCCAGAATAGTTATACCTCGGCCACGTCGCTCAACGTGCTGAACCTGGCCTACTACCCGAAGGAGCGCGGTGCATACAACCTCTCGACCGAGGTTGACCAGGAGGGCAAGTTCCTCCACCCCGAGGAGAAGTGGGGCGGCATGATGCGTAAGATGGACAACACCGACTTCGAGACCATGAACGTCGAGTACATCGAGTTCTGGATGCTCGACCCCTTCATCTACAAGCAGGGCAAGCCGGGCAACCACGGCGGTGACTTCTACATCAACCTCGGCGAGATATCGGAGGACATCCTGAAGGACGGCAAGAAGTACTTCGAGAGCGGAATGCCCATCGACGGCGACCAGTCGTACTACACCGAAACTGCCTGGGGCCGCGTGCCCAATACGACCAGCGTGACCTATGCCTTCAACAACGAGGGCGGTGCCCGGTCGCGACAGGACATCGGTCTGAACGGACTCTCGTCGGACGAGGAACGCACGTTCGGTGCCTACGCCCAGTACCTCCAGGAGATGCAGGGACGCGTCAACGCCCAGGTCTTCGACAGCCTCTACGCCGACCCCGCAGGCGACGACTACCACTACTACCGCGGCTCCGACTTCGACCAGGCCAAGAAGAGCATCCTCGACCGCTACAAGCGCATCAACATGCCCGAGGGCAACTCGCCCGACTCGAGCAACTCGCCCGAGAGCTACGAGACGGCCTACAAGACGACACCCGACGTCGAGGACCTGAACCAGGACTACACGCTGAACGAATACGAGAAGTACTTCCAGTACCACATCTCCATCCGGCCCGAGGACTTCGTGGTCGGCCGCAACTACATCGTAGATAAGCGCACGGCTAGCCCGAAGCTGCGCAACGGCGAAAGCGAGGAAATCAACTGGTACCTCTTCCGCGTGCCCCTCGACAACTACGAGTCGAAGGTGGGCAACATCAGCGACTTCACGAGCATCCGCTTCATGCGCATGTTCCTGACGGGCTTCGAGGAGGACGTCGTACTGCGCTTTGCCACCCTCGACCTCGTCCATGGCGACTGGCGCAGCTACGAACAGGGACTATACCAGGGCGAGGCACCCTCGCAAGCCGCCACAATGACGGTGGCCACCGTCAACATCGAGGAGAACAGCAGCAAGCAGCCCGTCAACTACGTGCTGCCTCCCGGCATCAGCCGCGTCACCGACCCGAACCAGAGCCAACTGGTCGAGGAGAACGAGCAGGCCCTGAGCCTCGTGGTGGAGAACCTGTCGCCAGGCGACGCGAAGGCCGTCTATAAGAACTGTAACTACGACATGCGCCAGTACAAGCACCTCCAACTCTTCGTCCATGCCAATGCCCTGATGAATGACATCACCGAGTTGCAGGACGGCGAGACGAGCGTCTTCCTGCGCCTGGGTAGCGACTACAAGAGCAACTTCTACGAATACGAGGTGCCCCTGAAACTGACGCCCGAGGGCAACTACGACACCTACTCGGCAGCCGGTTGCCGCGCCGTATGGCCCGAGGAGAACATGATCAACATCGACATGGACATCCTCACCGACCTGAAGAAGGAGCGCAACAAGCAGAAGAGCCTCGGGCTGACGAGCTTCAACCAACTCTTCTACTCCTACGACGAGAACCACCCGAGCAACCGCGTCTCCATCATGGGCAACCCGACCTTGGGCGAGGTGAAGACCATCATGATTGGTGTGCGCAACAACGGACGCACGGTCAAGAGCGTCGAAGTCTGGGCCAACGAACTGCGCCTGCAGGAGTTCTCGAACGAAGGCGGATGGGCCGCACAAGGTAGCCTGAACATACAACTCTCCGACCTCGGCAGCGTGAACGCCACGGGCCACGTCGAGACGGCCGGATTCGGAGGCATCGAACAGAGCGTGGCTGACCGCAAGGACGAGGACACCTACAACTACGCCATCACCACCCAGTTCGACCTGGGCAAGGTGTTCCCCGAAAAGGCCAAGGTCAACGCGCCCCTATACTACTCTTATAATAAGGAGACGGTGAAGCCCAAGTACAACCCGCTCGACACCGACATGCTGCTCAGCGACGCCCTCGACGCCCTGCAGACGAAGGAGGAAAAGGACTCGCTGAAGGCACTGACCACGACCACCGAGACCCAGCGCAACCTCTCGCTCTCGGGCGTAAAGGTCAACATCAGCAGCCGCAAGCACCCGATGCCCTACGACCCGTCGAACTTCACCTTCAACTACTCGCGCCGGAGCACCACCCGCGAGGGCGTGACGACCGTCTATGAGTACGACCGCCAGTGGCGCGCCGGCATGAACTACTCGTGGAGCCCCAACTGGAAGAACTGGGAGCCCTTCAAGAACCTGAAGTCGAAGTCGAAGTGGCTACAACTTGTCAAGGACCAGAACCTGGCCTTCGCCCCGCAGAGCCTGACCTTCTCGACCGACCTCAACCGCACATACTACGAACTGCAAGAGCGCGACGTCGAGAACATGGAGAACACCCAATCCATCCCCGTCAGTTTCTCGCAGTCGTACCTGTGGAACCGCGAGTTCTCGCTCAAGTGGGACATCTTCAAGGCCCTCCACTTCTCGTTCCAGAGTGGCACCCACGCCGAGGTGGAGGAACCCTACACCCCCGTCAACAAGGACCTCTATGCCGACCAGTACGACGCCTGGAAGGACTCCGTGCGCTACAGCCTGCGCCACTTCGGCCGCCCGCTCGACTACAGCCAGACGGCCCAGATGTCGTACAAACTGCCCATCAACAAGATTCCGATGTTCGACTGGATTACGGCCGACGCCTCCTACAACAGCACCTACTCCTGGAAGCGCGGTGCCGAGCAGGAAGACGGAAGCACGCTGGGCAACACCATCAACACCCAGCGCACGATGAACCTCAACGGCAAGTTCGCCATGGAGACCCTCTACAACCACTCCAACTTCCTCAAGGAGGCCAACAAGCGATTCACCGCCTCGAAGGCCAAGAGCGCCTCGAAGAAGAAGGCCGACACCAAGAAGAAGGAGAACGACGCAAAGAAGCAGGAACGCCAAAAGGCCGAGGAGGAAGCCAAGCAGAAGGGCGTGCCCGTAGATTCCATCCTGGCCCAGAAGCAAAGCAACGCCCGCGGCGTCAGCCAGCAAAAGAACAACCAGAAGCAGAAGGGCTTCGCCCAGGAGGTGGAACTGCACACCGACACGACGACTACCGTCAGCCACAACCAGAAGTCGAAGCGCATCGTCGTCACCGCCCGCGACAGCGAAGGCCATCCCTATAAACTGAAGTACAAGAAACTCGACGACAACAAGATTCTCATCGAGAACCTCGACTCGATGAAGGTACGCGTCAACGTCCTCGCCAAGCCCAAACTGGAGGACGAGAAGTGGTACACCATGGCCCAGGCCGTGGCCCGCTTCGCCATGATGGTGCGCAACGTCAGCGTCTCGTACCGCAACAACTACAACCTGGCCCTGCCCGGTTTCCTGCCCAACGTCGGCAGCATGCTCGGCCAGACCCGTCGCGGAGGCCTCTTCCAGCCCGGACTGAAGTATGCCTTTGGCCTCGTCGGCGACTCCTACATCGAGGAAGCCAAGGACAACGGCTGGCTGCTCTGCGCCGACAGCGTAGCTACGCCCGCCACCACCAGTTCGACCGAGGACTTGCAGGTAAAAGCCTCGCTCGAACCCTTCACCGACCTGAAGATTGACCTCTCGATGTCGCGCACCCGCAACCGCAGCCAGTCGGTACAATACATGTACCGCGGCAATCCGACCACCGAGACGGGTTCGTTCAACATGACCACCATCTCCCTGCGTTCGGCCTTCGCCAGCCGAGGCAATGCCCACAACGGCTACCGCTCGAAGACGTTCAACCAGTTCTGCGACTACCTCGACGTATTCCAGCAGCGCGTCGAAGCCCGCTACCAGGGCGTCCAGTACCCCGAAGGCTCGGGCCACACGGGACGCTTCAACCCCGAGAACGGCACCGTCGATACCTACAGCAGCGACGTCATGATACCCGCCTTCCTGGCCGCCTACACGGGAGGCAATCCCCGTAAGGCAAGCCTCAACCTGTTCCCCGGCCTGAAGAAGATGCTGCCCAACTGGACCCTGACCTACCGCGGACTCTCTACCCTGCCCTTCTTCCGCGACCACTTCAAGTCGGTCAACATCACCCACGGCTACAAGTCGGTCTATGCCATCGGCTCGTACAACACCTACTCCTCGTGGCTCTCCGCCATGACGGGCAGCGACCTGGGCTTCGTCGAGAACACCACCACCGAGTCCTACGTCCCCTCGTCGATGTACGACATATCGACCGTGAGCATCAACGAATCGTTTGCCCCGCTGGCCGGCGTCAACGTGACGATGAACAACAACATGACCCTGAAGCTCGAATACCGCACCACGCGCGTGGTCACCCTCAGCATGACCTCGGCCCAAATCAACGAAACCTCGTCGAAGGACATCGTCTTCGGCTGGGGCTACAAGATCGACGACTTCAAACTGAGCAGCCTCTTCGGCAGCAAGAAGGCCAGTGGCAAACAAGTCAAGGGCAAGAACCAGAAGGGCAAAGCCGGTCAGGACGACGAGGCGAAGAACAATGCCGCAAACAACAACCGCTCGACCCGTTCGACGCGCAACAACTTCGCCCACGCCCTCAGCCTCTCGTTCGACTTCTCGTTCCGCAACCAGGACGCCCTGCGCCGCGACATCCAGACCCGTCTGACCGAAGCCACCTCCGGCAACAAGGCCATCAAGACCTCGTTCCGCGCCTCCTACGCCGTCAGCCGCATGGTCACCATGAGCCTCTACTACGACCGGCAGAAGAACAACCCCCTGCTCTCCAGCACCAGTTACCCCACCATCACCCAGGACTTCGGCCTCAGCATGAAAGTCTCCCTGACCCGATAGCCCCCAGGCACCTTAGACCATTAAACGATTAAACCTTTAAACTCTTAAACGGTTAAACTCTTAAACGATTAAACGGTTAAACTCTTAAACGGTTAAACGATTAAACTCTTAAACGGTTAAACTCTTAAACGGTTAAACGATTAAACGATTAAACTTTTAAACCCTTATAAAAATGAACGGACTCATCGCAGGAATCATTACCGGCATCGTGGCAGGCTTCATCGCCTCCAAGTTGACCGACGGACAGGGCAAAGGCTGCCTTGTCGATCTCTTTCTCGGCGTAGTAGGCGGCTGCGTAGGCGGCTGGCTCTTCTCGCTCCTCGGCATCCAGACCAGCGGAGGCCTCCTGGGCTCCATCGTCACCGCCGCCGTAGGCGCAGCCCTCGTACTCTGGCTCTTCAAGAAACTCAAGTGATGAAGCGGCAGGCCCTACTCTTAAGCCTTGCCCTACTCTGCTGCGCCCCCACACTGGCCCAGACCATGATAGTCCTGGGCGACAGTTATGTGGCCAACCACCGGCGTCCACGTTCCGAGGCGTGGCACAGCCAGGTAGCCGAGCGCCACGGATGGCAGTATCGCAACTATGGGCGCAACGGCTCCTCCATAGCCTGGGACCGCGAGCGCTTCGGCCCCCGCATGGTGCAGCGCTGTCTGGAGATGACCGACACTGCCGACCTGGTCCTCGTCATTGCCGGCCACAACGACGCCACGATGATAGGCCACAGCCGCGACTCGCTGCGCATGTTTCGCGACTCGCTCGACCTTCTCTGCCAGCGGCTTCGCCAGAAGTATCCCCGGGCCCGCATAGGTTTCGTCACCCCGTGGCACGTCGATCGCCCTGGCTTCCGCCCTGTCATCAGGGCCATCCACCACACCTGTCGCCGCCACCACATCCCCGTGCTCGACACGCGCCGCAGTCCCATCCGCGTCAGGGACGACGCCTTCCGTCGCCAATACTTCCAGGCGCCCGACGACCATGCCCACCTCAACGCCGCAGGCCACCAGCTCGCCCTACCCTGGGGCGAACGCTTCCTCCTCCGCCTGATGCAGCAAGACAAGTAAAAGGATTAGTAAACGCTTTATCGGCTCTACGAGCCTGTTTAACGTTTAATCACAAACTAACGTTTAGCACCCGCAAACCTTTCACCGGGCTTGCGGGTGCTCTGTGGTCATTATTCGCAATCCTTTAAGATGCACTACCTTTTATACCTGGATTTGCCAGCCCAATCCTCTATTTGGATATCGGGGATATGGTCGAAATGCCTTACATTCGAAGTAACCATCACTAACTTATTATGCACAGCACAAGAGCCAATGAGCAGGTCAAATTCACCAATCCGACTCCCCGTCTTTTCCAATTCAGCCTTGTTCGTACCATAAAGTTGCAGGGAGGACGTCAGAGGAATTGTCCCAAAAGCTCTTTGGATAAACTCTACGTCTCGATAATGTTGCGAACGCCCAGACTTAGCTGCACCATAATAAAGTTCAGCAATCGTAATCTCTGTGACGAAGCAGTGCTCTTGCCCTACAGCATCAATCCTGTCAAGCACCTTCTCATTGTGCTTGAAGATTTCGATGCAGATGTCAGTATCAAGAAGATAACCAGCCATCTCTACCACACCTCCACTTTACGTCCGTGATACGACCTTTTTCTTAGTTCCACGCTGGAAATGTTACTCCAGTCTCCTTTAAAGCAAGTACGAAGGTCTATCGGTCTCCGCTTGGGCGAATTGTCGTTTCGTATAGACTTTGTCAGTTTGGCAATAAGTTCCAGTTTGTCATTGGAGCTCATTGAGCCTAAAACTGCCATATACGCATCTGCAATATTAACCGTTCTCAGCATATCCTTTCTGTATTCAGTTCGTTACTCGTCTGCAAAGATACGAATAAGCGAGTGGAATTGCAAACAAATCAAGGATTTTTGTCGCAGGGAGGGTCTCCTAAGAGCTCGTTCTTAAGATGGGCATCCCGAGACAAGATCGGCCGGTAGGTCTGTTTGCAACTCCCGAGCGTGAGTATCTTCGGCGTAGCCAAAGTACGAATAAGTGAGCGCGACCGTAGGTCAAAGATACAATCAACACAAGCCCCCGCAAACTAAAGGCAAAAGGACCTGCAAGCCAATGCTTGCAGGTCCTTTTGCCAGTTCAAAGTTTTTCTAACAACAACTCTTAACTCTGCACTTTGAACTGATTCTTGGAAAGGAGCCTACTCCTTTCCAAGAATCTTATTCACCAGTTTCGTCACGTCGGCAATGGTAATACTACCGTCGCCGTTCACGTCGCCGTCGCGTTTCTTGTAGTAAACCATGACATGGGCCTGCCCATTATCAAACTCGCTGGCAGAAAGGGTAAATTCATAAGTGCCGTCGTCCTGAGGAACAATGTCACAACCCTCACCGATGGTTCGGTTCGAACCTGCAACCACAAAGCCCAGTTCACGACCCTGAATTGGTTTAAACACAAATCTTACGTCTGTGCCAGATTTTATGGCGTAACGTATAGTACTATTCTCGTTATTAAAGAAGGCATTCCAAGTTTCATCGTTCGGATCCGTATAGTAAATCGTCGTCTCTCCACCCTCTGTGCTTGAAACCTTGACTTGATACTCTGTGGGTTCTGGATTATCCTCAGCAGCCTCCACGATTTCCTTGAAGTATCCGCCATCATCTATTGTCTTCCAGCCAGCATTGTTGTATGCCGTCAGAGTTCCATTGGGAACAACGAGAACGCAATTCGATATCTCACTAAGCGTTGAAGACGAAGAGAACTCATTAAACGAATTCTTATTAAACGTGATAGGCTCGCGGCGCTCCATGATTAGAGTGTCTAACTGATTAGCAACGAAAGCACTCCGTCCAATGGCCATTACGGTCTCTGGGATTGTGATTTTGGTAAGTCCACACTCTCGGAACGCCTGCATCCATATTGTTGTCACTCCATTGGGAATAATCGTTTTCTTACAGCCATAGAGCAGATAGGTACTGGATGAAGTATTCCAAATAATTGCCGAACAATTGTTGCGCGAGTCATAGGTCTGGTTGTCATCATCTACCGCAATGCTTACCAGACTCTTACAATTAGAGAAGATGTCAGCACCTACACCTGGCGTGATACTGTTGACATTCTTTGGTATAAAGATTTGCTTAATAGCAGAGCCTTGGAAGGCAAAGTACCCAATACTCGTCAAGCTTTCCGGCAAAGTCAATTCTTCGAGGTTCCTACAACCATAAAAAGCATAATTACCAATGCTTGTTATTCCTTCAGGAAGACGTATAGTTTTAAACCTGTTATAATAAAATGCATAATCACCTATAGACGTAACCGTACTGGGCAGTACGATACTCTTCAGACTGTCATTGTAGAAAGCGTAATCTTCAATGGTTGTCAGGCCAGTGAAGTACTGGAATTCATCGAACGAAGTCACATGGTCTTTGAGGCTCTTAAATACCGAATTGCCGTCTTTCAAAAGCGTCGTCACGGCAGCAGCCTCCTGCTTCGAGAGTTCACCGTCGCCGTCAGTATCCCAGTTCTCTACGCAGATGGCCTTCACGTTCTCATCGGCAAACTCGATGAGGTCGGTTTTCGAGCCGATGCCTGTCATCACGACGGTGAAGGTGTGGGCCTTAATGACTTCCTCCATCTCATATTGGAAGAAGATGTTGTCGACTCCTGTAATTTTCACCATCTCACGAGAAACGCCGTCGACGAAGATATAGGCCCGAGCGTCGGTGAGGTCAGTGCCCTCGGGACCTCTAGCCACCAGTTGCAGGCGGGTGCCCTTCGTCCAGTTGACAGTCGCCGTTGAGCCACCGGTGATGGTTTCTACACCTTCTCCCTCGCTGTTGGTCAGAATCAGCGTGCCCTCGCCCAGGATGGTCACTTGCAGGCTGACGTTCTGATAACTTGCGCTGCTGGTGTCGCTCAGGTAGCCTGGGCTGGTCGGTGCGTTGTCCAAGCGGGCATATTCTGCGGTGATGTGGCTTGCATCGTACGTCGTTCCGTTGCGCCCCACGATGCTTGTGCAGTTCAGAAACATGACAGAACTTCCAGTCACGGCATCAGTGTTCCAGTTGTCGCCTGCGTAGATGGTCGTCAGTGAACTGCAATCATTGAACATCTGGGTCATGCGGCGTACTTTCTTAGTATTGAAGTTCGAGAGGTCGAGGGTGGTCAGACTGCTGCAATCCGTGAACATGTTGCCCATATCTGTTACGTTCTCCGTGTCGAAACTACTCACGTCGAGACTGGAAAGACTACTCATGCCATAGAACATGCAACTCATGTCGGTGGCCTTGCTGGTGTTGAATGAGGAGACGTCAATATCGGTAAGGCCCGATGCCTCGTAGAACATACTGCCAAAGGATGTCACTTCCTCGGTGTTCAGGTAACTGAGTCCCGTGATGTCCTCCAACACCGTCAATTTACGGAACCAGTCGCTGGTGATCTTTGGCCGTGCAGTGGCAAACGACTCATCGAACACCACATGCTTAATCGTAACATTACTATTTTCTACCCAGCCAGGATAATATCCCACCTTATTCAACTCGAAGATGGTGCCTGCGCGTGTGGCCTTTTGGTTGTCGCGATAGAAAGTCAGCGTATTGTTCGTAGGTGTATAGGCAGCATAGGGCGTGTCTGTAAAGTAACCCGTTATGGGGTTGGCATAGGTGACATCGGTCTTCGACGCATCGTAACTGAGTCCGGATGTCTGGCTTACCAGAGACGTGCAACCCTTGAACATATCAGTTGAATTAGGTGCACTCCAACTATTGGCGCAATAGATGGTCTTCAGGGAGGTGCAGCCCTAGAACATAGAATTCATGTGTTCGACGTTTTCCGCATTGAAGTTAGAAAGGTCGAGCGAGGTCAGACTTGTGCAACCTTTGAACATGTAGATCGTAGAGGTTACACTCGAAGTGTTGAGAAACTCAAGGCCAGTTATGGAAGTTAAATTAAGACAACCCTCGAACCAATGGCTTGTAGTCGTGGGGTCCGCATTGGCAAACGAAGAGTCGAAAACGGCGGAAGTAATATCATACTGATGATACAACACCCAAGGACGTTTTTCATACACCCATCCATCTAAATCATACGTTGTTGTATGTGACGAACGGTAATTGTCAAAATAGAAGGTCAAAGTACCATTGTCGTAACTGACATAGGCTTCTACTGCCTTCACTTCGACAGTACCCACTGCTAACAGCAGGAGCACGGAAAGGAGTAATCTTAAATGTTTCATAGTGGTATAAATAAAAGTTTAATAGGTTAACAGGTTCTTGCTCATCTTCGTTACGCAAGCGTCACCCTTTGGGATGCCGAGCGAACGGGTTAAAGCGCTTCGTGCTGGGGAGAGGTTAGCGTCTTGAAGTACTCGGCTATCTTGCGGGTCATTGCTTGTGTACTCATAGGCAAATAGGTCGTTATCTGCCACAAATATACAAATAAAAGTTTAATGTTTAACGTTGAACGGTCGTTTTTTTGTGGGTTGCTTACAAAAAGAGGCGATGCAAAGGTCGCATTGCCTAAGCGCTTTGCCCGAAATGTCTGACTGCCTCAAGGGAAATGTATAGAAGTCTGCAATGTAAGACGCGCATCTTACAGCCGAAAGACGCACATCTTACAAGCGAAAGACGCGCATCTTACAGCCGAAAGACGCGCGTCTTTCGGCACAGGGATATAGACGATAAACCATAAGCAGTACGTGCTGGGGTAAGCGCTGCGCGCTGGTTAGGGGTTAGAGGTGAGAGGTTAAGCCGGTACAAAAAAGGAGCACGCCCGAATGTGAGAGGGGCGTGCTCCGACATCTGTTTATTACAAAAGACAGAGGTTGTGGCCGGGGTCAGAGACCTATCTTGTCCTTCCAGCGGATGAACCAGTTGTCCTTGTTGGCAAGTTTGGCACCCACGGTGGCGTCGCGCTTGGCGACTGCCGAGGAGAGGATGGTGGGGTCGCCGTTCCAATAGGCATGGCGCATGAGGTCGTAGAAGCGGTTGCCCTCATAGACAAGTTCGAGGGCTTGCTCGTCAAGGATGGCCTTATCGACGACGGCCTGCTCGCCAGCGATGAAGCTGGGGACGGAATATACCTGCACGTGCCACTGGTTGAAGGCAGCGGTGAACTCGTCGAGACGGGCCTGATAGCCATCGACGGCTTCCTGATAGACGGCCTCGACGGAGTCGGTCTGGGCCTGATAGAGCGGAAGGGTTTCGGTGATGTAGGTGTTGTACTTACCTACGGAGTCGTTGCTGACGTAGCGCATGTAGGCTGCCGAGAGGGCACGGGGGTTGATGGTCTTGTAGGTATCCTCGTCAACGACTACGTTGGGATAGGCATCCCAGGTGGAGGGCTTGACTACGACGCGGGGCGTCGTGGGATAGTCGAAGTCGGACCTGACGGGACGTCGGCCAATGTTCTCCTCGAGTTCGCGGGGATAGTCGGTGCTATCGACCACGGAGAGGGGGATGTAGCCCTCGTCGAGGAAGGGCAGGCCCGAACCGCGTGCGTGGATACCCCACATGTTGACTTCCTGGGTTCCGCGCTGCTGGAGCACATAGCCGGTGACCACTCCGCTGGCGTTACGCGTCTCGGCATAGCCTTGGGCGTAGGGCATGAAGTCGGTGTTGTTGAAGTCGAAGTAGCGGAGGAAGGTGGAGTCGGCGGCCGAACCGTAGTAGGGCTGCACCTCGTACTGGATGACGTTGTTGGAGAGTCCCATGGTCAGTATCTGACGGGCGAAGCGGGGATAGCCAGCGTAGTTGAGGGCTTCGGCCAGACGCAGGTAGAGCTGCGAGGCACGATAGATGCCGATGTGCTGGGAGTTGTGCTTCGAGATGTTCTGGTAATCTACCTCCTGGGCGTTCCACTTCATGGTGTTCTGGTCGTAGTTGTCCTGATAGCGAAGGTCGCCGAGGTAGCCGCGCTTGAGTTGCTCGTCGGTGAAGCGGTCGCGGGTGACGGTGACAATCTGGTTCTGGGAGTCGTAGCCCATATAGGTCTGGGCCTCGCTGAGTTCGCGCAGGACGTCGGAGGGTTCGATGCTGGCCTCTACGAAGTCGTCGGTGCGCTGGGTGTTGTAGAGCAGGCGCAACTGGTTGTAGTGGCCGTCGGCGGCTGCCGAGTCCATGGGGATGGCGGTGATGGCGTCGCTGTTCTCAGCTCCCCAGGCTTGATTGGGGTTGTAGCTGAGACGACCCACGGGACCGTTATAGCTGTTGGTGTAGAGGGTGTTGGGCGACCAATAGACACGGTCGCTGCCGGTCATGAGTTTCTTCTTGCCGCTGAGGTCCCAGACGATATAGTCGTAGTAGGACTTGGCTGCCTGGCGGGCGGCTTCGGCATCCTGGCGCACGGCGGCGAGCCAGAGATAGAGGTCGCCCATGACTACCTGCGTGGGGAAGAAGCACATCTGGGGGTCGATGCTCTCGATGGACTGGTAGTCGGGATAGTACTTGCCGTAGTAGGGACGCAGGTCGTTGATGAAGTACTCACAGACTTGCTCGATACCGTACATGGGGTACTGGGCATCGGACTGCAACTTAGTGATGACGGGGTCGGTGACGAAGGGCACCTTGCCGTAGAGCAGTACGAGCTGGAGATAGGTCCAGGCGCGGATGCTGTGGACTTGGGCTATCTCGGCTGCGAAGTAGCGCTCGTTGCGGTTGGTGTTGCCTGCCAGCGAGTCGGCATTGGCCAGGAAGTAGTTGCAGTTGTTAATAACGGCATAGTAGTCGCGCGGCACGTTGTACTGGTTGTCGTCATCGACGTCGTTGTCGGCAATGGCCTTGAGGTCGATATGGGCGTTGGAACGCACGTTGACCAGGTCGGCACGGAGTTCGCCGAAGAGATTGTTGCGCACAGCGATACCCTGAAGTTTACCGAGAATACCCATCACGGAGGTCACGGTGTCGGCAGGGTCGGAAATCATGTGGTCGTCGGCGTAGATGACGTATTCGTTTCCTTTGTCAAGCATATCTTCGCATGACGTGGTCATACCGGCTATCGCGCCGATAAGGACCAGGGAGAAAATATATTTCTTCATAGTTATCAATGAATTAGAGGTTAACCTTTACACCGAGATAGAAACTGCGTCCCTGAGAGAGGAGACCGCGGTCGATACCCTGGGAGAGCACGCTGTTGCCCATAGAGAACTCGGGGTCGGTACCCAGGTAGCGGGTCAGGGTGAGCAGGTTGTTGGCCTGGCCCCAGATGGTGATGCCCTGGATGTAGGTGTTGCTGATGGGCAGCTTGTAACTGAGGGTGAGGCTCTTCAGGCGCAGGTAGCTTCCGTCTTCGATCCAGCGGTCGCTGAAGCGGCTGTTGCCCATGGGGTCGGCATAGGTGGCCTTGGGGACAACAGTGACCTGACCTTCGTTGGTCCAACGGTTGAGGACGGCGGTGGTCTGGTTCATGAAGCGGCTTCCGCTCTCGAGTTGCTGGCGCATGTAGTTATAGACGTCGTTGCCAAGGCTGTAGTTGAAGTTGACATCGAGCGTCAGATGCTTCCAGTTGAGCGAGGTGAAGATGTTGCCATAGATATCGGGATTGGCATCGCCGATAACGGTGCGGTCGTCGTCGGAAATCTTGCCATCGCCGTTGCGGTCGATGAAGCGCATGTCGCCGGCTCCGAAGTAGGTGCGGGCACCAGTCTCGTCCTCGATGAAGAGACCCGAGGCGGCTGCCTCCTCACTGGTGGAGAAGACGCCGTCGGTACGGTAGCCGTAGAAGGTGTTGATGGCAGCGCCTACCTGGCTGCGTACGGTGGCTCCGAGTACCTGGGTGTCGATGAGGGTCTGATTGTCGGGCAACGAGGTGAGTTCGTTGACGTAGTGACCCATGCTGGCTCCGATGGTCCAGTTCCAGTTCTTGCGGGCTACCAGATGGGCATTGACGGTGACGTCGAAGCCCTGGTTCTTCAGGGAGCCGCCATTCGACCAGTTGTAGTCGAGACCGCTCACGAAGCCCAGTTCCTGAAGGGTGAGCAGGTGGTCGGTCCAGGAGTGGAAGTAGTTGAAGTTGATGCCCAGACGGTTGTGGATGCCACGGAACTCGATACCGGCATTGAAGCGCTTGGTGGTCTCCCACTGGAGTTCGGTATTACCGATGTTGCCAAGCGAAATACCAGACACCTTGCTGAGGAAGAGTTGGCTGGTGAAGTAGCTGCGCGACGAGTCGTAGGAGAAGTCGTCGTTACCACTCATGCCGAAGCCTGCGGTAAGCTTCAGGTAGTCGATGCCGGGAACGTCGAAGAACTTCTCGTTGCTGGCTACCCAACCGGCCTGGATGCTGGGGAATACGCCCCAAACAACGCCACCCAACTTAAAGCCACTCTTGACGTCGCGACCAAACTGGGAGTTGGACTCTACGGCGAGGGCTCCGTCGAGGTAGTAGCGGTTGGCATAGTTGTACTGTGCCTGACCGTACCAGGTGATGGTGGCCCACTTGTTGTTGGTACCGTCGGAGGTCTTGTTGGAGGTGTTGTTGATGAAGGGGGTCTTGTCGTTACCCGAGTTGTATCCGTGCTGGGTGTTGAGAGAGTAGCTCTCGTTGATGTAGCGGAAGCCGCCCTGCAAGTGGATGTTGTGGCCGTTGTAGGCGTTGCGCCAGTCGAGTTTCGAGTCGCTGTTGACGGTGTTCTGCTTGCCGTACTGCGAACCAATCTCGTTCTCCATGATGTTTTGCAGCGACGATACGTAGTAGCTGGGAACGCCGTTGAGGGGTACGTAGTACTTCTCGTTGGTGTTGAGCGACGTATAGCTGAACATGGAACTCAGATAGAGGTGCTTGTTGAACTGGTACTTGGGGGTTACGACCAGATTGACGTAGGAGTTGTCGAAGTAGTTCTTGTTCTCAGCAGTACCGTAGTGGTTGATGGCTACGGGGTTGGCCAGGCGATAGTTGGCACGGCTGAGGGTGGAGACTTCGTTGAGGTAGTCCTCGTCGTCGATGTCGAGGTGGTTGGAGTTGATGTAACCGCGACGGTTGGCCCAGTCGCCTACGAAGGAGTATGGGCTGAGCATCGGGCTCTTGGCCATGGCCAGGAAGGAGATGCTGGTGATGGACTTCTCGTCGTAGGTCTCGGGGGCACCGGTGTCCATGAGCTTACGCGTCTGGTTGGTGTAGGTGGCGTCGAAACGCATCGACAGGGCCCGCGTAATCTCGATGTCGGTGTTGAACCGGATGTTGAGACGGTTGAAGTTGTTCTCGTCAAGTACGCTGTTGTCATGGGTGTAGCCCACGGAGAGCATGTAGTTGGCAATGTCACCACCACCCTGGACGGAGAGTGCATAGTTCTGGGTGAGGGCCTCAGAGTAGAGGTGGTCGGCCCAGTCGGTGTTGTTGTTGTACTTGTGGTACCAGTAGTAGGTGGGGTCGGCATTGAGGAACTTGAAGGTTGTGGCACGCGTGCCAGTGCTCTCGAGCAGTCCTGATGCGTAGGTCTTGTACTGGAGGCCATCCATTACATCATACATCTTGGGAAGGAGCTCGACACCCATGTTGACAATGGCCTCGATGCGGGTGGCCTGAGAGGTGTTGCGCTTGGTCTTGATGAAGATGACGCCGTTGGCACCCTTGGCACCGTAGAGGGCCGTTCCGTTCGACATGACCTCGACGCTCTCGACATCGTTGGGATTGATATTGGTGAGGACGTCGTTGTAGTAGCCCGAGTGGAGCATCTCGCGACCATACTGTTGGTCGATAAGTACACCGTCGATGACTACCAGCGGCTGGGAGTTGCTCTGGAGGGAGTTGACTCCGCCAATGTTCATGTAGTTGCCTACGGCAAGGGCCGCACTGCGGGCCACCGTGTGGACGTTGGCTGCCAACTGGTTGCCAATCTCGGAGGTGATGTTGCGGGCAGGAGTGAACTCGAGCGAACCCGTGCGGACGTTGTTGAGGACGTTGTCGTCGGCCCCATAGAGGGGACGGGCAGCCTCGCTCTGCATGACAATGTCGCGCAACTGGCCCGACTTGTTCAGGCCGACACGTACCATATTGTAACCAGGGATGGTCACGGTGACGGCACTGCTATAGAGGGGTACCTCCATCGAGAAGGTTCCGTCTTCCTCTGTCAGTGTTGAATAACCCTCACCGGCGACGCTCTGCACCAGCACACCGACCAGAGGCTCATGACCAGCCTGGCTGAGCACACGGCCCTTGATGGTGCGGGTGGGTTCCTGTTTCTTGGTCTTGCGAATCTGAATCACAGACGCAGTCTCGTCTTGCGTTACCTCGGCCTCCTCCTGAGCAAAGAGACTCAGAGGAGAAACCATCAAGAGAGAAAGGAGGAATATATTAAGCTTTTTCATATCGTATTAGTTTTCCTTGTTAGCTTCCAATATATCGTCGTTGAACGCATCCAAATCGTTGGCGGCTGCCTCGGCTTCTTCCTTGGTTTCGAAGGGGACAAGGATTATCTCGCCCAGGCGCAGCGTGCGGGTGTAAACCTTCTCACGATAGGTTGCACTGGAGGGACCGAACGAACTGAGGGTGAGCTGCACCACTCCGTCGCCGAGGCCATAGCCAGCGTACTTGAACTGAACGCCCGACTGGATGAGAATGGTGTCAACCTTCTCGGGAGAGGCGGCATAGCAACGATTGTAGTTGCTCTGCTTAACCAGTACGCCAGTCCAGGGCAGAGCCTCATCCTCAACTACGGGGTTGGGGTTGATGTAGTTCTGAGCCGTGGGATAGTTGCCCTTGTCGTTCTTCTCGGTGTGCTTGACCTGGAACCAACATGGCAGGTTGTAATAGGTGTCGGGGATGGTTACTATATATATATTATAATATACACCCGAGAGTGTGTTGGGTAGCGTATAGGTGAGCTCGGTCTGGGCCGAAGCTACCTTTGAGGTTACCTGAGCGTAGTAGTAGCTCTTCAGGATGTTGTAGGTGGTGTCAGTGTCATAGATGATGTACTGACCCAGCGATACGTTCATCTTGTCCTCGTTGCTTCCGTCGGTGGGAATCTCGTAGTAACGTGCCTGATAGGCCTCATAGTCGTGGCGGCCAAGGAAGGTCGTGTGGGGGTCGATGACGCCACGGTTGTCGATATAGACTTGGCCATTGGAGCAGACGGTGCTCTCAAGCCCGTTGAGGATGCCGTCGGCACCGAAAGGCTTGTAATAGACGTTGCTGCGGGGATTGTGGGCCTGACGCTCGAAATAGCGTGTGTTGACCAGCGAATCCTCGGGGTGGCGGTTGTGCTTGTTCTCGGTGCTGGTGTTGAAGAAGCGTCCCTGGATGATGGCCGTCTTCGTATTGGCATCGGAGAGCGAGTCGCCATGAGCCACGGTGGGGTCGTACACGAAATATTCCTTGTACTGGTCGTAGAGCTTCGTCCAAACGTCGTTGGTGGGAGCCAACAGGGTATAGACGCTGTCCTCGCGCTGGATGTACCCGTAGTTGTTGAGCAAGGTATTGGAGAGGACCGTCACGGAGTCGAGGTAAACCGTCTTACCATCCTCAATGCCACCGGCAACAGAGGAACGCTCGTCCAGTTCGTACTCGTCGTAGGACTTCACCAAGAGGGCCATACTGTCGAGGTTGGCCGTCTTCTCAAGATATTCACGTACGTTGGGGAAGAACGACTGCACGCCCCGGGTCTTATACAGGATACCATTGCTGCAGATGACTGCCTCGTCGAAAGGATTGTCGTCGAGCGAACCCGAAGAAGCACTGGTACCGACAAGGTGCATGTACTTCTTGTTGAGCATGGCGATGGTGTCGTTGGTAAGCGACGATATGGTGCGTGCATACAAGGCCGTATGGTTCTGGAAGAACTGGGTTACGGCACGGTTGTCTTCCCACTTCAGACCCGAATTTTGGTCTTCCTGGAAGATGGCAATCACGCTATCGGCCTGGGCTGAGGTAAGGCCCTTGGGCGCCCATACGGTGAGCTGCTCGGGAGAGTCGAGTGTCTGACCGGCACTGATAGCCTCGATGACCTTGTAGAAATTGCTCAGGTTGGCATCGGACTTAATGCTCTGGAGAATGGTAGGCTGATCGGCCATTCCACCCTCGGTCACATCGTAGTGCTCGTTCCAAGTGTCCGTACAAGCCGACCAAAGCATTGGTGCTCCGGCCAGCACTGCGGCGGCTATAATCTTAGAAAATCTCTTTGTATTCATAACTTTCAATGTTTTCAAGGTTAAAACTCGTCTTCAGCCTTTCCTTCTCCCTCAACGCCATAGACGCTCTTCGGGACAAGTTCAAGATAGTCTAACATCACCAAGGCCGAGCCTACAGCCCATACGGACTTAATGCGAACCTTGTGGCGAACACGTTCGTCGAGCGGTTCGGTAGCAAGTACATAGCGAAGTGTCGTCTCATGTGAGCGGAATGTACCACCCGAATGAGCAAGGGCATCGCGGCCATCCTTATAGCCAGAGCCACTGGTATTGAAGACACCGCCAGGACCATGGTACCAACCGAGGTTGTGCATGTTCTTCTTATAGGCTTCCTTCTGTTCGTCGGTATAGTTGGACGATTCGATATTTATCCAACCGATACGGTCCACGATACCATTGTTACGCTCGTCGAAGGGAGTACCCTTAGGTTCGTCGTCGAGGTAGAACTGACAAATGCCTCGGGAAGCCATTACGCACATACCCAGACGAATCTGGTAGGTTCCCGTCGGCACACTGGGCAGGTAGAACTCGATATCGTAGTGGTTGACATCAGAATATACGTTGAATTCGTCGCCTTCGTAGCTCCAATACCAGTTGCGTGCGCCTTGGTACATGAAGACACCATCGGAATTCACCTTGACGCCATCGAGATAGCCATTGGGCAAGATGTAGTTGCGAGCAGGCGCTTCGGGACGGTCCGAACCAATGGTTGTGTGCGACTCGTCGTAGTTACGAAGGTCGTTGCTTATCATTTCAGGGAAGCAGTCCATGATGTCGAAACGAATGCGCGTGTTGAAGATGTCGGTCTTCGTATCTTCGCCATAGTCAATCAGGCCATCGGTAAGGAAGTAGCTACCATTGCGGGCCTCCTGCACATATTCGCCCGTGGGACGGAATACATGGACACCGGGGTTGTGAACCAGCGAGCGATTGTTGTCGCTACGGTTGAGGTACATATCGCCCGAGACGCCACCATACTGGGTAATCTCACGAGCCGAGGTCAGACGAGTCACCTTCATGGTGGTCAGCGTGTCCATCGTCGAGTACCACTCCGTGGGGTTTACGAATGCCTTGGTGGCATTAGTGACAATAGTGCATATAGTCGTATAATGGTCATAAGACTGTGCGAAGGGCAGGCAGTGGTAGGCCATCAGGCGACGGAGCGGGTTGGCGGTGTCGGTGAAGTCGAGGTCGGCCGAGTAGTCGGGACCTCCATAGATGGTGCGTGCGTAGTTATACAGACTCTCAAGGTCGGTAATTGAGTACTTCTCGGCCAAGATAGAGTCGGGGCAGGCAAATATGGTAAACTTGAACCGACGTTTTTCCGGAATGTCGCACCAGTCGTTCTGGGCTCCGGAGTAGATAACCTTTCCATGATAAGCCTCATACTCTGGTGCATCGTAGTTCCAGGTCTCGTCTTCAAACTTCGTGGCCATGTAGTTGGCAAGTCCGGTCAGTGTCAGTGCCTCGGAGAAGAGGTGTATCTTCTCGTTCTGGGCAATCAGGTCGGGCACGGCGAGGTTCGACGACGAGAGTACTGCATTGATAGGATGTACGATACCATTCTCCACAGAGTCGTTTGCCAGAGAGGCTATGATTTCGCCAGTTCCCTGCAGGCGATAGGTGGCCACCAAGGTGTCGCCACTCTCGTTAACATCGTATGCCCATTCAAGCGAGAGATAGCGGTCGTTCATGTTCACCTTGTTGACATCGGCCGAGGTGAATTCACCCAACAGCTCGGAGAAGTCGGCGGTGTTATAGACGCGACCGTTAATCAGGTGGGTACGGGCAATGGTGTCACAGACATCGCTGGGGATTTCATCGACGCTCTTGTAGCCATTCTCCGAGAGGAACTTGGTCACGGCCTCGTTGGTAGGTGCGAAGCAGGTGTACTGTCCGCGCACGGAGAGGAGGTCCATGATGTTGGTGCCGCGAGTGCTGCCAGTTGCTTTCGTGACAATGGCTGCAAACTGGCTAAAGTCTTCATGGTTCTGAAGATAGTCGCTCATCATTTCGCCTGTAAAGGTGTAGTAGTTCTCTTCATGCATATCGTCATTACAAGACACTACACTCAAGGCTCCTATGCCCATCAAACCTATGACGAGCAATGTACGGATATTCTTCATAGTAGATTTCATATATTCTATCTTATTTATTTAGTACTGGTGTAATTGCCTTCTTCGTCGTTGTTGGCATAGAACGGCTTCTGCTCCAAGAGCGGGTTGTTCTTCAACTCATTCTTGGCGTATGGCCAGTAGAGTGCCTCAGTGTTGACAATCTTCGTTGCACCCTTCTTCGTGGGAATGTAGCTGAGCGAATTCTCGCGACGGCAGTAACGAAGGAGGTCGAACCAGCGCTTACCCTCGAACAGTAATTCGCGACGGCGCTCCTGTTGACACAGGGTGCGCAGTTCGCTCTTCGTGGCCGATGCCTGGAGTTTCAAGGCATTGGTGGTAACCACGGTGTTCGAAGCGATGGTGTTGGTCATAATACTGCGGCGATTGACTGCATAGATAAGTCCGAAGGCCTTCTTCAGGCTTGCGTCGTAGAGGCGTTCGCCAGATTCTCCCGTTACGGGCTGACCCTCCTCATCCATAATCGTATAGGTATCGCTTGCAGCCATTTCTATCAGAGCCTCGGCCTGCATAAGCATGACGTCGGTCAGACGGTAGAAAATCCAGTTGCGTGTGTGATAACTGGCCACCTCATTATTGCGGCTTGCCGCAAAGGGGAAGGTGCTGCTCTGCGCCGTAGTAATGGTGCGGTCGCTGACCACGCCTTTAGCCACATAGGCAAAGGTGTATTCGGCATCGATGTCCATGCTGGTGTAGTAACGGCAATCGTACTTGTGCGAGAAGATACGGTTGAGGTTGTTGTTCAGGTCGTTGAGTAACCCGTCACTGGCAGCCAAGTATCCCTTTCCCTTTGACTCCGCAGCAGTGGCGCTATAGTAGTTGCCATAGAGCGATGCCAGGGAGGAGTTGTTGATGTATCCGTCGGCGTCGCCCTGCTTGGTGAAAGCGAGTTCGAAGATGCTTTCGAAACTGTTGCCGTTTCCACCAAAGATGGCATTGAAGTCGGCGCCATACTGATTGCCGCTATAGCAAGGGATGAGGGGATACCCTACCCCGTCGTCATCGGCCCACTTAAAGAGTTGTACGTTGGCCTGCGAACGTCCGTTCACGGTCACCGTACTTGAATTTCCAGCACCGTCGGCATAGGAGAAGTCGTCGTAGTACTCCTGCAACTTGGCATCTATGACGCGCTGGCAGTAATCGACACACTTCTGGTATTGTCCGTCCCAAAGGCAGAGATCGGCCAGCAGAGCGTAGATGGCGTTTTGCGTTACGCGGTTGCAATTACTGTTATACCGTTCGTTGTTGTCCTTGGGATAGGCCTTGAGGGCATTACTTACCACGCTTTCGAGGTCGGCAATGAGGTTACGGACGATTTCGTCGCCGTTCGTAGCAGCTATGGGCACTACGTCCTCGTCGCTCTGGATAGCGTAGGTGTAATAGGGAACATCCTTGTATGCACGAACGAGATAGAAGTAGCAGAGGTCGCGCAGGAACGAGACTTCGGCCTGTGTAGCCAAGACGTCGCTTTGCGTATAGACGGGGTCCTTCTCACTTACCTCGGGAGCGCGCTGGATGATGATGTTGCACTGGTTGATGACAGCATAGAAGCTGGTCCAGTCGGCATACTGATTAGTAGAGAGCAATTGCTCCTGCAGGGTACGATAGATATCGAGTTGGTTCGTACAGTTCAGACCTTCCTGAATGTTGTCGCTGCGGGTTTCGCCCCACATTATCAGACGGCTGATGAATCCGGCATCCTGCATCTTTGTATAGGTGCCGGTTACCATTTGGTCGATGTCGGTCTTCTCGTTCCAGAAGTTGTCCTCTGATACGAAAGTCTTTGGCTTGATTTCCAGGAAATCGCCGCAACTGGCCAGAGTCAGGCAGGCTACTGCTGCCAACAATATGGATTTTATATTCTTGCTTTTCATGTCTGGTTTCCTCCTTTCATTAGAATTCGATGTTCAAACTAAAGGTATAGGCTTTGGCATGACCAGGCGTGTTGGCATTATCGGTAGATACGCTGTAACCGCCATAACCGATTTCGGGGTCAACACCGCTGTACTTTGTCAGGCAGAAGAGGTTTCTGGCGCTGGCAGAGAGCTTCAGCTGGTTGAGATGCCACTTCTTAATCAACTTCGAGTCGAACGAGTAAGTGAGCTGCAAGTAGTTGAGGCGCAGGAACGAAGCGTCCTCTACGAAGCGGTCGCTCACCAGTGTGTTGTAGTTCGTCATGAACTTGTTGCTCAGTGCGCGGGGGATGTACTGGCCAAAGCCTCCGTCACCCTCCTTACGCCAGCGGTAGTTCACGGCCTCGCTCTGGTTGTTGTTCGAATTCATCGACTCTACGTTCAGGCGAGCCATATTGAATACGTCGTAGTCAACACGATAGTTGAACTGGGTCGAGAGGCGCCAGTGGCCATAGTTCAGGGTGAAGCCGAAACCACCAGTAAGCTTAGGCAGTGAACTGCCCAGATAGACGAGGTCGAGTTCATTAATCTGACCGTCGTGGTTCACGTCTTCGTACATGGCGTCGCCACCATTGAACTTACCCAGTGCCGAACCCTCGGTGTAGCAGAACATCATCTGCAGGGGTTCGCCCTTCTCGTTATACACAACTTGGTTGTCGGCATTCAGGGCCACGGGGAAAGTGATACCTGCGTCGATGCAATCCTGCAAGGTATTGAATCCCTGTGCGGCCAGGGCTTCGGGCATCTTACCCTTGGCAATACGCTGAGCAGTGGTGAAGTTGTACTGGTAGGTACCCTTGCAGCGGAATCCGTAGATAGAGCCGAAGGGGTTGTTGATTTGCACGCGCTGCAAGAGCGAGGCATTGCTCTTGGAGAATTCTGTGTTCAGGCCTTCGAGCACGTTCTCGTCCATCTTGGTGATGATGTTGTGGTTGTTGGCGAAGTTCACATAGAAGTCGAGCGAGAACTTGCCCTTCTTCAGCAGGCGGCTACCATTGATGTTGAACTCCCAACCATTGTTCTTCATGTCACCCACGTTCTTGGTGCTCAGGCTGCTATAACCCGACGTGGAGGTGATGCCTGCACCAGGCATCAACATGCCAGTGGTCAGACGAGAATAGACGTCGAGACGGAAGGTCAGACGCTCGTCGAAGAAGCCGAGGTTGAATCCCAAGTTCCACGACGATACCTTCTCAGGTCCGAAGCCCGTGAGTTTCAGTCCGTCAGGGTTCATGGAGATGCGTCCCAGGTACGAAGAGCCCGTGCCGTACTTATTCATATAGAGGTAGTCGGAACCAGGCTGGTTACCTACGACACCCCAACCGGCACTGACGGCCAGCATGCTCATCTTGAGTTTTTCGCGCGACCAGTTCATGAAGTTTTCGTCGATGACGTTCCAACGTCCGGATACGGAGTAGGAGGTCAGCCAACGCTTGCTCGGACCGAAGCGGGTGGTTCCGTCCATACGCAGGTTGCCGCTCAACGAGTACTTGCTCTTGTAGGAGTAGTGACCCGAGAAGAGGTAGTCGAGGCTCCTGCCCTGTCCGAAGTCGGAACTCATGCCCGTAATCATACCACCGGCCGAAGGCGAACTGATGCCGCTGGGCAGACGGTTGGCATTGGTGCTCTGCGCACTGTTGCTACCGCTGTTCAGTTCGAAGCGACCCAGCATACGTACCGAGTGGTCGCGATTCTTTATATAAGGTATATAGGTCAGTTCGTGACGTGTCGTAAACGAGAGGCTCTTACCGCTATGCGAGTAGGCCGTATGGGTGTTCAGGAAGTTGGCCGTGCTCAGTTCGCGGGGATAGTCCTTGTCGTCGTACTGGTTCGAGACGTTGATATATACCACGCCGTTATACCTCAGCTGATGGTGCTCGTCGTCGAGGCCCAACAGTTTGTATTCGAGTTCCAGTTTCGGAGTCAGGTTGTAGGTGCGCTGGTTGTACTTGGCCAGGTTGGCACTTGCCAACGGGTTGGCCAGGCCTTTCTGGTCGTCCAACTTGTTGGTGCCACCGGCAGCGGTCTGCAACATGTAGTAGTAGTCGTTGCTCTGCACGCCATTCTCGTACTCGTAGTAGGGCGAGAGGTTAGGCATCTTCACCATGGCAATACCCCAAAGACCGTCGTAGTTCATGTCGCGGTCGGTGTAGGTAAGGGCGAAGTCAGAATTAATCTTGATGCGGTCGCTGACATAGTAGTCGAGGGCCATACGTGTCGTGAAGCGGTCCATCTTCTGCTTGATGATGTTACCCGTCTGGCGGTCGTAACCACCACTGATACGGAAGGTGGTCTTCTCGTCACCACCCGACACGTTCAGGTAGTGCTGTTGCAGGACACCGTACTTCGAGACAAGTTTTGTCCAGTCGGTATTGTTGTCGTACATGTATGCCTCGGAGAATCCTTCGTAGTCGTAGTTCAGTTCGGGGATGTTTCCGTCGGTATCCGAAAGGCGGGGGTTGAAGTATGCCTCCTTCAGCATCATGGTGTATTGGTCACCGTTCAGGAGTTTCACGGGGCGGTTCTTGTCGTTGATGGTCACCTTACCCGAATAACCCACACGCACGGGGCCACGCGTACCACGCTTGGTGGTGATTTCGATGACACCGTTTGCACCGTTCTTACCCCAGATGGCCGTAGCCGAGGCATCCTTCAGTACGCGGATGTCGAGGATGTCCTCGGTGTTGACCTTCAGCAGTTCGGCAAACTTTTCGTCCGTAGCCGTAGCCACATCGAAGTCGCTGAGGTCGAGATCGGTGGCGATGTCGCCATTCACTACGATGAGGGGTTCGTTGCTAGTCAGGGTAGAAACGGTGGATACACCACGCAGACGCATCTGCGAACCCGCACCCACGTTACCGGAGCTGGCGATAATGTCGAGACCGGCGATACGGCCTTGCAGGGCCTCATCGACCGAGGTGATACCCAGTCCCTCAAACTCCTTGGCATCCAGTCCCTGTGCGGCATAGCTGACCTCGCGCTCGGGAATGGCCAGACCGCTCGACTTTGCCATCTTCTTGGCCGTGATATCGACCTGTTTCATGGTCTTCACGTCGGCAGCCATGTGTATCTTATAGACCTGCTTGGTAATGGGATGGATGACTTGCTGTTTCATGCCGATGCAGGAGAAGACGAGTTTGTTCTTCTTCGAATCCTTCAGCGTCATCGTGAAGTTACCATTGCCATCGGTCACCGTCGAACTGACAATACGGTTCGAGGCGTCAATCTCCTTTACGGCCACGCCAGGCAGTTCTCCGAATTCGTCGCTGACGGAACCGCTGACGCGCGTAATCTGTGCACTGACAAGCGTAGATGTCAGACACAGGAATAATAATATGGTATATCTTAGTGTTTTCATCTTCTGCGCTTAATAGGGTTAGGAGTTGGGGTTACGTCGTTATCCACGGGGTGAGCTGCCAGCACCTCCTGCACCTTGTCAAACTCTGCCGGGTCATAGTAGCAACCGCTGAAGGGCACCAGCGGAGAGTCGATTTGGTGAACCACAGCATAGGCCGACGAGAAGATTCTCGTGCAGGCATTGCTCTTCAGCAGCGAAGCGCCGTTGAAGTAGTACTGCCGGGTCAGGATGTTGCAGCAGTCCTTATCTACGCGATGGGTCTTGCCCGTGTTGTCGGTCACCGTCAGGTCGCCGCCCTGCGAGTAGTTGACGTAGAGCTTTACGAAACGGTTGGTCAGGGTGTCGAGGCAAGCACTCTCGAATACGTCGTTCGCATGTTCCTCACCTTCCAGGAATACTGAGTTATCCTGGATGTGATAGTTGACGAAGTTTTCGATAACCTGTGTCATCACCTTAGCCTGTCCTTCCAGGTAGTCGCGCTGTTCGGTGAGTTCCTTGATGAGGTCGGTCACCTCTTCGCCAGCCGCTGCCTCTTCCTTGGCAATCTTGTCGTCAATAACCTCGATGCAGGAGTTTACGTCGTCGACGTCGTCCCATGTGGGCAGCAAGTGCTGGTCCACCAGCTCGTCTATCGATTCGTTAGTAGGCACGTAGATGGTATAGTGGTAATTGTTCAGCGTCGGCAGACACTTGTCCATTGTGGCATGATTGGCACCGTCGGTGGTGTTCACCATGCTCTCGAGCAGGTTGGCAAACGAGCCGAAGCGGTCCATCCTTAGGGAGTCTGTGATGGCGGCATAGGGACTTGTGAAGGTGCTCATCAGGGGCTCATTGTCGATGATGTAGCTCTGTCCGTTACCGGCAGCCTTCTCGTACTTTTCAAGGACGGGTACATAGTAACCACGTTCGTACTGGAAGGAACCGGCCACGCCCTTAACCGTCGCACCGTCCCACTCCACGATGATGGGGGAGCCGCTCTTGCTCTGGTAGAATTTCTGGCCAGGAGTGAACAGGCCCGTAGCCAGCGAGTTGTTCATGATGTCCTTGAAGTGGTAGAAGGCGTCGTTCTTCTCCGAACTTCCTACCGTGAAGTCGCGAGTGGCCTGTTCGTCAATGGTACCACGTCCGTAGTCGTCGAGTGCAGTCCAATCGACGGGATACAGGTCGGCAGTAACCCTTACGCCATCCATCTTGAACTTATAGGCCAATGCCGTCGATTCGTCACGGGTATTCGTGCGCTTGTAGCTCACGGGGTCGTAGTAGGTCTGGAGGGCATTGTCCGTAGGAATGATGAAGCTCAGCTTACTGCCCATATTGTTCAGGTAGGCATAGTAACCTTCGGCGTCGGTGTTGTCGCTGCTCGTACGGCTATCGCGCTGTACAACGCTATAGACGATGTGCAGGTCGTCGTTGGCGCGGATTACGCAGGGGTAATAGACACTGACGTACTCGGGAGCCACATATACCTTGTTGGTCTGGTAAATCACACCGTTGCAGGCCCACAGTACGGAGTCGATGTCAGTCTTCTTCACGCCCATGCGCTCACCGGCAGTATTATTGATACTCTGGAACTGGCTGGGCACGGCGGCCTTCAGGCTCGTCAGCATCGTGTTCTGTAAGAGAGGCAGGACTACGGCGTCGGGTGCGTTGTCCCAAGCGGTCTCGCCGTCACCAGCCTTGCCATAGCGCTCGTCGAGGTCGGCACCGTCGGTCTCCAGGTAGCGACGCAGGGCCTCGTCGGTGGGGACGAGCATGGCGGCTGCATCGTGCTGGAACGTGATGCCGCTGGTACTGCTCAGGCGATAGAGATTCCATCCCGGGTCATAGGGCAGCACGGAACTCACCTGAGTATTGTCGTCCATACGCTCGAAGGAGACGTTGCTGTGGTTGTTGAAATACTTACGCACGAATACTGCCGTATCCTCGTCGTTGCCTCCGTACTGGCGATGGTATTCACGGTTGGCCGTGGCATCGAAGTGGGGGTACGAGAATCGGTCGAGCAGACGGCTGTAGATGCTGAACTGCGGGTTACCTGCAATGACGTTGGCCATGTTATCAAGCGGCAGGGCCACGCCTTCGAGGACGTGGATGTAACCGTTCTGGCAGGTGATGTCCTTCTGCGTGATGACCTTGCCGTTGACGAAGGCGCCCTCGTTCGAGTTGATTTCGCCATTGGTCAGGAACGAAACGTCGTCGCTCGTGATGTTGTTGTTCTGCATGAACTTCGGCATAAAGTGAATCATGCTCTGCACACCGTCATCCTCCAGAATGCGCATCTGCTCCTTGTCGCGCAGGACGGACCAGTAGTCAACCTGCTTACCCGTTGCCATGTCGATGCGGGCGGCATTGACCACAGGGTACTTGTCGCGCGTCACCAGGGGCACGGAGTCCATCAGGTTCACCGACGTGGCTCGTCTCATGCACGAACCCTCTACAGGGTCGTCGGCCGTCGAGCTGGGGATGTTACCGAGCAGTTCCACCAGATAGGCGCTGTTGATCATGTTGGCCTTGAAGACGAGTTTCTTCTGAGCGTCGCTCATGTCCTCAATGCTCTTGACGCCCCAAGGATTGTTCTTGTAGAACTCTGCCCACGCTGCGTCGTCGGCCACAAACAGGGTCTTCGAACCCGTCTTGCGCAAGACGGAGGCGTAGTCCTCGTCCTGGGCATTGATGAGTTTCAGTGTCTCACTGAAATTGCCATGCCTGCCCGACTCCAACTCTTCGTAGATGCTTTCGCCCAGCCACGAGGGCTGTCCGACCAGCAGGTCGTCGCTGCACGACGATAGTCCGCCACCCATGACGAAAGCAGCACAAACGGGAACGGCCCAGCGGGCAATTCTTCGCTTTAGCATACTGTTTTTCATGTTTATTTAGTTAGTTAATTTATATGTATTCCTCGATAATTGGGCATATTATGCCCTAAAATCCCCCAAATATACGCCAATTCCACGACCCGACAAAAGGTTTTTTAACTTTTCTCTTAAAAAACATTAAAAATACCCTTTGCCGTGCCACGTATGGCACAGGGTCGTGCCACCGATGGCACAAAGTTGTGCCACCCATGGCACAGCATAGTGTCACGCGTGGCACAACCTCGCACTATCTGAAAAAAAAAATTAATACTGCTCGTCGGTGTTGGGGAAATCGCACGACTTGACGTCGGCAACGTACTGGCCGATGGCATCGGTCATGACCGTGTGGAGGTCGGCATAACGACGAAGGAACTTGGGCGAGAAGCCTTTGTTCATGCCCAGCATGTCGTGGAGCACGAGCACCTGGCCGTCGGCCTGACCGCCTCCGATGCCAATGATGGGAACCTGGACTTCACGGCAGACACGCTCGGTCAGTGCGGCGGGAATCTTCTCCAGCACGATGGCAAAGCAACCGGCCTCGGCAAGCAGGTGGGCATCGCGTACGAGTTTCTCGGCCTCAGCCTCCTCACGGGCACGAACGGCGTAGGTGCCAAACTTGTTGATACTCTGTGGCGTCAGTCCGAGATGACCACAGACGGGGATGCCGGCTGCCAGGATGGTGCGCACGGTCTCGATAATCTCCTCGCCGCCCTCGAGTTTCAGGGCATCGCAGTGGGCCTCCTTCATGATACGGATGGCGTTGGTGATGCCTTCGGCGGCATTGACCTGATAGGAGCCGAAGGGCATGTCGCAGACGACAAGGGCACGCTTGACGCCGCGGACGACGCTCTTGGCGTGGTATATCATCTGATCGACGGTGATGGGCAGCGTGGTCATGTTGCCCGCCATTACGTTCGAAGCCGAGTCCCCGATGAGTATAACATCGACGCCTGCACCATCGACAATCTGGGCCATCGTATAGTCGTAGGCCGTGAGCATGGCAATCTTCTTGCCCTGCTGTTTCATCTCCATAAGGCGGCTGGTGGTGACCTTACGGGTATCTTCTACTAAGTATCCTGCCATTCAGGTAAAATTTTAATCGTTTAACGGTTTAATCGTTTAATGACACAAAATCGGGTGCAAAGGTACAAAAAACATAAGAGTTGCCGAACATTTTACATTCTTAATTTTCATTTTTTAATTATTTATCCGTATCTTTGTAGCATGATGACCCCAAGATTCTTACTTTTCAGGGCCTCGGCGGGTAGCGGAAAGACGTTCAACCTGGCCATGCAGTACATCGCACTGCTCGTGACACAGGGCGAGCACGAATTCCGCCATACGCTGGCCGTGACCTTCACCAACAAGGCTACGGCGGAGATGAAGGACCGCATACTGCTCTTCCTCCACAATTTCTGGAAGGGGGAGGGAAAGCCGGAAGACTTCGAAGCCCTGAAACGGCTGCTGCGCGAGGACTATCAGGTGGAACTCGCTGACGAGGACTTGCGCGAGCGTTGCCACCGGGCCCTGAGTGCCATTCTGCACGACTACGGACACTTTACGGTATCGACCATCGACGCCTTCTTCCAGAGCGTCCTTCGCAACATGGCCCACGAACTGGGCCTGAACGCCAGAATGCAAGTCGATATCGCCGACCAAGATGTGGTGGAGTTGGCCGTGGAGAACCTTATCGAGGGATTGCGCCACGACAACCGAGACGTGTTGCCCTGGCTCAGGGAGTATATCGAACAGCAACTGGACGAAGGCCGTGCGTGGGACGTCAGAAAAGTACTGAAACAGATGGCACGGATGCTCTTCGAGGAAGAGTATCTGAAACGGTCGCTCGACCCCACGAACAAGCCCTTCGACATCGGCAATATCAGCCACTTCCGCAAACTGCTGACCGACGAGCGCGACACACTGACCAAACAACTTGGCGAAGCGGCTGACCGCTTCGAGGACATACTGCGACAGCACGGACTGGACTACGAGGAAGCAGTGAACTACGGGAAACAGGTGAGAACCTACGTGGAAGCCCTGAGACAGGGCAATGTGCAAGCCAACTTCGGAAAGAACCTGGAAAAGATGACTACGGAGCCCGAGGCCATACTGAAGAGCAATCTCCGAAAGGTGCCCGCCATGCAGCCCATCGACCAAGGCCTATCGGATAGCCTGACCCGACTGCACGAGGCGCAGGAACGCATCGGAGGTCGCATGACGGGCATTGAGGTGGCCCTGCAAAACCTGTCGCCTATGGGGCTGTTGGGCGCCATCGACAAGGAGGTTACACGCATCTCGAACGAACGCGGACGCTTCATGCTGGCCCGCACACCTATACTCCTGAAACGAATGGTCAGCGACGACGATGCCTCGTTCATCTTCGAGCGCATTGGCACCCGATTCCGCAACATCATGATTGACGAGTTCCAGGATACAAGCCGACTGCAATGGGAGAACTTCCGCACCCTGCTGCTCGACAACCTGGCTACGGGCGGTCTGAGCATGGTCGTGGGCGACATCAAGCAGAGCATCTACCGATGGCGAAGCGGCGACTGGCGCATACTGCACGAACTGGGCACCCGAGGCCACAACGGCACACCACTGACAGAGCGAAAACTGGACGACAACTACCGCAGCCTGGGACACATCGTGGACTTCAACAGCGACTTCTTCCACAAGGCTGCATGTCGGCTCGACACGTTGGCCGAGGCCGAGGGCTTCCGGCTGGAGGCACTATACGACGACGTCCGCCAGGGCGTGAAGCGCGACGAGGAGGGCGGATACGTACGCCTGCGGCTGTGCCACACAAAGGACAAGGACGTGAAGGGCACCTGGCAAGAGGAAATGCTTGACGACCTATGCCAACAAGTTCGGATGCTACACGAAAAGGGACTGCCCTACGAGGAGATGGCCATACTGCTCCGAAAGAGTCGTTACATCGAGCCCATCATCGACTATTTTGCACGACACATGGAGGGGGTGAAGTTGGTAAGCAACGAGGCCTTTCTGCTCGAGGCTTCCGTGGCCGTCAGGATGATTATCAGTGCACTGCAATACGTGGCCGACCCCGGGCGCAACCCCGTGACCAACTGCTACCTGATGAAGCACTACCTGCGCGACGTAGAGCACCGAGAGGTGGTGGAGAACGACTTTTGCATGGCCAAGCCCGAGGACGTACTGCCTGTGGAACTCACACAGGGTCGCGAACGACTCTTGACACAACCCCTCTACGAACTTTGCGAGACGCTGTATCGCACACTCCGCCTCGAGGAAATAAAGAATCAGGATGCCTATCTGATGACCTTCTTCGACGAACTGGCCCTGTACCTGCGTGACAACCCGTCGGACATCCCTACCCTACTCCAGTTCTGGGACGACGAGATGCACAAACGGGCTATACCGAACAGCGAGGTCGATGGTATCCGCATCTTTACCATCCACCGCTCGAAGGGACTGGCCTTCGGCACCGTACTGATGCCTTTTGCCAATTGGACCATCGAGAAGGACATGCGCGACGACCTTACCTGGAGCACACCACACGAGGCGCCGCTGGACGAGATGGGGTCACTGCCTGTGAAGTTCTCCTCGCGGGTGAAGGACACGGCTTTCGGCCACGACTACCTGATAGAGCATGCCTATCGCAGGGCCGACGAACTGAACGACCTGTATGTGGCCTTTACGCGTGCACGCGATAACCTTTATGTATGGGGATTGAGCGAAATGGAACTGGAACAAGGGAAGTACGACATCACGGTGGCTGACCTCATGTACGACGTTCTGAAGGGTGACCCCACACCCGAACAGCCCGAAGCCTTCCTCTACACCTACGGCACAGAACCCACCATCACGGCCACGAGGCCCAAGCAACAAAGGGGGAGGAACGTGCCGATGTGCTCCTATGAGAGCAGCCTGAACTTCCGCCAAAGTCATGGTGCCGAAGAGTTCGCAGGATTACAGGATGACGGGCTGACTGACCAGCAACGCCACTACATCAACGAGGGTAAGTTGCTCCACTATGTTTTCAGTAAAATCCGGACGGCCGACGACATCACCCCCATCGTCACCCAACTGGGCAAGCAAGGTATTCTTACCGATGAAAAACGACTCCGACGAGTGGCCGACCTGGCCCACCGCGGACTGCGCCACGAGCGAGTACGTGAGTGGTTCTCGGGTAATATGCGACTGTTCAACGAGTGCAACATTCTGGTGCCCGCCCCTGAGACAGGACACCTCGAGAAGCGACGGCCCGACCGCGTGATGATGTCGCAGGACCGCATCGTCGTCGTTGATTTCAAGTTTGGTACGCCCCGGCCTGAACACAAGAGTCAGGTGGCGGAATACATGCGCATTCTGGCGTCGATGTACCCCACCCTGCACGTCGAGGGGTGGCTCTGGTATGTGTATAAGAATGAAGTGTTGAAAGTTGAGAGTTGATATGAAACCCTTCCTATATTATGTGGCAAAGGACCTCATCGGTCGTTTCGGCAACAACCTGTCGGAAGTGACGATAGTCTTCCCCGGCAAGCGAGCACAACTATACATGAAGCAGTTCCTCTCGCACTTCGCCCAAGGACCAGTGTGGGCGCCCCGTTTCGTGACCATCGACGAACTCTTCCAGCAGATGTCGCCCTATAGCGTCTGTGAACCTATACTCTCGGTATGCATGCTCTATCGCATCTATGCCCAACTTGTAACCAATCCCAAACCGCTCGACGACTTCTACGGATGGGGTGAGATGCTGATGAACGACTTCGACGACATCGACAAACATCTGGCCGATGCAGAGAAACTCTTTACCAACGTAGCTGACTTGGCCGAGATGGACGAAGTGGATTATCTCGACGACAAGCAAATAGCGGCCTTGCGTGACTTTTTTACAAAGTTCGACCCTGAGCGTCAGACTGAACTGAAACGGCGATTCCTCGAGGTGTGGAAGGTAATGCCCGAGATGTACCGCCAACTGAACGAGACCCTTCGGCGGGAAGGAATGCTCTATCGCGGTGCCCTCTATCGCGAAGTGGTGGAGAAAGTTCTCCCCTTCATGGGAGAGCCTGAGGGAGAGCAGGTTTACTGCTTCGTGGGCTTCAATGTGCTCGACGAGGTGGAGGAAGCCCTATTCGGCACCCTGCGCGACCGCGGACAAACCCTCTTCTACTGGGACTATGACCTATATTATGCTTCGCCCGAAAGCACCCACGAGGCCGGCCTCTTCCTGCGCCACAACCTGAAACTCTACCCCAACGCCTTGCCCGAAGCGCTTTTTGACAATCTGATTTCCGACGACAAACATGTAACCATCCTCTCGGCCTCGACGGACAATGCCCAGGTGCGTTACCTGCCCCAGTGGATCAGCGAGCACCTGACGAAACCAGAAAACCAATCAGCCATCATCCTGTGCGACGAGGCTCTTATGCAACCGGCCCTGCATGCAATGCCCGAGACGACGGTCAACGTGACCATGGGCTATCCGCTCACGAGTACCGCCGTTTATGGCTATTACAGTGCACTCATCGACCTGCAGACCGACGGCTACGACCCCGACCTGCGTCGTTTCCGTCCTTCGGCACTCGAACGCCTCAGCCTGAACCCCTTCTATACCTGCTACCCGCAGGAGACATTGCCCCTTACCTACCAGACCGACAACCTTACGCTGGTACGCTGGCTCACGGCTGCATTCGAGGCGCTTGGCACCAGTCTGGGCAGCACCAAAGATGCCAGCCCGCTCGACATCGAGGCCTCTTTCCAAATCTATCGTATTCTGGGGCAGTTTGACTGGTTGCTAACGCATGCCGAACTCGAGGTTTCGATTCTCACGCTGCGACGCCTGCTTCGCCAAGTGCTTGCTTCGGCCTCTATCCCCTTCCACGGCGAGATGGACCAAGGACTCCAAATCATGGGCGTACTCGAAGCGCGCAACCTGGACTTCCAACACCTCATCATGCTCAGCGTGGGCGAAGGCATCATCCCGAAGAAGGCCAGCGAGACGTCGCTCATTCCCTACATCCTGCGGGCCCACTTCGGTCTCGACACCACTGAGCGTCAGGATTCCGTCTATGCCTACTCCTTCTACCGACTGCTGCAACGTGCCGACGATATCACGCTCGTATATAACGACAACTCAAGCGGAGTCAGCCAACGCGAGCAAAGCCGGTTCCTGCGCCAGCTCAAGGTGGAGACACCCCTCGACATCGAACAGGGTTCCCTCAATGCCCCCCTTGCCCTACTGCCTACGGAGATGAAACCGATTCCAAAGGACGAGCGCATCATGGCCCGTCTGCGCGAGAAACACAGGCTATCGCCCACTGCCATCAACCAGTACATTGAGTGCCCCGTGCGTTTCTACTACCAGCAAGTGGCAGGTCTGCGTATGCCCAATCGTCCTCAGGACGGCATCGACAATGCCCTCTTCGGCACCCTCTTCCACGACTCTTGTGAACTCTTCTATACTCACCTCACTCGCCTTACCGGTCGCAAGCAAGTCCTGGCCGACGACCTCACCCTCTCTCCCCTCTCCCTTCACCTCTCACCTTATCTGGACCTCGCTTTTTGGGTCGATTATTTCCATGGGACGGAGTTCGACAGTTACGACCATGGTGCCGAACGAGAAGCCTTCCTCAAACCCTTCCTCGAGACTGACGACCGCGGACAGTTGGCCACCCTCGTGCGCCAGCTCTATGCCGAGGGCATAAACGCCTATTTCACGGGCATCAATATGATTATCCGTGACGTACTGCTGAAACTCTTTGCCCAACTCATCCGCTGGGATGCCGCTCATACGCCCTTCACCATCTTCGAAATGGAGAAGGACCACTACACCCAGGTCGAAGTGCCTTCAGATAAGGAGGTCATAAGTGTGAGCATTGGGGGACGCATCGACCGCATGGACGTCATGAACATCGACGGCCGTCCCACCCTGCGCGTAGTCGATTACAAGACGGGACGGGAGAAGAGGGCACCAAGCACCATCGAGGCCATCTTCGACGGAGACAGTCCTACGGCCCACGGCTACTACCTCCAGACGTTCCTATACTCGCTGGCGATGAGTCGAGAGCAGGCGCTGCCCGTCAGTCCCTGCCTCTTCTACGTACTTTCAGCCACTGACCCAACGACTTACGACCCTACGCTCAGGCTCGGAAAGGAAGTCGTTACGGACATTCGCAACCATGCCAAGGACTACCTCGACGGACTCACCCGCGTACTTCAGGAAATCTACGACTCTAAACGTCCCTTCGAGCCTGCCGACCCGACGAAGGACCACTGCAAGTATTGCGATTTCCGAACCCTTTGTAACCGAAAAACCTAACTTTACGCTAATTTTTCACTTTTCACTTTTCATTTTTAATTTTTCTTCGTACCTTTGCAGCCGATTTAAGGATGGTTCGGTAGCTCAGTTGGATTAGAGCAGCAGCCTTCTAAGCTGCGGGTCAAGGGTTCGAGCCCCTTCCGAATCACGAAAAAAGAGAGGTCACAAGGCCTCTCTTTTCTGTTTCAGGACTTACTTTACGGGCTGATGCGAAGCGCAAGGTAGCCTTAGAAATTGAAAAATCGAAGGGCATTGCGATAGCTGATGTCCTCTACCATTTGCCCCAGGCGTTCACGTTCATAACCGTCGTAGGGAAGCAAGCCTTGTTCGACGTCGTTGCCCAGCAAGTTGCAAAGTATGCGACGGAAGTATTCGTGACGCGGATAAGACAGGAAGGAGCGCGAGTCGGTAAGCATGCCCACAAAGCGACTGAGCAATCCCAGAAGGGAAAGCGTATTGATTTGTCGCTCGATACCATCTTTCTGATCGAGGAACCACCAACCCGAGCCAAACTGAATCTTGCCTGGCTGCGGTCCCTCCTGGAAGTTTCCGAGCATCGAAGCCACAACTTCATTGTCGGCTGGATTGAGGTTATAAAGGATAGTATTGGGGAGATGTCCTTCAGAAGCAAGACGATCGAGGAAGCGGCTCATTTGCAGCGCACCGCCCACGTCGCCGATAGAGTCGTAGCCCGTGTCTGGACCAAGGAGGCTGAACATACGCGAATTGTTGTTACGCATAGCTCCGTAGTGGAACTGCTGCGTCCACCCCTTTTCGGCATCCATCACGCCAAACTCGTAGAGCATGGCCGAACGGAACCGATTAGCCTCTTCTTCGGAAAGTGAATGGCCTGCCATTACGCGGTCGAAAGCCTGGTGCACCTGGGCATCGGTATAGGGCTCGGCGAAGAAGCGCGTAAGTCCGTGGTCGCTCAGTCGGCACCCATGCTGAGCAAAAAAGTCGTGGCGAAGGTGCAAGGCACGAAGCAAGTCATCGAAGGTTGTAATGTCGGTATCGGCAGCCTGGGCCAGCGACTGGATATAGCGACGATAGGTCTCAGGATTGTCGATAGCCATTGCCTTGTCAGGCCGCCAAGTGGGGAGTACGCGCGTCTCGAACGGGCTTTCGCGCATGGCACGATGGTATTCGAGCGAATCAGCCGGGTCGTCAGTCGTGCAGACCACCTCCACCCGATAGCGGCGCATAAGCCCCCGAGCGGAAAACTCGGGTTGCTGCAAGAGTTCGTTACAACGGTCGTAAATCAAACGTGCCGTCTCGGGATTGAGTTGTTCGTTGATGCCGAACGCCGTACGGAGTTCCAGATGTGTCCAGTGGTAGAGCGGATTGCGGAAGAGGTAAGGCATCGTCTCGGCCCACTTCTCAAACTTCTCCCAGTCCGAAGCCTTGCCCGTAATAAAGTACTCATCGACACCGTTCGAACGCAAGGCACGCCACTTGTAATGGTCACCGCCAAGCCAAAGTTCCGTAATAGAGCGAAATCGATGGTCCTCAGCCACCTCGCGAGGGTCGAGATGACAATGATAGTCGATGATAGGAAGTCCCTCGGCATGCTCGTGGTAGAGTTCGCGAGCCGTTTCGGTCTGGAGCAGGAAGTCGCTCGTCATGAAGTCCTTATCCATCTGCGTCAGTCTTTTATACTATTAAGAAGGTCGAGTTTACCCTCGTTGATAAGCCGCAGGATAAGTTCGCCAAAAAGCGTATTCTGCCAGGCAAACCACTTGCGTGTGAATTTCGTCGCATCGTCCTTGTAGAAGGACTCGTGCATGAATCCCGTCTCGGCGTCGGTGCGCATGAGCATCTCGATGCACTGCTTTATCTCCGCATCGTCCTGACTGGTGAAAGCCTTCATCATGATACTCATTGGCCAAACGTAGTCGAAGCCGATATGCGGTCCGCCGATGCCTTCGCCCGCCTTTCCGCGGAAGAAGTAGGGATTGTCCTCGCTCCAGACAAAGCGTCGTGTATTCTGATAAATCGGGTCATTTACGGGAACGTCGCCCAGATAGGCCATTGCCAAGAGCGAGGGGACGTTGGCGTCGTCCATCAGTATCTGGTTGCCAAACCCATCAACCTCAAAGGCGTAGATAGGCCCGTACTTGGGATGCTGGTGAATGGCATAGCGTTGCAGCGCGTCGCTGACCTCGTCGGCCAGGTCGGTACATTGCCGGGCCAGGTCGGCACGACGGTTCACCTTGTTCAGGATTTCTGCCGCGTGGCGCAACTGGGTCACGGCCATAAAATTCGAAGGCACGAGGAAGAGTAACGTCGTAGAGTCGTCGCTGGGCCGGAAGGCCGAGGCTATCAGTCCGACAGGACGAACGGGCGCGCCCCAACCATCGTTGAGCATGGTATCCGAAGCGCGCTCTGTGCGGCGCTGGAATCGGTACTGCCCGTGCCCCTCCTTACGCTGCTGGTCGCGGAAGGTCGTGAGAATCTGGCCCACAGCCTCGAGCCAAAGGTCACCAAAGACACTCTCGTCGCCCGTCACTCGCCAGTATTCGTAGGCCAGTCGGAGAACGTAGCACAGTGAGTCGATTTCCCACTTGCGCTCGTGCAGCAGGGGATTCATCTTTGTCAGGTCACCCATCCAGTCGCCATCGGGACGAGGCTGCTGGTTGAAGGCATTGGCATAGGGGTCGAGACAGACGCAACGAAGCTGGCGCAGGACGACGCCGGCCAGCATACGCTGAAGATGCTTGTCGCGCGGAGCCAACTGGACATAGGGGAACACCTGGGCCCCCGAGTCACGAAGCCACATAGCGTGGATGTCGCCCGTATAGACAAACGTATCGGGCATTCCCTGTTCGTCGGCCTCTGTATAGTGAACCGTCGTATCGAGGGTATTCGGATAGCAGTTGACAAACATCCAGGCCAGCCTGAGGTTAGTCAGTTGTTTGGCCACCTCACGAATCTGGCGCTCCACCGCCTCGCTACGAAACAGGCGCGCTTCGGGAGCCGGACGATTATTGACGCGCAGGACGTCCCGACGGGCTTCGGGCATCTCAGCATTGGCCACAGCACCGGCCAAGCACAAAGTCAAAATAAGAAAAAACCTCTTCATCACATCCGTTTTTTATGTTCTTTTCCTCTATAACGAAGACCGATAGGTCTTTATTGTGTGGGCAGGCCGAGATTTATCCTCCTATTTGTGTGCCCAATTGACAGATTATTCGTAACTTTGCATCTGGAAACCGTAACCATCTGATAATGAAAACCGACATCGTCTGCATTGGTCACATCACCCACGACCGCATTGTAACGCCCGAACGCGAAGTCCACATGCCCGGCGGGACCTCATTCTACTTCTCTTACGGAATCAACCACCTGCTCGACGGCGAGGCCGTCTCGTACCGCCTCATCACCTCCCTGGCAGAGAGCGATATCCAGGCCGTCGAGGACATGCGCCGCGAGGGCATCGAGGTAGAAGTCATCCCCTCGCGCCAGACCGTCTATTTCGAGAACATCTACGGTGCTAACCAAAACAACCGCAAGCAACGCGTCCGTGCCAAGGCCGACCCCTTCACCGTCGAGGGCCTGGCCGACGTCGAGGCCGACTACATTGTCCTCGGCTCGCTCCTGGCCGACGACTTTTCGCTCGACGTCCTGCGCCACCTCTCCGGTCGGGGCACGCTCGTCGTCGATGCCCAAGGCTACCTGCGCGAGGTTCGCAACGAGAAGGTCTTCGCCTGCGACTGGAAGGACAAGCTCGAGGCCCTGCGCTACGTCGATATCCTGAAGGTCAACGAATACGAAATCGAAGTCCTCACGGGCCAGCGCGACCAACATCGCGCCTGCGAACAGTTGGCCTCATGGGGCGTCCGCGAGGTACTGCTTACGCTGGGCAGCTATGGTTCGGTGGTCTATGCCGATGGACGGTTCTTCGACATTCCCGCCTACGAGCCCCTGCACATCGTCGATGCCACGGGCTGCGGCGACACCTACGTGATGGCCTACGTCCTGCGCCGTCGTCTGGGCGACGGCCCCAAACAGGCCGCCCGCTTTGCCTCGGCCGTCGCCAGCATCAAGTTGGAGGCCTCCGGACCCTTCCGCGGCACCACGTCCGATGTACTGAAACGGCTCCCCTGACCCGACTTTGCACGATTCAGCCCTCTATTTGCACGATTTGATACACCTTAAATCCCGATGAAATGGGTAATTTTGCATCGCAAAACCTCTTAAACACATCTTTCGCATGAAAAGATTCTTCTTTCTCCTCGCACTCTCTTGCCTGACCGCTCAGGCACAGACCACCGACCGCGGGTTCATCCACCCGGGCGGGCTCCACACCCAGGCCGACTTCGACCGTGTCAAGCAACTCATCAAGGACAAGAGTTCGACTGCCGTCACCCAAGCCTACCAGAAACTGAAATCGGCCGGCTATAGCCAGTCGTCCGTCCAGACCTATCCCGTCGAGACCATCGTGCGCGGAGGCGGTTCGGGCGAGAACTATATCAACGCTGCCCGCGGGGCCACGATGGCCTACCAGAACGCCCTGCGCTGGAAGATTGACGGCACCCGCGCCAACGCCGAAGCCGCCGTGCGCATCCTGATGGCATGGGCCACAACAACGAAAGTCGTCACGGGCAATTCCGACGCCGCCCTGGCCGTCGGGCTCTACGGCTACCAGTTTGCCCAGGCCGCCGAGCTCATGCGCGACTACGACGGTTGGGCGCCAGCCGACTTCGAGCAGTTCCGCCAGTGGATGCTCACCGTCTGGTACCCTGGCGCCATCAACTTCCTACGCTACCGCAACGGTACATGGGAGAACTCCGGCAAGTGGTGGCAGGCACCTGGCCACTACTGGTCGAACTGGGGCCTCTGCAACATCCTCTGCGTCATCTCCATCGGCATTCTCTGCGACGACGTCTATATCTACAACCAAGGCATGTCGTTCTTCAAATACGACCAGGTCGGCACCTTCACCAATCCCCCCACCCTGCAAGACGTCAGCGGCCACGGCGACGATGCTGGCCAAGCCATCTTCAATACGGGCCTGACCGACTATCTGGGCAACCTCGTCGTGACCGATGTGGAATCCCCCCTCGAGACCGCCGCCTACGGCCGACTGGGCCAGATGAACGAGAGCGGGCGCGACACAGGCCACTCGGCCATGGCCCTCGGCCTCGCCATCGACATCGCCAAGATAGGCTGGAACCAAGGCGACGACCTCTTTGCCTACATGGACCACCGCCTGGCCTCCGGCATCGAGTACGTGGCCGCCCAGACCCAGAGCGTCGAGGGCCTGCCCTGGACCAACTATCTCTACGGCAACAACGGCTACTACTATACCGACTCCCGCTCGTGGCTCATGACCGGTCCCGCCCTGGGCGCCCAGATGCGACCCTACTGGGGCACCGTCGTCGGCATCTACGAAGGTGTGAAGGGCGTCCGTATGCCCTACTCCGAAGTCTCGCTCCAGCAGATGGGCATCGACGGCGGAGGCGAAGGTGGAACCAGCGGAGGCTACGATCACATGGGCTACTCGGTACTGATGAATACCCGCGTGCCCCAGCTCTGTCCCGCCGACCAGGTGCCTACGGAACTTACGCCGCAGATTATCTCCAGCGTAGCCCCCAACTCGCTCGTGCCCAGCCCTGCGGTCGAAACCCGCCTGGGCAACCTCTCCGGCAAGACCCTCCGCCACAACGAAATGGGTGGACTCGTCAACACATTCTCCGCCATGGGGCCCTCCGTACCCACGGGCCGCACGCTCACCCTCTCGGCCCTACTGCCCGAAGGCGAGGAAGACACCGGCCTCTGGCAGTGGAACACGGGCCAGCAGACCCGTGAAATCAGCGTCGAGACCTCGAGCTCGTTTATTTATCGCGTTACCTACACCAACTCACACGGCATCCAGAGCCAGCAGTGCTTCCCCATCGCCTGCCAGGGCGACGGCGACCCCATCCGCCTCACCCCCTACGTCACCTACGGCGGCGAGACCCTGCAGACCGACACCTTCAGCCTGCTCTACGGCAAGACGGCCACCCTCAAGGCCGAGCCCCAGATGGGCGGTGGCAAGTGGAAGTGGTCGAACAACAAGACCACCCAGGAGATGACCACCTCGGCCCTGCGCACCCCCACCCGCTTCACCGTCACCTACACCCACACCAACGGCGTCACCTCCGATCAGACCTTCCGCCTCGGCATCCACTATTGCGAACCCTACATCACCCAAGGCGAGACCACGCTCGAGGGTGCAACCATCGTCGTCGATGCCGGCACCGACCTGACCATAGGCCTGCGCACCCCCACCACCGTCACCAACGCTGCCGTCCACTGGAACACGGGAGAGACGGGGCGTGAGCTCACCCTCACCGACCTCCAAGCCACCACCCTGCTGACCGCCACCTTCGACGTAGCCGGCCAGACCATCAGTCAGGACTTCCACCTCTACGTACGCGAGTCGGAGCGGAGCCGTCTCATCGAGCCCGGTAACTACGTCATCCTCCACACCGCCTCGGGCCGTCTCCTGACCTCGCAGGGCAAGAACCAACTGGCCACCTTCCTCGAGGGCGATGCCGAGCACCCCACTCAGGGCCAGGTCTGGTACGTAGAACGGCGCGAGACCGCCAAGTACAACCTCATCAGTCTGCCCGACAGCCTCCACCTCAACACCGCCGGCAAGGGAGCCACCTCCGGCGCCTACCCCTTCTACCTCTGGGGCGCCCAAGACAGCCCCCAACTCGCCATTTACTCTGGCACTACGGCCACCACCCAACGCTTCTGGTCGGTCGCCGACGACGGCCAACTCCTTATTACCCAGACCACCCAACTTCAGGACTTCCCCTTCCTGTTCCTGCCCGTCGGCCCGTGGGACGCCATTGAGGAAGTGAGGAAGTGGGGATACGGAGAAGTGACGAAGTGGGGAAACGCAGTTTACGACCTCTCCGGCCGACGACTGTCCCCTCACTCCTCTACCCCCTCACCGCTCACCTCTCACCTGAAAAAGGGCCTCTACATCGTTGGTGGCCGGAAAGTGATTGTCAGGTAACGCAAAAGAACGGGGACGAAAATCCAAATGCAACAAATCGACAAATCGATTTGTTGCATTTTTTGCATTTGTTGCACTCGAAAATTACCTTCCCTCCCTGACGCGTCGGCGGGCAAAAAGGAGTACGACGAGGTAGCCGACCAGGGGGATGAGGAAGGGCAGGACGAGTGAGCCCGAGGCGTCGGCCATAAGGGCCATCAGGAGGAAGCCGCAACCGCCCACGGGGGTCATCATCAGCAGGGAGGAGGCGGTCTTCGTGCGCTCGCCCATCCCGCTCAGGGTCAGGGAGAAGATGGTGGGGAACATGATGGCCTCGAAGAGGTAGTTGGCCATGAGCAGGGCGATGGAGAGGTGAGAGGTGAGAGATGAGAGGTGAGAGGTGAGGATGAGCAGGGCGATACTGACGACGCTGCCGCAGGCGCACCAGAGGAGTACACGCTGGGCAGGGACTTGGCGCATAATCCAACTGCCGAGGAAGCGGCCGCCCATGAAGATGAAGAGCGACAGGCCCAAGACGTAGGAGGCGGTGGCAGAGGAGAGCCAGCCCATGCCCGTGGTGAAGTTGACGAAGTAGCTGTTGATGCTTATCTCGCTGACCTCGTAGGCCAGGAGGGCCAGTAGGCCGAAGAGGAAGCGACGGTCCTTTAGGAGGGAGAGATGAAAGGTGAGAGGTGAGGGGTGAGAGGTGAGAGGTGAGGGGTCGGTGGTCGCAATTTCGGGCAACTGGGATTTGTAGAAGACGAGGGCCACGAGCAGGACGACAACGGCCATGACGACGTAGGGCAGCGAGACGTCGGCGCCCTCACCGGTGAACAGCAACCCGCCCACGACGATGGGGGCCAGGGCCGAGCCCATGCCGTTGAACGACTGGGAGAGGTTGAGCCGGCTGCTGGCCGTCTCGGCAGGACCGAGCAGGGTGGCATAGGGATTGGCGGCGGTCTCGAGCACCACCAGTCCGCAGGCTATCACGAAGAGGGCCACGAGGTAGCCCGAGAAGGCTCCCGATGCCGAACTGGGCACAAAGAGCAGTGCGCCGAGGGCATAGAGCAGGAGGCCCGTGACGACGCCTCGACGATAGCCCTGGCGGTTGATGAGCATGCCGGCGGGCAGGGCCATGAGGAAGTAGCCCAAATAGGTGGTGACCTGGACGAGCGACGACTGGGTGAGGGAGATGTTGAGCTCGGTCTGGAAGTGCTTGTTGAGCACGTCGAGGATGGCGCGGGCGAATCCCCAGAGGAAGAAGAGGCTGGTAATGAGGACGAAGGGGACGAGGTAGCGTCGCTCGGTCAGGGAGACTTTTTTCATTGTAAATGTTTAAGAGTTTAACCGTTTAAGAGTTTAACCGTTTAAGAGTTTAATCGTTTAAGAGTTTAACCGTTTAACGGGTTTTGCGTTGGTAGTCGGCGAGGCGGACCTGGTAGGTGGCGAGGGCCTCGGAGAGTTGGTTGAGGGCCTGACGGTTGAGAGTCTCGGCATCGAGGAGGTCGGAGAGGGTGAGCGTGCCGGCACGGTACTGGTCGGTGGAGAGTCGCAGGTTCTCGGCGGCCTGCTCGACACTGGTGCGGGCTATCTCGGTCTGCTTGTAGGCCTCGGTCAGTTGGCTCCAAGCCTGCTCGACGTCGAGGGCCAGCTGTTCACGGGCGTCGTCGGCCTCGTTGCGGGCCTGCTGGACACGCAGTTGCTGGCGACGGATGGCGTGCCGCCCACCCCACCACGACATGATGGGCACCGAGAGGGTGCCGAAGACGAGTCCGTTGGTCATGTTCGTGTCGAGGTATTTCTTGACGTTGTCGGAGAATCCGCCCATGCCTGCGTTGTAGCCCATGGCACCGACGGCCAGGGTGGGCAGGTACTTGCCACGCTCGAGACGGACTTGCCACTCGCCGGCCTCGACTTGCTTCTCCACGAGGGCCATCTCCTCGCGACGGGCGACGGCCTCATCGACGGCCACCCTAACCTCGGCAGGATTCCGGGGCTCGAGCGATGCGGGGTCGATGTCAATTGCCTTTCCGGCCATGCCTATCTGCTGGGCCAGAAGGAGTAGGAGGACGTGTTCGGCATTCTCCAGTTTCAGGCGGTTCGAGGCCAACTCCTGCTGGCGCAGCTGGACCTTGAGGAGGTCGTTGCGCGTGGTCAGTCCGGCGTTGACGTAGTCGGTCACCAGATCGCAGACGGCGCCGACCTGCTTCTCGGCTGCCTCGAGGGTGGAGAGGTTGTACTTGACGGTAGCCGTCTGCCAGTAGCACTCGGCGACCTTCTGCAGGACGTCCTTCTCCTTCATCTGCCGTTGCAGGGTAACCGCCTCCTCGCCGATGCGTGCCAACTGGTTGCCGGCGCGGATTTGGCCGCCCGCATAGAGGGGCTGCGTCAGGACGAGGGCGGCCGAGTAGGCACGGTTGAACTCGCTGTACGAGAAGGGTGCGCCCGCGTAGGCGGCAAACTGGGGATTGATGGCTGCAATCTCCATCGGTATGGTGCCGTCGCCCTTGACCATCTCGTCGAAGGCACGGAAGGCCAAGACATTGGCCTGGATGTAGGGGAAGTATTTGGTGAAGGCCTCGCGGCGCTGCTCCTTGGCCATCTCGATGTCGAGGGCCGCATTTTGGAGCGTGCGGTTGTTCTGCTTTGCCAATTCCAGGCATTCGTCCAAGGAGAGGACCCTCTCCCCCTGTTCCTCCCCTGTCATGCCCCAGGATGTCATGGGCAATAACAGCAAGAGCGCAAGGGCGATGGCCTTCCCCTCCCCTCGGGGAGGACGGGAGGGTGTCTTGTCCCGGAGTTTCCAATACACGACGGGCAGGACGGTGACGACAAGTATGAGCGTGCCGATGCCACCGGCGAAGATGGTGATGCCGACGGGCATCCAGAACGACGAACCTGCGATAATCATTGGGATGACGCCCACGGCCGTCGTGGCCGTCGTGAGGAAGATGGGAACCATGCGGCGGCGCCCCGCGTCGAAGGCAGCGTCGTGGGCCGACCAGCCCTGCGCCATGCGGTCGTCGGCATGTTCGAAGATGAGGATTTCGTTACGCATAATGATGCCCATGAGGGTGATGAATCCGAAGAGGGAGGTCAGGCCCAGCGTCCGGTTGGCAATCCATAGGCCTATCATGGCACCGGGCATACTGAGGCCGATGGCTACCATACAGATGGTGGTGATGCCGAAGCGCTTGAAGTTGAAGAGGATGAAGAAGAAGATAATGACCAGCGCAATGCCGATGCCCGCAAATATCTGGGGCACCATCTCGTTGTTCTTCTCCACCTCGCCGCCAATCTCGCTGCGCACGCCGCGGGGCAGTTGCAGTCCGTCGATGACCTTGGCTATCTTGGCCTGCACGGGAGCGGCCAGCACCTCGCGCTTGCCCTCAGCCAGGACACTGATGCAACGCTCGCCGTTGCGATGGACAATCTTTGCCTCCGACCATGTGGGCCGCACCTTGGCCACTTGGCGCAGGGGGACACTCTGGCCCGTCTGGGTTGTCAGGTAGGCATTGCCCACCTCGCCCAGAGTGAGGTGGGTCGAGGCCTCGTCCTTCACGACGATGGGCACTTCGTAGTCGCCTTCCCAAATGCTGCCGACCTGCATCTCGCCCGTCTGCAACATCAACTGCAACTGGGCCGTCGTGCGATTGATGCCCAACTGGGCCGAGCTGACGGGGTCGAGGGCTACGTCGAGGATGGGATGGGGCTGGTCGTAGTCGGTGTGGACCCACTCGAGTTCGGGCATGCGGCGCATCTCGGCCATCAGCATTTCGGCGGCCCGGCTGATGCTGTCCATGTCGTTTCCGTAGAAGCGGTATTCGTAGGTGGGCACGGGCAGGAAGTCCATCTGCTTGAAGCGCACGTAGGCGCCAGGCCAGTGGTTGCTCCACTTGGGGGCATATTCGTTTAGCACGTCGAAGGTGCTCTGGATGTCGGGCGTATTGACAATGAACTGGGCAAAGTTCCTGCCACCCATCTGTGGGGCGTAGGAAATCTGGAAGCGCGGACTGCTGCACCCGATGAACGAGGTGACGCTCTGGACGCGCTCGTCGCGCTTCAGGACGTCGCGCAGCGAGTCGGCAATCTCGCGAGTACGGTCGAGGCCTTCGCCCTCGGGCAGGAATATCTCGACGGCAAACTGGTTGCGGTCGGCATAGGGGAACTGGCGCATCTTCAGCTGAGGGAAAATGAAGCTGGTGGCAATGACCAACACCGCAGCGCCCACTATCGTCAGCCAGGGGTTCTTGAAGGTCCACTTCAAGGCCTTTTCGTAGATGAGCTGAACGCGGTCGGTCAACTTCAACTTACCCTCCTCCTGCGGCTCCACGCGCTTGATGAGGGCTGCATTGAGCACGGGAATGACGGCCACGGCCACTGCCAGGGAGACCATCAGGTTGATGGTGATGGTGACGGGGAACTGACCAATGACGTCGTGGGCCTCGCCCGTCATCGTAAGTACGAGCGGGAAGAAGATGGCACAGATACAGATAGTGGCCAACATCATCGGGGCAAAGTATTGCTGGACCGACTTGACGGCCGACTCCCTGCGGCCCATGCCCTTACCCAGGTACTCCAGGTAGCCGTCGATGACGACAATCGAGTTATCGACAATCATTCCCAGCACCACGATGAGGCAGGCCAGCGTCATCGTGTTCAGGGGGATGCCGCAGGCGTACATAATGCCCGTGCTGGTAAACGTGCTCAGGGGGATGGTGATGGCCGCCACGATGGCCGAACGCAGAGGGAAGAGAATCATCATCACCAGGACGATGACAATCATCGACTCAATGAGGTCGCGCAGGAAGTCGTGGACCGAGTCGCCCACCACCTGCGGAAGGTCGGTAACGCGGCGTATCTCTACGTCCTGGGGCAGGTATTCCTCCTTGAACCGGGCAATGACCTCGTCCACCTCCTCGCCGTACTTCACGATGTTGTGGCCCTCGCTCATCTCTAAGGAGAGTATGACACAGCGGTTGCCATTGTTCTCGATGTAGCTTTCCGAGGTGTCGTACTCGCGGCGCACGGTGGCAATATCGCGCACGCGCACCACCCTGCTGTCCGACGAGAACACGATTTGGTTCATCAGTTCCTCCTCGCTCCGCTGTGTGGGCGAGACATGGAGTTGGATGTTCTGTTCGCCACCCGTCACGCTGCCAGCCATCGTCGTGAGTCCCTGCCCGCCGATGGCCTGCATCAGGGCAGCCTGACCAATGCCGTAGGCGGCCAATCGCTCGCGATCGACGTAGAGGGTCAGTTGTTCCTTCACCTCGCCATACTGGCGGACGTTCGACACCGAAGCCACACGGCGCAGGCGGTCAGTCAGTTCGTCGCTATAGCCTTGCAACTCGCGATAGCTGCGCTGGTCGCTCTCGAGGGTTATCAGGAGGGCACAGGCGTCGCCGAAGTCGTCGTTCACTATCAGCGCCACCACCCCACTGGGCAACTGGCTCTTGAAGGTATTGAGGCCGTGCTTCAGCTTGCTCCAGATTTCGTCCTTCTGGTCGGCATCGTCCTGCAACTGGACCATCACGATACACATGCCGTTCTGGCTGGTGGTGGTTGTCTTCTCACGCTTCACCTCCTTGAAGGTAAAGAGGTAGCGCTCGAGTGGGCGGGCCACCTGGGCCTCTATCTCTTCGCTCGTGGCACCAGGCATTACGGCAATGACCACGCCCTGGCGCACGGTAAAGGGCGGAAACTCGTCCTTCGGCATCACGTAGAGGCCATAGAGGCCGAATGCCAACAGCAGGGCCGTGATGACAATCGTGATGCGGTAATTATTGATGGGCCAAGCGGCCCATGATTTCTGCCAGTCCATAGTTTAGCGTGTTATGGGGCTCCCTTCGCCCAACTTCTGATATCCCTCGACGACGACCTCCTCGCCCTCGGTCAGGCCCGAAAGGACGATGACACGATTGCCCGTCATCTCGCCCACGCTGACACTCTGCCGATAGGCCTTACCGTCGCGGACGACCCAGACGAAGAGCGACTTGTCGGTCGATTGCTGCACAGCCTTTACGGGCAGGGTGAGCCGTTTGTCCTCGAAGCCCTTCGAGCCGTTCATCGTGACACGGGCCACCATGCCCGGCAGCAACTTGTGCCCGGGATTGGCCACACGGATGCGGATGTCGTAGGTATGCGTCATGGGGTCGGCCGATACGCCCTTCTCGATGGTTCCGCCCACGAACGTTTCGCCTGGCAGGGCATCGACGGTCAGTCGGGTCGGCGTCTGGGCCGTAATGGAGGCTATCTCGCGCTCGGGTATGCTCACGCGCACCTTTACATTATTAATCGACAGAATGGTCAGGACGGGCTCCGTAGGCAGTACGGTCTCGCCCACGCCCAGAATCTTGCTGCCCACAACGCCGCTCACGGGCGCATAGATGCGGCAGTCGGAGAGGTTCTTCACGCAAATGTCGTAGGCCGAGCGGGCTTGCTGCACCTGGCTCTCCACCTCCACCCACTTGATTTCGGGCAGCGACTGGTTGTCGTGCAACAGCTTCATGCGCTGCTGGGCATCGAGAGCCTGGTCGAGCGAGGCCTTGGCAGCAGCCAGGGCGTTGCGCGCCTGCGTGTCGTCGATGGTGGCCAATAGCTGACCCTTCTTCACGCTCTGTCCCTCGCTCACGGTCATCGACTTCAGGACGGCCATGCCCGTAAAGCTGACCATTGTGCTCGACTCCTCCTCCACCACGCCCACGTAAGGCAACTGGCTGTAGTCGCTCGTCATCACGGCCTTCTCCGTCACGACGCGCACGGCCTCCTCGGTCTGCGACTCTTGCTTGCCGCCACAGGCCACCAAGGCCAGGCTGGCAAGCACCAATAACATCTTTTTCATATTCAGTTTTTCTTATTTTCGGTTTTCGGGTGCAAAGTTACACTATTCTTTGCACACGGCAAAGGCCTTATAGGGATAAGTTTTGTTCGAAAGGTCGAATTCGTGCATTACTTTTTAGGGATATTTGAAATAAAAAACCTAAATTTGTGGCCTAAATCAGAACAACCTATGACCGACGCACACATTTTCAACACCATCTCCATCTTCCGCCTGCTCAGGGACGGCACCCTCGACATCAGCCGCGGACAACTCTACGAAGACCGTTGCTACGTCATTACCGACGTCAACGACAGGGAACTCCACAAGGGCGAATCACTCTTCCGCTACCCTACCCGCCTCGACCTCTTCGCCGTCATGTTCTGCCAACAGGGCGAAATCACGCTCACCTGCGACCTCCAGCAACTCTCCATCGGCGCCAACATGATACTCGTCGTCCGCCCGGGCTCCATCGTACAAGTGACCTCGACCCGCGACTGCAAGGTCTCCACCATTCTCTCCAGCGGCGACTTCTTCGAACAGTTGAACCTCTCGATACAGAAAGTCATCCCCCTGGCCAGCGCCTTTAGCCAATCGGCCTGCCTGGCCTTCACCCCCGAACAGTTCCGCTATCTCCACCATCTGGCAATCATCGTCTCCGAGAGCATAGCCCAACCCCACTCGCTCCCCTACTACCACGAGGCCGTGCGATGCTCTGTAAGGACGTTCGGCTACGGATTCCTCTCCCTCTGGTTGCAAAAGATGGAACAGCCCAAAGACCAACACATCCTGAGCCACCACGAAGCCACCTTCCGCCGCTTCATCCAACTCGTCACAGAGAACTATCGCGAACAACGCAAGATAGCCTTCTACGCCAACCAAATGAACCTCACGCCCAAGTACCTGAGCAAACTCATCCGCGAGACCTCGGGCCGCGGTCCCTCGGAGTGGATTGACGAATACGTGGTCCTGGAGTCGAAGAACCTCCTCAAGTACTCCACACTGAGCATTCAGGAGGTCTCGTACAGCCTCAACTTCCCCAACCAGTCCTTCTTCGGCCGTTGGTTCAAGTCTCACACTGGTTCCTCCCCCAAGGCCTATCGCGAGAGCAAGTAGGCCTTCCCCCCACGTCACCCTTGCAATATTTACTTTGTAAATATCAAAACCGCCCTATCACGCAAGGTCTTTCCCACGTCGTGGAGCACTTATCCCACGGCGTGAGACTTATATTACACGACGTGGGATGCAGATTTCACGGCGTGAATTTGGTTAAGCACGGAGAAGTTCGTATCTTTGCACCAAGGCGTCGGAGGCTTTGCACCTAAGTGTCTGGAACTTTACACCCCGACCTCCTTGGGACAGCACTTCCCTGCGTCGCACATAACAACTTGTACCATCCATAACAACAACACCATGCCAACGTACTTCAAAAAGGAAATTGCCGACCTGAACGGCACGGGAGAGAAACAATACCGCTACGAAATGCGCTCACTGGGAAATGCAGGCACCGAGCAGTTAGCCCGTGAACTGCACATGAGGATGCGCATGCTGAGCCAGGGAGAATTCGTAGGCATCCTCAGCGAGATGTCGAGAGCCATCGCCTACCTGCTGGCGCAAGGCTATACCGTAACGATAGACGAACTGGGAACCTTCGCCACGTCGCTGGGCCTCGACGACTATGCCGACGAGACTCCCGAACAGCACCAAGGCGGAGAGCCCAACTCCAGCCGTCTGCACGTCACGGACATCAAGTTCAGGCCCCACCGCTCCTTCGTCTATGAAGTTGACAAACGCTGTCATGGCAACCTGCAGCGCGACACGCAGGGCATACGTCCACTGCGTCGCAGTCCATACAGCCTGGACGAGCGCATCCAGCGGGCACTGGCCCACATCCGGGAACATGGCTATATGCGCCTCTCCGACTACGTCAATCTTACGGGGCTCTCACGCGCCACAGCCAGCCGCGAACTGCAAAGGCTGTGTGCCGACAAGTCCAGCCCCCTGCGCTCACAGGGCCTACATTCCCATAAGGTGTACGTGGAAAGGAAATAGGCGCATAGGTTAAGTATTCCATGTGGGGCTGTTTAGCAGTCCTATAAACCGCTGAAGCACAACTATTTAGGAATTTTGACGTTTGCCAATCGTACCAATGTTTATGTGTCGCCAGATAGATAATCTTTGGGGCAAATTGATTCAAAAGGTAGGGAAAGAAAAGGTGAAAGTGACGTTTTTATGCAAAAATGAGGTGAAAAACGCCTTCTTCACCTTATTTAATATGGCAAGTTGCCTGTATTGGGAGAATAATGTGTAACTTTGCAACACAAAGGTTGTAATACAGCAGACAATATGGCAAAGATAACAGTACAGAATACGCAGATAACGGTCATTAAGCAGAACGAAGATGACTACATCAGCCTTACAGACATGCTGAAGGCTAAGGATGGCGAATTCTTCTTTTCTAACTGGCTACGCAACCGCAATACCATTGAGTTCCTTGGAATCTGGGAGCGGTTGATGAACCCGAATTTTAATTGTGCCGAATTCGACATAATTAAAAGTCAGGCTGGATTGAACCGTTTCCGTCTCAGCGCGAAAGAGTGGACGGAAAAGACTAATGCCATCGGTATTATCTCGAAGGCAGGACGTTATGGTGGCACCTACGCCCACAAGGACATTGCCTTTGAGTTTGCCATGTGGATAAGCCCAGAGTTCAAGGTATATCTGATACGTGAGTTCCAACGGCTGAAAGACGAGGAGCAGAAGCAACTTGGGTGGACGGCGAAGCGTGAACTGTCTAAAATCAACTACCGCATTCACACGGATGCCATCAAGCAGAACCTAATTCCTGAAGAGGTGACGGCAGCACAGGCCAGCATCATCTATGCTGAAGAGGCAGACGTACTCAATGTAGCCATGTTCGGACAGACGGCCAAGCAATGGCGTGAAGCCCATCCTGAACTGAAAGGGAACATCCGTGACTATGCTTCCATCAACGAACTTATTTGTCTGGCAAATATGGAGAACATCAATGCAGTTCTCATTGATGAGGGAGTGCCACAGGGCGACCGCCTTGTCCGCCTCAATCAGATAGCCATCAATCAGATGCGTGTGCTGGAGAATGATGATAATAGAAACCTCTTAAAATGACATGAGTGGATAGAACATAACATAGAAACGACATAAGGAAGCGTTGACTTTTTGATTCTTGT
>JAFUFK010000004.1 GCA_017469925.1 Bacteroidaceae bacterium | reverse complement strand
GGCCTCGCGGAAGCGCTGCTGCAGGGCCTCGCTCTGACCGCCGACGGCCATGATGTGGCGCGGGGCGATGGTCAGGAAGTTGTTGGCGTAGTGCATCTCGTCGTCGTAGTCGATGGGGATAATCTCGAAGCCGCGGCTCTTGATGTACTCCACGAAGGGTACGTCTTGCCGCCAGAGGGAATAGTCGGGCGTGCCGGGCTTGCGGGTCCAGATGTCGCAGGTGTTGTATTCGGGCTGTCCGGGCTGCGCCTCGTAGCGGCTGCGCACCATGGTGCAGAGGTCGCGGTCGATGATGTTAAAATGGGTGTCGAGGTGCATCTGCATCTGCCAAAGTTTGTGGTCGCGGACCACGACGATGGTGTCGTGGCCGAAGGCGTCGGCCTCCATCAACTGGCGGATGCCCTCGTCGTTGGTGCGCATGCCGCAGCCGATGAGCGAGACGTTTCCAGCCGGAATATAGTCGCCGCCCTCCAGCCGTCCGTCGCCCTCGATGCGGAGGATGGGCTTCAGGCCGAGGTGCTCGTAGCAGAGCGCGATGATGTTGGTCTCGGGGGAGCGCTGGCTGGAGTTCATCCGACAGATGACGTGGCCGCGCGGCGTGGTGATGCTCTGGTCGCGGGTGAAGTAGAGGTTCATCAGCGGGTTCTGGAGGTACTGCGCCTCGTAGCCCGTGTTCGTGTCGGTGCGCGAGAGTTTCACCGTGGGCTGCAGCAGGATGCAGCGTATGAGGTCGTTGCGGCTCATCTTCGCGAGGATGTCCTGTCGGTATGCCTCCGTCTCGTCGGCGCTCTCGTCGGGGATGCTGCTGATGTCATACGTCAGCACGTCGGCGGCGAGCCTGCGCAGACTGTCGATGCCCACCTCGGACAGGATGTCTGCCACGGTGTGTACGCGGATGCCGTTCTTCCGCAGCATCTCGATGTAGCCGCGATGCTCCTCGGCGGCCTTGTCCACGTCGAAATAATCCTCAAACAGCCCCGCTGAGGGATGGATGACGCCGTTGAACAGTTCCTGTCCGGGAGTGTGCATCAGGATGTCGCCCGCCCGCGACCATTCCGCCTGCGGACAGACCATCGCCGACTCGGCTCCCTGCTGCGCCCGGCATACGCTTGCGCCGCAGATTACGAGGATGGCGGCGAGCATCCATAGTTTTGATTTCTTCATATGTCTATTTTATCGATGTTCTGTGACGAGTTTCTGCTCCCTTGGCGTGAAGTCGGCAGTGGATGGCTGATAGTCGGCATCGGGCATGTACCACCAGAACTGGCTGAAATACTTCCGCAGTTTCCTGTCCTTGAAGACGTAGCCGCGATGGGCGTATGGCAGGTTCTCGAGAATGCGCTCACGGCCGGCTATCTTGTCAATCTCCAGCATGTAACTGCCGGGCTGGTAGGCGTCGCTGCGGTCGTAGAACGTACCCAGCACGAAGTGGTCGTAGTTGATGCGCTCGGCCGACTGGATGGTCATGTCGGCACGGGGCTTGAAGTTCTGGGCGTGCCACTCCACGGTGCCGTTGCGGAGCGTGAATTCCGTACACCTTACATCCCATTCCTTCACCTGCCGCATCTTGCCGCTGCCCTCGGTCACGGCGAAGGCTGAGGCGCTGAAAAGCGAGTCGGCCAGAAAGAAGTGCTTGGCCGTGTCGCAGGCCTTGATGCGCAGGGTGAAGTCGTCTATCTGGCGGTTGGCCCAGCGCATGGCGGGCTTGAGCCAGTAGGGCACCTCAAAGGTGCGCCCTATGCCGTAACTCATGCGGTAGCGATAGGTGTGGTGGACGGTGTTCCGCCCCGGCTGGAAGCGGGCCACGAAGTAGTAGGCGTAGGCAAACGGTGTCAGGCTGTCACGCTGCGCCGAGTAGAGCAGCGCGTTGTGGGGCAGTTCATCGCCGTCCTTCATCTTCACCTCGCCGTAGGCTTTCCACTCTTTCAGGCTGAGGGGCCGGAAGTCGCAGTTCACGCCGTGCTCCGCCTTCACCACGGCGTTCATGTAGGTCAGTTCCTCGCCGTTCATGCACACCGTGAAGTCGGCGATATAGGGGTGTATGCCCTGCGGACTGAACGCCACGGTGTCGTTGTAGGGGGCGCTGGCCTCGAAGCCCATCACCACCGTCTTTGCCGTGCCTCGGTTGAAGAGTTCGTACTGCACGTCCACGCTGGCGAAGCCGTCGTCACCGAGGCCAATGGTCAGCACTTCACGGGCCAGTGCAATGTCCGTTTCCTGCACTGGAACCAGATGATTGCCGTTCACATAGTACACGCCGTCGTTGGCACTCGCGCCGAGGCCGCTGACGGTTAGGATGCCGGCGAGCATCCAAAGTTTTGTCTGTTTCATCTTCTATATCTGTTAGACGACTGCAAATATACTCTCCAGTCCGCAGATTACTACAATGACAATGGCGAGCATCAACAATCTTTTCTTATTCATTTTTATCTAAGTAATTAAACAGATTCATTGTTCCGGCCTCTTCCTCGACATGAAGAGCAGGGACATATTCTATCATTCGTGTCGTACCATTTGCTTTGTCAACATAGAAGTTCACCAACGCACCCGTGTAACTGCGGAACACTACATGATAGGCAGAATCGGTCTCTTCGCCCATCTCCAGCCCCATGATGTCGGGATTATCTTCCGCTGCACTCCAGTCATATGCACTATGGCAATAGTTACTCACTCCCTGGTATGCCATCTCTGCCGTTATCTTGCTCTGCAAAGCATTCTGCCGCACGTACTGGAACTGGGCGCCTGTCTCGATGAGAGCCCAGGTGGAGCGCGTGAAGGTGACAGTGGCGGTGGCGCCGCGCAGGGTGATGTTGCCGCTGATGGGGTTGCCCGCCGCGTCGGTGGCTGTGAACTCCAGCCTCTCGCCGTCCGCCTTGCCCACAGCGTCGCTCAGTGTGGTCAGTCGGAAGATACCGATTTCCAGCCGATACATGCCGGCGGTATCCTTCCGCTCGATGATCAGATTCGGCGAGTTGTTCTCATCCAGATAGATGCCTTCGAAGGCGGGTTCCGGCTCTTTGATTCTAATTTCTGCTGTCCGCTGTTCCCTAGAGTGTTGCCAGTCAGCGTGACGGTTGCGGCCACAACTGGTTGTGATGGTGCAGATGGTCAGGATGGCAGCAAGCATCCAAATGAATTTCTTGTTCATATATTTCTTGCTTTAATTATTCTTTCTCCATGCAGCGACCCTGACGGCGATGTTCTTGGCTAGGCACTCGCTGTAGAGCCACGGCTCACAGCTATGGATGTCGCCCACGTTGATAAGGTCTTTGTATGGCGGATATTCCGAGGCGCTGTAGCCAGTGGCCACGAGGACATGGTATTCGGGTGAGACGGTGATGGTGATGGTGTCGTGCAGGGTGGCGGGAGTGGCATCGGTGCGCCAGTTCACGGGATTGATGCAGATGTCAGATGCGGCGATGATGGGCTTGACGTACTTCACGTCCTTCACCGTGTTGTAGCAGACGGTAACGCCCGTGTCCGCCTCACCCTGAGCAGGGCTGATGTGGCTGCACTCGGCCATGTCGGCTTCAGTGACCTTATAGCCAAGGACGTATGCCGCAGCCAACTGACTGTAGGTTTCGTCGCTGACATGCTTCAGCAGTTCCACCACTGCCATGCCGCCCTGGCTGAAGCCCGCGATGACGAGAGGACGCGTTTGGTCGCGATGCTGTTGGAAATAGTCGAAGGCCTTGCAGACGTCAGCCATCGCCAGACGTGTGCGCCGCCGGATGGTGTCCTCGTTCTGCGTCACCCAGGCATCAATCGTCGTGTGGCGATAGTAAGGAGCGAAGAAGCGGTTGCCGGGCGACATATACGCTGCCACACCACGCATCTCCGTGGCCATGTGTTCGCGGTGGGTAGGGTTCCAGACGTCGGCGTAGTGACTTACCGTGCCATTCTTGGACGAGCCAAGCGTAGGACTTCGTCCGTCCGGTTTCTTGGACGAGCCAAGCGTCTCCTCCGTCGCCGAGCGTTCTGTCGTCCAGTCCTCCTCCCATGTCGATACGACGTAGAACACGTCGGCACCCGCGCCTTGCGCATCACCGTCCTCCGTCACCCACATCGTCGGGTCGCTGTAGTCGGGTGCCTTCGGTATGTACTCAGCCGTCTGCCCCGACAGATTGTCGTCGCGGCTGCAATAGGTTATGACACATGCGCTGCATACAATCGCAAGGATAGCAGTCATCACCCATAGTTTCTTTATCATCGGATAAACTAATTATTTTGTTCTTGTCAGTTTGAAATTAGTCGTCTTGTCGAACTTGCCGTAGAGATATTTGCCGTCGTCGCTCAGGCGCAACGTGTCCAATTCGTTGTCCTCTTTCATGATGACGAGGTTATCCTTGACCGTGTAGGTAGCCTTTGTCGATGAAGGTGCAACAGCCAGCGCAGCCTTCATCAGTTTGCGCTTTGCCCATCCGATGCCAGCGGCCTTCAGGGCTTCGTCGCTGATTTTCATGTCAGCCTTCATCACGGCATCCTTCTCCGTCCGAAACTCTAAAGTAATCTTTGTGCTCATACCATTCCTTATGGCCTCCAACATTTGGCGAGCCTCCTCCATTTTCTTATCTATCTCAGCCATCTCCGTCTCGTTGGGCTTGCATCCCTTCTCCTTCTCGAACTTGGCAATGGCCTCTGCCTTGGCTTTTGCCATCTCCTTATCAGCATCCTTGGTGAGTTTGTTCATTTCCTCTGCCATGATGTTGGCGTTGTAGTACGTGCGTCCGGCGAGGTTAGTCTGTGCCAACGCACCCGTGCCGCAGATGCAGAGGATGGCGGCGAGCAGCCATAGTCTTGAAATCTGTCTCATTGCTCTATCTTTTATTGATTCGTCTTGTCATGCCGATGGCGCCCGTGGGGCAGACCAGACGGCAAAGGTGGCAGCCGACACACTTGGTGCCGACGATGCGAGGCTGACGGGTGACCGTGTCGAAGGCGATGGCCTGATGACCGCCATCCATGCAGGACACGTAGCAGCGGCCACAGCCGATGCAGCGGTCGCGGTCAATCTTCGGATAAATCATCGTATCGCGGTCGAGGTCGGTGGGAGTGACGAAGTTCGGCACCTCCTCACCGACAAGGGCATCAAGTGAGGACAGGCCACGCTCCGCAAGGTAATTTTGCAGGCCCAGGACGAGGTCGTCGATGATGCGGTAGCCGTACTGCATCACGGCGGTACACACCTGTACGTTTCGGCAACCCAACTGAATGAACTCCAGGGCATCGCGCCACGTCTCGATGCCACCGATACCGCTCAATTCTACCTTCTTGCCGTGTGCACCATTGAAGATGGGATTCTGCGCCATCTCCAAGATGTGGCGCAGGGCGATGGGCTTGACTGCACGACCCGACAGGCCCGAAACGGCCTTCCGTCCGCTGACCTCGGCACGGTCGCCCATCGTGACGCTCTTGATGGTGTTGATGGCCGAGATGGCATCGGCACCGGCGAAGTAGGAGGCCGTGGCGGGCTGGTTGATTTGCGTGATGTTGGGTGTCATCTTGGGGATGACGGGAATGGAGACGTTGCGCTTTACGTAGGCGGTATAGAAGAGCACCAGTTCGGGGTTCTGCCCAACGTCGCTCCCCATGCCCGCCAGTCGCATCTGCGGACACGAGAAGTTCAGTTCCACGGCATCCACGCCCGCCTCCTCGGCCTTTTTTGCCAGTTCTATCCATTGTTCCTCAGTCTGCCCCATGATGCTGGCCACGACCACCTTCGTGGGATAGTTCTGCTTCAATCGCCGCAGGATGCCGAAGTCCACATCTACGGGGTTCTCGCTCAGTTGCTCCATGTTGCGGAAGGCGTAGAAGTCTGCCGAGCCTTCCTGCTGGCAAGCATCGAAACGGGGCGACACCTCGCGTATCTCCTGCAAGCAGATGGTCTTGTAGAACACGCCCGCCCAACCGGCATCGAAGGCGCGAGCCACCATTTCGTAGTTCGTACACACCGCCGATGAAGCCAGGAAGAACGGATTCTCACAACGTATGCCGCAGAAGTCAATTGAAAGAATACTCCCCTCCCTCACAGGGAGGGGCAGGGGGTGGGTCTGCCTTAGCATCTCCTTGATTCGTATCGGTCTGTCATAATGGATGCAGGCTCTTTCTGCCGCCTCCAGATCCTCGTCGGTACACTCGGCCACCCATCGGCCCGCCAAATGTCCGTTTCCGAAGCGGATGGCGCGGATGGCTCGCGCGGGGTCGCCACTTTTACATGCCTGACTGCATGGCGCATCCTGACAAAGCAGACAGCGTGCAGCCTCTTCTTCTAAATGCAACATCTTTTCCATAGTTTTGGGGTCTTTATCCGATAAAATTGCCGTTATGGCATGGCAAAGGTAGGCAAAAACCTCGCGCGTATATATAAAAAGAGGTATGTCAATTTGGCGTTTGTACCAAATTGACATACCCGAAGACGGGAAAACCCCGTAGGATTCCACTGCAATAGACAATGCATTCTGTCTGGCTCTACGAAGCAAAAGCGAAAAGACTACGATGCAAAAACGGAAAGGCTACGGTGCATAAATCTTAAGACCGCGATGCCTAATCCGGTTATAAGTTTGGAATGTGCGTTCCAAACTTATGAACGCACGTACCAAACCTTGGAACGCACGTTCATAACCTTGGACATCTTTATGCAATTTAAATGGTTTGCAGCCCTTGGCGATACTCGGTGGGTGTCATGCCGTACTGGTCGACGAAGAGGCGGCGGAGGTTGCGGGGCGAAAGGCCGACTTTCTCAGCAATGGCGTTGACGGTCTTTTCGGGCTCCGTGCTCAGCAGCCGGCAAGCCTCGGAGAGACGTATGTTGTTGATGTAGGCCGGGAACGACTGGCCGCCGGCGTGGTCGGTGAGTAACAGGTTGAGCACATCGCGACGAATGCCGAAGCGGTCGCAGATGTCCTTCCGCTGAATCTCAGCATTGGCGTAGAGCCGCTCGGTGCGGATGGCAGTGTCGATTTGATTAAAGAGCGACAGACTCTCCCCCGCCCCCTCCCTGCGAGGGAGGGGAGTGCTTTCTTTTATCTTTTGGGAACTTTCGCACTCTGAATGGTGATTGCTCCCCTCCCTCACAGGGAGGGACAGGGGGAGAGTCTCCTCTATCATCCTCACCAGCACGCGGTTCTTCTTACGAATCTTCCGGTTCTGGTAGAAAAGCAGGGCTGCAAGGAAGAGGATGAGCAGCAGACCCAGGGCAGAGGCCGTGGCGAAGAACGTCATCATGCGACTGCGGCTTTCGGCCTGGTCACGCAGTATCTGTTGTTCCAGGGCATGGTAACGGGCAACGTGCTCACGGGCTGTAGCCTCGCGCACGCTGCGCTCTATCAGTTCGTAGGCCTCGCTCATGTTGGCGTGTTCGCTCAGCAAGGCGTATGCTGCGGTGATGAAACTCTGTGCCTGGGTGCGGTAGAACTGGATGTAGTCCGCCCTGGCCGCAGAGTCCGCGGGCTCACGGTAGGTGCTGTCGTGATAGTCGTCGGGATGCTGCTCGTAGTCGTCGAGGCGGTCGATGATACGGCGTGCCAGTGGCAGTGTCTCGACGTAGTGGCCTTCGTCGCTGAGTACGTTGATTTTCCGTTTCAGGGCGATAATGGTGGCATCAAGTTCGTTGAAATGGCGGTTTTCCGCATTGTCCAGCAGGGCTATCACGCTGTCTAATCGTGCCAGCCCCTGTTCGCGATGGCCCATGTAGCAGAGAATGTTTCCTACTTCGGCCTCGGTGCGCAGGGCCTCGGTCTCGGCTCCCTGTGCGTGGCACACCTCCACCAACTCCTGCGACCAACGGAGCCAGCGGGCAGTGTCCTGCTGCTGTCGGGCCGTGTAAACCAGTATCTCCAGCACATCTTGCTGAAAGCCAAGACTGGTCTTCACGGAATCGTGGCGCAAGAGGCGTTCGCCGATGACGTGAGCCGAATCGAACCGCACCTTGTCGGGGCCGCCCAGCAAGGAGTCTATCTGCCCGCCGTCCGCTACCGATTGGCTGTAGATGCGTGCCCGGAGAAAGTCGCTCCAGACGGGACTGACATTGCCCACGATGATGGCAGAGTCGATTATCTGCAAGGCGCGCAGGGGCTGATAGCCATAGACTTCCATCGCCTTCTGCTTCGTGTAGAGCGTGTCGGAAGGCTGCTTCTTTCGTGAGGTGAGAGGCTTCGATGTCTGTCCGCCCGTGCAGGCCGACAGTACGATACATAATAATATAAGGTATGCCGATGCTTTCATGTCCCGTTACATAGTGCGGATGGCAAGATAGACGACCAACAGCGCGATGGCGATAAGTATGAGCAGGGCGTACTGGAGAATGAGCCACAAATCTACCTTGATGAGTCGCCACAGGGCGGGCCAGAAGCGTCGTTCGCCGTAGAGTTGGAAGAAGTCGTAGAGTAGGACGAAGGTAACGACCCAGTCGTTCACGAGATATGGATACAGGCCGTCAGCCGAATACCGACGCAATAGGAGCACCTCGGCGATGGTGAGCAGCATGAACTGGCAGCAGATGTACATCTGTGCCACGAAGGTCTCGGACCACGTGTAAGGGGCGCGCCGCCGATAGACCTTCCAGATGGCGGTGACGATGAATATATTCTGGAGGATGATGCTGTATGCCATGTTTTCGCTGAACCACCGTATCACCTTGGCGGCTAAGGCGATGAGGGGTGCTGCCATACGCTCTACCTCTGCTTCGCTCTCTTGGAGTTCGGCGACCTTCTTCATGGATTCGGTGAAACTCTCAGTGCTGCCTTCGATGCCCAGCATGTGAATGAGCAGCGTGAAGATGAGAACCAGCAGAAGCAGGAGTTTGAAGGGCTGGAAGTAGGCGGGGCTGTGTCCGCCCAGGTAGTCGCGAATCATGTAGCCCGGGCGCCAAAGGAGGTCGCGCAGGGTGCGCAGGAGGCTGTGCTGACCATCTTCTTCGAAGCCTATCACGTCCAGCATTTTGCGCATGATGGTCTTTGCCGTGAATCGACTGCTGTCACATCCCAGTCCGCATTGCGGGCAATAGTGACCGGCGTACTTATTCTGGCAGTGCGGACAGGTGTGCCGTTCCTCGCTCCTTGTTACGTTGTAGTCGGCGCGTTGCTGCATAGCGTCCAGTCGCCGTAGCGCATTCTTTAGTCTCATAAGCATGCCTTCACTTTTCACTTCTTGTACTTTAGGCATCGGCAAAGACGCGTCCGTCGGCCAGCGTAATCTGCAGTTTGGTGTATTCCGAGTGGAAATCGTGCCTGAGGCGATGGAGGTAGCGGCGGCTCTCCCACTGGCACATGGGCAGGTCGTGGAGCAGGTAGTTGCCACAGGCCTCGGGACGGGTGGCGGGCACCTCTGCCTGCGTGAGTATCCACTCGAGGCAGCGGATGGTCAGCCGGCGCATGTCCTCTACGGTGTACGTGCCCGTCATGATGACGTACATGCCCGTAAGGCAGCCCATGGGACCTACGTACACGACATCTTCCTTGGCTTCCGAGTTGCGAAACCACGTGGCCATCAGGTGCTCCAGACTGTGCATGGCGGCGGGTGCCACGGCAGGCTCCTGGTTGGGCTCGGTGATGCGGAGGTCGAAGGTGGTGAAGCCACGGTCCTCGCGCGATACGTAGATGCCCGGCTTCAGTCGGGTGTGGTCGATGGTGAAACTCTGGATTACTTCCATCTTTTCATTTCTTAATTTTTCAATCTTTCCATCACACCAAGTGTCGGATGATGTCCTCGCGATTGCCGGGGAGCATGTCGATGACGGGCAGTTCTATCATCGTGTAGCAACCGGGCTGCTGACGCATGGAGGCACGGGCTACGTTGACGAGTACCTGAGCCGTCAGGGCGGGGTTGTTAATCTTCATGTTGAACTCGAAGATTTGGTTGTGGGTCTGTCCGCTGACACCCTTGCGGACGAGGTTCACGCCGTGGCCGACGTCGTTCAGTGCATCTACGCTCTCGACCTGGAAGACGTGGGTCTCGTCGGAGGCGAAGTAGGGGTCGGCCTTGATGGCGCGGGTCACCTCCTCCAGGTCAGCACCCGGCTCCAGTTCCACATAGACCATGCGGCGGTGTATGCCCTGGCCAACGGGAATGGTCATCGAGAGGGCATCGCGGACGCCAGCCTTCGAACGCACACAGACACTGTGACCCATCGAACGGCCCGGACCGAAATTGGTGTAGGTGATTCCTCGTGGGGCGAGGCTTTCCATCAGGGTGCGCACGATGCTGTCGCTTCCGGGGTCCCATCCGGCGGAGATGATGCTGACGGCTCCATGTTCCTTGGCTACCTTGTCGAGCGAACGGCGCAGGTCAACAATCTGTCCGTGGATGTCGAACGAATCGACCGTATTGATGCCTCGGGCCAGGAATCGCTTGGCGTACTCCTCGACGCTGCGGGTGGGGGTGGCCAGGATGGCCACATCTACGTGGCCCAGTTCCTCGACCATGTCCTCGGTCACTACCTTGTAGCCCATCAGTTCCTGTGGGCAGTCCTTCATACCCTGTCGGCGTACGATGCCGGCCACTTCTATGTCGGCAGCCTCTGCGGCTGCCTGTAGGGCGTATCGCCCAATGTTGCCATAACCAACGATGGCTACGCGAATTCTCTTATCCATAATACCTATCAATTCTTAATTCTTCTTTCTTAATTCTTAATTCTCTTCTTGTTGGAACATCGGGTCCCAGGCGGGCAACTTGGTGGGTTTCTGCTTCAGCAGGGGGAGCATGTCGGCAGGGATGTACTTGCGGTTCACGACCACGCGGAACATGTACTCGCGGAACCACTCGTCGGTCATAATCAGATGACCGCTATAGCCATACGTCGGGCCCCAGGAGTTCTCCACCTTCCACTTTGTGGGCTTGCCCTCTTGGTCGAGGTCAACGGCCACGAGGGTCATGGCGTGGCTCGAGCCGGAGTCGCGCGTCTGTATGCGCTGCTTCTTTGTCATGCCAAACTGGGTGCCCAGGAGGTCGTTGTAGTCGTAGTTGCGGATGTCGAGCAGTCCATTCTGGCGGTTCAGTTGCTTGCCCACGTCACACGAGAAGTACATGGGCACGCTGTCCCGCAGCGAGGCAATGGCCAGGGGGGCCAGGTCGTCGATGTCGAGGTTCAGGTAGAGCCAGTTGTGACCGTCGTACATGTGGCGGTCCATATCTATTTCATATACCTTGTTGAAGGGTCGGCTGGGGTCGTTCATCAGCATCACGTAGTCGGCGTTCAGGTCTTCCTCGGGCTGGCACACCTCCTTGTAGAACGAGAGCGGGGTATATCGTTTCGGTTCTCCAATAAGTTTGCCCTTCTTGTCGCGTGGTGCCCAGGTAAACTCCTTCACGGGTTCGCCGTAGGCCAGGGTGAGCATCTTGTAGATGGTCTTCAGCTGCTCCACCTTGTAGGCCTCCAGTTGCTTCACGCTCTGTCCGGCCTCGCTACGTTCGCGCAGGTTGATGGCAATCTCGCGCAGTTTACGCTTCAGGTGGCCGTTGAACTCGCTGGTGGAGTTCGACACGTAGGTCTCCTGCATGACGTCCTTCGGCACTAGTCCGTACTTCATCACCAGGTCGGCCACACCCGTATAGGTACCGCCGTCCGAGATGGGGTTCTGCATGAGCCACTGCACCTGCTGCGAGTCGATGTCCTCCCGTCGGGTGTCGATGATGCCTTGCAGGAAGAGGTTCGACTTCTCCAGTTGGTCGTAGAAGAAGAGATAGACGTGGCTGAACATGAAGCCCTCGATGCCCAGGTTCTTCATGGCCCGCTGGCGGAGCACATTCGTGCCCGTAAAGAGCCAGCAACGGCCCGAACTCTCCTGATTCGAGATGCCCGAGTTCTGCACCTCCACCGAGAACCATGTATCCAGCGCCTGCTGGTTGCCAGGCACAAGCGCCATCTTGTTGATGGAGTTCGACTGGATGGCGTTCTGCAATGCCCGTTCTGCCCCTGTCGGGGTGGCGGTCTGCTCCAGTTGTGTTAACACTTCGGGGGTAATCGTCTGCTGAGCCACGGCCGATGCACAGCAGAAAATGGCTAAAAACAATAATTTTCTCATAGTCCGTATTAAGTATTTAGCACAAAAGTAATACAAAAAAATGGAAATCGTCCCCATTTACTTACAAAATCGTAACTATCAGGGCAAAGAAACTATCCAAACAGGGTCTGGAAGTTGGTGTGCATCTGTCGGACGAGTTCGTCGAGGGGGGTGTTTCTCAGGCGAGCCACTTGGGCATAGTGGTCGGCAATGGGGGTGGTGGTGTCATCATCGGTCTCCAGGAGCAGGCGGTCGGGCGGACAGGCAAGCAGGGCCTGACGGTTGTAGCGGATGCCGAAACTAAAGTAGAAGGCCCCTAATTTAAGGAGTTGTTCCAACTGCTGAGCATTGCCACGGTAGCCGTGCCAAATCCAAGGTTGGCGGGCATGGAGTTCGCGGCGGATGCGCAGCACGTCGTCGATGGCGCGCACGCAGTGGAGGAAGAGGGGAAGGCGGAACTGTTCGCTGCGTTCGACTTCCTCGCGAAACACCTTGAGTTGGAGGTCGTAGGGTGTATCGCAGGCTTTGTCGAGTCCGCTTTCTCCTATGGCCAAGACCCCCTGTGGGCAGGTGAGAGGTGAGGGGTGAGAGGTAAGAGGGGTGAGGTGCCAGGGGTGGCGTCCACAGGTGTCCACACCGTCCTGGACGACGCGCTCGCCTGCAAGGCTCGGGTGATGGGCATGAAAATCGATATAAGTCATGGTACTGGGTCGTAGCCGCTGCCGCCCCAGGGATGGCAACGGAGGATGCGACGGATGGCGAGGTAGAGACCGCGCAGGGGGCCGTGCTTTTGGAGGGCCTCGATGGCGTACTGGCTACACGTGGGGGTGAAGCGGCACGAGGGGGGCGTCAGCGGAGAGATGAAGCGCTGGTAGAAGCGGATGGGCGCGATGAGCAGTTTGCTAATGTAATTCATAATTCACAATTCACAATTGCTCTCCGATTCGTTGCAAGAGATTCCTTACGCGGTCCTCGATGGTGGAGAAATCGGCCATTTCATCGCTCATCCAGATGAGGGCAAGGTCGAGACGGCCCGGGCCGAACTGGTTGGTGAGCAGGTGTTTGTTGAGGCGATAGGCTTCGCGGATGAGGCGCTTCACGCGATTGCGATCGACGGCATGTTTGAAGTGGCGCTTGGAGACGGAGATGAGCAACTGGCCGCCGTCTGCTTTCCTAAAAACAGCACGCAGGGGATAGGCCGAGAGAGAACGGCTACCTCCTGCGAATAGTGCTTCAATGCGTTTTCTGCTACATAGTCGCTCGGCCTTGCGAAAGACGTAGGGATTAGGCATTTACGCGTTTCACATAGTCGGCCAGGGCCGAGGTGATGCTGGCGTACTGTGGGGTGGGAGCTTCGAGTTGGACGGTCAGTCCGGCTTCCTTAGCGGCCTTGGCGGTGTTGACGCCGAAGGTGCCGATGGCAATGTCGCCCTGTTCGAAGTTGGGGAAGTTCTTCAGCAGGGCATTGATGCCGGAGGGGCTGAAGAAGATGAGCATATCGTAGTCGAAGGGTTCGTCGGCCGTGAAGTCGTTGCTGACGGTGCGGTACATGACGCCCTGGGTGAACTGCAACTTCTTGCTCTCGAGCAGGTTGTGGATTTCGTCGCTGTGGACGTCGCTCTGGGGGATGAAGTAGCGTTCGTTCTTGTGCTTCACCATCTGGGGCACGAGGTCGTCGATCTTGCCGGTGGAGCCGAAGAACACCTTGCGCTTGCGATACTGGACGTATTTCTGGATATAGAGGGCCACCGTCTCGGTGATGCAGAAGTACTTCATGTCTTCGGGGATGGCGACGCGCATCTCCTTACAGAGTTGGAAGAAGTGGTCGATAGCATGGCGCGAGGTGAAGATGACTGCCGTGTGGCTGAGAATGTCGATCTTCTGTGCGCGAAATTCTTTGGGAGTAAGGCTTTCTACCTTGATGAAGGGGCGAAAAACGATTTCCACACCATGTTTCCTCTCGATGTCGAAGTAAGGCGACTTGTCGGAGGAGGGTTTTGGCTGAGAAACCAATATCTTCTTTATCATGATTTTGTCCTAATATTTTACTATCAAACTTTCTGTCACCATCGCCAATAACTTCCAGAGCGCAAGTAAAGGCATGATTTCCAGAGCGCAAAGGTACGCAAAAAGATGGAAAAGACCATAACTTTTTGAAAAAAAGATTTTATAGGTCTTAAATGCCAGTAGAATTTTAATAATAAGGAGGATAAAAAGGAAAATCAGCGCCGCTTTTTCGAAAGGAAGTCGGAAATAAACGAACGTCAGGGCGAGCGGAAAAAAGAGAATTGATTCGACCGAAATGAGGTAGGAATAGTTGTCGTTCCAAATTTTTTGTTGAGATTTCGGAAAAAATATCCAGTTGACGAAGGCACTCATGGCTTTCTTCAGGATGAAGAAGACGATGAAGCTGAGCACATAGATGCTGAGGAGCCAGCGGGGCGAGAGTTGGCCGAGGAAGAAGTCGAGTTCGTACTGCGAATAGGCGAACATCATGACACCGCCGAGCAGGCAGAGCTGGAAGGTCATGAACAGGCGGGCACGGCTCTCGATGCTGGTCTCGACGGCGAATAGGCCCTTGCTCTCCTTGGGGGAGAAGAAGAAGTCCTTGGTCTGCTGGCGCAGTTGCTGGCGTACCTTGTTGATGGTCAGCACGAGGATGACGAGGCAGAGTAGCAGGCTACCCGTCACCCAGTCGTCGCGCCAGAGCATGTAGGGCAGGGGCACGGCGCTCTCTCCCTGGCTGCGGTAGGGCAGTTCGGGATGGTACATGGGACTGTCCTTGAAGAATCCGTCGTCGAGTCGCCCCATCTGTTCCAGTGCTTCGTAGGGTTTGCGACCGGGCAGGCCGGGCAGGGAGAGGGTGTCGGGGCGGGTGCTGCGAACCTTCTCGCGCACGGGCAGGTTAGCCTGTACGGCGGAGTCGAGTTGCTGGGGGGTGTATTCGCCCCGTTGCGCCAGTTGCTGGGCAATGCGCCAGACGCTGAAGCCGTGGTAGCCTACCGAGTCGCCACCCTGAGAGGTGTGGGGCAGGGAGTCGGCCACGGCAACGTGTGCCGTAGCGCTGTCGGGCATAATCTGTAGTGAATCCGATTGTAGCATCTCCCCGGGTCTTCTTGGTACGAATTAAATCTTTGCGAAGCGACGGATACTCTCGTCGATGAGGGGTGTGGTGAAGACCAGGTCGATGGCCTCCTGGGCCGTACGGGCTACGCGCCAGATGTCTCGATGCTCGTGACGCATGAAGTTCTCCTGCATCGACCGCTCGAGGTGTTGCAGGAGCAGGTCGTAGTAGCCATCGACGTTCAGGATGATGATGGGCTTCAGGTAGAGTCCGAGTTGCTTGAGGGTGACGATTTCGAAAAGTTCGTCGAGGGTGCCGCATCCGCCGGGGAGGACGATGGCGGCGTCGCTCATCTCGTTGATGCGCAGTTTGCGGCTCTCCATGTCGGGTGTGACGACGAGTTCCGAGAGGCCCGTGTGGTGCCAGTTCTGCTTAATCATGAACTCGGGAATGACACCGACGACCCGTCCGCCCACCGCGAGGGCGGCGTCCGACGAGGCCTGCATCAGTCCCATGTTGCCTGCTCCGTTGATGAGGGTTACGCTCCGCTCGGCCAGTCCACGGCCCAACTGGCTCGCTACTTCGTAGTAGATGGGTTTAATCTTTGTGCTCGACGCACAGTAGATGGCTACGGAATGGATGTCGTTCATAGGGCAAAGGCTTCTCTGATGCGTTCGACATAGTCGAGTTTCTCCCAGGTGAAGAGTTCTACCTCCACGGTCTTCGTCTCGTGGTAGAGCGAGTAGTAGGTCTTCTGTACGACGCGCGGCTCGCGACCCATGTGGCCGTAGGCGGCCGTCTCTTCGTAGATGGGGTTGCGCAACTTCAGCCGCTGTTCGATGGCATAGGGACGGAGGTCGAAGAGTTCCGAAATCTTCTGGGCTATCTCGGCGTCGCTCTGTCTGACATGGCTGCGGCCGTAGGTATCGACGAAGACGCTCACGGGCTTGGCCACGCCGATGGCATAGGAGATTTGTACCAGCATCTCGTCGGCCACGCCGGCGGCCACCATGTTCTTGGCGATGTGGCGTGCGGCGTAAGCGGCCGAGCGATCGACCTTCGAGGGGTCCTTGCCGGAGAAGGCTCCGCCGCCGTGGGCTCCCTTACCGCCGTAGGTATCGACGATAATCTTGCGGCCCGTCAGGCCCGTGTCGCCGTGGGGGCCACCGATGACGAACTTGCCGGTGGGGTTGACCTTGAAGTTGTCCTCCGTCAGTCCGTCGAACAGGGCTTGGACCTTCTTGTTGTGTATGCCTTCCTTCACGCGCGGGATAAGGATATGTATCACGTCGTCCTTGATGCGCTGGAGCATGCGCTCGTCGGTGTCGAACTCGTCGTGCTGGGTAGAGACGACGATGGTGTCGATGCGCACGGGTTCGTTCTGCTCGGTGTATTCGATGGTCACCTGGCTCTTCGAGTCGGGGCGCAGGTAGGTCATCACCTGGCCCTCGCGCCGGATGTCGGCCAGCGTGCGCACCAGTCGGTGGGCAAGGTCGAGGGCCAGTGGCATGTAGTTCTCGGTCTCGTTGGTGGCGTAGCCGAACATCATGCCCTGGTCGCCGGCGCCCTGGTCCATGCGGTCCTGGCGATCGACGCCGCGGTTGATGTCGTCGCTCTGTTCGTGGATGGCAGAGAAGACTCCGCACGAGTTGCCCTCGAACATGTATTCGCTCTTCGTATAGCCGATGCGGTTGATGACCTCGCGGGCAATGCGCTGCAGATCGACGTAGGCTCGCGACTTCACCTCGCCGGCCAGTACGACCTGTCCGGTGGTTACGAGCGTTTCGCAGGCCACTTTCGACTCGGGGTCGAAGGCCAGCAGTTTGTCCAGTACGGCGTCCGATATCTGGTCGGCCACCTTGTCGGGATGTCCCTCAGAGACGGACTCGGAAGTAAACAGGTAATTCATAATTCACAATTCACAATTCATAATTTCATAATTATGTGGTGCGAATAAGGCTGTGTAGCAAGGGGAGGAGAGAATGCAGTGACGCGCAGGTCGTCGTTTTAGCATTTTTTAGTGTGGTTGCAAGCAGCCCAAATCTATCCACATGTCGTTTTCGGGTGCAAAATTAATACATAGAATGCGAATAAGCAAATATATTTCCATTTTTCAGCGACTTTCCGACCCTGCTTTTGTAGGTTAACTTAACTGAGGCCTTCATGTAAACTTAACTGAGGCCTTTTTGTTAACTTAACTGAGGGGCCTCGATAAACTTAACTTACACGCGCAGGTTAACTTTACGTGCCGACGTAGGGTCGCGGCAATGGCATCGTGAAGCAAACGTGTTAGTTTTTTAAGCATATATTTTTCGTTCTACAAGAGGTTTTCACTATCTTTGCAGTGTCGTTTACCAGAAACACACACAAACCTAAAAACAGAGACTATGAAGAACTATCCCAAAATTGGAATCCGCCCCACCATCGACGGACGTCAGGGTGGCGTGCGCGAGAGTCTGGAAGAAAAGACTATGGCCCTGGCCCATGCAGTGGCCGACCTCATCACGAGTAACCTTAGGAACGGCGACGGAAGTCCCGTAGAGTGTGTCGTCGCCGACGGTACCATCGGCCGTGTGGCCGAGAGTGCCCGGTGTGCCGAGAAGTTCGAGCGCGAGGGTGTGGGCTCGACCATCACCGTCACCTCCTGCTGGTGCTATGGCTCCGAGACCATGGACATGAACCCCTACTACCCCAAGGCCGTCTGGGGCTTCAACGGTACGGAGCGCCCCGGAGCCGTCTATCTGGCGGCCGTACTGGCAGCCCATGCCCAGAAGGGTCTGCCCGCCTTTGGCATCTATGGCCACGACGTGCAGGACCTCGACGACAATACCATCCCCCAGGACGTGGCCGAAAAGATTCTGCGCTTTGCCCGTGCCGCACAGGCCGTGGCCACGATGCGCGGCAAGTCGTACCTCTCGCTGGGCAATACGTGCATGGGCATCGCGGGCAGCATCGTCGATGCCGACTTCTTGCAGCACTACCTGGGTATGCGCACGGAGTACGTGTCGCTGGTAGAGATTCTGCGTCGCGTAGATTTCGGCATCCTCGACAAGGACGAACTCGGGAAGGCCATGCAGTGGGTGGATAAATACTGCAAACCGCAGGAAGGCCACGACTATAACGAAGACCGGCCCCTCTTCCCCGGCACGCCCATGACCACCTTCAACGGCAAGGGCAAGGGCAAAAATCGTGAGGAGAAGGACCAGGACTGGGAGTTCACCGTCAAGACGATGATGATTATCCGCGACCTGATGGAGGGCAACCCACGCCTGCTGGAGATGGGTTACAAGGAGGAGGCCCTGGGCCACAACGCCATCGCCGCCGGTGTGCAGGGACAGCGCCAGTGGACCGACTACAAGCCGAACTTCGACTTCCCCGAGTCGCTGATGTGCACCTCGTTCGACTGGAACGGTCCGCGTGAGGCAAAGATTCTGGCTACCGAAAACGACTTCCTCAACGGCATGACGATGCTCTTCGGCCACCTGCTGACCAACCGCGGCGTGATGTTCTCGGACATCCGCACCTACTGGAGCCCCGAGGCCGTGGAGCGTGTGGCCGGCAAGCGTCCCGAAGGCGTTGCTGCAGGAGGTTTCATCCACCTCATCAACTCGGGTGCCACGACGCTTGATGCCACGGGTGCCATGACCGACACGGAGGGGCGGCCCACCATGAAACCCCATTGGGAACTGACCGAGCGAGACGTGGAGGCCTGTCTGAAAGCCACGAACTGGATGCCTGCCGACCGCGACTACTTCCGTGGCGGTGGCTATTCGGCCCACTTCGTGAGCCGCGCCGGAATGCCCATGACGATGATGCGCCTGAACATGGTGGCCGGACTGGGTCCCGTACTGCAACTGGCAGAGGGGTGGACGGTGGAACTTGACCCGGAAGTCCACCACATCCTCGACCGCCGTACCGACCCCACCTGGCCTACGACGTGGTTCGTGCCCCGGCTGGACCCGAAGAAGGACAACTTCAAGGACGTTTATTCGGTGATGAATTCGTGGGGAGCCAACCACGGTGCCATCGCTTACGGCCACATCGGTGCCGACGTGCTGACGCTGTGCTCCATCCTGCGCATCCCCGTCTGCATGCACAACGTAGAGGACAAGGACATCTTCCGTCCCTCGGCCTGGAACGCATTCGGCATGGACAAGGAGGGCGCCGACTACCGTGCTTGCCAGAACTTTGGGCCTATGTATAAATAAAGCGGTATGGAAAAGAGCAAACTCGTCGAACGTCGCTATCTGTTCACGTTCGTTCTCATTACGTCGCTCTTTGCCCTGTGGGGCTTTGCCAACGACATCACGAACCCCATGGTGGCCGCCTTCCAGACCGTCATGGAACTCTCTGCCGCCAAGGCCTCGATGGTGCAGTTTGCTTTCTACGGAGGCTATGCCACGATGGCCGTGCCTGCGGCACTCTTTATCCGTCGCTATAGTTACAAGTGGGGCATCCTGCTGGGGCTGGGACTCTATGCGCTGGGGGCCTTCCTCTTCATTCCCGCGGCGGCTTTCCAGGAGTTTACGTTCTTCTGCCTGTCGCTCTACATCCTGACCTTCGGACTGGCCTTCCTTGAGACGACGGCCAACCCCTTCATCCTTTCGTTGGGGTCGAAGGACACCTCGACGCGCCGGCTCAACCTGGCACAGGCCTTCAACCCGATGGGGTCGCTCTGTGGCATGGCCGTGGCTTCGTTCGTCGTGTTGCCACAACTCATATCCGACCGTCGCGATGTGGCAGGGCAGATTATCTTCAACACCCTTTCCGAGGCTGAGAAGGCCGACATCCGTGTCCACGACCTGGCCATCATCCGCGACCCGTATGTGGCCATAGGGCTGGTGGTGCTGGTGATGTTTGTCGTCATTGCCCTGACCAAGATGCCCAATACGGTGCAGGGCGACGACTCGGCTTCGCACAAGGGCACGCTGCGCCGCCTTTGGCAGAACAGTATCTACCGCGAGGGCGTAGTGGCACAGGTGTTCTATGTGGCGGCACAGATTATGGTCTGGACCTTCATCATACAGTATGCCGACAACCTTGGCATCAACAAGGCCACAGCCCAACGCTACAATATCGTGGCGATGGTCATGTTCCTGAGCAGCCGGTTTATCAGCACCTTCCTGATGAAGTTCGTCAACACGCGCCTCTTGCTGGCCATCTTTGGCATCGGAGCAGGCTTGTGTACGTTGGGGGCCATCCTCATTGTGGGCATGCCGGGGTTGTATTGTCTCGTGGCCGTCAGCTTCTTCATGTCGCTCATGTTCCCCACCATCTACGGCATTGCACTTGAGAATGTGTCGGGTGTAGATTCCACCCTCGGTGCCGCCTTCCTCGTGATGGCTATCGTGGGTGGTGCGCTGATGCCTCCCCTTCAGGGCATGATTATCGACCTGGGACGTGTCTGGTGGCTGCCGGCCGTCAACGCATCGTTCGTCCTGCCGCTTATCTGCTTTGTGATAATTACTATTTACGGATTCAGAACTTATCGGAAAACGCTATGACAGAAGGATATAGACAAAAGGAGCACAAGGTGGCCGTGAAGCGCTACGTGCAGACGATGGACCTGAAGGACGACCCTCAACTGGTGGCCGAATACTGTCGCCGCCACTCCGAGGAACATGCTTGGAAGGAGATTCGTGACGGCATCCGCGAGGTGGGCATCCTGGAGATGGAGGTCTATCTGCTGGGGACACGCATCGTCATGGTCGTGGATACACCGCTCGACTTCGACTGGGACTCGGCTATGGCCCGATTGGCCACACTGCCCCGCCAGCAGGAGTGGGAGGAGTACATGGCCATGTTCCAGCAGTGCCGGGCCGACGCTACCAGCGACGAGAAGTGGCAGATGATGGACCGCATCTTCTACCTCTACGATTGAACCATAATTTCTTGTAAGGGACGACGTACGAACTCACGCTCCTCTATCCGCGGATGGGGGAGCGTGAGTGTTTTTGTCTTGACCATAAGGTCGTCGTACATCAAGAGGTCGATGTCGATGGGACGGTCGTGATACTGTCCGTTGGTGCTCTTTCGGGTGCGACCCAGCATGCGTTCGATGCGCTGGGTACGAAGCAGACATTCGCGGGGCGAGAGTTCGGTGACGACAAGGGCGGCGGCATTGAGGAACTTGTTGGCCGAAGCGAATCCCCAAGGCTCGGTCTCGATCATCGACGACACGCGCTCTACCCTACCCACCAGGGCATCGACAAGTTCCAAGGCCTTTGCGATGTTGGATTTGCGGTCGCCCAGGTTGCTGCCCAGTCCTATGTAGAGTCGGTGTTCCACTTGTTTCTCCCCCTAAAGGGGACGGGGGGCTTCTTAGTCATTAATAACCAGCATGGCATCGCCATAGACGCCGAAGCGGTAGCGCTTGTCGGAGAGGGCCTCCTTGTAGGCTTTCATGATGCGCTCGTAGCCGCCAAAGGCACAGGTGAGCATGAGCATCGTGCTCTCTGGCAGGTAGAAGTTGGCCACCATGGCATCGGCCAGTTGGAAGTCGTAGGGAGGGAAGATGAAGCGATTGGTCCAGCCTTCGAACTCCTTCAACCGTCCGTCGGCAGAGACGGCAGTCTCGAGCACACGCTGTACGGTGGTGCCTACGGCGCACACTTTGTGGCCATTGGCCTTGCAGTCGTTGATGGTGTTGCAGGCTTTGAGGTTGACGTTCATCTCTTCGCTGTCCATCTTGTGCTTCGTCAGGTCTTCGACGTCGATTTCACGGAAGTTGCCCAGTCCGCAGTGCATGGTGACGTAGGCGAAGTCGATGCCCTTGATTTCCATGCGCTTCATCAGCTGGCGCGAGAAGTGCAGGCCGGCGCTGGGAGCCGTTACGGCACCTTCGTTCTGGGCAAAGATGCACTGGAAGTTCTCCATGTCGTCGGGTTCGGCCGGGCGGTGTATCATCTCCTTGGGCAGTGGAGCCTCGCCCAGGGCAAAGAGGGCCTGCTTGAACTCCTCGTGGTCGCCGTCGTAGAGGAAGCGCAGCGTGCGGCCACGGCTGGTGGTGTTGTCGATGACCTCGGCCACCATCGAGTCGTCCTCGCCAAAGTAGAGTTTGTTGCCGATACGAATCTTGCGGGCAGGGTCAACCAGCACGTCCCAAAGGCGGAAGCGCTCGTTGAGTTCGCGCAACAGGAAGACCTCGATTTTGGCTCCCGTCTTTTCCTTGTTACCATACAGTCGGGCGGGGAACACCTTTGTGTCATTGAACACAAAAACGTCCTTTTCATCGAAGTATTCCAGGATATCGCTGAACTGTTCGCGATGTTCGATGATGCCACTCTTGGTGTGGATGACCATTAGTCGGCAGTCGTCGCGATAGGGGGTTGGATACTGCGCGATGCGCTCTTCTGGTAACTTGTAGTTGAATTGTGAAAGCTTCATATATTTCTCTTTTTCTTAATTTCTCAATTTCTCTTCCAGCCAGGGCTCGAAGTCGTCTATCTGCATGCACTGATCCACGCCGACGTCGCCCACACGCGTTCGGCGCAGACTGATGAGGTGGGCACCGCTCTCGAGTGCCTGTCCGATGTCGCGGGCCAAGGCACGGATGTAGGTACCTTTGCTGCATACGATGCGCAGGGTCAGTTGCATCAGCTGGGGGTCGAAGTGCTGGAGTTCCAGTTCGTCGATGACCAACACCTTGGGCTTCAGGGGCACATCTTCGCCCTTGCGAGCCAGCTTATAGGCCCGATGACCATCGACCTTGCAGGCCGAGAAGGCGGGAGGCACCTGTTCGATGCGCCCCCGGAACCGTGGCAGTACCTGTTGGACGAGTTCCAGCGTGATGTGGTCGGTAGGATAGGTTTGGTCGATGGGTTTCTCGAGGTCGAAACAGGGTGTGGTAGCGCCCAGTTGCAGGGTGGCCACATACTCTTTCGTGCCCGCTTGCAGTTCGTCGATGCGCTTCGTCGCACGTCCCGTGCAGACGATGAGCACACCCGTAGCCAGGGGGTCGAGCGTGCCGGCATGGCCCACCTTCAGCTTCTTCACGCCGAGGTGTTGGCACAGCGTCCAGCGCACCTTTGCCACCAGGTTGAACGACGTCCACCTGAGCGGTTTGTCGAAATACAATATCTCGCCCTCTTGGAAATCCATATCTCCTTAACTAAACAAAATAAGCAGCACGCCTACGATGGCACAGTAGATGCCGAAATAGACCAATTTGCCACGCCGAACGATGTTTATCATCCACTTGCAGGCCAGGCATCCACTGACGAAAGCTGTCAGGAAGCCAACGGCGAGTGCAGTCGTGCTGATGCCGGCCGTAGCAGCTTCGGTGCCGTGCTTCATGGCCTTCAGTACGTCGAGCAGAGCCTCGCCGAGTATGGGCGGAATGACCATCAGGAACGAGAACTCTGCCAGACGTTCCTTCTTATTGCCCAGCAAGAGGCCGGTGGCGATAGTCGAACCCGAGCGACTCAGTCCCGGCAGGACGGCGATGGCTTGTGCCAGACCGATGACGAAGCCGTCCCAGAGCGAAATCTCCTCCTTCTGACGGGGACGCGCATAGTAACTGAAGATGAGCAGGGCGGCCGTCACCACCAAGCAACAACCTACGACGAACAGGCCCGAACCGAAAATCTCTTCGACATAGTCCTTGAAGAACACGCCCACGATGCCTACGGGAATCATCGACACCACGATGGCCAGTGCGTAGCGCTGTTCGCTGTTCAGTTGGCCGTCCCAGCGGAACAGACCCTTCAGAATCCACACGATTTCCTTCCACAGGATGACGAGCGTCGATAGCACGGTGGCCACGTGTACGGCCACGGTGAACGTCAGGTTCTGCTCGCCGTCGATGCCGAAGAAGTGCGACGCGATGGTCAGGTGTCCGCTACTCGAGACGGGCAGGTACTCCGTCAGTCCCTGTATGAGACCGAGGATGAAGGCTTGCAGTTCGCTCATTTCTCTTTGGGTTTATACAGAATACCGAGAACCATGAAGATGAACCCAAAGAAGCATACGGCGGGTGCCAACTTGATGCGGCGGGCGCTGAAAATGTCGGGGTCGAAGGCCGTTTCACTACTGCCCGAGCCCGACATCAGTACGAAGCCCAGGATGATGATGACCATGCCGATGGCCAACAGGATGTAATTCATGCGCCCGAAGGCGAAGTCTCTTTTGTCCATATCTTTTAATTCTTAATTATCTATTCATACATTTCTCCTTCGCGCATGCCCAGGTAGTGACTGACGCTGATGAAGGTGCACACGAGCGTCAGCAACAGTCCGCACACGAGCACGGCCAGGGCGGTGATGCCCAGGTTCTCCAGCGTGATGTATTCGGCCACCGAATGGTCGTAGTTCCACAGGGCACGCACTCCGCCCAGCAGCACGATGTCGGCCAGGATGCCTGACGTCAGGCCTATCCACAGCGAACGTATCATGAAGGGCCTTCGGATGAAGCCCCACGAGGCGCCGACGAGTCGCATGGTATGGATGACGAAGCGGCGCGAATAGACGCTCAGCCGGACGGTGTTGTTGATGAGCACCAGTGTTACCAGCAACAGCAGTATGGCCAGTCCCAGCAGGATGTAGGTCACCTTGTGCAGGTTGCGGTTCAGGTTTTCCACCAGTTCCTTCTGGTAGATGACGTCGGTCACCAGTTCGTTGGTCTTGATGCGCTTGCTAATCCACAGCAGGCTGTCGGTGCAGGCATAGGCGGCCTCCAGGTGCAGTTCGAGCGACGGGGTAAAGGGGTTCTCGCCGAGGAACTCTGTCGGGTCGGTGCCCATGGCCTCGGTTTGTTCCTTCAGCGCCTGGTCGCGGCTGATGTAGGTGACGTCTTTCACCCACTGGCGTTGTTCCAGTCGTTTCTTGTAGTCCAGGGCGTTCTGCTCTGTGGCGTCGTCGCTGAACATGACCGTTACGGTAAGGCTCTGGCGCACGCTTTCGCCAAGTCGGTGAGCCGTCAGGGCGCAGATGATGACCAGTCCCATCAGTATGAGCACAAAGGTGGTGCTGATGGTGCTTGTCAGTGCTTGCCATCGCAACGAGATTTTCTTTCTTTTTCTGGGCATCTTTATAATTTACGATTTGACAATTTACGATTTTTCAATCTTTCAATTTTTCCACTCCTTTCAGGGTGGCGCTGGAGGCTTCGGTGATGCGTACGCTGACGGTGTCGCCGATGTGGTGCCCCGCGCGGTCGATGATGACCACCTTGTTCTGTTCCGTGCGGCCATAGAGTTGTTCGCGCGAACGCTTGCTGACGCCCTCCAGCAGTACCTCGAACTCGTGTCCGATACAGCGCTGGTTGCTTTCGGCCGAGAGTTGGTTCTGCAAGGCGATGAGTTCGTTCAGTCGGCGTATCTTCACGTCTTCGGGGACGTCGTCCGCCAGATGCTTGCTGGCGTAGGTGCCGGGTCGCTCGGAGTATTTGAACATGAAGGCCGAGTCGTACTGGCACTCGCGCATCAGCGAGAGCGACAGTTGGTGGTCCTCCTCCGTCTCGCCGCAGTATCCGGCAAAGATGTCGGTCGAGAGTCCGCAGTCGGGCACGATGCGACGTATGGCCCTGACGCGCTCCAGGTACCACTCGCGGGTATATCGGCGGTTCATGCGCCGCAGCACCTCGTCCGAACCACTCTGTACGGGCAGGTGGATGTGGCGGCACACGTTCGGCTCCTCGGCAATGACGCGAAGTGTCTCGTCCGACATATCCTTCGGGTGGCTCGTGGTGAATCGCACGCGCATTTCGGGCACTTCGCGGGCCACCAGGCGGAGCAAGTCGGGGAAGTCAATGGGATTGCTGGGCATTATGGGTCCATTAAGCCCATCAGCCCCATATTCTCCATGATACGAGTTCACATTCTGCCCCAGCAGGGTGACTTCCTTGTAGCCGCGGTCGCGCAGGTCGCGCACCTCGCGCAGGATACTCTCTACGTCGCGACTGCGCTCACGTCCACGGGTGTAGGGCACGATGCAGTAGTGGCAGAAGTTGTTGCAGCCGCGCATGATGGAGACAAAGCCGCCGATGTGCGGCCCACAAATGCGCTGCGGCACCACGTCGCGGTAGGTCTCCGTCGTCGATAGTTCTACGTCGATGGCCTTGTGTCCCAGTTCCACCTGTGCGACGAGGTCGGGCAGCGACATGTAGCTGTCGGGCCCTGCCACCAGATCGACGTCGTGTTCCGTCAGCAGCGACTCCTTGACGCGCTCGGCCATGCAGCCCAGCACGCCCAGGATGAGGCGACGCCCCCGGCGGCGCAGCGACCGATAGTATTCCAGTCGCGAGAGAATCTTCTGCTCGGCATTGTCGCGCACCGAACAGGTGTTCAGGAACACCGCGTCGGCCTCGTCAGCCGTCTGGCAGACCTCGTAGCCGGCCATACCCATGACCGAAGCCACGACCTCGCTGTCAGCGACATTCATCTGGCATCCGTAGGTCTCTATCAGGAGTTTCTTCATTTCGTGCGCAGTCGTACGTTACCCGTCAGTTCCCAGCGACCCTGGTCGCGGAAGTCGTCGCCAATGTTCACCTGCACCCTCTGCAGTCCGGTCAGGTCCAGGGTGTCGGGCAGGTAGATGCCCTTAGGGTCTTCGGCCACGAGCACCAGTCCGTCGTGGATGGTGGCGTCGTTCACTACTTCCGTCTGGTATTCCCCTGCCTCGTTCGTTTGTACGGGCGAACTGAGCAGTTGGTAGCCGAATTGGTTCTGGAAGTCCTCCATCACCTTCATGTCGATGCCCTGTAGGGGTTGTCCCTCCAGGTCGGTCACGACACCCTTTACGTAGTACGCGATGCGTGCCACTTCGGTGGGTGGCGATGGCGGGTCGTCGTCGCCACACGCAGTCGGCAGGGTCATGCCCAAGAGCAACGTCGCAAGGGCACAACTCCAGCGGAAGAACGTATATTTCTTCATCATTTTTCGGGTTTATATGGTTCTCTGCCTGCAAAAATACCACTTTTTCCGTTCTCCACCAAACTTTGGCACCAAAAACCCCTCCCGCACTTCTATCGAAGGGGGGAGGGGTCGCCAGTTTACGTTTCTTCTTCTTTTTACATGCACGAGCTAACCGAGGTACCGGCCGTCAGTGCTGCCACCAGTGCAGAGAGGAGCTGCAACAGGAACTGGCCCAACTTTTTCTTTGATGACTTTTTCATAATGGGATTTAGTTAAGTTCAACGATTTTAAAGTTACGGAGTCACATCTCCGGGGTCGCCGGTGCCCGAGCCGTCTTGCGAGGAGCCGCCGCCGTTGTCGTCGCCACTGTTGGTCTGGCCCATCTCTTCGTTCAGGGCAGCCTTCAGTTGCTTGCGGGCCTCACGTTGCTCCTTGCGGGTCTCTACGAGGTTGAAGGTGGCTTCGCTGATGAGGTTGCCAAACTCCTCACCCTGTTCCCAGCGCACGTTCACTCGGGTGATGTTCACGGCGGGGTTGAACTTCTCGGCGTCCTCCGCACCCTCGCTGCTCAGCGTCAGGTAGAAGGCTCCCAGGTCGCCCAGCTGCACCTTCTTACCCTCCAGCAGTTCCTCTCGGATGCAATCGACGGCCTTCAGCAATACGCCGGTGGTGATGTCGCGGGTGAAGGGCGAGCCGTGGCTGCTGATGTGGCGTGCCAGCGCCTTCAGGGTTAGTACTTCGCGTGCCTGGGCAAAGGCATACACTTTCTTCTCACTGTTTTCTTCTCCAGGGTTGCTGCTGCGCAAACCCAAACTGTAGTCGATCATAATTCGTTTTCGTTTTTTTAGATGATTAATACTTTTTTGTTTTTGTTCTCTGGTGTCATTGGCCTCTGACGATGTGTTCATTTCTGAATCACGATGCAAAGTTACGACAAGTGCGCCATACGGTTGACCGGATTTGACCGGATTTGACCGGATTTGGTACGATTCCTCCCTACTTTTTTACTTTTTAAGGTGGAAAGTGCTTGTAATTGAGTGAAAATGTGTAAATTTGCCCCGCAAACTTTGTATATCAAGATTAAAGTAATGATGAAAAAACTGTATTTTATTTTTATGGCCTCAATTTATTGCGGCTTAGCTTCAGCATCCGATGGGGATGTCAGGAAGCAGACCGTGGATGGATTAGAATGGACCTATACCATAATAAGCGAAGTCAACAAAACCTGTTATGTCGGTGGCGTAGAGGTGGATTCATGGGGAGATACGAATGGAATACCTGCCATTGATGAAAATACTACAGGCGCTATTTTAATCCCTTCCATTCTGGATGACTATACCGTTATCGCTGTAGGAGAAGAGGCTTTTCGTGAGAACAAGATTTCATCTGTAGTAGTACCATCTGGCATCACGCGAATAGACGAGAAAGCATTTTTCGGGTGCGAGGAATTGACATCCGTGACACTTCCCGAAGGACTTACATTCATCGGTGAAGAAGTTTTTGCTCAGTGTCCAATATCTACAATCGTATTGCCCCAATCACTTGTCCGCATAGGTGAACAGGCATTTGAGCAGACGAAACTCACAACTATTTTTTTACCTAAAAACGTGGCATTCCTTGGAAACGAGGACAGGATTGATGAATATGGCGATTTGATAGAGGAGGATGATCTTTATGCGAACATCTTTAATGGCTGTGAGTTATTGGCAGAGGTAAAGGTAGATGAGGCCAATGAAACCTACGCTGATGTTGATGGAATTCTTGTCACAAAAGACATGAAGACATTGCTGTATTTCCCTGCGGCAAAAGCGGATACGGTTATTCCTGAAGGTATTGAGGTAATACTTGACGGATGCTTTGAAGATAGCAAGCTGACTTCAATATCCTTGCCTTCGACATTGACATTTATAGGGGAATATGCGTTTGCATACTCAGCCTTAGCATCTGTTACTATCGGAGTCCAACCATCGTCTGCTGCGCCTTCTTATGCGAAAAGGTACGCTCCATCTTCTCAGCAATCCATTATAATAGGAGAAAGTGCATTTATGAATTGCAGCGATTTAAAGACAGTTGTCTTGGGCGAAAAAATATCAGAAATACAACGTTCGGCATTCTCTGGCTGTAATAGTCTGACGGATGTCTATGCTTACTCTACAACGCCACAAACAATAGACCAGGGGACATTTGCCATGCGCTATGAGGCGGATGAGAATGGGGAGCAGTATCCTGTCTGCACTGCCACTCTTCATGTCCAGCCTGGTTGCAAGGCGAGTTATGAAGCAGCTGACGGCTGGAATATCTTCAAAGAGATATTAGAGGATGATCAAATAACAGGAATCAGTACGGCCCTTGCTACCGCCAAGGACGATGACGGCCCATACTATGACCTGATGGGACATAAGGTAATGCCTAAAAAACAAGGCATTTATGTCAAGAACGGCAAAAAGATAGTTGTAAAATAAACTTTTAGCTTGCTACCGAAGTGAGGATGTGTCTATTTTGAGCCACATCCTCATCTGTTTTTAGCGAAGTTTGGCTCTACTCTCGGTTTGCACAACCTTCCCACGCTATAGGGAGGTTAGGTGAAAAAGGTGAAGAAAAATATTTACATCTTCAAAGGAATTAATCCAAGGAGGAGAGCCCGGCCAGGGGGTATGCCCCAAACCATGTGTAACGCACTGTTTATCAGAAAGGAACGGAAATTTTCGTTATGGGTCAGGAAGATAGGTTTGCATCTTTACTAAAGATACACGTGTAAGACCAGGAAGTTACAGCTGCATCTTTACTATTGTTGCACGTGTAAGGACGTAATGATGCAGCGATAGGGTTTAGGTATTCTTAAAAAGGGTCTTGAAAATTCTTGACAAACTGCCACATCTACGCTCCTCTCCCATTAGGGAGAAGGTTCCCCGGGGCCAGGAATTAGCATAGGCATTTCTATGTCCTTACGCGCGCCCGCCCGTTCCTTTTATATAATATAAGGCGAAACAATAAATTTTCGATAAAAATATAAAATAATTGATAAAATATTTGGTGGGTAATAAAATATTTGATAACTTTGCATCAGAAAACAAATAAACGTATCAAAAAAGTGATGGACGCAAGAGAAAAACTGAAGACCCTGATTCGCGAATTCGGCGGCACGCAGCGCGAATTTGCCTCGCTCATCGGCACGACGCAGCCCACCATCGCCAACTGGATGGCGCAGAACCAAATCCCCGAGGGCGGCATGGCCAAGATATGCCGCGCACTGCCCGAGGTGTCGTTCGACTGGCTCACCGGCAAGGAGGAGTACCCCCGCCGCGGCTACCAGGAGTCGTACTACGACGAGACGCCCGCCGCCTTCGTCGGCCAGCCCTACTACAGCCGCATGCCGGCCAGTGCCGGCCAACTGGAGATGGGCGACGAGGACGTATCGACCGAGCGCATCATGATACCCGGCATCGAGGTCGATGCCTACTTCCCCGTCGTGGGCAACTCGATGGACCCCACCATCCAGTCGGGCGACATCGTGGGCATCCGCCGCCTCGACAGCATGGCGCGCATACGTCCCAACGACATCTACCTCATCTTCACCCGCGACAACGAGCGCATGCTGAAGCGCATCAAGGGCGTCAACGGTGCCGACCCCTATCTGACCCTCTACAGCGACAACCCCTCGTACGACCCCTTCCAGATTCTGAAAGAGCAGATTTCCGCCGTCTATAAGGCCGTGGTGCTGATCCGAGAGTTCTAAGTCGCCCTACCCTATCACTCCCTATCCCCCCCCTGAAAAACTAACCCTAAACCCCCAATCACTATGGAAAAGCTTATCCGACTCATGACCAATAACCGCGTGATGCACGAGCAGACCGAAATGGCAGAACGCATGAACGAACTGATGGAATTTGCAGGCGTCAGCCTGGCCTGCATGGTGGTGCTGGCCGCCATGGCCATTGCCTGACCCGCGGGCGGAGGCCCCCGCCCCCGCCCCACCACAGACTGGCAGAAGAAGTCCTAAATTCCCTTAATCATCAAAGCCACGATGCAACAACTCCCCCCTAAATCTGTAATCAATGGATGCGGCAAGGCCCAACTGGCCTTGCTCTTCTTCCCCGAGAGCGTATCGCCCGACGTGGCTCGGCGCCGGCTGATGCGCTGGATAAAGTCCGACCGCCAACTCTACGACCGCCTGACGGCCGCCAGCTACCGCGACTGTCAGCACGACTTCACACCGATGCAGGTGAAGATAATCTACGAATTCCTGGGCGAACCTGTGCGAAATTGAAAATTAAATTGTATCTTTGCCGTCGAATTATAATATATATAGGTATATATAGAGAAAATGGCTAAAGAATACAATTTCAGAGAAATCGAAAAGAAGTGGCACCAACGCTGGGTGGCCGACGAGACGTATCGCGTCCGCGAGGACGAGACGAAGCAGAAGTTCTATGTCCTCAACATGTTCCCCTACCCCTCGGGTGCCGGACTCCATGTGGGCCATCCGCTCGGCTACATCGCCAGCGACATCTATGCCCGCTTCAAGCGCCAGCAGGGCTTCAACGTACTCAACCCCATGGGCTACGACTCCTACGGACTGCCCGCCGAACAGTATGCCATACAGACGGGTCAGCACCCCGAGAAGACTACCTTCCAGAACATCGACCGCTATCGTGAGCAGCTGGACAAGATAGGATTCTCGTTCGACTGGAGCCGCGAGGTGCGTACCTGCACGCCCGACTACTACCACTGGACGCAGTGGGCCTTCCAGCAGATGTTCAACTCCTACTTCGACGAGGAACTCCAGAAGGCACAGCCCATCGCGAAACTGATAGAGCGACTGAAAGCCGAAGGTCGGTGGCCTTCCGACGAACGGGAGCAGAGCGACCTGCTCATGCAGTACCGCATTGCATACCTGGGCGAGACGATGGTCAACTGGTGTCCCCAGTTGGGCACGGTGCTGGCCAACGACGAGGTGGTCGATGGCGTCAGCGTGCGCGGCGGCTACCCCGTGGAGCAGAAGAAGATGCGCCAGTGGTGTCTCAGAGTGAGTGCCTACAGCCAGCGCCTGCTCGACGGACTCGACACCATCCAGTGGAGCGAGAGCATCAAGGAGACCCAGCGCAACTGGATTGGCCGCTCGGAGGGTGCCGAGGTGAGGTTCAGGATTTCCGGAAAATCCGATGAATTTACGATATTTACCACCCGGGCCGACACGATGTTTGGCGTCACCTTCATGGTGCTGGCTCCCGAAAGCGAACTGGTGGAGCGCGTGACCACCGAGGGCCAGAAGGCCGAGGTGGAGGCTTACCTTCAGCAGGTGAAGGCCCGCACCGAGCGCGAGCGCATGATCGATAAGCGCGTGACGGGCGTCTTCTCCGGTTCGTATGCTGTGAACCCCCTGACGGGCGAGGACGTGCCCATCTGGATTAGCGACTACGTACTGGCCGGATACGGCACGGGCGCCATCATGGCCGTGCCTGCCCACGACTCGCGCGACTATGCCTTTGCCCGCCACTTCGGACTGCCCATCATCCCCCTGATAGAGGGTGCCGACGTCTCGGAGGAGAGCTACGATGCCAAGGAGGGTATCGTCATCAACTCGCCACGACAGCCGTCTGGCTCGGGTCTCGTACTGAACGGCCTGACCGTGAAGGAGGCCATCGAGGCCACGAAGCGCTACGTCAGCGAGAAGGGGCTGGGCCGCGTGAAGGTCAACTACCGACTGCGCGACGCCATCTTCAGCCGCCAGCGCTACTGGGGCGAGCCCTTCCCCGTCTATTACAAGCGGGGCATCCCGACGATGATTCCCGAAGAGTGCCTGCCGCTGGAACTGCCGCAGGTAGAGAACTTCCTGCCTACGGCCACGGGCGAACCTCCCTTGGGCAACGCCCAGATTTGGGCCTGGGACGAGGTGAACCGCAAGGTGGTGGATAAGGCGCTCATCGACGAGGAGACCGTCTTCCCCATCGAACTCTACACGATGCCGGGCTTTGCCGGCAGTTCGGCTTACTACCTGCGCTACATGGACCCCCACAACCCGAAGGCACTGGTGGGCCGCGAAGCCGACGAGTACTGGCAGAACGTCGATCTCTACGTTGGCGGTTCGGAGCATGCCACGGGCCATCTCATCTACAGCCGATTCTGGAACAAGTTCCTCTACGACCTGGGCGTAAGTTGCCAGGAAGAGCCCTTCCAGAAACTCATCAACCAGGGCATGATACAGGGCCGCTCGAACTTCGTCTATCGCATCAAGGACACGAATACCTTCGTCAGCCTGGGCCTGAAGGACCAGTACGAGACGACGCCCATCCACGTGGATGTGAACATCGTGAAGAACGACGTCTTGGACATCGAGGCTTTCAAGGCCTGGCGACCCGAGTACGAGACGGCAGAGTTCGTGCTGGAGGATGGCAAGTACGTCTGCGGCTGGGCCATCGAGAAGATGTCGAAATCGATGTTCAACGTCGTCAACCCCGACAACATCGTGGAGGACTTCGGCGCCGACACGCTGCGCCTGTACGAGATGTTCCTGGGTCCCGTGGAGCAGTCGAAGCCCTGGGACACGAACGGCATCGACGGCTGCCACCGCTTCCTGCGCAAGTTCTGGAACCTGTTCTGGAGCAAGGAGGGCGACCTGCAGGTCGATGACAGCGACCCGACGGGTGAGAACCTGAAGTCGCTGCATACGCTCATCAAGAAGGTGAGTGCGGACATCGAGGAGTTCAGCTACAACACGTCGGTGTCGGCCTTCATGGTGGCTACGAACGAACTGGGTCAGCAGCATTGCCGCAGCCGCAAGATACTGGAGCCGATGGTGGCCCTGATAGCCCCATTCTGTCCCCACATCGCCGAAGAACTGTGGGAGGCCCTGGGCCAAAAGTTCCCCCAAAAGGGGGACAGGGGGTCCGTGTGCGATGCCCCGTGGCCGCAGTTCGACGAGCGTTTCCTCGTGGAATCGACCCTGAAGATGCCCGTGCAGTTCAACGGCAAGGTGCGCTTCACGCTGGAGTTGCCCGCCGACATGCAGAAGGACGAGGTGGAGCGCGCCGCACTGGCCGCACCCGAGTCGCAGAAGTACCTCGAAGGGCAGCAGGTGGTGAAGACCATCGTCGTGCCCGGTCGCATTATCAACATCGTAATTAAACCTGCCTGATATGCCAAAGCCTAACAAAGCCCTGCGCAGGGCATGGGAGTTCTCGAAAGACTTCCTGTATCTTAATTTCGGTATGGCCCTGTACATGGCCGGGTGGACCGTCTTCCTGCTGCCCTATCACATCCCGACGGGCGGATGGGTCGGCGTGTGCTCCATCCTGTACTATGCCACGGGTTTCCCCATGAGTCTGGCCGTGCTGATCGGTAACGGCATCCTGCTCTCGTTTGCCCTGTGGCAACTGGGGTGGAAGTTTACGCTGAAGACGGGCTATGCCGTAGTCTCGATGGCCTTCTTCCTGGAGATAGGCCAGCGCCTGATGACGGGTGCCGACGGCCAGCTCATCCAGATACTGGGTCCGGGCGAATCGACGATGGCCTGCGTGCTGGGAGCCCTCATCAACGGACTGGGCGTCGGACTGTGCTTCCTCTCGGGAGGTGTCACGGGTGGCTGGGACATCGTGGCCGCCATCGTGAATAAGTACAAGCCCATCTCGTTCGGCCGCGTACTCCTGTACCTCGACCTCTTGGTCATCGGCTCCTGTTGGTTCATCTTCCACGACTGGCGCATGGTGGTGTTCGGCTACGTCACGCTGTTCGTTTACACCTATGCCGCCGACATGATTATCAACTCGGCCAAGCAGGATGTGCAACTCATCATCATGACCCAGAAGGGTGAGCTGCTGAGCCGCGTCATCCGCGAACATACAGGGCACACGATGACCCAACTGAACGGTGAGGGTTGCTACAGCCATGCCCCGATGAACGTGATGATACTGATGGTGCATCGCCACGAGCACATCAACGTCCTGCGACTCATACAGGAGGTGGACCCGGCGGCCTTCGTCTCGACGAGCCGCGTGGAGGGCGTCTATGGACTGGGCTTCAACCGAATAAAATAACGTCGGAGGAGAAAGACAAAAATGGAAAACACAGAAAGCAACAAAAAGAGTATTATCATAAGGGAAATCGTCTTCACCTACCTGAAGATAGCGCTGGGACTGACGATTTTTGCCCTTGCGTTCACCTGTTTCATGCTGCCCTATCAACTGCTGACGGGCGGCGTGAGCGGTATCTCGGCCTTCATCTATTACATGACGGGCTTCCATGCCGGCTGGTCGTACTTCATCATCAACACCGGACTGCTGCTCCTGGGACTCTACTCGCTGGGGTGGCGCTTCTGCCTGCGCACGCTGATTGCCACCATAGCCGCGTCGTTCATGATTGAATTCATCCAGGAGAACTACCTGACCGAAATCGGTCCCGACGGACAGGAACAACTGATACGCATCATCGGCGACCAGCGCTTCATGGCAGCCGTCATCGGCGGTATGCTGGAGGGACTGGGACTGGCCATCGTATTCTTGGCCGGTGGCTCGACGGGCGGCACGGACATCATCGTGCTCACGATAAACAAATACCGCAACATGTCGCTCGGACGCATCATGCTGAGCATCGACATCTTCATCGTCAGCACGTCGTGGTTTATCTATCACGACCTGGAGACGCTGGTCACCTGCTACCTGGCCCTGTTCCTGAGCATCAATGTGGTCGATTACGTGGTCAACGGTGCCCGACAGAGCGTGCAGTTCACCATCATCTCCGAGAAGTATGCCGAGATAGCCCAGGCCATCAACGATAAGGTGGACCGCGGCGTGACCGTCCTGCACGGCGAAGGCTGGTACAGCAAGGAACATCGCAACGTGCTCCTCATCATGGCCCGTAAGCAAGAGAGCCGGCTCATCTTCCAACTCATTCGCATCATCGATCCGCGGGCCTTCGTGACGATGAGCAACGTGGAGGGTGTCTTTGGCGAAGGATTCGACAAAATAAAAAAAGGATGACACAGATAATAATGGCTACGAACAACGAGCACAAGTTGCGCGAAATCCGACAGATACTGGACGGACGCTTCGAGGTGCTCGGACTGAGCAACATCGGTTGCCACGAGGACATTCCCGAGACGTCCGACACGCTCGAGGGGAATGCCTTGCAGAAGGCGCGCTACATCGCCGAACATTACGGCATGGACTGCTTTGCCGACGACACGGGACTCGAGGTGGATGCCCTCGACGGTGCGCCAGGCATCTACACCGCCCGCTTCGGAGCCATGAACGGATATGGCGAAAGCCACGACGCCGAAGCCAACATCCGCTGTCTGCTCGACAAACTGAAGGACGCCACGACACGCCGGGCCCGCTTCCGTACGGCTATTGCCCTGATAAAGAATGGCGAGGAAAGGCTGTTCGAAGGTATTGTCGAGGGGGAAATACTGCATGAGAAGATGGGTACCGACGGCTTTGGCTACGACCCCATCTTTGCCCCCGTCGAGACGGGATTGAGCTTTGCCCAGATGGGGCCCGAAGAGAAAAACCGCATCAGCCACCGCGGCAGGGCTACGCAGAAGTTAGCAGAGTTCCTGACCTCGGGTTACGAAAAAGATACATTATGAGAAAGAAAAAACTTTTCTTCCTGTTCGCGATGCTGCTGGGCCTGAGTGCTTCGGCTCAGCAAATCGGTGAGTGGCAGGTCTATCCCTCGTTTGGTGTGGCTACGCAGAATGTGGCCGTCGGACATCGTGTATATGGCGTTGCCAGCGGTCATCTGCTCTGCTACGATGCCGACGACACGTCGGTGCGCACCTACGACAGCATGAACGACCTCAACGACATCCATATCCAGTATATCGACTATAGTGCTGCCGCCAAGCGTCTGATACTCATTTACGACAATGGCAACATCGACTTGCTCGACCTCGACGACAACGTGCAGAATCTCTCGAGCCTGAAGGAGAGCACGCTCAACAACCGCACCGTCAACTGCCTCTCCATCGATGGCACGATGGCTTACGTGGGCACGGGATTTGGATTCTTCACGGTCGATATGCAGGAAGGCGTCATCCGCGATACCTATCGGCTGGGCGTCGAGGTGGAGGCGCTGACGGCAAAGGACGGCACCATACTCATTGCTACTGACGAGGGCATCTATCGTTCTGGCACGGCCGACCTGCACCTGCTTACGAACTGGGAGAAGGCTTCGACTTGGAGCCGATACTTCAATCGCATACTGGTGTTTAACAACGAGGTATATGTCCTGCGCGGCACGAGCCTCTATCGCCTCGAAGGAACGAGGATGGTAAGCCTCCTCGACGGGGTGACCTACCTGACGACGAGCGGCGACCAACTGATATACATGACGGCCTCGAAGGTCTATGTGCAGACGGCATCGGGTCAGCAAGTCGTTGAGCAGGAGACCGCTACGTGGCAGTCTGTCTCGTATGGCGGCAACACCTATTGGGTCAGCGAGGGACTCGACGGACTGAAGGGATATCGACTCAGTGGCGATACTTTCGCCGAATCGGTGGGCTCCATCCGTCCCAACAGCCCCGTGCGCGACCTCTTCTATCGCATGCAGTACGTCGACGACCGCCTGCTCGTGGCGGGGGGCATCAATACACCCTATGCCATCTACAACCCTGCTACGGCCATGTACTACGAGGACGGAGTGTGGACCAACTTCGACGAGCAGACGCCTGCCGAACAATACCCCGCACTGCACTGCTGGAACACGACCAACGTGGTACAAGACCCCAACGACCCCTCGCACCACTATGCCAGCAACTATCGTACGGGACTCTATGAGTACCGCGATGGAAAGTTCGTCGGCCTCTACAATAGCGACAACAGTCCCTTGCAGCAAATCAATAACTACGGACTGAACTATGTGGGCTGTGCCAGCCTGCAATACGACGACGAGGGCAACCTCTGGATGGCTAACCAGGAGACCGACACCATCGTGCGCATCCTGCAACCCTCCGGCCGCTGGCTCTCGCTCTATTACGATGAGATAAAGGGCACCTCGATTCTCGACGACTACCTGTTTACCACCTCGGGCGTGAAGTTCCTCGTCAGCCGTCGTGTTGAAGGGCGTGGCTTCTTTGGTTTCCATACCAACGGTACCCTGAACACTGTGCGCGACGACAAGCACCAGTTGCGCTCGACCATCATCAACCAGGACGGCACCTCGTACAGCCCCGACCGATTCTTCTGCATGGCAGAGGACATGGATGGTCGCGTCTGGTGTGGTTGCGATGCAGGTCTCTTCGTCATCAACGACCCCACCGAGTTTTTCGACAGCAACTTCCAGTTCGAACAGATAAAGATTGCCCGTAACGACGGCAGCGGCCTGGCCGACTACCTGCTCTCGGGTGTGGCCATTACGTGCATTGCCGTCGATGGGGCCAACCGCAAGTGGGTGGGTACCAGCAGCAACGGACTCTATCTCGTCAGTGCCGACGGGCAGGAACTCCTCCAGCACTTCGAGTCTGACGACTCTCCCCTGCTCAGCAACAATATTCAGTGCCTGGCCATCCATCCTGCCACAGGCCTCGTCATGATAGGTACCGACCAAGGGCTCTGCTCCTACGTAAGCGATGCCACCGAAGCCGAAGAGGAGTTGCGTGGCGGCGACGTTGTAGCTTATCCCAACCCCGTGCGGCCCGACTATACAGGCCCCATTGCCATCCGCGGACTGACGATGGACGGTGAGGTGAAGATTCTCTCTTCGACGGGTCAGCTCGTATGGAACGGAGTGTCGAACGGCGGTACCCTGACCTGGAACGGACACGATAAACATGGTCGCCGCGTCTCCAGTGGTGTCTATCATGTCGTAGCCAACACTCAGGACGGCAAGAAGGCCGTAGTCAGCCGCATTATTGTTATCAAGTGAGGCAGTTAAACCAAAAAAAAGAGAAAAATTTTTGTGTTTCAATTGCTTTGTACTATCTTTGTTTGCATCTAAACTTTCAAATACTATGAAAAGAATCCTCATCATGAACGGCCCGAACCTCAATTTGCTGGGGAAGCGGGAGACAGAAATCTACGGTGTGCACGACTTCAAGGGATACCTCGAAAAGTTGCGTGAGCGCTATCCTGGTGAGCGCATCGACTATTTCCAGAGCAACATGGAAGGTGCCCTCATCGACAAACTGCATGAGGCAGGCTTCGGCAAGTTCGACGGTATTATCCTCGATGCTGGTGCCTACACCCACACGAGCTATGCCATATACGATGCGATTAAGGCCATCAGCACGCCCGTCATAGAGGTCCACATCTCTAACGTCTATACCCGTGAGGAATTCCGCCATACGAGTCGGATTTCTCCAGCATGCAAGGGTGTGGTGGTTGGCTTTGGCCTCGATTCCTATCGTCTGGCACTGGAGGGATTCCTTGGATAACCTCGACGAATACATCCGTCAGCACATCGACCCCGAGGGTGACTATCTGCACCGTCTGTATCGCGACACGCAGTTGCGCTTGTCGTACGGACAAATGGCAAGTGGTCACGTTCAGGGTCGCTTGCTTAAGATGCTCACCCGCATGATACGGCCTCACCTGGCCGTCGAGCTGGGCACCTTCAGCGGTTATTCGGCCCTTTGCATTGCTGAGGGACTCGACGAGGGGGCCATCCTCCACACCTTCGAGGTCTATGACGAACAGGAGGATTTCACCCGTCCCTGGATAGAAGGCTCCGGCTACAGCGACCGCATCCAGTTCCACATCGGCGACGCCCTTCAACTCATCCCCGAGATGGACCTTCGTAATATTGATATGGCTTTCGTCGATGCCGACAAGCGCCACTACACCGAGTTCTACGAAATGCTCTTACCCCGAATGCGCGAGGGTGGTTTCATCTTGGTCGATAATACGCTCTGGTACGGCCACGTCGTGGAGACCGACACTCGCGAGAGCGACCTCCAGACCTTGGGCATTAAGCATTTCAACGACCTCCTAGCCCACGACCAGCGCGTCGAGAAAGTCATCGTTCCCGTCCGCGACGGATTAACATTAATAAGGAAAAAGTGAAATTATGGACAGTACAAGACAAAATAAGGTTGCCCGCCTGATACAGAAGGAACTGAGCGAAATCTTCGTTGCCCAGACACGTCTGATGCGTGGTGTCATCGTCACGGTGAGCCAGTGCCGCATCAGTCCCGATATGAGTGTCTGTCGCGTCTATCTCAGTGTGTTCCCCAGCGAGCGCGCCGAGGAGATTGTGGGCAATATCACGGCCAACCAGCGCCAACTTCGCTTCGACCTGGGCACTCGCATGCGTCATCAGTTGCGCATCATCCCCGAACTCAAGTTCTTTGTCGATGACTCGCTCGACTATGCCGAGCACATCGACGAACTTTTAAAGTAATGAACTATAAAGCCTTCATCGCTTGGCGTTACCTCTTCTCGCGGAAGAGCCACCATGCCATCAACATCATCTCAGGCATTTCGGCCTGCGGTGTGGCCATCGCCACGTTGGCCATGGTGTGTACGCTCAGTGTTTTCAATGGCTTTCAAGGCCTCGTGGCCGACCTCTTCACAGACTTTGACCCACAGTTGAAGGTCACCCTCAGCGAGGGACGAACCATTGCGGCCAAAGATGCCCGACTTGTGGCCCTGCGCAAGCGGTCCGACGTCCTTGTGGCTACCGATTGCCTCGAGGATCAGGCCTTGGTTGTGCGTGGTGGCAAACAGGTGGTCGTAACCATCAAGGGCATGGCCGATAACTTTGCCGAGCAGATGAACCTTGGCCGACTGCTTTATCCCGAAACCGACGAGAGACCTGTCCTGCGGGCCGATGTGCTCGAGTATGGAATCCCCGGCATCCAGTTGGCCCTGCAGCTGGCCCTGCGGCCCGACTTCGACCCACCCCTCCAGGTTTATGCCCCGAAGCGTGGCGAGCGTGTCAACATGGGCAATCCGTTGAGCAGTTTCACGAGCGACGAACTCATGAGCACGGGTTACGTCTTCCAGGTCAAGCAGGCTAAGTATGACACCAGTTACCTCCTTACCTCCCTCCGTTTTGCCCAGCACCTCTTCGATCAGTCGGGACGCATCTCACAAGTCGAACTCCGCCTCCAGCCCGGCACCAACCTGCGCAGGGCCAAGCGTGACATTGCCCGCCAGTTGGGTCCGGAGTTTGTCGTCAGCGACCGCTACGAACAGCAGGAGGATGTCTTCCGCATCATGAAGATAGAGAAACTCATTGCTTACCTCTTCCTTACGTTCATACTCCTTGTGGCCAGTTTCAACATCGTGGGCTCATTGTCGATGCTCATGATTGACAAGCAGAAGGACATCGACACTCTGCGCAATCTCGGAGCCACACCTGCCGACGTGCGTTGTATCTTCATCTTCGAGGGCAATATGATAAGCCTGCTTGGTGCCTTGCTGGGCATTGCCGGTGGTGTCTTTCTCTGCTGGTTACAGCAGCGCTACGGCTTCATTTCGATGGGACAAAGCGAGGGCTCGTTCATCATCGAGGCCTATCCCGTGGTCGTCAAGGTGTGGGACCTGGTACTCATCTTCCTGACCGTACTGCTGGTCAGCGCCCTTGTCGTTTGGTATCCTGTAAGGAGAATGTTGAGAAACTGAAAGTTTAGCATTATGATAAGGCGACTTCTTTTTTTGATGTTTGTTGGTTTTCAGGCCTCGATATTTATGGCCCAGAACCTTACTCCGCGCCCCAAGTTTATGCAGCAGGGCGAGGGGCAGTGCCGGCTCATCCCCGGTCTTGTCGTGGCCTATGATGCCCTGCCCGACAGCCTCAGTCGTGAGGCGGCACGTTTTGTGAGCGACCTTAATGCCGCTACGGGCCTTGGGGCCCAAGCCTTGGGAAGGCGCGAGGGACTCGTGCGTATGCAGCACGTTACCGATTGCAATCCCGAGGGTTACCGCCTCCGCATCCAGCCGGACGGCATACTCGTCGAGGCCACCACTGCGGCTGGTTTCTTCTATGCCTTCCAGTCGCTCAAGAAGATGCTTCCCGCCAACGTCATGGCCCGTCGTTTCGACCCTCGTCGCACCTATACCTTGCCCTGCGTCGATATTCAGGACGAGCCCCGTTTCCGCTATCGTGGTTTCATGCTCGACGTCAGTCGCCACTTCTTCTCTGTCAAGGAGTTGAAGCGCATGATCGACCTAATGGCCGCCTATAAGATGAACTACTTCCACTGGCACCTGACCGACGACCAGGGTTGGCGAGCCGAGATTCGTCGTTATCCCCGCCTGACCACCATTGGTGCCACGGCCCCCAACTGTCGCATCACCGACTTCGAGCGTGGCACCTACTGGACCAACCAGCCCTATGGTCCCTACTTCTACACACGTCAGGAGATGCAGGACATCGTCGAGTACTGTGCCCAGCGCCACATCACCGTCATTCCCGAGGTCGATATGCCCGGACACTTCGTGGCTGCATTGGCTGCCTATCCCGAGTTTGGTTGCGACCCCAACCACCCCGTTGAGGTGTGGACCACGGGCGGTGTCAGTCGCGACGTGTTGAACGTGGCCAATCCGCGTGCCATCCAGTTTGTCAAGGACATACTCGACGAACTTTGTGAAATCTTTCCCGGTCCCTACTTCCACCTCGGTGGCGACGAATGTCCCACGGAGATGTGGGAGCACAATGCCCAATGTCAACAGCTCGTTGCCGAAGAAGGAATGGAGGGTTTTCGTGCCCTTCAGAGCCGCTTCACCGAACAAATGAGCGACCATCTGGCCAGTCACGGCAAGCGCACCCTGCTCTGGAACGAGAGCATCACGGCCAAGGGGAGCGACCTGGCCCGCGTCAAGAAACACAATCCACTCATTTTCTCGTGGTATCCCTGTCAGAAGGCTGCCCGTATGGCCGCTGACAATGGCCTTGAGACGGTCGTTACCGAAATCCACTCCGCCACGGGCAGTTACTATATCAATCGCCGCCAAAGCGATGACCCAGGCGAGCCCGAAGGTGCTGGTAAGGGCGACGACACGGTGGAGCGCACCTACAACTACGTCCCCGTGCCCCAGGACCTCCCCGAGTCGCTCTGCCAGTGGTATGTGGGCGTGCAGGCTACATTCTGGTGCGAGTGGGTGGCCACGCCCGAGTATCTCGAGTACCTGGCCCTACCTCGCCTGATGGCTGTGGCAGAGGCAGGTTGGACGCAGCAGTCGCTGAAAGATTTTTCCGACTTCCGTCGCCGCATGTCGCTCGACCGCGAGATGCTCGACCTCGGCGGCTATCGCTACGGCAAACATATTTTTAAGTAACCCCCTATGACCCTCTCCCCCTTCGCTCGTCCGCTCTATGTGATGCTGAAGCCTGTCGGTGCCCATTGCAATCTGGCTTGTCGCTATTGCTACTACCTCGACAAGAAGTTGCTCTATGCCAACGAGCCGCGCCACATTCTGAGCGAGGACCTGCTCGAGTACTTCATTCAGGAATACATTGGTGCCCAGACCACCGACGAGGTGCTCTTCACATGGCACGGTGGTGAGACCTTCATGCGGCCCCTTTCCTTCTATCGGCGCGCTGTCGAGCTCCAGCGCAAGCACGCCGGTGGCAAGCATATCTCCAATTCCATACAGACCAATGGCACCCTCGTCACCGAAGAGTGGGCCCGCTTCCTCCATGACGAAGGGTGGCTTGTAGGTGTCAGCATCGACGGCCCCCAGGAGGTCCACGACCACTATCGCCGTACCCGTATGGGCAAACCCACCTGGGCCAAGGTGCGCCACGGCATTGACATGCTCAACCGCTTCCAGGTCGAGTGGAATGCCATGGCCGTCGTCAACGACCTCAATGGCGACGACCCCTTGGGTTTCTACCACTTCTTTCGCAACGACCTTCAGTGCCGCTATCTCCAGTTTACCCCCATCGTCGAGCGTACGTCGGATGGCCAGATGACACCCGAGAGTGTTCGTCCCCTGCAGTGGGGCCGTTTCCTCTGCCAACTCTTCGACGAGTGGCTTCGCCTTGGCGATGTCGGTGAGACGTTCGTCCAGATTTTCGATGCCACGTTGGCCAACTGGTGTGGCGTGGTGCCAGGCGTCTGCACGATGGCCCACTCCTGCGGTCATGCGGCCGTCATGGAGTGGAACGGCGACGTATATTCCTGTGACCACTTCGTCTTTCCGCAATACAAATTGGGCAACATTCGTGAACGTTCGCTTGTCGATATGATGTATGGCCCCGAGCAGACCCGCTTCGGCCGCATGAAGCAGGAGGGCCTTACTGATGAGTGTCGCCAGTGCGAGTGGCTTTTTGCCTGCAACGGCGAGTGTCCTAAGAACTGCATCCGTTCCGACGGCCGTAACTATCTCTGCGAGGGATACCGCATGTTCTTCCAGCACGTTGCCCCCTGGATGGACAACATGAAACAAAAAATCCAAAAAAACCTATAACCCCTATCCCGCTCTATAAAACCCTAAACCCCCTATAACTATGAAAGATTCTGAACTTCAAGCCATCGTTGCCCGCTTCCAGGTAAGCGGCACTGTCAGCGAAATCCGTCCTCTGGGCGAAGGTCTCATCAACGACACTTACAAGGTAGTCACCGCCGAGGCCACTGAGCCCGACTACGTCTTGCAGCGTGTCAACCACAACGTCTTCCCCGACGTAGATATGGTCATGCGCAACATTCAGGCCGTCACCGACCACATCCGTCAGAAACTTCTGGCCGCCGGCGAGGACGACATCGAGCGCAAGGTCCTGCGCTTTATTCCCGCCCGGGAAGGTGATAAATTATACATCGTCCAGGACGGACAGTATTGGCGTCTGATGGTCTTCATCCCCAATGCCATCACTAAGCAGGCCGTCGATGCCGACTCGAGTCGCGACGCTGGTCGTGCCTTCGGCCGCTTCCAAGCCATGTTGGCCGACATCCCCGTCCAGTTGGGCGAGACCATCAAGGACTTCCACAATATGGAGTTCCGCCTCCAGCAGTTGCGCGAGGTTGTAGCTCAGGACCCCGTAGGGCGCGTCTCGGAGCCCCGTGTGCAGGCCCTTTTGCGTGAAATCGAAGCTCGTGCCGAAGATATGACCAAGGCCGAGCGCATGGGACGCGAGGGTACCCTGCCCAAGCGTGTGTGCCATTGCGACACGAAGGTCAACAACATGATGTTTAACCAGGAGGGTCAGGTGCTCTGCGTCATCGACCTCGATACCGTGATGCCCAACTTCATCTTCTCCGACTACGGCGACTTCCTGCGCACCGCAGCCAACGAGGTCGCCGAAGACTGCTCCGACATGCAGGCCGTACGCTTCCGTATGGACATCTTCCAGGCCTTCACCGAGGGTTATCTCTCCAGTGCCCGCTCATTTCTGCTTCCTGTCGAGATTGAGAACCTTCCCTACGCCACAGCCCTCTTCCCCTACATGCAGTGCGTGCGCTTCCTCTGGGACTACCTCTCGGGCGACAAGTACTGGAAGTGCCAGTACGCCGACCACAACTTCGTGCGTGCCAACAACCAGTTCCACCTCCTCAAGAGCGTCGAGGCCCACTATCCGCAGATGCAGGCCTTCATCCAGCAGTGTCTGAATTAGAATCTTACCAGACCTTAGTAAAACGCCCTGTTTCTCATGTGAGGAACAGGGCGTTACGTTTTGTTTTACAGGAATATCAACTGCACCAAGATGTAAACGGGCAGGAGGATGATGAGCGAGAACTTGAGCATGTAGCCGAAGAAGGAGGGCATACGGATGCCGCTCTGCTCGGCAATGCTCTTGACCATGAAGTTGGGGCCGTTGCCAATGTAGGTGAGGGCTCCGAAGAAGACGGCACCCATGGAGATGGCACGGAGGTAGATCTCGCTCACACCGGCTACGGCTACGCCCTCGATGGGCAACGAGGTGGCGGTGGCGTGGAATACCATGGCCGTGGGGGCGTTGTCGAGGAAGGCCGACAGGGCTCCCGTGGCATAGACGAACTCCCAAGGCTCGGTGACGGGCAGAGGGTGCTGGCGCAGGAACATAAGGGCGGGCGTCATTGTGGCGAAGATGCCGACGAAGACGCAAGCTACCTCGAGGATGGGCGTCCAAAAGAAGTCGTTAGCCTGGCGCACCTTACGCTTAGTGGTAAGGACGGACAGAAGGATGATGAGTATGAACACCCACTCGCGCAGGAGGCGGAGGTACCAAGGGGCATCCTCGGCACCCATCTGTGGGATGTAGGTCTTGTTGATAAACATCGTGCTCAGTACGACGCACAGGAGCCAGAGAATGTTGATGAGACCCGTGGCCGTGACGCGCACCTGCTCGGCGTGGTCCGCAGCAAGGTGTTCTTCGGGCTCGCGACGGTAGTAGTAGGTATCTATGGCGTAGTAGATGGCGAGCAACAGGAGGCCGCAGGTGAGCCACTCAGGCCACATGCCCATAAACCACGTGAAGTGGGCTCCACGCTGGAAGAGCAGGAAGAGTGGTGGGTCGCCCAAAGGCGTCAGTATGCCGCCGCAATTGGCCACCATGGCGATGAAGAAGAGGATGGTGTGGGCCTTGTACTTGCGCTGGCTGATGGTCTGGATGAGCAGGCGGATGAGGAGCATGGCGGCTCCCGTCGTGCCCATGAACGAGGCCAGGACGTAGCCCAGGGCCAGGATACAGGAGTTGGTTAGGGGCGTGGCCTTGAGGTCGCCCTTGATGCAGATGCCGCCCGTGGTGGTGAAGAGGGCCATCAGGAGCAGGATGAAGGGCACGTAGTCGTAGAGCATCTGGTGCTCGATTTCGGCACCGTGGCCGCCGACGAAGAACCAGGCGGCAACACCACCGCCGAGGACGAGTGAAACGTAGAGTTTGTGGAGGTTGCTCTCCCACCACTCACCCAGGCGTGTCAGGGGCAGAATGGCGATACAAAGCAGTTGTACCACGAAGGGTATGAGCAGCCAAGCGGGAATTTGTTCCATTTCTTTTGTAAAAGTTTAATCGTTTAAAAGTTTAATCGTTTAAGGGTTTAATTGTTTAATTAGCCGCGTTTCTTCATGACGGAGTTGACGACGCGGATGCTGGAGACGAGTTTGTCGGTGGAGGTGAAGACATCGACGTTCCATACGTGGCTCGAGCGGCCCAGGTGGACGGGTGTGCAGACGGCACGGACCGTGTCGCCCTCGTGGGCGCTGGATACGTGGTTGCCGCTGACCTGCATGCCGACGACGAATTCGTCGGGCTGGCAGGCTATCATCGAACCCAGTCCGGCCACGGTCTCGGCCAGGGCCAGGGTAGCTCCGCCGTGGAGGATGCCAAAGGGCTGTCGTGTGCGGTGATCGACAGGCATCGTAGCCTCTACGCGCTCGGCACTGGCGAAGGTGTACTGGATGCCCAGGTTGCCCATGAGTGTCGAACCGCTTTGGGCGTTCATGGCATCGATGGGCACGTCGGCAATGCGCACCTCCTCCATGATAGCCTTCTCGATGGCCAGGGCCGCACCATCCTGGTCGCAGGAGAGGGTGGTGAAGTCGGCACAGCGCCGTACACCCTCGGTGGCGTTGGCCATGGCCACGCCCGTGCCGGCCATCTGTATCATGTTGATGTCGGCCTCGCCGTCGCCGATGGCCAGCACCTCGCTCATCTGTATGCCCATCTTCTGCACGAGGGCACTCATGGCGTGGCTCTTGCCCACCTGGTAGCCGACGATTTCGAGGTAGTAGGGGTTGGAGTGGATGGTGTCCATGACGCCGTTGAGGTGGCGCTGCATGTGCTGTTCGAGACTGCTGAGTGCCTCCTCATCGTCGCTGACGAGCATGATTTCGGCGGGCCAGTCGTCCATGTTGAGCGAGATGACGTCGTCCTGCCGCAGGGTCATGCCGTTCATCTCAGCCTCGTCGCGTACGTGGGGATTCTCGATGTCGGTCGAGACCACTTCGTTGCCGTCGTAGTAGGCCATGGTGAAGCCCATCTTGGCGGCTTTCTTTTCGAGGTAGGGCACCATCTGGGGGTCGATGCGACGCTCGAAGATGACCTGCCCGTCCTTGGCCGCCATGACCTGCGCACCATTGTACGAGATGATGTAGCCCTCATAGACGCCCAGGTCGAGCTCCCGTGCGATGGGGAGTATGCCGTAAGTGGGTCGGCCCGAGGCCAGTGCCACCTTGATACCCATTTGTTGTACCCTGCGCAGGGTCTGTACCGTGCGCTTTGTCAGTTCGCGGTTCGAGTTGAGCAATGTGCCGTCAACGTCGAGTACAATGAGTTTGTAGTTCATATCTCTTCAATTTTCAATTATCAATTGTCCATTCTCAATTCCCCCCCACACAATGCCTCGCAGACGCGGTCCTGGAAATTGCGCCCCTGTGCGGCACGCGAGATGCCCTGGTTGATGATGCTGAAGACGAGCACGTGGCCCTCGGGCGAGGTGCAGTAGCCGCTAAGGCTGACGATGCCATCGACCGTGCCCGTCTTGGCGTGTACGTTGCCCTCGGCCGCCGTTCGGCGCATGCGCTTCTCCAGCGTACCATCGACTCCGGCTATGGGCAGCGAGGGGTATAGGTGGGCGCGGATGGGTTCGTTCTGCCAGGCATGTTGGAGCAGACGGACGAGCAGTTCGGGACTGACGTAGTCGTAGAGCGACAGGCCCGAGCCGTCGGCTATCTGGTAGTCGGCGGGGTTGAGGCCCACCTGGCGGATGAGTTGGTCGATGTAGCCGACGGCCTCCTTACGGGTGGCGCGTTTGCGACCGCTGAGGGCTGCCAGTTGGTAGAAGAGACTCTCGGCGTAGTAGTTGTCGGAGCGCTTCATCATGCGGTCGAGCACCTGGTCGATAGTGTGTGTGACCTCACAGAACAGGCGGGCCGACGGTGGGCAGGGCCCCTGCATGACGCGGTCGAGCGAAGCCCCCCGGATGCCAAGGTTGCGAAGGTCGGCCAGCAGTTCGGCCGTAAAGCGGTCGTGCTTATCGACGAGCAGGGGGCGCAGGGGAGCCACATCGTCGTCCCAGCACCAGCCCCATCCACGGTCGTCCTGGTCCTTGAAGGAGAGGTCGAGCGTGATGACACCCGCCAGGCTGTCGATGCCCACCTCGCGCAGGGCACGGGCCATCTGATAGACCTCACCCTGGGCCAGCAGGGGGTCCATGCCGGCTACGAAGCAGACGTCACCCCAGAGCACGCTGTCGCGCACCTCGCCCGTCACGAACATCTGGGTGCGGAACTGGTACGAGGGGCCCAGATGGTGGAGGGCCGAGACCGAGGTGACCACCTTCTCGCAACTGGCCGGGCGCATCCGCTGGCGGTGGTTGACGCATACGAGGTCGCGCCCGTCGGTCAGGTCATAGACGTAGAGTCCCAGTTGCGTAGTCTCGAACAGGGGCAGGTTGACGAGCGAGTCGATTTGCCGTTGCATGCGGCCCGTCCATGTCGTGGTGTCGTCGGGAAGGATGGTGTTGGAATTGTATCGGACTCCGTCGGCCTTTACCGTCAGGGCCACAGAGAAGAGGGCTAAAAGAAGGGCGTATCTGCGCATAGATGCATGTCTTTTGGCGTAAAGTTACAAATTATTTGGGTATGGGCGCATACGGATTAACCTTTTTTATGTAAATTTGTGGGCAATTCAAATACAAATACCATGATACGCAAATTCGATTTCCTTATTATTGGCGGCGGTGTGGCCGGCATGAGTTATGCACTGAAGGTGGCAAAATCGGGCAAAGGCAAGATTGCCCTGGTCTGCAAGACTACCCTCGACGAGGCCAACACGGCCAAGGCACAGGGTGGCATAGCCTCGGTGACGAACCTGGAACTTGACAACTTCGAGAAGCACATTCAGGACACCATGATTGCGGGCGACTACATCAGCGACCCGCAGGCCGTGGAGCAGGTGGTCAGGAACGCCCCCGACGGCATCAAGGACCTGGTACGCTGGGGCGTGAACTTTGACAAGGACGAGAAGGGCGACTTCGACCTGCATCGCGAGGGAGGCCACTCGGAGTTCCGCATCCTGCACCATGCCGACGACACAGGATTCGAGATTCAGCGCGGACTGATGGAGGCCGTCCGTCGGAACAAACGCATCACCGTCCTGGAGAACCACTATGCCGTGGAAATCATCACCCAGCACCACCTGGGCCGTGAGGTCAACCGCCACATGACCGACATCGAGTGCTACGGCGCCTACATACTGGACCCCGACACGCAGAAGGTGGATACCTTCCTCTCGCGCGTCACCCTGATGGCCACGGGCGGCACGGGAGCCGTCTATGCCACTACGTCGAACCCCAACATCGCCACGGGCGACGGCATTGCCATGGTCTATCGTGCCAAGGGAATCGTGAAGGACATGGAGTTCGTACAGTTCCACCCGACGGTGCTCTACAACCCCGCCGAGACCCATCCCGCCTACCTCATCACCGAGGCCATGCGCGGCTACGGCGGCATACTGAAACTGCCCAACGGCGAGGAGTTCATGCAGAAGTACGACAAGCGCCTCTCCCTGGCCCCACGCGACATCGTGGCCCGCGCCATCGACCGCGAGATGAAGATTCACGGCATCGACCACGTCTGCCTCGACGTTACCCATAAAGACCCCGAGGAGACCCGCCACCACTTCCCCAACATCTATGCCAAGTGCCTCTCTATCGGCATTGATATCACCCGGCAGATGATTCCCGTCTGCCCCTCGGCCCACTACATGTGCGGCGGCATCAAGGTTGACCTCGACGGCCAATCCACCATCCGCCGCCTCTATGCCGTAGGCGAATGTTCGTGCACGGGACTGCACGGCGGCAACCGCCTGGCCTCGAACTCGCTCATCGAGGCCGTGGTCTATGCCGACAAGGCTGCCCAGCACTCCATCGCACACATCGACGAATACCAGTTCAACGACCAGGTGCCGGAGTGGAACGACGAGGGCACGATGTCGAACGAGGAGAAGGTCCTCATTGCCCAAGACATGCGCGAAGTGGGCCAGATTATGTCGAACTACGTGGGCATCGTCCGCTCCGACCTGCGCCTCCATCGTGCCTGGACCAGGCTCGACCTGTTGTACGAGGAGACCGAGGAACTCTTCAAGCGTGTGAAGCCCACGAAGGACATCTGCGAGCTCCGCAACATGATAAACGTCGGCTACCTCATCACCCGCCAGGCGCTCGAGCGCAAGGAGAGCCGAGGCCTGCACTACACCATCGACTACCCCAAGCACGCCTACGACCAGAAGTGAGGCCCAGGCTTACACGCGTAATATATAATTAAGTAAAAAACGCATCCGAGGCGACTTCCGTAGGAGCCGCCTCGGATGGTTTTTTATGTAAAGACTGAAATTCCTATTGCAAAGGCACAAGGAACTTCTTTCCTCCCTGTATCTTCAGCCCCCGCTGTCCGTCGCCGATGCGACGGCCGCTGAGGTCGTAGACGGCCTGCGAATGCCCAGACTTCTCCGTGCACTCCGTAGTTGCGATGCCGTTCTCTCCCCAGTTGGCGTCGGGAATCTCGTAAATGATTATGTCTCCGACACGGACCTGAATCAAACATTCGACATTACCCGACCAACCTTCGATTCCCACATGGTTGTCTTCCAATGGTACATCACCTCCTACACCCTCAATCCAGGTATAGCAATACATCTCCTTGAACCTTGAACTATATTCCATACTGTCTGCTTCATTATAATCCTTGGATTCAAAAACTTTATTCCAATACCTGTCATAAACAATGTCGTCATATAGGCGATAGGCGTGTAGTTTGTCGTCAACACCGGTGAGGTAAACGCTATCAACGTGACAAACGGTTTCCTCGCTTTCGATGAAGGAAAATGCTGCTATCTCATCTCCTTTCTGGGCGCTGAAGGAGTAGAGGAGCCGTGGTGTGCTCTCTCCCTTTCTGAAGAGGTACACTCTGCGGTCTTCCTCATAGAGGGGAGCGATGAGCTCCCCATCCTTCATCCAACGCTTGCAAATGCGGCCACCAATGATGGTGTCCCCGTCGAAGTAATACTGAGAAAAACTGGATGGTGTGAGATGTGAGTCTCCCATGGGGTATCGCCCCACCGTCCACACTTTCCCTTCCTCTATGAAGGGATGGTAGCCAGGGTTCTGAGCACTTGTATCAATTGAGGGGAGACTTAAAACGAATAAGAGTAATAATGTTTTCATAGTTGGCTTTTGTTGTTTAAGGTTTGCATGTTGTTTCGTGGACAAATTTCGGAATAAAACAAAAAACCACCAAATTTTTTGCTGTCAAAAATTGACTGGGGCGATTTTTAACTAAATTTGGTCCGAATTGTAACTTGCGAAAATAATCGGAAACGGCAAATCTGTCCGCCCTGGACGAGAATCTGCTTCCCCAGCAACCAGTCACTGGTTAAAATTTAACCAGTCACTCCTTTCGGCGAAACCAGTGACTGGTTTCGGCTTAACCAGTCACTGGTTTCCAACGCGCATGTGCGAGCGTACGCGTGAGCGCGTGTACGATAAATAAGAATCGGTATATTTGTTACAACTTCCATGCCTTGGGCATGAAGAGGAAGAGTATCGTGAAGATTTCGAGACGGCCGACAAGCATCAGGAAACTCAGCAGGAACTTGCCGGCAGCCGAGACAGAAACGAAGTTGTTGGCGGGCCCCAGTTCGCCAAGCGCGGGTCCCGTATTTCCAAGACTGGACACGACTGCACCAAAGGCGGTGGTGAGGTCGAAGTCCATGAACATGGTCATCAACGTGCAACTGACGATGAGTATGAAGACGTAGATAATCAAATAGGACATCACGCGATGGATGTAGCGGTCGGCTATGACGCGCCCGTTGAACTTGATTCCGATAACGGAATTGGGATGAAGATGGGTGCGGAACTCGCGCAGGGTGTACTTTAGGTATATCAGTATGCGCATCATCTTCATTCCACCCGCAGTGCTCACCGTACAGCCGCCGAGAATCATCATCATCACCGTGGGCATCCAAAAGGCCGTGCCCCAACCCACATAGTCGAACGACTGGGCCTGGAAACCACAGGAACTGATGATCGTGGCCACATGGAAGAGGCTCGTCCTGAACACCTCCTCGCCAGTGTGCGGAATGGCCGCAGAGCCGTCGAATGCCGTAAAGCGAAACAGCAAGCAAAAGACTGCCACCAGACCCACGACGGTGAGCAGAAAGCCTTTAACCTCCTCGTTCTTCAGGCACACTCGCACACGCCAAATGGAGATGTAGTAGTAGAGACCAAAGTTTATGCTGGAGATGAGCATGAAGGCGGCACACACGTATTCGATGTAGGCAGAATGGAAGTAGCCGATGCTGGCCGTGTGGGTGCCGAATCCGCCCGTGGCCGTAGTGGAGAGGGCATAGCAAAGAGCATCGAACAGATTCATGGGCCCCACCCAAAACATGAATAAGCACAACAGCGTGAGCACAACGTAAATAAGCAACAAGCGGCGCGAAGTGGCACCGATTTTGGGTTGCAGCCGGTTGATGGTCAGTCCCGACATTTCGGCGATGAACATAGTGGAGTTCTTCATGTCCCTTACGGGCAGCATGGCAAAGGAAAAGACCACGATGCCCAATCCGCCCATCCACTGCATCAGGCTGCGCCAGAGCAGTATGCCATGCGGCATCGCTTCAATGTCGGGGATGATGGTGGCACCCATGGTCGTGAACCCACTCATGGTCTCGAAGTAGGCACTGGCAATATCTACCTCCAGCCCATCATAGAGAATGAAGGGCAACATACCGAAAACAGAGAAAACGACCCACGTGAGTCCGACGATAATGAACGAACCACCGCGAGAGAGTTGTGGGTTCGAGCGGCCCAGCCGGGTGTGGCCGTAGGCATAGAGGACAAAGCCCGAGAGGAACGTGATGGCTGCCGTAATGGCGAAGGCTTTCCAGTCCTGTTCGCCCAGTTTGTGATGGTAGTAGAGTGCCACCAGGGTGTTGAAGGCCATGAACAGGCTCTCCATCATCAGTAGCATGCCGAATATACTCTTTTTCATGGTGTGTATTGCTGGTAGTTTAGTATGAGACTGAGCAGCAGAAGCCTGCTTGCCTTACTTTTTCCGCGATTTCATCGAGTTTTTCCCGGCTGGCCTTTTCCAGTCCCCGAACGGGTGTCTCGCGATCGACGGTGTATATCATGACCTGCCGGGGTTGTATCTGTCGGAGGGCTTCGAGCCAGGGCTGTACGTAGTTGTCGCCCGTATTGTCGAAGCCGAGGCCCGTCAGGAACATGGTCTGGATGATGACCTGAGGACTCATTTCGGCCAAAAGCGCCACGATGCGCCCGACGTCGTAGTGGCCTTGTGGGCGGTCCATACGGCGGATGAAGTCCATGTCCGTGGTGTCGAGTTTCATGATGGGGTTGTCGGTTCGCAGCAGTGCTTCACGCACCTTGGGGCGGTGGATTTGTGTCGAGTTGCTGAGTACCGATATGCGTGCTTCGGGGAAGTACTGGTCGCGAAGCCTTGCGACGTCGTCAACGATTTCCGGGAAATGGGGGTGTAGCGTAGGTTCGCCGTTTCCGGCAAAGGTCAGCACGTCGGGCCGTGGCCCTTCCTTGTGCATCTGTTGCAACTGGCGTTCCAATGCCTCGCGCACCTCCTGCCGTGTGGGCAGTGGGGCTTGGGCACGGCGTTCCTCGTTCAGTCCACACTCGCAGTAGAGGCAGTCGAACGAGCACCACTTGCCGTCCCGTGGCAACAGGTTGATGCCCAACGAGACCCCCAACCTTCGGCTCCTGACAGGCCCGAAAATGGGTGACGGATAGATGATTGTGCTCATATTCGGTTGTAAAGGTACGGCAAAATGCGGAAATCTTCAAATTTTAAGGCGAATTTGTACGCTTAGGTCGTTTTTCCACGGGCTGTGGATGAGTTGCATTCCACTACTTTGCTCGTCGCGGTCGGTATAGCGGGTCATGCCGTAGAGGGCCTCGAGGGTGAGTCGCCCTTTCCACAGGGCGTAGCGTGCGGCGGCCACAAAACGCAGGCCGCGCCCGTAGAGCGAGGGGTAGCGGAACATTTCGCTCAGCATGGGTTCGTACTGGAAGATGCGGGTTTCGTAGTCGGGTGTGTCGAAGTAGGATAATAGTGCCGACAACTGGCCGCCTCCTTTCTGATAACGAACGCGTTGCGACAGGGCATACCCTACCCCACTGCCGTCCATCGCGTGGAGGTGGAGTTGCGACTGCAGTCGCCAGTGGGTGCCCTGTTGCCGGGTGTAGCCGATTCGGAGGCGGTTGTGTACTTGCATGTGGTCGCTACGCTCCTTTCGTTTCAGTTGGTAGCGCATTCCCAGCGTGTTTTGGCGTCCGAGCTGGTACTCTGCCTTTAGGGTCAGGTCCTGCCCGCTGCTGCTGTGGGTCATGGTGTATCGGGGCCATGGGTTGTAGAAGAAGTCGATGTAGGCCACGAGGGTGAGTGGGTCGAATGGTCTGGCATCGAGGCGCAGCATGCCTCCGCTTTCGTTCTGTACGCGGCTGTTTTCGGCCAGTGCCGAGGCGTGGAAAGAATAGTATTTGTAGGAATAGAAACGATACGAACCGCTCAGCGTGTATTGGGGTGATATTTTCCAACTCACGCGGTTCAGGGTGGCCAGGCCTCCTTTCTCGGTGCTGTATGCCGTCTCGCCCGACAGGGAAATCCACGGGTGTGCGTATCCATAGTCGAGGCTCATGGCCCCGAAGTTCCGCCCTTCGGGATATATCTTTCGGTAGAGTGCGTCGCCAGGCGAAAGTTCCCGATGAAACCGCTGAAAATAGCCCGTGGCACCGAGGTGGAAACCATGGTTGCGCCACGTAAGGTTTCCGCCAGCAAGCGTCGAGGCGAGGTTCCTTTTGTGGTCCAGTTCCGTAGTGGTGCGGTGGAGTCCGGAGGTCTGTAGCGTGACGGCCGCTCCGTCGTCGTTCAGCGTGGCGTCGAGCCTACGGTGTGAGAGCCAGGCTGAGATGTCGGTATGACCCACGCGGACTGTGGCGGCTGCTCCCCGGAAGTAGTTGACTTCGTCCATGCCTCGCTTCGACTTTATCCCTTGGCTCGGATGGCTCATAAGGCTCGACTTCCCCGTCGAGAAGCCGCTATTGACGACCAGCCCCTCGCCGAATGCCATCTTGTAGTCGCCCACGATGGCCGTGCGCAGGTGGCCGATGTCGCGTAGCAACAGGTACAGGCCATAGCTGTCCCAACCCCCGTTGTGACGGAAGGGTTCGCCCTGGTCTTTCTCGGCCGACAACCCCAGGTCGAGGTGCTTCTGGCTTGTCATCTGGTAGCGTACCTTATTGTAGAGTGTCGAACCGTGGTAGCCCCCTCGCTCGGGTGGGTAGGAATAGCCTGCGCGATAATAGAGGGGAATGTCGAGGCGGGTCAGGAGTTCGTGCTTGCTTTTCCGTACGAGCGATTTCAGGTTCAGAGTGTCGGGTCGTAGGAATACCGACTGGTCGGCATAGACAAAAAGTGACAGATACCGGCGAATGGTAAAATCTATCGATGAAATGGCCATTAATTCGCCCGTCGAGCGCATGCCCTGATGTAAAAAGATGTAATCGAGTATCTCTTCGATTTGCTCTTCCGAGAGGAAGGGAATCCGGTTCAGTTGCTCCCGAGTGGCTGTATTGATGTCGAGGGGATGGGCTGCCAGTTCGGCCAGTTCTTCCATGTGCTCGGTCCAACCCTGTTCCTCGGCATACGCGTCGTCCGATATCTCTTCTACAAAGTCCTGCCAGGTCAATGTCGATTGGGCACAAACCCTGCCTCCGCATAAGGCTATGCAGAGTATCAGAAGGCAGGCGCACTGCTTCATAAGGGGGTTAGAAAATGGGTTCGCCTACGCAGGCACTGGGCTCCTGGATATGCAGGAGCGAGCAGATGGTGGCGGCGATGTCGGTGATGTGCACGGTATGGTTGTCTTCGCCCTGTGGCACGCCGCAGCCCACGAATACGAGGGGTATGTGCGTGTCGTCGGGGCCCCAGAGCATGTGGCTGGCACCTTTCAGGTTCTGTCCCTCTCCGTAACTGAAGGCTTCCATCACGCCGCCCGTGGGGATAATCTGTATCTGCCCCGTGCGGCCAGGGTAGTATCCGTTGCGTGTCATCGTGCGCAGGGGTTCGGGGATGTAGTCGGGAATGCGCTCCACGTCGTAGGCGTACTCTACCCACGACAATTGGCGCAGGTGTCCGGTGACGATGTCGGCCACGCGATTGCGGTCGAAACCTTTCTCACGGATAATGGCCTCATCCAGCAGTACCTTGAAACTGGCGATGTTCTTCACGACATTTTCCGTAATGCCCATTTCATCGGCGATTTTCTGGTTCAGGTCCTTTACGACTTGTGTCGATTCCCACACCTGGGCGGGTATCTTGTGGTCCATGCGCCACTGTAGGTTGTGGCTACCGGCGTGGTCGGCGGTCAGGAAGGCCGTCCACTGTCCCTTGCCCACCTGCTTGTCGAGGAAGGTGAAGAAGGCCTCCAGGTCGTGGTCGAGCCAGAGCATGGCATCCTCGATGTACTGCGAGTTGCATCCCACGCGGTGGGCAATGGCATCGGTGGAGGAGATGCTGACGCAGAGCATGTCGGTGAACTCGTCGCTGCCCAGTTGTTCGCCCTCCACGGCAGCACGGGCCATGTCCAGCGTCAATGTGGCTCCCCAGGGCGTTGAGCGGATGTCCTTGCCCACGGTGTGCTCAATGCGCGTGTCGCGTGGATGGCTCTGCACGTAGGTGTCCTCGGGGTACATCATCTTCGCGGGCCAGTCGCGCTTCATGTATTCCTTGCTCTTGTTGTGTTTGTTGAAATCCACCACCCACTGGGGCAGTTCCTTCATGTAGTATGTGCTGGTGATGAAACGGTCGTCCGTGTCGTCGAGCCAGTAAGCGGCATTTGCCGAATGGCCGGCGGGCAGGATGGAGGCCCGGTCCTTGATGGCCACACCGATGACCTTCGAACGGAAGTTTGTGGCCATGCGCAGTTCGTCGCCCATCGTCGTGCCCATCATCAGGTGGGGCGACCGCTTGCCGGCCTTCGTCTCGCTGCCCACGGTTGCCATATCTTCGTCGTAGGGGGCCGATGTGCCCTTCCCATCTACATAGAAATAGTTGTTCGTGATGCCGTGGAAGGCGGGCACCGAACCCGTATAGACCGACGTATGGCCCACTGCCGTCACGGCCGGGATGTAGTTTATCAGGCAGCGCGTACAGTTGTATCCCTCGTCCATCATCCGTCGGAATCCGCCCTCGCAGTAACGGTCCTTGTACCGCTCCAGGTAGTCCCACCGCATCTGGTCCACCATAATGCCCACCACCAGTCGGGGCTTCGCCGTCTCTGCCTGCATGCTCATGGCACACAACAGCATAATCAATGTAAATAGTCTTTTCATGGTTTATCTGATTATTCGTTACAAAGGTACTAAAAACTTTTCATATTACTTTACTTCAAGGTAAGTTTTCAGTGCATCGACGTATGCCTCAAAGGCTTTCAGCCCTGTGGGCGTAATGCGGCAACGGGTACAGGGCTTCTTGCCCTTGAAGGTCTTTTCGACCTCGATGTAACCCGCCGCCGAGAGTTTGTCTATCTGCACGCTGAGGTTGCCCGCCGTGGCTCCCGTCTTCTCCTTTATATAGGGGAACTCGGCTTCTCCCACGCTGATGAGCAGCGACACGACGGCCAGCCGGAGTTCGGCGTGCAGCAACGGGTCGAGCGGTTGGAATGTTCTTGGCTGGTCACTCATCGTCGTCCACGTCTATCACCATAGTTTTCCGTTTCTCGGGATGCTTGGCCAGATACGTCCAGCGCCAGCCCGTGCCCAAGAGGACGACGGCAAACAGCACAGCGTAATAGAGACAAGCGCCCCAAGTCATTACCGTCCAGCGCGTTCCATTGAAGATGACACCCAAGGCACCAATTATGCCGATGGTAGATAGGCGATAGCCCCACTCGTCATCGTTGGTGTAACTGGAATTGCAGACAATGGTGGTCACAAACAGCAGGAGGATGGGCGGCACAAGCCAGTTATGCTCATTGATACCAAGGCAGCCAAACAGGATGGTGCCAAATATCATGCCCTCGCCTGTACTCCACACTTCGCCAATCACCCGCTCGGCCAGCGTCTGTGGGGAGCCCTTTTTGGGCAGGGAACGATGCCAAAAGACGAAGTGCAGGACGACGTACAGAAACAAAACCCACGTCCAGTTTCGTTCGGGCCACACCGCATAAAGCACAGCCATCGTGAGAAACGTGACGACGAAGCAAACACCGGCCGTCAGGAACGGCTGTCCCGTGAAGTGTGCCGTCGCTTCTGCCTGGCGCACCATGCGCTGCATAACCTCTATCGACTCCTGCGGAGTCAACTCTTTTTCCTTATCTTCCATTGCCATATCGTATATGATGAATTATTACCATGCAAAGATAAAGAAGTTTATGTTATAAACCAAATAATTCGCAGGAATGTTGCGTTCTTTGGGTCAAATATTTGTGGATTATAGCGGTTTATCAGAAAACAATGATATATTCCCTGCCGGGAGAGATAGGTGCCAGCAACTTCTTCGAGGTTGGCCGTGATATAATGTGCATTAGGGAACCGCCCCCAATGACATTAATTTCTGTTTGTCTATAATGATTATATGCTTGCCATCTAACAAGATGGTTCCCTCTGCTACCAACTCATTAAGGCAACGCTGCAGGGAGAACTTCTGAATGGCAAAACTGTCAGCAATCTCCTGACGGGATTTCTTCAGGGTGAAACTATCGGAACCGCACTTCTTGGCTTCTTCAAGCAGGAAGATGGCCACCTTTTCCCGAACGGTGTGGAGGGTAAGCATCCGCACTTTCCTGGCAAGGAACTGGCCTACAGCCGACAGCTGGCGAATGAAATTCAGATGGATGCGGTCGTCTGACTTCATCAGTTGCAGTAATTCATCGGGAGACATGCGCAGAACGATGGTGGACGAATTGGTCTCAATGCTCACGGGCATCCTATTGTCTTTCGAGAAGATAAAAGCGGGTGCCAATAGGTTGCCCATGGTGCGAGTCGCCATCTGTACAAACTTACCGGAAGGGCCTACCATACGGGCAGTCAACTCGCCCTCCACGATAATATCCGCATAGCGACAAGGAAAGCCTGCCAGCACATAGACATCGTTCTTGTCGAAATGTACCAGTCGATAGTTGACGGCTGACATCGCCTGTTCTATCTCGTCTGCCGTCAACCCCTCGAAAAGAGGGCATAGCAACAATGCCTTGGTCACTTTTGTTTCCATCTTGTCAGTTGAATTTTGCCGCAAAGATACAAAATTCTGCCAAATTATCGCCTGCTCAGCCTACATGATTCTTCAGAGTGGACACAAATGTTTCCAACTTTTCGTCTGGCACGGTCTTTGCGGGTTTGTTGATGACAAGAATCATTTCAAGAAACAAACAAACGATAAAAACAATGAGAAAGACGATTGTAGTTTACGGCTCAACCACTGGCACCTGTCAGGAGTTTGCAGAACAGATTGCCCAGAAACTGGGAGTAAGTGACGTGAAGAATGTGGCCGCTGTGAGTGCCGACACTTTGGCCGAGTATGACAATCTTCTACTGGGAACCTCAACATGGGGCGCAGGCGAGTTGCAGGATGACTGGTACGACGGTGTGGAAGCACTGAAGTCTGCCGATCTCAGTAGCAAAACTATTGCCATCTTTGGCTGTGGCGATGCAGACGGATATGGCGACACCTTCTGTGGTGGTATGGCTGAAATCTATAATGCCGTGAAAGACAGCGGTGCTAAAGTCATAGGCCATGTAGCTGCCGACACATACACCTATAATGATTCAGAGGCTGTCATTGATGGCAAGTTCGTGGGTTTGGCTTTTGACAGCTCAGAGAGTGAAGGTAAGAGTGAGAACCGCATTGATGACTGGCTTGACAGCATCCGTTCAGAATTATAATCACTATATAACACTCAAAAGACTATGGCAACAATAGAAAAAGGAAAGGCTTTCATAGCCAACGAAGCAATTGACTATGCCGAGGGTGGCATTGTTTCAAAAGAGTTCATTCACACCGAGGGTGGCAGCGTCACGCTGTTCTCCTTCGACAAGGGTCAGCAACTGTCGGAGCACTCGGCGCCGTTTGATGCCGTACTGCAAATCATCGACGGACGGATGGAGATTTCCGTCAGCGGCACGCCCCACATACTGGCGGCAGGCCAGACATTCATCATCCCTGCCAATGCGCCTCATGCCGTCAATGCCGTGGAGCCGTTCAAGATGATTATCACGATGATAAAAGACAATATCAGTCAGAAAGTTAAATTCGATAATAAATAGTAACAATGAAAATCCAAGGCATATATGCAAGAGAGATTCTGGATTCACGTGGAAATCCTACAGTAGAGGTTGAGGTAACACTGGAGAGTGGCTTCGTAGGCCGCGCTTCTGTTCCCTCTGGTGCATCAACAGGCGAGAACGAGGCTCTGGAGCTTCGCGACGGCGACAAGGGTCGCTACCTGGGCAAGGGTGTCCAGAAGGCTGTTGAGAACGTGAACAAGGTGATTGCTCCCGCCATCATCGGCATGAGCACCCTCGAGCAGCGCAAGATCGATGCCAAGATGCTGGAGCTCGACGGCACCGCTACGAAGAAGAACTTGGGTGCCAACGCCATCCTGGGTGTTTCTCTGGCTGTGGCTCACGCCGCTGCTGCCTACCTGCAGATTCCTCTCTACCGCTACCTGGGTGGTACCAACACCTATACGCTCCCTGTTCCTATGATGAACATCGTGAACGGTGGTGCTCACTCTGACGCCCCCATCGCTTTCCAGGAGTTCATGATCCGTCCCGTCGGCGCTACCTCTGAGAAGGAGGGTATCCGCATGGGTGCTGAGGTGTTCCACAACCTGGCCAAGCTGCTGAAGGCACGTGGCCTCTCTACCGCTGTAGGCGACGAGGGTGGCTTCGCTCCCAACTTCAACGGTATCGAGGATGCACTCGACACCATCATGAAGGCTATCAAGGCTGCTGGCTACGAGCCGGGCAAGGACGTGAAGATTGCTATGGACTGCGCTGCCTCTGAGTTCGCAGTACAGGAGAACGGCGAGTGGTTCTACGACTACCGTCAGCTGAAGAACGGCAAGAAGAAGGATCCCAACGGCAAGAAGCTCTCTGCCGACGAGCAGATTGCTTACCTCGAGGAACTCATCACGAAGTATCCTATCGACTCTATCGAGGACGGCCTCGACGAGAACGACTGGGAGAACTGGGTGAAGCTGACCGCCAAGATCGGCGACCGCTGCCAGCTGGTAGGCGACGACCTGTTCGTGACCAACGTGAAGTTTTTGGAGAAGGGCATCAAGATGGGTGCTGCCAACTCTATCCTTATCAAGGTGAACCAGATTGGCTCGCTCTCTGAGACCCTCGACGCTATCGAGATGGCTCATCGTCACGGCTACACCACCGTTACCTCGCACCGCTCTGGTGAGACTGAGGACACCACGATTGCTGACATCGCCGTTGCTACCAACAGTGGCCAGATTAAGACTGGTTCGCTCTCTCGTACAGACCGTATGGCCAAGTACAACCAGCTTATTCGCATTGAGGAGCAACTTGGCCAACAGGCTAAATATGGATATAGAAAAATATAATCACTATGGCAAAGCAGATTACCCCCAAGGTCAGTTGGGTCGGCAAGGTCGACTGGGAACTGACACGTTTTCACGGCGACGAATACTCCACGCACCGCGGTTCCAGTTATAACTCCTATCTGGTGCGCGACCAGAAGACGGCGCTCATCGACACCGTCTGGCAGCCCTACGACCGCGAGTTCGTCAGCCGTCTGAAGCAGGAGATAGACCTGAAGGAGATTGACTACATCGTGATGCAGCACAACGAGATTGACCACAGCGGCGCACTGCCCGAACTGATGCGCGAGATTCCCGACACGCCCATCTACTGCACCAAGAAGGGCGAGGCCATTATCCGTGGACATTATCATCAGGACTGGAATTTCGTCAACGTCAAGACGGACGACACACTCTCGCTGGGCGACACCACATTGACCTTTATCGAAGCCACCATGCTGCACTGGCCCGACACGATGTTCACCTACATGGACCAGGACGGCGGCATCCTTTTCTCCAACGACGGCTTCGGTCAGCACTTTGCCACCGAGTCGCTGTTCAACGACACCGTGGAGCAGGCAGCACTGATGTACGAGGCCGAGAAATACTATGCCAACATCCTTAACCTCTACAGCCCGATGGTGACGAAGAAGATTCAGCAGATATTCTCGATGAACCTTCCGCTGTCGATGATTTGCCCCAGCCACGGCGTCATCTGGAAGGACAATCCTGCACAGATTGTGGAGAAATATCTGGCCTGGGCAGATGCCTATCAGGAGAATCAGGTGACGATTGTCTATGACACCATGTGGCAATCGACCCGCAAGATGGCCGAGGCCATTGCCGACGGCATCCGCGAGGTGGCTCCCGACACGAAGGTGGTCATCAAGAACATTGCCCACGACGACAAGAACGATGTCATC
>JAFUFK010000028.1 GCA_017469925.1 Bacteroidaceae bacterium | reverse complement strand
TTGCGCTCACCTTGCACCGACATTTAAGGTGGCTATAGTGGCGGGGTTCCACCTCTTCCCATTCCGAACAGAGAAGTTAAGCCCGCCCGCGCCGATGGTACTGCCAAGGTGGGAGAGTAGGTAGCTGCCGTTTTTCTTTGGGAAGCCTCTGCATCGTAAGATGCGGGGGCTTTCTTCGTTTAGGGCCCTCTTCATTGATGGGGAGGAGATATTTTGGCTTCGCCAAAAATACTTCCGCTCGGAAAAAGTCCAAATAAAATTTGCTTTTTCGCTCGATTTGCACTATCTTTGCCTGTGGATATAGTATGGTAGCCATATGAAGAGCGAACAATATCACTTAGAAGAAAAGAAACCACTTCAGGCTAATGATCCCGTGGCGTTGTACGGCCATACAGTATTTACTCCAGCGCAAATTGAGGTGCTGAATGCTGTCGCCCATCTGCGTACAGACGAAGAGGTACGAGGACTTAAAGTGGCCATTTCCAACTACTTTGCCCAACTCGTTGACAAGGAAATGGATCGGCTTTGGGAAGAAGGGGTTTGGAACGAGCAAACCCTTGAAGATCTGAAGACCGCTCATTACCGCACTCCATACAAGCCACAGCAATGAGGAATATAGTGTTAGATACCAATTGCCTGTTGCAGATGATATCCAGACATAGTCCTTACTATCCTGTTTGGAAATCATTCCAGATGGGGCTGTATTGCCTTTGTGTCAGTAATGAGATAATCAGTGAATACCGGGAAGTAATAGGGCGAGTTGCCAACCCGATTGTGGCAGAAGGAGTAGTAGATGCTATCTTGAATAATCCCTATTGCTTGCACTACGACCCTCATTTTCACTTCAACCTTATCCATCAGGACCCGGATGACAACAAATTTGTCGATTGCGCCATTATTGCCAATGCAGAATATATTGTTACCGAGGATAAACACTTCGAAGTCTTGAAGCAAATAGATTTCCCTCGCGTCGAAATAGCTACTTTAGACCATTTCATGTCCCTGTTAGATATACAGCAAAATAATAGACCCTCTAACCCATAACCTCTAACCAGCGCGTCAGCGCTTATGCCAGCACGTAGTGATAATACCAGCGCGAAGCGCTATAAACCATTAAACTTTAAACGTTAAACAGGGCGAAGCCCGATTAAAATTATAAAAACATGACATAGCACAGAAACATAAAGACACATAGAAAGAACGTTAACTTTGATTCTTGCTTCCTGAAAATCGGCAAATTAGATGGAGCAACCAAGAGTAAGGTTAATGTTCACGCTCGATGGCGTGGACTTTTACTCGTATATGGTTGCATGGTGTTTGCCGATACCTCAGGAGCATAAACGAAGTTTTGGTCCACGTTTTTTTCTGTCTATACTACGTGATTGGACTATAACGAAATTAAAAACAAATTAAATCAGTTATTTATGAGACATGTTATTTCTTTATTAGTAGTTGCATTATGTTCACTCATTGTAAATGCCCAAGACCTAGATGGATATAAATACTTGTATCTAAAATCGTCACGTGAAGGATCGGGAATTGAACAAGAAATAGAAAATTGTTTTGTCAATAAGGGCTTTACATTTATCAAGCAGAAATCAAGTATGCCTACAAAGAGAGAGGAAAGGATGGCTACTCTAATATGTTCATGGAGTTATGAGGTTAGGCATAGTGTGGGAACATTTGTTACAATTGTAATTAATAATATGCTAGGAGAAAATGTGATGACTTTAAGTGGGCACGCGAATTGGGGCTTTAAAGCAGATAACGAATTGGCTCGAGCGGGGAAAAACGCCTTGAAAATAGTATTGAAATGTCCCTATCAATTCGACCCAGATAAAACACCTATTTCACAGATTCCGTCATCATCAATTTCAGCATGGACGGCAGAACAAATAAATGAATATCTTTCAACAAAAGAGCTTGATGAAATAGAAGGTATATATAAGAATATAGGAAGTACTTTCTATAAATTGGGAATTATTAAAGAGGGGAATAAGTATGTCGCTATTATATTGGAGACAGACAATCCCAACTGGGCTTCCGCTGATGTTAAAGCTGTTTTCGAGGAAGTAAGGAAGGGTTATTATTCTGTTGCATACTATAATGATGATTGTAAGAAAGTAGAAGCAATAGCCGAATTAGATGAGAAAGGAATTCTGAAAATTACAGATTACAATTATATGAAAATATTTCCCATAAAAAAATAGAAAAATGAAACAAATACTAAAATCTCTTTTGTTGGTGTTACTAACAATGACAACCACATTCCTGATTTCATGTGGTGATGATGACAATGAACCGCAGAATAGTACAAATCCATATCAATACTCAACGTTCAAGGAACCATGTTTAAAGTGGGGGGCTACGAAAGCTTATGTCAAGTCTTTCATGAATGGTTATAAAATTGATGATGAGGATGACGTCTATTTAATATATAGTGGTAAATATAAGGAGTTTGCAACTGTATATGTGTTTAATGATTCAAAATTACAGTATGTAGGAGTTTATGTGCCTTGTAGTAAGGTTAGTTTTAATGAGATCTTTGGCTATTTGGATGAAAGGTATAGATACGTAGGAGAAGTTGACGATTACCTTATCTTCCTAACAAAGGAAGGTAACAACACTGTGGGTCTTGGTCAGTACACGCTAAATTCTACCCTCTACTATTCTGTCATTTATGCTCCCAGTGAAATAGGTGCCGTTCGTAAAAGGCAAGATGCGTTCATTGAAGAGATAAATTCGTTTTTATTGAGTTCTCAAAGTTTACATGTAAAAAAATAGTCTTCAAATAAAACTTCTAATTAATTTCATCGCCCCAAGCCATGAGTTTGGGGCGATGAAATTAAGGGCGTTCTGACGGAGAACTTGAAGAATTATTGTGTAAGGTCTTCATAGGGAGTAGGAATTATTCTTTTGGTCTGAGTCCCTCGGGCTACCCAGCCTTGGGCATCGCCTCCTTGATTGAGCAGACGGGCTTCCTCGTCGGCCAGCAGCTAGGCGGACAAAGTGCAATTACCCAGAGTTTGTCATACAAGAGATGACGGTCAATGCTTGTTACCCAAAGCGTATAATATCAAGGGGACGGAAATCCAAATCCGAAAATAGCGGCATTCCTTAAAGCATATCACTTTGTCAAAGAGTTTGGCGAGGGATTTGATCGTATCAGCCGTGAACAGGAGGCTAATGGCGCAGATATCCCGTCATTCAGAAAAGACGAGATCCTTTTGAAGATTACGGTACCAAAGGTAATAGAAAAGCGAACAGAAATCGAATAGAAAAGGAATGTAAGCGAACAGAGCTGAATAGAAACCGAACAGAATTCTTTACAGGTAAGGACAGGAAATCCTTGGTGCGTGAGCCGACGAGATAGAGTGCATCGAGGCAATGTCCACTATCTCTGACTACGTCGAGGATAGGATGCACCGAGGCGTTGCGCTCGGTTTTCACTATCTTTGAGTCTCTTCGAGCCTCTTAGATAGGCTTCACCTCGGAAAAATGCAAATGAAATTTGCTTTTTCGCTCGGTTTGCACTATCTTTGTAACGGAGTCATTGAAAGTGAAACGTAACATCCTGCTAATCCTGCTCGTGTGGCCTCTTATGATGGTCGCCCAGACGCCATTGGACAAGCCTGCGCTGAATACTGCCACGCTGGTTTCGCCTGAGTATTTTGGTCCGAACGCCTTCCCTGTCCCTGAGGTTATGGATGGGCGTGTGGAGGGTGACCTGCGTATGGAGGTGGCCGGTGACTACTTCAACGGACGTCATGGCGGCCATACGACAGACATCAGTCTGCGGGTGAACATTCCGCTGTGGACGCGGCGTGCGAACCTGTCGGTTTGGATGCCCGTGACCGAATGGTGGAGAAATACGGAGGCGAATCTGAGGCGCTGTCACGTGGAAGAAGAGAACCTGGCGGGGGCAAAGAAAGGCCATGTGCCGGGCGATGTGTATGTGAGTGTTGACATGCATTTGCTTACCGAGCGTGGGTGGCGCCCCGACTGGGTGGTCCGTGCTGCTCTGAAGACGGCTTCGAGCAACTATTTCTACTGGGCTCGATACTATGATTCGCCGGGTTATTTCTTCGATACTTCGGTGGCCAAGTCGTGGGATGTCGGACATAGCAAGCAGTGGGGACACAACGTGCGTCTGGCCCTTTCGACGGGTTTCCTGTGCTGGCAGACGGACAACGGAAGGCAGGACGATGCCGTGCAATATGGTGTGATGGTGAAGTGGGAGAACCGATACTTCGACCTCGCGCAGAGTCTGGCCGGGTATTCGGGTTGGGAGCATAGTGCCAGTCATGGCGGAGAGTTGGCTCACGACCGTCCTGCCGTCCTGCGAACCGACGTGGCCTTCCATGTGAAGAAGTTCGACATTGTGTCCTCGTATGTCTATGGCTTGCGCGACTATCCCTACCACCAGGTTCGCTTAGGGCTGGCTTATCGATTGAATATTTTGAGAAAATAGTGAGAGTATGAGAAAGGGGGTGGTGGCGTTCGTGGTGTGGCTCGTGGCTTCTTCGGCTTGGGCTCAGACATATAATGACTCGATAAAGGCCGAGTTTTTCCGCGACTTCTATCATCAGGGGCATTTGGCCCATTGGCTCGACGGCCTGAGCGACCACACGGTCTATCAGGGTCTCCACCTGGGGCAGTGGGACGAGTCGGGACAACTGATGTTTTCGGTTGATGGCAATTCGTATCGCTGGAACCGTTATTACCTGGATGGGTTCCGCATCGACAATCGTTTTACCCCGGGCTCGACAAGTTATGTGCCCAACATGGAACAATACGACCTGCGGCTCGACCCTCATGGCTCCGTATTGGATTTCGAGCTCGACACGTTGGCTGGCGATTATGCCCAACTGTCGTGGAACCGAGGCAACTTGGGCGGAATCAATCGGACGACGGAGGGTATTGTCCACCTGTTTCATAATACCGGCACGGAGCGCTGCAACGACCCGCAGACCATACATCGGCGTCAGTATGTCAGGGGACAAGGCACGATGGACGTGGCTTACACGCTGCGCGACAGCGGGGGCCGACGTTATCGCCAGCACCTGTACGCAAGTCTGGGGCAGCAGCAATATCCCAACTACGACCAGGACGGGCTCTTGAGGAGTGCGCCCTTGTATCCGGCAGAGTACTATAAGGTGCAGATGGACGGGCAGTTGCCATCGGGCCGGAGACTGGATAGGGTAGGCTATCTCGTGAACTTCTCGGGTAAGGACAACTACGGGTCGGAGTTCTACTTCAACCGAAACGAGGTGGCCCAACTGCGCACCTACAGCGCATCGGTATATGCCAAGCGCAGAGGGCTGACGACAGGACTGACCTGGGCTACGAACGTGGTGCGGCACGACGACCAGCAGTTTGCCCGCAACCTTATTGACCAAGACGGAGAATCGCTGGAACCTTGGATGGCCGACGGCAATACGCACGAACTGACGTGGGCGCTGAATTACCAGAAGCCTCTGTGCGAGTGGCTAAGCGTGAAGGCCGATGGCTATAATTCCTTCCTATACTTCTCGCCCCGGCGCGAGACGTTCGAGAACGAGGTCTATATGCAGCGACCGCTTGAGCCCACCCCCACGCCTCTGTACCACTACGAGTGGACGAGTCGGGCCTTTGCGTCGGGACTGTTGGAGAACCGCGTGGGGCTGGAGGCACGACATCGTTTCTCGGATAAGCTGACCATGCGGGGTGAAGTGAATCTTACGCTCGACGGCATGTTGCTGGCCGACAAGACGAAGGTCTCGCCCAACCTTCAGGCAGCCTTCCAACTGGACTATCGCCCCGTAAGGTGGTTTGGGCTTGGGCTGACGCTGAGCCACGACCGCGTGAGCTACAACATAGAGGACATACGATACCTGAGCAACGACTATATGAATGCGAAGGTCTTCTACGAAGGCTCCGACGTGTTGTTCACGACATCGGGAGGGGGGAGCCGAAACCTCGCGTCGCATGTGGCCCAACCCGCCTATGTCTCGGTTGGAATCCCTATATCGTTTCACTTCGGACGCCACGAAGTTGCACTGCTACAGACGTATAAAAAGTTCTACCACACGTGGATGACCCGCTTCCGGGACGGCGAGGAGGCTAACGGATTCCTGGCGGACGACGGCTACTACTACCTGAATCCAGGCGAGAGAGACTACATCGTGGACAGTCAGCCTACGGAACTGATGGGCGAAGGCTTCCTGACCAACACGCCTTACTACATGTTGCAGACGTCGCGCTACACCTATCGCGGACGCAAGTTCCTGTTCAGCCTCTCGTGGCAGTCGATGATGGGTGTGGGTCTTTCTGCCCTCGGCAATGGTCCTGCGGCGAATGACATCGGGGTGTTGTCCGAATCGACGGCCAACCCGAATACCCGCAACAACGCGGGCAATCCCAACGGACGTTACCCGGGCGTAGGCCGTCTGGACCAGGACAAGGCGTACGTCTGCCGCATATATCTCGCCTATAATGTAAACAAACACTTCCAGTTTGGCATCAACGGACGATGGACCGACGGGCAACCCTTCTCCTACTTCTACACCTCGACGCACACCGACGGCGACGGGCACACACAGGTGGCCATCCGGCCGGGCTGCACGAAAGGCATCAATCCCACCGACGGCGACTTTGGCTGTCGCGAGAGTGCCCTGTTCAACATCGACCTGCATGCCCGCCTGAAGTGGACGATTCGTCAGTGCCCTATGAGCCTGACCCTGTTGTGCTACAACCTCTACGACTTTGGTAATGTATATAACGAAATGTGTTTCCCCTCGGAGGCCGATGGCGGGCGCGGTAAGAACATGACGCTTACCATCCCGCGCGGCCTGATAGGTACACTGAAGATTGACTTATGAAAAGAACAGCACTGACCCTACTCCTCGCCCTGCTAACCGTCTTGCCCGCTTGGGCACAGGGCGATTCGATTACGCTCTCGATGCAGCCCCGGCACGAGACGACGACCTACTTCCGACCCCGACAACTCATTGCCCCTGCCGTGCTGATAGGTCTGGGGACGTGGGGACTGGCCGAAGGGTCGCCCACCAAGTTGCTTGGCGAGAAGGCGCGTGACGACATGAATCGCGGTTGGAATACTTGCAAGATTGACAACGGCTTGCAGTACGTCCCGTCGGCAGTTCATGCTCTATTGGGACTGACGGGAGTGAAGTCGAAGCACAACTTCCGCGATCGTCTGATAGCATCGGCCACAGCCAATGTGCTTATGGTCGGTGTGACACGGAGTGTGAAGCATTTCGTCAACGAGCAGCGTCCGGACAGCGATGGCGACAAATCATTCTTTTCTGGCCACACGGCCACAGCCTTCGTCGGTGCCGAGATGATGCGCATCGAGTATGGTTGGGGCTACGGCTCGGCCGCATACGCGCTGGCTACGGGTGTGGCCTTCATGCGCGTCTATAACAAGCGCCACTGGGTGGGCGACGTGCTTGCCGGTGCAGGCGTAGGCATCCTGTGTGCCGATGCCGGTTATTGGATGTTGCCCGTCTGGAAACGCCTGTTCCGTATCGACAAAAAGAAAGAGAGCACGCCCCTGATGGTGGCCGCTCCCTTCTATCTCCATGACGAAAAGGCCGCAGGCCTTTCGTGCAGTCTGGTCTTATAGTTCCAGCAACTCCCTGACGAGAGGCAGAATCTCGTGCTTCAGGACTTCGTCGTTCAGTCGGTGCTCTCCGTCGAAGAGGCGGAAGTGCCGGGTACCGTAAGCCTTCTTGAACTCAGGTTGGCAATTGACGCTCTTGTCGTTCTTGCCGAAGAATCCCCATACGCGCGCTTTCTCCTCCTCCGTTATGCCGCTAAAGGTGGTCTTCTCGATCTCGCGGAACTGGGCAATCATCTCCTTATCGACCTTGAAGTCCTTTGCCCCGTCTTCGCGCTTGTTCAGGAAGTCGCGACGTCCGAGACCGCGGAAGGTGAGCAGTCGGGCCATGTGGAACGAGGGGTTCACCAGTATGCGTCGTGTGCCGTAGAGTTGTTCGGCATACATGGCGCCCATCGATGTGCCGATGATGAGGTCGGGTGTCAGTTCGGTCACCTTCTGTTTCAGGAAGGGTAGGGCCTCGCTGGGCATGACGGGAACGTCGGGCGAGACTACCTCGACGCCACTTTCGTAGAGTACGTTACGCAGATGTGTGGCCGTGCCCGACGAACCTGCCGACGCAAAGCCATGGATGTAGAGGATACGTTTCATTTACTTCTTGGCAAACTTGGTTGCACACTCGTTGCCCTCGTTGTCGCGGACGCGAGCCACGTAGATGCCGGCCGGCAGTGAGGCCACGCTGATGCGGTCGTGCCCGGCCTCCAGATTCAGGTGCAGGTTCATCACCATCGCACCGCTGGCGGCATAGACGGCTACGGCGACCGACGGGTCTTCCTCGCTCTTGACGAGCAGTTGCTCGCCGCTGTAGGCAATGCTCATGCCGCCACTGCGACTGGCGAAGGTGGAGCGAATGGCATTGGTCGTGTCAACCGGTGCTACATATTCCCACTCCTGGGCATAGCTGTTCAGCGTGTTCGACTTGCGGATGGTGGGCTGTGTCATCAGGTAGATGGCCTTGCCGCCATCGGGATAGCGGCCTACGGTCTGGTCGCCATTGTGCGCGCAATAGACGATGCTGTCGGCCCAACTCTGGTCCTGAGCCATCAGGCGGACGACGGTGCCATCCAGGTTGTCGAGCTTGAAATCGACGTGCAACTCCGTATCGGTCTGTCGCTTGCTGCACCATACGACCTTGAAACCATGAGCCGGGATGATGGTGCTGGCCTTCGTGCCCTTGGCCGAAATCTGGCACTTGGTGGGCTTCTCGCTACGGTCGGTCAGGTACATGCCTTCGAGGTCGATGTCCTCATCGGTCGTATTGTAGAGTTCCACCCAGTCGTCCTTCTTGAAATAGTCGTTAATGTAGATGCTGTTGCCGGCACTGACCTCGTTGATGACTACGGGTGTGGTGCTAATCTCGGCCTCCTGCTTCTCCTCTTCCGTCATCTCGCCATAGCAAGCCTCCAGCACCATGTTGCCCGTGGGCATTTCGTATTCTTCGTCTGCACAGACGTAGCCCCCCACGGTGCTCTCCGTAGCCCGAGTGATGCTGCACTCCCAATAGACGTCGGTCGAGTTGGCCGCATTGTTGTGAATCTCGACGGCAATCTGGTTCGTACCCTTCTTGAAGAGCGAGGTGGGGAGCGTCAGTTCGCCGCTGTCGGGATTGCCGTGTGCATACGTGGTGGCAAAGGTGCTATACGATGCGTTTCCGCTGGGCATGTTGTAGCGGCCGGCCTCTGTGCCGTTGACGTAGATGATGAATCCGTCGTCGATGACGTAGTTCAGGGTGAAGACGTCGCCTTCACCGGGAGTTTCGCTGAGTGTCAGTCTGTTGCGGAAGTAGTAGGTCGGACGCTTGTCGCTGGTCGAACCTCCGTAGTCGAGTACGGTATTGTGTTCACGACTGCCGCCGACGAAGTAGCCGAGGGGAGCCTTTCCGCTGCCCCAGCCGTTGGTCGTGAAGTTGGCCGACGTCCAGTCCTGACCGTCGAGCGAGCCCTGGTCGTAGTATTCCCAGATGCTGGCTTCCGGCAGTATGGTTTCGGCGTTGCTGCTGTTGCCCTCTACGAGTTTCCAGCCGAGGAACTTGTAGCCTGCGGGGGCCTGGGCACGGAAGGTAACGGGTGCAAAGAGTCGTCCGTTGAACTTGTTCGTGGGCACGGGCAGGTTGTTCACCATCAGTCGGGCTTCGGGGATGTTGGTACTCAGTCTTACGGTCTGTGGCGTTGCCGCGCTCAGTTGAAAGGCCGAGTAGCTTCGCATGTTGCTCACCATCGACGTCTGTCGGTTGGCCGTCAGCGTGTTATTGATGGTATTTGCCGTGTTCCAGGGCGTGCTGTTGGCCCAGTAAACTTCGTTCCAGATGTTCTGGCTGTCGCTTACGCGGTTGGCCAGTTCGTTGACAATCTCCTGGCAGCGTGTCGGTTCGAATACTGAGCCGGCCACGAGGCAATAGGTGTCGATGAACTGCTTGCGGAACTCGTCGTTCTTCAGCATATTGAAGAAGATGGTCACGACCTCAATCTCCTTCGAGATGCGGTTGACGGGTTCGCCGTATAGTTGGTCGAAGGTGTAGTTCTGCTTACCGGCATAGGTGTCGAAGGGCGTGCTGGTGCTGAACGAACCGTCGAGGTCGAACAGTACGAAGCGGAACTTGCCACCCTCCATGATGGGTTTGTAGGCCTTTACGTTGTTTTGTGGCCAGTCCCAGTTGCCGAGGTAGAACTCTACGGCCATGTAGTTGCAATACTCGTCGATATCGACCATCTGCTTGATTTGCTCGTAGGCCTCGTCGCTCGTGCCACACTCGGCCGATAGGTCGTACCAGCGTTGCATACTCTCGTACGTGCCGCACTTTTGCACGTAACCCGAGTCGGGCGACATCTCGAACTGGTCGATTTCGTCCTCGTCGAGTCCGTAGTTGGCATAGACAAGGTGCTTGTTGTTCGGCTCGCGCACGTTGATGACGCCGGCATAGCGGCCATTGATGTAGTGCATTACGGGTTGATAGGCCTGGCAGTCGATGTTCAGTCCCGAGCGGAATACGATTTCCTGCAGGGCGGGGTCCTTGATGCGGCACGTGTTGTCGTTGCCGCCATTGCGAATCTGTAGGGTCTTGTGCTTCAGGTAGGGTTTCTCCTCGAAGAACTGGTAGGGCAGGAAACTCTGGCCCTCGAAGACCTTGTTCGCCTTAATCTTGAAGGCGGCAGGATTCCAGGCACGGCTCCAACCGCCGCAGCGTTCCAGTTTGGTCTCCTGGTTGATGACCATCTGGCCGTCGGTGGTCAGGTATTCGAAGTTGACGGGGCGGTCCCAGTCCATATTCCAGTTGCAGGGTGACGACTGTCCGTTGCCTGGCCGGCCATTGCCGTTACCCTTGACGAGGACACCCATGTCGTCGCCATACAGGTTATAGTCGCTGCCCACTACGCTGACGACGGGCAGGGCAAAGGTCTTGTCCTCCAGTATGTAGGTGCGTGTTACGACCTGACTGGGCAAGTAGCCGTCTCCGACGAGGCAGAAGCGGTATGTCGTGGTCTCGGTGGGGTAGAAGAGTCCGTCCTGCGAGGTCTCTCCGTTCGTGGCCGTCGGCGTGCTGCCGTCGGTGGTGTAGCGCAGGGTGGCGCCCTCGGGGATGTTGACGCAGACGGTCAGTCGCGAGCCGAAGATTTGAGTGGGCTGGTCCACCTCGGGTGCGGGCAGGCGGAAGTCGGCATAGGTCATGCCGTCGTTGGCTTGGCCTGGCGTGGGTGTGTCGGACCATCCCCACTCCTGTCCGTCAACCGACTTGCGGGCGTAGGAACAGCGAGCGACGGTGGGCGGATAGGCCTGTTCCACCATGAGGTTGCCATTTGTGTCGCTCAGGTAGAGGGTCCCCCCTTCGGCATCGAGCTTCATGTCGAGTTGCGTCAGGCAATACTTGTCGTGGTGGTCGAACCACAGCACGTAGTAGCCCTTGGCCGGAATGGCCATAGGCTGTGAGATGTGTACCTTTTGCAGGTTCGCAGGGTCGTCGCTTACCCAGCAGCCTGTCAGGGTTACGCCCAACGTACCGGGATTGTAGAGTTCCACCCATCCGCCGTAGTTCCACGAGGGATCGACGAAGCGGTCGATGTTGGCACTCTGTATCTCGCTGACGATGACGCGTGCCAGTCCGCCCGAGTTGTTGGTGACGGTGACGGTGCAGGTGGCCGACACTCCGCTGCCATCGGTGGCTGTAGCCGTAATCCGAGCCTGTCCGGTAGCGAGGGCGGTGATGTTGCCCCCGGCGTCCACCGTGGCCACGCTCGTATTGCTGCTTGCCCAGGTTACGCTCTTGATGGTGGCATTCTTGGGTGCGACGGTCGCCGTCAGTTGGCGTTGCTCGCCCGGTACCAAGTTCATGCGTGTGCTGCTCAGCGTGATGCTCTCAACGTTTGTCACCTCGCCGTAGTACTCCAGTTGCCAGTTGTCGAGACACATCCAGTCGCTGCCGATGGTGGTCGATTTGCGCACGCCGATACGCAGTTGGCCGTCGTCGCCCACTTCCACTTCGACGGAGTTCTGGTAGTATCCGGCCTCCATCCAGTAGTAGGCAGCCTCCATGTTGTTGGGGATGTACTTGCCGTCCTGTGCCCACCAGCCGCCGCTGCCACCGACTCGGCTTGTCGCTCCGCCCAGGCTCTCGTCCAGGGCCGCACTCGAGGCAGGCACGATTGGGGTGTAGGCGTCCTCTTCGGACGAAGTGGCATAGAGTTGGGCGTGCTGGTAGTCCTGATAGTTGCCCGACGAGCATAGCGAATAGTCGTTATTGGAATCGCCCATGCGGTAGAATGCCTGCACGCTTACACGATAATGCCCTGGGGTTAGTCCGGTAATGACCTGATATGTGTCGAAGGTCTTGCTGTAGTGTTCGGCGTTTTCGCGTGGTCCGGCCTGGCCGAACGGCGTACCTTGCCATCCCGTCGTCACGTCGTCGCCGGCGAAGGTGGGGTTTACGATACACTGGCTTGTCAGGTCAATCCATTGGGCTGCCCTCAGGCTCGTGGCCATGCAGCATAGCACGAAGGCTGTGGCCAAGTATCTCAAACTGTTTCTCATAGTGCTCAGTTAGTTAGCTATCTTTGTATTGTATAATTGTCGTGCGCGCATGCGCATATTTGGCGACAAAGTTAGCCAAAAAAAACTGGATGGCGAATTCTTAACGTATAAAAAATGTTATCTGAGACAAAATAGGGGTATGAATGAGACGTTAAGTCGTGTGCGGGGCCTAAAACTGCTATGGAGGGGGGGGAGTCAGAAGCGCGCCTCCCGGATGGCCTCTCGGATGACGGAGAGGGTGGTGGAGTCGCTCTGGAAGACGGAGTATAGCCCCTGTTCCTCCTGTGCAGGATCGCCAGTGTAGGGGTCCCATTGCTGCCACATGGGATGAACGGGCAGCGCATTGCCGCCCCAGGCCCAGAAGTTGCAGCCCGAAAGACCCTTTCGGCCTACATGGGAGAGCACGAAGCGATAGTAGCGGTCGCGGGCAGTGACGGGGGTGCCCACGGCAATCTCGAAACCGTCGCGCGGATAACCAAACTCCTCCAGTACAAGGGGCTTCTGCAGTCGCCGGGCGACCAGCAGGTGTTCGTCGATGTAGGCTTCCGTTTCCTTGCAAGCCGCCTCGACGCCGCGTTCCAGCATCAGGGCAGGTTGGCGACGTTTGGCTTCGCTGTTGGGGGAGATGAAGGGACCCAGCCACGTCCATGTGTAGGGCCAGATGTGAATGCAGAGGTAGTCGATACAGGGCTGGGCGTGGACGCGTTCGAATAGCTCGATGTCCCCCTCGCAACCGAACTTTCCTTCGCTTCCCGTAGTGACGAGGTGGTGGGGGGCGATGGCCTTGATGGCCTCCGACTGCTCCTGTATCCAGGTCAGGAAGCAGGCCTTCGTCTCCGAGTCGCGGGCAAAGGGACGTGGTTCGTTACACACCTCCCAGGCCATCAGGGTGGGGTCGTCGCGGTAGGCCTTGCCCGTAATGGTGTTCCTCCGTCCTACGATGAATTGCGTGTGGCGCAGGGCCATGGCACGGGCAGAGTCGGAGCGCACGAACTGGCTGTGGTGCCGGGTGTATGCGTTCCAGACGGAGGCCGGTGCCGGCCTGCCCATTCCAGCCCACTCCAGATAGGTGCCGTAGCCGCCCGACCATTGCCAGGCATTGTGCAGATAGAGCACGGCTCGCATGCCGCGCTTGCCCATTTCGGCCATCAGGTAGTCAAGGCCCGCGAGCAGGGTGTCGTTGTACTCTCCGGGACGGGGTTGTAAGGTGGGCTGTATGTGGTCGGCAGCATCGGTCAGCCCTTCCGCCCCTGCCAGCACGCGCAGGTTCGTGATGCCCAGCGACTTCAGGCTGTCGAGTTCCCGGCAAAGGCGTTCCCTGTCGCCTCCCTGTCCTTCGCTGCCCAGTATGGCGCCGTACCAGAGGTTGGTGCCGACGTAGCGATAAGGTTTGTCGCCCTCATAGAGCTGTCCGTCGCGAACGGTGATGAAGTGTGTTTGCGACTTACAAGCCACGAGCAGCAGGGCCAGCAGAGGGATAAGAAAACGTCTCATAGAACAGCAATTGCGGATTATCTGCCACAAAGGTAGCAAATAATCCGCAAATTACGTTCTCAATCTCTCAATTTCTCAAAAGTCCACGTTCACTCCGATACCCAGTACGCGGTTCTTGCGGCTGTAGGTGTCGGTCTTCATGCCGGCAGCCGTCAGGGTGCTTACCGTCTTGTCGCGGTAGAAGGTGTGCATGTAGCCCACGTCGATGCTGAAGCGCTGGCTGGGATGGATGCGCACGCCGCCGCCCAGCATGTTGTTGGAGCAGTTGAACGAGAGGTCGTTCATGTACTCGTCGCCAAGTCCGTAGCGTGTGTTCTGCCACGATGCGCTCAGCGTCAGCCACTTACATACGTCGTACTCGACGCCGGCCGAAAACTCCTGCGTGTTCTTGTCAATCAATTTCTGCTTGTCGCCGTACTGCTTGGCAGCCTTGTCGAAGTAGTAGTGCCAGCCAGCCATCAGGCGCACCTCGTCGGTGGGGCTATACATGACGCCGGCGTTCAGGATGCCCGGGATGTTGGCCTCCACCTTCTTCCCGTCCTCGAACTGGGCCAGCGTAGTGTTGCCCTGGGCCACCTGAGCCTTTCCGAAGTCGTTCATCTCCGTCTTGTTCTTCAGGCGTAGGCGGGTCTCGAACTCATACTTTGCGGCCACGTTCCAGTGCTTGTTGATGCGGTAGTCCAAGCCCAGGATGGGGGTGAAGCCAAAGGCCGTCTGGTCGCAGTTCAGGGCCAGGTCGCTGTTGGCGGGGATGGTGTTGCCGGCGACGGTATATTTCACGTCCTGCACGTAGCCATTGTAGTTACAGGTGGCATAGATGGCGCGCAGGCCCACGAAGCCGGCCAGATTCTCCCGGAACTTGTAGGTCGAACCCAGCGTCAGGCCAAAGTGGTACTGGCGGCCCTTCATATAGGCATCGAGCGAGTAGCCCTGGAAGTAGGGCAACATGCCGGCCTGACTCACACCCGAAAGGATGGTGCCCGAGTACAGTGCCTCGAACGAACCCAGCCCCTGGTCGAACTCGCACTTGCCGCCGCCACCGTTCAGGGCGAAGTTGGCATTGAGGCTCCACCGGTCGTGGTTATACGAGAGCTGGAACGAAGGCAGCACGGGGGCATAGGCGTCGCCCTCGAACTTATGAGGAGTGTAGGGCTGCTGCTGGTTGTACTGGAACAGGGGGAACTCCGTCACAATGTCGCGGCTCTGCTTCGCATTCTGCCAACTGGCCGACACGTGCCACCCGTCGCTGAGGAAGGCCGTACCGGCAGGATTGAGGTACAGGCCTGTGATGTCGATGATACCGTCCTGGCTCATCTGGCGCAGGAAACTGACGTTTTGGTTCGAGTTCGTCACCAGGCCGCCCGCCAGCGCCGTATTGAAAGCCGAAAGTTGGAAACTGAAAATTGCAAACGCAACTAATACCTTTTTCATACGTAATTCGTTTTGGTTCATAATTCCTTATCTTCATGAGCACACACTGCCCGTGTTGCTCAAAATCGGCTGCAAAGGTACACACTTTTCGCTGGTTTGTGCAAGTTTCCGTTGCACAAATCGCCGCAAAGTGCGCATTTTCTTGATTTATGTCAAGGGCAGTACTTGATGCTTCCAATTGTCTTGTTTGCCATAGTTGTAAATGTTTTTAAGGGGTTAACGGGTTAATGGGGTTAACAGGTTAAGCGGGGTTAGTAATCGTTGTTGTTGTTCGCCTTGGCACGGGGCGGGGCTTGCCGTGGCGTTTCGCGACGTTCGCCGGGGCGTTCCTTCCCGTTTGCCTATGCAAAAGTACTACATTTTCGGGGCATGTGCAAAACGCGCGGGCGCGGGGGCGCGAAAGGGGCTACATTTCTCGGGGCGTAGAATATTAATTGGTTGATATACAAGCGATTGACGAAACCTCTTGCTACAGTGCTACAGTGCTACAGTTCAATACTCGACTGATGAACGGAAAGAAAGTAAGTGTTATTATATATATATTATACATAATATATATATAATAAAATCCTACGATGACTTTGTTGTACCTTTCATTTCTAACTGTAGCACTGTAGCACTGTAGCGCAGGGGGCGGTTGGCCCTACTTTTTTCGGGGACGATACGTCATGAATGAAAAATTATGTGTATATTGCAGAGAATAATCCCCCCAATGCGGAAGCATGAAAGTCGTAAAAAGTAGTATGTAACAAACTTAATGCTAAGAAGTTGTAAATATTGCGCTCGAGAATTAGTTCAGGCGTTTATTCGGGTATGACCTCCTGCATGAAGATGGCCTCGAGGCTCCACAGGGCGCAGTCGTTGGTCGTGGTCAGCGGACTCTCGTCGAGGGGTTCGGGGACATCGCTGCCGGCGACGCGACGGGGCTGGAAGGGGTAGTGCTGGAGACGGCCGCTGTAGGTCCACATGTCGCGCCAAGCCTCGTGTGCCAGTTGCTCGTCGCCAAGTCGCCAGGCAGCATAGGCCTTGAGGCGGCTCACCCGAAACGAGTTTTGAGTCCGCCTGTGGTAGTCGCGGCAATACTCGAGCCAGGTGCGTTGCCAGGATCGGTTGGGAAGGAGTTCGTCGAGTTCGTGCTGTATCTCGAAGCCCCCCATGATAGTGGTCAGGTGTTCGGTGTGAGTAATCTGTCGGTCGCCCTCCCACGAGAGGATGCCCGTGGCCGGGTCGTAACCCAGCACTCCAGGACCGGTAAAGATGCCGTGGGGCAGTTGGGCGATACTCTTCATACCAGCCAGAATCTTTTGCTTGTACAGCGGGTTAAGCGTGCGTTCATATTCCGTCATCCAATTGCCGGCATAAGCCAGCCAGTCAGGACCTACGCGCAGTCGGGCAGGTTGGGTGCAGGGATATTTTTCGCGTGGCAGGGCCAGTCGCATGGGGTCGATGGTGTAGAGCATTTGGTCGGCATCGCACACGGCAGTCATGAGGTCGCCCAGCCGTTCGTCGGCCGTCAGGTAGTATTGGAAGCGGTTCCAGGCGGCCTGGCTGATGCGTGCCTCCTTGGCTCCGCAGCCCCAGTGGGAGACGTTGTGGCGGGAGCCGAGTCCGGCCATCGGCCCGAGGTGATAGACATCGACCTCGGAGACGTGGCGCGTCATGGCAGTGGCCAGCCGCCAGAGGTCGGGGCGCCCCGTGCGCAGGAAACTGTACCAGAGCCACGATACGGAGCCCAGTTCGGTGTTGTCCCAGGCGAAGCCGCCGACGTCGTACTTCCACTGGTGGCGGGCGGGGTCGTACTGGTGCATGAAGTCGCCATAGTTCCAGAATCCGTACCAATGGTGCTGGTCTTGCTGGAGGAGGTAGTAGGAGAGGTATTGGCTGAGCTGTGCCTCGACGCGCCGGCGGGCTTCGCTGGTGGTGTCGGGCAACGACCAGATACCGAATGCGTGGCGGGAATGGAGGTACTCGGGAGTGGGCAGAAGGGGCGACTCTGCCGCGAGTCTGTGAGCCTGCTCGGCGATGGCTCGTTTACCGGGATAGCGGGCAAGGGGGAGGAGGGTGAGTTCGCTGGTGCGCGCAATACCGTATGGGGTGGACATGCCCTCCTGCACGTCTTCGTACGAGGCTATGAGGTCGTGGGCCACATTGTCGTAGTGGCGGAGGTCCATGGCGGGCCCGTCGGGACTCCACAGATAGGCTGTCAGCAGGGCCCGCTCGTGGGTGGCGCTGTCCACTTGCAGAGATGCGGGATAACTCTGCCAGAAATCCTTGACCGAGATGCCTAAGCCACCACTTACGTCGCCCAGGAATACGAAGCCTGGGGCACGACGTCCTGTCTGTGTGCCTATCCATGGGTTGTTCGGGTGGGCACGTTTGGTGATGCTGAAGCCTTGGTCGTTGGGCTGACTGAGACGGAATGAGTTCCACGAGGCCCAGTTGTGCAACAGTTCGCGACCTTTCTCATCGAAACTCTCGGCTTCGGGAATGCGCTTGCCAGCTACTTGGTCGGTTTCGTATTGCGGATTGTTGTCGAGTACCCGTCGCCCGGAAAGTGGTTGTACGCTCTCGGCCCAAACGCCCGTCTCGGTGGCAAAGGCTACATGGCGATTGTAGAGCCGTTCGCGCAAGGGTATCTCGAAGCGTACGCCGAGGGAACGGATGAAGTCGTGGTCCTGGTCGCCGTCGTAGATGATGGTATGGACCATCCTGACCTCACTGCTTCCCTGATAGAAATAGAGGCGGACGCAGAAGGGCAGCCACCGGCGTCGGTCGTCGGCGTGGTGGCCGTCGATGCGGACTACGGTGCGCACCTGGCCTTGGCGCTCGATGTAGGCTGTATCGACGCGGCTCACATAGCGGCGGAAATGGAGTGCTGAGAGGCCCTCTTGGTATGGTTCGCTTTGTGTGGCGCATACCAGATGGCCGTGGGTAGCAATGGTCGTGCCGCCGAGAACGAGACTGTCGATAAGCGACTCGCCCCGTGGTGAGAAATAGGCTTGGAGTGGGCCCGTATTTACGAGCAGGTTGACCCCGCTGTCCCTGTTGGTATGGTTTGATGGGACAGCCTTTCCCGAGGCGCTAAAAGCCAGTTCCTTGGAACCTTGGGGAACTACGGCGGCCACGGCGCCCCACTTGATGCTCCCGTCTGGCCAGTAGGCAAGTGGCCAGAAGTCGGTAGCGAGCTGTTGGCCGTCGGCTATGATGAGGCCTTGCCATGAGGCCTTCATTTCGCCCTTTGCAAAGGGTATGCCCAGTGTAACGGGCCGGTCGTGGCTGGGGATGTCGCCTATCCAGTGGAGGGGGACCTGAGTGGCGCCGATGTGCTGGCAGAGTACTGAAGACAAAATACAAAGGGGGAGCGCAAGGCGCAGGGTGGTGCGATTTCTCATAAAATAAAACCAGTTTAGCGCAAAAATAGGAAATAATTGGCAATTATCAATTGTCAATTGTCAATATTTTACTATATTTGCCCAATATTGCATTAAAAAGGAGTGATTATGACACGACTGCCGTTACTATTTATGTGCCTGTTTTTATGGCTGACGCCCAGTTGGGCCAGTATGGATAATCTGCTTCCCACCCCTAAGAAGATAGAGCGAGTGGCTGCAGGGCAACCACTTAGACTGGTAGGAAAACTGACTTGTAGCGAACCCGTCTCCGAGCGCCTCGCCAGGGCCATAGAGAATCTCATGGGACAAAGTCTGACTCAGTATGAAGGGTTCCCGAAACTGACCGTCAATGTGACGGGACAGACCGTCCCGGGGGCTCGTGACTACGAGCTGGCTGGCTTTCCTGACGAGTCGTATCACCTGAGTGTCGGCGAAACGGCTATCGCTATAGAGGCTGCTACGGAGACAGGTGTCATCCGTGCACTTCAGACCCTTGCCCAAATGGCGGAGGACGGCGATGTACTGGAAGCTTGTGACGTGACGGACTGGCCAGCATTCAAGTTACGAGGGTGGATGCACGATGTGGGGCGAAGCTTCATCTCGGTAGAGGAACTGAAACGCCAAATCCGGTTGCTGGGACGGTTCAAAGTCAACACGTTCCACTGGCATCTGACGGAGAATCAGGCATGGCGCTTTGAGGTTAAGAAGTATCCTCAGTTGACCTCGGCCGCTTCGATGACTCGCTTCGTGGGGCAATATTACACCCAAGAGGAATGTCGTGAAGTGGTAAGCCTGGCTGCCGATTATGGCATAAAGGTAATCCCCGAAATAGATATGCCAGGGCATAGTCAGGCTTTCCAGCGCGCTATGGGCCATTCGATGCAGACCGACCAGGGCATGGAGGAACTGAAGAATATCCTGAGCGAGGTAGCTGACGTGTTTGCCGATGCTCCCTACATCCATATCGGAGCCGACGAGCAGGCCATTACGTATCCCAACTTCCTCAAAATCATAACGGACCAACTGCATGAGTTGGGTAAGCGCGTGGTGGTGTGGAATCCCATCAGCGGCGTGACCATTACGACTCAGACAGGGGCCGACATGACTCAGATGTGGAGTACGGCAGGAAAGAAAATCTCGGGGATGCCCAACATCGATTGCCGCTATAATTACGTCAATCATTTCGACGTGTTTGCCGACCTCGTGGGTATCTACAAGAGCAATGTCTATTACGAGCAACAGGGCTCGAAGGAGGTGGCAGGGGAGATTACAGCCGTCTGGAACGATCGCTACGTTGAGACCGAAGAGGGCATTATGCGCCAGAATAACGTCTATGCTAACGTGCTGGCTGCCTCGGAACGTGCTTGGAAGGGTGGCGGACGACAATACATTGAGGTGGGCGGTACGACGTTGCCCAACTCGGGAGAAGAATTTGAGGAGTTCGCCGACTGGGAGCGTCGCTTCCTGTTCCACAAGGCCCATTCATTGAAGGAAGCCCCCATCCCCTACGTCCGTCAGTCGAATGTGCGCTGGCTCGTAGCCTGTAACGGAGATACCGTGCCAGCCCGAGGTGCAGGTGTTTATCTTCGTCACACTTGGGGAACCATCGTACCAAGCCTCTTTGCTAATCCCCAGTTGGGCATGAAGGCTCAGGCCTGGACTTACGTCTATTCGCCCAAGGCACAGGAGGCCGGCGCGCTTGTGGAGTTCCAGAACTATGGTCGCTCGGAGAAGGATAAGGCTCCCGAGAATGGCAAATGGGACCGCAAGGGCTCGCGCCTGTGGGTCAACGATGAGGAGATTCCCGGTCCGACGTGGACCAATGCCGGCCGGAGCATCGACAACGAGGTGCCGTTGGGGAATGAGAACTTTACCGCTCGCAAACCCGTCAGGATTCAATTGCGCGAAGGATGGAACAAGGTCTTGATGGACTTGCCGTATGCATCGGCAGACGGAGTGAGGCTGAATAAGTGGATGTTCACTTTCGTCTTGACCGATGTGGAAGGACGGGATGCACTGGACGGACTTATCTATTCGCCCAAGAAATACCTTGACGAGGAGGCCGAGGAGTTATCGACCCTCATCGACGAAGCCCGTCATTCCATTGCTGAACGTCTGGGCACGGAACCTGGTTACCTGCCAGCCTCATTGGCTGACGAACTTAATGCGATACTCTCAGACGTGGAACCAACTCTCGACCAGACCCTTTCCCCTGAACAGCGTCAGGAACAACGCAAACGGTTGCAGACGGCATACGATACCTTTCTCGAGGTTTGTAACTCGACGTCGGACCGCATCCTGCCCCAATCAAGCGACGAACGCTACACTTACTGGTACACCATCAGCACCCCTCTGCGCGACAATCGCTACGTCCAGAGCAACGGCGGGGGGGCTGGAGTTACGGGCGGGACCAGTCCAACGGCCACTCGGGCAATGTGGAAGTTCGTGGAGCGTAACGACGGCACATTCGATATCGTAAATCGTAGCGACGCTTCGTACATTTCCCCATCGTCCAGCAACAACACACAAGTGCGAACCGTGGCCACTTCGCCCACAAAGGGTTGGACGCTTAAGGCTGCTGCAACGCTGGGCTATCTCATTGTGACCTCTGGTTCGGTACAACTCAACCAAACCAATCCGGGCCTGAACTATCAAGTCTATAACTGGGGCTCGGGAACCAATACCACGGATACAGGATGTCAGTTTGCCATTCGACAAGCCGATTTCTCGGACGGAATTGACGATGTCGGAGACAGGCAACGGACAACAGATTATCCGCTCTCCGTGTATGACCTGAGCGGACGCCGTGTCGATATCCCCAAGACTGGCATTTACATAAAAGACGGGAGAAAAGTAATTAAAAAACAATAATAAGCACATGAAGAAGACAATCTTAACGGTTCTTACCCTGTGTATGGCAATCCTTGCCCTGCAATCGTGTAACAAAGGTGAATCCGCCCCAGAAATTAACGACTCGACGACCCCGCTCCATCTCCTGAAGCCCGATTACAAGATTCCTTACGGGGAGGTGACGAAGGAGGACGTTCGGGCAGCACTCGACCGCATCTTCCAGTATGTCGATGCCCAGACCCCTCATGCCCTGAAGGACGACGGCACGCTCGAACGCGGAGCCTTCCGCATTGGTTCTTACGAATGGGGCATTACCTATCAGGCCTTGCTGGTTGCGGCTGAAGTGACGGGCGACCAGAAGTATAGCGACTACGTCAGGACACGTTTCGACTTCATTGCTGAGGTGGCTCCCCGTTTCCGCGAACAGGAGGAGTGTCAGGATGCCCAGATGGAGCAAATCCTGCATCCGCGTGCCCTCGACGACTGCGGCACCATGTGTACGGCGATGATGAAGGCAGTCAATAATGAAGAATTAAGAATTAAGAAAGAAGATTTGTCACAGGTAATCGACAACTACTTCGACTTCGTAGAGAACCGGCAATATCGCCTGCCCGACCGCACCTTTGCCCGCCATCGCCCACAGCACAACACCATTTGGCTCGACGACATGTATATGGGCATTCCCACCATTGCCTATCGCGCCATCTATGAGGGCGAGCCGAAGTATTTCGACGAGGCTGCCACGATGTACCGGAACTTCGTCAGCCGTATGTGGCTACCCGAGAAGGGCCTCTATCGTCACGGTTACGTCGAAGGCCTCCAACAACAACCGACTTATCACTGGGCACGTGCCAACGGATGGGCGTTGCTGACTACCGTAGAGTTGCTCGATATGTTGCCTGAGGACCACCCCGACCGTCCCTTCATCCTCGAACAGTTGCGTAAGCACGTCCAGGGCTTGGCTTCCTATCAGTCGAGCGAAGGCTTCTGGCATCAGTTGCTCGACCGCAGCGATTCCTATCTCGAGACCTCGGCCACGGCCATCTATACTTACTCTATAGCCCGCGCCATCAATCAGGGCTGGCTCGAGGGCATTACTTACGGTCCGGTCTGTCAGCTCGGATGGAATGCCTTGGCCACCCAAATCACAGAGGATGGCAAGGTCGCTGGAACCTGCGTAGGCACAGGCATGGCCTTCGACCCTGCCTTCTACTACTATCGTCCCGTCTCCGCGGCTGCTGCCCACGGCTATGGCCCTGCCATTTGGGCCGCAGCCGAAATGCTTCGTTTGCTCGACAGTTGGCATCCTCGTACTAACGACTCAGGCCTGCACTATTACGAGCAGGAACAGACCAACGAGAGCCCCCTCTTCTACGTGACGGAGGACGGTCAGGGCGAGGCCGTGAAGTAGCGGCAGAGGCGCGAAGTGGCAAAAAGCGCTCAGAATCTTACCGATATCCCAAAAATAATCCGTACCTTTGCAGGCAATGAAGGCAAGAAAGTTCATGATGCTCCTCTTTGCATTGGTCGCTTGGACTAATGTAGGGGCTCAGGTGCATGCCCACATGAAGTTGTGGGACCGCAAGTACAGGTTCCCCCGAGTGAACCAAGTAGAGTTTCAGGGCGACGTGCCCCAACTGGCAATGTATGATGCCGTCTATGGTCATGGTGCCATGTGGGAGAACGAATACATCGGTTTCCGCGTCTATGTCGATCATCGCCAGAGTGTTGACCTCTATGGCAAGAAGCGGGCACAGATGGAACTGGACAGCATCAATTTCTACTCGTCGCCCGAACTGATGGCGCAAGGTTTTGGCGAGGACATCCTCTTCGTCGGTCCCAGTGTGGGCGCAGGCTCCTTTCGCAGTTTCGAAGACGGGAAGCCCACGTTCGTCAATCCCGTCAGGGCGCGTGGTCAGCGTGTCATTAATGAAGGCCCTGATACGGCAATTGTGGAAATCTACGCCAAAGACTGGGCGTATCAGGGCCGACTCTTAGAGTTCCGACAGCGATTCACGGCAGTCCGTGGCCATCGCGACGTCAGGGTTGACGTCTGGATAGAAGGCTGTACGGACAACGATGTCTTTGCCACCGGCGTGCAGAAACTGGAGTCGGAGAATCAGGGCTTCATGGACCGTCGCGGATTGGTAGGCTCGTGGGGCTCGAATGTCCCCGACAAGGAGAATCATCCCGAACTGGTAGAGACGCTGGGCATTGGCGTCCGCATCGATAAACAGAACTTGGTGGAGGTGCGCGAAGACGAACTCAACTATCTCTGCCTTGTCCATCCCACGGACGGGCATATCCGCTACTGGCTGGCAGCAGCTTCAGACATGCAGGAGGAGGGCGAGGCCTTCCATTCGGCGAAAGACTGGTTCCGCTGGCTCAGACATAGATTTGTGAAATAAGAAACAAAGGTAACATAACGTGAAGGTATTAAAGTTCGGCGGGACATCCGTAGGTTCCGCAGAAAGCATTTTAGAGGTAAAAAGAATAGTCGAGTGCCAGACGGTGCCTGTCGTTGTCGTAGTTTCGGCTTTAGGTGGTATCACGGACGATTTGATTCGTACTTCGACGTTGGCCGTCGAGGGCGACGTCCACTATCTCGACTCGTTTAGTGACATAGCCCGTCGCCACGAGGAACTGATACAAAGCATCATCCCCGAAGGCGAACGTCGCGAGACGCTGCAAGTGTCGGTCCGTGCTCTGCTGGGCGAGTTGCGAAGCATTTTCCAGGGAGTATTCCTGATTCGCGACCTGAGTCCCAAGACGTTGGCCGCTATCGTCAGTTATGGCGAGCGCATGTCGAGTCACATTGTGGCGGCCCTTATTCGCGATGCGCGGTGGATGGACAGTCGCGAGTTCATCAAGACCCAGCGCCAGAGTGGCAAGGACATTCTGGCAACGGAACTGACCAACGAACTCGTGCGGCAGCACCTCTCACCCCTCACCTCTCACCTCTCACCCCTCATCGTCGGCGGCTTCATCAGCACCGATAAGGACAGCGGTGAGGTGACCAACCTGGGACGGGGCGGAAGCGACTATACGGCCAGCATCATTGCTGCGGCTCTCGATGCCGAGATACTGGAGATTTGGACCGACGTCGATGGCTTCATGACCGCCGACCCGAAGGTTATTCAGACGGCTTACCCCATACCCGAATTGACCTACGTAGAGGCCATGGAACTCTGCAACTTCGGGGCAAAGGTGGTCTATCCACCCACCATCTATCCCGTCTGCGTCAAGAACATACCGATACTTATCAAGAACACCTTCAATCCGGAGGCGGAAGGCACCATCATCAAAGACTGTGTGAAGGACGACGTGCGCAGCATCAAGGGTATCTCGAGCATCAAGGGCACGAGCCTCATCACGATTGCGGGCCTCTCGATGGTGGGCGTCATTGGTATCAACCAACGCATCTTCTCCTGTCTGGCCGACAACGGGATTAGCGTCTTCATGGTCAGTCAGGCATCGTCGGAGAACAGCAGCAGTATCGGCGTGCGCGAGGAAGATAGCGAGCGGGCCTGCCGCGTGCTGAACGAAGAGTTCGATAAGGAGATACGTGACGGCAAAATGTTCCCCATGCAAGCCGAGAGCGGACTGGCCACCGTGGCCATCGTGGGCGAGAATATGAAGCACACGCCCGGCATCGCCGGTAAACTCTTTGGCACGCTGGGCCGTAGCGGCATCTCCGTAATTGCCTGTGCCCAGGGTGCCTCGGAGACCAACATCTCGTTCGTCATCAACCAGAAGTTCCTGCGCAAGGCCCTCAACTCCATCCACGACTCCTTCTTCCTCTCGGAATACAAGGAGGTGAACCTCTTCGTTTGTGGCGTGGGTACGGTGGGCGGAAGCCTGTTGGAGCAGATTTGCCAGCAGCAGGAAATCCTCATGCGCGAGCAGCGTCTCAAACTCAATGTAGTGGGCATTGCCAGCAGCCGGCGGGCCATGTTCCGTCGCGAGGGTCTCCGCCTCGAAGACTTCCGCCAGCAACTGCAGGAGGCTCCCGAGAGCAATATCCGTCGCCTGCGCGACGAGGTCATCGGCATGAATATCTTCAACTCTGTCTTCGTCGATTGCACGGCCTCCGAAGAGGTGGCCGGACTCTACAAGGACTTCCTCAACCACAACATCCACGTGGTGGCTGCCAACAAGGTGGCCGCAAGCAGCGGCTATCGCAACTACCGTGAACTGAAGCACATCGCCCAGACGCGTGGCGTGAAGTTCCTCTTCGAGACCAACGTCGGGGCCGGTCTGCCCATTATCCGTACCATCAACGACCTCGTCAATTCGGGCGACAAGATTCTGCGCATCGAGGCCGTGCTCTCCGGTACGCTCAACTTCATCTTCAACACCATCAGTCGCGACATCCCCTTCAGCGAGACCGTGCGCATGGCCAAGGCCCAGGGTTACAGCGAGCCCGACCCACGCATCGACCTCTCGGGCAAGGACGTTATCCGCAAACTGGTTATCCTGACTCGCGAGGCGGGCTACGAGATAGAGCAGAGCGACGTGGAGTCTCAACTGCTGATTCCCGACTCCTTCTTCAAGGGGTCGCTGGAGGAATTCTGGCGCAACCTGCCGGCGTTGGATGCCGACTTCGAGCGTCGTCGTGAAGTCCTCGAGCGCAACCATCGCGCCTGGCGCTTCGTGGCGAAGTATGAGGACGGGCACGGAAGCGTTTCCTTGCAGGAGTTCGACCAGTCACATGCCTTCTACGGCCTGAAAGGCTCGAACAACATCATCCTGCTCACGACGGCCCGCTACAACGAGTACCCCATGCTCATTCAGGGCTACGGTGCTGGTGCCAGTGTGACGGCGGCGGGTGTGTTTGCGGATATTATGAGTTTGGCATGAAACACCTTATTATATTAGCCGACGGCATGGCCGACTGGCCTGTCGAGCAGTTGGGCGGCAAGACCCTCCTGCAATATGCCGACACCCCACACTTCGACTTTCTGGCGCGTAATGGACGATGCGGAATGCTCCGGACGGTGCCCGATGGCTTCCATCCAGGCAGCGAAGTGGCCAATAGCAGCATCCTTGGCTACGACCAACGTCTCGTTTACGAAGGCCGAGGCCCCTTGGAGGCTGCCAGTATCGGGGTGGACTTAGCCGACGACGACCTGGCCATGCGTTGCAACTTCGTTTGTCTCGAGGGCGAACGGCTGAAGAATCACTCTTGTGGCCATCTGACGACGGAGGAGTCGGACGTCCTCATCCGCCATCTCAATGCACACCTGGCTACCGACCGTATCCACTTCTATACGGGCGTCCAGTATCGCAACCTCTTGGTCATCAAGGGTGGCAACAAGCACGTCGATTGCACGCCGCCTCACGACATACCCTTGCAGCCCTGGTGCGAGAGGACCCCCAGGCCCTCCCTATCCCTTAATGGGGAGGGGGCAGAGGAGACGGCTCGATTGCTCAACGACTTGATACTTCGCAGTCAGGAACTCCTGCGCGACCATCCGCTGAATAAGGAGCGCATGGCGCGGGGCATGGACCCCGCCAACAGCATCTGGCCGTGGGGTGGGGGCTACCGCCCTCGGATGAAGACCCTGATGGAACGCTTCCCTCAGATTCATTCTGGTGCCGTCATTACGGCGGTTGACCTTATCCGTGGCATAGGCAGGTATGCCGGCCTGCGCGTCATCAATGTGCCCGGTGCCACAGGCCTTTGGGACACCGACTACGAGGCTAAAGCCCAGGCTGCCATCGACGCCCTCCGCACCGACGACTTCGTCTATCTCCACGTCGAAGCTTGCGACGAGGCTGGTCACGACGGCAATCTGGAACTGAAACTCCGTTGCATCGATGCCCTCGACAAACGGCTCGTAGGGCCCATATTGCGGACTCTCCCCCCAGCCCTCTCCATTGCTCTCTTGCCCGACCACCCGACACCTGTGGCCCACCGGACGCACACTGCCGAGCCTGTTCCCTTCTGCATCTACTATCCCGGCATCGAGCCCGACCAGGTACAAACCTTCGACGAGCAGGCCTGCCAACGGGGTGCCTACGGCCTGCTCCAAGGCGACGAATTTATTAACCAATTCATAATGCACAATTCATAATTAGGGCTACGCCTTGATATTGAGTATGTAAGATTAAAAACAACTAGTGCATTATGAATTATGCATTATGAATTATGCATTATGAATTATGCATTATGAATTGTGAATTATGAATTGTGAATTATGAATTATGAATTATTATAGCACCAACCATCAGGCACCGCTTGCCACACTGGAGAAGGCCGTCGTCCGTGGACTGGCCGAGGACCGCGGACTCTACATGCCCGAACGTATCAAGCCCCTGCCGAAGGAATTCTTCGACGAGATGGCTGACCTCTCTTTTCAGGAAATCGCCTATCGCGTGGCCGACTGTTTCTTTGGCGAGGACGTCCCTGCCGAAGACCTTCGTCGCATCGTCTGCGACACGCTCTCGTTCGACTGCCCTCTGGTGGAGGTGGAGGAAAACATCTACTCGCTCGAACTCTTCCACGGCCCCACCTTGGCCTTCAAGGACGTTGGTGCCCGATTCATGGCACGCCTGCTGCAGACCCTCCTCCCAACCTCCCCCTATAATGGGGGAGGAGTGAAAAAGAGTAACTTAAGTCCCTCCCAATCATGGGGGAGGGATTTAGGGAGAGGGTCCGTAAACGTCCTCGTGGCCACCTCGGGCGACACGGGTTCGGCCGTGGCCAACGGCTTCCTGGGCGTAGAGGGTATTCACGTCTATGTGCTCTACCCCAAGGGCAAGGTCTCGCCCATCCAGGAGTGCCAGTTCACGACCCTCGGCCGGAACATTACCGCTATCGAAGTCGATGGTGTCTTCGACGACTGCCAGCGACTCGTGAAGTCCGCCTTCATGGATGCCGACCTCAACCGCCACATGCGCCTCACCTCGGCCAACAGTATCAACGTCGCCCGCTTCCTGCCCCAGTCGTTCTACTACTTCTGGGCCGTGGCACAAATCGTAAATCGTAAATTGTCAAATCGTAAATTGGTATGCTGCGTCCCCTCGGGCAATTTCGGCAATATCTGTTCCGCCCTGTTCGGCAAGCGCATGGGACTGCCCGTCTCGCGCTTCATTGCCGCCAACAACCGCAACGATGTCTTCTACGAGTACCTACGGACTGGCGAGTATCGGCCGCGCCCCAGCGTCCAGACCTTGGCTAATGCAATGGACGTAGGCGACCCCAGCAATTTCGCCCGCATCCTCGACCTCTACGGCCATAGCCACGAAGCCATCTGCCAAGACATCTCCGGTGCCACATATACAGATGAAGAAATAGCCGAGACCATTCGCCAGTGCCTCTGCGATACGGGCTACCAGCTCGACCCCCACGGTGCCTGTGGCTATCGTGCCCTAAAGGAGCAGTTACGCCCTGGCGAGGTCGGTTTCTTCCTCGAGACGGCCCATCCTGCCAAGTTCAAGGATACGGTAGAGCGCATCACCGGCCAGCCGCTGGAGATTCCCGCCCGCCTCGCCGCCTTCATGCAGGGCCGGAAGCAAAGCACGCCCATGACCAAGGAATTCCAGGACTTCCGGGATTACTTGATGAGGCAATAATCCTCAAAAACCAAATGTTTTTGTTTGTCCCCCAATGACAAGAAACGGGGTGCTATGCTATAGATGGGCACATACAGAAGTTCCAGCAAGGGATGTCAAGGTAGGATGTTGTCAGTAATAGAACAACTATTCGCTGAAAATCTCTGCGAGTTTCTTATCCCAATCCCACGTTCCTAAATTTTGGGCGATAATGGTGCCATCTGGAGCAATCAGCACGGACAGGGGAACGGCATTAACTCCAAAGGCTTCCTTAACAGAGAGTTTGCCTTTTGTCTGGTTGCTGCGGAATTTCAGCCACGAATAACCCAGACGTTCACATGCCGCTTTCCATGCACCCTCATTTTCGTCTATAGAAACACCGAACATCATAAGGCCTTGGGGTTCAAACTTCTGTATGAGTTCTTCCATCTTAGGCATACTGGCAATGCAAGGCGCACACCATGATGCCCAGAAGTCAACCAGCACATAGTTTCCTTTTCCTACAAATTCAGAAAGACGATGCACCGTGCCTTCTGCGTCCACCACCTCACAGTCATTGAACTTCATATCCTCGTGGTGAAGTTTTAGGTCTAAGAAAAAGTTCCATGCGTTCTCCATCTTATAATGATTCGCGTAAGGACGGTCTTCTCGCATGAGTTCGCATAACTCCTCGTAGTTGAAGTCCATATAGTTCGTAAAGAGGTAAAAGGCCGGAATCATATTGTCGAGATTGTCATAGATGGCACGTTGGAGATTCTCCTTCTCACTTTTGCGAATCTCCTGATATTTCAGCCAAGCCTCCTTTACCATGCCCGTCTCAGGCACATCTATCTGATGGTTGAAAAGAGCCATAATGGAGTCACGCTGCTCAGACGAGAGACGCTTCCCGACAGCAACATTCTCCTTGTCGAGTACCCACTGAAGATGCTCATATTGATTTAGTTTGTTGTTCAATTCGGAACCAGTCACCGTACCGTTTGGGAGATTAACATTGATTGGTGATTCATCAATCATGAAGGAGATGCTGCTTGTGGTTTTCGGCATATCCTTTAGGCTGACGTATGCGTATTCCGGCAATCGCGCCTTGATTGAGAAATGGCCGTTCTTTACAGGAAAACTCTTCTGCCAATCAGGGTGGTAATCAATTACGCTCAAGGAAACAGAATCAGCTGACTCTGTCACTGTTCCTTCGATAGTAAAATCCACGCTGTCAACAGGCTCGAATGCCATAACGCGTTCCTGTGCCTGCCCCGTCACCCAGACGAGGGCGAGCAGTGCGGTGATGATGGTTTTCTTGTTCATTGTACGTTTCTCTTATTTGTTTTCTTTAAAAATCTTCTGTAACTGCTGTTCGAGTTCCTCTACACTGTTGGGTACGGCGATGATGGTGCCATCGCGGTCGATGAGAAACAGGGCACTGTTGGCGGTGCCGTGCTTCTTGAACACTCCGAACTCGTCGTCGAGGTCAACGAGGCAGGGCCACGGATAGCCGTTGCGCTCGACGACCTTGCACATGGCATCGGTCGATTTGAACTCATGGGCAAGGCTGAATACGTTCAGACCTCGGTCGTGATACTGGTTGTAAAGGGGAATGATGTCGTTAGCCTCGCGGATACAGGGAGCGCACCATGATGCCCAGCAGATGACGAGCGTCAGGCGGTCTTTGTAATAGTTGGAAGCGCGGACTTGCTGCCCATCCATCGTGCGGATGTCGTAATCGCTATACTTGCGACCGAACATTTGATAACCAATGGCCTCCTGCTCAGCAATACGTAGGTGAACGGGATGGTCAGTGTAGAGGTCGGCATAAAGGCGATGATAGATGTCGAGCATGGCGGCAAGCCCAGTGTCATTGTAGTGGAAACTTTTAAGCCGCCCGTTCAGTTCAAGTAGGAAACCAAGCATCGGGTGAGTTTCGTAGTAGTCGAGCGTCCACTGATGGTATTGGTTTTCCAGTTCGTTCATTGCCGCCTCGTCGTTTTCGTCCAGTGCCTCATATAGTGGTCGGAATTTTGCATTGGCGGCTTGCTCCTTTGCCTGCCATTGCTGATATTCCTTGCCCGTAGAAGTGACCTTGAACTTGTCGCCATTGAGACGGATGGTGACAGTCGCCCCGTTCTCGGAAAAGAATGCATCGCTACGGCTCGTCATGCCTTTCTCCAAAACCTCGCCGAAGTCCACGACGTGCCACCGTTCAATCTGTGTGTCCTCCACATCGCACTCGAAACGCCCATCCTTCACAGTCAGTTGCAAGGGGCTGTCCTTCGGGTCAGTACCATCGCGGTAGACGACAAGTCTGACGGCCTTAGTCCCTTCGGCAACCGTACCCGTTACGTGGCATTTCACTTGCGCCTGTCCCGCCATTACGACGAGGGCGAGCAGTGCGGTGATGATGGTTTTCTTATTCATCGTCTATTCAATATTCAGTGCTTTCTTGATGATGGGTTCCAGTTCTTCAGCATCCGTAGAGGTGGAGAGAATGGTGCCGTCACGGTCGATGAGGAACATGGCACCTCCGCCATTGCCGGCTACGTTTTTGCGCCACACATCGTTTTCGTCGTTCAGTTCCAAGAGGCTCTGCCAAGGATAGCCGTCTTTCTTCGCTGCGTTTTCCATATCCTCTCGCTTGCGTTCACGGGCAATGGCAACGACCGTGAATCCCTTATCCTTATATCGTTCATAGACGGGAATCATGGCCTTGCTGTGCCGACGGCAGGGACCACACCACGATGCCCAGAGGTCAATGAGAGCAACCTTTCCTCGGATGAGTGAGGAAATGGGAACGATTTGACCATCGGTGTTGCGGACATTGTAGTCGATGTAGTGCTTGCCGGGCTGAAAGCGAAGGGCTGTCAGGGCTGTGGTAATCTGCTCGTGAATGGGATGACCCTTGTACAAATTGTATAGTTTTGATTCGTAGAGTGCGACCATTTGCTCATGGGGAGTGGCATCGAAATTATGGTATACGTTTGCAAATTTGAGCATTTCGATAGACTGCAACACGTGGTAATAAGCCCACAGCATGGGATGTTCGGCATAGTATTCTGACCGGAACGGATAGGTGAGACTATCTAAACTATTGGCACGCTGGAACAACTGCCAACCTTCATCTGTGTAACTCTCGCGTTCGTTGTCATAGTAGAAATCCATTACATGCTCAATGCTGTCAACGTATGCCTTGGGCAGACTCTCTCTGTCAAGATTCTCCGCTATCTGCATGAGTGACAGAAATTCGGGTTTGAAGTATTTTTCCTTGTGTTCTTCCAACTCGCGGTTTATCCTCTCCATTTCGTTACGGAAACGAACACCTGCAACGCTATCCATCGCTTGATGCAATCGGCCTTCGTCGCCTGTACTCTCTATCTTTGGAGACTTGTCGCCGTAGATTTCTATCCTTACCGTTCCGTTCTCCACAAGGAACCATCCATAATAATAACTTGCGGTCTCTACATACTGTTTATAGGGTATGACCTCGTACATTTCAGGAACATCCGTTTCAATGTCGCACTCGAAGCGACCATTCACGGCCTTGTGGTGCCATTCTGGTGCATCATTGACGCGCAGGTCTGTCCCCATCTTGCAGATGACGACTTCATCGCCCCATTTGTTATCAACAAACTTGCCTTCAATGTGGCATTTCACTTGTGCCTGCCCCACCAAGGCGGCAAGTGCAAACAGTATGGTGATGATGGTTTTCTTGTTCATATTTCCTTGTTTTGCTTCTTCTATATTTATATATACGTAGGTTTTGCCCAAAATGTGGCGCCGATAGCGTTAAATATCGTTAATATGTAATAAAAATGGCGCGAGTCTGATTCTGTATCCGTTCCAGAGGCATCGCCAAACGCCGTTCTCTCAAATACAAGTATCAGCCCGCGCCAAAACGCGAGCATCAACTTCTATCATCTTGAGAGTTATTTTTGGCGAAATTTCTGGAACAAGAATCAAAAAG
>JAFUFK010000027.1 GCA_017469925.1 Bacteroidaceae bacterium | reverse complement strand
GTTCTTGCACTCCAGCGTGGTGCTGACGCGGCAGTTGGTGAACGTGGTGTTGCCCATAGCGTGGCCGACGATGCCGGCGAGGTAGGAGTGGTTCCACACGACGTTGACGTAGCCCGTCAGCGTGAGGTTCTTGAACGTGGCATTTTGTGTGGCGGGGAAGGGTGCCACGAAGTCGGAGCCTTTCTCCATGCGGCAGTCAATGGTGTGGCCGTCGCCGTCGAACGTGCCGCTGAAGGGCGTGCTCTCGTCTGAACCCACAAACTGCCACACGCTGATGTCCTGGGTCAGTTTCACGTACTTGCCGCTGTACGAGCGGCCGAGATTGACATTGTGGGCGAACTTGTTCCAGTCGTCCGTGCTGCTGATGAGGTAGGGGCTGCCCTCGGTGCCTGCGCCCTCAGTGGGCCAGTCGGCGAAGTCGTAGTAGACCGTGATGTTGACGTCCTTCTTCGGCATGGTGAAGTTCAGCGTGCCGTTGATGTCGCCATTAGAGTACACCCAGTTGCCGTCGGCATCCTTGATGTCGATTTGCCTCACCGTGCCCGACGTCTTGGTCAGCGTGACGGTTCCGTCGGGGTGCCAGCGCGTAATGCCGGTCTCGCCGCCGGCGCTGACCTGAACGGTGCCGTAGCCCACGTTCGTAAGGTTGACAGCGAATGGGTGCTTGTAGGCATAGGCATACATGCTGTTGCCGCTTTCGCTGGCATAAGTGTAGTGAACGTCGTAGTAGGTATCGTACAGGTCGTCCACCGTGCCTTTGTCGCCCACATACTTATCGTACTGGTCGTGGTCGCTGGTGCGTGTGCCGTAGAAGGTGCAGTGCCTGAGGGTGCCGTCACTGTTGTCGCCCACCAGTCCGCCCACGTCGGCATCGTGGTTCTGCACATTGGCTGTCACGCAGCAGTACTGAATGGTGCCGTTGTTCTCGCCAGCGATGCCGCCCACCTTGCCGGTGTAGGCCGAAGACGACTCTTGCCAGTCGGAGCGCACCAGTCCGCTCACCCAGCAGTTCACTATCGTGCCGTCGTTCTCGCCGGCGATGCCGCCCACCAGTCGCGACGCGCTGCAATGGATGTCGGCCACCACGTGGAGGTTCTCCACCCTGCCTGCCGAGGCAATGCCGTTAAACAGGCCCCGGTAGTTGGACGAGCCGCCCGAGATGTGGATGCGGATGGTGTGGCCGTTGCCGTAGAACGTGCCCTGATAGTAGGCACTTACAACATCGTTGTTCTCTCCCAGAGGAACCCACGACACGGCGTCGCCCATGTCGATGTCGGCATCCAGAGAGATGGGTCGTTCGTATGCCGGCTGATAGGTTGTATGCCATTTTCCACCTGATGAGTGGGAAACAAGTTCTTCCCAATATCTGTTTTCATTCCATTCATTCAGAGCGTATTTTTCAGTGAGGTAGGCCAAGTCGGAAGCCTTCATGATGTGAATGACGTGGTCATCAGGATTCTCCCACGGCCTCGTTTTGGTCACGCCGTCCCAGACGTCGTAGTTCTGGGCCCATGCCCCCTGCGCGATGGTGCAGAGCAGGGCAAGAATTATTAAAATCTTTTTAGTTCGCATGTTGTTGTATTTGTTTGTTGTTAAATAATTCGGGGGAATTTACTCGCCGCTGGACTGCTGCAGGGTGCCCAGTTTCTCACCCTGGAGCAGGTGACGGGTGGTTGCGAGGTTGAAGGTGACGCCCTTCTGGAAGAGATAGACGATGTCGCTGCCGCCGAAGAGGAACCAACCGAGGTGGTCGCCCTTCTTCACCTTGTCGCCCACCTTCAGCGTCTCGTCGAAGTTGACGCTGCTGATTTGCGACATGCCGATGGGCAGCATGGCCACGAGGCCATAGTCGTCGGTCTCAATAACGACCAGGCCGCGCGTCTCTATCATCTGCCAGCCGGGAATATCGCACTCCAGACGGTAGCGCTGAGCCTCTGCATCCCAGATGGTGATGCCGCCTGCTGCATCGATAGCCTGAATCTTGCGTATCTCACGGATGGTGCCACTCACGGGGAAGTGGTAATGGTGATAGTCGTTCACATCGAGGAAGGTATGCGTCAGCGTACCCCCGGCAAACTTTCCGCGATAGGCACTCTCCGGGCCGAGCAGGTCGTCAACGGCGTTGAACTGGCGCGACTTGATGAGTACGCCCTCGTGCTGAATCAGGTTGCCGTCGTTGTCGATGGGCCATACGCCCTGAGGCTGGGCGTCGGCTCCTGAGACGATGATGCTCTCATCCTCGGGCGAGGCAATGGGACGCGCCTCAGGCGATGACAACTTGCGGGCGAAGAAGTCGTTGAAGGAGTGCCAGTTGGTGTCGCTCTCGTACCAGCCGTTCTGCAGGCCGAACATCGGGTCGGTCAGCACCACGTCGCGGTATTCAGGCTTCCACGACTCCTCCGACTCGAGGAATTTGGCCCATCCGTCGTGGTATTTTGGGAACCACGAAGCAAACGGTTCAACATACTGGAGCGTAGGGTAGTAGAGGTCGCGGCCCTTCAGTTCGTCGAGCGGCATGTCGAGGATAAAGTAGAAGTAGTCTACGCTCTGGTCAATCTTGTCGTAGAGCGTACGCCCTACAGGCTGCGGGATGATGCTCCACGGCAGGCACTTGGCCGACCAGTCCAGATAGTCGTAATACTCGTCCAGCGTCTGTGCAGGATTGGTGTCGTGGTCGGGATTGATGCTCTTGGCCATGTCGATAGCCTTCACCAGCAGGCCTTTCGCCTCAGGGTCCCGGTCGAGGGCATCGATGAGTTCCTGCGTCCACGCCTCGTGCTGTACTACAGGCGTAACGGGTTCAACCACGGGGTTGTCATTACTACTGCATGCTGTAAACATGCTTGCGCCGCTGATGATGAGGATGGCGGCGAGCATCCATTGCATGATTTTTTTCATCGTTGGTCTGAATCTTATTGTTTATTGAATCCTGTTTGTCGTGTCATGAAAAACAATGCGGCCTCCCTTGCACGAATGCAAGAAAAGCCGTATATTAACGCGCCCGCAAGCGGGCTAACCGTAGAAAGCTTATTGTAGGTGAGTACCTGAGAGGGAGAGAGAGAGAGAGAGAGTAGCAAAATAATTGGAATGGCCAAATTTTGTGCAAGCCGAATGCCATTGGCAAGTGTTAAACTTGCCTAAATGGCTGAGGCGCCGCCAAAATTCGCCGAAGGCAAATAAATCGGTCATTCTTTTCACTGCGTTGGCATTATTTAACTCTCTGTGGGGCATGATTTGTAGTTATTCTATCTTACCAGTGGCGGGAATATCGAATGCGAAATGATTGTGACCGTCTATGTTAGTGATGAAGAAGTCGGACTCCGAAATAAGGTTCATGCCAACGAGCACGTCGTAGTCGTCAATGTCGGAAGCATAGACGATGAGGTTGCGGTAGAGATAGCCGTTGGGCAGGCCAAGGTGGATGAGATAGACGCCCACCTGCTCGTCGCCACCGATGCCCATCAGGCTGGTGTGTTCGAAGGGCTGCAGCCCCAGAGCCTCGACTATGCGAGTGGAAATCATGGTGACTTCGGCTCCCGTGTCCCAGCAAGCGCGGTGCGTAAAGAAACGCTTCGAGGGAATGATGCCTGACTGAATGGGCTGTCCCTCGAAAACGTAAGCGTCGGTGATGATGGCCGAAACCTGTCCGTCGTACTCCTTCTTGTATGCCATCACAACACCTCCGAGAGTTTAATGCGGTCAACCTTGTAGGGCGGCGGCGTGTAGCAGCCGGGCTTCGTGCGGTAGAACGATGCGCGAACCCTCTTGCCTGTCCTTTGCTTTGGGGCTTCAACGATGGTGAAGTCCTCCATCTTTGCATTCTGTAAGTCGAACATATAGCGCTATTTTTGTTTGATATCGGGTGCAAAGGTACAATTTTTTCCGCAAACTTGATGCAATTCGGGCGTTAAATATGCGAAAAGCGGGCGAAAGTGTTGTGTTTTGCCATCTTCGACCGCCGTAGAGTTTTTTTTCGATTCAGAAAGTGATGTCGCGGCGTATCTTGCTGATGGTGTTGGGATGGACGTTCTTTGCAGGGCAAAGAAGTGTGGATAAAAAACACCCGACAGCTTGAAATTCAGAGGCTGCCGGGAATGAACGATGCAAAGATAGGTATTTATTTCGAATCTTGCAAATATTTCGGGGAATATTTTGAAGTCCGAACCGTTTTCTTACGGAATATAGAGTCAACCAGCAAGTGCAAGTTGTGTGCAAAGTTAGGCATAATGTTTGAAAAAGACTTCATTTGGTGTGAGAAAGTTTAGTTTTTCCCTTGGCCTTCGGTTGATTTTGGCCTGTATGGATGCAATTCTCCTGTC
>JAFUFK010000016.1 GCA_017469925.1 Bacteroidaceae bacterium | reverse complement strand
GACTCTGCACAGATAGGGTCAAGCGGTTACTATGCAAAGATAGGGTCAAGCGGTGACTCTGCAAAGATAGGGTCAAGCGGTGACTCTGCAAAGATAGGGTCAAGCGGTGACTCTGCAAAGATAGGGTCAAGCGGTGACTATGCAAAGATAGGGTCAAGCGGTGACTATGCAAAGATAGGGTCAAGCGGTGACTATGCACAGATAGGGTCAAGCGGTGACTATGCACAGATAGGGTCAAGCGGTGACTCTGCACAGATTAATAGCACTGGAGAGAATAGCGTTATAATGTGCGCGGGACATGACTCCAAAGTCAAAGCCAAAAAAGGCTCATGGATTACACTTGCCGAGTGGATGAATGATAAAGAGAAAGGCCAGTGGGTTCCCAAGTGCGTGAAGACGGGATATGTTGATGGTGAACGTATCAAAGCCGACACATGGTATCGACTGGTGGATGGGGAGTTTGTAGAATGGGATAACGAAGAAAGCTATTGAAATGGACATCACTATACAAGAGCTTCAGGACATCATCGCTAATTCCGTCGAGATGGGCATACAGCAGTACGTGCGGAATGCAGCGCCGACATCCGACAGAATATCGCAGTCCGAGGCGAAGCGCTACATCAAGCGCCTTGGATTCAAACCCGTAATGCTACAGAAATGGGTGGATGCTGGGCTCATAGAAGGTTATAAGAACGGCACAAATAGGAATGACATACGATACTACTCAATGACTAAGTTGAAAGGTGTGTTGTCCTCATTGAGATTGAAGAATATTGCCAACGACAAACTGATATGAAAAAGTTACTATCAATCTGCACAAACTGGCGCAACGACGTCTTCATGCTTCTCGTATGCGCGACAATGCTTCTCGCTCTCTGTGAGGCAGACTCATTCGTTACATTAGTGGCTTCAAAGGCTCTCGCTGTAGCCACAGGCTATGTGGCCTACCGTCTTTATGTCTATTGGGACAAGAAAGGCCTCATCACCGAGATTTCAGACTATTTTAACTAACCAATGTTTAATCCAAATCAATAAAAACGATGAACAACATTCAATTAACCGTCGCAGCGATTAACGCTATGCAACCGCTCGACATCGTACGCGATGACGCCGTTCGCGAGCGCTTCATCCAAATCTATGACACCTTATGGGGAGGTGGTGAGGCTGCCTATGAGAAGGAGAGCATCTATTTCAATGCCATTCTCCGTGACGATGAAAAGAAACAGAAAGCCACGAAGTTTAGTATCTTTACGGCCTTTATCGACCTTGCCGTCTGTGGATTGTCACTGGAACCGGGCTCTCGTGCTCTATGCTATCTTGTGGGAAGAAACTACAAGATTGGGACGGAATCGAACGGGAAAGGCATCTATGAAGGCCGCCTCGTATTGACCGTATCAGGCTATGGAGAATTGGTACTTCGTGCCAGGAGCGGGCAAATTCAGCATGCCGACAATCCTGTAATGGTGTATGAGGAAGACGATTTCTGCTTTTCCGACAACAACGGACGCAAGCAAGTATCATACACTTGCAAGATTCCGCACACCAGCAATCATATCGTAGCATGCTATATGCGCATTACGCGCGCCGACGGTAGTGTTGACTATGGCATCATGCTCGAAGAGGACTGGCTGCGCCTGCAAGAGTATTCGGCGAAGAACAACCGCCGGTGGAATAAAGAGAATGGTGTGTGGGAAGAGAATCCCAACGAACTCTACAAACAACGCGAAGGGATGATAGATACGGGCTTTCTTGCTGCGAAGTGCATTAAGCACGCCTTCAAGACATACCCGAAGGTGCGCATAGGACGAGGCACAGAGTTGGAAAGTCAGCAACCCGACGAGCCGCAGGATGAAGACTTCTACGGCGTATCAAAAGCTGAAAAGCCTGCCATGCCTCAGCCTCAACCCTCTTTCGCGCCCCAGCCCGACATGTCGGCAGGGGTAACCATTGACCCCGCCGCAGGAGATAGTGCAACAAGTGATGACGGAACCTTCTAATACCTACTACCATGACAGACTTAGCCATCATCAAGCAGGAGAACATCAACCTGATTATGCAGGACGCACCCAAGGCGTATAGTGAGAACAAGGTGAGCCACGACCGCTGCATCCAGTTCGGCCAGGACTTGCTTGCCACCATCCAGCAGCAGGGCATGGCCGATGACCTGGACCAACAGGCTGCAAAGTACATCAACATGTCGAAGGCCACCGTCAAGAAGATGAACGAGAAGCGGAGTCCGCTCACTAAACTATTTGACGAGATTCGCACACAATTCACAACCTTTGAGAATGAGATTGACCCAACGAAGAAGGGCACAGTGCCTTATCAAATACAGCAACTCCGCAACCAGTTGGCTGCCAAGAAACGTGCAGAAGAAGAGGCCAAACGACAGGAACTCATCAAGCGTCAGCAGGAAGAGCAAGCTCGTGCAATGTTCCGTACAGAATGTGATAAAAGTCATCGCGGCAATTACCATGACTTATTAGACTTCTACCTGTCAGGGATTCGCAATCTTTTTGCATCCGTCACACTGACCAACTACGAACAGCGTTTGCAGGACATACAGAATGCTTCAGTATCATTCCCTACTGAAAGCATTTACGAAAGTTTCCCGTATAGCGGCAGCCTTCCCGGAAGCGTATCAGGGGATGAAAGAGACAAAATATTCAAAGAAACGCTTGATGCCCTTCTCCCTGGATTCCGAAGCGACTTCAAGTGGCAGATGGAGCAGGAACGCCAGCGACTGCTCGACCTCATGCCCTCAAAGAAGCAAGAACTGGAGCGTGCAGCCAAAGCTTCGGCAGAAGAGGCTGAGCGCATCCGAAAGGAAATGGCCGAGAGGGAAGCTGCCGAGGCGGCACGGCTGGAGGCGGAACGCGCACAGCGTGAACAGCAGGAGCGACAGGCTGCTGAAATGAAGAAGCAGGCAGAAGCAATGGATGGACTGTTTGCCAACGCAGAAGCTAACATGCAAGCATATTCACCAAAGACCAGTGTGAAGAAGAGACTTGTCCCACTTAACGTAGAGGCCTTTCCCGAAATTATCAGCATGTGGTGGACAAAGGAAGGGCAGCATCTCTCCGTCGAAGAACTATCCAAGATGTTCAAGAAGCAGATTACGTTCTGCGAGAAATGTGCCAAGGAGGGCGAGTTCATCAGCTCCGAACACATATTCTACGAAGACGAAGTAAAGGCCAAGTGATATGAATTACAACCCCGACACCTATTTTGAGCGCAGTGAGGTCAGCAACTCTGACCTTACTGAACTCAAAAGCCTCCTCCACCCTCGCCTTGCGTTTGGCGACCGCGAAGCCGCATTCCGCTTTGGAAATCTCGTAGATGCTGTCATTACAGAGCCTCTGCGAGTAAACTACTATCGTTACACTGTTGACGATGTGCAGTACACCGAAGATGAGTTTCGGCATGCCCAGGAGATGTATTACGCCCTTCGCATGGAAGCAAAGCGCGACCAGTTTCTTGCGCGAGTGCTGGAAGAGGCGGACACACAAGCCGTAATGGTCAACCAATCACAGCAGTTTATGTATGGTGATTTCCCGTTTACGCTTGATACTCGCTGCAAGTGGGATTGGTTCTTGCGTGCATTTGGTTTCGGCGGCGACCTAAAAACAACCTTTGCCACATCGCAGAAGGAGTTTGACGAGGCCGTGGATTTCTTTGATTGGGACCGCAGCCGTGCATGGTACATGGATATTGCACATTCCGACCGCGACTTCATCTACGGGATTAGCAAGCGTAACGGCTGTGTGTTCAAGAAGTTCATACGTCGCGACGACGCGACTTACAAGTGTGGCCGCGAGAAGTACGAGGAACTGGCATTCCAGTATTGGTGCCTAAACCTGATGTAAAAATGGATATCTACTGCCGAGTCACCCCTAATGGTCTTGTACCCTTATACGATTCCGACCATGACGAGAAGCAAAAGCTTCGCGAAGGGGAAACCGTACTGTGCCGTATTTCAAAACCTCGCAACTATGAGTTTCACAAGAAGTTCTTTGCCCTTGTCAGGGTTACTTTCGACAACCTTCCCGAACGGCTGGTGCAGATGCTTGGAATACGAAGTGAGGAGGATATGCTCGACTGCATAAAGATTGACCTTGGCTTGTTCAATACGATATGGCATGGTGGCCGTCAGGTAATACGCTTAGGAAGTATCAGCTTTGCCGCAATGGACAACATCGAGTTTGAGAAGTTCTATAACCGAAGTGTTACGCTTGTCCTGAACAAATACCTGTGTGGCACCAGCCGCCAGTCGCTTACTGAAGAAATAGCAAGATACTACTGATATGAAGAATATCTCACTAAAGATAGAGCCGTACTCCTACCAGCGCGAGGGCATTTGCTTCGGGCTTGACAAGCAACGCCTTATCATTGGCGACGAGCCTGGGCTTGGTAAGACGCTACAATCCATTGGAATTGTTGATGCTGCCAACGCCTACCCGTGTTTGGTCATTTGTCCTTCTTCGCTGAAGATAAACTGGCAGCGCGAGTTTGAGAAGTTTACAGACAAGAAGGCCTTGGTGCTTGACAATAACACGCGCACCACATGGCCCTATCTCTTACAGATGAAGATGCACCACATGGCCATTGTCAACTATGAGAGCCTGCGCAAGTTCTTTGTGTGGGACATTAAGGCAGGCAAGTCGTTTAGGCTTAAAGATGTCGTCTTCTGCCCACAGATTGCAATGTTCAGGAGTATCGTCATCGACGAGAGTCACCGCGTAAAAGACCCGTCTGCACAGCAAACCATCTTCACCAAGGGGATTGCCACAGGCAAGCAATGGTGCATTCTACTATCTGGTACGCCAGTGGTGAATCGTCCTGAAGACCTTGTTGCACAACTATCTATAATGGACCGACTCAATGAGTTTGGAGGGAAGGCTGCATTCATGGCCAGATATGGTGAAGGTGACAACCTCGACGAACTATCCGACCGTCTATATTCCTCCTGCCTCATCCGCAGGGAAAAGGCAAGAGTCCTCACGGAACTTCCCGACAAGACACGTTGCGACCTGTATGTCGATATCAGCAATCGCGAAGAATATGACCTGGCACAGGGTGACCTTGCCGAATATCTGCGCCAGTACAAGGAATGCACGGATGCAGAGATACGTCGCAAAATGCGTATGGAGGCTCTGGTAAAGTTCATGACGCTACGCTCAATCGCCGCCAGAGGCAAAGTGGCACAGGCCATCGACTTTGCCAACAACTTCCTTGCCAGCGGGAAACCGCTTATCATCTTCTGCTCCTATCACGAGATTGTAGATGAACTATGCCAAGCATTCCCGAAGGCTGTCCGGGTGACTGGCCGCGATAGCGCCGCCGGCAAACAAGCAGCCGTTGACAGTTTCCAGAATGGCAATAGTCAGCTTATCATCTGTTCCATCAAGGCAGCAGGTGTTGGCCTTACGCTTACAGCCTCATCCAACGTGGCCTTTGTCGAGTTCCCTTGGACGTATGCCGATTGCTGCCAGTGCGAAGACCGCGCCCACCGCATCGGACAGCGAGACAACGTCACATGCTACTACCTCATCGGACGCGAAACCATCGACCATGCCCTCTACAACATCATTCACCGCAAGAAGTCCATTGCCAATCAAATCATGGCTTCCGATGATGACATCCCCACAGACAAACTGTATTTCGACGAACTAGTTAATAATTTATTCACATCTAACAATTAAGCAAATGAAAAGTTATTTTGAAGTCGGTGTCCGTTACGACAAAACAATGGACCATGGAGTTATTCGCAAGGTAACAGAGAACTATCTGCTCGATGCTATCTCTTTCGCAGAAGCGGAGAAACGTGCCACGGAGGAAGTGGGAGCATACACCATCGGAGAGTTCCGTGTGGTTACAGAGAAGATTACCAACATCACAGAGGTACTTACCACCAACGACACCACTGCCGATAAGTTCTACAAGGTTAAGCACAACTTTATCACCTTTGACGAAAAGAGTGGCAAGGAAAAGAAACAGGCGCAGTGCATCATCATTCAAGCATCCGATGTGGACGATGCACGCGAACGATACAGGGAGCTCGTAAAGGACTGGGATTCCGACGTAATACTCGAGGCGGTTAGCGAAACAAAACTCGTGGATTACTTCCCATATAAGTCGGAATAATAATGGCTAAATTCTCCAAGAGATTCCAGGAGTTGCTTGCACGAACCAATGCCGAACAGCCACGCAAGCGTCCCTCCGACGAGGAACACCGCATACAATGTGCCTGCGTCCGATGGTTCCGATATCAGTACCCTACCCTGCGCCACAATCTATTTGCCGTACCCAACGGCGGTCGCCGCGATTTGGTGACGGGTGCAAAGATGAAGGCAGAGGGAGTGCTGGCTGGAGTCGCCGACCTCATTCTCCTAAAGAGCAACAACCACTATGGTGCATTGCTCATAGAAATGAAGACACGCACAGGCCGTCAGGCCGACACACAGCGCGATTGGCAACGGCGCATCGAGCAGGACGGATACAAGTACGTCATCTGCCGCTCACTCGACGACTTCATACGCGAGATAACCACCTATCTTGATTCTTCCAACTAACACCTCAACCGCCTACCTGATGAAGAACTATTTTTCACATGACAGCGATGCCCGCAACGACGAGAAAGTCATACGCCTGCGTATGAAGCACAAGGCCGCGGGCTACGGAGTCTATTTCATGATTCTCGAACGCATGAGGGAGAGCACCAACTACATGTGTGCCAAAGATTACAATATGATAGCCTTTGACCTACGTGAGGATGCTGCACTCGTGAAGTCCGTTGTTGAGGATTTCGGGTTATTTGTCTTCACGGACGACCGTGAGTACTTCTACTCCGAATCCTTCCGCAAGAGGATGAATGAAAGCGACATCCGCAAGAGGAAACTTTCCGATGCAGGCAGGGCGGGAATGACAAGACGTTGGACCAAGACCAGCGATGAGGCTCCCGAACGACCGACAGAGACCACAGACAGCCCATCGCAACCGACGGCAAAGCAGTGGACCGACGAGGACTACGCACGTCAGTTTGTGGAGGTGTTCAAGAAAGCTATTGATACTTACCAGTCTCGCATTTGCATTAAGACACTCTCCAAGGAGAGGATAGAGGCAATTATGACACTTTACAGAAGATTCCCGGATGCCAAACTCATCAAGGAGGGTATTATCAATGCTGCGCGTTCCGAGTACCTCAATGGCAAGACACCACGGCGAAAGACGCCTGCATCTTTCGATTGGATTATCCAACCCGACAATTTCCTGAAGATTCTCGAGGGAAGCATTTAATAACCTTTTAACAAAAACATTATGAAACATTTCACAGGAACAAAGACCATCCAGGCTAAGCCGATGGCAAAGAGTGAAGCAGAAAAAGAGTTGAACCGCAAGATTGAAATCGTTCTTAGAGGCGACAGCGAACTAAGAACATTTATCGAAGCCCTCGAATTTGCCGTAGATACGCTAAAACAACAGCAACATGGAGAAGCCCCCAAGACAGGACAAACAAAGCAACAGAAAGCGTTTACAGAATATCTGTGCGATGTTATGCGGCTTTATTCCGACACGAAAGGTTTGAAAGGGATAAGCGGAATCCGACACAAGTATCATGTTGCAGGTTTGTCAAAGGAACAATTCTATGAGCTGGGGCTTCACATTTTAGTGAAACAGGGCGTAGATGTCACCACTAATCTTGACTATATCAACAGCGTGTACGAATATGCACTCCGCCGCATAGATGTTCCGCCAACATGGCGTTCCGATTCTATGTAGAACATTTTCTATCGTTTGTATCACAATAACAGAGAATACTTATGAAAAAGATAATGTTCAAAGACCGCTACGGTCTTACCCAAGCCGTGCTGTCAGGACGCAAGACCATGACGCGGCGACCGCTGAAAATACATGGCATGGAAGCCAACGACATAGATGAAGCCTTGGCGTTGGACCGGGACAAGGATGCAAACAAAAAGGCGGTTATAAAAAAGTATGCCCGGTATCAGATAGGCGAAGAGGTTGCCATTGCCGAGAGTTACGAGGCGATTGCCAACAGCCAGTACCGCGACGTGCTCGGCATGATGGACTCGCCGACGACGTTCAAGAAGGAGTTTTGCGGCCCAGGCTGGAGTAACAAGATGTTCGTCAAGGCCGACCTTATGCCCCATGCCATCCACATCACCGACATCAAGGTTGAACGGCTTCAAGACATCAGCGAAGAGGACGCGATGCGTGAGGGTATCTTCCACTATGAGAAGCCTCCACTCTATCACGAGATGGACCGCTTTGCACCGTGGCCTCCATACATGAAGCCCTACAAGTGTGACCTCGACAACCTGAAGTACATGGCCACCGCCCGCGACGCCTTTGCCTATCTCATCGACAAAGTGAGCGGTACAGGCACATGGCGGAGCAACCCGTGGGTGTTTGCTTATAGTTTTGAACTGATTTAATTTCCAATTGAGGAGGAGTAATTATGAACTTAGAGTTTACTATATGGCAAATCTTCCTCATCCTCATGTGGATGCTGGTAATATGACTAAAGAAGAATGGGAAGAATTGAGGATATTAAAGAATAAACTTGTGGAATGTAATGACAATAATGACGAGAAGTTCTATAGGATTATCAATGATATTCACCAATTCTATTATTCTCATCATATAGATTGTCATAATCTAATTCCATTAGGTCTTGCTCTTGAAGCACCTGAAGGAATGTATAATAATTAAGCTATGAACGAACAACAAATTGAAGCCCTGATGGGTATTTTGAGAACGATGCCGTGCGAGGTGTCTTATGAGGTTAAAAAGAAACCAAAGGGAGTACACATTACAATAGATGTGACGCAGGAACAAATGGACGCAATTGTGCGCGAGACAAAAATGCAGAAGGAAGGATGATGACTATTATCACTAACAGCATACGCATTACGCGACCCATCGAGTGTATCAGGGCAATATATACATCCGACCTGCGAGGATTGGTTGTCGAGTACGAAGACAAGACAGGATACATGCTATTCACAATGTAGAACGAATACATAAATAACTCTAAACAATACCACTATGAAAGAAACTGTATTAGAAAGCATCGTGGCATTCATCTTCGGCCACAAGTATTACACCAACATCTTCAACACAAGAGGAACCATGAGATGCGACCTCTCGGGGTTCATCTTTGCCAGCAAGGCTGAGGCAGAGGAACATCGCAGACAGATGGACAATAACCATTCGTTCAAGTTTGTCGAAACGGTGACCTTCCGCTCTCGCAATGTCTATCGCATGTCATTAATCCAGAACAGCCCTGGAGCAGTGCTTGTATCTTAATCTTACGAACATGAAAGGGAGTATCAAAGCAACAGCCCTACGGCTGTATGACAAATGGAGATACCGGGGCATGTTTGTAATTGCCGACGGACGCGACAACTCTGTTACGTTTTCTCGCAGGCTCTTCAACCACCTGCATGTCTTTGGACAAGAGGAAGCCAAAGTGTATGTATTTCATCTTTGCAACAGTGTGCGAGGACCGCTTTATGCCTTCATGCTGAATCCTGAAATAGAACTGCCCACGCAACTTGCCGAGATTCAGTTTAACCAGAAGCATAAGTGCATCGGCTTTGAATGTCTTGTGCCTACCGTCAACAGAATCCTCTATGACTACGGAATCAAGCCCGAGCAATCTGTCCGACTGCCCGTAAGACCTGTCTTCGAGCCTCATCAAAAGAAGTACTACTATATCATCCTCCCCAAACATGATTAATAAGTTCCTACCTCACACCCGGCGACCTGACATCACTTTCCACGCCACAGGCCGAATAGACATTACCGCCTCTCTTTCTTTGTCGCTATCGCTCAAAGAGAACGATGTGATAGATATCGTTTACGATGACGTGGAACGGGAGTTTTACATGTATGTCCGTCATCGTGCTTCGGAGATAGTAGGCAGACACGAAGCCCAGTGCCATACTACCAATCGCCACTGGCGCAGAACCAACAATCTCAGGGCATACAGCAAGACCATCTGCCAGGCTATGTTCAAGTATGCGAAGGCAACGTCACAGGAAACGCTTCGATGCCAAGCTGGATATGCGCTACACCATCCTCTACTGGGAAGGGCCGTACCAATAATTCCTTGCCGATAAAACAGAAGCGCCGAAGTTGTCCTCGGCGCTTCTTTGTCTGGTTTATGCTGCGTTGCGAAGCATGTCGTAAGCATTGTTCACAGAATCCATGTTCGCTCCTTGCCTTGCCTGCTCTGCAAGCTGCGGCGGCATGCTTGCGACCTGCTGGCCCTCCTGCATCTGATTGCTCTGGCTCTGGATGCTCTGCAAAAGTTCGTCGGCAAACGGGAAGTCGCCATGTTCGAGCAATTGCTCGAGCGTAATCTGTCCTTGCCTCCAGATTTCCATGAGAAACTCATTGGCTATTGCCCTGTATGCAGGTGTAGATGTGCTTTCAACTACGCTCATGTCGTAGAGGATATTCTGCATTTCTGCAAGGCTTGCATTCTCCCCGGCAATCATCTTCACCGTCTTCTCATCGTAGAACTGCAAGATGTTGCTCATGTCCTTATAGGCAGCATCCTTGATGAAGCTACTGTAAGATTCAAGCAAGTCAAGCAGCGACGTAGTTGCATTGTTTGCCTGCTGGGCATAGAGCACTCCGCTTGTGCTACTGTAACCAGGTTTGCCTTGCAAGGCCCCGTTAACGCCACTGATATCCTCGAAGAACTTCAGCTGCAGGTTCAGTAGTTCCGAGATTCCAATGTTCGTTGAGTTGTTGGCAATCTGTTGCGGAATAGGTATGCCCGGCTTTGGCCTGTACAATAAGATGCCATCAAATCGGCTCCACTCTTCCGCAATATCTTCGATACTCATACCCCTCGGCATAGAGTCTTCTGGAAAGAGGAGCACACCCTTGGCGCTTGCCCTCATGATGAAGTCGTACATTGTGATGAGGCGGTTGACGTAGCGTTGCTGGTCAATCACATCGGCCACGAAGCTGTGCAGTTCTCCGTCGATGAAGGGATAAGGCTTGAACACATAAGGATGGCTCTTGTGGTCATACGGTGTTTCTCCTTCTTTCAGGATATCGCCAAAGGGAGTAAGGTAATAGAAATACCAATATGAATCGACAAACCATTTGGCTTCAATCAATGGGATATCTTTAAGCTCAAAACCTGCCTCTAAGCCACGACGTATGCGGTCGTTGTTCACATCCTCGACCAATACCTTATAGTCATCTACCTCTATCTTAAAGAACTCGCCAGTGTTGTAATCGTGACAGCGATATCTCGGCTTTGCCTCCTTGCGCCATACTTCAATTACGCGGCATCGGGTCGGGTCACTGCAAAACATGAAGTCATAGTTCCGCCTGCGAGAAAAACCAAACTCTTCCCATGTGTCAAGGAATGAGTGCCTATCGCGCGCGAAAGTATATAAGGAATAGAGACGGTCGTAATCATCAGGACTTTCAGCAAACTCACAGCAGAGCGTATTGAAATCGATGTCATGAAGTTCGCCGATGAGGCCTACATCCCAACCTCGGAAGTCGCGCATGTTCACGTCAACAATAAACCTGTTCGGGTCCACTACTTTTGTCCAACAGTCTGTACGCTGCATGGCTTCGTTCCATCCGTACCACTTCTTTTGTACTGCCAACGAACCAATAAGATATTCCTCAAACGAACGAGCCTCCAATTCAGGGAGCGTGTTAATCTGTCGAACATACTGCAACAGGGTTGTCATTGACTCGGCTACACGCTGTTCGTTACGGTCCCTGGCCGTACAGGTAGGCTCTTTCGACTGGCCTCTGTACACGCCAAGCACGTTTCTCACAAGTCGTCTTATGAGGTTATTCTTCAACGGAGCATTACCCTGCTCGATAATGTGTTGCTCTTCTGTTATGGTTTTGCCGTCAACGGTGATTTCATCGCCAAGCTGGTCGCCGTAGGTATAACGTTTGTTACGCCAACGGTCTTTGCGATAACGGTCGCCTCCGTTATAGGCGGCTTGGGCTTCGAATAGAACATCAAACGCACGTCGGTTGCCAAGTCTCTTACTCCGAAGTACGCTGTCTATTTCTTCTTTGCTGCGTCGGGTAACGCGGCTGAGCCTCATTAGTTTTTCTTCTGCCATAGCCTTTTATCTTAATTGGTCAACAAGTCTGGGTGTGAAGCTGATTTCACAACCAAAAATGCGTTCATCCTTTGTCATCGCGCCTACAAGGGCGATGCGGTAATACTTATATGGTGTGCCACGGAATCCACGAAGGTAGTGGTCGGTGGATGTATATACAAGTTGCCAGTTATACAAATCTCTCGAACCATAGAGCAGGGTCTTTACATGTCCTCTCACAAACTTTCCTCGCTGAATGATGGTGTCGATGGTCTTCATGATGTCGGGTGCATCGAGTTTAAGCGGTCGTGTCAGCACCACGAATGGCATCTCCGTTGATGCTGTCACATCCGTTCCGCTATAGTCCACCACCACATCGTTGCTTTGTCCGCTTATCACACAAATGGAATCGGGATATGAGTTAAGTGACGCCTTCAGGTTCGACTTTATCATTCCCCATTTCTTGCTCTTCAGCGAGAAGACATAGGCATACGACCTGCTTGTGTTATAGACAAGTATGTGTTGGTTGGTATAGTCGTACATCAGCCGGCAGTCCTTGATGAAATCTCGTAACGGAACGATGTGCAACGCACCTGACAACGATGGGTCGCAAGACAGCTGCAAGCCTCTGCACATTGTTGCGTAGTCCTCTTCATCTTCAAGCCGTACGTCATCCGACAAACACAGGGCTTCGCTTCCCTGCAACATCATCAGTCCCCTGTCTGTGGCAAACACGACACTGCTGTCGAGTTGGGTGATGCTCTCCATCGAGATACATACGTCTCTCGTTACAGGTTGCCTGGCAGAATAAGAGCCCGTGCTTGACACCTCCAATGCCCATACGCCATCCGTAGTAAATGCGTATAGTGGGAACTGACCGAACTGGCCCTGCGACAATGCTTTTGTTGCACTTGCAAGGCCAAGTATTTGCCCCGAGCCAACCGTGTTGATGCCCAACAATGGGAAGAAGAAGGGATTGTTGACCTCGCTCGTGTATATCTTGTTGGGAACAGGAACTATTACATCAGTACTACCTCTGGTTGGTGCGCCTATGTTCTGGTGCTCACGTGCCGCCTCATACGGCAGCAGCGCACAGGCCCCATTAAGCATGGCGTGTGGCTCGAGTTTGACTTCGTAGCGATATATCCCACCTTGCTCGACGACCATCTTTGTAGCGTTGGCATTGGGATAAAAAAACCAACACATAGAGGAGCGGTTTACGGTAGTGCCAGAATACTCGTGCGTAAAGAACTCTACCATCCGCAGAGTATTATAGATATGGTTGCTCTTGACAATGTACTCTTGTCCGTTCTCCTTGATGTAGGTGTAGATTCGCATCCCTTCATCGTAAAGGAAATCAGCATTGATTGTTACTTGATTATTATTGCTATCTACGGAGTACGAATGGGTACGCTGGCACCGCGCAAACATCGTTTCGGCATCAAATCCGTTGAACAACGTCCGCCCGATGTTTGAGATGTTGAGGCGATTGTTATAGGCGTATGCATTCTGAGGAGAGAAAATGTCGTGACTCTGGTAGTCGTCGGTCATAGTCTCTCGTGCAACGAGCGATGGAAGATAGTCATTTGGAGTTTCTATTGTAGTCTCCTCATCCGTGAGGTCTTCAATTGCAATTGAGTGCAAAAGGTAGAAGTTACTGCAATTACTAATGTTCTCACGCACCGTTTCCGTGTCAAACTCGGGGAGGTGCAATGTGGTATCGGGGTGACCTCTGTCATCCTTAAAGTACAATCCGTATAGCTGGTGATAAGGCCATTCTGAATAATAGGTTAGTATTTCTGCAGCGTTTGTAATGGGGGCAATTAGACGCGATTTAGCTGGGGGGTCACCTTGACGGACAAATTGAATATTGCCGTTCTCTGTATGTGCATAAAGTTTACCGATAAACTTTGTGTCAAAATTGTCTGTATCAGCAAACGACGCTATCTTTCCGTCCTGGTTATAGGTGTATATAGGCTTAGATATAAAGATGTCGATTGACTTCACAATATCCTTCCAATTCCTTATTGCAGTCAAATCTGAACTCTGGGCTATTTGATAGGTCAATTCTGCGGCCACAAGCATAATATTCAGTGTTGCCGACGTGTATGAACCATTACCAGCAGCCCTATCCCAGAAAACAATGGGTCCACCATTGGTACATGGGTTCATAAGGATGGGAGCCGAGTGCATGGTCAGCGAGTTGTCGTAAAGACGAAATGCGTACCGTACCATGAACGGAAAACAATGCCGTCCGTGATTAACCGTAGTGTCTGCGACAAACTTATTAAGTTTGCCCATCACCTGCTCCGTTATCCGTGTCTGGTTACTTTCCGAGAATGTCTTTCCGTTCTGGATGTCGCTTTCTGATATCGAATCAAACGAAATATTAAAAGTCGAGCCATAGACAAGCGAGTAAAAACGAGGACGACCAAGCAAACCCATACTAAGCTCCACCTCGGGGATATGGCTCCCCAAGTATTTGTAGTCATCATCTTTCCAAAGGACATAGTTCATGCCAGCAACGGCATAGAAAACAAGTGTATTGCCTATCCCTACGACTTTGGGTTCGTCACTACTTGAATAGCTATAACCATCTATCAGATGGATATCGCTTATCGCGAAGTCGTATGGATGACTCGAAGCAGCCTCAACCAATGCATTATCGACCCAATAAGCCGTCCAAGTACCACTCGTGTACTTCAGCAGGATGTAGTGGGCGAACGATGATGTCTTGTGGATGTAGGCAACCTTGTACCCCGATGGCACATTGAATAATTGTTCGGGAGGCAGGACACTGCGCAGGCTCTCATCCTCATGGACAAGACCAAGGGACAAAGCCAGGTCACCGTCTGGTGTTTCGTAATCAGACGGCTGTGCGGTATGACCATTGTATCGTATTACCTTCTCCATACCTTAGAATAGCGATTGCTTGCGCCTTACACGCTTTGTTCTTGAATTGAGTAATCCACTAATCTCCGACTCTGCATTGGCCAACTTCTCGTCCCAGATTCCTTTTCCTTCGGGATAGACAATACTGAACCAGTCGGAAAGTGCTCGGTAAATGATAAACTCGTGAATGTATCGCAGCAGAAGTTGCACCGTTGTCTTTGAGAACGAATCCGGAACACGCAGGTTCAACACATACTCATCGGCATTCTCCAGCGTGTCGTCCTTTACGGTTTCATCATCCACATCTTCCTTGCTGAAGGGATAGCACAACTCCACACAGACGGCAAAGGCCAAGTCCATGATTCGGGTAACGCGGTCAACATTCCCATCCTCGCCGATGTCCTGAATCAAATGCTTTATGTGTTGCATCTCCTCAGACATCACATCGCCTTTAATCCATCCAATGTTCTTAATGTCATAGAGAAGTTCTTCTCTCTTGAATGTGAGTGTAACAATCTTGTTGTATTCCATATCAGCTGGTCCTTATTGGCCTTTTCCTCTTGAATAATGCTTCTTTCAGTTTTGCAATGTCGTTTGTGGCTTTGTTGGCATACAGTTCCGCATCTTCCTTGTTGGTGATGGAGAACCAGTCTGCAAGAGCCTTGTCCACGATGTAACTGTGCATCGAGTCTGCAACTCCCTTCAACATGGAATCGTGAAAGTTGTCGGGCACATTAATTGTCACATCAAGAGAATTGCTGACAAGCGGAGTGTTATCAGCAACCACTGCGCCGGTTACGGTAACCCATTCGGCCATTACCCCTTTTAGGCTGCTATATGCCTCCAGAACGAAACGAACCACCGGCTTTGCAATATTGGGATTCTCCGTCACCTGCATGTCATGCACAGCCTTTGCAGAAGCATCGCCTTTGCTACGCCCTGTAAGGTAAGCCTTGTTGCTGATGTCGTACATGATTTCATTCACGTACAACGTGATATTCTTCTCGCTTGCCATAAGTTATCTATCTCGACACTCCTTCCACCTTAATACGCTTTTCGTTGCCACGCTTCCAAATGTCGCCTTCTTTATAAGCGGCTTCAAAAGCAGCCTTTTCTTTCTTTTTTGTGAGGCAGGCAGGCGTAAACTCGGCGATTTCCCTCACAGCCCATTCGTTCCAGGTGCCACGGAAGCACATGGCTCTATCGTCGAGATAGATGTCTGCCATAAGTTTCTCGCTGGTATCTTTGGGCTGGTCGGGATTCTCGTTGATGTGGTCGTAGGTAATCTTGTTCTCCTTCAACCAATCTTTCAAAGCATCGGTAACAGGACGAGTTGTGTAAACAATAATCGTCCATCCGTTATTCTTCAACACTTTTGTAGCAATGTCTGCGTTGGGAATCATTTCGCCAAACACGTCCTTGCCCTGGAAGCCTTCGCTATAGTCTGCCAGCACACCGTCAAAGTCAATGCAGATAGTCTTCTTTGCCATAGTATTTTATTTATTGATGTAAGAGTATTATAATACAGGAGGGGTTAGGTAATAGATTTTATCCATTACGTTCTTAATCACCCCTTCGGCCTTCTTTGCTTGTCCTTCGGCATCTTCGACATTGGTCATCGAATACCATTGGCCCAGGATAAAGCAGACAAAGAAAGTGAACAGTTCCTTCTCAATGCTGTTAGTCAGTTTCGTCTCAAAGCGGTCCGGCATATTCAATTCCAGTTCATAGTTTGCATTTATGTCCGTGAAGAAGCTGTCGCCAAGCTGACTGACATCAGAAAGGAAATCGCGCATTTGTGTCGTCACGGCATTGCAGGCTTCGTGCCAGAAGCGTTCAAGCATCTGCCTGTCTTCGTCCGTAGTGAAGATACGTTCGTAAGAGTCGGCATCATTTCCTATCTTCTTGGCCCCGACATACGATGTCGTCTTTGCTATCTCTTCGTAAACGTCTGCCTTTACTACTGTCAGTGTGATATTTTGCATACTCTGTTTTAATGGTTACACTATTCTATATGCGCAAAAATACCCCTTCACACCCACATTCCACTTTTATCTTTTAACGGTTGACGGCACAAAAAAGGCCCCCGATGGCCACTAAGTAGGTCTCTTGTAAGTAATTGGCGTTACAGCAAGAAAGTCGGGGGCTTTTTCATACCCCCCAATGCAGGCTAAATCAGCATAGCAATAAGTTTCTTCAACGGCTTCCTGAACGTCCACCCCGCAAGTCCTGCGCAAGCAACCAGGAGCCACGGGAAGAACTTGATGGCGGTCTTTTGCCCCCACCTCAACTCCTTCTCCATGGGATAAGGCACGGCAACGGAATCCACATGATTCTCGATAAGAGTATCTATCCTCACCCTCTCCTTGTAGAATGTCTTCCACTTCTCCTTCTCCACAAAGATTGTCTCACCCTTTGCGTACTCATGCAGGTAGATAGAATCATGTTGCCAGATGCTGTCGTACTGCGTCTTGGTGATATACACGGAATCGGTTTTCACGCTCTCCACCACATACTTCGTCTTGCAACTGCTCATGGCGCAACAGGCCAAAAGTATCAGTATAGCAAACAATATCTGCAACAGAGTGTAGTCCCTTTCTTTCTTCTTCATATCTTATCTCATTTATAGTTACACAACAAAAAAGCGGCAACCCGACTTGGATTACCGCTTAAAAGTACAAATTTGTACCCGTCAAATGATTCTCTCGTAGGCCGTGCGCCTAATCGTGAGCCTTATGGTCGCACACGGGTAAGGAGAGAACCGCAATAAATCATTCTTTCGTATGTCCGTCTTCGTCAAAATCGAATGGAAGTTCCAATTGGCCATTTTGCCTATCCTTCATCTTCTGGAAGTTTTGCCAGAACTGAGCCATATTATCGGACACCTGAAACAAGGCTGTAATCTTGGTTATCTGACGTTCAAGGTTTGGCTCGCCTATATCAAGTGTCAACGACTGGTGGAGCCTTGCCTTCAATTTCCCCATGTCGTCTTTTGGGGTTTTCTTCTTCAGCTCCTCCAGAACACCAACAGGTAGTTCCTTATAGATAATTGTATTAGTCCATTTGCCTATGACACCTGGACGTTGCTTAATGCCTTTGACGGTATAGTCCCAGCCATTCAATCGGAACAATTGCCTGTAGAACTCATCTGGGAAACGCTTCTGCCATGGCAGCAATTCTTCCGAAATGTATGCCTTGAGAATCTTTTGGAGCTCATCTTTTTCTCGGTCGTGTTGATAGCCAGTGGCTTCATCTACAAGTGCGGTTATGCCAACACGGGCAAAGGCCCGCATCAGTATTTCACACTGTTCCGCAATAATCGACTGACGAGGGGACAAGTCTATTTCCTTTCTTGCCTGCAAGAACGCATCGCAGATGTCGGCTAATGCCTCCGCACGATAGCCATTGATTCTTTGATTGCCGTCATAGCAAATTATAGGTTCAAGGGTGCCCACCTCCAAATATTTGGAAATAAAAGGGTTAATGTTTTTTCGACCAAGAAAAACTGCCATTCTGTGCCCAGATGATTTTTGGCCACCCTCATCTACCATTTTTAACGCTTCTTGCATTTTACGCCCGGACAAAACTCTCGTTCCGTCTTCAAGGACGTAGCAGGGTATAATCATACCGTTTAGGTCAAGTTCACCACGGTACTGAATACTATTTCTACTTTCCATTTTATTAACTTTGATGGAACAAAGTTAGGTATTTATTTTTGTTTCGGCAAAACAAATTTATATGTTTTACCAAAACAGCGGTAATCCAATAAGTCAAAGAACGCCGTTATATTCTACTTCTCAATCACTTCTGCACCTTATACAGATACAACACCTGGTTCTTCTTCCCTGCCGTGGGCAAGGATACATGAATCCAGTTCGGCTCGTCCGCCGTGCCGTACTCCCAGATAAGTTGCCCGACGACAATCTTGCCTTCCCGAATCATCCGCAGGATAAGCCGGAACAGATAAGCCTTGCTCGTATAGGTACACTTAATGTCCGCCGCACATCCCGTAAGGTGCTGGCTGTTCTTTGCCCCGTTCACGGCCTTGTTAAGCGTAGCGCATCTGTAGCCGCTCGTGACCGTTATGGGGTGCCGGTACTCGTCGCGGATGGGCTGGAGTATCTTCTCCGCCAGCATCCGCAAATTCTGTTGCACTACCATTGAGGGTGTGTTGTCTATCCCTTTACGCGCAGCCGTAGCGCTCGCGTACAACTCTTCAAGAGTGAAGTTTTCCGTCAGTTTCATGTCTTATAAGTTTTTTATCACACCATGTGGCACATTACTCACCATCGTTTCTTCGCTTCCACTTTACATAGGTCAAGCCCAGCGTGACAAACGCCGAGGCCAGCCACATCAATATGAGCCACATCAGTATCATGTCTTTTCCTCCTTCTCCAGTTCATTGTGGGCCTCTGCGCCCTTCGTGTTGATATATTCCTGGAGATACGGGATATGCTTGGCAAACTCCATCGACATGATGGAATACAGGAAATTCAGCAAGTGCCAGGCTGGGCTCCCGTCCTTTGCCATGTCGCGAAGGTTACGGAGTATGCGCACTCCGTAGAAGTAGCAGGCTGCATATATTATCATGCTTACCGCCTGCATCGCGCCTTCATGGTTGCCGTTCTCTCGCCCGATGACGTAGATAAACGCCGCCAGACCGAACAATATCAGCGCCTCATAGAAGCATTGCAACATCTTCTTCCATTGGAACTTCTCATGATATACCAGTAAACCACACAGCAAACCGATAATGAAGTTTCCTCCCAATAGCCACAACAATGCGAATACATTGTTCGCGATTGGGTGCAGATAAGCCGCCAAGCCCGTCAATATCGCCACAATAAATGACCTAATCTCTCCCATCTTACTTCACAATAATAAAATCAACGCTATCATATTGCTGCGTTAATCACCATATAATCGCGCTTTACTCCGTTTTCGGTGACGTTGACTCCAAGTTTGACGAGTCCGATGCGACCGTTTGCAATTGAGACAACCGTCAGACAATCATAGGCTATTCCATCGGTTGCCGTCCTACGAATGTCACCATTCTTGGCATTAGATACATCGGTAGCAGCACATGCGGGATTGATAGAATAGACTATATTGGTCTCATCCTTATACACCTTGTCGCTATGTACATGGCCGCCGAGCACTCCAGCAACCCATACTCCGCTATTCTTCGCGGAGAAGTCCTTGCTGACTGAATACGCATAGGTGTTGCCTCCTTGGATGTTCATGTATGCGGCACCACTCTTCATTACGATATTGGCAGAGTAGTTGGTGCCCATCTTGAAAGCGGCAATGGCTTCTTGAATGAAGTTGGTCTGCATATAGTCTTGCGCTGCGGCAGACCCTAATCTTCCCGCAATATAGTTGAACGGCAAATCTTGCGATACGATTGTCTGTCCGTATGGATTGTGCGTCAACACAAGCACTCCATAATTAGCAGGCGTTGAAGCAAGTGTGTCCAAGAACCATTGTGCCTGTTCCTGTCGGATAACGCGATACCCTCTGGCCATTTTATACTTGGGGAGATAGGCGACGGAATTATAGGGCGTTGTGCTTATTGTGCAAGCCTTCGCGCATTGGAATGAGTATGATGTGTAGTTGTGTCCGTAATTGGCAAAGACACCAGCATTAACCTTATCGCCTACTGCATACGATGTATTTGGCGCGATATTAGGGAGAGTACTATCATAGGTTATTGGTGCCCAGTACTCCTCGTCGAATTGTATATCCTCGTCCCACTCATATAGTGCAATAATTCTCAATTTGAAAGTAGGGTTATCTACATAGTAGTAGCACTTTCCGCCAGTATCGGCTATATGTCCCGCATTGATAAGAGGCTCAATATATGCGGTGTATGCCTCGCTATGGTCGCAACATAGACCGACATAAGCATTGTTGCCGACATCATGATTGCCGATGACAAAGAAGAAAGGCTTTTTAGAGGCTGCGACATCTGCTTGATACGCAACTACGCCAGCTGGCGAATAGTAACCTTGCTGATAATCTCCAAGATGCATCAAGGCATCTACTGTCTCGAATTTATTTGCCGCCTCAACAGCATTATCTACGGACAACGAATCACCATGGCTATCCGTACATATAAGGCACTGAAAGTCCTTAAATGTAGCACTGTCCTTTCTCCAACGACAAGCATTGTATAGCATGGGTAATTTGTCTGCGTTACGCTTATATATATCGTCAGCAAGAACGGACTGGATGGACGGCAAGTATTGTCTCATCTGCTCAAGGATATTATTGGTCACATCTACCAGCCGTATCATATTGTTATTCCAATCGTTTAGGAAGTCGCTATATCTTATGGCGTGATATGTGCCATTCGCCTCTGTCTTCTCACATAGGACTAACGATATTGCCAATTCACCAGTTTTTATAGTAACGGGTGTAGATATTGGCAGATTGTAAGTGTCTGAAATCCTTATGCGGCTGGCAACATCATACAAGGTGGGAGGTGTTGTTGTGTTGTAGGTATAGAAATTGTAGAAGTATTGGTAACCCTCAGTATTGGGGCGGGCAACGAACAACCTATACGAATGGCCTTCTTTGACGGGAATTACAAGACCTGGAGCATCTGCGCCACCGCATATTGTCACGACATTGTTATTGCCGGCAGAACCTTGCGAACCATTGCGTACCATGACACCGTATTCGCTGGACGTATAGCCTAAGGAATCCATTGTCGGCCGAATGAGGTTCCAGTCTTTGGTAAGACTGAGTTGTGGCGACCAGACAAGAGTGCCATTAACCTTAAGATATGCGGCTGCATAGGACGTTTTCTTAAAGCCGACGCGGATATATGCAAGATTAGCTTTGCTTAATGTAATCGTCCTTATGCCAGTATTGGAAGTTCCTTGATAATAACCGAGATATGTATAGTTGGCATCGTACAGAATTGCTCTCGCATAAGTATTGCTCGTTGTGTCATACAACCATTCGATTGTATCGCCAGCCTTAATGGGAATATAGTCACTAAAGCCATAAGATGCCTCTTGACTTAATACACCTGTCGATGTGACGGGAACGTAGCCACTTATATAGTTAGACGCTTTAGGCGCGATTTGGTCTATTTGCTCATATATTCCGTTGCCAGACACTGCTCGCCCGCTCCCCTTTGTTGGGATGCTGTCTATCGGCATATCTTCCAATATCGACTTTACTTTGTGCTTTGGCGACCATACAATTACACCATTCTTCTTTACATAACAATTGTCTATGTCCGCAAGAGAGAATGAACAGCGCATATATACGGAATATGCACTCGTAATCGTAAATGTCCGTGTACCAGAACTTGCGCTCTCGACATTCCCTGAATAGTTATCTACCTTTACATGGTTGGCGTTATATAACCCGACATAGATTGGCAGTTGTGTCGTTCCAAAGTGCCACTCAATAACATCGTTCTTAACTGCTGGGATGTAATCACAATAGCAATAAGATTCGTCCGCAACTGCTTCACCCGTATTGGCTATATAAAAACCATCTACATAGTTCTGTTCTTGACCATGAAGTATTGAATACACCCCACCGCTCTGCACTGCATGTGTAGAGCCTTCGGTTGGCGTTGCATCTACTTCTGCCATCGTTCCGCTATGTGTAGCAAGCACCACCCATGAACCATTAACGTAGATTTCCTCCGTCCACGATTCCGTACCAGGGATAGCATAGATAATATTAGGCTCGCCAGTCGATGGACGAGAAGCTACCGTCTCGTGGGTATAGTCGGAAGCCTCTTTTAGAGAAGCCAACCAAGTTTCCTCTGAACCTTCAAAACCATTTGCTACGGCTATCTCATACGCAGACTTCCCATCATCCCCATCTTTACCAACCAGCGACGCCAACCATTCTGTCTCTGTCCCTTTGAAACCATTCTTTACCGCCAGTTCGTAGGCTGATTTTCCGTCCTGGAGCCCGCCCCCATGTATCTTTCCCGCTACAAACAAATCGTTGTTGATAGTCAGGTCACCGTCTATGGTTTTCATCTCACGCGCCGGTGTCTCCGTTACAACTTCCGCGTTTTCCCATTTCAGGATGTACTTGTTCCAACGATATTTTGTGCCGGTAGCCTCATCGGCACCAATATACAGATAATCGCCTTCTCGACCTCCGTTTGAATAAGCGGACCAAACGGCATCTATATTTGCGAATACACCAAGATTTCTTATATCCATTGCTATTCTTATTTCTTTGCGGAAGGAGAGGGATTCGAACCCCCGTTACGCTTTTGGCGTAAAACTCCTTAGCAGGGAGCCACCATAGGCCTCTCGGTCACCCTTCCGTTGACGACCCATCCGTCATTCCCATAAGTTCATAACTCTGCCTGCGCAACGATACGGCCTGAGTTGCGTTGTCAATGCTTATAGCAACAAGATAGGCGGCATAGTAGATTATAGGACGCAGCAGTTTCTCACAAAGGTCAATGCGCGCTTCGCCTTCGTAGATGAACTTCTTGGGTATTGGCACATAACGGGCCATCTTAACATATACGTTTTCTCCTTGTGTGCAGGAGTAAAATTCGAGCACAAGCCCCACAGGTTGTTTCGCCAATGCCACGACGGGAGATTGTGGGCATCCGCGCACACCGGGGAATCGGCTGCGCTGTAGGGCATATCTGGCATCGTCCTCCGTAATTGGTTCGGTAACAGGGCGAGACCAGTCACTCATCTGGAACACAAGCAACCGAAGGAAATCATCGGGAAGGACAATGCGTCCCGGGCCATAGCCTGCCTGCATATCCCAACCGACCACATCTCCGAAAGCCTTGCCTCCATCCAACAGAGTGTATGGAGCATTTAGCGTAACGGTGCGAGCTGCGTCTTCGATTTTGCTGGCAATGATTTCATCAAGCGTAAGGGTATCAACATCCCCCAAGTTGCTAAGGGCCTCACTCGACATGTTCTTGTCGAGCGCAATATTGATTTCCCTGACGATATCGGCTACTTTGTATTCCATCTGATTACTTCCACTTGATTGTAATGCCGTGACTCTTGGCGATATCCTCAACTGCGGCCATAGTCCGCATCTTACTGCGGCTTACGCCATAGCGGTCGCTAAAATAGTCCTTAGCGTCTTCGAGTGTAGAGAACTCGACTTCGTTTTTCTCAGGAGCCTTAGTCGTGGGCACTGAGGCTGTTGCCTTAACTGGCTCTTCCTTTTCCTCCTTAAACAGCTTGCCAAAGCGAGGATGGCGACGCAGGCCCTTGATGACAGCCTCATCATCGGTGTACAGCACGCTACTGCCTCCTGTGACTTCTGTAAAAGATATATGCTTGCTCTTACCGCTGTCAAGGACGACACTCAGACAAGCATGGGTTTTTGATACGAACTTTGCCATAATAACGTTTCTAATGGATAGCAGGGCGAGCGGTCACCCTCTCGCCCTGCCTCCTAATAATTTAACTATTCTATTAGTTTAAGAACCGCTGGTTGCAGCCGGAGCCTGAGCAAGACGCATACGGGCATGAGCCTTTGCGTAGCGAAGATAGAGACAGCTAACCTCCTGCAATACGACGGCGTTAGTGTTGCGAATACCAGACTTCTTCAAGTCGAGCACGTTGCGGCCCCAAGAAACATGAGTCTTCTTAGACAGGTATTCGGGGTCGAGAGCTAAGCCACAATCTGCCATGCCGTTCATGTCGAACAACTCGTGGTGGATGGTCAGCACCTCTCCAAAGTCAGTGTCCCAAGACTTGAACTTCAGGTTCCAAACTTCTACGGTGTCCTTTAGGCGGAACTTCTCACTCTTAATCTTGGAGAAGGCCGAAAGCATGTCGCTACCGCAAAGCAGAATCTTACGCTTGTTGCCGATGCCCGTACCGACGAAGAGGTCCTTAGTGATGTCAACAAGGTTGTCGTCGCTGATGACGGCACATTTCTTAGTAGCATCCCATTCGCCGACTTCGATGTCCTTGCCGGCCATGTACCAGATACCACCAGTGAACCATGTTGCCATTCCGTCCTTGGTGGGATGATAGATAACGTGCTTGTCGCCCCACAGATAAGTGTTCTCCTGAGCAAGACGCATGTCGTAGATTCCATCCTCCTCAATGTCGCTGAATGTCCAGTCAACCTCCTTGGCGGCAATCTCGTCAAACTTCGACTGCTCAATCTGAATCATGAAGTTCTGGCAGTACTGAATCTCGGCAGTAGGAATGTTGTTGAATCGGCCTGTCTGCACGTCAAGCTCACCGCAAGCCTTACCCATACGAACAAGGGTAGAGCCATTGGGGATGGCAGGAACCCAGATAGTGGGGCCAGTACCGTTCTGTTTGTTACCATTAACCGCATATACAATAGGCTCATTTGTCGAACTATCACGACCGCATACACACAGAACCAGGTCGGGTGTGTTCTCCGAATCTGCATCATAGGCATTACCGGCATAGTCGTATTTGGCCTTAACGCCTACTACGCGAATGGTATCGTCGAGGGTGAACATGTTGATGTCATCTACAGGAAGCTTGAGGCTTGCGCCACTACTCTGTGCAGTGACAGCTGCGTTTGTCACGCACTTGATGGGACGTGTGCCAACACTGTAATACTTCACCTCGAACGAATCACTCTTCTGCGCCTTGGCATAACGAGAAATCTGGTCAACAGGAGTGGCCATCGGACGAATCTTGACGATTCGGCTATCAATGTCCTTGGTGTAAAACTCGGGGTCGCCCTCCTGACGGCCTTGAGTCTCAGTGGCGATACCAGTAGGAGGAGTCTCGAGGCCTCCTTCACCGCCAGTGGTCTTGCCGGCATCGGGTAAAGTAGAGGCAGCTGCCATTACGACACCCGACTGTGCGCCCAGAATGAGCGCGAGAAATGTGAGCAGAACGCCCAACATCGTTTTCATTGTCTTCTTCATCTTGTTAATAATTAGGTTTATAATTAAAAAATCTCTTACGAATTGTAACGTGTACGCTTCTCGTTACCACGTTCCCAGATAGTGGTGTTACCCTCGCCGCCATAGCGACCAAGTGCACCAAGATTGCGAGGTTTCGGAGCCATGTTATTGCCTGTCTTGCCGTCAAGGGCTACGGTGCCGTCGCTGGCCTTGCGTGTGCGCAACTTCTCGTCAATCTTTGCATTCTTGCCACGAATCTCTGCTTCTGCGGCTGCGTTCTCAATGTCCTTCTCGTAGTTCATAGCCCGTTGGAGCATGTCGAGGGTTTCTTCTTTTACAACGCCCATAAAGAGGTCATCGGCAATGGCCGAAGCAACTGCAAGGATAGCGTCTGCATCACCGTATTCCATGTCATGCTTTTTCTCCCACTCGTCGAGCATCGCCTGCGTAGCGATAATATTCTTCTCACGCTGTTCGTCCATCTCCTTGCTCTTTGCGGCATTGGCCAGGAACTCTTTTTCGGCCTCCTCAAACTCTTGCAACTTCTCTTCGTTGTTCACAAGTTCCTCGAGGCCATCCTTACCAAAACGACGGATGAAAGCGGTCCAGGGACTCTTGCCCTGCTTCATGTCTTTCAGGAAGATTGCGCTGCGCTCGTCGGCATTGAACATGTCCAATATCTGCTTCTCGCGTTCCTGATAGCCCTTAATCTTATTGTCGAAATCATCGTAATCATCGGAGATTTGGCCAAACAAAGCTTCGTCGTCGGAAAAATCTTTGTCGGGATATTTGCCGCTAATCCGTTCTGAAAGCAAATCTCGTTTGCTCTTAACCTCTTGATTTTCAATCATTGCCATTTCGCATTTGTTTACGTTAATAATTTATTACACCACAAATATACGGCCCTATTAAGAAGCGAAACTTTTATCTTTTAACGGTTGATAGTATTTTTGTATAAAAAAATTCACCTGATGAAACGACCAGGAAGTACGTTAGAGTTTGAGCAGGAGCGCAACCTTGATTTGTTGCGTGCTTATCGCGAGCAGATAAGTCTCCAACTCTCTCAAACTGGTCGTATCAGTATCTCCAAAGTGTATAGGGAAGTTGTAAAAATGCCGGCAAAGCGATTTTGGGTAAGTCCCGAGCGTGCGCTGAATGTCGTTTCTCTTATCATAAAAGGTAAGACACCGCCAATGCGACCTACCAAACTGGCGATGTACAATGAAATCTACAGGCGCGTCGAGCAAGAGAGGAAACTGCACGGCAAAATTCCACTGACGCATCTTGTAGAAATAGTTGTCGAGCAAGAGGCTCCAGCGTTCTACATGACACCTGACACTGCGCGATTATTTATCTGGAAAGCAAAAAAGAAATGTCTCGAAGAAAGGAAACGAAAGTTGCGGCACTTGTTCTGAGCCTTGCCGTCCTGGCCATGTTCCTTTTAAGCAAGTTGTTGGGATGGGATATGGTTGCATGGGGAATAACAAACGATTCCTCATGGCCACACCGCTTTTCTTATCACTTCGCTCATGCAAGCCTCATCCATGTCGGCCTCAACGCCTGGTGTCTGCTGAGCATTGTCTTTACCTTCGATGTGCCTATGTCTTATCTGCTTTGGGCCTATGCCTTAGCAAGCGCGTGCCCTTGTTCGATGATAGGCGAACAACCGACCGTTGGTTTGTCGGGCATTTGCTTTTGCCTGCTTGGCATGGTATCATGGCAGGCTAAGAAGCTGAGATATCACATTTGCATAGTACTATTTATCGCCATAGGCTATGCATGCTCTATATTGTTTCACATAGCCATTGGCAACCTGCTTCATATTTATTGCTATGTGGCAGGTGTTACCGTAGGTTTTCTTAACTCCCCTGCCCCATGGCTAAAGTGATACCAATGACAAAGATAACCAAAGTCCATGAGCGACTGTTGGGCGATGATGCTGAGGCTGTAAGAGCAATTCTTGCAGAAAACGAGGCGCGCAACAATGTCATATTGGCCAAGTTCAACCCCATTACGGGCGAGGGTTCTATAGGACAGCGCACGCACGTTACCATAAAAGACTTTCCATTTAAGGAGCATTACCTTCCTGACACGATGATGAAAGTGCCTTTGATAAAGAAACTTGTCAAAGCTGGTTCCATCAAGGCGTTCTATGACGATGAATTTGTTGACCAATACTATTCGGAAGAAGAAAAGCAGAAAATCATCCGGGAGTACATGCGCGTCCGTATCAGGCACGACTTTGCTTTCTGGGCAGCAAGCCTCGCTTACATATCTCCGAAAGAAGGAGGTGACGATATTCTGTTCAGGCTTAACAGGGCACAGCGAAAGTTGGTAAATAAACTGGAGAAGATGCGAGTTTCTGGAAAGCCCATTCGTATTGTCCTGCTTAAGGCGCGTCAATGGGGAGGCTCAACTTGCATACAGTTATACATGGCATGGCTACAGCTTGTCCACAAAATCGGCATTAATTCCCTTATCATTGCGCACCAAACCGTAACCTCTGACGAAATCAATGATATGTTCAAGAGGATGATTGATGAATATCCTCTTGAATTTCTCCACGATGCCGATGAAGAGTATTCCGACAATGAAGCAAAGTATGTCGGCGTAGGTAAGAGTGGACTTATCCACCGCGTGCCACAGCGCAAGTGTAAGATTAAGATTGGTACGGCAGAGAACCCAAGGTCATGCCGTGGTGGTGGCTACAGCCTTGTGCATCTGTCAGAGGTGGCCCTTTGGAAAGATACGGATAAGATTACGCCTGAGAAAGTTGTCAACAGCGCATTGTCTGGAGTCTTATATAAACCATTGACCTTGATTGCCTATGAGTCAACGGCAAACGGAACAGGTAATCTTTTTCACAAGGAATATCTTGCTGCCAAGAAAGGGAAATCACAATTCGAGGCACTATTTATTGCATGGTTTGAGATTGACCAGTACAGCCTGCCCATCACCGAAACGCTTGACGCAGATAGCCCATTGCCTCCAATTGTGCAGTTTGCCCTATGGCTTTATCGGAACAGGAATGTTGACTTTACGGAATCCGACCGTGCAGAACCTGGCTCATATCTGTGGAAACTCTGGCAAGACGGTGCAACGCTGGAGGCCATCAACTGGTATATTGCCGAACGTACGAAGTACACCTCACACGCTTCCATGGCTTCGGAATATCCGTCGGATGACATTGAGGCTTTCACCTACTCGGGACGCAAAGTGTTTGATGCTGCCGATATCAATAAGATGCGCGGGACCTGCAGGCCTCCCAAGTTCACCGGCGAAATATACGGAAGAGACGACGAAGGAGCAGATGCCTTGCAGAACCTTCGCTTCAAGAAGGAGAAAGACGGAAGGCTTTGGATATGGCAGGATGTGGAGAAAGACGAGGATGAAGAGGTCACAGACCGATACCTGGTTGTCGTCGATGTCTGCAAGGGCCATACTGCTAAGGCCGACTTTGCTGTTATCCTCGTCATAGACCGTCTGTATATGATTGACGGACTTCCACCTACCATAGTGGCACAATGGTACGGTCACATCGATATGGACCTGCTGGCATGGAAGGCAACGCAAATAGCACAATACTATAATGAAGCAAAACTGGTTATCGAGAGCAACACCCTTGAAACCAACAACACAAAGGGCGATGCGGAATACATCCTAAACCTGATACGCGAAGTATATGAAAACCTGTACGCAAGGAAACAGAGCGCCGAGGATATACGCGAAGGTGCGCCACGTAAGTACGGCTTCCATACCAATACGCTGACAAAGAAAGTTATCATCCACAACTTGAAAAAGGTTGTCCGCGAGCAACTATACATTGAGCGTGACGAAGGATGTCTTGACGAATATGCCACATACATTGAGACGGATAACGGAGGATATGAGGCCATGTCCGGGTATCATGACGACAAGCTGATGACACGCGCCATCGGCATGTATGTATGTCTCAAAGAAATGCCCTTGCCCACTATTGTCAAGCGCACCACTCTGGCACAGCGCAGGGCCAAGAGAAAGAAAAAAACCGTTACTGCGGCTATCATATAATTATTAACTTTAATGTAAATCTTATGAATCCAATTGCAAAATTCAAAGCGAGACTGACACATGTAAATCTTATGAATCCAATTGCAAAATTCAAAGCGAGACTGACACTCGATGAGGCCATCAAGAAAGCCGATGAAGCACACGCCAAGCACTGTGAACGCTATTATGTCATGCCAAACCTCGACGGCAAACTCGTCGTAATGACAAAGCACGACCTGAAGTATTTCAAGCGCAAGGGCTATGTAGGGAAACAGTCTCATGTCATCCACCTCATTCAGGAATCGTTCTATTTTACACCTTACCGAAACGAAAGTGGCATGATTACTCCTGAAATCATAGCGATTAAGCGCAAACACTACTTCAAGTGGTGCGACCAGGTACGGAAGGAACTCTCACGGAAACGCAAGGAAGAGCGCCGCCTTGGCCGGAAACTGCTGAAAGCAAAAATCATTGCAAAGATACGGACCCCATGGAACAGATAGGGAAGAACGGCCTTGAAGGCATAGCAACACTTTCGCACAATCCATTGGCGACATACACCGTTCATGGTAAACCTACAAGAATCAAGAAGGGAGGCCGTTGAGCCTCCCCTCTCTTGTCTTGTGAAATTTTCGTTTACTCTTCTATCTCGACGACTACAGCTCCAGAAGGTTGATTATCCAAAGCTTCAAGATATTTGCCGCGAAGGTTGCGCAACCTCTCCATATTCTCCTCACGTCCTTCAACATCTAACACAAGAGCCTTACGGATATTGTTTAGATTCTTCTTCATATTGGCGATTTGCTTTATGCGAGGACTGTCGTTTGCATCTTTGGCCGCTTTGGCTGCAACGTCAAGTGTCAAGTCGTCCATGTGGTCATAGAAGTTACGCTCTCGCTGATACTCTTCCTGCCAAGGTGTGGGATTGCTCTTTGCAAAATAATCCTGAAGTTCCATTGACTTTGCTATTTCTTTGGCAACAATGTTCTTTAATACAATATCGTCGTCGTCATCTGCATCTTCAAATGCTTCTTTTTTGCCATCCTCGCTGAGGCCTGCGATACGTTCTTGCAAACGCTTGTTGAATCGCTTTACATACTTTTCTTCAAGTTCTGCCTTCTCTTCATCATCGTATGCCCAACGAAGCGAGTATGCTCCACGCTTTCGCTTGTAAATAGCATATCGCTGTGCAAGTTCTTCAACACTCAGTTCTTTGGCATCCTTTGCAATCAAGCCAACTTCATCGAGATACAACTCGTCCAACTGGCTTTGCGGAACAGCCGCAAGACGCATCAGGAACATTCCGATTTCCTTCCCCATTCCAAGGTCGCCTTGTACGGCATCCTCTATGGCAAGCGCTGCATCGGTTATAGTTTGAGGATTAACACCGATTCCACTTTGTATAAGTAGGTTCACAATGTCGTTCCATCCCTGAACCTCATCGCTTCCGAAGTGCCGCAGCATTGTCTGCATATCGCTGAGAACAGGAAGCGTGTTGAAGTCATAGTTCATAAGCTGTTGCTTCAACGACTTTTTCTCGCTGTCATCGTCGGCCATAGCAATCTGCATACCCATATTGGCAAGTTCACTCATTATGCTTCCCCCGCTGAGGCCCTCAACTCCTCCTGCAAAGGCGTGTATTGCTGCATCGTCAAGGAACTCCTTCTTCTTGTCATCATCGTCACCAAACAACAGGTATGGGATATAACTACCCAGATTCCATGCAAACTGAATGCCGTAACCGAATATGAGTGTGTTTACGACATCTTCCACCCAACTCCTGCGATATGCACGCTTTGCAGCACGCCCTGCCTGCTCAGGGGTGAGTCCGTCGCGTTCCATTTGCTTCCTCATATACTCAATGGTTTCCTCACGATACCCGGGCTTCATCTTTTCCTTCAGGTTGTCAAGTGAACGGAACAGCCTGCGTTGATAGCCCATCGAACTATTTCGGAATACGGTGAGTGCTACACTTGCCAAAGTCCTATCAAGCTGCATGGCACTTAAATATCCGCTTTCGCTACTCTGTTGAGTTTCGTTATATGCAATGGAAGCATCAAGCAATGCACGCTCTTTGGCAACGTCGGCAGGATGCCCGTCCTTCTTATACTGCTTCAACTTTGTTTCATAGATGGCTTTTGCACCCATTACAACCGTGAGAGCATCAACAAAGGCATTGGGTGACATGCCTATTCTTGCTGCCTCTTTTACAAGGCCTTCACGCCAAAGTCCCCAATCGCTATCGGTCTTCATCAGTCTGCTGTCACCTGCCTGCCTACTCTGCCAACGCTCTGCGAACCCTGGAAGATTCTCTATTGCCCAATTCCATGCCTTTGCTGCACCTACAGGATTGGTTGTTTTGGCAAGTTCAATGATGTTTGCTTCACTCAGGTATGCAGGATAAGAAAGCAACTGCTTGAATGCAGTGAACAATCTCAGGGATATCTTGGCAGCGGTAACACCCTTTGCGACGTTCACAAGAGAGGTGTCTATGCTGTCCTTGTCTATCTTCGGGCGATACACACCGCAAGCAATTGCGCATGCTGTCTTGAAGTTGTTCCAAAGCACATCACCACTACCGAAACGTACACTGCTCATATTCTCCAAACGATTGCGGAATGTCTTGTATGAAAGCAGCGTCTTCAGGTCATGGCTAAGTTCTGCAAAAGCGGCCCAATGCTCCATCTGCTCCAAGTGTTCAAGCATTACGTCAAAGGCATCGGCATTGGTGATATCCAATGGCGTAGTGTTCTTCTTGCGCTTGATGATGGCTCCCGTAATGTCTGATGGCTTTGCATCCCCGTCGCCCGTATATGCTGTAGGGTCAATCTCCTGCATACGGCTGCGCTTATTCACCTTTAATGGGAAGTAGTTGTCTATGGAAGCCATAGGAGCACCAAACAGACGCTCGTGTACTTCGTTATAGGTGTTGCGCTTGCCTACAAGATAATCGTTCTGCATCCAGTCGGCAAGTTCGATAAGACGTGGGTCAAGGCTCTGCTTTATGGCTTCAACATCTGCTTCCGATATACCCATCCTGCGAAGCTTCATGCGACCATCGCTCATCTTGTTTACCATATAGATGTACAGAAGGTTGCCGGCAGTCAAGGTGTATGTCTTCGTTTCTCCAGCATCCCATATACCAACATCTGCGGTAGGCATGTCGCGTTCAAGGGAGAAGAGGTCGCTCCAACGGTTTATCTTTGGCATCTTCTGTGTCTTTCCGTTCTTGTCGATATATGTACCACCATTGAACAAGTCACGTACCTTGGCATCCAACTCTTCGTGGTCCTTCTTCAGGTTTCTCCAAGCCGTATCGTTAGCCTTTACAAATCCGTCTCTAAAGAAACGATTCCAAAGATAGCCTCTTCCATCCACGCTCTTACGACCCAAGAATCGGAGCATTTCGTCGAATGTGGCAAGTGGTTTCATCAGTCCTCGTACCCAAGACCAATTGACAGCACTCTCCCACCACTTCTGGCTACTGTGCTCACTTGCAGACATACCTTCAAGGTCGCTGTTCGCCATGTGAAGAATTTCATTGGCCCTTGCAGTCTCTCGTTCTCTAAACTCCCAAGCTTTCTTGACGCTGTCTCGCAGGTTGTCGCCAATAGAGTTGAATAGTCTGCGATAAGCTTCCACACGCTCAAGGCGATTCTGCATGATGCTGTCACGCAGGCTTTGCACATATTCTTTATACTGGTCGTAGCTGCCGAACCTGCCAGCCCGACGTTCTTCGTCAGCCTGACTTAAAGCATGCTTCAAGTCTTTCTCTTCTTGCTCGCTCGCCTTAACATCCTCGAGATATTGTTTGGCAAGCATAAGACCTTGGTATTCCAGGGCCGCATTCTTCTGTGCCACCTCGTCGGATGCATCACCCATCTTATCAAGGCATTCACTCATACGCTCGTCAATGGTAGCCTCATACAGTCCCATGCCTTCCTTCAACGCATTTACCATACGCTGACCTTCGACATCGAGTTTGCCTTGCACTTCTACCCCACTCTGGTTCACCTTTGAAGCACGTATGCTTATCTGTTTGCCAAGAATGCTCTTACACTGACGGATTTGATGCGATGTTATCAGGTCCAGAATCTTGTCTGCCTGTTGTGAAATATCTTCACGACCTGTGGCACTATTTACCATAGCAAGCAACCGACGCACCTCATAGGTGGTCATGTCGCTAACAAAGCCAGTGTCCATCAGCATTCTTACAAGACGCACAATATCATTAACCGTGCTCCTGTCATACTCACGCTGACGAGCCATAGCCATTCTCAACTGCTGGAGATTGCCCTTAATCGCAGCAATGGCATCCATTCTGTTTTGAAGGTTCTGCTTGTTTCTTCTTGAAAGTTCAAGCATTGCCTTTGTTATGCTTTCCTCAAAGGTTAGTGGACCTGCGTCGTAGTTTTCTGCTTCTCCTGCACCTTCGTCAAGCATGAAAGACTTGTTGTTTAAGAATCCGTCTTCTCTTCTTCCTCGTCCTCCGACGGTTTGAACACCGTCCAATTCTTTTTGATGTACTCCATTATTCCTCCGCTCTTTTTGCTTTCTTTCTGCTGATTCTCTTTCTTTGTCATATCCGATATCTCTTAAAAATGTTTCTATTCTTATAACGTCTCCTTCGTCATCAAACATATTGAGCATGTCGTCAACATCTCCGTCACGCATCGAGCGAGAAAGCCAAAAGACGAACAGTTCTTCCTTCTTCTCATCTTCATCTTTGTATTTCTTCTCTACAAACGAGCGTTTTACCTTACCTTCATCAGGAGCAATATTCCAGAATCGTTCAGCGATGTTCCTCATACCATCTTCATACATTTCGTGGAGAGAAGCATGCAGGTTCTCATGGAACAAAGTTTCTTCTGTCTTTTCAGGCTTTAACTCGTCTGCAAAGATATATATTTTTTCTGTTTTCCTATCAAATAATGCGGCAGGTTTTTCTGTTTCAAAATATTTACGGAGTTCCTTTATGTCCTCATCTTTACGATATTCTTTGGGAATATCAAGCGCATCAATCAACTCCTCGTCGCTCATCGATAGGCTAAAGAACGATATCGGTTTGCTGTTGTACTTAGATGTAAACTTCTCTACTTCCTCTCTTACACCATCTTCTCTGAATCGGACATTAGGCTCGCTCACCTTTTCTGCAACAGCTTCATTGGTGGCTACTTCTGTTAGGGCTACCCTATTGCCTCTCGATATAAGCTTTGAAAGCGCTTTATCCAGAACTTCTTCGTCAAACAAGATATATGGTCCATCAGGAAGATTAAACGCCTTACGCAAAGCGGCTGCATCTTTGTTTATGGCAACATATCCATAGGGTGTGCGTATAAGGGCAACAACGCCTGGATGTTTATCCTTCACAACGTTGTATGCGTCAAGAATCTTAATTTTCATGCCGAATGGAATTTCTTCACCATTGCTAATGCGGAAGTCATTCTTTATAATCGGCGTAGCCTTAACAGCAAAGTCCCGTACTTTTAGTTCCTGTTGCATGGCGATATCATCTGCCACACCAAACAACCCGTTCTGTTGCAACTCCAGATTGTGGTAACTACGCCACAGGATATAGCGCAAGTCATTGTCGTCTAATGAGCGTGTGAGAGATTTGCCAAGTCCAAGCCGAACAAGCATCTGGTCAAACAACTCACGCACCCTCTTCCACCAGCTTTGCATTTGGGGACGCTCAAAGTCCGTCATTTCTGCAAGGCTTGCAAGATATTCCTCTGTAGCAGCACGCAGGTCAAAGTCGTACTTCTCGAAAGCAAGTTGGTTAATGCGGTCCTTAACCTCCTTGTCTGCATGTTTGTGCACTTCATCGAGGAACGTGTCGAAGTGTTCGCCAAACAACTTGCGCAGTCCGTAATGAGCTACGCCTTCGTGCATAACTGTTTCAAGGATATCCTTTTCACTTCTATTGTTGCCGATGATAAGGATTATCTTACCTGTAGTTGGGTCAAACCATCCCTTGCTGCGCTTTGTCTTCTTTTTGGTGCGACTACTCATGCCCTCAAAGACTTCATCAGGCAACTCTGATGCGTTGTCAACTATCAGCACATCGTCGGATATATGCAACTTCTCGACCATATCCTCGGCCTTCTTACGCATATTCCGTTTTACACGTTTAGCATAAGCATCTTCCTTGCGCTGTTGCGTCTTGCTTGCTGGTTTCTGCTCCTGGCTACCCAATATGCTTCTCCATGACGTCAGGGTGACCTTATCGGTTTGCTCATCCCATTGTACAAGGTATTCAGGGTAGTGATTGCGAATGGCTGCAAAAGCATTGTAAGGGCTTGGGTAAACATCTGGGAGTACATCTGTCTTATATACAAGTGGCCCTCCGTCGGGGTTTTGCGCAAGATGTATATCAAAGGATGCTTTGTCTCCGAACTTCAAACCACCTGGACGGAACATCGTCTGGCCCTGCATCACGCTCTCCTTCATCTCGGGATTGACATCAACAGAATGCCATTTTAACGGTGCATCATGGTCGGCATCAAATGGCTTTTCTAATTCCACTTCTCCAACCTTCACACCCCACTTCTTGCCGTACTTGTTCATGAACCGGGGAAGTATCTCATCGTAGAAGCCCTTCATGCCCTCGGCACCAATGCGCAGGCCATCACCGTCTATTACCTTGGCAGGCAAGTCGCGGTCGGCATCAAAGATGCTTCCGTCCTTGCCCTCGCCTTCCATAATACGCTTGGCCAAGTCTTTCCCGACAACATCAGACAGCATTTTCCCCTCTGTCTCACTACGTCCTTCTATTACACGGCCATCTTCACCGACACGCATAGTCATCGTGTCACCATTGCGAAGACGTATTTCCACCTTCTTGCTCTTGCGCCCGTCGGCATCTTTAACGGATGGGTAATCATAAGAGATTATTTTCTCTACGTCTTTGCCTATATCATATCTTCGCGCTTGATGGGTGCCAGTAGTCCAAGCAATCTTGTCGTAGCCGTTCTCGGCGGCATAGCGCAACATACGCTTCATCGCCAGTTCGTGCCAGTTCTTTTCAAACGGAGCGTCGGGAATGTCAGATACATCATGATTCTGTAAACGCTCGCTTGCGGCATACACCGCCTGCTCCAGTCGGTCTGCCTCCTGTCGTTCCGCTTCGGCCATGTCGGGGAAGATGTCCTCATACGCGCCATCGTACTTCTCACTCATCTTACGGGTGTAGGCATCGTAAGCCTCCTGGGCCTTGTTGACCTCTTCACCAAGCCTTTCTTCCTCCGCAATAGCCTCAGCGGTCCTATACCCTTTCTCCCTTCCTTCCTGATGCCGCTTGCTCTGTATCTCGTCGATGACCAGCACGCGATTTCCGTCTGCATCGGTAGTTTCACCAAAGCGAATCCACGCCACGGAAGTCCCATTGTCCGCATCGCCGAAGTGTACCTCATCGCCCTCGTTCCAACTCTCCACCGTCGGCACCGTCAGGGCTATCTCGCGCTTGTTCTTCAAGCCTTCCGTGGTGTAGTCAAGGCGCGTGCTGTTGATAGGCTTATCTATTCCGCCCTGCTCATATTCCCACTGGGTATAGTCGCTGTCATTATCCCATTGCAGTTCGTCGCCAAGTGCGTAGAAACCAAGTCCGAAGTCTTCTCCGTGTTCCTCTATCATACGCTCCCATGCTACGTCCTGCGGGTCTTCCTTTCCATTCTCAACGGCCTCGTCGTAATATTGCTTGTATTCCTTACGATATTCCAAGAAAGCATTTGTCTCAGCATCCTCGCTGTAATGCACTTCCTGCACCTCAATTTGGTTCTCGCGGATGTAGTCGAGCACCTCTTGCTTGGTAAGGGTCTTCTTGCCCTGACCTTTGAGCCAGTCGCTGAGACCGAGCCATTTGTCTTCGCCAGCCTTCATGCCTCCGTTTTTCTCTATCATCGCTAACCACTGCTCGGGCTTGGCTTTCTCCTGCTTGATGCCTTCCACGGCGTGACGCGCATTGCTGATGAAGATGGGGGCCTCCTCGTCCTCACGGAAGCGGACATCCTGACTCCTTTCGTCGAAGCGTTTACTCGGAGGTATCACATTCCCCGCATCGTCCCTTGTGACAAGGTCTGTCAGTTTACGGTTGTTTGCCGTATTCTTGTAGGCGTACCCCTTGCCGTCGTCGTAGCCCCACTCATTGATGTCGTCACCGTTCCACCATACATCGTCAATGGAAACCTCCTGCTCGATGATGCGCCCCTTCTTCCAGTCCTGAAGACCGATATGCTGCTCTGCATACTCGCGACTCGGTGTCACCCAGTCACCGTTACGGAATGAGTCTTCTTTCACCGAGGCATCCACGGCACGGTACATCTTTATCGTGCGCTTCTTACCCTTTACGGCGCTACGAAGATTATTCAGCGATGCGAGTGTGGCCTTATCCCTGCCAGACGCGGGTATCGGGTTATCTATCTGCCATTCCAAATCGTGGTTGTCAAGCCCGTTGTCCACGAAGTCGCCAAGGGAATAGTCCCCCTCGAAGTCGCCATTGGCGAAGGCTTTCTTGCGCTCCTCCTTTGTTTCAAAGTATGCATTCTTCGACGGAGCCGCACCATTGAATGCCAGCGAGCCTTGATAGTCACTGCTGCTTGTATAGCCTCTCCTGCGTGCCATTTCGTCAAGCACGCTGCGCATTTTCTCCTCTGCACGCGCAATTTCCTCGGGATTTGTTTGCAGGATTGAAAGTAACTTTGTATCTTTGCTGACAGAAATAGAGGAAGACTCATTGTCTGAGGGTAACGTGGTAGATAAAGCGCCAACCTCGTCAATGAGTTTTCCTTTTTCTATCTCTGTCAGTGAGTGGTCGTAGAACTTCTTTCCGTTCGCATCGACACCGATAACAATCTTTGCGGTATAGTCCTCTCCGCCTATACGTAGGCCACACACATAGTAACGGTACATGTCATATTTTCCATTGCCTTTCTCGTTGGGCAATTCCGTAATATATATGGCATTCTTCAGTAATTGGGGGATTGCCGCAATAGATTTCAAATGCGCTTCATTCCCCATGCTATGTGATGTTACTTTCTGTGCGCCATCCTTCGCGAGCAAAATAGTCTCGCCCGTGTCGTCAATTTGGTAATTCCCGCGCAGATGTTCTTTGATATATTTCTTTGCACTGTCACGGTTCAACTCATACTGGCCCCTATATTCCTCGCCTGTTATCTCCACAGGCTCACTTTTCCGCAACTTCTCTATTCGCTGGGGCTTCTCCACGACATTCAGGGCCTCCATGTACTCCTTGTCAAGGTCTGGCTCTGACATTGTGCTGTAATCGGGTTCACCCTCTCGGAACAGGATATCACTCCTACCCTCAACAGCCTCTTTGTTCACACGCTTACGGTCCTCAATATCACCAGACTTGTAGGTTCTTACATCAAGCCCACTCTGGCGCAATTGATTCAACATATCTGCGTCTAAATCATCAGGGACAACAGCAACGGCAAATTCGTTAAGATAGACAGGGCGATTAAACTTTGTCTCAAAGTATTTCACTGGCAGAGCCTTCACTTCTTCAATGAAGTTCATGATTTGTGAAGCCAGTTCGCTATCCTCTGCAATGTCGTAACCATACTCTTTGTTAAGATATCGAATAGGATTACGCATAGTCATGGCTTCCTGCAAACGACGTTCGGCATAGTCAAGATTAGAGAAAGGATTATCGTCAATTTTCTGCATGTCGGATATCTGGTGAATGATATCAAACAATTCGTCAGACATTTCTTTGCTACGCTTTTCTACCTCTTCGTCGCTGTTCAACAAATCCTTATTCTTGCGGATTTGTGCAAGGGAAGTAAACCTCTGGAGCAAACGGGCTCGTGTCGCGCTGAGGCCACCATTGTCATAGGCATTGGTGGCTTGTTCTTTGTTCATCAGGCGACTGACATTCTCCAACGTATTAGGAACATACCTTCTGTTGCCAGATGGATACCAATCAGTCTTAGGATTCTTCCTACGCTGCTCGTCTTTCCAGACTCCATGGACATAATTGTCGCCTTTTGCAAACCACAACTTGCCATTATCATCCGTAAGCGACTTGCGTCTAATATCAAGCATAGCCTCAACTGCGGCCTCACGCTTTGCCTCATCACTTATCTTCTGGGAATCCTCCCTTACCTTCTTCTCATATTCGCTCATCATCAGGGCAAGAAGTGCATCGCTCTGCTCCTTGGTGAAGTCGGAGGGCAATGTAGATGTACCTTCACCGAAGATTTTCTTCACTGCTTCATATTCTTCATGGCTGTGTGTGGTGCGCTCCTGGGCTATCTCAGGGTTAAGTCCTTTCTGCGCCAGGAACAGGAAATGTAACCTGTCGCCATTACCATCTATGTAATCAGAAAGTGCATGCAGTAGGTGGTTCTCCAGCTCTTTGTCCCCATTAGCATTCTCTTTGGCGATTGCTTGGCGATGTTTCTCACCCTTTGGAGTAAAGAACAACGTCACGCTGGGATAAGTCGGAGTCCAGGCATCGCCTGCATACGTTCCAACATTCATTCCTGTGCGTGCGTTAATCAAACGAGATGGAGCAATCAGACTGATATCTCCATAGTCTGTATGTGCCCTATCCTCAGTATTGACAACAGCCATACTCGGGTTAGCAAGACCTCCCTGTTTTAACGCCTTCTTCAGCTTGTCACTACTGATATTGTGGAACCCTGCTAACGTTTTGTCATTTCCTTCACGGAAAAGAATCGTCTTACCAGATTGGCCTTCTTCTCTGTCCAACCATTCACGGCAAGCATCAATCTGTGCGCTTAATTGCGTGCGCATTTCGCTGGAAAAGCCCCCTTTCTCCCATTCCTTTTCTGCCTGTGCAAGTATTTCTTCCACCCGGTCACGCGTAGAGTCATGCAGCCCATCGGCATACATGTCAAAGTAATCCACATACTCCTTGCCGTGACGGGCATCGTATGCGTCATATACAGAAGGATGGTCGGCTTTTGTCTCGTCAAGCCCTTGTGCTTCAATATAGGCTAAAAGCTCTGCATCGCTCATGTCATTCACACGGCGCTCAAAAGCAATGAAATCTTCCTGGGTTTCTTGCTCGAATCCTTTTACCGTCTTAGCAATTTCTTTTCGCTGTTCGTCGGAAAGATTTGCATTTTCTTCCGTTTCTTCTTGCTCGTTTGAAAGATTCTCCGTAACTTTGTCGGCAGAAAGTTCACCTAAATCCGAAATTGGCGTCGTTTCACTACGATTAGCGTCGGTGAGGGTGGATTTTTTTGTTTTCCACATAGTCACAGTTACACTCTTATATTCGGCAAAGGGCTTTGTTTTTCTGTGGCTACTTTCAACCCACTTCTTAAACTCGCCCTTGCTGACATGGGTGATATTCCCCAATCCTTGCCATCCTTCTTCGTAATTAGAAAGATAAGCATCGCGAGCTTCTTGTTCGGAGCCAAAGCCATACATAACTTTGTGCTCGTCAAACGAACCATCTTTTTTAACCTGGTCTATGACATAGACATCGCCTTGACTTGGGTCATCGCTAAGAAACATGTCAATATGGTCACCATCCACACCTTCAGAACCCCGGATATAACCATAAGTGTTGTTCATCGTCTGGGACCACGCCTTACCATCAGCGTCAACGCCACTGCGCTCGCTACCCTTCGGGTTTTCAATGGTAAAGTTAAACCCGTCTATATTAACGTGCCCCTTCTTGTAATTGCCTGCGTCCTTCTGGGCCTCTGTAGGATTAGTATCGACTTCGGCCTCAGCATTGGCAATTTGCTCCTGTAGGTTTACTCGTTCTCCTTCAGGTAATACGTCAGCAGGAGCAGATTCGCCAACTGCAACGTTTTCTGCTGTTCCGACAGGTCCTTCCTGCTCGTTATCTTCTGCGACAACTTCTGCACTTCGGGCAGGTTCCCGTACTTCTTCTTGGCTTCCGTTATCCAAGACTTGATTTCCTCCTTCGGCAGACTGGCTATCCAAGCCTTCGCTTCTGCTACTCTGTTGTTCTCCATCATTGTTTATGTTTTCTATTATATCTTCTGCAAAGATAGGATAAATTTCGTCATAAGCTGCAACAAGACTGGGAATTTCTTCTGCAAGATAGTCCTGCCACAAATCCACTTCATCAGGTGTCATGTGCATGGCTTCGGCATATTCTGCCTTAGCTGCCTCTGCCGCTTCCTCCTCAGCGCGGAGGGCCTCTTCTGCCGCGTTGATGCGACTGTTGAGGACGTAGTCTCGAATGTCGGTCGATTTCCCTGCATTCATGAGAACGTCAAGTATGGCACTGCGTATCTCAGAATCCTCCCAACGAGGATGCTCGCCATCCTGCATATTCTCTGGACTACTATACATCTGCTCGGCCAACTCCTCCACACTCATGCCTTCGCCCTTTTTGGCAAGGTACGAATTGAACGCATTGCTGTCGGCATTTCGGTCAAGGCCGCGTCGGTGATTACTACCCAACTCTTCTTGCAGTCCACGCACATGATGCGTGCCACGGTCGTAGCCCTCCCAGTTCAGGCTACCATAAGGCAGAAGCATGGCCACAAGTTCCTCTATCGTACCAGGAACGTCGAGGTCACTATTGAAGTAACCACCGTATATCCGTCTTGCTAACTCGGCCTTTGCTTTTGGTCCCTTGCTGGTAACGTCCGACAATGCCTGGGCACGCCCCTCGGGCGTTGACCATAGGCGACGCTGTGCTTCTTCATCACGACTCTGTTGCAATTCAGCCTCGACCTCTGCCACACTATTCCAATAGTCTGCCGTTGACTGCGCTGCATTAACCCTCTCTTGCCACTCTGCTTTTGCCTTGTTGTATTTGCTGAGGCTTGTGCCCATGTTTGGCTTTGAATTTAAGGCCTTCTTCAGTGCATTGTCAGCAGCCTTTTTGTTTGCTTCGATGAATTGACCTGCCTCTTCTTGGTCAAGACCAGCCTCATTATAGATGTACTGATGTCCTCTTTCAGGAGTAACGGCAAGGAAGTTCGGCTCTGCATTTTCGCCTTCGCCTACCATCGGCATTGCATTTCCTTTCGAAATATTTTGCTCGTTTCCGGTATTTTCCGTAACTTTGTCACCAGAGAATGAATCTTGCAGAGGAGCTGTGCCATTCTGCTTGCCTTCGGGTTCTGGAACGATGTCAATACTACCGCCAGAGGTTCCTTTCTTTTCATAGGCAGTCAACAACCAGTTGTCTGCCTTTTTTCCATACCAGTCCTTGCTAATGACAGCCCTGTGTGTACCACTTTCCAATATCACGCGATTCTCCGATGCCCGAACGACATGCATCCTATCAATAATACCCTGCAAATCGTTAAGGACCTCTGGGTGCTTCTCTGCAATCTTTTTTAGTCCAGCCTTATCGTCGCCATACCACAGGTCGATGTCGCCAACATCCTTATGACGAAGTGCGGCTATGGCATTACCTTCCTTGCGGTTCAAAAGGAAGGAAACCGCATCTTTTGCCCTTCCTCTGAATTGGTCGTAAAGATTTCCAAATATACTCTTCCCGATGGGTTGTATTTCTTCTTCCGTTGGCTGTGATGCTATCGCAGAATACTGCTCTTGTGCCCTTGCTCGATTTTTCAGGTCGGCCATATCCTGAATCACCTGCTTCGGAAATGCTTCGTTTTGCTTTCCATCGACAACAGCCTGCACGGTTCCGTCACCATTGTCAGCAAGTATCTGTACCTGATGGGGATTGCCCTGTTGGTCAATAAGGTCATAGACATCACCTATGGACATAGTCAAAACGCCATTGACCTTATCTACTTCCTGCTGTGCAATCTGATTGCGGATATCCGTTTCAACACGTTGTTTCTCTTGTTCAGGGTCTAAGGGTTGCCCAATTGACGCAATATCATTAAGCGATACAAACTCCAGTTTACCTGTTTCTGCGTCCTTGACAATAATACTGCTATCATTATCATAACTATTAGTATCGTCAACGATATATACAGGGCGTTGGCTATGCTTTAGTATAGCAGGACGAATCTGATTGGTATGCTTATCCACATTGGATTCTACCACTTCATGTGCCACCCGCACATTGCTTTCGATGTCGTCACCTATGCGCTGTAACAGGCCATTGTATGCAGCTCTTGCATTGGTATATTGCAACGCCTTATTGCGCGTATCATTGTCCTCTATGGAAGCCAAAGTCCCAACTGGGTCGTTGTCAAGATTGGCCACAAGTAGTTCGTCGCCAAGTTCCTCACGAAGAATCTCCATGCGGTTCTGGATATCCTGCATGTCTTCGGGTTCTGTGGCATCATAGCCCTGGCTGTTCGATTCTGCCAATTGTTCACCAATCTGTTCTTCTTCTCTGACTGATGGCTGCGGTGCTTCCTGTGAGGCGTTCCATCGTCCAAGGTTGTAGCCACGCATCTCGGTCAGCTTTACCATATAGTCAAGCACGGCCTCCTTGTCTCTGGGATTCATGCTGGCATCGTTAAGCACATCGGCATACACCTTACCCATTTCCTCGTTAGGTGCGTTGTCTATACGTTCCTGCAAGGGTGCCCACACGTCTTTGCCCAATAAGGCTACCGCACGACGACTGGCCTGCCCTGCCTTACGCTTATAACGATAGTAGTTTGCCGTGTTGTATGTCTTCGATAAACCTTGCATTCCTGCGCCAAAGCCATGAAGGAATCCTATGCTCAGGCCCATACCGCCCCAGATTTCCTTATGGGTGTCTTTGTCGAGGAACTGGGCTACCTGCTCATCAGTGTCATCGGCATGGAGGCCAATGCCAAGAAGCATGTTTACCTCTTCCTCCAAACCTTCCGATGGAAGACCCTGAACACCCATCTTGTTCAACCACTCGTAGGTAGTCTTTATCATCTGAGGGCCACCCTCGCCCGTAAAAATACGAGACAGCCCTCGCATGAAGCCAAGATTCTTGCTCTGGCGGGCTATCATCTTCAGGGCAGGGTCGATGATGTGCTCACCCATCATCTCCGTGCCGTATTCCAAGGCCTGAGCGGTTTCGCCCTGATAGAGGGCCTCTGCCCAAGACTTGCCTCCCTCAAACGTTATCGAACCGTCAGGGGCATACGTGAGACGGCCAATCCTTCTGTTCAACACGTCGGCCATCGTATTACCAATGCCTACGGTATTGCCCATCGCATAACCAGCCATGAGGTCGCCGACAAGGGCTCCTGTACCCTTTAGCATATTGGCGACAATCCTGTTTCTCAACGCATCGGCACCAAAATTCTCTGCATATCTCAATGCAGCTTGCCTGCCAGCATTTACACCAATACCAGCCACACCCGACATTCCACCTGTCAATCCGATGCTGAGCATAAACGGGAACATCTCAGCGGTCATCCGACCTGCCCGGAACATGAAGTTGCTATCATCGTCGAGACGTTGCTGCACCTCTTGATTTTTCAGCGTAGCATCCAACAGGGCTTGCTCTTCTGTGGTAATATCCTCGCCACGCTTCATCTTCTCCGAAATAGATAGCATTCTCGAGGCGTCGCCCAACTTGTCAAGACCAAATGCCCATGTCGATAGGTCAAGACCAGTGCCAAGCAAACCACTCCAGAAACCTCGTTCACCACCTGCCTGCGCTATTTCCAGCCCTGCAATGCGCCGTTCTATCTGTTCTCGCGTCCTTACAAGGTCGCGCATTCTGTTGGCCTCTCCCTCCTTTACTCCATAGGGAGTCTTCAACGCGTCTATCTGGTCCTGAATATCGGCAAGTTCCTGCTGGGCACGTTCCATCTGGGACGAGAGGGAGTTATATTCGGCTTCCTCATACTTTGCATGCTCGTGCTTCTGTGCGTTTACACGGGCTTGGTCTCCAGTAACGCCCGTAAGCGGTTCGCCATCCTCTCCCAGGATGGGGTTGCCTTCTTCATCACGAAGCACGGTAGGCGCTAGGATTTCACTATTGGGGATTATGCCTTGCAGTTCTTTGCCTCCAGAGACCCGGGCATAGTCTATTCTGTCACGGATTTGCTGCATGGCCTTCTGCCGGCCAACGCGCTTCGCTGCTGCCTCATCGCCTTTAACGGCCTTCACTACATCGGTTACCGTCTTGTCCTCACCGGGCTTTTGCGTCGAGAACTGTTGCTGCTGACGAACGTCACGGACCTTACCCATGGGGTTCTTCCACGTATTCAGGTCGCGAGTATCCAACTTCATGAAGTCAGCCACGGGCTGTTTGTAGCCTGGCATTTGTGCCGACGGCTTTGAAACGGCTCCCTTTGTCGGCTTCAAAGAAGACTTTGCCTTTGGATTGCCGCCATTCTCCATCTTTTTCAGTTCGCTCTCAGTGAAGACGTTGCCTGATGGACCACCAGCAATAACTGGTTGAGCAATTGGCTCAACCATCATTGACTCAAAGTCTTCTGGGCTACCGATATCAAGTTTTAGCTCTTTACTCTTATTATAGTACCAATCTCTATCTTCTTTGTTGCTGAGGCTTTGTGTGAAATCATCATAAGAGCCAGTATTTACGCCTGCGCTCTTCATTTTGTCAAAAAGCCATTTTCTGTCTTCGTCGTTGTACATGGCAAGTTACTATTTTCTTCTGGACGGAGGTGTATTACCAGTATTTGTCGTTCTGCTTGGAGGAGTATTACTATTCCTACCCTTACTATTAGCTGGGGCCACAGTCTTGCTTTTGACTTTCTTGTTGCCCATCGCATCAGTTTCGTACTCGTAAGTCGTAGTAGTTCCCTGATTCTCCTTGTTGGCTTTTACATTCTCATGTCGGGTTCTTGCATCAGCAAGTCGAGCATTAGCTTGCATCAAAGTAATACGACCATCAGCCAGGTCACGCTGAATCTGGTTATATTCTCGCTTCAACTCTATTGTAGAGTCCTTGAAAGCCGCATCGTTTTCGGCTTTGAACTGCTTATAGTCGAGTTCCCTTTGCCTGCGTTCTTCCTGCTTGTTGTAGAAATCAAGACGGTTTTGATTATACCTATCTTGAGCATCCTGGCGTCTCAGGCGCTCGTTCAACTCTTTAAGCCTAATCTTCGAGTTAAGCAGATTCATATCGTTGTCAAACTTCTCCTTGCGAAGATAGTCTTCACGAGTCTGCACCTTTTTATACACAGAAGTGTCGGGATTGTACGAAGATGGTGTTCCCTTTGTGGCAAAAAACAAGTCTGAGAGTGCAGCAACGCCATCGCCGACTGCGGCAAATATCTTACCTAAACGCTCACGCTTCTCACGCTTCTTCTTTTGCTCTGGCGTTTCCTCGTTTTCTGCAATAATATCATCGTAGCCATTGTAAACCCGTCGATTATCATTGGAAGGCTTTTCTTCTTGTATCGTAGGTTCTATTTCCTTCTGTGTGATAGCATCTACTTTTTGAGACAGAGGCAAAGAAATATTAAGATTGCTTGTTGGACGGAGTGCAGATTCTACTTTTTGTCTCAGGCCTCCATATCCGCCATCAAGTGAGTTCCCTATTTTATCAACGATATCTTCTTCCATATCGTTGTGAATTATCGGCAATTGCCTGCCACTTGGTGACACGTTCGGCGATGTGGCCACTTCCTTATTGCCGTTATTGTCACCTGTCATCACCCCATCCTTTCCAGTAATAAGGTCTATTTCTTCTTTTACCATGGCATACTACTTGCTATATTTCCTGCGGCATCGGCTACGCCTTGAATTGCCGACGAGATATTGTCTGCTTTCTTTTGTTCCAAGTCACGCAATTGGGCATTAATATCTTGCTTACGTGCCCTATACGTGGAATCGATAGAGTCTTTTCGCTCCTGCCCGGCAATAGCAATCTGACTTGCCGCATCGCTCATGGCTGCTGCATTAGCCGCCTTTGTGGCTGCGACACTTTCTTCTGTGCCGCCCATCACGGCAGCACTTCCAGCTGCCTGTTGGTTGCGCTGCCGAATCATATCAGCAGTCTTTGTAAGAATGGCTTGCGCATCTGCTCGCTGTGTCGCATCCTCATTGTAGTTTTTATCATACCAAGCTTGGTTTTCAGCCTGTTCCTGCTGAATACTCTTCTTGATGTTTTTCATCGCTTTGCGTTGTGCGATTTTCCCAAAAACGGTACCCAAGGCTTTTATGCCACCTCCTACTGCACCTCCTATTAAACCCATATCAATAACTATTAAAAGATAAAACTTTTGGCCAAAGATAACCAACTATATTTGCAGTAAACTTTTATCTTTTAACTATCGTATGAAAGGAAAGAAAACAGGAGGACGTAAGAAGGGGACCGTTAACAAGGTTACTGCCATCACCCGTTCGCTGATTAACGAGATTGCGAGCGGAATGATAGATACGGTATTGAAAGATATCGCGCTGCTTGAACCAAAAGACCGAGTTCACGTCTTCATCAAATTGGCAGAGTTTAACATTGCCAAGCCTCAGAGTATCGACATATCCCTGTCGCCTGAGAAGGTGAAGACAATAGAACAACGACTTGGCGAGTTGTCACAGGAAAACGAAAAATAATACGTCTAAAAACATCTACTATAGATAATCTACATTTTGGTTTCATATTTTTGTTTTTTTATGGTTTGACATGGAAAAGAGCTGCCTGGGAAGGTCGCTCTTTTTTTTATCAAAGCATAACCACCTTATAACATTGTTATAACCACCTTATAACATTGTTATAACAATAAAATAAATAAAATAAGTGTTATAACGTAGTTATATATAAATATATAACATACTGTTATAGCACTTTTAATAAAATAAAAATAAAAAACAAAAAAAGCGCGCACACGCGCGCAGGAGATTATTTATAAAAGCTCCGCATAGGGAAATGGAAAGTTGCAATCAAGACACTTTGCCATCCATCGAAAGACGTAATAAAGCCGCAAATGCCATTGCAACATATCTTCATCGTAGTGTTTATCCTCTGCATCTTTGCTTTCTTTAAGCCGCTTGTGGTTCTGAATGTCGTCGGTTCGAGTCCGACTAGGCACCCACCCCATAGAACGAGAAAAGCCGCTTTCCTTACGGGAAGCGGCTTATTTCGTTCTGTCTTCTCAGTGCCTGACACTTATTCGGCAGGAGCGGCAGGAGCCTCAGCGGAAGGTGCGGCTTCGCCCTGAGGGATGGCAGGCAGGTTGTTGGGATTGGTGGCCTGCTGCTCGGTGGCCTGCTCCATGATGGTGCCCGTGGCGGTCTTGGGACTGCCGAGGAAGGCAACACTCAGGACGCTGAGGATGACCATAGCGGCGGCAAGGCCCCAGGTGGTCTTCTCAATGACGTCGGTCGTCTTGCGAACGCCGAGCATGGAGTTGTTGTCGGCAAAGCCACTTGCAAGGCCACCGCCCTTCGACTCCTGAATCAACACGATGAGACACATCAGCACGGATGCGGCTACTATCAGAATTACGATTAAATTGTACATGTCTTTTATGAGTTATTTATTGTTATTATTTGCGATAATTTTCTCTAAATAGCGTATTTGGTCTGCAAAGTAACGATTTTTTTTTGGATATTTCAAGGAAAGTCGCTGAATTATTTCAAGTGCCTTGTCATATTTGCCTTGTTTTATGTAAATTCGGGCCAAAGTTTCGGTGAAAATCTCGTTAGTGGCCGTTTCGGAGGTGTCGATTTGGGGTTTCTGGAGTTCCTCGTCGGGATGCTCTTGTATGGTGATGCGTCCTTGCTCGAGGAAGTTGTCGAGAATCTGCTGTCCGTAGGTAGCGGGTGCCGAGACCTCCTGGTCAGTGTCGGCCTCCACTTGCAACATGTACGACATGTAGTCGGTGGCCGCATCGGCCGTAGGCTTCACCTTGCGCTTGGGGGTATCGGCAGCACTGGTGTTGAGGAAAGAGTCGATGAGCGAGTAGGTGCGGTCAGCCGTGTCGTCGAGGTCGTCGGCCTTGGCCTTATGGACCTTCGACTCGGGCTGCGGCCGTAGGCGGTCGGCCTCGATGAGGGCATAGAGCACTTCTCGCGAAGGCACGTAGAGGGCGGCACGGCGCAACTCCTGACCAAAGACGGGGTCGTGGGCCTCGTAGAGCGAACGCAGGAGGAGCAGCCGGGCTGCCTGATAGTAGGGATAGCGCTCGACGAGCTGGCGGAGCTGTTTCTGTGCGGGCAGTCCCCCACCCTTTGGTGTGCCTATGTATTCGGTGATTCGTTTCATGCGGTGTGTCGTTTACCAGTTTGCCACGGTGGCGTTGAATATCTGTTCGGCGATGTCCTTCACCATCTGTGTGACGAGTTCCTCCTGGACGTTGATGAGCTGTTGGCTGGCATCGTACTCGGTGGTGGCCGAGAACTGGCGTTCGAAGTCTTCAGAGTGCTTCGCGTTGTTGGTGAAGCGCACGTTGACGGTCATCTTCAGTTGCACCTGCGAAGAATAGCCTTCGGAAGAGATGGCCTTGTTGTATTGGTCGAAGCCCGTAATCTCGCCCGCCAGTTGCAAGTCGCCATTCTTCTTCACCTGTTTCAGTTTGGTCTGCGAGGCGTAGAGGTCGGTAATCTTGTTTTGGAAGATGGCCTGCATGGGAGCCCATACGTAGGCCGAACGGATGGGGAAGTTGTCTATCTGTATGGTCTTGGTCTTGGTATAGTCGATGCTGGCACCATTGAACTTGTAGCTAATGGTGCAGGAGACGAGCATAAGAGTCGCCAAAATCAGCAGGAACTTACTCTTCAATCCCATAGTCTTTAATCTTGCGGTAGAGTGTGCGCTCCGAGATGCCCAGGTCGTCAGCGGCCACCTTGCGGCGGTTGCGGCTGCGGCGCAGTGCCTTCTCTATCAGGCGACGCTCCATCTTCTCCAGGTTCAGGTCTTCGTCATCGTCCGAGTTGTCGGACTTGTCGGAGTAGTCGGCATACTCGGAGTATTCCGAGGGCTCTGGATATTCCGAAGCCTCGGGATATGCCGGAGCAGGAAGTTGGTGGATGATGGCGTGCTGGCTCTGAGGGTGGGTCTCTACACGTTGCTTCAGCATTTCGACGTCCATCTTCAGCGACTGAATCATCAGTTGCATCATCTTCAGCGTCTGATCCACCGATTCGCCCTGCTTCGCCGTGAGGCTTGGCTGGTGGAGCGTAAGGTCGGTGGTCTCCACAGATGGCCGTACCTCGTAGCGTTCGAGCACCTCGGGCGTGACGGTGCGGTCGCTACAGAGTATGTTCATCTGCTCAACGACATTCCGCAGCTGGCGTATGTTGCCAGGCCACTTATAGCTCATCACTACCTGCTGAGCCTCAGGTGTCAGGCGCAAGGGCTGCGGTATGCCGTACTGGGCAGCGGTGTCCATCGCAAACTTCATGAAGAGCATCACGGCATCCTCGCCACGCTCGCGAAGAGGAGGCATCTTGACGCTAATGGTGCAAAGCCGATAGTAGAGGTCCTCGCGGAAACGTCCTTCGCGTATGGCCTTCTCTATCTGTACGTTCGTAGCCGCAACGATGCGCACGTCGGTCTTCCTGGGCTCATTGCTGCCTACAGGGATGTACTCGCCCGTCTCCAGGACGCGCAAGAGTCGCACCTGAGTGGAGAGTGGCAGTTCGCCCACTTCGTCGAGGAAGAGCGTGCCGCCATTGGCTGCCCCGAAGTAGCCTTCGTGGTCACCGACAGCACCCGTGAAGGAACCTTTGACGTGGCCAAACAGTTCGCTGTCGATGGTGCCCTCGGGGATGGAGCCGCAGTTGATGGCTATGTAGCGCTTTGTCTTACGCAACGAATTGTCGTGGATAATGCGCGGTATGACTTCCTTGCCCACACCGCTCTCGCCCTGGATGAAGACGGCCAGGTTGGTCTTCGCTACCTGCAAGGCGGTGTCGAGTACGGCATCGAGATTACGGTCGCGACCAATGATACCGTAGCGGTTCTTTATTTGTGTCAAATCGTAAGCCATAACACGGGCAAGTTAAAATTCGCGTGCAAAGATACGAAATAATTACGAATTACGGATTATGAATTACGAAGAATTCTTTGCAGCAATTCGACGGCAGCCTTGACGGAGGGCACTTCGCCTATAAGCATCGTGCGGTGTCCGTCCTTCTCGGCCAGACGACAACGGGCCACGCTGACGGTGGCATAGTTGATGAGTTGACCGAACGCCCGGCTCTGATAGAATGCGCTTTGGGGGTTCTGGACGAAGAAGAGACGCATGCGTCCGTTCTTGAGCACAATGCGCTCCGTGCCAAACTGCCGACCCAACCGCCGCAGGGTAACCACCCTGATGAGTTCCTCGCCCTCTTCGGGAATAGGTCCGAAGCGGTCCTGCATGCGTTGGCGGAACTGCTCCACCTGCTCGTCGCTGTCGAGTCCGTCGAGTTCACGATAGAGGAGCATGCGCTCGCTCGAACCCGGTACGTACCAATCGGGGAAGTTCATGCGGATGTCGCTATCCAGCTGGCACTCGCTGACGAACGACGACCCATCGACGTCCTCGCCCTGGGCAATTTCGTCGGCATAGAGGTCGCTGAACTCGTTGTTCTTCAGTTCGGCCACGGCCTCGGCCAATATCTTCTGGTAGGCTTCGTAGCCGAGGTCGGCAATGAAACCACTCTGCTCGGCGCCCAAGAGATTGCCCGCCCCGCGGATGTCGAGGTCCTGCATGGCGATGTGTATGCCCGAACCGAGGTCTGAGAAGTTCTCCAGCGCTTGCAGTCGGCGCCGAGCCTCGGGAGTGAGTACCGAAAGCGGTGGCGCCAGCAGATAGCAGAAGGCCTTCTTGTTGCTTCTGCCCACACGTCCGCGCATCTGGTGGAGGTCCGAGAGTCCGAAGTTCTGCGCCCCGTTGATGATGATGGTGTTGGCGTTCGGGATATCGATGCCCGACTCGATGATGGTCGTCGAGATGAGCACGTCGTAGTCGTAATTGGCAAAGTCCAGGATGATGCGTTCGAGTTCCTCCGTGGGCATCTGCCCGTGCCCCACGGCAATGCGGGCGTCGGGCACGGCTTGCCGCACGAGTTCCTCGAGTTCGGTAAGTCGGCTGATGCGGTTGTTGACGAAGAACACCTGTCCGTTGCGACTCATCTCGAAGTTGATGGCATCGGCAATGACCTGGGGCGAGAAGGTGTGCAACTCCGTCTGTATCGGATAGCGATTGGGGGGTGGCGTCTGGATTACGCTCAAGTCGCGGGCACCCATGAGGCTGAACTGCAAGGTGCGCGGAATGGGCGTAGCCGTCAGCGTCAGTGTATCGACGTTGGTCTTCATCTGGCGCAGCCGCTCCTTCGTGGCCACACCAAACTTCTGTTCCTCGTCGATGATGAGCAGGCCGAGGTCTTGGAACTCAACGGTCTTACCGATGAGTTTATGGGTTCCGATGATGATGTTCACCTGACCCGACTTCAGGTCGCGCAGTATCTCGCTCGTTTTCTTGGCCGAACGCGCACGGCTTAGGTATTCGATGCGCACGGGGAAGTCCCGGAGGCGCTCCGTGAAGGTGCGGTAGTGCTGATAAGCCAAGACGGTCGTGGGCACCATCAGGGCCACCTGCTTCCCGTCGCAACAAGCCTTGAAGGCAGCTCGGATGGCCACCTCCGTCTTGCCGAATCCCACGTCGCCACAGACAAGGCGGTCCATAGGCTTCGGACGTTCCATGTCTTGCTTCACCTGCTGAGTAGCGCGCATCTGGTCGGGCGTGTCCTCATAGAGGAACGAGGCCTCCAGTTCGTGTTGCAGGAACGAATCGGGCGAGAACTGGAACCCCCGCTCCTTCTGCCGCTTGGCATAGAGCCGGATGAGGTCGCGCGCAATATCCTTTATCTTCTGCTTCGTACGCTCCTTCAGGCGCTCCCAGGCTCCTCCGCCCAGGCGGTTCAGGCGCGGTGCCTCGCCTTCCTTGCCCTTGTACTTCGAGACCTTGTGCAGGGCGTGGATAGAGACGTATATGACGTCGTCGTTCTGGTAAATTATCTTTATCTTCTCCACCATCTGGCCGTTCTCGGGAATACGGATAAGTCCGCCGAAGCGCCCCACACCGTGGTCGATGTGCACCACATAGTCGCCCACCTCGAACTGCTGCAACTCCTTCAGGGTAAGGGCCACCTTGCCCCGCCGTGCCTTGTCCGAGCGGAGGTTGTACTTATGGAAGCGGTCGAATATCTGGTGGTCGGTGAACAGGCACACCCGCAGTTCGTTGTCGGCGAAACCGGCATGCAGGGTCCTTTCGACGGGAGTAAACCGAAGTGGAGAAACCATCGTCTCTCCGTTCTCCGCCGCTCCGTTTCTCTCTTCAAAGATAGCCTTCAAGCGTTCGTTCTGCTTCGCCGAGTCGGCCAATATATATAAGGAATACCCGCGCGAGAGATAGTCGAGAAACGTCTCGCTCAGGAGGTCGAAGTTCTTATGGAAGATGGGCTGCGCCGTCACGTCGAAGCGCACCTCCCCGTCGGGCTTCAGCGTCGTCTGGTGGCCAAACTCGAGCGTGCGCAGCCGGAGCAACTGACGCCGGAACGACTCTCCGTCCACCAGCGTACGCTCCTTCTCCTCCCGAGGTTCGCCCATCTGCTCCTGCTCCGCCTGGGCCTGTTGCGAGAAACCCGTCTCGTAAATCGCCGCCACCGTTTCGCACAGGTAGGTAATGCTCTTCAGGGCCACGATGGTGTCGTCGGGCAGGAAGGCCAGCATGCTCTCGCGGTCGGCCTGCGGAGCCAGTTCGGGCACGATGCTAATCTCCTGTTGCCGCTCGAGCGAGAGCTGGGTCTGCACCTCGAAGGTGCGGATGGAGTCTATCTCGTCGTCGAAGAAGTCGATGCGATAGGGATTCTCGTTCGCGAAGCTATAGACATCAACGATGCTTCCGCGCACGGCAAACTGCCCGGGTTCATAGACGTAATCGACCCGGTGGAAGCCGAAGTCCACGAGCGTCGATTCCACTTCCGATATGTCAATCTTTTGTCCGCGCAGGAGGCGCATCGTACGCTCCGCGAGTTGCTCCTTCGAGACGACTTGCTCGGCCAGCGCATCGGGATAGGTGACGATGAGGGGTGAGAGGTGAGAGGTGAGAGGTGAGCACCTCGGTGCGCAGTATTTCGTTGGCGGCATCGCGCTGACCATACTTTACGGCCCGACGATACGAACTGGGGAAATATAGCGCCCGGCTCTCACCAAGTATCTGCACCAGGTCGTGATAGAAGTATCCTGCCTCCTCCTGGTCGTCGAGGACGAAGAGTATGGGACGCCCGAGGGCTTCGGGCATCACCTCCGAAAGCGAGGCAAAGAGCATCGGCAGGCTCGAGGCCTGGGCTCCCGCTACGCTCATGCGCAACTTCTTCCCGTCACACAACATGCGCCCCAGCGCCTTTGCGCCGGGGTGCTTTCGGTAGAGTTTGAGTAGTTCGTCGAGCTTCATTCGTTACTTCAGCGGCTCATAGGGCAGGCCGAACACATCGGCCACCGCCTTATAGACGACACGTCCCTCGACGATGTTCAGTCCGCGAGCCAGTGCGGGGTCGTCTTGGCAAGCCCGCTGCCAGCCCTTGTCGGCCAGGGCCAGGGCATAGCGCAGGGTGGCGTTAGTCAGGGCGAGCGTCGAGGTGTAAGGCACAGCACCGGGGATGTTGGCAACGGCATAGTGCAGGATGCCATCGACCTCATAGACGGGGTCGCTATGGGTCGTCGGGTGCGACGTCTCGAAGCAGCCACCCTGGTCGATAGCCACATCGACAAGCACCGTGCCGGGCTCCATCAACTTCAGCATGTCGCGCGTAATGAGGTAAGGCGCCTTGTCGCCAGGCACGAGCACACTGCCGATGACGATGTCCACCGTGGGCAACTGGGCCCGGATGTTCTGCTCGCTGGAGTAGAGCGTATGGACGTTGGCCGGGAGCACCTCGGCCAGATGTTTCAGGCGAGGCAGGGAGATGTCGGCCACCGTCACCTCTGCCCCCATGCCCGAAGCACGCAGGGCAGCAGCCTCGCCCACCGTACCGGCACCGAGCACCAGCACACGGGCAGGCAGCACGCCGGGCACGCCACCTATCAGTTTGCCCTTTCCGCCCTTAGTCTTCTGGAGGTAGTACGCTCCGTTGATGGCAGCCATGCGGCCAGCCACCTCGCTCATTGGAATCAACAGGGGCAGGGCTCCGTTGTCGAGCTGCACCGTCTCGTAGGCCAGGCAGACGCCCCCTTGGCGAATCATGGCATCGGTCAGCTCACGCTCACAGGCAAAGTGGAAGTAGGTGAATACCAACTGCCCGCGACGTACCAGCGGGTACTCGGGCTCGATGGGTTCCTTCACCTTCACAATCATGTCGGCCTCGGCATAGACATCCTCGATAGCGGGCAGGATGGTGGCTCCCACCCGCCGATAATCGTCGTCGGGGAACCCACTGCCCTCCCCTGCTGTATGCTGGACAAAGACTTCATGACCATGGCGAACCATCTCGGCCACACCCATTGGGGTCATGCCTACGCGGTTCTCGTTGTTCTTAATCTCACGTGGAATCCCGACTTTCATGATTACTTTCTTTTTTAGGGGTTAATAATCCAGTTAGCGTTTCTCATAGGGCAAATTTACGCAAAATCTCGGAAAACAGCGCAAATGTTTCGCAATTTATTTGTATTTTTGTCACATGAAAGCCCACAAACCCCGCATCCTCATCATCTACACCGGTGGCACCATCGGTATGATACGCCATCCCGAGACGGGCACCCTGCGCCCCCTCGACTTCGAGAACCTGCGCCACCACGTGCCCGAACTCCACGAGTTCGACTACGAGATTCTGACCCACCAGTTCCAGCCCCCCATCGACTCCTCCGACATGACGCCCGAACTCTGGGCACAGTTGGCCCGTATCATCATCGACCACCGCGACCTGGCAGACGGCTACGTCGTACTCCACGGCACCGACACGATGGCCTACACCGCCTCCGCCCTCAGCTTCATGCTCCGCGGCCTGGACCGTCCCGTCGTACTCACCGGCAGCCAACTGCCCATCGGCATCCTGCGCACCGACGGCAAGGAGAACCTCATCAACGCCATCGAGTACGCCGCCGCCACCCATCCCGACGGCCGTCCCATGGTGCCCGAGGTCACCGTCTGCTTCGGTCAGCACCTCTACCGCGGCAACCGCGTCACCAAGTCCAGTGCCGAACAGTTCAACGCCTTTACCTCCTACAACTTCCCCCCACTGGCCACGGCCGGCGTCAACATCCACTACAACCTCCCCCTCATCCTGCCCGCGAGCCAGACACCCTTCGAACCACACCTGCAGTTCGACAACTCCGTCATCGCCATCACCCTCTTCCCCGGCATCCGGCATCAGACCATCGAACACGTGCTCCAGATGCCCGACATCCGAGGCGTCATCCTGCGCACCTTCGGCTCAGGCAACGCACCGCGCCAGGCGTGGCTCACCCGTGCCATCCGCGAGGCCACTCGCGAGGGGAAGGTCGTCGTCAACATCACCCAATGCGATGCCGGCTCCGTCGCCATGGGCCTCTACGAGACGGGCCACCAACTGCGCGAAGCGGGCGTCGTCAGCGGTGGCGACATGACCATCGAGTGCGCCGTCACCAAACTCATGTACCTCCTCGGCCAAGGCCTTTCGCCCGACGAGGTCCGACGCCTCATGACCACCTCACTCGCCGGAGAGATTACGGAAGAGTAAAACGACAAGCTAAAATCGTCTGACTACATAGCCACGGTTGTGCCACTGATGGCACACATTTGTGCCACCGATGGCACAAGCTTGTGCCACCTGTGGCACAGGCGGCGTCGGTCATTACAGTGCCACCATGCAGATGAGATGGGCGACGAGGGCGGCGCAGAGGCCGCCAATGGTGTGGGAGATAATGGCCTTGGAGGTCAGTTCGCGATAGCCGAGGGAGTCGAGCATGGCGGTGTGGGTGCTGAGGAATCCGCTCCAACACATGCCAATGGCCGTGAAGACGGCGATGGCATTGCCATCGACCCAGCCCTGCCGGACGAAGTTGGGGACAAGGCTGAGGGCCGCGCCTACGGCGCCAAGGGCGGTGATGGGGAAGGCTATCTGGTGGGGGTCGGTGAAGCCGAAGAGGAAGCGGAAGAGGCCAGACACCTCGTTGGCCAGGGCGGGCAGGGCTTCTACGCCCTCGTAGGCGGCGCCGGTGTATGTGCCGTCGGCGGAGGGGCCGAAGGTGAGTATCATGACGAGGGTGGAGATGATGAGCACACCGGGGATGATGGTCAGGCCGACATCGACTCCGGTCTTGCCTCCGTCGAGCAGAGAGTTGAGGGTGCGCAGGAAGACGGACTTCTCCTCCTCGTGCTCGGGCTGGATGCTGAGGGCTTCCTCAGGAGTGAGGTCGATGGCGGGTTGCTCGGCGTACTGGGGATAGGCGCGCAGGACGAAGCGTTGCATCATGCGGGTGGAGACGATACAGCCGCAGAAGGCTCCGAAGAGTCCGATGAGGGGCTCGATGAAGTAGCCTTGGCTAATCATGAAGATGATGACGATGAGCCCCATGCCGAAGGCGGTGCCGAAGTTGGTGAGGGAGATGTACTGATACTTGCGGAAGTGGGAGGCGAAGCGGCGGTCCTTGGCCAGGGCGATGATGGCGGGGTTGTCGGACAGGAAGGTCATGACGGCGCCGAGCGAGGCCATGCCGGGGAGACGGAAGAGGGGGCGCATGAGGGGGCGGAGGAGTGTCTCGAGGAGATCGACAACGCCGAACTCGACGAAGAGTTTGCCGAGGGCGCCGGTGATGACGCAGATGGCCATCAGGTAGAAACAGGTGTTGAGGAGGAGGTCGAAGGCGGTGTGCATGATGGTGTTGAGCATCGGGGCAGCGCCCATGCGCAGGCCGATGAGGGTGAACATGCCTCCGACGATGGTGAGGCAGACGAGTGCGGAGAGGTAACGGGATTTCATGGAGGTGATGGAGTGATGAGGTTATTTTCTGAATACATCGACGCGGCAGGTGAGGCCAACGTTGACCTGGTGCTGGCGGTCGAGGAGGGCTCCGTCGGGGTTACCCTGCTGGCCCCAGGTGTAGCAGTAGTTGGCGTGGAGCCGGACGAGGTCGTGCCAACGGCCTTTCAGGGGCTCGTACTCGAGTCCGCAGCCGAGGCGGGTAATCTCGGTGCCGGGGAGGACGCAGTGGTCGGCAGGGGTGTGCGTACGGTTATGGTCGTAGGTGCCCTTGGCGAAGAAATGGAGATGGTTGTTGGGGCGATAGTTGAGTTCGCCCATGAGGGAGAAGTCGCCGAAGAGCCACTGCTGATGGCGCCCGGCACGGTTCATGAGGTCGAACTGGATGTCCCAATGGCGGCTGAGGCGGAAGAGGTTGCCCAAGGCCAGATAACTGATGTAGCGCCCAGAGTCGGCACCGATGGCGTTGAGGCTCCACATGGGGTGCCACCAGCCGTGGTGACCGTTCCACATGAGGTTGTAGGCGTAGAGGTCGGTCTGGTGGGTGTCGAAAGGACTTTGGCAGGCCTGGGCTACCAACTGGTCGTGGTCCGAGAAGTTGTAGGAGAGGCTGACGCCCCACTGGTAGCAGGGGATGTTGTTCCAGAACTCGCTGCAGAAGTAGAGGTCGATGGGGGCACGGTCGTACTCGTAGCCGCCGATGGCGACGACCTGCTTTCCGGCCGAAATGGCGACTTGGGGGATGGGATGGTAGGTGAGGTAGAGCCAGTCGGTGGCGTCGAAGAAGTGCATGTCGCGGCTGAACTTATTCATGCGCTGGCGGTAGCCGTAGGCGAACTTGCCGGCGAACTCTCCCTTCAGGATAATGTTGAGATACTTGCCGCGGAAGCCGCTCTGCTCATCGACCTTCTTGCCGTCCAGCAATTCGGTATCGTAGTCTCCCCTACCCTCTACGCGCAGGTTAACGACGTCGGGCCCACCGTCCTGCTGCGCATAACCGTTTGCCAGCGTGCCAACGAGCAGGGCAAACGTCATCAAAAATCTCATGTTTTTCGTGCTTTTTCGTATGTTTTTATGGTATTCGGGTGCGAAGATACAAAATATTTCGTACATTTGCTATCGGATAAGCCAAAAATCGTAGTAAAAGCCATGGACACAATGCAACACATCATCATCGACGACACGCTCCGAAGGATTAGCGAGCAGTATGGTTTCTCCAGCCTCTCCCACTTCACCCGATACGTGCAGAACAACCTCGGAGTGAAGCCGAGTACCCTGCGAGAGTAGAAAAAAAGACTTGATTACCATATATAATATATATGATGAAGAAACTCCTCCTTATTGCGCTAGTCCTCTTCCTGAATGTTACGTTCTCGGCATGGGCCCAGTCGCTTAGCATCGGCAGCGCCCACCTGGGCGGCGCCTTCCCCATCGCGACACCTGAGCAGAAGGCTGCCATCGTCTATGACCTGAACGACCATCCCGTAGTGGGCACCGTGGCTCGCCACGTCCGCGACGACATCGCCTTAATCACAGGCCAGACAATCATGGTCGAAGCCATCACGGGCAAGGAGGCGAAGGCTACTCCCTGTGAGTTCCCCATCTTCGCCGGCACGTTGGGCCAGTCTGAGGTCATCAGTCAACTGGTCCGGAAAGGGAAACTCGCCCACGTCGGCGACGTCGAGGGGAGATGGGAGACTTTCGGCATCGAGATTATCCAAAAACCCATGAAGGGTGCCCGCCGGGCCCTCGTCATATATGGCAGCGACCCGCGCGGTACGGCCTACGGGCTGTTCCATCTCTCGCGCCTCATGGGTGTTTCGCCCTGGGTTTGGTGGGCCGACGTCGCACCGGAAAAGAGGTCTGCCTTATATGCCTCTGGTTCGTACATTTCCAGGGAGCCAAGCGTCAAGTACCGAGGAATGTTCATCAACGACGAGGACTGGGGGCTCACCCCCTGGGCCGCCCACAACGTCGATAAGGACATCGGCAACATCGGGCCGGGCACCTACGTCCGCGTAATGGAGTTGCTGCTCCGGCTGCGTGCCAACACTTTGTGGCCCGCCATGCACGCTTGCAGTTTCGGTTTCTGGGTAGATAAGAAGAACGTAGAACTGGCCCGGCGGTACGACATTGTCCTCGGCTCGAGCCATTGCGAGCAGATGGCCCTGAACAACCTGCGCGAGTACGGTCCCTTCCTGAAGCGAAAGGGCTACGCCGACATCCCCGACAACAAACTCTATGACGAGAATTACCTGAAGGACTACTATGACTGGACGACCCATGAGGACTGGGTTCGGGAGTACTGGGCCATGCGTGCCGGCGAGGGACGCGGAATGGACGTAATCTACACCCTCGGCATGCGCGGTGTTCACGACCGGGGCATCAATGGATTCCGAAACGCCAAGGAGACCGCCAGAGGACTGGCCGACATCATAGCCTACCAGCGCCAACTCATCGCCGACTCGCTGGGTGGCGACCCCACAAAGATTCCGCAACTCTTCGTGCCCTATAAAGAAGTGCTCGATGCCTACAACGAGGGACTGCAAGTGCCCGAGGACGTGACACTTTGCTGGGTCGACGACAACCACGGCTACATCCGCCAGATGCCTACCTCCGCCGAACAGCAGCGCCAGGGCGGAAACGGCATCTACTACCACATCTCTTACTACGGAACACCCATCAGTTACCTGTGGCTTTCGACAATCTCCCCCACCCTTGCCAGTTTCGAACTGACCAAGGCTTACGCACAGAACGTCCGCAGGCTATGGATTTTCAACGTGGGCGACATCAAGCCACAGGAGTGTGAGTTCGAATTCTGCATGGACCTTGCCTACGACATCAATGCCTGGCGCCCACAGGATGCATGGAAGTATGCCCGCCACTGGAGCGCCGAGACCTTCGGCGAGGAGTTAGCCGACGAACTGGCCGACATCCGGCTCGAATTCTACCATTTGGCCGCCAGTGCCAAGCCCGAGCACATAACCTCCGACGACATCATCCTCACCAACGAGGAACGCAACGACCGCATCGCCGCCTACAAGAGCCTCTACAGGCGTGTCAACCGCCTGAAGCCCCGTGTCCCTGCCCGCCTGCGGGACGCCTTCTACGAGTTGGTGGAGTATCCCGTCAAGGGCGCTGCCGACCAGAACATCAAGGCCCTGCGCGACAAGCAGAGCCGCGTCTTCGCCCGCGCAGGCCAGAAGCAGACGGCCCTGAGGTACGCAGCCGAAGCTCACAAGGCCTACGACGAGATAGAGGAACTCACAAGGAAGTACAACAAGGACATTGCCAACGGCAAGTGGGACCACATGATGAACAACCATCCTGCACCCAACCGCGCCAACCTGGCTCCACCAAGGCCAGCCCTGGAGGAGGATGTCGCCGAAAGCGTCAGCGAGGTCCCCTCGCCCCGTCTCACCATCGTCCCCGGCGGTCAGTTCGTAGAGAAGAACGGCTCCGTCTTAGCCATTCGCGGACTGGGTAACAGCGACTGCGCTGCTACCGTCTGGCCCCTCAACCTCACAGCCTACCCCGAGGGCACGACGTCGGCACCCTACGCCGACTACGAGGTGCCCGTCTTCAAGGGGGCAAATACCATCGTCGTCCGCTGCCTCAGCTCGTTCCCCCTGAATGCCACCTACGACCTCCGCGTAGCCATCGCCCTTCCGGACGGAACCACAAAGACCGCCAGCGTCAGGACCAAAGCCATGAGCAACTATGGCAACAACTGGCACAAGACCGTACTCAAAGGCTACTCGCCCGCCGAAGTACGCTACGAGGCCAGCGAGGACCAGACCATCCGCCTTCGCCTCTATTTCATGGACCCCGGCCTGGTCGTCAACGACCTTTATGTCACCCATCCCTGAGAATGGATACGATAGAGCATATCATCATCGACGACACGCTTCGGAGAGTCAGCGACAAGCGATTTGCAGGTTTCCTGTGTCATGCCTATTGCCACGAAGGCTTCTGCACCTTTGAGTATCGCGGACGCCTCATGCGCTTTGAGGCAGGCGACTGCATGATTATCCCCCGCCGGGGCGATTTGATAAGGAATCTTGAGGAGAGCCCAGACTTCCGGGTGGATGTGGTGTATGTGACGCAAGAGTTCATCGAGATTTCCACACCAGCCACAAACTATGGCACGCGAGGCCACTTGTCGCTCTTCGAGAACCCTATCATGCGGCTTTCGCCTGAACAGCAACAGATATGCGCCTTGAACTTCGACTACATCAAGCACCGACTGGCACAGACGACTCACCGCTTCCATCGCGACGCCATGAAGAATGCCATAGAGTGTATGATACTCGACTTCTTCGACTTCCATGCCCAAATCTACGGCACCGACCTCATCTCGTCGCAGAACCACCAACTGATGGAGCAGTTCATCGGAATGCTGGAAAGGGGCGACTTTCGCCAAAACCGTGAAATCGGATACTATGCCGACTTGCTGTGCGTCACCCCCAAATACCTGTCCGAAGTATCGAAGAAAGTGAGCGGACTGCCCGCCAACTATTGGATTACGCGCTACACGGCACTCGACATCAGCCGAAGCCTGCGCGACCGCAGTATCTCGTTCTCCGACATCAGCGAGATGTTCGGATTCTCCAGCCTATCCCACTTTACCCGCTACGTGCAGAACAATCTTGGAGCCAAGCCAAGCGAACTGCGCAAATAATTTGTAACGATTCTCCGTTTTTGATAAAATCCCCCGAAAAATGTGTAACGCACGTTTCGGGGGATTGTCGTAACTTTGCAGTGCAAATCCAAATCACTAAATCACAAATATGGCAAAGACACTTATCGCGTACTACTCCCGTCGCGGGGAGAACTATGTCAACGGAAGCATCCGCGAGTTGAAACTTGGCAACACCGAGGTGGTGGCCGCCAAAATCAAGGCCCTGCTGCCCGAGGCCGACGTGTTCCAGATTGACACGACCTACGAGTATTCGAAAGACTATATGACCTGCATCGAGGAAGCCAAGCAGGAACTGCGCGACCAGGCGCGCCCCGAGGTGAAAGACCCGCTGCCCAGCATCGATGAATACGACACCATCATCCTGGGCTATCCCAACTGGTGGGGCACGATGCCCATGGTGTGCTACACGTTCCTCGAGTCGTACGACTTCACGGGCAAGCGCATCATCCCCTTCTGCACCAACGAGGGTTCGGGCATGGGGGCTTCGGAACGTTTCATCAAGCGCCTCTGTCCCACGGCCGAAGTGCTCCCCGGCACGCCCATCCACGGTGCCGAAGCCGCCCAGGCCGACACCGAAGCACGACACATTGCCAACCAAGCCCTAAAACGCTGAGCATATGAAAAACCTCCTCATTGCCGCACTGACATTGCTGGGTAGCGTGTCGTGCAACGGAAGCAAACAGCAAGCCCCCGCCAAGGCCGAACCACAGGCCGGGGGCAAAGCAATCGTTGTTTTCTTCTCCCACGCGGGCGATAATTACGCAGTGGGCAACATCAAGGTGGGCAACACAAAGATTGTGGCCGACTACATCACGGAACTGACGGGTGCCGACCAGTTCGAGATTGTCACGCATAAGTACGACGGCATGGCCTACACACCGCTGACCGAACTGGCGAAACAGGAACAGCAGCAGGGCGAACTGCCTCCCTACGAGGGCGAGATTGACCTTATGCCCTACGACACCATCTACATCGGCGGTCCTGTCTGGTGGGGCACCTATCCGCAGGTGATGTTCACCTTCTTCCGCGACCACGACCTTTCGGGCAAGACCATCGCCCCCTTCACCACCCACGAGGGTTCGGGCCTGGGCCGCTGTGTCCGAGATGTGAAGAAGGCCTACCCCAAGGCCACCGTCCTCAGCGGTTTCGACATCTATGGCCACGACGTGCGCACGGGGAAGAGTAAAGTAGAGAAATGGCTAAAGACATTAAAGAATTGACCGTATGGCAAAACAGGTATCAGTCCTGATTGGTGCAGGCAGCATCGGACAGGCAATCATCCGCCGCGTGTCGGCAGGTAAGCATTTAGTGTTAGCTGACTATAACGTGGAGAACACCGAGCGGGCCGCCCGGACGTTGGAGGATGCGGGCTTTGAATGCTCCGTCATCCAGTGCGACCTCGGCTCGAAGGAGGACATCCTGCGTCTGGTAGAGTTCGCCACGAGCAAGGGCGAGGTGAAGTACATGGTGAATGCCGCTGGCGTATCACCCTCGCAAGCTCCCGTCGAGGAAATCCTGCGCGTTGACCTCTATGGCACGAGCGTACTGCTGGAGGAGTTCGGAAAGGTGATTGCCGAGGGCGGCAGCGGCGTGATTATCTCGTCGCAGAGCGGTCATCGTCTGCCCGCCTTACCGCAGGAGCAGAACGAGGCGCTGGCTACTGCGCCTGTCGAAGAGTTGCTGTCGCTGCCTTTCATCCGTGAGATTGACGACACGCTGAAGGCCTATCAGTACTCGAAGCGCTGCAACGTATTAAGAGTGATGTACGAGGCCACACGCTGGGGCCGTCGCGGGGCTACCATCAACTCGATTTCCCCTGGCATCATCATCACCCCTCTGGCCAACGACGAACTGCACGGCCCGCGCAAGGACGGCTATCTCCGCATGATTGAAGGCATGCCCGCCCGTCGTGCCGGAACACCTGACGAAGTGGGCGACCTGGCCGAGTTCCTCATGTCCTCGCGTGGCCGCTTCATTTCGGGTGCCGACCTGCTCATCGACGGCGGTTGCACCGCCTCGTACTGGTACGGCGACCTACAATATTTGAAGGCTACACATTAACCACATAAACCTATGAAAGTACTATTGATTAACGGAAGTCCACACGCCCACGGCTGCACACAGACGGCACTGGAGGTGGTGGCAAGTGAGTTGGAACGGAACGGCGTGCAGGCCGAGATTCTGCACGTCGGCCACAAGGACATACGCGGCTGCATCGGCTGCTACAAGTGCAAGGAACTGGGCCGCTGCGTCTTCGACAAGGACCTCGTCAACGAGACGGCACGGAAGTTTGAGGAGGCCGACGGACTGGTCGTCGGTGCCCCCGTCTATTACGCTGGCCCCGCCGCCACGGTGACCGCCTTCCTCGACCGCCTGTTCTTCTCCACCCCCTTCTCGAAGCGCATGAAGGTGGGCGCCGCCGTAGCCTCCGCCCGTCGTGCCGGCACCATTGCCACGCTCGACCGCCTGAACAAGTATTTCACCATCTGCGAGATGCCCGTCGTGTCGAGCCGCTACTGGAACGAGGTGCACGGAGCCACCGCCGAAGATGTTCTGCAGGATGAAGAAGGTATGCAAGTTATGCGTGTGCTGGGTCGCAATATGGCTTTCCTCATTCGCGCCATCGCCAACGAGCGCGAGCGCAGCGGACTGCCCGAGCAGGAGCCCGAAACCCTCTACACTAATTTCATCCGATAGTGCCGTGACCGACCGCGAGCAGATAGCCGAGCAGTACCGCCGCATGTACCGCGCCATGGTGGAGAAGGACAGTGCGACACTCGAGGCCGTCCATGCCCCGGAGTTCGTGCTCGTCCACATGACGGGGATGCGCCAGTCGAAGCCCGTCTATATCCAGTCCATCCTGAACGGCACGCTCAACTACTATTCGGCTGTGCACGAGCAGATGGACATCAAGGTGGATGGCGACCACGCCACCCTCGTAGGCCGCAGCCGTGTCGAAGCGGCCGTCTTTGGTGGTGGGTGCCACACGTGGCCCCTGCAACTCCGCTTCCACCTCGTCCGTCTTGGCGGTCAGTGGCTCTTCACCGAAGCGCAGGCCTCAACGTATTAAACAAGGCGTCCGTGTGTCTATGGGTATCTTCTTGTTGTGCATATCGTCCGCAAAGGTAAATAAATCTTGCAGATTATCGCTACTTATCCCTGAATACTGCGAGAAAAATCGTACCTTTGTACTCGTAAACTAAAAACAAATACTTTTATGGAAAAGAAAATCAAAGCCATGTTCTTCAATGGCAGTCCGCGAAAGAACAAAAATACCGCTGACATGCTCCAGAGCGCCATGCGCGGAGCCGAGGCTGCAGGGGCAGAAACCGAACTCGTCCACCTCTACGACATCGACTTCAAGGGGTGCAAGAGTTGTTTTGCCTGCAAACTGAAGAACTCGAAGTGCAACGGCGTGTGTGCCATCAAGGATGACCTGCGTCCCGTGCTGGAGCGTGCCCGCCAGGCCGATGTCATCGTGCTCGGCTCACCCGTCTATTACAGTTATCCCACGGGTGTCATGCGCGCCTTCATGGAGCGACTGATGTTCCCCGTCGGCACGTATCTTTACGAGAGGGAAGAAGGGGCGATGGCCATGCAGGTCGCCACATCACCCTACGTGACAAGGTAATCCCCACGGCCATGATTCTCACGATGAACTGCCCCGAGGACTATATGAAAGTGATTGGCTATCCCGCCATCCTCGACGAGAATGCCAAGGTGATGGAGGACATCTTCGGTTACTCGGAAACGCTATATGTCTGCAACACCTACCAGTTCAACGACTACTCCCGCTACGACTTCAACCTGTTCCCTGAAGAGGATAAGCGGAAGTATCGCGATGAGCACTACGCGATTGACCTGAAAAACGCCTATGAACTGGGCAAGCGGCTGGTGGAGAAGATATAGCCTTTATCAAGGGAGGCTAAACTTCCAAGATCTGATAATCTTAAACCATGTTCTTTCCTGTGAAAAGCGAATAAACTCGAGCGTTTACACGGCAAAGCCGAAAGGCTACGGGTAGGCGAGTTTGCTCGGGAATTGCGAGCATCGCATTTGCGCTTGTTTCGTTCGTCGTTTCGCATATTTAACGCCCGAATCACATCATGTTTGCGGAAAAATGATTAACCTTGCACCCAGATTAAGTAATTATAGGAGAAAAGAATTATGGCAATACCGGTAACAAACATTCCTGTGCTGACGGGTGAGGTGGCAGAACGCTTCATCGAGCAGTGCGAGTACAACGCCAAGCACCTTGCGGGTTCGGAGTGGAGTCAGGAGAAGGAGGACTGGTTCAAAGGAATCATGGAGCGTTCCCTTGAATTTCAACGCAAACTCGGGGTTAGATGACACTCGCAAATCTTATATTTTCCCCACAAGGCCTACGACGAGCCGCACCTGCTGGAGTTCTACCAGCGCAACGGCCTCAATCTTTTCTTCTCGTCGCTTGAACAGGAGATGCAGTACCGCAATTGGGACGTAGAGAAGGACGGCCTGCTGGAAACCCGTCTGATGTTCCGTGATATGATTCTGCTGAAACGGCCATCTATTAGGGCATGACCCCAGCAAAGTTTCGGGGAGTTATAACTATCTTCAACTAATGGCACAGAATACATCAGAATTTCTGAAGGACTGTCTGGCAGATGCTGTGATGAGTTTGCTGAAAAAGTACTCTCTTAAAGAGATTCAGGTGAAGCAAATTTGCGATGTCAGCGGTTTCCATCGTGCATCGTGGTTTCGAGCATTTCGGTCAAAACACGACGCTGTAACATACAAACTGATGCGCCTGTGGCAGATTTGGGCTGAAAAGCATGGTGTAGAAGTGTATGATGAGTTCACGCTCGACAATGCTAATGCTTTCTTTCAGTTTAACTACGAGATACGTGACACGCTACGTTTGCTCTACCACCGTGGATTGAAGAGTGACATCTGCAATACATTTAGTGCTATTCTTTATGCCCATCATCGCGAAGACCCACGCAAGGCATACGTAGCATCCGTTTTTGCATATTCCCTTTATGGCATCCTTCAAGAGTGGATTGCACGTGACTTTAAGGATAGTCCAGATGAAATGGCTGCCACCATTCGTGACATTTTTAGCTAAGCGACATTTCCCCTAATGAGTCGCATTTCACAACCGACGTTTTCCTACGTCGGTTCTTTTTCGTACCTTTGTGCCCAAAAACAAATTCTTCACGCTAAATGAATACAATTCGAGGAGTAGCATCAAGGTACATTTTCGCCATAACTGCGATATTGGGTATCAACATGGTTGCGTCTGCCCAAGACAGAGTGTATATTTCCGTAGATGCCAGTAAGACGAAAGAAACGATGAAACCCATTTGGGCCTGGGTGGGCTACGATGAGCCAAACTATACCTACATGCCCAATGGCAGAAAACTGTTGACGGAATTGTCCGAACTCAGTCCAGTCCCCGTCTATGTAAGAGTCCACAACTTGCTCTGCACGGGTGATGGAGCACACGCATTAAAATGGGGCAGCACTAATGCCTATACGGAAACCAAGAAAGGGAAGCCCATCTACAATTGGGTAATCGTGGACAGCATTCTCGATGTGTTTGTCAGTCGGGGTATGAAGCCTTTGGTGGAAATAGGCTTTATGCCGAAAGCACTATCTATCAAGCCAGAGCCTTACGAGCATCATTGGTCACCAGACATCCCCTACGAAGAAATCTATACGGGATGGACATACCCGCCGAAGGATTATGACAAATGGCGCGAGCTTGTATATCAATGGGCTCTTCATTGTATCAAGCGTTATGGGCGTGAAGAGGTGGACACGTGGTTCTGGGAAGTGTGGAACGAGCCTGACATCGGCTACTGGAGCGGTACGCACGAGGAGTTTTGTAAACTCTATGACTATGCAGCCGACGGTCTGACAAGAGCCTTGCCGAATGCAAGAATCGGCGGGCCTGAGACGACAGACCCGACAAATCCCCATGCCGCAGATTATCTGCGTCGTTTCCTTGAACATTGCCTATATGGCAAGAATTATGCAACAGGGAGGACAGGTGCACCACTTGGCTACATATCTTTCCACGCCAAAGGTGCCCCGACCTTTATTGAACATCATGTGCGGATGAACATCGGACGCCAACTTGCTAATATCAATCGCGGATTTGAAATTATTGCCTCATATCCGGAACTAAAGGATGTGCCAGTAGTTATTGGCGAGTCTGATCCAGAAGGTTGCGCCGCCTGTTCCGTTGATTTCAATCCGCAAAATGCATATCGCGAAGGAACAATGTATTCCAGTTACACTGCGGCTTCGTTTGCTCGAAAATATGAGTTGGCTCGCCGATATGGAATCAATTTTGCCGGAGCAGTGTCCTGGTCATTTGAGTTTGAGGGACAGCCCATGTTCGCAGGTTTCCGAGAACTGGCTTCCGGCGGTATTGACAAACCAGTACTGAACGTGCTGCGCATGTTCGGACTCATGGGTGGCAAATTAGCAGAAGCAGAATCAACAGGCATGATTGCCACCGATGACATCATCAAGCATAGTGTCAGACGAAAAGCAGATGTACATGCACTTGCGTCAGTTGACGACCACCGAATTTCGGTAATGGTATGGAATTACCATGATGACGATGTGAAGGGCGACACCTGCCACATAAATTTGCAGATAAATGGAATTAGAAGCGACAATGCCATGCTACATCATTATCGTATAGACGATGACTTCAGCAACGCCTATTCAACATTCAAGAAGATGGGGGCACCCCAATCACCTACGCCAGAACAATACTCGACATTGGAACGCAGCGGTCAGTTGCATCTATTCACCTCACCTGCATGGCAGCGGGTGTCAGATGGACGGTTGCCGATAGCATTTGACTTACCCCGACAAGGAGTTTCACTAATTCAGATAACATGGTAATGAGATATTTATTTCTTTTTGTTTTTTGCACCTTCAACTTTACCGCTTGCCTTGCCCAGCCGTTCACTCCGAACCAACCTTTAGGAGAGGCAAAAGGCTGGTGTCCAGGACGTGTGACATTACTACGCGATACCACTGCCGCTCTTTGGGATGGAACAAACGGCCACTGGTGGGATGAGAGGAATACCAGCCAAGTTGCTGTTGACAGATTGTTCGAGCACTCCATCCTAAAAATAACAGATGCGAAGAATACCCGCAAGGGATGGCAACGGCTTTTCAAATACTACAATCGCACGCATAAACGAGGCAACGTGGGCTACAAACCAGGCGAACTGATTGCTATTAAGGTGAATCTGAACAATACATTCGAACCCGATGACGCTGATAACGATATTGACCAGTCGCCACAAGGACTCATTTCACTATTATGGCAACTGACCCATGAAGCAGGGGTAAGGGAACAGGACATCATTGTCTATGATGCCAGCATAGGTTTCCGTCCTCGTGCCATCCCTTCCCGCATTTACGGGCCCGTGCACAAGCGTTTTCCCGAAGTACGCTGGATGAGCGCACGTGGCTCACTGGGAGTAGAGCCAGTCAACTGGGTAGATAATGCCATTCAATATACCAATCCCAAGGTGGAACTCGGAAATGCCCTTCCACGTGCTGTTGTCGATGCCACCTATCTCATCAACATGGCCTTGCTGAAGGGGCACGAGATTTCCGGAATAACGGCGTGTGCGAAAAACCACTTCGGCAGTATTCAGTGGCCATTCAAGGAACACAACAACAGTACGGTAAGCCAGTTCCGTGCCGAGCAGGGAGCCTATAGCGCATTGGTTGACCTGATGGGGTGTCCAAACCTCGGTGGCAAAACCCTTTTATATATTGTAGAGGGCCTCTATGGGATGCAAACCAACGTAGGTGCGCCTGTGCGCAGTCGTGACTCATGGCATCATGTGTTCGGTGGCGGATGGAGCAGTTGCTATCTCATGTCACAAGATCCTGTAGCCATAGAATGTGTCTGTCTGGACTTGCTTTATGCTGAATTCGGAGACAATCTGGGATTCAGCGGTGCCCCACAATTTCCAAAGGGTTCCAGCCGAAACAGTGACAACTACTTGCGAGAAGCCGCTATGGGTCATAATTCACATTTCGGTGACTACCACCCCAATGGTATCCTTATCGGTAGCCTGGGAGTCTTTGAACATTGGAACAATGCCAAGGAAATGAAATACAGCAGAAATTCGGGAAAGAAGTTGGGAATAGAACTAATCTATGGGGAGTACTAATAGAACTCTAACCACAAGCTCGCTGCCCGCCGCCAGACCGACCTTGCCGTGGCTAACCCCCACAAGACCATCAACGCCATGGCCTCATAACAACCGGGGGACAGCGCATCGTCGCCTTTCCGTAAAATGGTAAAAGAATCCGCAAATCGTGTAATAGCGGTTTGCGGATTTCTTTGTACCTTTGCACACAGATTCATAATACAAAATTGAAATAAAGAAACTATGCAGAACTTTGATTACAGAACCCCGACGCGAGTGCCATTTTAAGCCTTTCCTCTGTATTCGGCTGGTGTCACCTGCATCAGCCGTTTTACGTATTTGCAGAAAAATGAAGGATTGGGGAAGTTCATTTCATCGGAAATCTGCGCCACGGACTTCCCTGTGTGACGCAGTTCCACCTGAATACGAGTAATCAGCGCACGGTCTATCCACTCCTTGGCCGTAATCCCACTGGTCTGGCGGATAACGGTGCCGAGGTATCGCTCGGTCAGACACATTTTCCGGGCATAGAATGGAATATGGCGTTCCTTTGGGGTGTGCAGGTTCACCAGATAGATGAAGCGGTCGAAGATGGTCTGCTCGCGCGATTGCCGGCTTTGTCGCCAATCGGTGTATCGGCGGAAGAGGGCGTCGTAGTGATGCATCTGCGCCGAGACGAGACTGCTGACGAGCGGACGGTTGTAGTCGGCCTGACGGACGGCCTGCCACAGCGTTTCCAGAATCTGCCGGGCAGTGGCGATGTCTGTCGCAGAGGCCGCCAACTGGAAGTCGCGCACCCGGCCATTGAAGGCGGCGGGCATCTGTTCGGGCAGAAAAGGCATGGGAAATTTGTCGGAGAGGCCGAAGCCGTAGATTTCGAGGTCGTCGGAAATGCGGAGCGGACTGATGATGGTGCCGGGTCCAAGGAAGATGAGGGTGCCACTGGCGATGTGCTTCTCGACGAGGTTGATGTTGGCGTCAATCTCACCAGAGGCCACGATGCCCAGCCGATGGTCGTTGATGCTGAAAGGCGGTTGATGCTTCATCATCAGACGGAAGGCGTTGGCACTGCCATGCAGCACAGCCAGTTCGTCGTTGATGAAAATGTCCTTGCGCAACTGCTGGAGGTGAGGCTGGAAGATGTTGCGCATGTCCGACAGACTCATCACTTTGGGCGAACGCCCCTTGTCGGGTAGTGGGTTTTCCATAGGCTTGTGACTCGGATTACGATGCAAAGGTAATAAAAATATCGTGCAATCTCCGTTCTTTTCAGATAAATCGAACAAAAAGGACATTTTCCCGTCTCAATGGATAGCGAGGATATGGCGAAAGAAGCATAACTTTGCAACCAAGAAACAGAAACGCGAAGATATGAAGAAACTATGGATTGCAATGCTGCTGCCGCTCATGGCGCAGGCGCAGACGCTGGAGGAGTGCCAACGGGCAGCAGAGAGGAACTACCCGCTCATTCGGCAGTACGACCTCGTGGCCCGAACCACCGACCTGACGGTGCAGAACATCCAGAAGGGATGGTTGCCACAGGTGTCGGCACAGGCACAGGCTACGTTGCAGAGCGACGTCGTCTCGTGGCCCGACCAGATTAAGGCCGTGTACTCCACGATGGGCATCGACATGAAGGGACTCCGGAAGGACCAATACCGCGTGGGAGTGGACGTAAGCCAGATGGTGTACGACGGAGGCGCCATCCGCAGTCAGAAGGAGATTGCCAGACAGCGGGGAGCCACGGAGGAGGCCGAGACGGAGGTGACGATGTACCAGGTGCGCCGTCGCGTGGACGAGATGTACTTCGGTCTGCTGCTGCTCGACGAGCAGATACGGCTGAACGGCGACCTGCAGCAGTTGCTCGACGGCAACGAGAAGAAACTGAACACAATGTTCCGACGGGGGACGGCCGCAGAGAGCGACTATCAGGCCGTGAAGGCGGAGCGACTGAACGTCAGGCAACAGGGCATTAGCCTGCAGTCGCAACGGCGGTCGCTGGCCACTGTGCTCAGCACGTTCTGCGGCATGGAGGTGAAGGCGGTGGAGAAGCCAGAATTGGCGGTTGCGACTGGGTCGCAACAAACGGGACAACGGCCGGAACTGAAGGCGATTGACGCCCGGCTGCGACTGGCCGATGCACAGGAGCGGTCGCTCGATGCCGCCCTGATGCCGAGGCTGAACGTGTTTGCTACAGGCTTCTACGGCTATCCCGGCTACAATATGTTTGAGGACATGATGAGTCACCGGTGGTCGCTGAACGGCATGATTGGTGCACGGCTCTCGTGGAACATCGGCGCCCTCTACACGCGCAAGAACGACAAGGCCAAAATTCAGTTGCAGCGCAACATGGCCGAAACTAGCCGCGACGTATTCCTCTTTAATAATACCCTGGAGCAGATGCAGCAAAACGAGAACATCGAGCGCTATCGCAGTCAGATGAAGGACGACGAGGAGATTATCGGACTGCGCGCTGCCGTCCGCAAGGCGGCGGAGTCGAAGTTGGAACACGGCATCATCGACGTTAACGACCTGGTGAAGGAAATCAATGCCGAGAACAACGCCCGGGTGCAGCAGTCGATGCACGAGATAGAGATGCTGAAAGAGATGTACGACCTGAAATTTACAACAGGGGCGGAATGACGGAATCTCGAAATAACGAAACAACATGACCATGAAAAGACTCATGATATTGGCAGCCGGGCTGGTGGTACTGGCCGGCTGCGGAGAGAAGGAGAAAGAGTTTGATGCCACTGGCACGTTCGAAGCCACGGAAGTGACGGTGTCGGCCGAACAGAGCGGCACGCTACTCCGCTTTGCCCTGGAGGAGGGCGACAACATAGAGGCCGGTCGCGAGGTGGGACTGATAGACACCATGCAACTGTGGCTGAAACTGCAACAAGCCGACGCGACGAAAGCGGTTTACCGGAGCCAGAAGCCCGACATGGAGAAGCAGATTGCTGCCACGCGCCAACAACTGGAAAAGGCCAAGACGGAACAGCAGCGCTACCGGGAACTGGTCGGCGACGGTGCCGCCCCGAGCAAAATGCTCGACGACGCCACCAGCCAGGTGAAGGTGTTGCAGCGCCAACTCGATGCACAGGTATCTTCGCTGAACACGCAACTTTCGACCCTCGACTCCCAACTTTCAACGGTCGACGTGCAGAAGAGCCAACTGGCGGACCAACTGCAGAAGTGCCACATCGTGGCCCCTCAGTCGGGCACCGTACTGGAGAAGTATGCGGAGCAGGGCGAGTTCGTCGCACCCGGCAAGCCGCTTTTCAAGGTGGGCGACATCGAGAACATGTACATGCGCGCCTACGTCACCTCGGCCCAGTTGCAACAGGTGAAGGTGGGCCAACGGGCGAAGGTGTTTGCCGACTTTGGCAACAAGCAGCGGCGGGAGTACGAGGGAACGATAAACTGGATATCGAGCCGCTCGGAGTTCACCCCCAAGACCATCCTCACCGACGACGAACGGGCCGACCTGGTGTATGCCGTGAAGATTGCCGTCAAGAACGACGGATACATCAAGATTGGCATGTACGGGGAGGTGAAGTTCTGAACAATTCATAATTCATAATGCACAATTCATAATTATGAATGCGATAGAGGTCAGTCATATTTCCAAGTCGTACGGCAGGGTGAAGGCTTTGCAGGACGTGTCGTTCTCGGTCGGAAAGGGCGAGGTGTTTGGCATCATCGGCCCCGACGGAGCTGGCAAGACATCGCTCTACCGCATTCTCTGCACGCTGCTGCTGCCCGACGAAGGGATGGCCTCGGTCGATGGCTTTGACGTAGTCGGGCAGATGAAGGACATCCGGCGGCGGGTGGGCTACATGCCGGGCAAGTTCTCGCTCTATCAGGACCTTACGGTCGAGGAGAATCTGAAGTTCTTCGCCACGCTCTTCGGCACGACGGTCGAGGAAGGCTACGACAGCATCCGGGCCATCTACTCGCAGATAGAACGGTTCCGCGACCGCAAGGCCGGGGCCCTGTCTGGCGGCATGAAGCAGAAATTGGCCCTGAGTTGTGCGTTGGTACACAGCCCGAGCGTCCTTTTCCTCGACGAACCCACGACGGGCGTCGACCCCGTGAGCCGCAAGGAGTTCTGGGAGATGCTGGGCACACTGAAGGAGCGCGGCATCACCATCGTGGCCTCCACGCCCTACCTCGACGAGGTGCGCTGTTGCGACCGCGTGGCCTTTCTCGACCAGGGCCAGGTGCGCGGCATCGACACGCCGGAGGTCATTCTCGACCGCTTTGCTGATATCTTCACCCCACCAGCTATCCTCTCACCTCTCACCTCTCACCTCAAGAGTCTGTCATCGAGGTGGAGCATCTGGTGAAAGCCTTCGGTACGTTCCACGCCGTCGACGACATCTCATTCAGCGTCCGGCGCGGCGAGATATTCGGTTTCCTCGGTGCCAATGGTGCTGGCAAAACCACCGCCATGCACATGTTGACCGGCCTGAACCAGCCAACGAGCGGCACGGGACGCGTCTGTGGCTACGACATCCGCACGGAGTACGAGCAAATCAAACGGCACATCGGCTACATGAGTCAGAAGTTTTCCCTCTACGAAGACCTGACCGTCAGCGAGAACATCCGCCTGTTTGCCGGCATTTATGGCATGAAGGACGACGAGATAACGGCAAAGACGGGGAAGTTGCTGCGCCAGTTGAAGTTCGAAGACCATGCTAACGACCTCGTGGGTTCGCTGCCCCTGGGTTGGAAGCAGAAACTGGCCTTCTCCGTCAGCATCTTCCACGAACCGGGTGTCGTATTCCTCGACGAACCGACGGGCGGCGTTGACCCCGCCACGCGCCGACAGTTCTGGGAACTCATCTACGATGCTGCCAGTCGCGGCATCACCGTCTTCGTGACCACCCACTACATGGACGAGGCAGAGTACTGCGACCGCATCTCCATCATGGTGGATGGCAAGATTCGGGCCCTCGGCACGCCCGACGACCTGAAACGCCAGTTCCAGCAGCCCGACATGGATCATGTATTCACCTATCTGGCCCGACAGGCCACAAAAAGCAGTGATTAGCGTATGAAGCCATTTATAAGTTTTGTCATAAAAGAGACCCGCCACATCCTGCGCGACAAGCGCACGATGCTCATCCTCTTCGGCATGCCCGTCGTGCTGATGCTGCTCTTCGGCTTCGCCATCACCAACGACGTGAAGAACGTGCGCACGGTGGTGGTCACCTCACAACGGGACCATCAGACGCAGGCCGCCATCGACCGCTTGGCCGCCTCGGAATACTTCACCATCACGGCCACCATTCCGACGCCGAAAGAAGCGGAGAGACTGATTCGCAGCCAGAAGGCCGACCTTGCCGTGGTATTCGCTCAAGACTTTGCATCCAAGCACTCTGGCGTCCAGTTTATCGTCGATGGTGCTGACCCCAACATGGCCCAGCAATGGACGACCTATGCCCAGCAGGTTATCTTGAATCCACAGAACTCGATGGTCAACTTAAAACTCCTCTACAATCCGCGCATGAAGTCGGCCTACAACTTCGTGCCCGCCATCATGGGCATGCTGCTCCTGCTGATTTGTGCGATGATGACCTCAGTGAGCATCGTCCGTGAGAAGGAACAGGGTACGATGGAGGTGCTGCTGGTGTCGCCCGTCCAACCGTTGATGATTATCGTGGCGAAGGCTGTGCCCTATCTGTTGCAGGCGCTGCTCATCCTCCTAATCATCCTTGCGATGTCGGCCACGGTACTCGACGTGCCCCTTCAGGGTTCGCTCGGCTGGATTCTCCTGGTTTCGTTCATCTATATCCTGCTGGCCCTCTCGCTGGGATTGTTCATCTCCAACGTAGCCCAGACGCAGTTTGTGGCCCTGCTGGTCTCGGCCATGATGCTGCTGTTGCCTACCGTCATGCTTTCGGGCATGCTCTTCCCCGTGGAGTCGATGCCCCGGATTCTGCAATGGATTTCGGCCATCATCCCGCCGCGCTACTACATCCAGTCCATGCGCAAACTGATGATTATGGGCGTGGGCATCGGCGAAGTATGGCAGGAGGTGACCGTCCTCTCGGGTATGACCATCGCGTTGCTCGTTGCCGCACTCAAGAACTTCAATAAACGACTCACCGTATGACACTCCGCTACCTCATCCAGAAAGAGTTTCTGCAAATTCGCCGCAACTCGTTCATGCCGAAGGTTATCTTCATCTTCCCCATCATGGTGATGTGCGTCATGCCATGGGTGATGAACCAGGAGGTGAAGAACATCCGCGTCGATGTGGTGGACACCGACCGCACCCCCCAGTCGCAGCAACTCGTCCACCAGATAGAGCGCTCCAACTACTTTATCTTCAATGGTCAAAAGTCCACCTACCAAGAGGCCCTCAAGGACATCGAAAGTTCCGAGGCCGATATTATCCTTGAAATCAGGGATGGCCAGTATCTTATTGCTGCCAATGCCGTCAATGGCACCAAAGGCTCTATCGGCTCATCGTATCTCTCGCAAATCGTCAATAGTGGCAATCTCTCACCTCTTACCTCTCACCTCTCACCTCTATTTTTATATAACAAGGGCCAGAGTTACAAGGTCTTCATGATTCCCGCCCTGATGGGCATCCTGATGATGATGCTCTGCGGCTTCCTGCCTGCCCTGAACATCGTGGGCGAGAAGGAGAAGGGCACCATCGAGCAAATCAACGTCACGCCCGTCTCCAAGTGGTCGTTCATCTTGGCCAAACTCATTCCCTACTGGCTCATCGGCCTACTGGTGCTCACGGTCTGCCTCGTCCTGTCGTGGCTGGTCTATGGCATCACATGCCAAGGGCCGCTCTGGCTCGTCTATCTGCTGGCCGTCCTGCTGGCGCTGTTCTTCTCGTCGTTCGGCCTCATCATCTCCAACTACAGCGCCACCATGCAGCAGGCCATGCTCGTCATGTGGTTCTTCGTGGTGTGCCTCATGCTGCTCAGCGGCCTGTTCACCCCCACCCGCTCGATGCCCGACTGGGCCTACCTGACCACCTACGTCAACCCCATGCACTACTTCATCGACGCCATCCGCACCGTCTTCGTCCGCGGCGGCGACTTTGCGGCCATCGCCCACCAGTTGCTCGCCCTCTCCCTCATCAGCCTCTTCATGGGCAGTTGGGCCGTCGTCAGTTACAAGAAGAACAACTGACTGCCGCGTGCAAGGGCCGCCGTAGCCCCTTCATTTCTGTATTTTTGGTAAATCAATCCGTAAAATGTGTTAGGGGGTTCCGATTATTCTTCGTAACTTTGCACCGTATTACTATATAATAATATAAGGAAAATGGAGACAATTAAGTTATCAAACGGGCTGGAGATGCCCTTGCTGGGATACGGCGTATTCCAAGTACCACCACAGGAAGCAGAGCGTTGCGTCAGCGATGCACTGTCAGTAGGCTATCGGCTGATTGACACCGCCCAGGCTTATTATAATGAAGAAGGCGTGGGTGCTGCCATCGCGAAGAGCGGCATCAAGCGCGAGGACATCTTCCTCGTAACGAAGGTGTGGGTGTCGAACAATGGTGAGGAACGTGCTGCCAAAAGCATCGACGAGAGTCTGAAGAAACTGCAGACTGACTACATCGACCTGCTGCTCATCCATCAGGCCTACGGCGACGTGTTCGGCACTTGGCGGGCTATGGAACGGGCCTACCGCGACGGCAAGGTACGCGCTATTGGTGTCTCGAACTTCCAGGCCGCACGTTTCTTCGACTTTGCCCACTATGTCGATGTGAAACCTATGGTAAACCAGTTGCAGTGCAACGCCTTGATTCAGCAGAACGCTATTGAGCCCATCCTCGACGAGACCGACACTCGGATGATGGCCTGGGGCCCGCTCGGCGGACAGGGCGTCGATGGCATTGTGAAGAGCCCGGTACTGGCCAATATCGGCAGCAAGTATGGCAAGAGTGCCGCCCAGGTAGCCCTCCGCTGGCTTACCCAGCGCGGCATCGTGGCCATCCCAAAGTCGAGCCACAAGGAACGCATGGCACAGAACTTCGATATCTTCGAGATGCGCGACCCAGAGGGAGCGAACTGTGGCAAGGCCTTCCGTCTGACCTCCGAAGATATGGCACAAATCGCCGCGCTTAACCAGCACGACACGGGCACCATCAACTTTGCCGACCCCCAGTTCGTGAAATATCTGATTCAAACATACGGTTAAGCGAGAGCTGAGCGATGCTCGCATCAGCTATGCCGAGCGGGAGTATGCTCGACGAAGTCAAACATACGGTTAAGCGAGAGCAGACATATGAAGACAAGACTATTAACCATCGGCATCGTGCTGTGTGGCATGGTGGCCACAACAAAAGCAAAGGATATGAACAAAGTGACTTTTAATGAACGACAGGCTGCGGCGGTTACGGCGATTGCCTGCAACGAGGCACGGGGCGACCAACCGTCGCTGGCCGTGGCCCTGAACGAAGGTTTTGAGGCGGGACTGACCGTCAACCAGGCGAAGGAAATTCTCTCGCAACTGTATGCCTATACAGGTTTCCCCCGTTCACTTAATGCGCTGGGCACGCTGCAACGGGTGGTGGCAGAGCGCACGGCCCAGGGCAAGACGCCCGCCGAGGGCAAAGAGAGCACACCGCTGCCTGAGGACTACGACGCGCTGAAACTGGGCACGGAGGTGCAGACGCAGTTGACGGGCATGCCCTTCAACTACGCTTTCTGCCCTGCCGAGGACTACTATCTGAAGGCGCATCTCTTCGGCGACATCTTCGCCCGCGACGTGCTGACCCATGCCGACCGCGAACTGGTGACCGTCAGCGCACTGAGCGGACTGGAGGGCGTTGAGCCGCAGTTGAAGGCCCATGTGGCCGGAGCCCGTAACATGGGCGTTACCGAACAGCAGTTGCAGGGCATCGTGGCAGCACTGCGCGCTCATCGCTTAGAGGCCGAGGCCCTGCGCTGTGAAGCCGCCGTTGCTGCAACTGGAGCCGGTTCCCCAGACCTCAAGCCCCAGACCTCAAGCCTCAACTCCCCCTGGCCGATTGGCGAGCCCAACGCCGCCTTTGCCCGGTACTTCACGGGCAACAGCTATCTGGCAATCCTCAACGACAAGACGGGCCTCTGCAACGTGACCTTCGAACCCGGTTGCCGTAACAACTGGCACATCCACCACGGAGCCGTGCAGATGCTCATCTGCGTCTCTGGTCGCGGCTGGTACCAGGAGTGGGGCAAGGAACCCGTGGAACTGCGCCCCGGTGTGACCATCGCCGTGCCCGAGGGCGTGAAGCACTGGCACGGAGCCGCCCGCGACTCGTGGATGCAGCACCTCACCTACCACACCGCGGTACAGCCCGGCAGTTCTAACGAATGGCTGGAACCCGTGAGCGACGAGGCATACGACAAACTGAAGAACTGAACATTCTGAAACTGACTGTAATCGGGGGAGCATGTTCAGCCTAAAGGTACTGGACTATCCCTACGGAATGATCTAACCGCCGAATTTAAGCGAATTTGGCGGTTATAACCGAAAATAATTGCAGAATTTGGCGGTTAGCAGAAAAAATAGTTGTATCTTTGCCCCTGCATAAAAATAGTTAAGGAGCCTATGATAGAGAGATTTATAAAAAACCAGATAGAGGCAGACTTCGACCGCAAGAAGGTGATTGTGGTATTAGGGGCACGACAAGTGGGCAAATCTACGTTGTTCGATTTGCTCTCAAAAGGAGAGAAACGAACGCTTGTGCTCAATTGTGATGACAGCGACGATCGGTTGGATTTGGAAGATAAATCCTCAACGGCACTGCGCAACATGCTTTCACCATACGAGATTGTATTTATCGATGAAGCACAGCGCGTGGCCAACATCGGACTTACCTTGAAGAAAATTGGGGACTTGAAATTGGATACTATCGTCATCGTGACGGGATCTTCTTCTTTGGACCTGGCCGACGAGGTAAATGAACCTGCCACAGGGCGTCTGTTGGAATACAATCTCTATCCGTTCTCATTAGGTGAACTTAGCCGAAACTCTTCGGAACGAGAAGAACAGCGTCTGCTTGAGCAACGTCTCATATATGGTTCCTACCCTGAGGTTGTGACGCATCCCGAGGATGCAAAGCGATTGTTGATGCAGTTGACAAACAATTATCTTTACCGAGACTTGCTTGCATACAAAGGCGTGCGCAAGCCCGAGGTATTACAGAAACTAGTGCGGGCATTGGCTTTGCAAGTCGGCAGTGAGGTTTCTTACAACGAACTGAGCAATTTAATTGGAGTGGACAAGGAAACAATAGAGAATTACATCAACCTTCTGGAGAAATGCTTTGTCATATTCCGTCTCGACTCATTCTCACGTAACCTACGCAACGAGATAAAGAAAGGGAAAAAGGTGTATTTCTACGACAATGGCGTGCGCAACGCAGTTATTTCCGCCTTTGCCCCGATGGAACTTCGTGCAGACAAAGGTGCGCTATGGGAGAACCTAATGATAAGCGAACGCATTAAACGCAATTCGTACCAGCGAAACTATGCAAACTATTATTTCTGGCGCACTACTACGAAAAGGGAGATTGACTTGATTGAGGAACAGGACGGGCAGATTCACGCATACGAGTTCAAAAGCGGTTCCCCTAAAAAGGTCGCTTTACCCCAGGACTTTGCCGACGCTTATCCAGGTGCATCCTTCTCTGTTATAACTCCAGAGAACTACTGGGAGTTTGTTAGGCTATAGACAAACTGAAGAATCTCACCTCTCCCCTTAAGCCACTTCGCACCGCGGAGTGGCTTTTTCATGTCACATCGCTCCGTCAGAGCCCTTCTCTGTACTCCAACAATTTATCGGCGGTGGTGAACAAAGGCTCGTGTTCGGTGTAGCTGCCGAACTCTTCCAGATGGCTGACCTTCAAAACTCTCATAGTTTGGACCAATTCAGTTTTTTGTCTTCACCCCGTCAAGACACATTAAGTCTTTTTGTCTGAAATCATAACAAATCTACAATAGTAGAAACAATAATCGTCTTATAGACTATATCGTGAACTGACATTCTTATAGGATCTACAATAGTAGAAATTAGAATCGTCTTATAGACCATCTGGTAGTCCATCTCGTCTAATTTCTATCTACAATAGTAGAAATTAGAATCGTCTTATAGACTCTTAAAAAGGAAAGCGATGTATAGTCATCTACAATAGTAGAAATTAGAATCGTCTTATAGACTCTTGAACGTATGTGGACGCGTCATGAATCTACAATAGTAGAAATTAGAATCGTCTTATAGACATCTTGGAATGTGTTTATATGACTATTGCATCTACAATAGTAGAAATTAGAATCGTCTTATAGACATAGCCAGGACAAGGCGCGGTAAAGTTGAATCTACAATAGTAGAAATTAGAATCGTCTTATAGACCGATTTCTGCGTGGGATTAGATTTTTCTATCTACAATAGTAGAAATTAGAATCGTCTTATAGACTATCGGTGGTAACGCAGCAGCCCGGTTTTATCTACAATAGTAGAAATTAGAATCGTCTTATAGACCCGTCGCTCTGGTACTGAGGATTCATCAATCTACAATAGTAGAAATTAGAATCGTCTTATAGACTCCCGGCTGCTATTTTGTTCAGCTTTCGATCTACAATAGTAGAAATTAGAATCGTCTTATAGACGCCTTTTCGGTTGATAAAAAGAAAACAAATCTACAATAGTAGAAATTAGAATCGTCTTATAGACAAGGTACGGCGTTTTTTTCTAACCGCATCTACAATAGTAGAAATTAGAATCGTCTTATAGACTTACGGAACTGTCAAAAGAAGGTATAAGATCTACAATAGTAGAAATTAGAATCGTCTTATAGACAGAGAAAAGCACATTTCTAAACTTTTTACGATCTACAATAGTAGAAATTAGAATCGTCTTATAGACGTGACATTATCCTCGTGGGAGGTAAGCCATCTACAATAGTAGAAATTAGAATCGTCTTATAGACACTATTTATGTACAAAGGTACTTATTTTCTTTTAATTATCGGGTATTTGCAATGTTATTTTTTTATGCTCGTTTCCCCCACCCTTTTTATAGCGTAATTACAAGGTTCTGATATTCAGACGACTGAAAATTATTATCAATTTGTTTAAGCATAGGTTTGTATTAAAAGAAAACAATGTCTTGATCCCTATGTATGGCGTTGCCAAATTTTTCAACCTTTGCATTTGGAGCATCGAAAATTATTACGCTATCTGCTCCAGTAAACAGTTTGCTATATCTGTCACGTATATTTATCCGAATGTTGTCAATAATACGTTGTGTATTATTAACTTCATATACGGAAAATTGCAATCGGATAGCACCATGAGCACGCAGCATCTTGGCGAACCGTGTCCTAAGTTTATCGTTTTTTATGTCGTAACTGATTATAATCATATCGTAAATCTTGGATATTGTGAACTATTCTTATTGCCCATAAAACAACGATAATATGATTGGATGTACTTGAAGATATCCATCTTATATGGAACTAGTGCTTCGAGGAACGCCTCACTATACTTCTTGCTTTCATCTCGTTTTAATCTATATTCCCCTTTGCTTACTTTATAGTCCGAGACTTTGAACTGCCCCCTGTTTATGGAAGTTCTAATTGTTTTGTCTATAATACACCGGAATGGTTCCATTAGATCGCAAATAAGTGATTTGCGTTTAAACCACAACCGATGATAAACTCCAACATAAATATCAAAACCAAACATGCGAACGAAACATTCGATGAAGTTAAAAAGATAGGTGTAGCCGATGTCCAATGTGGCATTTAGGAAATCGCATTTTATGCGGGGATGTCTCCCGTTCCAATCGAAATCTTGGAAATACACAGCAAAAAAGACTTTGGCCGTCAGTCCTTCCATGCCCATCAGTTCAGCATATTCGGATACAATACGAATTTTGTCAAGATACTCTTTGCACATCTCTATCGCACACAAAGTAGAATCATCTCTCTTGCGTGTGTTTTGCAACAATTTCAGCTGATTGGCAATTTTGTTTCCTACCAGAATACGCGCAATGGTGATGTCTTCCTTGGGATGCTCATATTGTCGTTTCCGTATCAGGAAATTGGCTTCTGCTGAATCTGCCCAATAGAATACCGGACGAAGGGTGGGCTTTAATACGACAAGAGCCACATTGTTCTGTTTGCACTTTTCAATGAGAGGTGTGGTTATGCGTATATGCCCTATCACAAGCAACGCAAGTATTTTCTGAAAAGGCAGCTTTGTTAGGACGCGTCCTTCTTGCAAGTCTTCGAGCAGGAGTTCTCCACTTTGTACACGAAGGTCTCTTTCTGTAATGCAATTGACGACGTAGATGCTGCGGTATTCGATGTCCTTACTGGTAAACATTTTCTTCTTCGGTTTTATCGCAAAGGCTACAATATATACAATGTCTGCACTTATTGGGATTAACAGTTATGGGAACCACAGGGTCGTAGTTGCGATAAGCGTGTATGAAGTTGCGGAAACGAATGATGTCTGCTTCTGTGGGGATTGGAATGGGATGCATCTTGTTTGTGCTGGTTTCATAGAAGGCAAGTGACAGAACATCGTAACCCATTTCCGTCATACATAGATATTGCGCCCATAGTTGATAGATTTGTCCCTGGTAGATGTTCTTCAGTTGATATTTCCTCTCTATGAGTTTCTTCTCATTCCCTTTATAGACATCTATCTTCCCCATTAGTCCAAATTCTTCAGAAATTACAGGTAAGGCCTGTAGGTCGCTTGTGCGGTTGCTACTTCGTTTTTGGTCTGTTGCCTCATGGGCTATCCTTCCTTGTGTTTGTGGAGTAGCATGATACAAAGTTTCGTCCGACTCCATATACACGTTGTGTAGGTATATGGAGTACGGACAAAAGATGAAATCGTTAAGTGTTGAGATGGATATATAGTCGTCCATCAGTCAACAAGATAGGGTTTCTCTTGGGCAAATCGCAACCATTCGCGGTTGGTAATGGTGAGGGATGGTTTTTCCCCATCGGGTGTTTCCCTTATCGTTTGTATCAACATCAGTCCTTTACGTGCAATGTTGTAGGCTCCATTTGCATCGGCATTGTCGGGCAGGACGCAGTCTCCACTTCGGCTATCGAAGAAACGACCCTTTTCGTCGGCAACGGGGGACAGGAGATAGTCAACCTCGGAATTGATGCGACTATTACGCATCTGCAGCGTCAGTTTCATCAAGTGCATCAGTTCTTGATAGAACTTTGCTTCGGTTTGTCGCTGTATTGCTTCCATAAGATTGCCGTGTATGTCGATATCGTACAGGTCGAAAAGCTGCTTGAAGAGGGCGGTCAAGTTTACCTCCTCGTCATCCCATTGGTTATTCTTCTGCGGATTTCGGAAATTGCGGATGCGTGTGCCTTGGGTGCACAGTGTCCAATGGGTACGACAGCCTTCCGCCCTGGTTGTAAAGTTGTCATAGTCAAATGAGAACTCAAACCAGTCCTTATCTTGATTATAGGCAATGCGGTCGAACCGGGAGAAGAAAAGGCGAGACTTTTCTCGTGTTTCGTAACGCGTATCAAAGAGGTTGACAAATCCAGTGACAGGGTCAATCTTGCTGGTGTTCCATGCAGGGATGTAGAACAAACATCCGCTTTGCTTCCCAAGTTTCTTGAAACTCTCAAACTTGTTGGTTAGTTGCAAAGCATGCAACAGGCCGCCTACGTCTGTTGGGTCTGCTTGTTTGTCGATATAGCAGTTCAACTTCTCGATGAGCATTTTTTCGAACTTCTCATACACCTGACGCTCAATCTTTTGTCTGCCACGCATGAATCCCATGTTCAAGTCCTCAAGTACTACAATGGCCTTGTACTCAACCATCATCTTCGTAATGACATGGATAACCTGGCTGAGATAGCCTTCTTTAAGTTCCTTTATGTTCTCGATGGTGTCCCAACTGCGTCGGGCAGTGGTACGCTGTCCTTCCCTGTCTGCCAACAGACCGTGGTAGTCAGTAGTATGGCTATGTCCGTTGTATTCGTTGACAATCTCGTTTAGTGTCATCTGCTTGACGATGCGCCCCTTCAGGTCGATTAGAGAGAGGTATAGCAAATGGCGTTCGCCACGGTCGATGCCGATGATGTGAGTGAATTCACCCTTTCGGATGGCCTCTTGGACAACGGGATTTACATTGGCCTGACCTGTTGCCTTGAAATTGATAGTAAGGGGTACATGGAACTGGAACTTGTCAACGGTGTAACGACGGTCTTTCACGATGTCATATTCGAATCGGCTTGTCGCCTTCTCATTGAGGGCATTCTTGTTCTTGATATCCTGATTGGCAGGATGAATGATGCGATTCTCAGGTTTGATGCTGGCTTTGCGATAGAACACCTCGGCCTGTCCGTTTAATTTATACACCACATCGGCAAGGTTTCGTTCGTCGAACAGCATCTTCCAATAGAGGGTATGCAGGTTAGGTGTACCCTTGCTGTATTCCGAGAAGTCCTTGTTCCATATGCGAAAGAGGAAGAGTTTGCCTTCATCGACCATCTGATGGATATAAGCAGAAGAAACGGGGTGAGAGGAAAGCATGTAGCCTTGTTGCTCTACCTCACGATAGAATCCACTGATATCTTCATAGGAACTAGTGTCGGAGAAATGGAAACCAAACTTACTCCAATCCTCATGCTTCGAGATGGATTGCTTGAAGAAGTCGATAAGACGGTGGCAATCACGAAGGCTAAAGTTTGCTCCTTTCTTGTGTGTCTCTCTTTTATAACTATTGATGATGGCATCAGAAGGAGCAAATTCATCAATGCGTGATTTGGAGAAGAACACCTTGGGCAACATCTTGTTAGCGCCAGGTAGAAGTTTGTAGTCAATCTTTTCGTAGCAATCTCCGTCGGAAGGTGTTACGCTGGCATCGAATATGCGATTGGACTTCTTGTTCATGATGCCAAGGTAATATAGACCATCCTTCCTGAGAAGAATGCCAGTGCAGTCGGGTTCTTTATTAACATCCCAACCGCCCAGCAACTGTGCATTGTCGAAATTGAGTTTTATTTTCTCCGTGCTATATGGTTTACGGGTGAGCCAGTTGCGTACCTTATTATAGAGAGGGGTGACGGCATCGAGTTCGTCCCAGAACAGTTGGAAACTGCCATAGAAGAGTTCGTCCTTCTCATTTTCCTCGCCACTTCCGAGCAATGGTTTGATGAAATGCTGAAGGTCTTTGAAAGCATCGAGTAGTGTCTTTATCTTTGCCACAGCAGTTTTGTTCTGCGAAAGGGTATCACCTGTCCCTGTCAACTGAAGGACGGAAAGAGCATCGGTGTGGGCATTCTCAATCTGTGCAAAGAGATTGGCTTTCTGTGTTACGCCATCGTCAACGGCTCCAAGCGACATGAAATAGTCCTCAACAAGTTTGGGCTTGCCACCATCTTCGCTAATAGGTTGGGGCAATTTGTTGAGCTCGGCAATGCTGATGCTCTTCTGGATCTTGAGAATCTTGGATATGCGTTCCTCAAAGTCCTCTTCCGTTTCCTTCTTCTTGTGCGGTGTTATTGTGCGAAGGATATCTTTCATGCCATTTGTGAACACATCGTACCGTCCAAACATTTGTTGGGAAATGGCTGTAAGGGAGAGGTCGTTGGCGATGTTTATCTGTGAAAGGTCGTATTCCTTAAGTTGTAGAAGTATAGAGTGCAATGATTCGTTTTCTTCGCCCATGAGCAAGTCGTGGAGATGGGCATAAAGTTCGTTGATGGCATTAAGCATCTTCTCATCGGAGTCGAACTCCTCTGCCAACCACGAGAGTTTCTCGCGGTCGCTGAGAATCTGCTTGTAGAGGGGAACTAACAAGGGCAGACGCTCCTTTTTGTCTTTCTGTTGCTGGTTGTAAAGATTTACGTATTCGTTTATACCTTTAATCTCGGTGCCGTCTTCGAGAATCTTTTTGCCGATGATGTAGTTATACACCTCGATTCCTGTCTGTGTTAGGGTTTGCGAGAAATAGTCGAGTCGGAACATTTCCTCGATGCTCGCCACATTGAGGCATTCTTCCCAAGCAGAGTAGAGGTCAGGGAAATGCTCTGCCACTGGGCTCTTGGCTATCAGGGCGAAGGCTTTCATGTTGTCCATGAACTTGGGCAGGTTCTGATGGATGAGGCGATAGGCAATGGCTGTGGACTTCTCTTCAGCCGAATACATGTTCTCACGATTCTTATGGAAACCAGAAAAATAGGTGGTGAAGTCGGCAAATTGCCTTACTATCTCTTTGTCTTCTTCATTGTCAAGAAATTCAATGAGGTCTTCGCGTATAAGTTCTTTTTTGAAAATCCTATCGTAGATACTGCCCTTTGCTTTCAGCTGACTGGCAATTAACGCTCTCAGGTTGTCCTTGACTTCTGTAAAAGCGGCTTCATCGCGTTTGGGCGTTTCATATAATTCCTTATATTCTTCGAGTATCTCCAAGGGTAATTCAAAGGTCCATAAACGATCTTTGATGAACTGCTTATGATACTCGTCGATGAGGTTCTTTACTTTCTGATAGTCCTCGGCACGCTTCTCATCGCGCTGAAGTATACCATTCTTTTCTATGTTCTCCTTTGTTTTTCCAATGGGCTGGAGTTCGAAGCGAAGAGTTTTAGATACGGGATAGAGGTTTGTAAGGTTTCTCATAACATTACTATTGGATTTGCACAAAATTACGAAAAGTTTGGGACGTAAACGAAGAAAGAGACCCAAAAGTTGCTTTCCTTCCGAAATTTGGTTGGAAAAGTGGAGATAGCGTCAACCGCCTGTTCTGATGCAAACCCTATGATGTAAAGGGCGTGGTTTGGGTGACAAATTTGCGTTCACTCTTGCGTCTTTCGTCGGTTTATGCTACCTTTGCAGGAGCAATCACTAAAAAATACGATTATGAAGAAAGTATTCCTTGCCATGTCGCTGCTGGCTCTGGTGGCCTGCGGTGGCAAACAGACGAATGAGAACCAAGAAGAAAACGTGAACGTGAACCCCGCAGCCGAGGAACTCAAGGAAGTGACGGGGCGGAAGAACTTCGGTCCCGACCACGCCCTGGTGACCACGCCCCAGCCTTGCGTGATGATAGCCACGTGGGACGAGAACAAGAACCCCGACGTGATGATGGCAGCCTGGGCTGGCCAGGCGGGCTACAAGCAGATAGCCATCAGCCTCTCGAAGCACAAGACGACGGAGAACCTGGAGCGGACGGGAGCCTTCACCATCAGTTTTGCCGACGAGCGCACCGTGGCTGAGTCGGACTACTTCGGAATCGTCAGCGCGAACGACGTGCCCGACAAGGTGGCTCGTGCGGGCTTCACCATCACGCCCAGCCCTAACGTCGATGCGCCCATCGTCAACGAGTACCCTCTGACACTCGAGTGTCGGGTGGTAAGCTTCGAGGACGGGATGCTCATCGGCGAGGTGGTGAACCAGAGTGCCGACGAGAGCATCCTCACCGACGGCAAGGTGGACCTCTCGAAACTCAAGCCCATCGTCTTCGATGCCGCAGGCATGTGCTACCGCGCCCTCGGAGAGGAGGTCGGCAAGGCCTGGGGAGCTGGCAAGAAGTTCCAGTAACCTCCGCCGAAAGACACCGGCCCTTTTGGCGAATCTCGCATAAAAACTCCCCAATACCTTTCGTGTGTTGGGGATTTTTCGTACCTTTAATCCTGCTTTGCAGGCTTGAAGATAGGCTTCGCCTCGGAAAAACTCAAATAAAAATTTGTTTTTTCGCTCGGCTTGCACTACCTTTGCGATAGAATCATAGAATTACTGAGTATGCAACAACGCTCTATTGTCATCATCCCGACGTACAACGAGAAAGAGAACATCGAGAACATAATCCGTGCCGTGACGGCCCTTGAGGAGGGCTTCAACGTCCTGGTCATCGACGACGGTTCGCCCGACGGAACGGCCGACATCGTCAAGCGCCTGATGACGGACGACGGCCTGCGCGACCGTCTCTTCATCGTAGAGCGACAGGGCAAGCTCGGGCTGGGCACGGCCTACATCCGCGGGTTCCAGTGGGCCATCGAGCAGGGGTACGACTTCGTCTTCGAGATGGATGCCGACTTCAGTCATGCACCCAGCGACCTGCCCCGCCTGCTCGCGGCCTGCCGCGACGAGGACTACGACGTCTCCATCGGCAGTCGTTACGTGACGGGCGTCAATGTGGTCAACTGGCCGATAGGGCGTGTACTGATGTCATACTTTGCATCGAAGTACGTGCGCTTCGTGACGGGCCTCAACATCCACGACACTACGGCGGGCTTCGTCTGCTATCGTCGCGAGGTGCTCGAGACGCTGGAACTCGACAAGATTCGTTTCAAGGGCTACGCCTTCCAGATAGAGATGAAGTTCACCGCCGCGAAGTGCGGCTTCCGCATCAAGGAGGTTCCCGTCATCTTCGTCAACCGCGAGCTGGGCACCAGCAAGATGTCGGGCGGCATCTTCTCCGAAGCCCTCTTCGGTGTCATGAGGCTGAGGTGGGACGGATGGTTCCGCCACTACCCGAGGGCAGCCGAAAGGTCTGCCCAGTCCAAAGTGCAAAGTGCATAGTACGAGTTAAGAGGTGAGGACGCTAATCCATAATGCAGAGATAGTAAACGAGGGGCGCCGCTTCCCGGGTGCCCTGGTCATCGACGGCGAACGCATAGCCGAAGTCATAGAGGGCAAGCCCAAGACTTTGAACTTTGACCTAAGCACTTCGAACTGCATCGACGCAGAAGGCGCCCTGCTCTTGCCGGGCATCATCGACACCCACGTACACTTCCGCGAACCGGGCCTTACGCACAAGGCCGACATCGCCCATGAGAGCCGGGCCGCACTGGCTGGTGGCGTGACCAGCACGATGGACATGCCGAACGTCAATCCCCCCACGACAACCCCCGAACGCTGGCAAGAGCGCATGGCCCTCGGCCAGCGCGAGAGCCGCGTCAACTATGCGTATTATATGGGAGTGCAGACCCTGGGGCAGACCGTCCCTTGGCACAGGTCTCCTCTCAAACTCTTCATGGGCTCCTCGACGGGTAACATGCTCGTCGATAAGCCCGCCGACCTGCTCCGCGTCTTCCGTATGGCAGCGGCCAATCCTGCCCTGCCCATCGTCACCCACTGCGAGGACACGCCACGCATCACCGAGCGCATGGCCGAGGCCAAACAATTGTGGGGCGACGACCCTGCCGTGGAGCATCACCCCTGGATTCGGGATGCCGAGGCCTGCCTCCGTTCTTCGTCCCTGGCCGTAACGTTGGCCCGGGAGACGGGCGCCCGGCTGCACATTGCCCACATCACGACCGAGCAGGAACTCACGCTCTTGGACAATGAGCAAGTCACCGGGGAGGTATGCGTCGGCCACCTGCTCTTCTGCGACGAAGACTACGCCCGGCTGGGCACACGCATCAAGTGCAACCCCGCCATCAAGTCGCGACGCGACCGCGACGCCCTCCGTCGTGCCCTGGCCGACGGCCGTTTGCTGACCGTCGCCACCGACCACGCCCCCCACCTGCTTTCGGAGAAGTCGGGCGGATGCGCCCGGGCAGCCTCGGGCATGCCCATGGTACAGTTCTCGCTGGTCGCCATGCTCGGGATGGTCAGCGAGGGGGTGCTCACGGTGGAGCGCCTCGTCGATGCCATGTGCCACCAACCTGCCCGCCTGTTCGGCATCCGGGAGCGCGGTTTCCTGCGCCCGGGCTACAAGGCCGACCTCGTCCTGGTCCGTCCCGAGGAGTGGACACTCCGACGCGGGGACATCCTGAGCAAGTGCGGCTGGAGCCCGCTCGAAGGCGAGACCCTCCGGTGGCGCGTCGAACAGACCTTCCTCAACGGCCGCCTGGCCTACCAACAGGGACGCATCGACGACTCGGTGCGCGGCCAGGCTTTAACCCTTGGCACATGAGCATCCTCAACTACCGACTCAGCGAGGTTGTGCCGTACATCAACTGGCTATACTTCTTCAACACCTGGGGATTCCCCGCGCGCTACGGCAACGTGGCCCAGGTCCACAACTGCACGTCGTGCCGCGCCCAGTGGCTGGCCTCGTTTCCCGACGAGGAACAGGCCAAGGCGCGCGAGGCCATGCGCCTCTACGACGACGCCCTCAAACTGTTGCGCGACCTCGAGGGCCTGGCGGGCTCCCATGCCATCGTCGCCTTATACGAGGCCAACGCCGACGGCGACGACATCGTACTGCACGGGCGCGAGGCGCAGGGCACACGGCTGCCCATGCTCCGCCAGCAGCACGGCGACCCGTGCCTCTCGTGGGCCGACTACCTCCTGCCCCTGGAGTCGGGCCGCCGGGACCGAGTGGGATTGTTCGTCACTTCGGTAGATGAGTCGATGGTCAGCGGGGGCGACGACTACCATCGCCTGCTGGCCCAGACCCTGGCCGACCGGCTGGCCGAGGCCACGGCAGAGCGGATGCACGAGGAGGTGCGCCGGCGCCTGTGGGGCTACGCCAAGGACGAGCGGCTGACCGTTGAAGAGATGTTCCAGGAAAAATACGTAGGGCGCAGACCTGCAGTAGGTTATCCCTCCCTACCCGACCAGAGTCTCAACTTCCTCATCGACCAGTTGCTCGACATGTCGCGCATAGGCGTCAGCCTGACCGAGAGCGGGGCCATGCGCCCCCACGCCTCGACGAGTGGCCTCATCTTCGCCCATCCCCGGGCCAGCCACTTCGCCATCGGTCCCATCGGCACCGACCAACTTCGCGACTACGCCCTCAGGCGCGGCCTGCCCGAGTCCGAGGTGCGCCGCTTCCTGGCCGCCAATCTGTAATTGTGAGCTATGAATTATGGATTGTGAATTATGAATTATGAATTGTGAATTATGAATTATTAAATATGAACTTCCTCTATCGCCTCTACCAACTCTTCGTGGCAGCCCCGCTGCTCATCCTAATCACCCTCGTGACGGCCCTTGTGACCATCGTCGGCTGCACCCTGGGCTCGGCCCACTTCTGGGGCTACTGGCCGGGCCACATCTGGGCGCGATGGTTCATGCGCATCCTGTTGTTGCCCGTCCGCGTCGAGGGTCATGAGCACATCGACCATAGGACTTCGTACGTCTTCGTGGCTAATCACCAGGGGGCGTTCGATATATTCCTCATCTACGGCTACCTGGGTCGTAACTTCAAGTGGATGATGAAGCAGGAGTTGCGTCAGGCGCCCTTGATAGGCAAGGCCTGTGAGTCGGCGGGCCACATCTTCGTCGATAAGCGCGGACCAAAGGCAATCCAGCGCACCCACGACCGGGCGCGCGAAGTCCTGCAAGACGGCACGTCGCTGGTAGTCTTCCCGGAGGGCGAGCGCACGCTCACGGGCCGTATGGGCCCCTTCTTCCGGGGTGCCTACCAACTGGCCGATGAGTTAGGGCTGCCCGTAGTGCCTATCACCATCAACGGCCCCTACAGGGTACTGTCGCGCCGCCGGGGCCCCGTCAACTTTGTCTATTGGCATCGGCTCTCGCTCACCCTGCACGAACCCATCGAGCCCATAGGCAAGGGGCCGGAGAACATCCGGCACGCCATGGACCTCTCGCGCGAAGCCATTGCCTCGCGTCTGGAGGAGGATTAGGGGACAGGCCGGCGCCTGGTTGCCTACTCCCGCAGGCGGCGGAAGTCGCTGGGCGACATGCCCGTCACATGCTTAAAGAATCGGCTGAACGACGACTGGCAGGGGAATCCCAACGTATCGCACACTTCCTTCACCTCGAGGGCAGGATTGCGCAGCAGCGTCTTGGCCTGAGTGGCCAGGTAGCGGGATATCCAGGTGCTGGCCGTCACGCCCGTCTCGCCCTTTATCACGCTGGCGAAGTACTTGGGCGTAAGGCCGCAGCGCTGGGCGTAGAAGTTGACCTCGTGCGACTCCTGATAGTGGTGTACCAGATCGTCGTAGAACTGGTAGAACAGTTCCTTGCTGCCCGTGGGGTCGGCCTGGGCATCGGAGTCGCGGAAGCGATAGTTGTCGAGCAGGAGCGACATGACGTCGAGCATCTTGGCCATCAGCGGTTCGCGGTTGGCACCCTGGGTCTGGCAGACGGCCCTGAGCACCTTCAGGCAGTCGAGCACCGTCTCGTAGTGCTGGGCGTCGAGGTGGCAGCCGGGCAGTTTCATGTACTCCAGTTGGTAGTGCCTCGGACTGAGGTATCGCACCTCCTCGAGCACGCGCGGCGACACGCAGATGAGCGTGGCCTGGTAGTCGGGCGTCTTGTCACAATTCTGTACGGTATGTTGGGGATAAATCACGGCGATGTCGTGGGGGCCCATCAGCACGGGCATGCTGTCGTAGAGGTTCCGCGCACTGCCCTCGTGGCAGATGACCACGATGAGGTTGGGCGTTGCAAAGATTTCGTTCTTGCCAGGCACGCTGGTCACATTATCGATGACAAGGACACCATTGCGCTCAATCTCCTCGGCGTGAGCCATTACGGGGTGCAGTCCCTCGTTAGTTAGTTGTTTCTTCTTCATAGTATCAGACCTTTTGAAATGCAAATATAGGGAAAACTCCCTAAAACTCCAAACAAATCGTCCCTTTTGCCTAATAATTCCCACCTTTTGACTATCCCCGGGCGTCCCGGAGCACTGCAGGCGAAAAAAGCGCGCCCCGGCTTGGCCATGCGGGCGACATTTCGTAACTTTGCAGGAGCAAACCCCGAGACACATGAACCTACTGATAGCCGACAGCGGCAGCACGAAGACCTCCTGGCTCAGCATCGACGCCGAAGGCCGCCGCACCGAGTTCGAGACACTGGGCATCAACCCCGTCCGCGACACGGAGGAGCAGATGCTGCGAGCCCTCCCCCAAACCTCCCTCCCTAATGGGGAAGGCCCAAACACCCAGACGACCCCCTCCCCATTATGGGGAAGGGCCGGGGAGAGGGTCCGGGTCCACTTCTACGGCGCAGGGTGCATCCCCCCCTACTCCGCCGTGCTGGAGGGCCTCCTGCGCCAGCGATTCCCCGGGGCCGAAGTCAGGGTCGAGAGCGACCTCCTGGGGGCGGCCCAGGCCCTGTGCGCCGACGCCGAGGGCATCGCCTGCATACTCGGGACGGGAAGCAACTCGTGTCTCTACGACGGACGCCGAATCGTGGAGAACGTCTCGCCCCTGGGCTACATCCTGGGCGACGAGGGCAGCGGCGCCGTACTCGGCCGCCGTCTCGTGGGTGACCTGCTGAAGGGCCAGACAGACGCCCAACTGCTCCGCGCCTTCCAAGAGGAGACGGGACTCACGGCGCCCGACATCATCCGCAAGGTCTATCGCGAACCCCTGCCCAACCGCTTCCTGGCCTCGCTCGTACCCTTCCTGGGACGGCACCGCGAGGACGAGGCGGTCCACAATCTACTCACCGACGAGTTCCGCCGATTCTTCCGTCGCAACGTCGCCCTCTACCGCAGGCCCGACCTCGAGGTCCACTTCGTCGGCGGCGTAGCCCACTCGTATCGCGACGAACTCCAGGAGGCTGCCCGCCTGGAGGGCTTCCGCCTCGGGCGCATACTGCTCCGTCCCATCGAGGGTATGGCCCAATACCTGCTCCACCACGCGTAGGGCGTCCCCAACTGGGCGCCCCCATGCCTGGCCAAAGGCTCTTAGGCGTTTGGCCAGGGACACCTATGCCTTCGGTCACAATCTCTTAGGCGTTTGGCCGAAATCTCTTAGGCGTTTGGCCGCAATCTCTTAGGTCTTCGCTCGAAATCTCTTAGGTCTTCATGAGATAAGATAACTATCTTACAGGTGTAAGATAACTATCTTTTGCCTGAAAGATAACTATCTTATTGCGATAAGATAGTTATCCGTTTCCGCTAACATATATATCTTTTGGCTCAAACTATTAGGCGTTCGAGGCTGAACTATTAGGCGTTCGGGGCCGGACTATTAGGCGTTCCGCCCCCACCGCCCAGGCGCTTGGCCGGCGGCGACGAAGGATTCTGGGCGAAACGTGTGGCGGTGTGCGGAAAAATGCGTATATTTGTGAGCGAAAACAATCTGAAACCATAAAACCCAATCCACTATGAGACGAATCGCAAGCCTGCTGCTGCTCGTGGCCATCGCCCTGGGAGCACACGCCGAGAACCTGCCCATCAGCGTAGAGACACCGGGGGGCGTGACACGCCTGACCTTCCTCTCGCCCACCATCGTGCGCGTAGAGCACACCACCGCCCAGGCGAAGGAGCCCGCGCGGAGCCTTGTCGTGACCCTGGAACCCCAGCGCGACCTGAAGGTCAGCGTCCGGCACTCGGCCACGGAGACTACGGCCCAAAGCAGCCAACTCTCGGCCACCATCGACCAAAGGACGGGACTCGTGAGCTTCGCCTCGCGCGCGCGTGCTTCCTTATTACTAAAGGAGAAGACGTGCGGACTGGAGCCGCGCCCGACGGTGACCTACATGCTCTCCCCCGACGAACCCATCTATGGCCTGGGGGCCATGCAGGACGGACGGATGAACCGCCGAGGCACGGAGCGGCGGATGATGGAGCAGTCGAACCTGGAGGACTTTCAGTACGTCGTCCAGTCCCTAAAGGGCTGGGGCATCTACTGGGACCATTACTCGCGGGCCGACTTTGTGGACAACGGGGAGGGCATGACCTTCGCGCCCGAGACTGGCGAGAGAGTGGACTACTACTTTATGTACGGAGAGTCGGCCGACGGGGTGAACCGCCTGATGCGCCAGCTGTCGGGCCAGGCTCCGCTTATGCCCCTGTGGACCTACGGCTACTGGCAGTGCCGCGAACGCTATAAGTCGAGTCGCGAACTCCTTGAGGTCGTCGATTGGCACCGCCAGAACGGGGTGCCCCTCGACGGTATCATCCAGGACTGGCAATACTGGGGCTCGAACTATCTGTGGAATGCAATGGACTTCCTCAACGAGGAGTTTGCCGACGGAGAGCGTATGGTCAAGCGCGTACACGAGCAGAATGCCCACCTGATGATTAGTATCTGGGCCAGCTTCGGACCTATGACCCACCAGTACAAGGAACTGGACGAGAAGGGCCTGCTCTTCGACTTCGAGACGTGGCCGCAAAGCGGCTCGGGTATCTGGCCCCCGAAGCGGGAGTACCCGAGCGGCGTGCGCGTCTATGACCCCTATAGCCAGGAGGCGCGCAACATCTACTGGAAGTACCTCAGGAAACTGCTCGACTATGGCGTCGATGCCTGGTGGATGGACTCGACCGACCCCGACTACGTGGGTCCGAAGGACGAGGACTACAACCGCCCCGTCGGGGCGTCGCCCTCGCTGGGCATAGCGGCTCAGGGCACGTGGCGCTCGCATCGCAACGCCTTCCCCCTGGCCTCCGTAGGCGGAGTCTATGACAACCAGCGCCGGACGACCGGGGACAAGCGCGTGTTCATCATGACACGCTCAGCCTTCGCCGGACAGCAACGCTACGCAGGCGGCCTGTGGAGCGGCGACATCACCTCGTCGTGGGACGTCCTGCGCCGCCAGATACCCCTATGCCTCAACTATACGATGACGGGCGCGCCCTACATAAACACCGACATCGGCGGCTTCTTCTGCGGCCGCTATGGCGGTAGCAACGCACCCAAGAATCCTAACTATCAGGAGTTGTACGTCCGCTGGATGCAGTTCGGACTCTTCTGTCCCGTCTTCCGAAGCCATGGGGCCGACGCACCGCGCGAGATATACCAGTTTGGCCGGCGTGGAGAACCCGCCTTCGATGCCATAGAGCAGACCATACGCCTGCGCTACCAGCTCATGCCCTACATCTATAGCACGGCCTGGGCCGTAAGCCACGAGGGCGACAGCTTCATGCGCGCACTCGTCTATGACTTCCCCGAGGACCAGCGCACGTGGGACCTGGGCGACGAGTTCCTCTTCGGCCGGAGCATCCTGGCCCTGCCCGTAGTGCGTCCGCAATACACTACGGAAGACACGCGCCCGGCCAATGCGGTTGACTTCAGTCAGCCCAAGGCCATCACCCGCTACCTCCCCAAGGGCACCACGTGGTACGACTTCCTGACGGAGCAACCCCACCAGGGCGGTCAGGAGGTTACACTCAGGACCACGCTCGGCGACACCCCGATGATGGTACGCGCGGGCTCTATCCTGCCCCTGGCCCCCGTTATGCAATACGCCCAGGAGCGTCAGTGGGACGACCTCGAAATCCGTGTCTATCCGGGCGAGGATGCTAAGTTCGAGCTCTATGAGGACGAGGGCGACTCGTACCGATACGAGCAGGGCCAGCGCTCGACCATCCGTTTCCAGTGGAACGACAAGAAGCACCAACTCACCATCGGCCGCCGCGAGGGCCAGTTCCCTGGCATGCTCCAGCAGCGCACCTTCCGCATCCGCCTCGCCGGCCACCAGGACGTGAAGACGGTCACCTACGAGGGCAAGGCCGTAAGCATTAAATTGTAATATAAAAGCACGTCAATGACACTTTTACTCTTCATCATTGCCGTCGCCCTGTGCCTGCCCTTGGGCGGCGTGTACCTAAACAAGAAAAAGAAGGACGAGGCACCGCGCCCGACCCTCGATGACCTTATAGACGTGAACGGAGAACCCAACGACATCATTGTACTTGACCCTCTGCGCGGCAACGAACCCGACGGAGCCATCCTCGTCTATGCCGACCACATCATCTACAACGGACAGCGCATCACGAAGCAGGACATCAGGGACGTGACCTTCAACAACGCTGCCATCCCCTACTTCCCCAACGACTACCAAATCGTGCTCGCCACGCGGGAACGCACGCTGCACCTGCCCGTCGGTCGCGATGCCACCTGGGCGCAGGAAGTGACAGTAAGGCTGAAGCGGGAACTATAACTGCCAATGACGCATGAAAAGAAAAGCAAGTCCATTCATTAAATGGGTAGGTGGAAAAGGTCAACTTCTCTGGCAGTTGGAATCTTTGTTGCCTGCCGAGTTAGAACACGAACCATTCACCTATGTGGAACCTTTCGTGGGCGGTGGTGCCATGCTGTTCTTTATGTTGCAGCGCTTTCTGAATTGAACAGGAATTAAAGATTTCTATGCCTTGTTAAATAGAGAAAACATGGATTTACACTTTAATATAGAGTTGGAGAAGGGATATAAAAGTGCTTCACAAATATCACGTGTACTGACCGAGGACTGGCTGGCTCACAACATGTATTGTCCTGTATGTGGTGCTACAATACTTGGTCACTATGAAGCCAACAGACCCGTGGCAGACTTCTTCTGCGAAAGATGCAAATCAGATTTCGAGTTAAAGAGTAAAGAGAGCAAGACAGCTACTATAGGACATAAGATTGCAGATGGCGCATACCGCACTATGATAGACCGCATTACATCGTTTCGTAATCCCCACCTATTCGTAATGACTTACACCAATTGGACCGTAAATAATTTGCTCATTATTCCCAACTATTTCTTTGTTCCCGAGATTATAGAGAAACGTCCTCCCTTAAAGGATACGGCTCGAAGAGCTGGTTGGGTAGGATGTAATATCGAAATAGGAAACATCCCAGAAAGTGGCCGAATATTCATTGTCCGAAATGGAGTGGAGGAAGATAAAGAACGAGTGGTAGAGCGATATCAACGGACACTCTCACTACAAACCTCAAGACTGGACGGTCGAGGCTGGCTAATGGATGTATTGAAGTGTGTAGAACGAATTCCCGATAATGCATTCACCTTAAATCAGGTCTATGCTTTTGCTGATGAATTACAAGCGAAACACCCTGACAACAACTTTATCCGTGACAAAATTCGCCAACAATTACAATATCTCAGAGATAAGGGATTTATTGAATTTACAAAGCCGGGGCATTATAAGAAACTATAACTATGAATAAATACATTATATATACCACCGAGGGACATACCACTGCCCCTAATGAAGTGGTGGAGGTTGAAAATTGTCAAGTATTAGGGTGTGCCAACGGTAAAAACAAACAAGAGGCTGTCAAAAACTTGCTTGAAAACAACCTATGGATAACTGAGGCACATTTCTCAACTGCGGAATTTATTGTACAACCTTTGCTAACGGAAGAGATTTTGTCTGATATTAAGAAAGTAGTTGATTATTTATGGATGGACGAGGAACGGCATTATTTGGAACGAGGCAACTATCCTCGGAACCAAATATTCCGTGTTCTCGAACGACTGAAAAGTATATCACAACCATTCTAATATAGCGAAAATCTGTCACCTCGTGTCACAAAACGCGGCGCCACTTCGTCTGAATAGTTGAGAGCGTTCTCGAAACGGACAAACAATCTAAAGACGAAAGACAATGAAAAGGATTATGATGGTGGCCCTGCTCGCGCTGATGAGCTTGGGAGCCCAGGCACAAAAGGATGTGTTCCAGAAATATCAGGATGCGGAGGGCGTGACTACAATTCGCATCCCCAAGTTCTTGATGCGCATGGCATCGCTGGGCGACAAGGTGAGCGGCCTGCGCGTGATGACCTGCGAAAGGAAGGACGTGGCCTTGAAGATAAAGGCTGATGCCCTGACCGCCTACAAACGGGACGGCTACGAAGAGATGATGCGTGTGAAGGACGGGGACGAGCAGGTGATTATCTACCACCGCCCCCTAAAGGGCAACAAGAACGAGTACGCCATCCTGGCCATGGACGACGAACTGGCCCTTGTGAACGTGACGGGCAACCTCTCGTTGGAGGAATTAAACGCCATAAACGACATGCTTGACTAAACCGAGGGAATGGAAGCGAGCGAGTTCAAGAGGACCTTCCTGCCCCAGAGCCGACGGATGTACTGGGCGGCATGGCGACTGACGGAGAACCGACAGGAGGCAGAAGACCTGGTGCAGGACGTGTTCCTCCGACTCTGGACACAACGCGACACGCTTCCCGAGATTCAGAATGCCGAAGCCTATTGCGTCAGGCTCGTGCAAAGGCGATTCCTCGACCTGCGCCGTGTACGTCACCCCGAAACCTCACTGCCCACCGACGCGTCCCTCCTACCCTCAGGCGACGACCTCTACCGTGAAGCCGAACTGCGCGACCATGCAGAACTGGTCCGGCGCCTCATTGACGAACTGCCCGAGAACCAGCGTCGCGTCATCACCCTGCGTGACGTGGAGGACAGGGACTACGACGAGATAGCCCAGACGACAGGACTGACCCAAGTAAACGTACGCGCCCTGCTGAGCCGAGCCCGACGGGCGATAAGACAACACTTTAACCGTGAATTATGAAAAACAATATAGAAGATAAGCTGGAACATTACCTCCGCGCCGAGACGACGGAGCAGGAGGAACGGGAACTGACCAGGTTCTTTGCCGACAACGCCCCGACGGGTCTGGAGGAGCGACTAAGCCGACAGATAGACGGCTGGAACAAGGTGGAAAGGCTCACCGAACGACGCGGGCGCACGGTCATGATGCGCTGGATTAGCGGTGTGGCGGCTTCGCTGCTCATCCTCTTCGGCCTGGCCTTCATGACCTACCGGCACACCGAACGCGAGACAGAGCGCGCCCTCGCGGCCTTCTCAGAGAGCATTAACAAAGGAATTAGTTTTATCGATAATCAGAATTAGGAATATGAAAAGGATAATTTTGATGGCCCTGCTCGTGCTCATCGGCGCGACGGCCAATGCACAGAAAGAAGTTTTTGACAAATACGAGGACACGAAAGACGTGACCACCGTCTTCATCTCGAAAGCCATGCTGAATCTGGCTGGCGGTTTTGCCTCGATTGGCGATAAGAAGTTAGGAAAGATGGCAAGTAAAATGGACGCAGTGCGCATCCTCAACTGCGAAAAAAAGTCGTTGGCCGCAGAAATCAAGAAGGCAGCACTGGCAGCCTACAAGCGCGACGAATATGAAGAAATGATGCGCGTGAGCGAGGATGGCGAGCAGGTCACCATCTACCAGCGTTCCCTGAAAAACGGCAAAAGCGAGTTTGCCCTGCTGCAAGTGGACGACGAACAACTAAGCCTCATCAACATCTCCGGCACAATCACGCTGGAGGACATGAAGCAATTTACGAAGTAAAGACAGGAACACTCTTTCTCTTAATATATCACGCGTAACTTGTCGCCCGAGAGGTCGATGGGGAACAGATGGGCGTACGACGAGTGCGCCCCCTTTCGTCAGTGGCGTGGTGGTGGACGGACATCATCCACTCTCCCTCAAAGGTGCGGAAGAGCATCGAGTGGCCGTAGTTGGGCGGCGTAATGGGCTCGGGCTCCTGCACCCAAGGTCCGTCGAGCGTGCCGCTGAGGGAGTAGGCCACGCCCTGCGTGTAGTCCTTATAGACCCACGAGGTCCAGAGCATGCCCAAGCGGCCTGTTGCGGTGCGGAACAGCCAAGGACCATCGGTCACCTTATTAAAGATGACGTTGCCCTCTTCGTCGCGTTCGCGGCTCCACGGCGAATCGCTCGCACGGAAGAGCACCTGAGGTTCGCCCACGACGCCACTGAGGTCGGGCTTCAGCTCCACCTTCTCAATCGTGCCGTTCCAGTTGGCCAGCCATTCGCCACAGAAGACCATGTAGGGCCGGCCATCGGTATCGACCCAGAAGGTGCCGTCCAGCGTCGGGCGGTCGGCTGGCAGGTAGGCGGCATCGCCAAACTGATGATACGGGCCACGTGCCGAGTCGCTGACCAAGACCTGCGAGGCGCGTCGCTCGATCTTGTTGCCACGATACTCGCTGACAATGACGTCGCGATTGGTAAACGTCGCGAAGTAATAGTACTTGCCCTTGTACTGATGCAGTTCGGCCGCCCAAATCATCGGACGCGGCCCCATCCACCCCTCGGGGTCGGTTTGCGCGACGCGGAAGGGTCCGTCCCAAAGGCGCAGGTCGCGACTCGTCCACATCTGACCACCGGTGCCCGTCATGTAGTACATGTGCGTCACGGAGTCGGCCAGGATGGCTGGGTCGCTGAGGCGGATGGAATCGAGGGGAACGCCGTAGCGCACCCGCTGGGCAGACAGACCGTCTGGCATTGATAGCCCCAAGGCTATTAGGAGTAAGGAGAGCAATCGTCGCATGGCTTACCAGAATTTATTGAGTTTAGGACTATATTCGAAGCCGACCTCCGCGAGGCGGCTTTCGAGGTCGCGGCGGTCGATGCCGAGGTCGGCACAGAGTTCGTCCAGCGAGTTGTATCGGTCGCGCAGTTTCATGTTCACGGCCGAATAGAGCATCATGGGGTCTTCGGGCAGTTCGTTCATGGGCTTAAAAGAAAAGGGGCCTACCCGTCACTGGGCAGGCCCCTTGATTATCGGTTGGCTTATGCTTCCACAGCAGCCTGCGCGGCAGCAAGGCGTGCAATAGGCACGCGGAAGGGCGAGCAGGAGGCGTAGTTCAGACCAATCTTGGCGCAGAACTTCACGCTGGTGGGCTCGCCGCCGTGCTCACCGCAGATACCGGTGCGCAGGTTGGGACGAACCTGACGACCCTTCTCGACGGCGTACTTCACGAGCTTGCCGACACCGTTCTGGTCGAGAACCTGGAAGGGGTCAACCTTCAGGATCTTCTTCTCCAGATATGCGGGCAGGAAGGAGGCGATGTCGTCGCGCGAGTAACCGAAGGTCATCTGCGTCAGGTCGTTGGTACCGAACGAGAAGTACTCGGCCTCGGTGGCAATGCGGTCAGCGGTCAGGGCAGCACGCGGAATCTCAATCATCGTACCGATTTCGAACTCTACTTCGATGCCGTACTCCTCGAAGACTTCCTTGGCCACCTTCTGGATGATAGCCTTCTGCTGCTTCAGCTCGTAGAGGATACCAATCAGGGGCACCATGATTTCGGGCTTCGGGTCGAAGCCTTCCTTCTTCAACTCACATGCTGCGCTCAGGATGGCGCGCGTCTGCATGGCAGTGATTTCGGGGAAGGTGATGCCCAAGCGGCAACCGCGGTGACCCAGCATGGGGTTGTTCTCAGCCAGAGAGGCTACGCGGCGCTGGATGGTCTGGAGGTCAACGCCCATCTCCTTTGCCATGGTCTCCTGACCAGCGATGTCGTGGGGTACGAACTCGTGGAGAGGGGGATCCAAGAGGCGGATGTTGACGGGCAGTCCGTCCATAGCCTTCAGGATGCCCTTGAAGTCGGCCTTCTGGTAAGGCAGCAACTTGGCCAGAGCCTTCTCACGACCTTCAGCCGTGTCAGCCAGAATCATCTGGCGCATGGCGATAATCTTCTGGTCGTCGAAGAACATGTGCTCGGTACGAGTCAGGCCGATACCCTTGGCACCGAATGCGCGAGCCACCTCAGCGTCGTGGGGCGTGTCGGCGTTGGTGCGAACCTGCAGTTTGGTATATTTGTCGCAGAGGTCCATCAGTTCCTTGAAGTCGCCCGAAAGTTCAGCAGCCTTCGTAGGCACTTCGCCGGCATAGACCTGACCGGTCGTACCGTTGATGCTGATGTAGTCGCCTTCCTTATATACGATGCCGTCGATTTCAACGGTCTTGGCCTTGTAGTCCACATTCAGGCTACCCACGCCCGATACGCAGCACTTACCCATACCACGAGCCACAACGGCAGCGTGACTGGTCATGCCGCCACGAGCGGTCAGGATGCCCTCTGCGGCAGACATACCGGCGAGGTCTTCGGGGCTGGTCTCGATGCGGACGAGAACAACCTTGTGACCATCGGCGTGCCATGCCTGAGCGTCATCAGCGTGGAAGACAATCTGGCCACAACCGGCACCGGGGCTGGCGGGCAGACCCTGGGCAATGACCTTAGCCTGCGTGAGGGCCTTCTTGTCGAATACGGGGTGAAGCAGTTCGTCGAGTTTCTGGGGCTCGCAGCGCAGGATGGCGGTCTTCTCGTCAATCATGCCCTCGTGCAGGAGGTCGATGGCAATCTTCACCATGGCAGCGCCCGTGCGCTTACCGTTACGGGTCTGGAGGAACCACAGCTTGCCCTCCTGTACGGTGAACTCCATGTCCTGCATGTCGCGATAGTGCTTCTCCAGTTTGTCCTGAAGGGCATCGAGTTGAGCATAAATCTCGGGCATAGCCTCCTCCATCGAGGGGTACTTGGCTACGCGCTCCTCCTCCGAGATGCCGGCACGCTCAGCCCAGCGCTGGCTGCCAATCTTGGTAATCTGCTGCGGGGTGCGGATACCAGCCACAACGTCCTCGCCCTGGGCATTTACCAGGTACTCGCCGTTGAAGAGGTTCTCGCCGTTGGCAGCGTCGCGGCTGAAGCATACGCCCGTAGCCGAGGTGTCGCCCATATTACCGAATACCATGGCCATGACGCTGACGGCGGTACCCCACTCGTCGGGTATGCCTTCCATCTTACGATAGAGGATGGCGCGCTCGTTCATCCACGAACGGAATACGGCGCAGATGGCGCCCCAGAGTTGTTCTACGGGGTCGTTGGGGAAGTCCTTGCCTGTACGCTCCTTGATGGCCTTCTTGAAGCGAACGACCAGTTCCTTCAGTTCTTCTACCGAGAGGTCCTTGTCGAGTTTCACGCCACGGATGGCCTTCACCTGCTCGATGATTTCCTCGAACGGGTCGATGTCGGTCTTGTTCACGGGCTTCATCTCCAGCACCACATCGCCGTACATCTGTACGAAGCGGCGGTAGCTGTCATATACGAAGTGAGGATTCTGGGTCTTGCGGACCATACCCTCGGCCACCTCGTCGTTCAGACCCAGGTTCAGGATGGTGTCCATCATACCGGGCATCGAAGCGCGGGCACCCGAGCGAACGCTGACGAGCAGGGGATTCTCCTGGTCGCCGAACTTGCAGTTCATCAGGGTCTCGATATGCCGTACGGCGGCCATAACGTCGTCGTTCAGCAGTTCCATAATCTTCTCCTGACCAACCTCGTAGTACTCGTTGCAGACATCGGTGGTGATGGTGAAACCAGGAGGAACGGGCACGCCAATGTGGTTCATTTCAGCCAGGTTGGCACCCTTGCCGCCCAGTTGTTCACGCATCTGGGCATTACCCTCGGCCTGTCCGTTGCCGAAGGTGTAAACTCTCTTTTGACTCATGTTGTTTGTCTTATTAATAATTAGTGAATATTATCAGTGCTTGCAAAGATAATGAAAATAGCGTGAAATACCAAATTATAAGCCCCAAAATAGTATTGACAAGAGAAAATCCCATCGTTCAATGCGCATCGGTCGTTCGTTCGATGCGCATTGAACGAACATTCCATCGGCATCGAACGACGAAAGGTTCTCGTCGTTCGGCCGTGGACGAACGAACGTTCCACCGCGGACGAATCATCGTTCGACCGCGGCCGAACGATAAGAGGGCCGAGAAAATAAACGGTTAAACGATTAAACGATTAAACTTTTATTCGTATCTTTGCAGCGAAAAACTGACAGACATGAGCAGAAAGCGTAAGGAACTCCCAATACTGGAGCAGATAGAGATAACGGACGTGGCGGCCGAGGGCCGGGCCCTGGCCAGGGTCGATGACATGGTGGTATTCGTGCCTTGGGTGGTGCCGGGCGACGTGGTTGACCTGAAACTGACGAAGCGGAAGCACCACTACGCCGAGGCCGAGGCTGTCAAGTTCCACAAACGGAGCGAACGGCGCACGGAGCCCTTCTGCCGGCACTTCGGCACGTGCGGCGGCTGTAAGTGGCAGATGCTGCCCTACCAGGAGCAACTCCGATGGAAGCAGAAACAGGTCGTAGATGCCCTGGAGCGCATCGGCAAGGTCGAACTGCCCCCCTGCCAACCCATACTGGGTAGCCGCAAGACACGCGAGTACAGGAACAAACTGGACTTTGGATGCTCGAACAAGCAGTGGCTCACCTGGGAGCAGATGCGCGAGGGCGTACCCTTCGAACCTGGTATCGGCTTCCACATCAGCGGGGCCTTCGACAAGGTGCTGCCCATAAGCGACTGCGCCCTGATGGCGGGCCTGAACAACGACATCCGCAACTGGCTCTACCAGTATGCCCTCGACCAGGGGCTCACCTTCTACGACCTCAGGGCTCAGGAGGGTCTGCTGCGCGGCCTGATCATAAGGAACTCACTTTCCGGCGAGTGGATGGTGACCGTACAATTCGGCCCGCGGGCACGCGTCGAGGCCAGCAAGGAGGCTGCCGAAGAGGAGAGCCGGACGGAAAGCCTGTTCGACAAGGCAGAGGCCATGCGCCTGCTGGAGTCGATGCACATGCGATTCCCCCAGATATCCAGCCTGATGTACGTCTATAACCCTAAATGCAACGACACGTTTGGCGACCTGGACGTCAAGTGCTACTGCGGCACGCCCTACATCTACGAACTGATGGAGGACCTGCGCTTCAAGGTTGGTCCGAAGTCGTTCTACCAGACAAATACCGAGCAGGCTCACGAACTATATAAGGTCGTGAGGGATTTTGCGCTCAGAGAAGCCTCCCCCATTATGGGGGAAGGTATGGAGGAGGGTCCCCTCATCTACGACCTTTATACGGGCACGGGCACGATTGCTAACTTCGTAGCGCGCGAGGCGCGTCAGGTCATTGGCATAGAATACGTGCCAGAGGCCATAGAGGATGCGAAAGTAAATTCGGAACTGAACGGCATCAGAAACACACTCTTCTATGCCGGAGACATGAAGGACATACTTACGGACGACTTCATCCAAGAGCACGGTCGCCCCGACATCATCATCACCGACCCGCCCCGCGCCGGCATGCATCCCGACGTGGTAGAGACCATCCTGCGTTCGGCACCGGAGCGCATCGTCTATGTCTCGTGCAACCCTGCCACTCAGGCTCGCGACCTGGCCCTCATGGATGAAGCATATCAGGTCGTACGGGTTCAACCCGTCGATATGTTCCCCCACACGCAACACGTCGAAAACGTGGTTCAGCTCCAACGAAGGGTTAAGGGCTAAGGTAAAAGAAAAGACGGCTAAGGGTTTTAGCCGTCTTTCTTCTTCCTTTGCCTCCTGTCATTAGTTCTTCAAGTTTATTTGAAGCTGCAGTTCGTCGAGCTGAATCTGGTCAATCACGCCAGGGGCATCGAGCATGACGTCGCGCCCGCTATTGTTCTTCGGGAAGGCGATGCAGTCTCGGATGGAGTCGAGACCGGCAAAGAGGCTGACGAAGCGGTCGAGGCCGTAGGCAAGTCCTCCGTGAGGGGGCGCACCGTACTTGAAGGCATTCATCAGGAAGCCAAACTTCTGCTGGGCCTGTTCGGGCGTGAAGCCGAGGATTTCGAATATCTTCTGCTGGAGCTTGGCGTCGTGGATACGGATGCTGCCGCCGCCGACCTCTACGCCGTTGATGACCATATCATAGGCATTGGCGCGCACGCTTGCCGGGTCGGTGTCGAGGAGGGGTATGTCCTCGGGCTTCGGCGAGGTGAAGGGATGGTGCATGGCCATGAGACGCTGTTCCTCGTCGCTCCACTCGTACATGGGGAAGTCGATGACCCATAGGCAGGAGAACTTGTCCTTGGGACGCAGGCCCATGCGCGAGCCCATCTCCAAGCGAAGTTCGCAGAGTTGCTTGCGAGCCTTCAGCGTGTCTGGACCACTGATGATGAGGATAAGGTCGCCGGGCTTGGCATTCATGGCCTTTTTCAGGTTCTCCAGCACTTCCGGCGAGTAGAACTTATCGACGCTGGACTTCACGCTTCCGTCCTCACCGACCCGGGCATATACAAGGCCCTTGGCACCGATTTGCGGACGGCGCACGAAGTCCGTCAGCTGGTCGAGCTGCTTACGGGTATAGACAGCCTGACCCTCACAGCAGATGCCGCCGATGTACTCGGCTTCATTGAAGACGGAGAATTCACCCGTGCCCTTCAGCACGTCCATAAGTTCGACGAACTTCATGTCGAAGCGTGTGTCGGGCTTGTCACTTCCGTAATACTTCATGGCGTCGGCCCAGGTCATGCGCGGCAGGGTGGGAATGTTGATGCCCAGGATGGTCTTGAACAGGTGGCGGCTCATGCCCTCGAAGGTCTGGAGGATGTCCTCCTGTTCAACGAACGACATCTCGCAGTCTATCTGCGTAAACTCCGGCTGACGGTCGGCACGGAGGTCTTCGTCGCGGAAGCACTTAACAATCTGGAAGTAGCGATCCATACCTGCCACCATCAGGAGCTGCTTCAGCGTCTGTGGGCTCTGCGGCAGAGCGTAGAACTGACCGGGATTCATTCGGGAGGGCACTACGAAGTCGCGGGCGCCCTCCGGCGTGGAGTTCACCAAGACGGGGGTCTCTATCTCCATGAAGCCCTGCTCGTCGAGATAGCGACGCACCTCGAAGGCAAACTTATGGCGCAGTTCCAGATTCTTGCGTACGTTGGGACGACGAAGGTCCAGATAGCGATACTTCATACGCAGGTCGTCGCCGCCGTCGGACTGTTCCTCGATGGTGAAGGGAGGCGTCTGTGCCTCGTTCAGCACGTTCAGTTCGCGCACGATGATTTCTACGTCGCCCGTAGGCAGGTTCTTGTTCTTCGACTGGCGCTCGCTTACCTCGCCAATAACCTGGATGACCCACTCACGGCCCATACGGTTGGCACGCTCACAGAGGACGCTGTCCTTCGATTCGTCGAACACCAACTGTGTGATGCCATAGCGGTCGCGCAGGTCGGCAAAGGTCATGCCGCCCATCTTTCGGGTGCGCTGCACCCATCCACTTAGTGTTACCGTCTCTCCCACATTGGCCAGCCGCAGCTCGCCACAGGTCTTTGTTCTAAACATATTTATTAAGGTTATGAATTACGAGTCATGAATTATGAGTTGCAAATTTAAGGAAAAACGAGGATTCGACAAAATTCTTCCGTACAAAATTACCACTTCGCCATTAGCCGGCGACGCACCCAACGAAGCCACTGCCCTGCCCGAAAAAGTCCAAAGGGCAGGCGACGAGGGAATGTATGGTAGATACGACGGAACGTTTCGCACAAGCGCGTGCGTGTTTCCTTATCCAATTGCCCGCGTGAGTCGAAGTAGAGCCAAAGTTGACCCAGATAGTTATGCCAGCGATGGCGTTCGTAACGCTCAAGGATGTCCCGGGGGACGCCTTCCTGCCTGAGGCGATTGCGCAAGACAAGGTTCGACTCCATCAAGAGGAAACGACGAGGCGAAAGAGCTGTCGTTGAACTCCGTGCGTGCTGACGCCAATAATAGATACCCGCGCAGGGTCGCACTTCGCGGCTATGGAGGTAGTGGAGATGGGTGGTATTGTCGTCGCTATAGAGGGGCAAGGAATCGTCGTAGGGGTAATGTTGATGGAGCTCGCGGCGCACAAGATAGTAACCATGAAGTTTCCACTCAACCGATAACCGCAAAGCTTCAATGCCAGTAAGCACCGCAGGGTATTGGACTCTTACGTCGAATTTCTGACCTGTCACATGAGAAGGAGAATAATCTTCTTCTCTTCCATCTTCTTGCCAATGCAGTATTAGACGAAAAAATACGCTATCCGTCTGGGGATATTTCCGAAAAACCTCCACAGCCTCCCGAAGGGCATCGCCTGAGAGCCAGTCGTCGGCATCGAGCATCATGACGTACTCCCCACGAGCCTCCTTGAGGGCACGATTGCGGGCTACGGCTTGTCCCTGGTTCATCTCCTGACGGAAGATGCGCAGGCGCGGGTCAGCCTCACGACGGCGTTGCAGGATGGGCCACGAGCCATCGGTAGAGGCGTCGTCAACAGCCAGCACCTCTACCTCGCGCATCGTCTGGTGGTCGAGCACAGAGTCGAGCGCCTGGTCAAGCCAAGCCTCAGCGTTATAGACAGCCATCAAGACGGAGACAAGGGGATGTTCGGCAGTCATCGTTTACCAATTTTCAGCCAAGAAATAAGTCCCGACAAGAGGAGGCAGAGCGCGCCCACAGGGTACTTCCACAGGGGACTCGCAAATAGGCATACGCCCACCACGACGGCCAGCAATAAACCTTGCGGAAGGATAAGACGGAGCGTAGCCGCGCGTACTCGGGTTTTGTAGTAAAGTCCATAGACGCTGGTGATGAGCAGCAGGTCGAAGAAGGAGGCTGCCGACAGGGCCACTCCGGCTCCCGTCAGCCCCCAACGGTCGAAGCCATAGCGAAGCAGGAGCACGAAGGCTACGTCGTAGACACACTCCATGATGAGGTAGAGCCACGAGTCACCCTTGGCCAGTGATGTGTAGGCAATGGGCGTCGTAACGGCCTTGAAGAACATGTAGAAAACGGCGCAGATGGCCATCGGGACCGCAGGTAGGAAGTTAGAGGTGTAGAGCACACGGATGACCAACGGCATGAAGAGTGCAAAGACGATGAGAATTGGCGCCATCAGCAGAACACAGACGTCAATCTGTTGGTTGATGGCGTGATTGAGCCGAAGGGTGTCGTGGTTGATACTCGAAATACGAGGGAAGAAGTCGGCATCGACGGCCTTGAATACCATGCTGGCATAGGTAACCATCAGGCCGTAGCCCACACTATAAAGTCCCACAGTGGCATCGTCGCCCAACGAACGGAACACCTCACCACCGGCCATCGAACCAGCTACACCAGCCAATACGTAGGGGATACCGATGCGAATCAAGGGCCAGCCTTCGCGAATGACGCTGGACGAAAGGAGGCTGATGTGGTAACGATAGATGCGCACGGAGAAATAGAGGTGGATGAGTGCCACTGCCCATCCACACAAAACGAGCGAAAGTACGATACCTCGCAAACCGAACAGGAAATAGACGGGTATGGTGAAAAGGAAAGTCGAAAGGGCTGCCAGCACCTCGATGAAAGCCACCGTACGCAACTGGCGCAGGCCCTTTAGTATCGAACACTCCACCGCCTCGATGGGCATTGAGGCCACAAACAAGGAGAGAAGCATTATCTCCAGCGTATGTATCTCGCCAGGCATATAATAGTTGTTGAGCCACGAGGCTAACAGAAAGCACAGGCCCGCACCCAACAGGGCCGACCAGACACTCCACGTACGGATGACACGGACGAAGCGACGCAGGTCGTCGTCGGTGCCTTCCTCATAAAGTTCAGAGATACGTTGTACGGCATAGAACGAGATTCCGAAGTTAGTCCAGGAATTCAGCACTTCCGAGATGTTGAGGAAGCGCTTGTTGAGTCCCATGCCAGCTTCTCCCAACAACTTAGCCGTCAGTTTGTTGCGCACAAGGGCCACAATTATCTTCAGGCCTTGCACACCACCAAACACCCCTGTGTACTTCAGTACGTGGCGGTAGCTGTCGTCTTGTTCTCTTCTTTCCATAAAACCCCGCAAAATTACAAAATAATTATCAATTATCAATTGTAAATTGTCAATTATTATGTATCTTTGCCCAATAAACTACTGACAGATATGAAGAAACGACTCTTTTTGGCAATAATCGCGTGCCTGACTGTTTTGGGGGCAAAAGCAGAAGACAATAGCATCTATACTCTCATAGAGGGACACGACTACTACATCTTCAACACCTACTATAACCGCCCGCTTGGTCCCAGTGCCGACCTATCTCAACCACGCCTCGTAAGCTACGACAAGGAGCAGGACGAGCAGTATCTGTTTACAGCCTCAACGGCTCCGACAGCAGGCTATGTAATCCTAAAGCACAAGGTGAGTGGCCGATATTTAACTGCATCGACATCAAACTCTTATAGTACGTCACTTATAACTTCATCTGGTACTGGCAACGCCTATCAGTGGAGTGCGAGACCAGGCATTGCGGGCCAGTTGGTGAGCCTTCGCAATACGAGTGCGGCATTGGGTGTCGATACAGACGAGACGGGCGAGTACATCGGCGTTTGGTACGACAAGTCGCAAGGTACGGAGACGAGCCGTTTCCAAATCTTTGAGAGTAACGGCGAGGGTATGGAGTCGAGCCGTAAGGCTTGGGCCACCCGCGAGTTGCGAAACGTCACAGACTACATCAGCCAGGAACTACCGAATACAGGCTACCCTCTACTTTATCGTACCCGTTTGCCTAAGAGCCTCGAAGTGGCACAATACTGGCTCGCCAATCCCGATACAAAGACGACTGACGAACTGCTCGAGAAGACTTTCATCCTGCGCGACTCACTGGCCATGATGACCAGCTACGAGAGCAACGTACTGCTGACGGAAGCCGACATGCAATCGTTCGGCAATACATTCTCTCTGGGTATTGCCGACCTGACCATTGGCGACAAATACGAAGGCGACTCCATCTACGTCCTATTGCGTAACAAGTTAGGGCGAGGCTTACGCTATGCCGTCAAGGAGGAAGGTAGCTATGCCTTTGTCTATCAGGACGCACAGGTCATCGTCTATCGTGACGGAGTGCGCTTGCAGACACTCCCCACCTACTACGTTCCACAGATTACGGCACAAGGCACCGAAGCCGAATGGACCATAATCCGCAAGAGCCGCATGAGTGGCGGATTGCCAGAAATCCTAAGCGAAACGAAGGCTGTCACGAAGAGCGGTGGAGTGACCACCGACAAGTATGGGAACAACACCCGTACGGTAGTGTCGCTATCGGGCATAAAGATGGATCTTACGGAGCCTATCGACTTCCACCTGATTTCGGAGAGTGCCCCACTCACCCGCTGCACCATTAACTTGGCCAACGAACGCGCCTGGCTCATCTTCGACAACACCCTACCCAGCGAGGTCATAAGCACCTATCTGTCACAAGTCCACATCAATGGGCAAGCAGCCAAGGTAAATTCGAACTGTCGTGTAGTTATCTACCTGAATGGTGCGATGGTGATGCCCTACGACGCCAATGAGCCTGTCCTGACAGGTTACGACGGTGAGCAATACACGGGTGAAGCACTTGAATACAAAGTAGGTTCCTATAACGGCTTGGGCAAGAACGCCAACCGCATACGTTCGCTTCGCCTGAAGCGGGGCTACATGGCGACGCTGGCCAGCGGGACATCTGGCAGTGGCTATAGCCGTGTCTATGTGGCCGACCACGCAGATATCGAGATTCCCGTCCTGCCCAAGGCCCTCTACGGCCGCATCACGAGTATCGTCGTCAAGAAGTGGCAGTACGTGAGCAAGAAAGGTTGGTGCAGCACGACGTCGAACAGTTCCATCGCCACAGAGTGTAAGAAGATGCGCGCCACATGGTTCTATACCTGGAGCGCCGACCGTGCTTCGACCTATGACACGGAGTACATCCCCATCCGCCAGCATATCTACTGGCCTTCGATGTCGCAAATCTCTGGTCAGACGGAATCGACTGCCTGTCTCTCGTTCAACGAGCCCGAACACAGCGAACAGCACACAAGCGACAAGTGCAGCTGTGGTGGCACGATATCGGCTTGGTCGTCGTGTACTTATACGCCCGATTTCCAATCTTCGGGTATGCGCATCGGCAGTCCCGCCCCAACTGACGGCAGTTGGCTGACGGAATATATCCAGAATTGCAACAACATGGCCTATCGATGCGACTTCGTGGCGATTCATGCCTATTGGGGCACGAACGAGGCGGCCAACGCCCAAAGCTGGTACAATCAATTGAAGGCTATCTATAACAACACGAAGCGCCCCATCTGGATTACGGAGTGGAACAATGGTGCCTCATGGACTTCGGAGAGTTGGCCAAGCGGCTATAGCGACAAACTGGAGAAGCAACGCAAAGCCATCAAGGAAATCCTGAACGTGCTCGACACCTGTTCGTTTGTCGAGCGCTACGCCATCTACAACTGGGACACCTACTACCGCGCAATGATTAACTGGGACGACGGCAACGTGCTTCCTGCCGGAAAGGTTTATCGTGACTCGAAGTCGGACTTCGCCTACAACGCTTCCGTGCAGTTCACACCCGTTTGGTGGACACCTTCCCTGAAGACACCAACCATGAGTGTTCGCGTAAACGAAATTGACCAGACACTCTCTGTGACTATCTTAAACCAAAACGGTGATGTGACAGACCAGATGACCATCCAACGCCTCAACACCTCCACTGGCCAGTGGGAAGACTATTACACAGAGACGGAACGCTACAAATTCGACGCCGAGACGCTGAAGTATTCATTCCCCCTCTCCGACTTCGACGTCGAGGATACCCAACTTCGCGTTTATATCAAACGAACGGTTGGCGATGAGGTTACGAGTGCCGCCACCTCTACGGGCTACATCCAAAATCCCGGCATCAACACGACCACAAAGGACGAAGTACCTGGCTGGGAGTGCGAGCGAAGTGCTGCCAATGGCTATACGAAAGCCACTGGCGACACCTATCTGGAGGTGTGGAACGCTACGGCCGAGGGCATGCAGTTCGACTATCATCAGGACATCGAAGACCTGCCCGCGGGCGTCTATGAGCTGTCGGCCTGCGTCTTCAATACGAGCGACAATGTAGCTGGGGCCACAGTCAACGGCAGCGTAGTGCTTTATGCCCAAGCCGACACGATACAGTATCTGGCTCCCGTCACCGTCGATAGCGAAATCGACCGTTCGCATCGTCTCTCCATTCCCGGCATCGTGGTGTTGGGCGGAAAGATGCGCATAGGCATCAAGAATCTGGGCGAGATGAGTGCCCGATGGGCGGGTGGTGACGATTTCAAACTGATTCGCACGGGCGACCTCGACGCCGATAGCCATCGCCAGTACATAGAGGCTCGCACCAAGGCAGAGGCCTTTGCAAGAGAGACCTTCTTCCAGGACGATTCCGACGCTTCGGCCTACGTCATCAATCCCAGCTGCCAGCGTCAGGACACCTACGGATGGACCGTTACGAACAACGGGACGAATACGGGAGAACCCAGCGACGGAGTCTCCTCCAATGCCTATTGGAATCTGTGGAAGGGAAGCGCCTTCTCGAGCAGCATGACGCAAGACATCACCTACCTGCCCGAGGGAGAGTACTCCGTCAACGCCCTACTTCGTGGCAGTACTTCAGCTGACATCACCCTCACGGCAAGTGTCATCAGCCCCAAGAGTGACGAAGAGAACAGTGCTGCCGCCACCATCACGCCCACAGGTAATACGGGCGGCATTCGCTACGGATGGGTAAAGGCCGAAACGCCATTCGTTATCATCCGTCCGGGCGACACCCTACGCATCACCATGAAGGCCGACATCACGGGAGGAAGCGGATGGTGGAGCGCCGATGACTTTGGGCTCTCGTGGAAGTATGTCGAACCTCTTCCCGACGGAGTAGATCCTGTCGAGGCAAAGGTCATAACAGACGGATACATCTACGACCTTAGTGGGCGGCGCATAACAAGACCCATTAAGGGCTTCTACATCAAGGACGGCAGGAAGATTGTCAGGCTATGAAAATTCTGCTCGTAGGCGAATACAGCAATGTCCATTGGGCTTTGGCCGAAGGCCTTAAGGCTTTGGGCCATAAGGCCACGGTCTTAAGTGACGGAGACCATTGGAAGGGTTACCAACGCGACATAGACCTTCGCCGACGTTCCCTTGGGCGTATCGACACCCTTCGTTATCTCTTCGACCTCAAGCGAACGTGGCCTCGCCTTTGCGACTACGATGTCGTGCAACTTATCAATCCCGTCTTTCTCGACCTGCGCGCCGAGCGCATCCTGCCCTACTATGAAAAGCTTCGGAAACGCAATGGACGTATGTTCTTGGGATCGTTCGGCATCGACAAGCCATGGGTGGAGGAAGGTCTGAAGCCCGACACGTTCCGCTATAGCGACTTCTACCTCTTCGGACAGCGTCGGCACAACAGTTTCACGGCTGAGATGGAAGCCGACTGGATGGGACCGAAAGGGGAACTCTTCGACACGATTGCCCATGATTGCGACGGCATCATCGCCGGGCTCTATGAGAACTATCGTTGTTGCCAGCCGAAGTATGCCGAGAAGCTTCACTTCATTCCCTTTCCCGTTTCCTCACCTTCTCACCCCTCACCTCGCACCTCTCACCCCTCACCTCTCACCTTCTTCATAGGTATTCAGCGCAAGCGTTCGGAGTACAAGGGCACCGACATCATGCTTCGTGCCCTCGAGAAGTTGCATGCGAAATATCCCACCCAGATGCGCGTTGTGAAGGCCGAGAGTGTCCCCTTCGCCCAATACCAGAAGATGATGGACGAGAGCCAAGTCTTGCTCGACCAACTCTATAGCTACACACCAGCCATGAACGGGCTTTTGGCAATGTCGAAAGGCCTTGTCCTTGTGGGAGGTGCCGAGCCTGAGCACTACGACCTTTTGGGCGAACACGAGTTACAACCCATCATCAATGTGCAACCAACAGAAGAAGACGTCTTCCTACAAATAGAAAAACGCCTTCTGCAACATCCCGACGACATTCGTCAGCTTTCGCTCGACAGCCAACGCTATGTGCGTCGTCACCACGACCCGATTCGCGTGGCTGAACGCTACTTGAGTGTCTGGGGATTGTAATCTCTTTCTGCAAATTCGAAGTCAAGCACACGGATGCGGCCCCCCGCCTTTCGTGTGGCATAGTTAAATACGGCAAAGCGCGTGCCCATAAAGAGACGGCGATAGTCGAAACGCATGCGGAAGTCGGCCCCCAGTTGTTGCCAATTACGTCCGTCGAGGCTATAATGGAAGGTCGCAATATCGCGTCCCAAACGGAAGTCGCCGTGAATAGCCAACCATATGCGCCGCTTACCCGTAATGTCCACACTTGCCCGCTCCGTGACACGGTCGGCGGTCACTCGCTTCCGATTATCCAGTTCGACGCTCTCTTCCGTCATCACAAGGGTCGTTTGCTTACCATCGCGGCGTATGGTGAGCAAACCTGCATCGCCATTGAAGGCAGAGAAGCCGGCACGGTCGCCGTCGCGCATCTTCGAGATGTCGAGCAAAATGGTGTCAGCGTCCTCCGGGCCGAACATGCGCCATGAGAGGGTATTGCGAGCCGTGAAAATATTGTCGGCGAGTGCGGAGGTGCGAAGCTCGAGTCTTTGGCGACGGGCATCATAAGAGAAGGCCTCGCGTACGGGATTGTGGTTCCACTGACGGTCAAGCGTTACCTCCGTAGGTTGCAAAGCCTCCGTCACGCGCCCCTGTTCGTCGCCAATCATGGGCCAATCGTCAACCCAACGACAAGGACTAAGCGTCAGGATACGACCAACGCCCTGACGGTCCTGGAAGATGAGTCCCCACCACTCTCCATGCTTGCCATCGACGACAGTTCCCTGTCCCACATAGCCGAAACGGTCGAAGTTGTCCTTCAGAATGACGCGTTTCTCCCATAGTCCTTCGAGGCTCTTTGCTCGATAGGCCAACTGCTGGCGCCCCGTCGACGGCCATGATATCATAATAAGGTAATAGTAACCATTATGCTTGATGACACGACTGCCCTCGAGCAATCCGTTTTCCTCCTTATCGCGCACCGTCACGTGGATGCGGCTTCCATTGGGTTTCTCAGCGGAAAGGTCGGGTTCCAGTTCCACAATCTCCACGCTGCCCGAGCCACTGAACACATAGGCACGGCCGTCATCGTCAAAGAAGAGCGAGGGGTCGTGATAGAAACCTTTCAGGTGACTATGCAGCCTCCAACCTTTGGCAGGGTCGTCGGTGCTGTAAATCCATGAGCCCGGCACACCATTGGTCACGAAAAGCGCGTAAAAGGTACCCTTGTGATAGCGCAACGAGGTGGCCCACTGACCTTGTCCGTAATGTGTTCCGCCATCAAGGTCGTAGTAAGGATCGTCGTGCAACTCGGGGAACAGGTAACTTACCGTCTCCCAGTGCTGAAGGTCCTGGCTCCGCATGACAGGGGCACCCGGCATCAGGTGCATCGTGGTAGTAACGAGGTAATAGTAATCGCCGACACGGATAATGTCGGGGTCGGGATAGTCGGCCCATAGGAATGGGCGTTGCGGCTCTTGAGCCTGCACCATAGCGAGGGACATGCCCAGCCACAGCAATAAGGTTGCTAAACGTTTCATAATGGGAGCAAAGATAACGGAAAAAAGGGACATGACGAAACTATTGCACGACTTTTTTCTCTTTCCATTCATGATTTGGCACGCACTTTGTATTCCCCCGATTTGTATAGACTCGTAAGATATGATGATAAGCAAGCGATTCTCTTCGGAGGTTACGACCATGCTCTCGCTTAGTCGCGAAGAAGCCCTCCGACTCTATAATGACAAAGTGACACCCGTCCACATGATGCTGGGGATGATTCGCTTCGGTCGCGGTCATGCGCTCGATGCACTCAATCGTCTGGGCGTTGACCTCGAGGCTCTCAAGCAACGTCTCGAACAGGTAGCGCGCGAGGAAAGCAACGGACGTCCCTACTCCACCGACGAGATTGTGCTCGACATGACCTCCGACCGCATCATCCGCCTTGGCGTGCTCGAGGCCGTTGTCTCGAAGAGCGATGTCGTGGATATGGAGCACATACTCCTGGGCATCCTTCGTGAACAGAAGAACCGGGTGTCGGAAGTCTTGGCCGAACAGAATGTGACCTATCCCGGATTGGCCAAGATGCTGAATCCCGAGTTGAACATCCAGGATGGTTACGGATTCACGGAAGACGAGGACGACGAAGACGGGGACGGAACTCCGAACGCTACCCAAGGAGGCGTAGAGACGGCCAGTGCCAACCAAAAGCCTGGATCGCAAACGCCCGTGCTCGACAAGTACGGAACCGACCTGACTCAGGCCGCCAGCGAACACCTGCTCGACCCCGTCGTAGGACGTGAGCGTGAGATTGAGCGCGTGGCACAAATCCTCTCGCGCCGCAAGAAGAACAACCCCATCCTTATCGGAGAACCTGGTGTCGGAAAGAGTGCCATTGTCGAGGGACTGGCCCAGCGCATCGTCGAACATCGTATTTCGCGCATGCTTTGGGACAAGCGAGTCGTCGTGCTCGACCTTGGAGCCGTAGTGGCCGGAACGAAGTATCGCGGTCAGTTTGAGGAACGCATGCGCGCCATTATGCTCGAATTGCAAAAACATCCCGAGGTAATCGTCTTCATCGACGAAATTCATACACTTATCGGAGCTGGTTCGGCCGCTGGCACAATGGATGCTGCCAACATGCTGAAGCCCGCGCTCTCGCGTGGCGAGATTCAGTGCATCGGTGCCACGACGCTCGACGAATATCGCAAGTCCATCGAGAAAGACGGTGCACTGGAGCGCCGCTTCCAGAAGGTCCTGGTAAGCCCTACGACAAGCGAGGAGACCCTACAAATCCTACAAAACCTGAAGTCGCGCTACGAGTCGCACCACAACGTCCGCTACACTGACGAGGCCCTGGAGGCCTGCGTCAGGCTGACGGAGCGCTATGTCAGCGACCGCTGTTTCCCCGACAAAGCCATTGATGCAATGGACGAAGCCGGTTCGCGCTTGCACATCATGAACGTGCCCGTCTCGCCCGACGTAGAGTTTATGGAGAAGCAGGCTTCGGAGTTAAAGGACCTGAAAGAGCGCGCCATCAAGGCCGAAGAGTTCAAGATGGCCGCCGAATACAACGACCAGTTGAAGACGCTCTCCGCTGCCCTCGAGCAGAAGAAACGCGAGTGGGAAGCCACTCTGAAGGACGAGCGCCAGACGGTCGATGAGGAACATGTAGCCAACGTCGTCTCGATGATGACGGGGATTCCCGTCCAGCGCATCGGGCAGGAGGAACACAACCGCCTGCGCCATCTCGACGAATCCCTACGCCGCCAGGTTATCGGCCAGGACGATGCCATACGAACCATTACGCGAGCCATCCAGCGCAGTCGTGTCGGACTGAAAGACCCCACGAAGCCCATTGGCACCTTCCTTCTGGTTGGTCCTACGGGAGTGGGCAAGACCTACCTCACGAAGAAGTTGGCCGAGGAGATGTTCGGTTCGGACAAGTCGCTCATTCGCATCGATATGTCGGAATACGGCGAGAAGCACACCGTCTCCCGCATGGTGGGCGCGCCTCCGGGCTATGTGGGTTACGAAGAAGGTGGCCAGCTGACCGAAAAGGTTCGCCGCCAGCCCTACTCCATCGTCCTGCTCGACGAGATAGAGAAGGCCCATCACGACGTCTTCAACATCCTTCTTCAGGTAATGGACGAAGGCCGACTGACCGACGGAAACGGTACGACCATTGACTTCCGCAATACCATCATCATCATGACCTCGAACTGCGGCACGCGCCAGCTGAAAGACTTTGGCCAAGGCATCGGATTCTCAGCCCCCGCCGACATCAGCCAGGACCGGGCCAAGGCACGCAGCGTCATTCAGAAGAGCATCAACAAACTCTTCGCCCCCGAATTCCTTAACCGCCTCGACGACATCGTCTTCTTCGACCAACTCTCCGAGGAGAGCATCAAGCAGATTGTCGATATCGAGGTCGCCCCACTCTCGAAGCGCATCGCCGAGATGGGCTACACCCTCCAGCTTACCGATGCAGCCAAGGCTCTCCTGGCCCGGAAGGGTTACGACGTGCAGTACGGTGCCCGCCCCCTGAAGCGTGCCCTGCAGACCCTGCTCGAAGACCCCATCTGCGAACTTCTGATTAGCGACCAGGCCCCCCAGCCGGGAGCAACCATCACGGCCGATGCCGAAGGGGATAGTATAAGAATTAATAATTAATACAACATAACCATGCAAAAAGGTAACATAGGGGTTACGACAGAGAACATCTTCCCCGTTATCAAAAAGTTTCTCTACTCAGACCACGAGATATTCATCCGCGAAATCGTCAGCAACGCCATCGACGCCACCCAGAAACTGAAGACACTGGCTGGCAAGGGAGAGTTCAAAGGCGAACTGGGCGACCTGAAGGTCACCGTCAGCATCGACAAGGAGGCCGGCACCATCACTGTCTCGGACCGAGGCATTGGCATGACCGCCGAGGAAATTGACAAGTACATCAACCAGATAGCCTTCTCCGGCGCCAACGACTTCCTGGACAAGTACAAGGACGACGCTAACGCCATCATCGGCCACTTCGGCTTGGGCTTCTACTCGGCCTTCATGGTCTCGAAGCGTGTCGATATCATCACGCGGAGTTATCAGGAGGGTGCCGTGGCACAGAAATGGTCGTGCGACGGCAGCCCCGAGTTCACACTGGAGGAGACCACGAAGGAAGACCGCGGAACGGACATCGTCATGCACATCGACGACGACTGCAAGGACTTCCTGGAACGGGACAAGATGGAGGGCCTCTTGAAGAAGTACTGCCACTTCCTGCCCATCCCCGTGGCATTCGGAAAGAAAACCGAATGGAAAGACGGCAAGCAAGTGGATACCGAGGAGGACAACATCATAAACGACGTAGAGCCGCTGTGGACCCGCAAGCCCGCCGACCTCAAGGACGAAGACTACAAGCAGTTCTACCGCCAACTCTACCCCATGAGCGACGAGCCGCTGTTCTGGATTCACCTGAACGTCGATTACCCCTTCAACCTCACCGGCGTGCTGTACTTCCCGAAGATTAAGTCGAACCTCGACCTCCAGCGCAACCGCATCCAACTCTACTGCAATCAGGTGTTCGTGACGGACAATGTGGAGGGCATCGTGCCGGAGTTCCTGATGCTGCTGCACGGCGTCATCGACTCGCCCGACATCCCCCTGAATGTCAGCCGCTCGTACCTGCAGAGCGACCAGAACGTGAAGAAAATCAGCGGCTACATCACTAAGAAGGTCAGCGACCGCCTGCAGAGCATCTTCAAGCAGGACCGCCCCGACTTTGAACGGAAGTGGGACGACATCAAGCTCTTCATCCACTATGGTATGCTCTCCGAAGACGACTTCTACGACAAGGCCAAGGCATACGCCCTGCTGAAGGAAGTGGACGGCAAGTATTACACGCTGGACGAATACCAGACCCTCATCAAGGACAACCAGACCAACAAGGACGGCCAGCTCGTCTATCTCTACGCCCAAGACCCCGAAAGCCAATACACCTATATCCAGGCCGCCAAGGACAAGGGCTACAACGTCTTGCTGATGGACGGCCAGCTCGACACGCCCCTCGTCTCCATGCTCGAGCGCAAGTTGGAGAAGACTACCTTCACCCGCGTGGATGCCGACGTCATCGACCGCCTCATCCAAAAGGAGGACACGAAGCGCGAACTCCTGGAGGCCGAGCGCTCGGACCGCCTGACCAGCATTTTCAATAGCCAGATGCCGCGCACCGACAAACTCGACTTCCACGTCGAGACACAGGCCCTGGGCGAGGACCAGTTGCCCGTCATGCTTACGCAGAGCGAGTACATGCGCCGTATGAAGGAGATGTCGCGCCTACAGCCCGGTATGTCGTTCTACGGCGACATGCCTGACATGCTGACCCTCGTCCTGAACACCGACGCGCCGCTGATTAAGAGTGTGCTGGAGGACAGCGAGGCCGAGACACTGGAGAAGATTCGCCCCATCGAGGCCGAAATCAAGGGACTCTCGGCTCGTCAGGCCGTGCTGCGCCAGGAGCAGGACAAGAAGAAGCCCGAGGAGGTGACCGACGCCGAGAAGGAAGACCTCCGGAAGTGCGGCGAGGACATTCAGGCCCAGCGTGACCAGAAGAACGCCATCCTCTCCGACTACGGCAAGCAGAGCGAGCGCGTCCACCAACTCATCGACCTGGCCCTCCTGCAGAACGGCATGCTCCGTGGCGAAGCCCTCACCCGCTTCGTACGCCGTAGCGTGGAATTTATCAAATAATTTGCAAATAATTCGTAACTTCTAACTCGTAATTCGTAATTATTTCGTACCTTTGCACTCGCCAAGCGCGCGAGAAGAGATGGCTCCTTAGCTCAACTGAATAGAGCATCTGACTACGGATCAGAAGGTTGTGGGTTTGAATCCCGCAGGAGTCACACAGCAAATAAGAAGAGACCGAAGGAAAGCCCGTTTTCCTTCGGTCTCTTCTTATAAGCGCTTTGCCCGAAACACCTAATTGCCTCTGGAGAAACGATTAATAGCCTGTGATGTAAGACGCGCATCTTACAAGTGAAAGACGCGCATCTTACAGGTGAAAGACGCGCATCTTGCAGCCGAAAGACGCGCGTCTTTCGGCACAGACATATAGAAGCAAGTCATAGAACATCTAAGCGCTGCGGGGAGCACTTCGCACTGGTATAAGCGTTGGTTAGGGGTGAGAGGTTATGGGGCGTAGGGGTGGTCGAAGTCGAACTCGAGCTGTATCCATTGGGCACGGGCCGCGGGGTCGTCCGTGTTATGGAGGGGGTTGCCCACGCCGAGGCCGAGGAGGCGGATGGGATGGGTGGCGTACTCGACGTCGGAGAGGAGCCGGCGGGCCATTGCGAGGAGGCGGGGGGCGTCGGGCTCGAGTTGTTGGGCCACGGTGGTGCTGCGCGTAATCTGCCGGAAGTCGGCAAACTTGACCTTGAGGGTGAGAGTGTGGCCACGGAAGTCGGTACGGCGGAGGCGGGCCACGAGGTCATCGACGACGAGGCGGAGGCGCTCGGTAAGTTGGTCTTCGTCGCGAAGGTCACGTTCGAAGGTGTGTTCGCAGCTGACGCTCTTGCGCTCCCACTCGGAGACGACGGGCCGGGGGTCGATGCCTCGGGCAAAGCCGTAGAGCAGGTGGCCCATCTTGCCAAAATGCTGGAGGAGGTAGGCCTCGGACTTCTCGCGCAGGTCGCGTCCGGTGAAGATGCCAAAGCGGTGCATCTGATCCGCCGTGCGGGGACCGACGCCCCAGAACTTCTCGACGCGCAGGCGGTCGATGAAGGCTTGGGCCCGGAGGGGGTGGATGACGGTGAGGCCGTCGGGCTTCCGTTGGTCACTGGCTATCTTGGCCAGGAACTTGTTGTAGGAGACGCCGGCCGAGGCCGTGAGCGAGAGGCGCGAGTGTATCTTCTCCTTTATCTCCCGGGCGATGTCGGTGGCCAGGGGGATGTGGGGTTTGTTCTCGGTGACGTCGAGGAAGGCTTCGTCGAGGGAGATGGGTTCAACGAGGTCGGTGTATTCATGGAAGATGGCGTGCATCTGGGCCGACACTTCCTTATAGACCCGATAACGGCCATCGACAATGATGAGTCCGGGGCAGCGGCGCTTGGCCGTAAGAATGGGGAGGGCGGAGTGGACGCCGAAGCGGCGTGCCTCGTAGCTGGCTGTGGCCACGACACCTCGCGGCCCGTCGTGGCCGACGGCTATGGGGAGCCCACGGAGTTCGGGATGGTCGCGCTGCTCGACACTGGCGAAGAAGGCGTCCATGTCGATGTGGATTATCTTGCGTTCGGTGGGTTCCATGCCTGCGAAAGGCTAACGGACGAGGACTTTCCTGTTTCCTATAATATACACGCCCGCCCGCGTAGGCTTGCCGACGCGACGACCCGAGAGGTCGTAGATGGCGGAGGGTACGTCAACGTTAACGTCAACCTCAACATCAACGTCAGCCAGACCATCCTCTACATCTATGGGGAGTGGCATGAGTTGCCAGTTGCGATGACCGGCGGAGACACTGGATCCGTAGGCGTAGTGGCCTACCCGGGTGCCTGAGGCGTAGGCTTCGTTCTCGAGGTCGAAGGCGCGGGTGGCGTCGGTCATGATGCGGCAGAAGTAGGGGTCGAGGTCGATGACGTTGACGAGGGTGGCCTGCGAGGGGTCAGTGACGGCCTTCATCGCATAGGACGAGCCTCCGTCATTGATGTACTGGCCCGCCTGGTTCTGCAGGACGTAGCCGCCCGACTGGTCGCGGAAGTACCATACCTGGCCTGCGCGACGGTCGGCCAACTCGATGGTGAGTGCTCCGTCGGCACTGGCGGTCAGGGGCGTGGCTACGTTGTACTGGGGCAGGATGAGATAGGGAGTGTCGGGCTCGAGTCCGAGGGTGGGCTGCCCGACGTCGGTAAGGGGAATCTGCAGGGTCGTGATGCTCTGGGCAGGGAGTTCGAAGTAGAGCCTTCCCGAGCTGTCCCGACGGACGATGGTGACCTGTCTGAGGTCCTCCGTTTCGCTGGTGCGCCAGGCCTTGACGTTGTCAGTAGGTTCGGCGAAGACAAATTGCGGCCTGTGGCAAACGGGCAGCGACTGGCTGTTGATGGCCACGAGGACGAGCGTGTCGGCCCCGGGACTGAGGGCGGCAAGCGTGGTGCCCTGGAGCGAACTGACGTAGGTGTAGCCTGCGGGTATGAAGCGGGTGAGCTGTTGGTGGACGTAGTAACTCTTGACCTTCTGGTAGGTCTGGCGACTGAAGTTTCCGCGGACGGTACACCACTGGTCGCCCGACTCCTCGACGTACTGCCAATCTACCCATGCGTCGGGCATGATGTTGCGGATGTCGTCGATAGCACGCTGCATGAGGGCGAGGTTCCCGGCCAATCCCGAGCCTCCACTACCGGTCTCGCTCTGCCAGAGGAGTTTGCCCTCGGAACGTGCGAGGGTGCCTACTTGGGCGCGGTCTCTCGTCGAGGCGCTGTAGGTGTGGGTGTTCCACTGGCCTACGAGGTCGAGTACGCCTGCCTGCTGATAGGCCTTGAAGCCGCCAACGGAGGTGCCGACACTGGTCTCGTCGGAAGCCGAGATAATGGTGGGGAGGCCCGACTCGGCCAGTATGGGCGCCAGGACGCGCAGGAAGGCTATCTGGCTATCAAAGCCGAAGTGGCATCCCTCCTGGCTGCCGTTGGCCGACCAGTAGCTGGTATTGGGTTCGTTGAAGGGTTCGAGGGTCTTGAAGACGATACCATACTCGTCGTAGTAATGCTTGCAGACATCGACCAGATAGTGGGCAAACTCCTCGTAATACTCGGGGCGGAGGTTGTCGTTGCCTCCGTTCTGAGCACCGGCCACGCAGCCGCTGTAGGTCATGTAATAGGGGGCGGAGTTCGAGAAGGCTTCAAAGATGGCATCGGGACGTCTCTCCCGAATCTTCAGCATAATCTTGCGCTGGGCTGCATCACGGTCCCAGTGATAGACGTCCTCGGTGGAGTCCTTGAAGCCCTCCATCTCGGCGCGCAGGCCCTTGCCGCTCCCCATGTGGTGGGGAGTACAGTTACGGTTCAGCGGGTCGTCGCCTCCGCCGATGTTGTAGCGGAAGATGTTGTTGTTGAGTCCCGTCGGACTGACCAGCCAGTCGATGATTTGGTCTATCTTGGCATCGGTCCACTTTCCGCACATGTTGGCCCACCAGCAGAGCGATACACCCCACCCCTCGTTGCGCTGAAGACGGCGAGCGGGATTGACGATGTAGGCGAGTGTGTCGGGCGTCAGTTCTTCGTCGGGCGACGAGGCAAGCCGCCACTGATGGAGCGTGTTGCTGCCGTCCTTGTCGGCATAGACGTAGCTGCCCGACGACGTGCCGTCGGTGCCCAGATACTTACCATTAGCCTTGCAGCGAAACTTCACGTTGCTTCCTGAGGTCTCCATCGTGAAGTGGGCTTTGTCGCTCGTCGGGTCGCTGAGAAAGGTGGTGTTCCACGAACCGTCGAGCGTCAGATAGAGCCACCCCTCGTCGGCGGGATATGCAATGCAGAAGGTCCCGTCGTCGTTCGACTGGAACTGCAAGGCCTTGACGTTCGACTCCTGGCCCGTGAAGATGGCTCCCCGGTCACCAGATGTGCTTTTCGCGAGAAAGAGACCGCTGGAGTGCATGACGTAGGTCTCGTCCGTTTGAGCAAAAAAGCCCACCGCCCAAAGGATTAGGCAGCAGGCTAAGGGTATTCGTTTCATATCTAATCGGTTAGGGTTAGAGAAGGCGTGCCCGAAGGTTCTTGAGCATATCGACGGTCATCGACTCCAAGTCGTAGTCGGGCGACCAATCCCACTCGCGGCGGGCGCAGGAGTCGTCCATCTTGTTAGGCCACGAGTCGGCGATGGACTGGCGAAGAGGGTCAACCTGATACTCCATCTCGAACTCAGGACAGTGGCGCTTGATGGCCTGGAAGATGGTCTCGGGGTCGAAGCTCATCGAGGCTACGTTGAAGCCGTTGTGGTGGACCAGGCGGCTACCGTCGGCCTCCATGATGTGGATGGCGGCCTTCAAGGCGTCGGGCATATACATCATATCCATCAGCGTGCCCTTGGCAATGGGGCACTGGAACTTCTGCCCCCTAACGGCCGAATAGTAGATATCGACGGCATAGTCGGTGGTGCCACCGCCCGGAGGTGTCATGTAGGAGATGATGCCGGGGAAGCGCACACTGCGGGTATCGACACCGTACTTCAGGTGGTAGTAGTCGCTGAGCAGCTCGGTGGTCACCTTCGAGATGCCATAGATGGTGCGCGGGCGCTGTATGGTGTCCTGCGGTGTATTATCGTGGGGCGTATCGAGGCCAAACGAACCTATCGAACTGGGCGTGAAGACGGCGCACTGATGTTCACGAGCCACCTCGAGGACTTTCCACAGGCCGTCGATGCCAATCTTCCAGGCCAGACGGGGACGCGACTCGGCCACGACACTCAGCAGGGCAGCCAGGTTGTAGATGGTGTCAATCTTGTATTCCCTGACGACGTCGGCAATGTGCTGCCCGTCGGTTACGTCGGCAATGGCAGCCGGTCCGCCCTCCAACAAATCGCCCTTGGGCTCAGCACCCACAATGTAACCTGCCACAACGTGGCTTCCGCCATAACGTGCTCTCAATACTCGGGTCAACTCGGAGCCTATCTGGCCCGTCGAACCGATGACAAGAATGTTTTTCATGATGTTTATCTTAGTTTTTATTGATTTTCGACACAAAAATACAAAATAATTTGTACTTTTGTATCAAACTTACCATTAAATCTAATCTTATGTACGGAAAAATGAAGGAACATCTCTGCCAAACGCTTGCAGAGATTCGCGAGGCAGGGCTCTACAAGGAAGAGCGCCTCATCGAGACCCCACAACGTGCGGCCATCCAGGTAAAAGGTCAGGAAGTGCTGAACTTCTGTGCCAACAACTATCTCGGTCTGTCCGACCATCCCCGGCTCATCGAGGCCTCGAAACGAATGATGGACGAACGTGGCTTCGGTATGTCGAGTGTGCGCTTCATCTGTGGCACTCAGGACATCCACAAGCAACTGGAAGCCGCCATTAGCGACTACTTCCACACGGAGGACACCATCCTCTACGCCGCCTGCTTCGATGCCAACGGCGGTGTCTTCGAACCCCTCTTTACCGAAGAGGATGCCATCATCAGCGACGCACTGAACCACGCCAGCATCATCGACGGCGTGCGCCTCTGCAAGGCTAAACGCTATCGCTATGCCAATGCCGATATGGCGGAACTGGAGAAGTGTCTGCAAGAGGCTCAGGCCCAGTGCTTCCGCATTATCGTGACCGACGGCGTCTTCTCGATGGACGGCAATGTGGCCCCCGTCGATAAGATTTGTGACCTGGCCGAGCGGTACGATGCCCTGGTAATGGTGGACGAGAGTCACTCGGCAGGTGTCGTAGGCCAGACGGGCCATGGCGTCAGCGAATTCTTCAAGACCTATGGTCGGGTCGATATCTACACGGGTACTCTGGGCAAGGCCTTCGGTGGCGCACTGGGCGGCTTCACGACAGGTCGCAAGGAAATCATCGACCTGCTGCGCCAACGCTCGCGTCCCTACCTGTTCAGCAACTCACTGGCTCCCGGCATCATCGGTGCAAGCCTCGAAGTGTTCCGTATGCTCAAGGAGAGCAACGAACTGCACGACCGCCTCGTGGAGAACGTCAACTACTTCCGCGACCGGATGATGGCTGCCGGCTTCGACATCAAGCCCACGCAGTCGGCCATCTGTGCCGTCATGCTCTACGACGCCAAGCTCTCGCAGGTCTTTGCTGCCCGCATGCAGGAAGAGGGTATCTACGTCACGGGATTCTACTATCCTGTCGTGCCGAAGGGCCAAGCCCGCATCCGCGTCCAGCTCTCTGCCGGTCACCGACGCGAGCACCTCGACAAGTGCATCCAGGCCTTCATTAAGGTCGGCCGCGAACTGGGAGTACTTACTTTGTAAGCCAGTCTAAGTATTTCATGTAAAGCAGGCGATTCGCCGTCTGCATCGTGCAAGCAGCCTCTACCGAAGCATCAGTCGCACGCTGGTAAGCCTCGGTGGAGGCTACCTTTTTGCCGAATCGCAAGTCGTCTTCCGTCAGCACGCCATAGGCCATATTCAGGGAGATGATGCGCAGGTTTGCCCTGAGGTAAGGCAGCATCGTGTCGAAGATTTTGCGCAGTTCGTCGTTGCCCATCCTATACGTCTCGCTCTGCTCCATCGCGTTCAGGGCTGCGTTCGGGCGCGCCAGGTCGTAGTAGGTATAATAGAGGTCGATGTACTCCTTAGGGCAACCTGGGTCGGGGTCGATGGGCAATAGTTCGTTGCCCTGGTCCATCTCCTCGGCCTGCCACGAGAGCAACTCGCCGACGACGGGGTCCATCCGCTTCTGCCATTCAAGCATGTGCGCCACGAAGGCCTTGCCTGCCGGCGTCTCATAGAGCTTCGAGAGTTGGTTCAGTTCGCTCTCCACCACGTGCTTGCTATAGGCTGGCAGCAGGGCAAACTGCACCATATCGGGCATGAACTGCTCGCGCATGTAGTAGTCAACCAGCGTCGCCGTGGCAAACCCTTTCTTGTCCTTCAGGGCCCGGTCGGTCAGTTCCGTCAGGTTCTTTCGGAGTGATTCGGGCGGCACCACACAGGCCATTCGGTTGCTTCGCACATAGCGGGTCAGGGCCCGGCTGTAACTATTCTGGGCGCCCAAGGGCAGACTGACTGCCAACAGGAGGGCAAAGACAATTGCTTGTATCCGTTTCATGCCTGCAAAGTTACAAACTTTTTCGGCACCCTGCACTCCGAACCCCAGATAATTAGCCGTTTATAACATTATTTAATAAAGGAGGTCGCAGTAGATGGGCACGTGGTCGCTCACGCCTCCAGCGTAACGGGTGCCCAGATATGTACGACGCGGATACCACGAACCGTCGCTCATCGGACGTTGCATCCAGGGTTGGGTGTAGAGCCGTGCCTCGATGCCCTCAGCACGCAACGAAGGTCCGACCATGATATGGTCGAGCCAACTCCAATTGCCTTGGAAACGGTAAGTCCCGCTCTTAGGACGACGTTCGACGGGCGTCAGGGGATACAAATGCTCCTTCAATGGTTTCAGGGCTTTATCGCGCAGGGATGTATTGAAGTCGCCCATTACGACGAGTTTCCGTTCCTCATGACCCGTCAGTAGCGAATCGACAAGCCTTCGCATGGTCTCTACGGCCAACTGGCGGTTACGCCGATTTTCCTTACTCCCCCCTGCCCTACTGGGCAGATGGCACACCACGACGTGCAACGTATCGCCCGTAGGCATGAGTCCCCAGACGTGCAACAGGTCGCGTGTGGGTCGTAGCCCATTCTCCTCTGAGGGTACGCGCATCGACTCACTGCCCACCAGACGAAATAGTACGGGCAGATACATCAGCGCCACGTCCACTCCACGGCGGTCTGCGCTGTTGGTCATTACGTATTCATAGCCCATTGCACGCAGACTTCCCCTACGGGAAAGGGTTATCATGACGCTGTCGTTCTCGATTTCCTGCAAAGCCACAAGTGCTGGTGCCGCATCGCCTCCAAGGCCCATTATCACGCGGCTCACGTCCTCCACCTTTCGCCAATAACGTCCCCATGTCCACTGCCGCTCGCTCTCGGGCAGGAACTCCTCGTCCTGCTTCAGCGAGTCGTGCCGACAGTCGAACAGGTTCTCTACATTCCACGTCATGACGCGGAAGCGTGGTTGCGCCGTCGCAAAGAGCGGCATTAACGCGAGCACAAACAAGAAAATGGGTCTCATTAGGGACAAAGTTAGTCCTTTTAGTCGGAATAATCAAGAATTAGTACTATCTTTGCACATGAAGATTATGAAATACGCTGCATTCCAATTTGAGATTTGCGCCAACGGCGTAGAGAGTTGCCTGGCAGCACAAGCGGGCGGAGCCGACCGCGTAGAGTTGTGTGCTGGCATTCCCGAAGGGGGCACGACGCCCTCGATGGGCGAAATAGAACAGGCACGGCAGTTGCTGACCATGACACGACTGCACGTCATCATCCGTCCGCGTGGAGGTAACTTCGTGTATTCCGAACTGGAGGTTGGCCGCATGCTGGCCGACATTAGTCTGTGCCGGGCGCTGGGCGTCGATGGCGTGGTGTTCGGGTGCCTCACGCCCGAGGGCGATGTCGATAAGGCCTTGTGCCAACGGCTGAAGGAGGCCTGCGGAGACATGTCGGTGACCTTCCACCGCGCCTTCGACCGGGCGAGAGACCCACGACAGGCCTTGGAGGACATCATCGCACTGGGCTTCCACCGCATACTGACTTCTGGCCAGCAGCCCACGGCCGAGGCGGGCATCCCTCTGCTCAAGGAACTGCACGAAAGAGCCCAAGGGCGCATTATCCTCCTGGCAGGCAGCGGGGTGAACGAAGGGAACATCCTACGCATCCATCAGGAGACTGGCATCAGCGAGTTCCACTTCTCGGCGCGCGAGGCCGTCAGCCACGACCCTGAATTTGGCGACCGCATGCTGACAACCGAGCGACGTGTCCGCAACACCATCCAAGCACTTAAACCATCATGACCATGAAACGCTTAATCCTGCTCATCGCCTTCTCCTTTTCCTACTTTCTCCACTTCTGCACAGCCCAGTCGTGGCCTCACTTCATCACCGACGACGGCTATAGGGAAGAGGTAATGAATGCCTTCAACAAAAAGAAACAAATCATTGGAAATCAATACACTAACAAGATAGATATTCTGTCGAACAGTTACGAGATAGAGGCCCTGCGCTTCCTCTATGCCTACATGCCACTGGCCGACATCACCGACTACCCACTGGAGTACCACCTCATGAACGTGCGCGCCAGTTTCCGTGCCCGCGAGGAGATGCCCTGGGGGCGTGAGGTACCCGAACTTCTGTTCCGCCATTTCGTGCTGCCCATCCGCGTCAACAACGAGGCACTCGACTCGTCGCGTGTGGTCTTCTTCCGCGAACTGAAGGAGCGCGTCCGGGGGCTGTCGATGAAGCAGGCCATACTGGAGGTCAACCATTGGTGCCACGAACGGGTGACTTACGCCCCGTCGGACGGACGGACACTCTCGCCCTTGGCCTGCATCAAGAATGCGCTCGGGCGATGTGGCGAGGAATCGACCCTGACCGTGGCTGCACTGCGCTCGATAGGCATCCCTGCCCGACAAGTCTATACGCCCCGCTGGGCCCACACCGACGACAACCACGCCTGGGTAGAGGCATGGGCCGACGGGCAGTGGTACTTCCTAGGTGCCTGCGAGCCTGAGCCTGTCCTGAACCTCGGATGGTTTAATGCCCCAGCCTCGCGGGCCATGCTCATGCACACCCGCGCCTTCGGTGACTACCGTGGCCCCGAAGAGGTGATGCTCCGAACGTCGTGCTTCACCGAGATTAACCTTATCGACAACTACGGGTCGAGCGCCCGCATCGACTTCCGCATCCTTGACGAAGAGGGGCGCCCGGTCCGAGATGCCCGGGTCGATTTCAAGATATACAACTACGCCGAATTCTGCACCGTGGCCACGAAATACACCGACGGCGAGGGGCGAACCTTCCTGACGGCAGGCAAGGGCGACATGCTGGTGTGGGCCTCGAAGGACGGGCGTTTCGGTTGGACAAAGGCCTCGTTCGGCAAGACCGACGAGCTGACGATACGTCTAACCTCTAACCTTTCGCCTCTCAACCCCCAACTGGAAGAACTCAACGTCGTGCCGCCTGCCGAGCGCGTGCTCATACCCGAGGTGCCCACCGCACTGAAGCAGGAGAACCAGCGCCGACTGGCCTACGAAGACTCGCTCCGACATGCCTACGAGGCCACCTTCTACCAGGGCAACCATCCCTACCTGGCCAAGGCCCGGGGCAACTGGCGCACCATCGAGGACTTTATAAATAGGTATCGCGCGCGCGAAGGACGTGTCGATAGCCTGCTGGCCACGCTCACCGACAAGGACCTGCGCGACATGCCCATGGACATTCTGGAGGACAACCTACTGGCCGAGAGCAGTCAACTCTGTCCGCGTGTAGAGAACGAGATGATTCTGCATCCCTACAAGCACCTGCTGCAAGGCGCTTTCGACAATGGTACCAAGGCCAGAATGCAGGCCGACCCGTCGCTCCTGGTGAAGTGGGTAAAGGACAGCATCCGAATGAACCCCGACACGCGCGCCCTCCGCATTGCACAGACGCCCGTCGGTGTATGGGAATCGCGTGTGACAGACACACGTTCGCGCGACATCTTCTTCGTATCGCTGGCCCGTAGCCTTGGCATCGAGGCCCGCAAGGACGTAGTGACGGGCAAGGTGCAGTACAAGACCCGTCAGGCCTGGCTCGACGTGGACTTCGAGACCACCGAGCAGGTGACAGCCAAGCAAGGCACGCTGGTGCTGACCTTCGAGCCGAACCGCTACATCGACAACCCGAAGTACTACAGTCACTTCACCATCTCGCGCATCACGCCCGGCGGAGCCACCAGTCTGCTCAACTTCGAGGAAGGGCAGTTGGACATGGGCGGCGGCACCAGCTGGGCCTCGACGTTCCGCGATGGAGCCCGACTCGACGTGGGCACCTATCTGCTGACGACCGGCACCCGACTGGCCAATGGCAGTGTACTGGCCACGAACCGCCTGTTCACCATCTCCGAGGGACAGACCACTACCCTCCCCCTCGTCCTGCGCCACACCGACGAGGAGGTGAGCGTCATCGGCACGTTCGACTCGGAATCGACCTATACGCCCCTCACCTCTAACCTCTCACCCCTAACCTCCAAATCCTCCATCCTCAGCCAGACCGGCCGGGGCTACTTCGTCGTCGGACTCATAGGCATGGGCCAGGAGCCCACCAACCACGCCCTGCGCGACATCTGCAAGGTTGCCCAAGACTTCGACCAGTGGGGCCGCCCGATGCTGTTGCTCTTCGAGAGCGAGGAGGAGGTGCGTAAGTTCAGGGCCTCGGACTATGGTCAGTTGCCCAGGCAGACCATCTTCGGCATCGACAGGGACGGAAGTATTCGCCACCAGATAGCCGCCCAGATGAAACTCGGCGGCACGGGCCAGTTGCCCATCTTCCTGATAGCCGACACGTTCAATCGCGTCGTCTTCTGTTCGCAGGGCTACACCATCGGCCTGGGCGAACAGTTGCAATGGACGATAAAGAAACTGCGGGATTAAGCCCTGAAGGCGACTCGCCGACCGGCTTATAACTTGATGGTGACGATATAATCTACCTCCTCGGCGTGTTCGGGGAGGTAGATTGTTAATGCCCGAGTCCGCTTGTCGTACTTCGAGGAGGCCGACACCTTGTGCGGGCGCTTCGCCATCGGCAGGCTCAGCTGTCGGCTGTCGGGGTCGAGCACGTGGACATAGACTACCCCATCCCGCTGCGTCGTCGTGCCCCAATCGCCCTCGCCCAGAGGTGTGCGCGTGGTGCCGTAGATGGTATGTCCATTGGCTTTCATCCAGGTGCCCATCTGTTGCAGACGCTCGAGTGACTGGGCTGGCAGTTCGCCGTTGGGCTGCGGACCGATGTTCAGGAGCAGGTTGCTGCCCTTGCCGGCCGCACGCACAAGCAGGCGGATGAGTTCCTGAGCCGACTTGTAATTGGTGTCCGAGACCTTATAGCCCCACATGCCGTTCATCGTCTGGCACATCTCCAGGGGCAGGTGGCTGATGTCCTGGCCCGAGAGGCCTGCCGTGTTCTCGCCAGGCAGGTCGCGCTCGAACATCTGGAAATCCTCGCCCTCGAGCGGCGAGATATGGTGGTTGTTGCCGATGAGCAACGAAGGTTTCAGCGAGTGGCAGTAGGCATAGAGTTCGGGCATGCGCCAGTCGAAGGGCACGGAGTCCTGGTCGTGGTCCCAATAGCCGTCGAACCAGAGCGCACCGACGTTGTCGTACTGCATCAGAAGTTCGCGCAACTGCCGCTTCATGAACTGGAAGTAGTGGTCGTAGTCGGGCTGCGGCGTGCGCCCGGTGCGCAGTCCCGTTCGCCCCAGGGGATAGTCGGGCCGCATCCAGTCGAGGATGCTGTAGTAGAGGTGGAAAGCGATGCCCTCCTCGCGGCAGGCGTCGGAGAGTTCACGGATGACGTCGCGCCCGAAGGGGGTGGCGGCCACCACATTGTAGTTGCTCTCCTGCGTAGGCCAGAGCGAGAAACCGTCGTGATGGCGGCTCGTCAGCGTGATGTAGCGAGCGCCCGAGGCCTTGATGGCCCGCACCCACTCGCGGGCGTCGAAGCGATGGGGGTAGAACGCGTCGGCCACCTTCGAGTACTCCGCCTGTTGCAGGCCCGAGTTCAGATACCATTCGCCCTGAGCAAACATACTGTAGATGCCCCAGTGCAGGAAGATGCCAAAGCGCATCTCCTCGAAGTCACGACGATGTTGCAGGTTCTCTTGGGTCGGCTCGTAAGCGGCCCGCAGGCTCGTCGTCACCGACGACAAGGCCACGATAAGGAGTAACAATTTCTTCATACCGAAGGCAAAGATATAAAATAATTGTCAATTATCCATTGCCCATTCGTAATTAAATAAGTATCTTTGCATGCACAACGACAGACGACACGTGATGAAACGCATACTTCTGGCAGTCCTACTCTTCACGACCCTGATGCCCGCCCTTGCGGTGGCCCAGACCACCCTGCGCGTGCTGGCCATCGGCAACTCTTTCTCCGAGGACGCTGTCGAGCAGAACCTGTATGAACTGGGGCGCGAGGCTGGCTACAACCTTATTATCGGCAATGCCTACCGAGGTGGACAAGGGCTGGAGTCGCACTGGAATGCAGTAAGCAAGGGGGAGAAGGCCTTCGAGTACCGGAAGGTGGTAGGCGGCACGCGGACGAACAGGAAGGAGACGGCCTTGGACAGCATTCTGACCGACGAGCCGTGGGACATCGTTACCCTGCAACAGGTAAGCCAGGACGCGGGCCTATACATCACCTACGTTCCCTTCCTACGAAACCTGCTGACCCACGTCAGGCAAAAGCTCGGTGACCATCAGGTGCGCTACGGATTCCACCAGACATGGGCCTACGCACAAAATGCCACACATGCAGGCTTTGCCAACTACGAGGGCGACCAGTGGCGGATGTATGAGAGTATCGTGGAGGCCGTCGGCAAGGCACGCCGAGGACATCGGGAACTGGCCTTCATCATACCCACCGGCACGGCCATACAAAACGCACGGACCAGCGTACTCGGCGACCATCTCAACCGCGACGGTTACCACCTGGACAAGACGGTAGGCCGATACACGGCAGCCTGCACCTGGCTGGAGGCGTTGACTGGCGTCTCGCCGGTAGGCCTAACCTTTCGGCCGAAGACCATCAGCGAACCTTTGGCCATCATAGCCCGACAGGCGGCCCATGACGCCCTGACAAAGCCAGAGGGCGTCACGCCCCAGACCGACTCCTACCGATACCTCGATACATGTCGCATATCGGTCTTCGGCTCGTCTGTCGCTCATGGTACGGGAGCCGCCAACGACCACGGCTATGCCTGGCTCTTCGACCAACAACTCCGCCAGCGCACCCAGTCGGGTGCCAGCCAGTGGCCCTTCACCATATCAAACATAAGCATAGGCGGCAACACGACCACCCATCTGCTCAACCGCTACAACGACCTTGTCTTTGACCTGGGGCGCTACGTCGTCTTCGGCGTTTCGCTGGGCAACGAAGGTATTCACAACAGCAAGCGCCAGCAGGTCGTCTTCGAACAGTGGCGCGACAACATGCTGCGCCTTATCGCTATGGCTCGGGCTGACGGCAAGGTGCCCGTAGTCATGAACAACTACGGACGCGCCGACTTCAATGCCAGGGACTATGCCTACGTGCGCCGACTCAACCTGCTCATCCACGAGTGGGACGTGCCATCGGTGAACCTCCTGGGAACCGTTGACGACGGACAGGGGCACTGGCCATCGGGATTCGAGAACGACCCGTCCCACCCCAATACATCAGGGCATCGCGAGATGATGTATGCAATCCCACCCTCCCTATTCGATGCACTGGCCGCCGGCAAGCCCTTGCCCGTGCGCGACAAGACGAAGGAACTCACTCTCGCGCGCGGCAACACCCTGACCTTCACGCCAGAGGGCATACTGCACCCCTTCACCGTCAGCCTGACCCTGCGCGGTAGCGACCGCGGGCGCATACTTACCCTTACCACCTCCGGACGGCAGGCGTGGATAGGCGTAAACCGCGACCATAAGGTCTATTACTGCTCGACGCAGGGCGACAGCATAGTTTGCCAGATATCTCTCGAGGACAAGGTCTCCCACACGGTCACCCTTAGTCATCGCTATGCCCAACGGCTGACCCAGTTGTTCGTCGATACAGAGTGCGTCGAAGCCGTAGAGCGGATGCGCGTGGAGAAGTTCACGGTGGGCGATGCCACGAGCCGAGGCACCAAGCGCCACTTTGCGGAGCTCTTCTTCTGGCGCTCGGCCCTGAATGCCGACGAAGCCATGGCCCTGGCCAAGGGAGGTATGCTGAAGTCGAGCCTCGAGCTGTACGTCCCGCTCGACGACGCCCATAAGACCGAACTCGCCAACCTGGCTCAGAGCATGAACAGCGTGCGCTACCAACCGAAACGTGCAAAGAGTCGTAACGCCCGATAGCCATGAGAGTCATCACCAACCGCCTGCTACCCATTCCCGGGTTCTCGGCCATCAACTTCTGTGGCCTCATCTTTGTGCGTCGGGGACAGCGGGTGGATAGCGAACTGCTCCGCCACGAGGCCATCCACACGCGGCAGATGCGCGAGATGCTCTACCTACCCTTCTACCTGTGGTACCTGACGGAGTGGGCGGCCCGCCTCCTGGCCAAGATAGTGACACTCCCCTGGGTCAGAAAAGGAGAGCGCAGGCACCACATTTACGATGCCTACGCCCAACTTCTTTTCGAACGCGAAGCCTACCGCCACTCGGCCGAGGCTGACTACCTCGCCCGCCGACGGCCCTTCGCCTGGCTTACCGGACGATGACCTTGCGGCCTCCGATAATGTAAAGTCCCTTCTTCGGGTTCACGACGCGACGACCGGCAAGGTCGTATATCGTGTTACTATCCTCTACGTCAACGTTAACGCTAATCACGCCGTCGCCACTGGGCTTCGACAGGGTAACCTCGTCGAGGAAGAAGCGTCCGCCGGCCGAGGTGAAGGTCACCCGCACGGTGCCCGTACCCGTCACCTTGGCTTCGCAGTTGGTCCAACTGCCCTTCGCGATGGTGAAGGTCGAAGGCTCTATAGTGCCACCCGTTACGGTCACGTTCAGGGTTGTCTTGTCGGCATTGGCATTCCAGGCACCGGCCATGAAGGTCAGCGTCGATTCGCCTGTCAACTGTATGGCAGGCGTCGTGGCCTCGCCGACTACGCTGCCCGTGCCGAACTTGGCACACTGGTCGGCGCCGAACGACTTCTCCGACTCCCAACCTTCGTTGTCGGGCGAGAAGGTGCCGTTGGCCACCTGGCCGCTCCACGCGCCGTCGTTGCCACCCTTGCCGTCGCACTGGTCGAACGACTCATAGAAGAGGAAGTCGCCCTGCTCCTTCTTGGCCACCGAGGCCAGGAACTGGAACGACACCGTCCCGTCCGTATTCTGGCGGATGGCCGTAATGCCGCGGTTCATGAAGAAGGAACCATCTTTATTGGCATTGTGCAGGGTAGCAGCCGGACGCGAGAAGTTCGTCAGGCTGTCGTTAGCCAGATAGGGATAGAGGTCGGTCGAGGTCGTGGTCTTCGAGTACGAGTAGGTAGCCTCCCTCCAGTACTTGCGGTCGTCGTCGTTATCGGCGTGGAAGATGGTCATGCGCTCGTAGTCGTTGGCATACGCCTCGGCGTACTCCTCGCAGTAGGCCGTGCACTCGTCCTCGGTGATGTAGCCCAGCTCGACGTAGTAGCTATAGTAGTCGTAGGCGTCGGCATAGGCATCCTTATAGGGATAGACGGTGTTGACGATGTTGTTGGCAAAGAGCTCGGCATCGTAATCGACGTGTGTCACCATCAGTCCCTTGGCAGGCAGTTCGCGGTCCCAGCCCGTCTTCTGGCGGTTCTCTACGAGGTAGTACTCGTCCTTGTGGGCCTGGTTGTAAATCACGTAGGCGCCACCGCCCTCGCTTATGGCCTTCAGGTTCTCCACCGCTACGTCCTCGTCGCTCAGTTCCGTGGGCTCGAGCCAACCGGCCGTCCACTTCTCCCAGGCCGTGTAACCGGCCGGCACGAAGCCGTCACCGTTGTACGAACCCGAGCACATCAGGTCGAGGTCGCCCATGCCAAAGTATCCGGCATAGTCCGTATCGTACATGTCGGGGTAGCCCAGGCAGTGCGAGAACTCATGACAGAAGGTTCCGATGCCCTCGATGTGGTTGTAGGCATCCACCTCACTGCCGCAGGCGTAGGTATCGACCTTGACTCCGTCGAGGGTCAGGGCACCGCTGCCGTCGCCGTACTCAGCCGCATCGGAGAGCGAGTACTCGTGAGGCCAGATGGTCTCCTCGACGCCACTGTCGGCCTCTCCTTTGCCGGCATAGACCACATATACCTGGTCCACCTCGCCGTCGCCCGTCCAGTCGTACTGGGAGAAGTCAACTCCCTGGGCATCCGCCAGCTGGCAGGCCTCGGCCACCATCTCGGCCGCGTGCTCGTCTTCGCCGTTGTCGTCGTTACTGCCATAGTAGGACTGGGCCTTGCTCAGGGTGACGGGGCCCACGACGTCGAATTGCAGGTCGAAGACTCCCCCGCTCTGTGCCTTGAAGTAATCGCGCACCGAGCCCTGGAAGCCGTTACTGTCGGTGTAGCCCTCCTTGTTCATGATGTTCTCGTACAAGGCCTTGTTGTGGGCCGACTGGAACTTCACGTCGGAGTACTGGGCCAGGATGACCAGTCCGCGCTTCGTGCCCGTGAAGGCAGCCTTGCGGCGCAGCTTCTGCTGACGGGCCTTCTGTAGTTTGTTGATACTCGTCGTCCGGCGCATGGCGCGCTGAGCCAGTTGCTTCTGGCTCACGGCCACGAAGCGGTCGCTCCGAGGCTCGCCCACCAGGCGCTGCCCGTCTTCGGTCAGCCAGTAGTGCAGGCGTTCGTCGCCCACCAGTTGTGCCCTGACCTCTGTGCCGTCGGCCATCGTCAGGGTCTTCCACACACCGCGCTTCGCAGGCACTGCGAGCGCGACCATCGCCACGAGGGCGAACGTAAGAATCATCGAAAGTCTTTTCATCTTTATACAGGTTTAATCGTTAGTTGTTCAACGGGGTTCCTCTACGGCCCTGAGCAGGACGACGTCCTCCACCGGGCGGTCTGCCGCATCGGTCTGCACGGTCTGGATAGCTTTCACCACCTTCATGCCGTCGATGACGTGGCCGAAGACCGTATATTGCCCGTCCAGATGGGGCGAACCACCGTGTTGGAGGTAGGTCTCCCACATCTCACGGCTCATCTCGATGCCCTTCTCGTCGAGTTGCGCACGCGCCTTGCCCAACGAGCTCGGGCCCCACGAACGGCCCCAGACGATGTAGAACTGCGAGCCGGAACTCCTCCATTCGGGGTTCACGTCGTCGGGTTCGCGTGCCGCCGCCAATGCGCCGCGCACGTGGTAGAGCCAAGGCAATTGTATCTCGGCCGGCAGGGTCCAATCGACGGAGTCGCGCCCGGGGTCGAGGCTACGCGGGTCGCCTCCCTGTATCATGAAGTCGCGAATGACGCGGTGGAACAGGGTGCTGTCCAGCCGACCCTCGCGGACCAGGCGCAGGAAGTTGTCGCGATGGCGCGGCGTCTCGTCGCTCAGTTCCACACGAATCACACCGGCCGTCGTCTCCAGCCTTACCACGGCCGGACGGGGCTTGCGGGCCTCTGCCCCCGCCGTCAGCAGGAGCATCATCGTGAGCAATATGGCGTTTCTCAGTCTCATGGGAGGGCAAAGGTACGGAAAAGAACGGTATCGGCCAAATTTCTCCCGCAAAGAAATCTTAAAATACCTATTAATATGGATTCGCGTGCGCGGGAACGGCCCCACCCGCGACTGGCCGCAAGGCGCGAAACAAAGGGGAGCCACGTACAACGCGCCTAAGCGCCGCCCCTCGCGCCCCTGCTCCCCCGTGCTCAAACTCCTACACACCCAGTATATCGAACCATGGTTCAACATGTATCGAACCATGGTTCAAATATCAGCGAACCATGGTTCAACGTCAATCGAACCATGGTTCGATAAATAATACACCGTGGTGTGTTTGATTTAGCGTCTAAGGGCTTCGGGGACAAGAAGGAGGGGCTCGGCGGGAAGCCTGGAGGCGCGCGACGGGAAGTACATAGGGGCTCGACGGGAAGCCCGGAGGCGCCCGGCGACCAACAACGAGGAGGGAGGCCGCCCGCAATGGGGAGCCTCCCTCCGAGAGTGTGGGCTGTGGTGGGCCCGTTTAACGAATCACGACCTTGCGGCCGCCCGTGATGTAAAGGCCCTTCGCAGGCTTGGCGACGCGACGGCCCGAGAGGTCATAGACCGACTCCTCGGTGCGGCTCGCGGCATCCCCACTGACCGGTTCACGGACTTCCTCGACGGCCGTGACGATGCTGGGCTCGCCGTCGGTCATGCGCTGTATAAACTCGAGCAGGTCGGCCTCGGATACGTGGGCCTGGTCGCGCCAGTAGGTCAGGAACTTCTCCTGAAGCGTGCGGCCCGTGAGGGCACGAATGTAGGTGAACTTCGAGTCGAGCCCCGTCTTGACTCGGCTGCCTGCGATGGAGAACGACGTAAGTTCGTAGTCCTTATACATCTGGTCGTAGGTCAGACCCAGCAGGCCCTCGAGCAGGAAGGCCGTGGCGCCCGTGCGGTCGGCCCCCCAGATGCAGTGGAAATAGACGGAGCGTCCGGCGCGCAGGTTGCTGAGCAGGAAGTCCATGATACGGTGGTACTTGGCCGTGTCTTGCTCAAGTGCGTCGTCGCCCCAGATGTTCTGGTTAAGGTAGATATAAGGCGCGTCGGCCCCGAAGGCGCTGGACGTGACGTTGTAGTTCTGGATGTCGATGTCCTCGCGCAAGTCGATTTCGGCCCCGATGCCCAGGCGCTGGAGTTCGGCCAGGTCGGCCTCGTTGGCCTGGTGGCCGGCGTTCATCTCGCCACCGCGATAGACCAGCCCGTAGCGCGTGCGCAGGCCGTCCTGGGTGCGCCAGCCACCCAGGTCGCGGACGTTACTGATGGTGGGCACGTAGATCATGCGCAGGTTGCCCTCGGTCTTGATGGTGCCTTGGGTGCTGGTCGAGCCACCCTGCTCGGTGACGAGGTAGCGATAGGTGCGCTGCGGCGTCAGGTTGGGCACCTCGACCTGCCACGTTCCGGCCGGAATGGTACGGGTATAGACCACCTCGTCCGAGTCGTCGCCCTGGAAGACGGTAAGCTTCTGCATCGAACGCAGGCGAGGCACGGGCACGACGGCATTATGGGGCTGGTCGCGACGGCCCGGCGGACAGCGGTTGTAGTCGGCAATGACGCTGGACGACGACATGGCGTAGGTGACGCCATTGAGGAAGGCTCGGGCCTGGAGGTTCTCGAGGTTGACGGTGATGGCCACGCTGTCGAGGTTCACCTCGTGGAGGCTGATGGTCTTGGCCCTGCCCGACGTGGCGGTGGGCAGATTAAGCATGAAGCGATAGCCCGGTACGCGTGGCTTGATGGCGGCATATTGTGCCTCCTCACTGTCGTCCTCGAAGCGATAGGTGCGCGAGAGGTTCGACTGGCCGTAATACCCTTGCATGGCGGCTCCCTCCCAGAGGACGGGCACGCTGTCGGGCTGGGCACAGTGGAGGACGACGTCGCGCGCCTCGACCTTCGTCGGCTCGGCCACGCGCACGAGGTAGGGCTCGCCGGCCCGCATGAGTCCGTGGAAGGGGACGAGGGTGCCCTCGAGGGTACGGGCTTCAGAGCCGAACTCAACGCTGGCGACCGTCCAGACGGACTGGAAGTACGAGGCGTCGATGTCGAAGGGCCAGCAGACGGCGTTGAGGTGGTCGGGCAGGAGTTCGATATCGGTCGTTACGTTGGCATAGGTGTCCTCGCTGACGGTGTGACGACCCGTTGCGGAGAGCTCGACATCGACCGTGGGGGCTCCGTAGTAGAGGCGGAAGTTGTCGAAGGGCATCCAGTTGCTGGCCAGGCCGTCGCTAATCTGGAGTCCGAGCTTGAGGTCGCCGTCGTCGGCCACGTCGGCCCTAAGGATGTTCCAGTAGAGACCTGCGGCGAAGGCGTCGTTCACGCCGTTGAGGGTGTTGGGGATACTGCGACCGAAGGCTCCGGCCACGTCGGATGCGGGTCGGGACGAGCGGTAGCGGGCGTCGTCGTTAATGCTCTTGACGGGCTGCGAGGCGAGGTTCAGGAAGAGGCGTCCGCGAACGTCGTCCTGGCCAGCCTCGTAGTTGCGCGACGAGGTGCCGTAGGTGGTCATGCGGTAGAAGGCCTGAGCCTTCAGCGTATAATGGCCGGCGGGCATCGCGGGCAGCACTTGGCTGACCTCGGCACTGGGCTGGTTGAAGAGTTCGGTCAGGCCCGATTCGTCCCAGACGAGGGCGTGGTCGGTCTGCCAGCCGTCGGTGTTGCGGTTGAAGGCTGGGTTCACGAGGAGCGAGGTCAGGTCGAACTGGCCCGTAGCCGTCGTGCCGCTCTTGATGAGTTGCGTAAGGGCAGCCCACACCTGCTGGTCGAGTTCGGCCAGTTGCGCCTCGTCGACCACGGTGGGCAGCGAAGCCTTGGCCTGGTCGATGAACTGGTCGAAGTCGGCATGCTCGAGGGCCTGCGAACTGATGGACTTATAACTCTCCCAGCGCACGCCGTACTGCGTCTTCTGCAACTCGAAGGCGTCGCCCGCCTCCTGGGCGAGAATCTGTTCGTTAATCTTCTCGAGCGTGACGGGACCGGCCACGAACCACGAACGGTAGCGGCTATGTTCACCGCGGAAACCGATGAGGAGCGTCGTGGGCTGGTCGAGTTCGAAGATGAGGGAGTTGAGGTATTGTCCCGCATCGAAGGCCGCGGCGGCCTCGGTCAGGGTATTGGGATAGGTGCTCTGTGCGATATCGCCCAGGCGCATGACCTTCTGGGTGTGTTCGCCGGCAACCAGGTAGGCCAGACTGCGGCCCTCGCCCTCGTTGGTCAGGTCGCTGTTATAACTGGTGCCGTAGCGATAGAAGGCATAGCCCTTGAGGCGGTAGAGTCCGGGGGCAAGGGTCACGGGCTGGAGGAGTTGGAAGGCACGCAGTTCGTGGTTGGTGTAACCGGCGTAGGCCTCGAGCGCCGTAGTGCCTGCCGACTGACCCGCAGTCCACTGCTGGTTGTAGCCCTCGTTGTTCCAGAGGGTGGCATCCCAACCCTGGGTACCAAGCCCGAGGGAAGGATTCTCGAGCAACGGGTTGAGGGGGAGCGGGGTGTCGGTAGGCTCGGGCTTCGAGTAGTAGATGCTGTAGGCCCGACGGACAGCCTCCAGGGCTTGGGCAATATCGGTCTCCGAGGTGGCCGCCTCGATGGCGGCGCGCTGGGTTGCAAGGGCTTCGGCAAAGTCTTCGTCGGCCGTCGTGTTCAGGGCCTCGTAGCGGGCAATCTCTTCAAGGGCAGCCTGCTGGACGGCGCTCAGGTCGCTGCCGTGGTAGAGCAGGGTGAAGTTGTCGAAACAGGCCCAGTCGCTGGTGACAGCCTTCGAGTCCTTGGCAATGCCGATGGCAAGGGTGCCATCGACGACGACGATGTCCTCGACCGTGGCCAAATAGACACCGGCGTCGGAGTCGAAGCACTTGGCGGCATCGCTCTGTCCGTTGGGCACGTAACCAGCAGCGGTGCTGGTGGCCCAACCTCCCGTAGCCGCGGTCTTGGCCTCGCTATAGACGGAGGGCAAGGGCGTGCGCTTCGAGCCGGCATAGAGGTAGGGAAGGAGTTGTTCCGTGCCGTTGTTGTGGGCGGCGGAAGCCACCGAGTTGGAGCCGTTGCGGTAGAATCCCTGCACCGACAAGGTGTAGATGCCGTTGGGGATTCCCGACAAGGTCTGGGTGATGTTATAGGACGCGGTGTTGAACTTCTCGCCGTTGGCGTTGTTGCGCACGTAACTGGAACCGTCGGTGATACCGCCCACGGCCGTCAGGTCGGAGCCCCAGACGTGGGTGCCCGTAACGCGATAGTCGCCGATGAGCAGGTCGGGGGCCTGGATGAGGAAGGTGGCATCGACGGGACTCTCCCGCGTGGCCTCGGCCAGCCCCTCAAGCAAGGCCTCACGCGAAAGGAAGCGCCAGTGGGTGTGGTCGCCTTCGGCATCGGCGTAGTCGAGGCGTGGCACCCAGGGATGGGCATTGTCGGCGGCATAGCCAAAGTAGTTGGTGCCGTTGAAGAGGGCGTAGGTGCCGTCGTTCTGGGGCTCAATGGTCCACGAACCGCTTTGGTCCATGTAGCCGTCGCTGGGGCGCAGGCCCTTCGAGGCGCCCTGAATCTGGGTGGTGAGCGTATATTTGCCGTCGGCCACCGTCACACGGAAATCGACTCCGTGGGGCGAGAGCACGGCGCGGGTGCCCCAGGTTGCGCCCGAGGAGAGGAAGGTGCCTGCCGACTTGTTCTGGATGTAATACGTGCCGGCCGTAAGTGCCGACTGGGCCATGAGGCCGAGGGATACGAAGAGCGCCAAAAGGCTGGTTGCGATTCGTTTCATGGTATTATAGATTGTTTGTTAGCGGGTTAACTGATTGCAAATATACAAGTTTTTCCCGAACCTTGGCGCATGTATCGTAATCTTTTTGTATATTTGACCCACGAAACTAACGCTACGACCATGAAACGCATCGTACTTACCGCCCTCGCGACGGGACTCCTCGCGACGGCCCTCCCGGCCCAGACCACACTCCAGTTCAGCACCGCACGGCGCGGCCCCGTCATCGGCGACCGCCACTACGGCATCTTCTACGAGGAGATTAACCACGCGGGCGACGGCGGCATCTATGCCGAACTCGTGCGCAACGGTTCGATGGAGGAGAACAGCAGTAACCCCGACTACTGGTGGACGGTGGGCACGGCGTCGATGGCTATCGCGTCGGACAAATTGCTGAACGGCACCCAGAAGCGTGCCATGCAGTTGACACTGAAGAAGGCGTGCGACGGAGTCCGTAACATCGGGTACTGGGGCATCAACGTCGTCGAGGGCGAGCGGTACCGGGCAAGCCTCTGGGTACGCACGGCCTTGGCCACCTGGACGGGCGACCTGACGCTGACGCTCGAGAACTACGAGGGCAAGGACCTGGGACATGCGGTCGTCCGCGTGGAGAATGCCGGGACGTGGCTGAAACTCACGGCCGACATCACGGCCACGGGCTCGAGCCAGTCGGGATGGCTGGCCATCCGAGGCAGCCGCAGCGGTACGCTCTATCTGGATTGCGTCAGCCTGTTCCCGCCGACCTTCAAGGACCGCCCGAACGGCATGCGCCGCGACCTGGCCCAAAAGTTGGCCGACCTCCGGCCGCGCTTCATGCGCTTCCCGGGCGGATGCTACATCGAGGGCGGCAACCGATTCCAATGGAAACACACCATCGGCCCCGTGGAGGAGCGCCTGGGACTCTACAACAGCCACTGGGGCTACCCCGTGTCGAACGGCATGGGCTTCCATGAGTTCCTGCAACTGGCCGAGGACCTTGGTGCCGAACCCTTGTTTGTCGTCAACGTAGGCATCGGCCACGGTTGGTTCGAGGACTATCAGCACATCGAGGGCTACATCGAGGAGGCACTCGACGCCATCGAGTATTGCAACGGCGACACCACGACCACGTGGGGCCGGCAGCGTGCCAGGAACGGCCACCCGGAGCCCTTCGGCTTGCAGCTGCTGGAAATCGGGAACGAGAACTACAACTTCACGGCGACCGACAACAGCGACCAAAGCGACCACTATGCCGAGCGCTACAAGCAGTTCCGCGATGCCATCAAGGCCCGCTTCCCGGAGGTAGAGTGCATCGGCAACGTCGAGTCGTGGGGCACCGACAACCCGACCTGGCGCAACCAGTATGCCGTCGGGCTGGTGGACGAACATTACTACCGCTCGCCCGACTGGTTCGCCGCGAACTACCGCAAGTACGACAACGCGAGCCGCACAAGCCACAAGATATACAACGGCGAGTACGCCGTGACGAGCGACTTCGGCACCAACGGAAGCCTGAAGGCTGCCTTGGGCGAGGCCATCTACATGGCCGGCATGGAGCGCAACTCCGACGTATGCGTAATGGCCAGCTACGCGCCCATCTTCATGAACGAGAACGAGGCACAGTGGCGCCCCGACATGCTCCACTATAATGCCCACTCCTGCTTCGGCACGCCCTCCTACTGGACACAGCAGATGATGGCCTCGACCGTGGGCCACCAGAACATCACGTGGACGGAGACGGACAACTCCGTGAACCTCTCCGAAGGTGCCCGACTGGCCCTCGGTTCGTGGGGGACGAGTGTGACCTATAATAATATAAAGGTAACGAACCGGGAGGGGGAGGTGGTCTTCGAATCGGACGAGGCCATCACCACACCCGAGAGCGTCTATGGCAACTATCGCACGCTCGACGTGGTCACCGACGACTGCACCATCGAACTCGATGCCACAAAGGTGTCGGGCAACGAGGGTTTCCTCCTGACCTTCGCCTATGGCGACTCGGGCAACTACGCCTGGTGGAACCTGGGCGGATGGGGGAACGGTCAGCACGGCGTCGAACAGGCTGTGGGCGGACAAAAGCGGACACTCGCCACCACCTCGGGCAGCATCACGACGGGACAAACGTACCGACTGAAGGTCGTACGCAGCGGACTGCTGACCCGGCTCTACCTCGACGACAAGCTCGTCCAGTCGGCCACGCTATCGGGCGACAGCGGCCAACGGCTCTACCTCTGTGCATCGCTGAACGAAGCCGAGGACACGGCCATCGTGAAACTCATCAACTACTCGGGCGACGAGGTGGCAACCCGACTCGCCTTCGCAGATGCCACGATAGGTGGGGAGGCAGGCGTGCGCGTAATGTCGAACCCGGACAATGCGGCCGAGAACTCGATGGCCGACCCCTTACACGTAAGTCCTGTCGAGCGGACACTCCCCTACTCCGGGACCGACGCCTTGGACTACACCGTGCCGCCCTACTCGCTCAGCGTCGTCACGATTCCGCTCTCGAGCGTCAGCCAGGAGACCACACCTAAACCGGCCGACAAACTGCCCACACCCGCGATAGCATACGACTTCGAAGGCTCGGAGACGTCGGGCCTGCAAGGCGGAGCTGCCGTCATGGAACTCAGCGACGGAAACCATGCCCTATATACGGGCGAGAATGCCAGGAACGGCTATCTCGACCTCGGCAACTCGGTGGCGAAGGCCATTGCGGGACTGGCGAACGGCGAGGCTTACTCCATCAGCACCGACATCATGCTGCAAGAGGGCGGCAACCTGAACGCCTTCTGCTGGGCATGGGCCGTCTGCAACGGCACGAGCAGCTACATAGGGATGGTCAACACACCGAACAACCTCAACTGGTACTTCGAGAAGGTGCGCTCGGGCACAACCACCGTACGCTCCCAATCGGGACTCTCGCAGCGCGAGTGGCACAACATCACGGTGACGGCGGACGCCTCGCTCGTAAGCCTCTACGTCGATGGCGAACTCCGGGCCACGGGCAAGCCTAACACGACCGCCCTACCCCAAACTGCGGCTACCAACGCCTGGATAGGGCGAAGCCCCTTCGCCGCCGACAAGCGCATGACGGAGACGTGGTTCGACGACTTCCAGGTCTATGACTCGGCACTCACGCCCGAGCAGGTGTTAGCCCTCTACATGAAGGCACGTGAGAAGAGTACTTCGTGCGAAGCCCTGCTCCCGATACCAGACACGACGGACAACGCCGAGGCCCTGACCCTCATCGGCGACGGGACGGAGGTGGACATCACCTCGTTGCTCGTCAACCCCGACTTTGCCCAAGGCACCGAGGGATGGGAGGGCACGCTGCTCAGCGCTGCGCCCGGCACCGTGGCCGAACAGTTCTACAAACTCTTTGACACGTATCAGGTGCTGCACAACATGCCGGCCGGCACCTATCGGCTCGAGTGGCAAGGCTTCTACCGCAACGGTAACATTGCCAACGCCTACCAGCGCCATACAACGGGCACGGAGGTGCTCGCGACAGAGGTCTATGCGGCAGCCGATGCCGACCACGATGGCGACCGCCACGACTATGCGGACCTTGCCACGACGCCCTTAGGGTCGCTCTACGACGCCTCGGGAGCCTACACCTATAGCCCCTACACCTATCCCGACAATGTCGGCGAGGCCAACACGGCCTTCGCGGCAGGACGCTATCGCCAGTCGATGCTCTTCTGCCTCACGGAAACGGCCGACCTGCGCCTGGGACTGAGGAAGATGACGCCCTGCGTCTATGACTGGGCCTGCTTCGACAACTTCCGTCTGACCTACGTCAACGGACACACCTCGCTGACCGCCGTTACGCCCCTGAGAGCGTCCCTCGGCGCAGACGGTCCCATCTACGACCTCGCGGGACGCCGCATCCTCTCTTCACCTCTACCCTCTACCCTCTCACCTCTACCCTCTCACCTAAAAAAAGGCCTCTACATCCGCAAGGGCAAGAAAATCGTCGTGCGATAGCGGACGTTTCCACACTTTTGTGTAACTTTGCCCACAAAACCACCTAAAGACAAACACTATGAAGAGAAAACAACACACCATCCTGACGGCCATCGTGGCACTGCTGCTGGTCATCGGCATGTCGTCTTGCTCAACGAAGCAACACGCCATCAACCAACTGGAGGACTTCTCCTACGAACTGCGCGACAACAGCTCCCACTACACCGTGAAGGAATGGGAAAAGGCCGGCAAGAAGTTCGTGAAGATTCGCAAGCGCATCAGTAAGCACGAGTTCGAATACACGCCCGAGGAGAAGGCCGAGATAGGCGACCTCGAAGGCAAATGCGCCGGCTACATGGCCAACGGCATGCGCGAAGGCGTCTTCGACAAAGCCCGTGCTTTCGGCAACGAGCTGCGGGGCATCATCCAAGGCATACTCGGTGTGTTCCAGTAACCATACGAGAAGAGGGGGATGCAGACGTCTGCATCCCCCTCTCTTTGCGCTTAGGGCTTACCCCGTTATTTCTTGTTCAGGCCGAAGAAGCTCTTAATCTTCTCGCAGATACCGCTCTTCTTCACCTCTTCCTGACCCTTCTCCAGGAGTTCGCCGGCATCCTCGATGATGTCCTCGACCTTCTCCTTGGCAGCCTTCAGGCTATCGCTGTTCTTCACGTCCTCCACCAGGTCGCTAACCTTCTCCTTGGCTTCGTCGATGACGCTCTCCACCTTTTCCTTGGCAGCTTTCAGGTTTTCGTTCTCACTGAGGTCGTTAATCACGTCCTCTACCTTGCCCTTGATGTCCTCAACGACTTGCTCTACGTTCGACTTGGGCTCCTCGGCGGGCTGGTTCACGGGATTTTGTTCGTCTTGTGGTCTCATAATATTGTTAATTAAAGGTTTGCTCCACAAATGTAGTCATTTCCCTTGGCAAGGCAAAATATTTGCTTACTTTTTTTCTGTAAGTCAATACTTTCCCGTATCTTTGCCTCCAAGAAACAATCTAACGAACACAACCCGGACACATGGAAAAGCACACCCGAAAAGCACTTTGCCTCGCCCTCATTACACTCACGCTGGGCGCATGTAAATCGTCGAAACACGCGAAGCAAGACTTCGCCCTCGGCGCCGACATCAGTTGGACGACCGAACTCGAGGAACGCGGTTTCCGCTTCGCCACCCGACAGGGCGACACGATGGAGTGTACGGCTCTGATGAAACACCTCGGCCTCAACGCCATCCGTCTCCGTGTATGGGTAAATCCCCGCAACCGCTTCTGTACGAAGGAGGACGTCCTCGAAAAGGCGCTTCGGGCCAGTCGCCTGGGCATGGACGTCATGATAGACTTTCACTACAGCGACGACTGGGCCGACCCCGGCAAACAGTACATCCCCAAGGCTTGGGCTGAACACGGGTACGAGGAAATGCTCGACGACGTGCGACGCCACACCTCCGAAGTGCTGACCTACCTGCGCGCAGGCGGCATCAGCCCCAAATGGGTACAGGTGGGTAACGAGACAACCAATGGCCTCCTCTGGCCCGTGGGGCGTGCTCAGGAGCATCCCGAGCAATACGCAGGACTCATCAAGGCTGGCTGCCAGGCGGTCAAGGCCGTGTTCCCTGAGGCAAAGACCATCGTCCACCTCGACAACGGCTTCGACCAACGGCTCTACGACTGGAACCTGGGCATCCTGCGCGACCACGCCGTCGATTACGACCTCGTAGGCATGTCGCTCTATCCCTTGGCAGCCGTCGAGTGGCACGCCGACAAGGTAAGCAGTGCCCAGGACGCCATCGACAAGTGCATCGCCAACATCCGACACGTCTTCGACACCTTTGGCAAGCCCACCCTCATCGCCGAAGTAGGCGTCAAGGTAGCGCAACCCGAAGAGGGCCGTCGCCTGCTCTCCGACGTCATTCGTAAGGCCCGCAGGAAGACCGACGGACACTGTCTCGGAGTCCTCTATTGGGAGCCCGAGGCCCCCTTCAGTTACAACGGGGGCTACGATATGGGCGCCTTCCTTGCCACCGACAAGGTCTGCCGCCCCACCGTCATCATGGATGCCTTCTCCCGGTAGTCTATACCTTAGTGGCATACTAAAAACCCGCACAAACTCAGTGTTTATGCGGGTTTTCTTATCATTTACTTATCGTTGTTTATCGTACTTTACTTAACCTCCTCAAAGTCGGCGTCCTGGATGTCGTCCTTGCCACCGTTAGGCTGGCTACCGGGCTGAGGACCGGCCTGGGCTCCGCCCTGGAAACCTGCACCGGGCTGACCTGCACCGGCCTGCTGAGCGGCCTGATACATCTTCTGGGCTGCATTGTTCAGTTCGGCGGTGGCAGCGTCGATGGCGGCAATGTCCTGTGCCTTGTGGGCGTCGCGGAGTTTGTTGAGGGCAGCCTCTACTTCAGCCTTCACGTCGGCGGGCAGTTTGTCGCCGCTTTCCTTCAGCATGTTCTCGGTCTGGAAAATCATAGAGTCTGCCTGATTGAGCTTGTCAATCTTCTCACGCTCCTTCTTGTCGCTTTCGGCGTTGGCCTCGGCCTCGGCCTTCATGCGCTCGATTTCCTCCTTCGAGAGGCCGCTGGAGGCCTCGATGCGGATACTCTGCTCCTTACCTGTGGCCTTGTCCTTGGCGCTGACGTTAAGGATGCCGTTGGCGTCAATGTCGAAGGTTACCTCAATCTGGGGCACACCGCGGCGTGCGGGGGCGATACCTTCGAGGTTGAAGTGGCCGACGGACTTGTTCTGACTGGCCATGGGACGCTCGCCTTGAAGGACGTGGATGGTGACGGCTGTCTGGTTATCGGCTGCGGTGGAGAAGGTCTCCGACTTCTTGCAGGGGATGGTGGTGTTGGCGTCGATAAGACGGGTCATCACGCCGCCGAGAGTCTCGATTCCCATGGACAGAGGCGTTACGTCGAGCAATACAATGTCGCTCTTGTCGCCCGTGAGGACGGCACCCTGGATGCTAGCACCTACGGCCACTACTTCGTCGGGGTTGACACCCTTCGAGGGTTCCTTGCCGAAGAAATCGGCTACCATCTTCTGCACGGCAGGGATACGGCTCGAGCCGCCTACGAGGATGACCTCATCGATGTCGGAGTTGCTGAGGCCAGCGTCGCGCATGGCGTTCTGGCAGGGCACCTTGCAGGCCTGGATAAGACTGTCGCTGAGGCGCTCGAACTCGGCACGGGTAAGGGTCTTCACGAGGTGCTTGGGCACACCGCCTACGGCCGTGATGTAGGGCAGGTTGATTTCGGTGGAGGTGGTGCTGGAGAGCTCAATCTTTGCCTTCTCGGCGGCCTCCTTCAGGCGCTGCAGGGCCATGGGGTCTTGTTTCAGGTCCACACCTTCCTCGGCCTTAAACGAGTTGGCGAGCCAGTCGATGACAACCTGGTCGAAGTCGTCGCCGCCCAGATGGGTGTCGCCATTGGTGCTGAGCACTTCGAAGACGCCACTACCGAACTCCAGGATGGAGATATCGAACGTGCCGCCACCGAGGTCGAAGACGGCAATCTTCATGTCCTTGTTGGCCTTATCGACACCGTAAGCCAAGGCGGCTGCGGTGGGCTCGTTGACGATACGCTTCACGTCGAGGCCGGCAATCTGACCAGCCTCTTTAGTGGCCTGGCGCTGCGAGTCGGAGAAGTAGGCAGGCACGGTGATAACGGCCTCGGTAACTTCCTGACCCAGATAGTCTTCGGCAGTCTTCTTCATCTTCTGCAGAATCATGGCAGAGATTTCCTGCGGCGTGTACTGACGTCCGTCGATGTCAACGCGCGGCGTGTTGTTGTCACCACGTACTACGGAGTATGGCACACGGGCAATCTCCTTCTGTACCTGATCGTAGGTCTCGCCCATGAAACGCTTAATCGAGAAGATGGTCTTCTTCGGGTTTGTGATGGCCTGACGCTTGGCAGGGTCGCCCACCTTGCGCTCGCCACCTTCTACAAATGCCACCACCGAGGGGGTTGTGCGCTTGCCCTCCGAGTTGGCGATAACTACGGGCTCGTTGCCCTCAAATACGGATACGCACGAGTTTGTGGTACCCAAGTCGATTCCAATAATCTTTCCCATATTCTTAAAATTTTAATAGTTTAACGGTTGATAGTTTAACACGACCTCTTTCTTACAAAGGCCGTGCCAATCGAACACAACAGGGGGAAAAACATTGTAAAATCTGTCGGCAAAAGCGACATTATGGCAGGGGAAGGGCTTTTCGATGCAAAGATACATGATGTCCGAAGGTGCTTAGGCTCGGATTTCCTTAAAATAAATTTGCTTTTTCGCTCGGTTTGCACTATCTTTGCCCCTCGTAACGTAGAAAAACGCATGCGCATTGACATCATAACGGTGCTGCCAGAGCTGTTGGAGGGGTTCCTCAACGAGAGCATTCTGGGCAGGGCACAAAAGAAGGGGCTGGTGGAAATCCACCTGCACAACCTGCGCGACTACTCAACGAACAAGTGGCGGCGAGTGGACGATTATCCGTTTGGCGGATTCGCAGGGATGGTGATGCAGTGCGAGCCCATCGACCGTTGCATTTCCCAATTACAAAGCGAACGACATTACGACGAGGTCATCTTCACCTCGCCCGACGGTGAGCAGTTCTCGCAACCGATGGCTAACGAGCTGAGCCTCTGCGAGAACCTCATCATCCTGTGTGGCCACTACAAGGGTATCGACCATCGCGTGCGCGAACATCTAATAACCCGCGAAGTATCGATTGGCGACTACGTCCTGACGGGGGGCGAACTGGCAGCAGCAGTGATGGCAGATGCCATCGTACGTATCTTGCCAGGGGCCATCGGCGACGAGCAGAGTGCGCTCTCCGACTCGTTCCAAGACAATCTCTTAGCAGCGCCCGTCTATACACGTCCTGCGGAGTATCGGGGCTGGCGTGTGCCAGATATCCTGCTCTCGGGCCACGAGGCAAAGATAAAGGAATGGGAACTGGCACAGAGCCTGGAGCGTACGAAGCGACTGCGCCCAGACCTTTTGAAAAAGTAAAAAAAACGAAGAATAGATAATTATGCCCGACAAAAGACTGAACCTCTACATCATCGCAGGATGTAACGGCGCCGGTAAGACGACGGCCTCGTTCACCGTACTGCCTGAGATGTTGGACTGCCGCGAGTTCGTGAATGCCGACGAGATTGCACGCGGGCTGTCGCCCTTCCATCCCGAAGGTGTCGCCATACAGGCCGGCCGACTGATGATCGACCGCGTGCTGCATCTGCTTCGGGAGGGCGAGACGTTTGCCTTTGAGACAACTCTCTCGACTCGCTCGTACGTGAAGCTTATCCAGCAAGCCCAGCGACGCGGCTACTTTGTGACGTTGCTCTTTTTCTCATTGGCCACGCCCGAGCAGGCCGTACAGCGTGTGGCAAAGCGCGTGAGCCAGGGCGGTCACAACATCCCGACCGACGTGGTCTATCGCCGATTCGAAGGAGGACTCAAGAACCTCTTCAACCTCTATATGCCCATTGTCGATTACTGGGCACTCTATGACAATTCGAACATTCCGACCCACCGCATTGCTTTTGGCGAGAAGGACAAGGAGCCAACGGTGCTGGACGAGGAACAGTTCGAGCAGCTACGAACCAAATACCAAGACCAAGATGAGCAGCAAGAAGAGAACTGAAGGCCCCGATGTGGCCGTGATGCAAAGGCGCATCGACGAGGGCATTCTGCTGGCTCAGCGACGTCTGCTCGACCGCGGACTCCACGACGACCTCTCGTTCGTGATTTGCCAAGGGGGTGTGGTCTGTGAAGTGGCTGCACGAGAAATAAACAAATTCTGAAGATGATGAATATATCCGAAACGATTCGTTACATCGGTGTCGATGATCTCGACATCGATCTCTTTGAGAGCCAATACCGCGTGCCCGAAGGCATGAGTTACAATAGTTATCTCGTCCTCGACGAGCAGGTAGCCATTATGGACACCGCCGACCAGCGCAAGAGCGCCAAATGGTGCCAGAATCTGACAGAGGCCCTCGAAGGTCGCACGCCAGACTATCTCATTGTTCACCACATGGAGCCCGACCACGCTGCCAACATCGCTTACGTGGCCTCGACATATCCCAACCTCAAGATAGTGCTCTCCGCCGCAGCCGCGAAGATGCTGCCCAACTTCTTCCCCACCGACGACCTCAACGGCCGGCTGCTCGTGGTGAAGGAGGGCGACACCCTCTCCCTGGGCCGTCACACCTTGCAGTTCATTGCTGCCCCCATGGTCCACTGGCCTGAGGTGTTGATGAGTTACGAGCAGTCGGAGGGAGTGCTCTTTGCCGCTGACGGATTTGGCAAGTTTGGTGCGCTCTGCCACGAACAATATTACGCCGACGGCACGCTGGGCGAGTGGGCTTGCGAGGCACGTCGCTACTACTTCAACATCGTGGGCAAGTACGGTATGCAGGTGCAGAACGTGCTGAAGAAGGCCGCCACGCTCGACATCCGCACCATTGCCCCCCTGCATGGTCCCTTGCTCAAGGGCACCGACCTGGCCGAGGCCCTTCGCCTCTACGACATCTGGAGTAAGTATGAACCTGAAACCGAAGGCGTGTTCGTGGCCTATGCCAGCATCCACGGAGGCACGAAGGCCGTTGCCGAAAGAGTCGTAGAAATGCTTAAGGCAAAGGGGTGCCCAAAGGTCGCCACCGCCGACCTTACTCGCGACGACCAGGCCGAGGCCATCGAGGATGCTTTCCGCTACGGGAGGCTCGTGCTGTTGGCAGCTTCATACGATGCAGGCCTATTCCCCCCGATGCACGATTTCCTCTATCATCTGCAAATCAAGAACTACCAACACCGGCGCTTCGCCCTCGTAGAGAACGGTTCGTGGGCGCCCTCGGCCGGCAAGGTCATGAAGGAAATGATTGCACAAATGAAAGACTGCGAAGTGGTAGAACCTATGGTCACCATTCGCAGTCGTATGAAGGAGAGCGACCTCCCACAGTTGGAGGCTCTCGCCGAGGCCATTTTGGCCTAATCTTCCAGTGCTCCGATAATCTCCTTGACAGAGGAAAAACCATGACGTGCGAGGTATTCATCGATGCCTCGCACTACTTTTTCCGTCACACTGGGGTCGATGAAGTTGGCCGTACCTATCTCTACGGCGGTAGCTCCTGCCAAGAGGAACTCCACGGCATCCGTTGCCGTCATGATACCTCCCAGCCCGACTACAGGAATCTTGACGGCCTTGGCCACCTGATAGACCATCCTCAAGGCTACGGGCTTCACGGCGGGGCCCGATAGTCCACCCGTGCCTATCGAGAGTATGCGCTTACGCTTCTCCGCGTCGATGGCCATACCCATCAGCGTGTTGATGAGTGCGACGCTGTCGGCCCCCTCTGCCTCTACGGCACGAGCAATCTCAGCGATATCCGTCACGTTGGGCGACAGTTTCACGATGAGCGTCTTCCCGTAAGCCTTACGCACGGCTCTCGTCACGCTGGCAGCACCTTCACAAGTTACGCCGAAGGCCATACCACCCTGCCGGACGTTGGGGCACGAGATATTCAGTTCGATGGCAGGAATCCGCTCCAGTTCGTCAATACGACGGGCCGTCTCCACGTAGTCCTCGATGGCACTTCCGCTCACATTCACGATGACTCGCGTCGGCAGGTCCTTCGCTTGCGGATAGATGTGCTCGCAGAAGTAATCGACGCCCTTGTTTTGCAGACCCACACAATTGAGCATGCCGCTCGCCGTCTCCGCCATACGCGGATAGGGATTGCCCTCGCGAGGATGCAGTGTCGTGCCCTTCACCACGATGCCACCCAGTTCGCTCAAATCCACAAAATCCTGAAACTCCAGTCCATAGCCGAACGTTCCGCTGGCCGTCATCACGGGATTGCGCAACGCTAACTGTCCAATATTTACACTTAAGTCAGCCATCATTTTCCTTTCAATTATCGATTATCATTTGGGCATCGAACACCGGTCCGTCCGTGCACACACACTTGTGTCCCTCGGTGGTCTGTTGCACACAGCAGAGGCAAGCCCCTACGCCACAGGCCATCTTGTTCTCAAGCGACACCTCACAAGGGATTCCCCGTTCTTGGGCATATCGAGCTACGGCCCGCATCATTGGCGTCGGACCGCAAGTCTGAATCATTGTCCACCGACCATCGGACGCTGACAACTGAGAGTGCTGTGTCACGAATCCCCGTTCGCCCTCACTCCCGTCCTCGGTTGTCACATACACATCGCCAAGCTGGCGGAAGGCATCGAGCCTGAGAAGGAGGTCCTTCGTCCGGGCACCCAAAAGGAAGGCAAACGGGATACCCTGCTCCTTCAAGGCCTTACCCTGATAGAGCAACGGAGCCACGCCCACGCCTCCACCAACGAGCAACACGCGTCCCTCGCTCGCAGGCATGGAGAACCCATTTCCCAAAGGCATGACGACATTCAAACGGTCACCGACCTTGAGGTCGGCCAACCAGCGAGTACCCTCGCCCACCACTTGCACGAGAAACGAAATCTCGTCACCCTCGACGTCATGAATACTAATCGGACGGCGCAGGAACACGCCAGGGCCGTCCACCCTCAATTGGGCAAACTGTCCGGGTCGGCACTCGGGCAGGTGACCCTCCTCTGGCCGTAACCTCAGTAAGACACATCCCGCCCCTACGCACTCCGTTGACGTAACTCTCAAATCTATAATCCGTTTCCTCATTTTCTCATTCTCTCATTATATCGGGAACCACACAAATACAGCCGCGTCCCATACGGCATGCGAAATGACGATAGCCGCCAAGTGACGCGGAAAGAATCGGTACAACAATCCCCAGCAGAGTCCGCAAGTCAGCGCGGCCATGATGAGCATGAAGTTCCACGAGGGCAGGTGCACCAGCGTGTAACAAAGCGTCGTCACTACCAGCGCCAGATTGGCCTCACAACGACTCGATAACGAGCGTTGCACATAGCCTCGCCAAAAGAGTTCCTCGGCAGGTCCGATAATGCACAACAGCAACAGCCCGATGAGCCAAGCAGGCATGTCGGCCTTCATCCCATAGATGCTATCCACCTGCGGACGAGCAAAGCTGAACATCCATGCCGACACCTTATCACCCACCCAAAAGACACCCCAAAGGGCGACGGCTATCAGCAGGCCCAACGCCACTTCACGCCCCCACTCCACCCGCTCGCGATGCGCCAGCAGGTAGGGCATGGCCAAGGCCGTCAGCACACATGCACTCAAGGTCATCATCCACCAGAAGTTCAGTCTGGGGGCTGTCCACGGCGAGAACATCACGAACCAAAGCACGGCCGCCGTCAGCAAAGCTATTACCAGTCTTCTCATCTACTCACGATAGTATCAGCCCTACAATCAGCAGCAAGCTGAAGGCCATCTGCAACTGAGCCGTAGCCTCGTCGAGCCGGGCAATAGCCTCCAGCCCACGTTCGCGATACGACATCATCGCACGGACATTCTTCACAGCCAAAGGCAACGAAAGTAACGACAGCAGTGTCGGCCACCCTACAATGCCAAACAGCACAATGCCCACCATCCATGCGTAGGGCACCAGCACCTCGGCACAATAAATCCAGGAGGCCACCTTCCGGCCCGTCAGCGAGGAGAACGTACGGATGCCCGCACGAATATCGGTCTCTATGTCACGCGTATTGTTCACGTGCAGTATGGCCACCGTTATCAGTCCTACAGGAGGGGCCAGCCACAATACCTGCCAATCGACCGCACCACTCACGATATAGGTCACGCCCAACATGGGCAGCAAGGCATAGCACAGAAGGATGACCACATCGCCCAACGCCCGATACTTCAGGGGCGGATAGCACAGCGACAAGACTATGCCCACGAGACCAATCCACAACAGCGTCCAACCCGTCAGGGCCACCATCACGAGACCCATCACCACGGCCGCCACCTGCAAGCCCACCGACAGCCACCACACCTCACGAGGCGTAAACTGGCCACTCGTCAGAATCTTCACCCCATACGTGTCGTCGCGGTCCACGCCCTGTCGGAAATCGTGATAGTCGCTCCACACATTACCGGCAGCATGCACCAGAATGATGTTCACCAACGCGGCCAGCCCCAGCCACACGTTCAGGGGTTTGTCCATCGCAAACGTCCAAGCCACAGTCACCAGCACCGGCATAGCCGAAGCCGGGAAACTCCACGGGCGCGTGGCCAGCACCCACTCTTTCAAGTCATGTTTCATCATCGTTTCTTTATTCCTATATCATATATATTATTGTCTGCGCAAAGATACAAAGAAAAACTCGCACCATCAAGCATCATTCGCCGATAATTGTCACCACCAGCCGTCGGGGACCACCCGCGTCGCGATACTCACACAAGTAAATGCCCTGCCAAGTGCCGAGCGCCAGCCGTCCGTTCGTAATGGGTATGGTCAGGCTCACGCCACTCAGCACCGACTTCGCATGTGCCGGCATGTCGTCACGTCCCTCCAACGTATGCACGTACTCGCTCCTACCCTCTGGCACCAGTCGGTCGAATATCGTCTCCATGTCCTGACGCACGTCTGGGTCATAGTTCTCGTTCAGTGCCAGCCCGCAACTCGTGTGCTTTATGAACAAGTTTACCAGTCCCGTCTTCGGCAACTGAGGCAATTGCCTCACGACCTCCTCCGTTACCAGGTGAAATCCGCGAGGCCGAGGGCGCAGTGTTATCTCCGTTTGATGTATCATCGTTGAGAAAATCAAAAATTATTCTCTATCCTTGAACGATTTTCGCTCGGTCCTTATATCAGTTGGTCATTCTCTCAAATCCTTATTCTTCATTCCGAAGTTTCTCTCCCTTTCTTCCACTCCTCATAATCCTCCAATATCTGGGCGACGGAATCCGTACCCCATTCCAGTCCCAGACGCTTCACCAGACAGTCCAGTTCTGCGACGGTCACGCGTCCCACATTACGGAATTTCAGAATGTCCTCTTTGTCGAACATAATCAAGTCACCCACCGTCTTCACCCCTGCTGGCCCCATGGGCGACATGGCGCGTTGCGACAGGCCGAGGTCCTCCAGTCTTGTCCTCAGTACTTTTGTTCTCTCGGGGCACTCTTTTGAGAATTCCCACTCGTCCAGCCAGGCGTTCCTTACTTCCTGTTTTGCCTTCCAGAAGGACACAATCTTGCCGTTGGGGTACTGAATCATGGGCCTTAACCCCTGTCTTTCCAGCTTCTCGAGTATTTCCAGCAATTCTGCCCTATCCTTAATTTCGTAGTCCATAGTATTAATTAATCTTTAGTTCCTTATAAAGTTCATTCATATCTTTTGTATGGCAAATTTCGTCTGTTATCGCGAATGGCGGTATATACATTGTTCCGTCCTTTTTTATGGCGTATGTCGGGGTGGCAAGATTTGCCTGCACACTCCATTCACCCTACAAAGATACGCTTTTCTGCGGACAATGGCAAACGGTTAATAAAAAAACTCTGGGCGACGTATTGCTTTTCCTTCACAATTTTCGTAACTTTGCCATCGGATTCCCGAATGGGGGTTCGAGAGTATTTTAACCTTTATTATTAATCATCAAAAAATTATCAACGATGACTAATCTTACTTTTTCCGATGTGCCCAGGAGATGGGCTGTGTGTTTCCAAAACGAGTGTCCGATGAAGGAGGAGTGCCTGCGCTGGAGGGCGGGACAGGTTGCGCCCGAGAGGGTGCAAGCGCTCATGTGCGTGACGCCTAATACGCGTCGGGGCGACAAGTGCCCGCGACTTGTCCCGGCCAAGCCCGTGAGGCTGGCGTGGGGGATGACGAGGCTGTTCAAGAGAGTGCCGTGGTATATGGTGCAGGCCTTGCGCGAGGAGATAATCCCGATATTTGGCTCGCGCCGACAGTTCTACCGCTATCGGCTGGGGCGATGGGCGATTTCGCCTAAGAAACAGGAGCAGGTGGCCGCAGTGTTCCGCAGGTTCGGCTTCGAGGAGGAGCCCCAGTTCGACGTGACGAAGGAGGGCTTGGGCTTTGTCTGAATCGGGGCATGAAGTGGGGCATCTGGGTGCCGTACGTTGTGCCACGGGTGGCACGGGGGTGTGCCATAGGTGGCACGAACTTGTGCCATGGGTGGCACAGGGTTGTGCCATCAGTGGCACAACGGCGGCATCAAAAAAAATTTAATGGGGATTTGCTTTTGTGTTTCCGTTTTTTCCATTAATTTTGTCGAATCATGACTAAATTTGATGCTATGAACTCGCCGAGGACTTGGGTTCCGACCCTGTATTTTGCCATGGGACTGCCGTTTGTGGTGCTGAACATGGTGGCTGCTCTGATGTATAAGGGCATGGGGGTGAGCGACGGACAGATTGCCTTCTGGACCTCGCTCATCATGCTGCCGTGGACGCTGAAGCCCCTGTGGAGCCCGCTGTTGGAGATGTACCGGACGAAGAAGTTCTTCGTGGTGGCTACGCAACTGCTGTCGGGGCTCGTGTTCGGAATGGTGGCCCTGGCGCTGGGTCTGCCTCAATTCTTTGCCGTGACGATTGCCCTGCTGGCCATAGTGGCCCTGAGCGGTGCGACGCACGACATTGCGGCGGACGGCGTCTATATGCAGGTGCTCTCGAGCGAGGAGCAGGCCCGCTTCATCGGTTGGCAGGGGGCCTTCTACAACATTGCGAAGATTGTGGGCACGGGCCTGCTGGTGTGGCTGGCGGGGGTGCTGATAGGGCATGTGGGCGTGCGCCAGGCCTGGACGGTGGTAATGCTGTTGGTGGCCTTGCTGCTGACGGGCATGGGCGTGTACCACATCTTCATGTTGCCCGCAACGCCGCGCACGGAGCGGGAGACGTCGATGGGGGAGTTCTGGGTCGTGTTCCGCGACTTCTTCCGTAAACGCCACATTGCCTACTACATCTGTTTCATCATCCTCTACCGCTTTGCCGAGGGGTTCGTGATAAAGATTGTGCCCCTGTTCCTGAAGGCTTCGCGGGCGGAGCAGGGACTGGGACTGACGGAGCAGCAGATTGGACTGCTGTACGGTACGTTCGGGGCTGCGGCCTTCGTCCTGGGCTCCATACTGGCGGGCTACTACATTGCCCGCAGGGGGCTCCGCCGTTCGTTGTTCCGCCTGGCACTGGTCTTCAACCTGCCCTTCGTGGCCTATACGCTCCTGGCGATGTACCAGCCCGAGAGCCTATGGATTATCGGCACGGGCATCGTGCTGGAGTATTTCGGCTACGGGTTCGGCTTTGTGGGCCTGACGCTGTTCATGATGCAGCAGGTGGCGCCCGGGCAGCATCAGATGGCCCACTATGCCTTTGCCTCGGGCATCATGAACCTGGGTGTCATGCTCCCTGGCATGATGAGTGGTTTCGTAAGCGACTGGCTGGGGTACCGAGAGTTCTTCCTCTTCGTGCTCGTGTGCACCATCCCGGCTCTGCTGATAACCTGGTTTGTACCTTTTACCTATGACAATGAATAAACTGAAAATTGTGGGGAGACCGCTCCCCAACATGCCTTGGGAGGAACGTCCCGAAGGCACGAAGGGCGTCATGTGGCGCTCGAGGCGCAACCCCATCATCCCGAGGGACTTGTTGCCGACCTCGAACAGTATCTTCAACAGTGCCGTAGTGCCCTTTGGCGAAGGCTATGCGGGCGTGTTCCGTTGCGACGACCAAAACCGCCGTATGGCCCTGCATGTGGGCTTCAGCCAGGACGGCATCCGGTGGGACATCGACCCCGAGCCGCTCGACATCGTCGGCGACTATGGCTACGACCCGCGCGTGTGCCTGATTGACGACCGATACTACGTGACCTGGTGCAACGGCTACCACGGGCCGACCATCGGAGTGGCCTGGACCAGGGACTTCCACGACTTCCACGTGCTGGAGAACGCCTTCCTGCCGTACAACAGGAACGGAGTGCTCTTCCCACGCAAGATAGGGGAGCGCTATGCCATGCTGAGCCGCCCGAGCGACACAGGACATACGCCCTTTGGCGACATCTTCTACAGCGAATCGCCCGACATGGAGTTCTGGGGCAGGCACCGCCACGTGATGGCGCCCGCACCTTTCGAACAGAGTGCATGGCAGTGTATGAAGATTGGCGCAGGGCCAGTGCCCATAGAGACAAGCGAGGGTTGGCTCCTGCTCTATCATGGCGTGCTGCGTTCGTGTAACGGATACGTCTATTCGTTCGGCTCGGCCTTGCTCGACCTCGACGAGCCCTGGCGCGTCCTGGCTCGCAGTGGTCCCTACCTACTCTCGCCGCAAATGCCTTACGAACTGATGGGCGACGTGCCCAACGTATGCTTCCCCTGTGCAGCCCTGCACGACCCCGATACGGGGCGGCTGGCCGTCTATTACGGTTGTGCCGATACGGTGACGGGCCTTGCCTTCGGCTATATCCCCGAAATCATCGACTTCACGAAGCGCACCAGCATCGTATAGGGGAGAGAGCAGGAAAGACGCCTCCCCCAGAAACAACGAGACCTCCCAAGCCAATGCCTGGGAGGTCTCGCGCGTATTATATATGGTATTAGTGACCTGGGAAGACTTGGAAGGTTCCATCGTCGAAGAAGATACGGATTTCGGTTATCTTCCTTTGCGGTTTGTCAACATATTTTACCACTTCACGAATAACGGGCATTTTGGGGTCCCCCCCAGCCACAGGAAATGAGAAAGCCGGAGAACCGTCGTCGGCCCCCGCGAGATGTTCCCCTTCGAGGCCAACTGCGGCAAACTGTCCGGCAGCATCCTGGCCAACGCCATCCCTCGAAGCGGACCGCGGCTCCTCGTCGCTCACGAACATTTCGCCCTCGCCAAACATCAGCCACGACATATTGAGTTTTGGGAAACGCTTATGAAGCAGTTCGGCATGATTGAGGGTAGGGCTTGTACGTCCATTGAAAATACTTGACAAAGTGGCAGGGCTAATTCCTGTCGTCTCGGAGAACTCTTTCTGGTTGAGTCCCTCCTTCTTCATGATCTGATAGATGCGATTCTTCATGACGTTGGGTGGCCAGAGGGGTTGACCCCCTCGATTCGGCTCGATTAAGTCGGTACAAAGTTACGAAACAAAATTCATACCGCCAAATTTACGTATCAATAATTAAACTCTAAATTTTAGATTCGGGGTTAGGTTTCGGAATTGCGAACACGGAATCGCCCTCCTGCCAACATGCGGAACCTCGGAACCTGGAAAACTCAGAGAAAGCAAAATAGCATTGAAGAATTTGCTTTATATAAAATATTACAAAATACTGGTTATTAGTACTATACAGGTCGTAAAAAGGATGCTTTTGGGCAAAATATTCAAAACTATATATTTTGAAAGCAAAATGCCTCGATTAAATTACATGAAAACCTGCATAATAAGCACATTTTTAGCACGTTATTGTTTTCTGCTTTTGCAGAATGAATATTCATTCGTAAATATTAAGCCCAAAGAGGGGCCTTTGCGAATCAAAATTCTAATTCCGATATGAGGCCTAAGCGCTGGATAATTCACTTTTTAGAATTCACACATTCGTTTCGTGAATCTAAATTTTTGTGCTTCGGCGACTTTATTCTCTTAAATTCGGGAATCGGAAACCAAAATTCGGAAAACACGATTTTTCGCATTTTTCGCTTCCCTGCCCCATTTGCCGACAAGAGGTTGCGCGCTGGATTTTGCGCGATTCTCAGCGCGTCAGGAATGGGCCTAACTCCTTTGTTTATAGGGGAATGAATGAAAAATATTTACCTCGCCAGAGCGAGGCAAATAGAAAAGAAATCAGTGAAGAATCTGGAAAACGAGCTCTTTCAGGAGGTCTCCATGAGAGGTTTTACACCCCCCTACCCCCTTCGATTTGGCGTCAGTTTTGCGTATTTCACTTAATATATCCAAAACCTTCGAACCGGCATATTTTCTTCTGGCCGGAATGATGGCCTGGCGACATACCCAGGTACTCTTGCCCAAATACTTTGCGATGCCGTCGTCGGTCTGGTCGGGCGAGAAGTAGGCCACCAGAACATCGGAAAAGAAGTTGAAAAGCAAAATAAGTGTAGCAGGGAGAGCAAATGAGCGAGGATTGCTGTCAAAATATTTTACTATTTGGTTTGCTTTATAGATGTCGCGAGTCCCAAGGGCGTTCTGAAGCTCGAAGTTGTTGAAGTCCTTACTTATCCCCGTCTGTTCCTCCACAAGGCTTGCCCCTACCCTGCCCTCGCCTTCGGGAAGGGCCAGCAGGAGTTTCCGCATTTCGGCCTCGAGACGGACAAGGTCGCTTCCGACATGGTCGCATAGCATCTGCACGGCGGAGGGTTCTATACTCTTCCCCTCGCGGGTCATAAAAGCCGTCACGAAGGCTGGCAGTTCGCGCTCGTAGAGACGCTTTGACTCGAAAAGCAGGCCCTGACGTTTGATTTCCTGCGCCAAAGTGCGACGCGAGTCCAGTTTGCCGTGCTTATGACACAGTATGAGTACGGTCGTGGGGTTGGGATTCTTGACGTAGGGCGCCAGTGCCTCCTTGTCCTGCACCGACTGGAATTCGCGCACGAGCACCACCCTACGGTCTGCCATCATGGGATATTGGCGGGCGATGTTGATGATGTCGTTGGCTCGCGTCTCGGCTCCGTATAGGAGGTCGAAGTTCCAGTCGCGTTCCTCCGCCTTCAGAGCCTTCTCGGCAATGAAGTCGCTAAGTTTATCAATGTAGTAGTCCTCTTCGCCCATGAAGCAATAGACCGGCAAGAAGTTGCCCGCCTCAACATCCTTCACGATAGCGGCGTACGAGGGACCTTCTGCTTTTGCCATTAATAGTCGAACTTCAGGTGGCGGACGGTCTTCTTCTCCTGCTTAATCATCTCGAGCGACTCGATGCCGATCTCCACATGGTCGTGTACGTAGTTGGCAGTCACTTGGTTGTCGCTCTCGGTGGTCTTGACGCCTTCGGGAGTCATGGGATTGTCGGAAACGAGGAGCAGGGCACCCGTCGGGATGTGGTTGGCAAATCCGCAGGTGAAGAGTGTGGCAGTCTCCATATCGACGGCCATAGCACGCGTCGTGCGCAGATACTCCTTAAAGGCATCGTCGTGTTCCCAGACGCGGCGGTTGGTCGTATAGACGGTGCCAGTCCAATAGTCATGACCCAGGTCGCGGATGGTTGAGGATACGGCACGCTGCATCATAAACGCCGGCAGGGCAGGCACTTCGGGCGGGAAGTAATCGTTGCTGGTTCCCTCGCCACGAATGGCTGCGATGGGCAGGATGAGGTCGCCCTTCTTCGTCTTGTTCGAGATGCCTCCGCACTTACCCAGAAAGAGGCAAGCCTTCGGATTGATGCTGCTCAGCAGGTCCATGATGATGGCTGCATTGGGCGAACCCATGCCAAAGTTGATGATGGTGATGCCCTCTGCCGTAGCCGAACGCATATTCGACCGATAGTCGGGACGCTCGATGCCGAACTTGTCGCAAAAGATATCGACGTAGTTATTGAAGTTGGTGAGCAGAATGTACTCACCAAAGTCCTCCAGCGGGCGATTGGTATAGCGTGGCAACCAATTCTCCACGATTTCTTGCTTCGTTTTCATAGTGTAATGACGTTATTCGGTACAAAGATACTAATTAATTCTTAATTCTTAATTCTTAATTCTCAATTTCTTTGTATCTTTGCCTTGCTATGGCACAAAAAGAATTGTGGACGCTCCCGCCCGTGGAATTGCAGAAGAAAGTCGAAGACGGCCAATTGCGCGTGTTCGACATCCTGCGTCGGCGCTATCTCCGTCTGACTCCTGAGGAGTGGGTAAGGCAAAGTTTTGTCCACTATCTCATTGAGCACAAGGGCTACCCGCAGGGTCTCTTGGCCAACGAGGTTTCGCTCACGCTGAATTCTACGACAAAGCGTTGCGACACTGTGCTTTACGACCATGAGGCCCGCCCGAGGATGATTATTGAGTATAAGGCCCCGCACATAGAGATTGCGCAGAAGGTGTTCGACCAGATTACGCGATACAACATTGTCCTACGCGTGCCTTACCTCATCGTCTCGAATGGTCATCAGCACTATGCCTGCCGGGTAGATTACGCACACAATTCTTACGAATTCCTGTCCGAAATCCCCGATTACGGCGAGTTGTAGCCAAAAAGAAGACTGGCAGGGAGTCGGCACTCACTACCAGTCTCGTCTTTCTCTTTCTCTCTTGGGAGGACCGTTCAATCCTCTGCGGGCTTCTCTTCGGCAGCCTTCTTGGTGCTTCTGCGAACACGCTTGGGCTTCTCCGTAGCGGGTTTGTCGAGCTGAACACCAGCCAACTCTGGGTCGATCATGATGCGACCGCAATACTCGCAGACGATAATCTTCTTGCGCATGCGGATGTCGAGCTGGCGCTGTGGCGGAATCTTGTTGAAGCAACCGCCACAGGCATCACGCTGAACATAGACGATGCCCAGTCCGTTTCGCGAATTGCGACGGATACGCTTGAAGGCAGCCAACAAACGGGGTTCGATGCTCAGTTCAAGGTTCTTCGAGCGCTCGCGCAGTTTCTCCTCCTCAGCCTTGGTCTCAGAGATGATTTCGTCGAGTTCCGACTTCTTGATGTCGAGGTCGGTACGGCGCTCTGTTACCTGGCTCGAGTTCTGCTGCACTTCGGCTTCCTTCATGCGTACAGCCTCCTCGGCCTCGCGAATCTTCTTCTGGTTCAGTTCTACGTCGAGCTGCTGGTACTCGATTTCCTTGTTCAGCGAGTCGTATTCGCGGTTGTTGCGCACGTTGTCCATCTGCTCCTTGTATCGGGCGATGGCCTGGTTGCTGCTCTCGATGTTGCCACGACGGTCGGCCACTTCGCGCTTCAGTTCCACAATCTCGTTCTGAATCTTCTCGATGCGGGTCGTGAGGCCTTCGATTTCGTCCTCCAAGTCCTGAACCTCCAGAGGGAGTTCGCCTCGCAGGGTTTTAATCTTGTCAATCTCACTAAGCATCGTTTGCAGTTGGTAGAGGTTCTTCAGTTTATCCTCTACCGGCAGTTCTGCAGGATCTTTAACTTTTGTTGCCATAATAGGAATGTTATAAGTATTTAATTGGATTTGTATCTACGTTTGTAATGAATACAGGAAGATGGGGGGCCAGGTCGCCGATGATGTGCGAGAAGATTTCTTTCGTGAATTGCTCGCTCTGGTAATGCCCCATGACGGCAATCTGAATCTCCTGTTCGTGCCCAAAGAACTGGTGGTACGACATCTCGCCCGTCACAAAGGCATCGGCCTCCAGGCGCAAGGCTTCGTCGAGCATGAAGGCACCTGCTCCGCCGCACAGGGCCACCGACTGAATGGGGCGTTGCAGGAGTTCGTTGTGTTCGAGCACTTCGACGTGGAACACGTCCTTGATCCTTTGCAGGAAAGCCAGAGAGTCCTCAGGGCCAGGCAGATAACCGATGACTCCGCTTCCTGCCGTCACCACACGCTCGCCTACGCGCACCGGGTGGCGTTGCATCATCTGCACATCCACTAACCCCAGTTTCTCCGCGATGCGATAGTTCACGCCATCCTCCGCATTGTCCAGATTCGTGTGGGCGGCATAGATGGTGATACCTTGCTCTACGGCCAGACGGACGCAGCGTTCCACCTGGGTGCGGTCGGTCAGTTGCTTCAGGGGTCGGAAGAGCAATGGGTGGTGCGATACAATCAGGTTACACCCAAGGCTGGCGGCCTCCATGATGACGTCTTCGGTGACGTCTAAACACAACAATGCCCCTGAGGCCTCCTCCGCCGCTGTCAATCCAACCTGCAGGCCAGCATTATCGTAACTCTCCTGCAGGGGCAACGGCGCGAAACGTTCAAGGGCGCAAATAATATCCTTTATTTTCACGCTGTATGAAGTATGTGGGTGCAAAGATAGTGTAAATCGAGCGAAAAAACAAATTTATTTGAAATTTTCCCTACCTCTCTTACCTTATTTATTATACGCGTGCGCGCGATGCTTCCTTGGCAAATCGGAAGAGTTCCCAAGGCAAGTGGCAATAGCCGTCTGGGTGTTGGTCGAGATAGTCCTGATGAAATTCGCTGGCCGGGTAGAAGTTTTGCAAGGGTTCCAGTTCCACCGCCAGAGGCTTGTCACATTTCTTCTGTTCCTCGGCAAAGACGCTTTCTATCACACGACGGTCCGCCTCGCTGGTATAGTAAACACCTGTCCTGTAGCGAGTCCCCTCGTCGTGCCCCTGTCGATTGAGCGAGGTGGGGTCGATGGCGTGGAAGAACAATTCCACAAGGAAGCGCAGGGAGATACGACGCTCGTCGAACCTCACCCTTACCGTCTCGGCATAACCCGTCTGGTCGGTATAGACCTCCTCATAAGTGGGATTGGGGGTGCGCCCGTTGGCAAAGCCCGTCTCGGTATCCACCACGCCCTCTATCTGCTTCAGATAGTGCTCAGTGCCCCAGAAGCAGCCTCCGGCCAGGTATATCTCGTGCATTGTCCTTATCCTTTGCGAATCTTATTGCCCTCGACGAAGGCATTGCCTACGACCTCGCCAATACGACGATACTTCAGCGTGGCCTCGTCGAAGCAGATCAAGTGTATCTTGTCGAAGTCCACCCGGCCTTTCTCGTTCAGTACGCTCTCTTCGGCACTCAGGTTCACGACCTCGCCCACTACGCGCACTTCGCCCGTCTTCTCCTCGCGGATGCTTGTCAGCCGACACTCCAGCGTTACAGGCAGCTGCTCGAAAGCTGGTGCGTCCACCATCTCGGCCCGCATAGGCGTCAGTCCGCTCTTGGTCACCTTGTCGCCAGTCTTCAGACCTGAGACAATGCCCACGTAGTCGGCAGCCACCATCGTCTCCTCCGTAGCAAACATCACTGTGAAGGCCTTCTTCAGGCGCATGTTCTCCAGCGTCTTACGCTCGTGCCCCAGGTTCAGGGCCACGTGGTGCTCGCTGCACTGTCCGCCCCAGGCCACGTTCATCAGGTTTGCTACTCCATTCTCGTCGTACGTGCCAATCAAGAGCACGGGCAGGGGTGCGGTGAATACCCCCTTTTGTCCAAAATTCTTGCGCATCTTAAGATGTATTATTGGTTTTCGTTCCTATTTATGGCACAAAAGTACAAAATAATTTTCAATTATTGGTTTCTAATTTGTAATTTTGCACAATGGCACTGCAATACCGACTAACGACGACCACCATCGAGGACCTCACCTACGAGATGAAGCCCGACCGTTTGACAGGTCCTGAGGAGAGCGAAATCCGCGCCACCTACCTGCCCTCGGAATGGGCCAGACAGAGCGGGGTACAGTTGACCTGGCCCCATGCCCAGACCGACTGGGCACCCGTGCTCCAGGAGGTTACTGACTGCTACGTACGCATGGCGCTGGAGATAGCCCTGCGCGAGCGGCTCATCATCGTGACGCCCGAACCTGAGAAGGTAGGGCAACTGCTGCGAGAGCGTCTGCCCCAGCGTGCGCTGGCGAACATCTCGCTCCACCCTGCACCCTCCGACGACACGTGGGCTCGCGATCATGGGTTCATCACACTGAATACCTCTACGGGCTGCCTGCTGCTCGACTTCCAGTTTAACGGTTGGGGCCGAAAGTTCCCTGCCGAGCAGGACAACCAGATATCGCGACGTCTCTTCGCACAAGGTGTCCTGAATGGGCAATACGAAGACCATCTCGACTTCGTGCTCGAGGGAGGAAGCATCGAGAGCGACGGGCGCGGTACCCTGCTCACGACCTCGAAATGCCTCCTTGCGCCCAATCGCAACCAACCTCTCACGCAAGCCGAAATTGAGGAACGCCTTCGTCGCTATCTGCACGTCGAACGCGTGCTTTGGCTCGACCACGGTTATCTGGCGGGCGACGATACAGACTCGCACATCGACACGCTGGCCCGCCTGTGTCCCAACGACACGATTGCCTACGTGCAGTGCCTCGATGAAGCGGACGAACACTATGCCGAACTGCACCAGATGGAGGCACAATTGCACGAGTTCCGCACCCTTGAGGGCGAGCCCTATCGCCTAGTTCCCCTGCCGATGGCCGGCGCCCAGTACGATGCCGACGGCGGACGCCTGCCAGCCACCTATGCCAACTTCCTTTGTATCAACGGTGCCGTACTGATGCCCGCCTATCGCGACCCCGAGCGCGACGAACAGGCCCGACTTGCCCTCCAACAGGTATTCCCTCGTCACGAGATTGTGCCCGTCGATTGTCGCGTGCTCATCGAGCAGCACGGCTCGCTACACTGTTGCACGATGCAGTATCCCGTAGGAACCATTAAAAACTGAACATCATGAAAGTAGGAATCATACAGCAAGCATGCACGGCCGACGTCGAAGCCAACAAGCAACGACTGGCACAAAACATTGCCCAGGTAGCCGCGCAAGGAGCTCAACTCGTAGTGCTCCAGGAACTCCACAACTCGCTCTACTTCTGTCAGGTGGAGTCTGTCGATAACTTCGACCTCGCAGAGCCCGTCCCAGGTCCCTCGTGCGAGTTCTATGGTCTGTTAGCCCGACGACACGGTGTAGTACTCGTGACGAGTCTCTTCGAGCGTCGTGCACCAGGCCTCTACCACAACACGGCCGTAGTCTTCGACGCCGACGGCTCTATCGCCGGCAAGTATCGCAAGATGCACATCCCCGACGACCCTGCCTACTACGAAAAGTTCTACTTCACGCCTGGCGACCTCGGTTTCCGTCCCATAAAGACCTCGGTCGGTCTCTTGGGCGTACAGGTATGCTGGGACCAGTGGTACCCCGAGGGTGCCCGTCTAATGGCGCTCGCCGGTGCCGACCTGCTCATCTACCCGACGGCCATCGGCTATGAGTCCTCCGACACGCCCGAGGAGCAAGAGCGCCAGCGCGAGGCTTGGACCACCGTACAGCGCGGCCACGCGGTAGCCAACGGGCTACCCGTCGTCACGGTCAATCGTGTAGGCCACGAGCCCGACCCCAGTGGCCAGACGCGCGGCATACGGTTCTGGGGCAGCAGTTTCGTCTGTGGTCCTCAGGGCGAGATGCTTTATCGTGCACCCAAAGACGAGGAGGCCAACGTCGTCATCGACATCGACCTCCACCGTAGCGAACAGGTGCGCCGCTGGTGGCCCTTCCTCCGCGACCGTCGTATCGAGGAGTTCAAGGGCCTTTGCCAACGGTTCATCAATTAGGGCAACGCCCCGTAGTACTTGTCGAGCCACATCTCGCGATAGGCCACCCTCATCTTCCTGGCCCAGACGGCCATCTCGGGGTGGCCCATCAGTCGCCACGCCTTGTCGATACGCATCCCCAGCATGTGGGCTTCGCGGGCGGACACCAGGTCGTCGAAGCGGACAAAACTCGGATTTATCGGCTCGCTCACCCAGCGATAGTCCATCATCTCCAGCCTACAGGCGGCATCGCGCCACACCTGGACGGCCTTCATCGGACAACCTGCGGCCAGACAGGCATCGCCCAGTTCCAGGGCCCTTTGCGCCATCTTTCGCGGATTTCGCTCGCGAGCGATTACGCCTTCCTGCTCCTCTACGAGACGGTTCAACACTCGGGCATCCATCGTCTGGATGTCCCCCTTTGGTGTGCAGCTGCACACTTTGACAAATCGTTTCTTGTTTGTCGTCATACAACTTTCATTAAGTTAAAGAACACTCTTCTGGGGGAAAGTTGTACCCGTATAAAAGCATACAACAACCCCATGTCAGGCCATTCTCATGGCCGTCTTCATGCGATTGTTGTCAGAAATTTCGGTGCAAAGGTAGTGCAAACCCTTGAGACGTGCAAATCTTCTTGCACTTTTTTCTCACTCACTCTTCGAAGTCGTACCTATCGAGCAGTTTGCCACACTTCGAACAGAACACCTCGTGGCGGCGTATTACGTTGCCACAGTCGGTGCAGTGATAGGTCCGTTCCTCCTTTTTCTCGTCGTCCTTCATGGTGCCGGATTGTCTGTTTCATCGTTTCACAGGACAAAGATACAACAAAAAATCTATCCGTCCAAAGATAAAGTTACAAGTATTTGAGACATGTGTGTAGGCGAAATTGCGGCAAAAGGCCTAATTTTGCAGGCGAAACATCACTAAAACCTGTATAAAACGTATGCACAACATGAAGAAATCTGCACTTTTGGCGCTGTTCTCAGCCTTGACCCTGACCGTGAGCGGGCAGAATCCCTACCTGCCTCTGTGGGAGCACTTACCCGACGGCGAACCTCGCGTGTTCGAAGACCCTGAGCATCCTGGTCACCAGCGTGCCTATATCATCGGCTCGCACGACACCCACTACACCGAGTATTGCGGCAACGACGTACGCATGTGGTCGGCTCCCGTGGACGACCTGACCCAGTGGCGCGACGAGGGCCCCATCTTCTCTTGGTTCGTCGATGGACGGTGGGACACCATGTTTGCCCCCGACCTGGTGGAGGTTAACGACCGACAAACGGGCAAGAAGACCTACTACCTCTATCCCCACTCGCGCGGGTGGCGACGCGTGGGTATGGTCTGCAAGAGCGACTACCCCAACGGTCCCTTCACACCCATCAACCTGACGGCTGACGGCAGGCAGTGCCTCGATGGTTCACCCATCGACTTCGACCCCTCCGTATTCGTCGAAAACATCTCTAACCCGAAAGACCCCGACTACGAGCGCGGCTTCCGTGCCTACGTCTTCTACGGCTTCCAACACTCGACGGCCTGCGAACTCGACCAGCAGACGATGTACAGCAAGCGGCCGGGTACCGACTTCATCGACCCCTTCATACCCGCCAGCAGCGCCGACGGCCGTCTGCTGGACAAGGAGGGCAGCGAGTACAAAGCCCTGTATAAGGGACAGGACCCGCTGGACTTCAACTTCTTCGAGGCCTCCAGCATTCGCCAGGTGGGCAACAAGTACGTGATGGTCTTCTCCGGCTTCAGCGGCAAGGAATACGGCCTTGGCAACACCAACTCGGCCCTGCGCTATGCCTATGGCGACTCGCCCCTGGGTCCATGGCGCTCGGGCGGTGTACTAGTGGATTCGCGTGGCGTAGTGCCTAACGAGGACGGCAGCCACCTGACCACCTCCAACGCGGCCCACAACACCCATGGCTCGCTGCAACAGATCAACGGCCAGTGGTACGTATTCTACCATCGTCCACCACGCGGCTTCGCCAACGCCCGCCAGGCTATGGTGGCCCCTGTGAAGATCATGTGGGATAAGAAGTCCGTGGCCAAGGGCGGCAAGGTGCGCATCGTGGCCTACGACCCCTACGCGAAGGGCAACGAATGGACAGCCCAAGCCACTGACGGAACCCTCTACACGGGTGCCGAGGTGACAAGTGAAGGCTTCCACATCTTCGGTCTCCCTCCCTATGGGTACTACTCGGCTGGCATCGCCTGCTACATGACGGGCAACGACTGGCTGCAGGACAACCACGACGTCTGGTCCGACCATATGGACCTGGCCGGCATCACGAACGGCGGCATCGTCGGCTTCAAGTACTTCGGCTTCGGCGGGCTCAGCCGGGACAGCAAGGGCATACGCGCCTTCGCTGCTACAAAGCAAGGCGACGAGACGGAACTCTGCCTCTGCCTGACTCCTGGCGGACAGGGAGGCTTCAAGATTCACGTCATGCTTGACGGCCCTTATGCCAACGAGACGTGGAAGGGTCGCGAAATCGCTCTCGTAGAGGTGCCGGCTGGCGCTGCCCAGTGGCCGGCGACCTATCGCGTAGCCGTGCCCCAGGTGGAGGGGCTGACGGGCAAGCACGCCATCTATCTCGTAGCCGAAGGGCCCGACCTCCAACGCCCGCAGCGCGAACGCCCGCAATGGGGTCGACGCGAGGAGGCACAGCGCCCACAGGGACTCTTCGACCTCCACGGGATAGGCTTTGCCAAACGGGGTGCAGACTGGCAGCGTCCCGCCGTCCCACAGGTGAGAATCAGCGTCGATGGGCAGTCGCTGGTGATACCACCGACGCCGATACACTCGACCAACAGCAACGGCCTGACCGACGCCACGCGCTATCAGGTCTATGGTCCGTTGCGCGACGACTCCGAACTGAAGGCCGTAACCGACAATCCTGACGTCGTGTGCGAAGTCAGTCCCATCGTGGCTGGCAGGGCCACCGTGAAGTGTACTTACAAAGGGAAGACGAAGGTGTTCTTAATAAATTAAGAAGTGATGAAGTTAGGAAGTGGAATCCTCCCGTTCATCGAGCAAGGAGGTTAGGCGAAGCAGTTCGTCGCGATATTGGGCAGCCGTCAGGAAATCGAGTTTCTTGGCGGCTTCCTGCATCAGTCGACGGGTGTGGTCGAGGGTCTTTCGGAGTTGCTGTGGCGTCATCTGCTCGGTGATTGGGTCGGCGGCCTGCAGCGGACCTGACGTCGGCATCTGGTAATCGACGGTGGCCTGGCGATGCTTATCCTCACCTTGCGAGAGCGGGGTCTGGGCGAGTTCCTTGCGTACGGCGTGTGGCGTAATCCCGTGTTCCTCGTTGTAGCGCAGTTGCACCTCGCGGCGGTGGTTGGTCTCCTCGATGGTCTGGGCCATCGACTGCGTAATGCGGTCGGCATAGAAGATGGCCTTCCCGTGGACGTGGCGGGCGGCCCGTCCGATGGTCTGCGTCAGGGTGGTACGGCTACGCAGGAATCCCTCCTGGTCGGCATCCAGAATACCCACGAGCGAGACCTCGGGCAGGTCGAGTCCCTCGCGCAACAGGTTTACGCCTACGAGCACGTCGTAGTCGCCGCGTCGGAGGGCATCCATAATCTGGACGCGCTCCATCGTGTCCACCTCGTAGTGGATGTAGCACGAGCGTATGCCGCTGCGTTCGAGATAGGCCGAGAACTCCTCTGCCTGACGTCGGCTGAGGGTGGTCACGAGCACACGCTCACCCACCTCGATGCGTTGCAGGATTTCCTCCAGAAGGTCGTCGGCCTCGTGTTCGCGCGGTCGTACCTCGATAAGGGGGTCCAGCAATCCCGTGGGTCGGATAAGTTGCTCTACGACAACGCCTTCAGCCTCTGCCAGTTCGTAGTCGGCAGGGGTGGCCGAGACGTAGATAATCTGGTTGGTCAGGGCTTGGAACTCCTCGAACTTCAACGGACGGTTGTCCAGCGCTGCCTCCAGCCGGAAGCCGTAGTGTACGAGGTTGGTCTTGCGTGCGCGGTCGCCGCCGTACATGCCTCCTATTTGGGGCACGGAGACGTGGCTTTCGTCGATGAACATCAAGAAGTCGCGCGGGAAGAAGTCGAGCAGACAGAAGGGTCGTGTGCCCGCCTCTCGGCCGTCGAAGTATCGGCTGTAGTTCTCAATGCCCGAGCAGTGGCCCAGTTCGCGTATCATCTCTACATCGTAGGTCACGCGCTCGTGGAGCCGCTTGGCCTCCAATTCGCGGCCTTCCTGCTCGAATCGGGCCACCTCCTGGGCCAGATCGTCCTCGATATGGCGTACGGCCTGCTCCTGGGCCTCCTTCGAGGTCATGAAGAGGTTGGCGGGGTAGATGTTGTACTCGTCGAACTGGGCGATGCGCTGCATGGTCTCTGGGTCAATCTCCTCGATGCTCTCTATCTCGTCGCCCCAGTAGGTGATGCGCAGCAGGTTGTCGGAGTAGGCCAAGGCCACGTCCAGGGTGTCGCCCTTGACGCGCACCTCGCCTCGGCTAAGACTTACATCGTTACGTACATAGAGGCTATCCAAAAGTTTGCGCAACAGCACGTTACGATCCAACGTCTGACCTATTCGGATACGTATAACGCTCTCGTAGAAGGCGGCCGGATTACCCATGCCGTAGATGCAGCTGACGGAGCATACGACGATGACGTCGCGCCGTCCTGAGAGCAGGGCGCTGGTGGCCGCCAGACGCAGTTTGTCTATCTCGTCGTTGATGGCCAGATCCTTCTCGATGTATGTATCGGTGGAGGGTATGTAGGCCTCGGGCTGGTAGTAGTCGTAGTAGGAGACGTAGTACTCGACGGCGTTGTGAGGGAAGAAGGCCTTCATTTCGCGGTAGAGCTGGGCGGCCAGTGTCTTGTTGTGGGAGAGGATGAGGGTGGGCCGGCCCACCTCAGCGATGACGTTGGCCATCGTAAACGTCTTGCCGCTGCCCGTGACGCCCAGGAGCACCTGAGCCGGGTCGCCACGCCGCACGCCGTCCACCAGTTGGCGGATGGCCTGGGGTTGGTCGCCCGTAGGCTGGAAGGGGGAAACGAGGCTGAATTGCGTCATACCAAAGTGCAAAAGTAGTGAAAAAACATTAAATATCACACAGAAAGGCATAATTTTCAATTATCAATTTTCAATTATCAATTATTTTTACTACTTTTGCGCTCCGAATATGCGCGTAAAGGAAATGAAAACGACACTGCAGACCAGTCTCCTGCTGCTGCTAAGCCTCGTCATGGGGGCCTGCGGCGAGTACGCCGCCGTGCAGAAGACGGCCGACTACGAATACAAGTACGAGGCAGCCAAGGCCTACTACGTCGAGGGGCGCTACAGCCGTGCGGCACAGCTCTTCTACGATGTGCTGGGCATTATGAAGGGCACCGCCAACGGCGAGGAGTCGCTCTACCTGACCGCCATGAGCGAGTACGGTGCCAAGAACTACGAAATGGCCCACCAGGACTTCAAGAAGTACGTCCAGACATACCCCAAGGGCCAGTTCACGGAACCCGCCAGTTACTACTCGGCCATGTCGCTCTACAACCAGACGCCCGACCCGCGGCTTGACCAGACGAGCACCGTCTCGGCCATGGGCGAATTTCAGGCCTTCCTCGACAAGTATCCCTACTCACCCCTGAAGCCGCAGACCCAGGAGATGATATTCCAACTCCAGGACAAACTGGTGGAGAAGGAATGCCTCTCGGCCAAGCTCTACTACGACCTAGGTACCTACATCCTGAACAGCATGTACGGCGGTTCGAACTACGAAGCCTGCGTCGTGACGGCCCAAAACGCTCTGCGCGACTATCCCTACGCCTCGGCCGAGAAGCGCGAACTGCTCTCCATCCTCGTCCTGCGCGCCAAGTACCAACTGGCCGACAAGAGCGTCGTGGAGAAGCGCGACGAACGCTTCCGTGACACCATCGACGAGTACTACGCCTTCGCCAACGACTTCCCCGAGTCAAAATACCTGAAGGAGGCCCGTAGCATACTGAAGAATGCCGAAAATGCCGTAAAGAAGGGGACTCCCCTAAACGACTAAGCTTTTAAACGAAAACGATTAAACTCTTAATACATAATGGATTACAAGAAGACCAATGCGCCCACTAACACCGTGACGCGCGACATCATGAACCTCTGCAAGGACACCGACAACATCTACGAGTCAATCGCCATCATCGGCAAACGCGCCAACCAGATTTCCACCGAAATCAAGCAAGAACTGTCGAAGAAACTCCAGGAGTTCGCCTCTTCGACCGACAACCTCGACGAAGTCTTCGAAAACCGCGAGCAAATCGAGATTTCGCGCTATTACGAGAAGTTGCCCAAACCCTCGCTCATCGCCACGCAGGAGTTCGTCGAAGGCAAGATTTACTACCGCAACCCTGTGGCCGAAGCCACCATTGACGACTAACCTGGCCCCATGATACAGCGCATACAGACGCTCTACATGCTACTCTCGGCCGTGCTGGGAGTGGTTTGCCTGAGCCTGCCTCTGGGCCACTTTTACACCGCCCAGGGCGAGCCGTACGCCCAACTCTACAACCTCTGGGTACGCCTCAGCGAAACGGGCACTCACCAGCTGGCCCCCTGGGCCCTCTTCGCCCTGCTGGTCGGCGTCACCACGCTCACCCTCTTGGGCATCCTGCTCTACCGCCGCCGTGCCCTCCAGATGCGGCTGCTCTCGTTCTGCATGATACTCTTGGTCGGCTACTACGCCTGGCTGCTGGCCTTCGTCTTTATGTACAAGCTCGACGGCACCTTCCGCCCCACCCTGACAGCCGGACTGCCCCTGATCAGCCTTATCCTGCTCTACCTGGCCTTCCGCGGCGTCCTGAAGGACGAAATGCTCGTCCGCTCGCTCGACCGGCTGAGATGAATTGGCTATCAATCATTGACCATTGATTATTGACCATTAAATGACTAGCAAGAGCGCAAATTTGCGCTCTTGTTTCGTTTATATCCTCCTCCCCTGTGCAAGAGAGGAAGGGCCTATGCCTTCCAAGAAAAGGCCTCAGGTCTTCGGCGATAGGACATAAGTTCTTGACGCACTGTACCTATGGTTCTCAAACACAAGGAAAGAGAAATGTGTGATGATGCTCTTATTTCTTGTGGAAGATGTCGAAGAGATACGAGGCTTTGGCCACGATGGCTCCGTTGGCCGAGCGGCCGAAGGGGTCGGACTTGCCGTCGTGGAAGATATTGGATAAGCCGAAGTAGTAGCGACCCTCTATCATAAAGTGACCAGCGTGGCGCGTGTTGACCTCGAGGCCGAGGCCACCCGTGATGCCGTATTCGAACTTGTTCTGAACTGCCAGGTCGTACTGCTCCACGACGTGGTTAGGGCGCAGGGCCAGGGTGGCGCTGGACCACTCGCCACCGCGTTTCTCGCTGTCGGATAGGTAGAGTCCGAGCTGGGGTCCGAGGACGAGGTAGCCCATCACGCCGCCTACCTCACGCCCCAGACCGAGGCGGGCCAACAGCGGGAGCTGTACGTAGTTGATGGTGCGGCTGTAGGTGTCCTGGCTGGTCTCTATGAGTTCGCGCCAGCCCATCTGGGCATAGTTGACCTCGAGCTGTAGGGCACAGAGCAGGCTGTAGTAGCGTTCGCAGGTATAGCGCAGGGTTAGGCCGCCCGTCAGGCCGCCGTGGAAGTTCTGCTTGACGGTGGGGCTGAACGATACCTTGTCGAGGGCATAGCCGCCGTTCAGGCCGATGGCCAGGGCACTGCGGTACTCGCCGACCTGGGCCGAGCATCGGTAAACGAGAAGGTGAGAAAATGAGACGAAGAGGAGTAGTAAGAGGCGCTTCATCACTTGACGACTGAAATGGTTTTGTTTGTGCCGTAGTGGACGAGCTGGACGTGCAGGTTGACGAATCCCCCGCCCTCGCCTACGCGCTGGAAGCGGAAGTAGTGCTGGACGGGCTGTTGCTGGATGGCCTCCTGGTCGGCCTCGAAGTATTCGCCCAGAGTGGCCAAGCCACTGAGGAAGTAGTAGCCGAGGTCGTAGCCCAGCATCTCGGCCCTCGGAAAGAGGGGACGCGAGGAGTGGCCGAAGTTCTGGCGGTAGGCCTGCTCGAACTTGGCCACACGACCACTGAGGGGGTTGCGGTAGTAGGAGGAGTAGATGTGGGTATCGAACTTGTAGAAGTCCTGGAGGTTGTTGGCCGTGTAGGTGAGCCATTCGGGATAGCCGAGCAGTTTGATGCGGTACTGGGTGTGGGACTTCTGGTACTCCTTGATGCCCTTGAGCATGCGGGCGAGGGCCGTCTGGCTACGGCTGTCGGGGACGACGACGTTGGTACGGAACTGGTTGAGGGCACGGTCGTAGGCCAGTTCGTCGCCCGCGTCGGAGAGTTCACTTACGGGCATGTTCCTAAGCTTCAGCACCTGGCCGACATGTTCGGTGAAGGACTGGCCGCGCGCATCCTTCTCGCCGGTACGGAAGATGACGAAGTTGCTGTTCGAGAGGTTGTCCGTGATGAGCGAGGCAATGCCGGGATAGAGGAGTTCCTGGGTGACGCCGACCTGGTAGATCCAGGGGTTGCTATAGACCTGGGGACAGGGTGTGTTGAAGGGCAGGACCATGCGGATGCGATTCTTGCGGCAAAACTCGCTCAGGGTGGTCACCTGCACGGCGTCGATGGGGCCGAAGATGACGTCGAGCCGAGCCAGATTGGGGTCGGCAAGGACCTGTTGGAGGTGCGACTCGTCGCTGCCGCAGTCGTAGGCATAGACATCAACGTCGGTGCCGTCCTGACGGGCCTGATCGACGGCCATCAGCAGGCCCTGATAGAACTCTACCAGCGTGGTAGCGCGGCCCGTCTGCTCCTTAAGCGGAAGCAGCACGCCTACCCTTACCTTCGCGGCCCAAAGCGCCGTGCCTACAAGCAGGAGCACGAGCACTGCGAGCCATCGTCTTGCGTAATCTCTCATCGTCGTCATGTGCGGTTTACTTTCGGATTTTGCGCAAAAGTACAAAATAATTGTCAATTATCAATCGTCTATTATCAATTATTTATTATCTTTGTCCCCACAAAATATCACGCGACTATGATGAAGAAGACCCTGTTCCCCTTGTTGCTCACGCTGCTCCCCTGGATGGTGTGGGCGCAGACGGTGTACCCCAGCGTTGACCCCAAGGCCACCTACACGACCGTAGAGGGTGAGGAGACGGACGACGCCAGCAGTGGGCAGAACGCCCCCCTGGTGGCCCGATTTACGGCCAACCCGTCGGACGTGGGCGAATGGACGGCCCGCTACGAATGGAAAATCTACCGACCCGGTGAAGAGGATACCCCGATGGTGCACCGATTCGAGGAGAATCTGGAATACACGTTCCAGGAGAGCGGCTCGTTCTACGTCCAGCTATACGCCACCTTTGTCCTGGGCACCGACACCATCGCCTACCCCGAGGAGGGCGAGGCCAACCCTTTCGTGGTCAGCATCAGCGAGAGCAAACTGGAGTTTCCCAACGCCTTCTCGCCCAACGGCGACGGATTCAACGACGAACTAAAGGCCAAGGATGGCTACCAGAGCATCGTGAAGTTCCAGGCTGCCGTCTTCAACCGCTGGGGACAGAAACTCTACTCGTGGAGCGACCCCTCGGGCTCATGGGACGGACGGTACAACGGCCACACGGTCCGGGACGGGGTGTATTTCCTCGTCGTCAGTGCCCGCGGAGCCGACGGCCGCAAGTATAACATCCGCAAGGCCATAAACGTCCTTACCGGCTACAACGACGACTCACAAAACGCGGGCGATGGCGAAGAGTAAGGGACAGATAACCGTGCTCGGCGCACGCGTGCACAACCTGAAGAACATCGACGTAGAGATTCCGCGCCAGAGCCTGACGGTGATTACAGGCCTCTCGGGAAGTGGCAAGTCCAGTTTGGCCTTCGACACCATCTTTGCCGAAGGGCAGAGGCGATACATCGAGACCTTCTCGGCCTATGCCCGCAACTTTTTGGGTAACATGGAGCGGCCCGACGTAGATAAGATTACGGGACTCTCGCCCGTCATCAGCATCGAACAGAAGACGACAAACAAGAACCCGCGTTCGACCGTGGGCACGACGACCGAGGTTTATGACTTCCTGCGCCTGCTCTACGCCCGTGCCGGCGAGGCCTACTCATACGTCACCGGCGAACGGATGGTGAAATATACCGAAGAGCAAATCGTCAACCTCCTGCTCCACGACTACCTCGGCCGCAAGGTCTATCTCCTGGCGCCACTGGTGAAGAACCGCAAGGGCCACTACAAGGAACTCTTCGAGACGGTACTGAAGAAGGGCTACCTCTACGTGCGCGTAGATGGCGAACTGATGGAGGTGGAACGCGGCATGAAACTCGACCGCTACCGCAACCACTCCATCGAGGTGGTCGTGGACCGCCTCGTAGTGAAGGAAACCGACGACAGGAGATTGCAAAACAGCGTACAGAACACCCTGAAACAGGGCGACGGACTGATGATGGTCTATGACGTACAGAACGAGGAGATTCGCCACTACAGCCGCCGGCTGATGTGCCCCACCTCAGGCATCTCGTACAGCGACCCCGCCCCCCACGACTTCTCGTTCAACTCGCCGCAGGGCGCCTGCCCACGCTGCAAGGGACTGGGGTTCGTCTCGCTCATCGACCGCGACCTCATCATCCCCGACCGCTCGCTCAGCATCCACGACGGAGCCATCGTGCCCCTGGGAAAGTACCGCAACGCGATGATATTCTGGCAGATAGCAGCCATACTGGAGAAGCACGGTTACACGATGAACGACCCCGTGAGTTCGCTCTCCGACGAGGCGCTGGACGAAATCTTCAGCGGTTCTATCGAACGACTGCGCATACCGGCCGACGTGACTAAGACCTCGAACGACTACTATTGCACCTACGAAGGACTGGTGAAGTACATCCGCTCGACCCAGGAGAACGACCAGAGCCAGACGGCACAGAAGTGGGTGGGACAGTTCAGCCGCGACTGCACGTGCCCCGTCTGCAAGGGCCAACGACTCAACCAGCAGGCCCTCTCCTACCGCATCGCAGGCAAGAACATCGCCGAACTCTCCCAGATGGACCTGGGCGACCTCTATCATTGGCTACAGAACGTGGACGGACAACTGACCGACCACCAACGTAAGATTGCCCCAGAGATACTGAAGGAAATCAGAACCCGACTGAAGTTCCTCCTGGACGTCGGGCTCGACTACCTCGCACTGAACCGCGCCTCCGCCTCGCTCTCCGGCGGCGAGAGCCAGCGCATACGACTGGCCACACAGATAGGCAGCCAGCTCGTCAACGTCTTGTACATACTGGACGAACCCAGCATCGGACTGCACCAGCGCGACAACCAGCGCCTCATCCGCTCGCTGAAGGAACTGCGCGACACGGGCAACACGGTCATCGTCGTCGAACACGACCAGGAGATGATGGAGAATGCCGACTGGATTATCGACATCGGTCCGCGTGCCGGTCGCAAGGGTGGCGAGGTGGTATTCCAAGGTACTTATAAGGATATGCTGAAGGCCGATACGCTGACGGCCCGATACCTAAAGAAGACACTCTCCCCAACCCTCCCCCATAACGGGGAGGGAGTTTCTGCAGAGGACAAAAACGATCAAAGTCCCTCTCCATTACGGGGGAGGAATTTAGGGAGAGGGGCCGTTCTTTCCCTTTACGGCTGCCGCGGCAATAATCTGAAGTCCGTCGATGTAACACTCCCTTTAGGCACACTCATCTGCGTGACGGGCGTCAGCGGCTCGGGCAAATCTACTCTCATCAACGAAACCCTGCAACCCATACTCTCGCAACACTTCTACCGCTCGCTCAAGGACCCCCTACCCTACGACCGAGTGGAGGGACTCGAATTCATCGACAAGGTGGTGGATGTGGACCAGAGCCCTTTGGGCCGCACGCCTCGCTCCAATCCAGCCACCTATACGGGAGTTTTCAATGACATTCGTAACCTCTACGTCCAACTGCCCGAGGCCAAGATTCGCGGCTACAAGCCAGGCCGCTTCTCCTTCAACGTCAAGGGCGGCCGATGCGAGACGTGCTCGGGCAACGGCTACCGGACGGTGGAGATGAACTTCCTGCCCGACGTCTTGGTGCCCTGCGAAGAGTGTCATGGCAAGCGATATAACCGCGAGACGCTCGAGGTCAGGTTCAAGGGCAAGTCGATTGCCGACGTGCTGGACATGACCATCAACCAGGCAGTAGAGTTCTTCGAGAACCAGCCCCAAATCCTTCAGAAAATAAAGATGCTGCAAGACGTGGGTCTGGGCTACATCAAACTGGGACAACCCAGCACCACACTCTCAGGCGGCGAAAGCCAACGCGTGAAACTGGCCACAGAACTGGCCAAACGCGACACAGGCCGCACGCTCTACATACTGGACGAGCCCACCACGGGACTGCATTTCGAGGACATCCGCGTACTGCTTTCCGTACTCCGTCGCCTGGTCGATAAGGGCAACACGGTCGTCGTCATCGAGCACAATCTCGACGTCATCCGCGCGGCCGACTACCTCATCGACATGGGGCCAGAGGGCGGCCAGCGAGGCGGTCAGGTGCTCTTCCAGGGTACGCCCGAGGCGCTTAAGCAGGCAGGCGTGGGTTACACCAGCCAATATTTGTAAAAAGGGAGCATTATGAAACGCATAGAACGCATCAGTTCACACGAAGCACGATTTGGCCGCATCGCCCAAGCCATCAAACAGCTATCTCAAGCCTTGGAATCGTGGGACGACGTGCAAGCCGACATCGACCAACTGCAAGCTTACTACGGCAGTCGCTGGTGGCATGCGGACCGCGATGCCGATGCTGCAGGCCGTCTGCCCAAGGATATGCCTCGCGGTGTGCTGTCCGAGGATGGCATATGGAACCTCCTTGAGGACATTCGCAATTTGCAGGAAATGATGTCGCCTGCAATGAGGATAAGGTCGGGACGTTCACAATCCATCACGTCCACCCATCGGGCCTCCACTTCGAACACTACGAAGAGCAAGGGGACTCTATTGGGAGCCGAAGACCCAACATCATAATGGCAGCATGGCTGACACTATAGCGTCAGCGGTCGTGACACGGTATTGTCAGCGGTAACGCCATGGTATTGTCAGCGGTCGTGACATGGTATTGTCAGCAGTTGTGACATGGTATTGTCAGTGGTTGTGACACGGTATTGTCAGTGGTTGTGACACGGCCGTGTCAGTGGTACTGACATGACGATGCACAATTCATGTCACTATTAAGCAACTGATACAGAACCTATAAGCATAAGACAAGACAAGAATAAAGCAAGATGGAATATATGTCACAAGAGGGCTACGACAAACTGGTGGCCGAACTGAAAGAACTGGAGAATGTGGAACTGCCTCGCGTGCGAGAGGCCATAGCCGAAGCACGCGACAAGGGCGACCTGAGCGAGAACTTCGAATACCACGCCGCTAAGCGCGAACAGGCTCGCCTATTGGGTCGCATCCGCTTCAAACAGCGCGTGCTGGAGTTCGCACGTGTCATCGACACAAAACGACTGGGAGCCGACGCGGTAGGACTATTGACAAAGGTGGAGATGACCAATCTGGTCAACAATCAACGCATGACCTACACCATCGCCAGTCCCCATGAGGCGAACCTGCGCGAGGCAAAGATTTCCATCAAGTCTCCCGTTGCCCAAGCCCTTTTAGGCAAGCACGTGGGCGACATCGTGGAGGTTCAAGTCCCCGCAGGCGTGCAGAAACTCAGGATAGAAAGCATCACACTCTGACAATTCGACTTTGTGGATAAAGAGAGAATCCCTAATGCCTTGCATCGGCATTAGGGATTCTTCTGATGTAGCAATTCTCTTCAATACTCCTTTTCTCCGTCATTCCAACGTCTTGAGCCACTGCTCGGCCAAGGGAGGCCAAATGAGGCCTGCCCCACGACGCATGCCGTAGCCGTGTCCGCCCTTCGTCAGGTAGTGCACCTCGATGGGAGCGCCAGCCTTCTGCATAGCCTGCATGATGAGGGGAGTCGAGGGGCCGCCGTAGTTTACGTCGTCCTCCGTACCGAAGACGAACATGGGCGGAGTGTCCTTCGTCACCGTCAGTTCGGGCGTCAGCGTGCGGTCAGGGCCTTCGTCCAAGTAGGCCGGATAAATCAGGATACCGAAGTCGGGACGGCACGAGAGGGTGTCTGCCTTGTCCTTCGGATTGGCTTCGTAGGCGGGCTCACTCCAACGCGTACAAGCACGGCAACTCAGGCTGGCACCTGCCGAAAAACCGATGACGCCCACCTGCGTGGCTCCCTTGCTGCGAACCACGCGGATGGCGCGCTGAATGTCCTGAAGGGCACCCTGCCGGTTGTTGGGCACACGATAGGCCAGCACGTAGGCATTGTAACCCTGATTGCTCAGCCAGAGGGCCACCTCCTGGCCCTCCTTCTCATAAGCGAGGAAGGCATAAGCCCCGCCCGGGCAGACGATTACGGCCTTGCCGTTGCTCTTCGAGGCTTCGGGCAGGAAGGCCTCCAGCGTGGGGCTACTGACGCGGTTGATGGTCATATCGCCCGGCCGGTTGTTCCAGACGTGTTCGGCCCTTTCGCCGCCGCCGGGTATGTCCTTTGGCCATATCTCCACGGCCTTGTTCACGAGCTGACAATGGGCGATCGTCATCTGAACGGCTAATGCGAGTAATAAGAATGTGCGTTTCATAGGTGAACGGTTTTATTCAATAGGTACTGGTCGAGGACGACGATGGCCGCCATAGCCTCTACAACGGGGACGGCGCGCGGTAGTACGCAGGCATCGTGCCGACCGCGGGCTTTCAGCAGGAAGGGTTCGCCTTCGTCGGTCACTGTGGATTGTTCACGCAGCAGGGTGGCCACGGGCTTAAAGGCCACGCGGAAGTAGATGTCCTGTCCGTTCGACAGGCCTCCCTGTATGCCTCCACTACGGTTGGTGCGGGTCGTGATGCCTCCGTCCTCGTCAGGGATAAAGAGGTCGTTCTGTTCCGACCCTCTCTGTCCCAGACCGTCGAAGCCCATTCCGTAGTCGAAGCCTTTGGCTGCATTGATGCTCAGCATGGCGTGGGCCAGTTCGGCTTGCAGTTTCCCGAAGCAGGGTTCGCCCAATCCCGTGGGACATCCCCTGACAACACAGCCTATCACGCCGCCGATGGTATCGCCCTCGGCCTTCACCTCGCTGATGAGGCGGGCCATGCGCTCGGCCGTCGCAGAGTCAGGGCATCGTACGTCGTTCTGTTCCGCAAGGTCGAGGTCGTAGTCCTCGTAAGTGCCAGGCAGCAGGATGTCGCCCACCCGCTGAGTATAGGCCACGATGGTAATGTCCAACTGGCGCAGGGCCAATTTGGCAAAGGCACCTGCCACCACGCGGCTGATGGTCTCGCGAGCCGACGAACGGCCTCCGCCCCGGTGGTCACGCAAGCCATACTTGGTCTGGTAGGTGAAGTCGGCATGACTGGGACGGAAGACGTGGCGCATCTCCTCGTAGTCGCTCGAGCGCTGGTCGGCATTGCGCACCAGGAAGCCAATGGGCTGTCCCGTCGTCCGCCCCTCGAAGATGCCACTCAGCAGTTCCACCTCGTCAGCCTCCTGTCGGGCAGTAGTCAGTCGGCTCTGCCCAGGGCGGCGACGGTTCAGTTCCGCCTGTATGAAGTCGGTATCGACCTCTATGCCTGCCGGCATGCCGTCGATGACGCCACCTATGCCCGCCCCATGACTCTCGCCAAACGACGTCAGTCGGAATATATGGCCAAATGAGTTTCTCACCGTTAGCGTTAACCGTTAAACATTAAACGTTAAACCTTAGCCATGATGATGGTGATGGTGGTCGTCGCAACCCTCGCAATCTTCACAGCCACAACCACAGCCACAACCGCCTTCGCCCGTCAGCATCTTCAGGGTAGCAGTGATTTCCTCCTTCGTAGCCTCACGAACGTCAACCACCTCGCCCACGAAGATGAGCACCTTGCCGGCCAAGGGGTGATTGAGGTCCACCGTCACCTCCTGGTCGCCAATCTTGGCAATCAGGCCGTTGAAGCGTTGTCCGTCGGCATTCTGCAAGGGCACAACGGCACCCTCGTAGATGTACTCTTTATCCAGACGGCCGTCAATCTCGAAGGTAGAGCGCGGCACCTTGATGACACGCTCCTCTTCATACTCGCCGTAGGCCTGCTCGGGCGTGAGTTCGAAGTCGAACTCCCCATCCTTCTGCAAGGGTACGATTTGCGCCTCGAAGTCATCGAGTGTCATGCCCAGACCGCTTACAAACTGAAAAGGCTGCTCGCGGGTGGCCTCTTCCACCAGTTCGCGCCGTCCCTCCTTATCCTTAGTGTAGAGCCGATAAGCTACGGCCACATACAAATTGGGTTTCAATTCTGACATAATATGGGTAATTTATAGGTTACGAGGGACAAAGATACAACAATAAGTTGAAACTTAAAACTTTTTGTCGTAACTTTGCACAAAACAATGTATAGAAAGCCACATGCTATGAATATATTTTGGGCTTGTTTGTTTATGCTGACGCCCGTACTGGGGCTGGTGTATGTGGGTTGGCACGTATGGGTGTTGCTGCCCTGGGCTGGAGTGTGGAAGGCGATAGTCATTGCAGCGGGAGTGGCCAGTTTCGCATTGCTGTTCTATGACGTGAGCGGGAGACTCGACGGGCTGCCTATGCCCCTCGCGCGTACGCTATATGATATAGGTACGTCGTCCATCATCGTGCTGCTCTATCTGGCAATGCTCTTCGTGATACTCGACCTTGGAAGGCTATGCGGCATCGTGCCCCGCTCGTGGCTTTACGACAATGGCTGGGCGGCAGTAGGCGTGACGGCAGTGATGTTGGCCATCTTTGCCTACGGGAACTGGCACTATCGCCATAAGGAACGTGTTGAACTTGCCATAGCATCTCGGAAGCCACTCCCAAGGACTTATAAAGTAGTGATGGCAAGTGACCTGCACCTGGGCTATGGCAACGGACGCAAGACCTTGGCCCAATGGGTGGAGTTGATAAACCGGGAGGAGCCCGACCTCATACTGATTGCGGGCGACATCGTAGATTTGAGTCTGAGGGCACTCAGGGAAGACAATATAGCCGAGGAGATGCGCCGACTCAAGGCTCCCATCTATGCCTGTCTGGGCAATCACGAGTATTATGGTGGCGAGGCGGAGGCGATGGAGTTCTACCAGGCAGCGGGCATCCATCTGCTGAGGGACGAGGCCGCAGAGGTGGACGGAGCGTTGGTCGTCATTGGGCGCGACGACGAGACGAACCGCCGACGCAAGCCGCTTGACATGCTGATGAGCCAGGTGGATACGACGAAGTTCGTCATCGTACTCGACCATCAGCCTCATCACCTGGAACGAGCCGAACGGGCTGGTGTAGATTTCCAACTGAGCGGACACACCCACCACGGACAGGTATGGCCAGGCTCGTGGATGACGGAATGGATGTACGAATGTGCCTGGGGCAGCCACCAACGGGGCCAGACGCAATACTACGTCTCGAGCGGTCTCGGCATCTGGGGCGGGAAGTATCGCATCGGCACTCAGTCGGAATACGTCGTGGCCAGCATCCGATAATCTTTCGTCGCACATTTTGTGCTTCGGGAAAAAAGTTGTATCTTTGCAGACGATAACTCGTAACTAACAAAAATGAATATACTGGAACTGAGCGAACAGGAGATTGTAAGACGTAATAACCTGCAACAACTGCGTGACTTGGGCATCGACCCCTACCCCGCTGCCGAATATCCTGTGACGGCGTGGAGCACCGACGTCATCAGCGACTTTGTAGATTTGCCCATTATCGGAAAGGACGAGGAGGGCAACGACGTACGCGAGACCGCGACGCCGGAGAACAGCCCCCAGGTGAGCCTGGCCGGACGCATCATGTCGAAGCGCATCATGGGCAAGGCCGCCTTTGCAGAGTTACAAGACTCGAAGGGCAGGATTCAGGTGTACGTGCAGCGCGACGCCATCTGTCCCGACGAGAACAAGGATCTCTACAACGTGGTCTTCAAGAAGTGTCTGGACTTGGGCGACTTCATCGGCGTACGGGGTTATGTATTCCGCACGAAGACGGGCGAAGTGAGCGTCCACGTGCAGGAGATGACCGTGCTGAGCAAGTCGCTGAAGCCCCTGCCCATCGTAAAGACTGACGCCGAGGGCAACGTCTTCGACTCGTTCGACGACCCCGAACTGCGCTATCGCCAACGCTACGTGGACCTGATTGTGAACCAAGGCGTAAAGGAGACCTTCCTGAAACGCGCCACTATACTCAGGACCCTGCGCAGCATACTGGACGGAGCCGGATACACCGAAGTGGAGACACCTACGCTGCAAAGCATTCCTGGCGGAGCTACGGCCCGCCCGTTCATCACCCACTTCAATGCCCTGAACATCGATATGTATATGCGTATCGCCACGGAACTCTACCTGAAGCGACTCATCGTGGGCGGCTTCGAGGGCGTCTATGAAATTGGCAAGAACTTCCGCAACGAGGGCATGGACAAGACCCACAATCCCGAGTTCACCTGCATGGAACTGTACGTTTCGTACAAGGACCTCAACTGGGGCATGACCTTCACCGAGCGGATGCTGGAACAGATTTGCACGGCCGTAAACGGGAAGCCCGAGGTGGAGATTGACGGCAAGGTCATCAGTTTCCGCGCTCCCTTCCGCCGACTGCCTATCCTCGACGCCATCCGAGAGCGGACGGGCTACGACCTCTACCCCATGAGCGAGGACGAGATTCGCGAGGTGGCCAAGAAACTGGAAATCGAGGTAGATGAGACGATGGGCAAAGGCAAACTCATCGACGAAATATTCGGCGAGACGTGCGAGGGCACGTTCATCCAGCCAACCTTCATCACCGACTATCCTGTGGAGATGTCGCCCCTGACGAAGATGCACCGCTCGAAGCCCGGACTGACCGAACGCTTCGAACTGATGGTCAACGGCAAGGAACTGGCCAACGCCTACTCCGAGCTGAACGACCCCATCGACCAGGAGGAGCGCTTCCAGGAGCAGATGCGCCTGGCCGACAAGGGCGACGACGAAGCCATGATTATCGATCAGGACTTCCTGCGCGCCCTGCAGTACGGCATGCCGCCGACGTTCGGCATCGGTATCGGCATCGACCGACTGGTCATGCTACTGACGGGGAAATTCCAGATTGGTGAGGTGATGCTCTTCCCGCAGATGAAGCCCGAGGTGAAGGCTCCACGCGACAAGAAGGAGGCATTCGAGGCTTTGGGCATACCCGAGGCCATTGTGCCCATCCTCTGGAAGGCAGGCTACAACCTCGTGCAGACGCTGAAGGGCGAGAATCCCGCCAAGATTCAGCAACAGATTATCGAGATAGTCAAGAAGTATAAGCTGGACGTTGAACGCCCCAGCCAGGACGACATACGAAAGTGGACAGAATAGGTAAGATAGCGATTATGGGCGGTGGCTCGTGGGCCACAGCCATAGCCAAAATCATATTGGAGAGCACCGACGAGATTTGGTGGTACATGCGCCGCGACGACCGCATCGAGGAGTTCCGTCGCCTCTCGCACAATCCCGCCTACCTGACCAGCGTGCACTTCGACGTCAGCCGCATCCACTTCTCCTCCGACATCAACGAGGTCGTGAACGCCTGCCAGACGCTCATCTTCGTCACCCCTTCGCCCTACATGAAGAGCCACCTCCGGAAGTTGAAGGTGCGCCTGCGCGACAAGTTCATCATTACCGCCATCAAGGGCATTGTGCCCGACGAGAACCTCGTCGTCTCGGAATACTTCCACCAGGTTTACTCGGTGCCCGACGAGAACCTGGCCGTCTTGGGCGGCCCCAGCCATGCAGAAGAGGTGGCCCTTAGGCGACTGACCTACCTGACCGTAGGCTGTGCCGACCTGGACAAGGCCGAAGAGTTTGCCGACATGATTGCCAGCGACTACATCAAGACCAAGACCTCGGACGACGTCCTGGGCATCGAGTACGCCAGCGTCCTAAAGAACGTCTATGCTATAGCCGCCGGCATCTGCAACGGACTGAAGTACGGCGACAACTTCCAGGCCGTTTTGATGACCAACGCCGCCCAGGAGATGGAACGCTTCCTGCGTGCCGTCCACCCCATCGACCGCAACATCATCGACTCCGTCTATATGGGCGACCTACTGGTCACCGGCTACAGCAACTTCTCGCGCAACCGCGTCTTCGGCACCATGATAGGCAAGGGCTACTCGGTCAAGTCGGCCCAGGTGGAGATGGAGATGATTGCCGAGGGCTACTTCGGCACGAAGTGCATGAAGGACATCAACCGCCACATGCACGTCAACATGCCCATACTGGATGCCATGTACAACATCCTCTACGAGCGCATTGCGCCAAGCATCGAAATAAAACTGCTTACCGACTCATTCAGGTAATGAGAATTTGAGATAATGAGAAAATGAGAAATACAGGATTTTCACTGCTCTTGATGGCAGCCCTCTTGGCTTCCGCATGCGGAAAGGACAAGAAGGCCGACGACACCTGGGTAGCTCCCCAGCACGAAACCGTAGTTCGCCAGATGGCCGACTACCACCTCACGGACAGCATCACGTTGGGCGACCACTGCTACCGCTACGACATCACCCGCGTGGCCAGCGACTCCCTGGCCAAGGTCCGCGACGACATGGACGACCTCTTCTCCGACAACACCATCCAACTTACCCTCTGGCGCGACGGACGGGCCTACTTCGACCACACCTTTACGAAGGGCACCTTCGCCTCCGCCATCGACGATACCTTCTACCGCAGCGCCATCCTCGACGGCATTCGCTTCCTGCGTGCCGAGCCCGGACGGGGACTGACCTTCTCCTTTGCCGTCAGCTACCCAGAGAGCGACATGTCGATGCCTTTCCTCCTTACCATTACCGACCAGGGCACCTTCTCCTTCGTCAAGGACGACACACTCGACGTCGAGGAGTCCGACTCGGCCTACTATGATGCCGACGGCGTCTGACCACTCCCCCTTCATCCCCCGAAAAGGGTATCTTTTACACCCTAAATAGCATATATTCCGCCATTTGCTTTCGTAAATAGCAGAATATATGTATCTTTGCACTCAATTAGAGTTTTTTACAAAAAAAGGCTTATCCACTTAAAACATTTAACTATTTATGGTAAAAAGATTACTCTCTGTTGCATTCGTTGCATTCTTCATGATGCTAAGCATCCAGGCTCAGCAGTTGCAGCGCGCCCCCTCGCGCCACGTCATCAGCCGCCTCTCGCAGCCTATGCGGGCTCCCCAGAAGGTGGCCAGTCTCGACGGCACCACGGCCTTCGGCTACGGAAACAGCGGCACCTGGAGCGGCCTCGGCGTGGGCTCTACGGGCGTTGCCTTCGACGTGGCCATCTTCCTGCCTGGCGACGTCTTTGCCGGTTCCTCCGTGCAGGGGGTCAACGTCCCTGTCGTCGATAACACCATGACCGACGTTAAGGTGTGGGTCAGGAGTGAACTGAGCGGCGCAAACCTGGGCGAAGCCTCTACCGACGGCCCCTTCGTTGCCGGCGAGTACGTAGCCGTTCCCCTTAATGAGGCCGTGACCATTTCCTCATCTGGCGTCTTCGTCGGCTACAGTTTCGTGGGCGGAACCTCTACCGCCTACCCCATTGCCACCGACTACGAGGACGAACCCGTCGAGAACAGCCTCTTCCTGCAATATAACGCTTCGGGTTGGGGCGACTACTCTCTCGGCTACGGGCCCTCAACCTTGCAGGCCCTCTTGGCCAACCTGCAGTTGCCCGACTACAGCATCAGTCTTACCACCGTCGGGCAGTCGGCACAGATGCCCAACTCGACCTACTCCATCCCCGTCACCTTCGGCAGCAACAGCGCCAAGGCCATCCAGTCGCTCGACGTGGACGTAACCGTAGAAGGCAAGACCCAGAACAAGCACATCGTGCTGGACGCGCCCGTAGAATCGGGCCTCCTCAAGACGGGTTCGTTCACGTTCACCGGCACCTCGCCCGCCAAGACCGGCCGCTACGACCTGACCCTTGCCGTAAAGAAAGTCAACGGCGAGACCTATACCGACCAAGCACAGGCTACGACACAACTTAAGAACCTCACCCGCCTGGTTGAGCGTCGCACCGTCATTGAGGAGTTCACGGGCACGGGTTGCGGATGGTGCCCCCGCGGCTGGGTAGGCATGGAGTACATGAAGGAAAACTACCCCGACAACTTCATCGGCATCGCCTTCCACAAGTACAACCAGAGCGACCCACTCTACCTCGCCAACTACCCCAACCTCGGGCTGACGGGAGCCCCCGGCTGCGTCATCGACCGCAAGGAATCGGCCGACCCATACTATGGCAATACTGACTACAACCTTGGCATCGAGCTCGACTTCGAGCGCCTCAATGCCCAGGCTCCCGAAGTTGACGTCCGCGTCAGCGCACTATGGAACGAAGCTCAGACTCAGGTCAACATCGAGGCCGACATCGAGTTCCTCATTGCCCCGCAAGACGTTTCGCTCGTCTATGTCCTCACCGCCGACAGCCTCAGCGGCATCACCAGCGCCTGGCGTCAGAGCAACTACTACTACCAGTACACTGCAGCCCAATTTGGCAACGCACCCGGCATCAGCGACTTCTGCTCGGGCGGCCAGTACGGCAGCAGCAGCGTCCAGCTCACCTTCAACGACGCCCTCATCGGCAGCAGCTATGCCAGCGCGACGAAAAACAACGGCCCCACTATTACCGCCACCGACGGCTACCTGGCAGGCAGCACCTACCAGGGTTCCTACACCATTAGCCAGCCCTCATCGACCGCCGTACGCAACGTACTCCGCAAGGACCTCGTGACCGCCATCGTCCTCGTCGTCGATAACCAGACGGGCGAAGTGCTCAATGCCAGCAAGTCGCGCGTCCACCCCGCCGACTACGACGCCATCTCGCCCCTGACCTCCTCCACAAATGCCGGCGCGACTGAGCGCTATAACGCCGCCGGCCTACGCCTAACCGCTCCCCAGCGCGGTCTCAACCTCATCCGCATGTCGGACGGAACGGTGAAGAAGGTGCTTGTGAAGTAACCCGAAAGCGCCATCGAACAACAATCGGGAGGCTATCGCAAGATAACCTCCCGATTTTCAGTTTCCCGCCCCAATGACGCAAAGTCACGCATTTTGTGACGCCGAGGAAAGGGGTTTATGACAGAATAACTAATAAAATATGTTAAATAACGCGGGAAAGGCGAAAAAAGTTCTACGAAAGTTTTAGTAATACGAGGCCTTGCCCTTAACTTTGCATCAGAAAAACTAAAAAATTAGTAAAAAATGAAGAGTAATAACGAGTACACACTGACGCGAGGCGAAATGGCAGTAATGAACGCCCTTTGGAGCGCAGGAAAGGCGCTAGACGTGCACGAAGTGGTGGCACGGTACGACGAACCGCGACCGGCATACACCACAGTGAGCACCTTCCTGAAGATACTTACAACTAAAGGTTTCGTAGATTTCAAGAAGGGCAACGGCAAACAGTATCTCTACTTCCCCGTCGTGTCGCGAGCCGAATACACCAGTCGCGTGATGCGCGACGTCCGGGACAACTTCTTCGGAGGCAGTGCATCGAGGCTGGTCCGCTTCTTCGTGGAGAACGAACAAATGGACGAAACAGAGATACAGGAACTGATGGAACTGATAAACAAGTAAATATTGCCATGGGAAGTCTGACACTATACGCCATCAAGAGTAGCCTGACACTTGCGCTGCTCTACCTGCCCTACACACTGCTGATGCGCAGGGACACCCTGTTCCGAATGAACCGCGCCATGCTGCTCGCCATCGCCGTCCTGTCGCTGGTGGTGCCGTGCCTCGACCTGCACATCTGGGACAACAGTGCTGTTGCCACATTTGAGGCCAGGCAGGAGGCGCTGCGCGAAATCACCCTGCCCACACTTGTCGTAAGCGCTGAGCCCCTCCAGAAATCTCCCTTAAAGGGCGAGGCCTCCCTCCCCAATAGGGGCGGCTGGGTGGTGGTCATATATGTAATAGGTATGCTTGCCATCCTCGTGTGGAAGGCCGCCGGGCTAGTGCGCCTGGCACGCTTCATCCCCAGCGGATGCTTGTGGACCGACCAGCAGGAGGGAGCCACCATATACTGCCACGCAGGGCAGGTCAGCCCCTTCTCGTGGATGCGAAGCATTGTCATCAACGAGGGAGCCCAGGGCCCCGTGATGCAACACGAACTGGCCCACGTGCGCTTGGGCCACTCGTGGGACATCCTGCTCCTGTCCCTGGTGGAAGCCCTACAATGGTTCAACCCTTGCGTGTGGATGCTTGACGCCTCGTTGCGTGAAGTACACGAATATGAAGCCGACGACGCCGTACTGCGCAGAGGCATCTCGGCCCGTGAGTATCAACTTTTATTAATCGAGAAGGCCGTGGTGAGCAGCCGCTACCCCATGGTGAACAGTTTCAACCACAGCCTACTCAAAAACCGAATCACTATGATGACAAAACCCAGAACCCCAAAGTGGGCACGCCTGAAAGTCCTCTACGCAGTGCCCTTGACCCTCCTGGCCGTTGGCGCCTTTGCCAGCGGGCAACTCCGAGAAATGGAAAAGCCCATCGCAGGGCAAGAAACTGCGCCCACGGCATCGGCCGAGAAGAAAGTTATCCACGCCAAGCCCGGCACCCTGCGCCTCATTGTCGATGGCAAGGAAATGACGGAACAGGAGGCCATAAATGCCGTGCAAGGAAAGGAGATTCAGAACACCGTGACGACCCAGCCCGACGGCTCGACGGAACTCCAGATAACGGCCTCCGCGCCCGACGACGACCCTGTGGTGGACGTGCCTGACAAGAGCGCCGAATTTCCCGACAGCCTGGGCAACATCTACGCATGGATGAGCCGCAACATCAACTACCCCAAGGAAGCACAGGAGAAAAAGGTTGAAGGACGCGTCAGTGTGCAGTTCATCATCGAGAAGGATGGCAGCATCAACGAGGTGAAGACCCTCCGCTCTCCCGACAGTTTGCTCACCGCCGAAGCCGAACGCGTGGTGAAGGCTATGCCAAAGTGGGAACCAGCAATGAAGGATGGCAAGCCCGTCCGCATGCGCTACGTTCTTCCCGTCCTGTTTAAGTTGCCTTCTGAAGAGCAAATTGCCACCATCGCCGTCGGAGAGGCTGCTGAATAAGAGCACTCATGTTTAGTTAGTTAAATCAGCTCGAGCAATCCCCTCGCCGCCTGAGACAGGTAGCGAGGGATTTTTCTTTCTCCCTGATTTGCGAATCTCCCTGTTTAATCGTAACTCTGGGCTACGCCCTAAATTACTCACGCTCGACGCTCGGCCCTCAGGACGCTTGCAGAGCGAAGCGGGGCAAGAAATGCTCAGAAAGATTTGGCATTTTGCTCGCTTAATCGTAACTTTGTCGCAGGAAATCACTATATCGGTATGAAAGTTCTGCTTATCAACGGAAGTCCACGCGAAGGGGGAAATACCTTTACGGCCCTCTCGGAAGTGGCAAAGGCCTTGAACGAAGAAGGCATAGAGACGGAAATCATCGGCATCGGCAAGCGGGCCGTGCAGGGTTGCATTGCTTGCGGGATGTGCGGAAGGACGGGACGCTGCACCTTCCGCGACGACCTCTACTTCCAAGTAATGCGGGCCGTCAAGGAGGGTATCGACGGACTCATCGTCGGCTCGCCCGTCTATTACGGTGGCCCGAACGGTTCGCTGTGTGCCTTATTGGACCGCGTTTTCTACTCGCTGGGCCCCGACCTTCGGTACAAGCCCGCAGCCTCGGTGGTGGTTTGCCGCAGGGGTGGCGCATCGGCGGCCTTCGACCGGCTGAACAAGTACTATACCATCCTCTCGATGCCCGTCGTCAGCAGCCAGTATTGGAACATGGTCTATGGCCAGACACCCGGTCAGGCCGTCGAGGACGAAGAGGGAATGCAGACCATGCGCACGCTGGGGCGCAACATGGCCTGGATGATAAAGAAACTGAACACGCGAGAAGAAGGGCACCCGGAACCGGAGCCCCAGGTGCGCACTAACTTTATCCGATAAGTTCGTCGAGGTGGTCGGCAAGGTACTGCATGGAAGGCAGGACAAGATTGGCCCCAGCCTCGCGCAGCACCTCGTCCTTTAACGGGCCCGTGTTGACGGCAATCGTAAAGATGCCGGCAGCGCAGGCTGCCTGTATGCCCAAGGGGGCATTCTCCACGACGATGCCTTCGGAGGCGTCAATGCCGGCTTTCTTCAGGCCCATCAGGTAAGGCTCGGGATTGGGTTTCCCGTGACGAACGTCGAAGGCCGTGACCATCAGTTCGGGCCGGAAAATGTCAGGGAAGGCGGCATTCACGCGGTCGAGCAGGGCATGGGTGGCACTGCCGGTAACAATGACGCGCATTAGCCCTCGCGCGCGTACTTTCCTCAATAGTTCCATAGCTCCGGGCATGGGCCGCGCCTCGGGCAGGGAGTTGAACAGGGCGCTCTTGGCGTCGTATATCTGTTGCACCTCCTCGTCGGTAGCGTTGCGCCCCCAGTAGCGGTTGGAGAGGATGTTGATGGTTCCGTGGCCCGTACGCCCTTCGTTCATATAGACTTCCTCCGGCTCCATACGCAGGCCGAAGTCGGTCATCGCGTGACTCCAGGCGTAGGCATGGTTCGGCATGCTGTCAAACAGCACGCCGTCCATGTCAAATAGTATTGCTTTCAGCATTATGCCAGTCTTGCCTTAATGGCCTCGGTCTCCTTCTCGTATCCGGGCTTGCCGAGGAGGGCAAACATATTCTTCTTGTATGCCTCGACGCCAGGTTGGTTAAAGGCGTTGACGCCAAGCAACTGGCAGTAGAGGCCGCAGGCGAGTTCGAAGAAGTAGATGAGCTGACCAAGGTTATAGGCATCGAGACGCTCAATAGAGATGTGAATGTTGGGCACGCCACCATCGACGTGGGCCAGCTGGGTACCCAGTTCGGCCATCTTGTTCACCTCATCAACGCGACGACAGGCCAGGAAGTTCAGGCCATCGAGGTTCTCCTCGTCAGCGGGGAAGAGCAGCGTGTGCTCGGGGGTCTCCACACTGATGACGGTCTCGAAGATGGTACGCTCGCCCTCTTGAATCCACTGCCCCATGGAGTGGAGGTCGGTGGTGAGGTCAACGCTGGCAGGAAAGATGCCCTTGCCATCCTTGCCCTCGCTCTCACCGTAGAGTTGCTTCCACCATTCGGCCATGAAGTGGAGTTTGGGCTGGTAGTTAGCCAGAATCTCTATCTTCTTGCCCTCCTGATACAGGGCATAGCGTGTGGCGGCGTATTGGGTGGCCAGAGTGCCAGCGGCCTCCATTTGCTGTGCGCCACGCACCAGTTGGTCGATGTCGAAGCCTGCAACAGCAATGGGCAACAGACCCACAGGAGTGAGCACCGAGAAGCGGCCACCGACGTTGTCGGGGATGATAAACGACTTATAACCTTCCTTGTCGGCACACGTGCGGGCGGCACCACGACGGGCATCGGTAATGGCCACGATAACCTTTCTTGCCGTTTCCTTGCCACGTTGCTGCTCGCACTGCTTTTTCAGCAGGCGGAAGGCCAAGGCGGTCTCCGTCGTGGTGCCCGACTTCGAGATGTTGATGACACCAAAGCGCTTGCCCTTCAGGTACTCGGTGAGTTCGAAGAGATAGTCCTCGCCGATGTTGTTGCCTGCGAACAGGATGGTGGGATTTCCGCTCTTATCCTGGAGCCACTGGAAACTATTACTCAAGGCCTCAATGACAGCTTTTGCACCCAGATATGAACCTCCGATACCGGCCACTACCACAGCTTCGCACTCCTGGCGAAGTGTCTGGGCCACGGCCTTAATCTCGTTCAGGAATTCGGGGGTAAGGCTGCTGGGCAAATGCAACCAACCCAGAAAGTCATTACCAGGACAGGTGCCCTCTTCCAATGTTTTCAGTGCCTCGGTGGCACGCACTTGATAGGAACTGATGGTGTCTTGCCCCACAAATGGGGTTACTTTCGTAATGTCGAGTTTCATATTGATATAAATGTTTAAGAGTTTAACCGTTTAATGTGTGCAAAGGTACGAATAAATATTGGAAATTCCTCACTTTTTCATTATCTTTGCAACCACAATCAGTAATAAAGGAGATGGACGCGGAACTATCGACATTGCTCCACGAGGTGGAGCGGGTGGCCCGACAGGCCGGAGAATATCTGCGACGGGAGCGGGAGGGGTTCTCGCTGGAACGTGTGGAGCAAAAGCATTCGCACGACTATGTGTCGGACGTTGACCGCGGTTCGGAACAGATGGTAGTCAGTGCGTTGCGCCACTTACTGCCCGAGGCTGGCTTCGTCACCGAAGAGGGGCTGGCAACGTACGAGGGCGAGGAACGCTATTGGGTCATCGACCCGCTGGACGGAACAACGAACTTCATCCATGGGCTGCGCACATACGCTGTGAGCATTGCCCTTTGCCGAGGCCGTGAGATAGAGTTGGGCGTGGTGTATGACGCCGCCGTCAATGAAATGTTCTCAGCCTACCGAGGCGGCGGAGCCCGACTGAACGGGCGACCCATCAACGTCAGCACGCTGCCCTTTTCGCAAGCCTTGCTGGGCGTGGAACTTCCCTACAATGCCGAGGCTTACGCACCCTTCGGCCTGCCCTTACTGAAACAACTATATGGCCGCGTTGGTGGTATTCGCATGAACGGTTCGGCAGCCATCGCCCTGTGCCATGTGGCCGCGGGACGGTTCGATGGTTGGCTGGAGAAGTTCATCGGTCGCTACGACTACATGGCCGCCGCCATTATCGTGGAAGAGGCTGGCGGCAGGGTGACGGACTTTACGGGTTCCACTGACTACACCATGGGCGACAACATCGTGGCCACGAATGGCCATTTCCACGACGAACTGCTGGAGGTGGTCGGCAAGTATCGCGACAATCTACAATAAACCATGAACCACACGCCCACCCTCTTACTTATCCTTACACTATTGCTCATGAGCAGTTGTAAGACAAAGAAAGACACTATCGAGGCCCGTCCCTTCCCCAGTGTGGTAGAGGAAGGGAGGGGAATTGAGTACGCCCCTTCGACCCTCATCATCATGGTCGATGCAGAAATAGGCAAAGAGCCGCTACACAAAGCCATCAAAAACTACGGCGCCACCATCATCTACGACTACAGCATCATTCCCGGCATGGCCATTCGCATCCCCGACGGAAAGGATATCCACGAGGCCATGACATTCTTCAAGAAGGTGAAGGGCGTAGTGAGCGTCGAGCGCGACCGCATAACCCGACTGACAGACCCCGTCAGGCCAAAATTGGAAGTAAAATGACCATCCGCAAAGCCACCATCGACGACCTGCCGCGCATTCTGGAACTACGCGACTTGGCACGGGGTATCATGCGTCGGGACGGAAATCTGTTGCAATGGCCCGAAGGTTATCCCGTGGATGCTGCTTTCCGTCGCGATATCGACGAGGGACACAGCTACGTCGTGAAGCAAGGGAAAGAACTCATCGCAACCTTTGCCTTCATTCCTGGCCCTGACCCTACCTATTCTATCATCTACGACGGGCAATGGCTGGACGACACCTCCCCCTACTACGTCGTTCACCGTATTGCCAGCACACTCGACAGCCATGGCGTGATGGACTGCCTGCTCCAGTTTTGTTTCTCTCGGACCAACAACATCCGCATCGACACCCACCGCGACAACCATATCATGCGTCGTGCCCTCCAACGCCACGGCTTCACCTACTGCGGCATCATCCACCTCGCTAATGGCGACGAACGAGTGGCATATCAAAGGATAGAACGACAAGAATTATACACCATTGGCCATTCTAATCATTCGTTAGACGAGTTCCTAACATTGATTCGAAGACACTGCATCAATTGTATTGTGGACGTACGAAGTGTACCGGCCAGCACACACACACCACAATTCAATCAAAACGAGTTGATATGGTTTCTTAAACAACATGATGTACAATACCTCCATTTTGGTAATGAATTTGGAGCAAGAAGGACAGATTGCCTAGACAGCGAAGGCTTAGTGAACTTTGAACGTGCCATCAATACACCAGCATTTCAGAAAGGAGTGGAAAGAATACAGCATGGCTTACTAATGGGGTATCGTATAGCCCTAATGTGTTCCGAGGCCAACCCATTAGAGTGTCACCGTTTTTCACTTATCTCACGTTTTTTTCATGAGCAGGGCATCAATGTGCTGCATATATTGAAAGACGGGAAATTAGCCGCACACGAGATGTTAGAAAAGGAAATGATAGACGAGTTATTACACTCCAAGAAACACCTTCTTGCAGAAGTGGATCAATTATTTGGCTCATATACAGCAAAGGAGCAACGACGGGATGCATACCGGCAGAAGAATCAAGAAATTGGCTTCCGCATCCAACAAAATAACGAAATTGACTAATGGACAAATTCTTCATCTGTCTGGCCAATTCTCTCAAACGAGGTGGACGCTGCATTGCCGGCATTGAGATTGTATTTAACGAGCAAGACCAATGGGACATCATCCGTAACTCCGATGGAACTCCACATTGGATTCGCCCGATAGACCCTTGTACTGAATTTGGAGAGATTACTAATAACATGGCCCTCCCCATCAAACTACTTTCCATTGTAAAACTAACGAACGTCAACGAATGTCCGCATGAAGCACATACAGAAGATACGTATTTCAGCAGAATGGAAGTTATCGGAGAGATTACTCCCACAAGCAATGTTCTAAATGAGTTGACAGACAACATCCATACCGACATTTTCTATAATCATGAATACTCGATTTCTACGCTCACCTATGCCGAAGGGAATTATTCCTTAATGCTGATTCACCCTGAGCGCATCTATGTAGAACCCGATTTATTGAAAGAAAGAGCAAAGTATCGGATGCAAATAATATATAATGGGAACTACTACGAAATGGCTCTTACCGATCCTGACTATCTAAATTATTTAAGTGAGCATTTGAAAAACGGTGGAACCATAGAAGATGTATTCCTTTGTTTGTCACTTGGACTTGAATACGAATTTCGCCATCACAAATTAGTTGCTGGCGTAATAGTTCCGCAAAGCTCTATTACATCCCTTCCCCATACATTTAACAGAAGAAAGAAGAAAGAAAAGTTTATTCGAGAAATTCGTCCCCTATCATGGAGGGAGCGACTTTGTATCAGGTCTGCTCTTTATATGCCCACTTATAGAGGAAGCTCTGTTTATATCCGAAAATGGGATGGCAAAGAACTATTTATTACATTGGAAAGTGGAAAAGAACTGAAAACAAGAAGCAAGATTCGCCTAACCCGGTTATTGCTTGTAAAATACGAGAGCGAAGGAGGTACAACAAGTTATGCTTTCCGATGGAGGCACAACAAATATGGGGAAAAGCATTGACATTTCGATGAAAAAGATACTAAAACTTAATTCATTGACATTAATTTAGTACATTTGCAGACGAAATAGCAGTTTGGCATGAAAGAGAATCAGATTGTAGTACATCATCAAGCCAGTGGCGGACAAGCCCAAATCAATGTCCGACTGGAGAATTACAGGAAACACGCTTGTGGCTCTGATACTGATGATTGCTAAAAGCAAAACAGAGGAAATGGATGTGATGGTGAAAGTTTTCGTCAACCTTATCAATCAAAAGAACTACCCCTATGAAGAAACTAAGCACATTACTATTGGCCATGCTGGGACTGGGCACGGCATGCAGTCAAGCACAACACGAAGTGGACGTATTCAAGACAAACAACGGGAAGGAAGTTCGCTTCCATGCACTGATGCATGCCAGCATCCGCATCGAGTTCGATGGGAAGGAAATAGAGATTGACCCTGTCCGGAAGCTGGGAAATCGCACGACGGACTATACCCTGATGCCCAAGGCCGACTACATTTTTGTTACGCACGAACATGGTGACCACTTCGACCCCGAGGCCATTCGCCTGCTAAGCAAAGAGGAGACCATGACCGTGCTCAATGGGCGCTGTGCCGGGATGTTGGGACGGGGCGAAGTAATGAAAAATTATGACCAGTCACATTTTCCTGACGGCATCAGTGTGGAGGCCGTTCCTGCCTACAATACGACAGAAGGGCGCACTCAATTCCATCCCAAGGGACGCGACAATGGCTACATCCTAAACCTCGACGGATTGCGCATATACATCGCAGGCGACACGGAAGATATTCCCGAAATGGCTGATATCCGAGACATCGACATCGCCTTCCTCCCCTGTAACCAACCTTACACAATGACCACGGAACAAATTGTACGTGCAGCAAGGCTGATAAAGCCTCGCGTGCTATTTCCTTACCACTACGGCCAGACCGATGTCAGCGCCCTGCCCTCTCAATTACAGGCCGATGATATTGACGTACGAATAAGACACTATGAATAAACCCATACCACTATGAAAACTTATGAACTTATGACCCTACCCTACGCCCCTGATGCGCTGGAGCCTGTGATTAGCAAAGAGACGATTGCACTGCACCATGGGAAGCACTTGCAAACGTATGTGAATAACCTCAACGCCCTGCTGCCCGAGAGCGGTCTGGAGGAATTGGCACTTGTAGAGATTGTGCAGAAAGCCACGGGCGGACTGGCCAACAATGCCGGGCAGGTGCTGAACCACGAACTTTACTTCGGGCAGTTCCGCACAAAGCGTGAGAACAACATCCCCGAAGGCGAACTTATGGAGGCCATTGGCGAGACGTTCGGTTCGTTCGCCAAGTTCAAGGAGGAGTTCCAGAAGGCGGGCGCCACGCTCTTTGGTTCGGGCTGGGTTTGGCTGTCTGCCCGGGAAGACGGGAGCCTGGTTATCACACAGGAACCGAATGCCCAGAATCCAGTGCAGCACGGGCTCAGGCCTTTGCTCACCTTCGACGTTTGGGAGCACGCCTATTACCTCAACTACCAAAATCGCCGCCCCGACCATCTCTCCGCCCTGTGGGACATCATCGACTGGGAGGTTGTGGAAGCAAGATACCTGCATAATTGAACATCTTTAATAGCCGCATGACACCCGAGGAGGCACGGCAGTTTCGCGACGCCGTGCTCTCCATCGTGGCCCAGATACCGTCGGGGCGTGTGACAACCTATGGCACCATCGCCACACTGGCAGGCTGGCCCAGCCATTCACGTATGGTAGGCCGCACCCTGCGCTACACGCCAGGAGCCGAACTCCTACCCTGCCACCGTGTAGTAAATGCCGCTGGACGAACGGCCCCCGGTTGGGGTGGACAAATCGTCCTGCTCCATGCCGAAGGCGTACAGTTCAAGCGACACAACATCGTAGATTTATCGAAACACCTCTGGGTTCCTGAGGAAGAATAAACAAGGATATATTATGCAGAACGGCAACGGACCGACAAGCGGGAAACAACGTTTCGTAATACTGGACGCACTACGGGGCCTGGCCCTGCTGGGCATTGCGCTGGCCAACTTCCCTGAGTTCGGGTTATGGACATTCCTAAGCGAAAAGGCACAGGCTGCCATGCCGAGTGCCGAGGCAGACCGATGGGTGCGCATGGGGCAATATATGCTCGTAGATGGCAAGTTCTACACCATCTTTTCGCTCCTGTTTGGCGTAGGGTTTTCTTTGATTCTGATGCGCCACAGCCGAGGATTGTTTGTTCGTCGGATGTTGATACTTGTAGCCATCGGCTTTTGCCACATGATGTTCCTATGGAGTGGCGACATCCTTTTGCTCTATGCCATTGGCGGACTGCTGCTGACTTTGTTTGTAAAGCTCTCCGACAAAGTGCTTTTGGGGATTGCCACGTTGCTCATCCTCTTGCCCATAGGACTGGACGCACTCACGGAGTTCTGTGGAGTAGATTTTGCGGGGCCATTCTACGATGCCTGGTGGCGCGAGGCTTCTGCACAGGGCATTACGGAAGAGAATTTTGCTTCGTGGCTACACAACACGAAGTCGTATCCCGAGATGTTTGCCTTCCTGAGACAAGGGGCTTTGGAACGCCTATGGGAGTTCGTCGCCGGACATCGGTTACCGAAAGTGGTGGGGTTGTTTATGCTCGGCTATCTCATCGGAAAACAGCGATTATATGCCCGACTCGAGGAACTGCCTTTGAAGGAAATGCTCATCACCTTCCTGGCCCTCTCACTCGCACTTTCGTACATCTATGCATGGAGTGCGACGAACAATCACCCGTGGGGCATCACCATTCACGCTTTACTTTATGCTATTAGTGTTATTCCGTTGGCATTCTGCTACATAATCATTCTTTGTCTTATATATAATCGCCATAAAGATGCTGCCCTGTTTCGTCATTTGGCAGCCCCCGGGCGCATGGCGTTGACGAACTACATCGGCCAGTCTGTCATCGGCATTTTCCTCTTCTACGGATTCGGCCTTGGACTGGGCACCCGAGTAGGGCTTTGGCCCATCGAACTGATTGCCTTAGGCGTCTTTCTCCTCCAAATCGTCCTGAGCTGGCTGTGGCTACATTGGTTCCGCTTCGGCCCGCTGGAGTGGTTGTGGCGTATGCTGACCTATGGACGCTGGTTGACGGTAAGAAATTGAGAAAAAGAGACAATAATTTGGCTTTTCGCCCGCTTATTCGTAACTTTACGGCGTAAACCCTTAAAAATCTACTATTATGACAGCAATTATTCTTATCATCGTGGCGATTGTTATCGTCGGCTATTTCGTATCGACACAGCGTTCGCTGGTCAATCTGGACGAACTCTGCAAGAATGCCTTGAGCCAAATCGAGGTGCAGTTGAACTCCCGTTGGGACGCCGTCCTGGCATTGGCAAAGACCGCAGCCCAGTATGCCAAGCACGAGTCGGAGACGCTGATTGAAGTCATCCAGCAGCGTCGTGGCGAACAGGTGAACACCCCCGAAGCCGTCAATGAGCAGACGAGCGCACTGGGTCAGGTGATGGGCCGTTTGATTGCCATCGGCGAAGCTTATCCCGAGCTGAAGGCCGCCGGACTCTATCAGGAGGCTATGGAAGGCATGAAGGAATACGAAGAGAACGTGCGCAAGTCGCGTATGGTCTATAACGACACGGCCACAAAGATGAACCGCATGGTACGCCAGTGGCCGTCGAGCATCGTGGCCTCGATGTTGCACTTCGTAGAGAAGGAATACCTGAAAGTGGACGAAGAACAAAAGAAGAGCTATCCCAACCTTGATGAAGCGTTTAAGAAGTAAGGCGGTATTGTTGCTGGTGCTATTGGCATCGGCAACAACTCTTTTTGGCCGCCCCCAACTGCATGACTTGCAGATTCGAGTCGTGCTAAGTCCGAACGGCGATGCGGACATCACGGAGCAGCGTATGATGAGCATCGACTCGGAGGGTACCGAGTGCTACATCGTCGTGGGCAACCTGAATGGCAGCCAACTGCAGGACTTCAGTGTCACCGACGAAACGGGCCAAATCTACGAACCGCAAAGTGCATGGGACATCAACGAGAGCCGTGCCCGGAAGGCTGGCCGATGCGGTATCGTCACCAAGCACGACGGTTACGAACTCTGTTGGGGACTGGGCGAAAGCGGCTATCGCACCTATACGGTCCGATACACCGTCACGAATCTCCTGCGAGGCTACGAGGATGCCGACGGCTTCCTGTATATGTTCGTGGCCGAGGGCGTATCGCCCTGTCCCGAGCACGTCCGTTTGGTAATTGTGCCAGCCGACACCATCCACCTCAGCGAGGAGAACACGGGAATCTGGGCCTTCCGCTACAGGGGCGACATCCAACTTGAGGGCGACAGCATTGTAGCAGAGTCGAGCGAGCCTTTCGTGAGCCGTAGCGCCATGATTGTGATGGCCCGCTTCGAGAAGGGTATGTTCCAACCCGCAACGACGTCGGACGGCACGTTCGAGACCCTGAAAGCAGGTGCCTTCAAGGGCAGCGACTACACCGACGAGATGACGCGCGAGGACAAGATTGCGCTCGCCCTGTTCGTACTGGCGCTCGTACTGATGCCCTTGCTGCTGATACTGGGCTACTTCTACTACGTTTGGCGCCAACGCCGTAAGGTACAGAAGGACCTGCTCTGGTATCGCGACATCCCCTACGGAGGCAACTTGCAGCAGGTGAACGACGTCGTCAACGCCTACAAATACATGGGTGCCGACTACAACAACCTGCTGTCGGCCTGCATCCTGCGGCTCATCAACGACGGGGCCATCAGCATCGAGCAACAGACCAATGCAAAGGGAAAGACGGAGCAGCGCTTCGTCATCCATGCCCTGCCCGAAGGCAAGGACTATCCGCAACTCTTGCGCATGGTGCACAAGATATTCCACGACGCAGCAGGCAGCGATACCGTGCTGGAGCCGAAGGAACTGAAGACCTGGATGAACAGCCGATACAACCAAAGCTACACCGACTCGTTCGTGCAGACCCTGCACACCAAGACACGCATCTACCAGTACAAGGACCAGCAGGAAGAGGTGCGCAAGGTGTTCGGTCTGAAGAAGTTCCTCAAGGACTTCACCCTGCTCGACGAGCGCAACGTCGGCGAGGTCTCGCTGTGGAAGGACTACATGATTTTCGCCACGCTCTTCGGCATTGCCGACCAGGTGATTCGCGACATGAAGAAAATCAACCCCGAATACTTCAACATGGACCAGGTGGCCCAACAGATGGCCAACGAGACGACGCTGCCCATGATTCGCTCCACCATGCACAACAGCACGGCACGGGCTGCCATGAACAAGGCCGAGCGCGAGGCTCGTGCCGCAGGTCATGGTGGTTCGGCTTCGTGGGGCGGAGGCGGAGGCTTCTCGGGCGGAGGCTTCGGCGGAGGAGTGAGATAGGGCAGACGGTGTCTGCCAAGTTCAAAGTGCAGAGTGCAAAGTGCAAAGTGAGAGATGGAAAAATGAGATGGTTCCTTTCCATACTACTATTGGCGACGGTGCTGACGGGCTGCTCGAAGCAGTCTGGCCAAGAGCAGGCGCAGGAGCCGGAGACCGTGAGCATTGCCACAGAGATAAGCAAGCAGTCGCGCCTCTACACGTCGGAATACGTCGTGCACAAGATAGTGACGCACAACGACCTGAAGCAGTTGCGCGGCTCGTTCCTGGGCGTAAGTTTCAAGCAAGACCTGCCCCTGGGCGACCGCAAGATTGCCATCCCCATCGACGTCACCCTACAGGCCTACATCGACTTCTCGCAGATTCGGGAAGAGGACATCGAGCAAACGGCCGATGCCCTGCACATCACCCTACCCAACCCTCACATCGTCGTCACCTCGTCGAAGGTCGATAACGAGGGCATCAAGACCCACGTGAGTTGGCTGCGCAGCGACTTCAAGGACTCGGAGATGACCGACTTCGCCCGTCAGGGCGTGGCCAGCGTCCTGCGTACCGTGCCCGACATGGGCATCATCGAGTCGGCACGTCGCAATGCGGCAGCCCTGCTCATCCCCCTGCTCGCCCGCATGGGCTATGCCGAGGAGCGCATCGTCGTCAGCTTCCGCAAGGACTTCGACGAGAGCGACCTCCGGCGACTCATGGACGTTGAACTGGGAACCCTGAAGATAGCACATTAACCCCTTAACCCTTTGGCCTATTAACCCCATATATTCCATACTCAAGCACTGGCGGTGGTGGGTGTTCGTCATCACCCTGCTCTTGGTGGCACTGGCCATCCACCGCCTTACGAAGGCCATCGAGAGCGAGGAAGGGCCCATGACGCTGACCTTGGAGTCGGACACCGGCATCGGGCCGACACCCGCCCAGGTGACCAGCATCCGCAGGATTGGCAAGTGGGAGTTCCTGAGCATGCAGATGGAGGAAATCATCGACACGGCCCACAGCCGCCTGCTACGGAGCGACAAGGAACTGGTGCGCATCTATCGCGGCACCATCCGCCTGGGCATCGACATGAGCCAACTCCCGACCGACTGGCTGACAGCCCAGGGCGATACGGCCATACTCCGCCTGCCGCCCATCAAGCAACTGAACAGGGACTTCATCGACGAGGCCCGGACACAGACGTTCTACGAAACGGGGTCGTGGAGCAACCACGCCCGCGAGCGGATGTATCGCGAAGCCCAGCGCCGCATGAAGGCACGCCTCGCCCGAAGCAACGCCTACAAGCAGGCCGAGGCCAACGGACGCGAACAAATGACCGCCCTGATGCACACATTCGGCTTCAGGACGGTCGAGATATCGTTCGGGAATAATTCCGTTAAACGTTAACCTTTTAACCCGTTAACCCTTACAGCTTCACCTTCTTCTTTGCGGCCTTCGATTCGTTTTGCAAGCGGTCGAGGGCCGTAACTACGTAGGTGTATTTCGTGCGCCCGTCGGTATAGGGCAGCCGGAGGTGCGTGTCGTCGGTTATGGTCAGGATATGGCTCGGGTCGGCAGTGTTCACCCGCTCGCCCTTTGCAAAGCGATAGACCACATAGCGGGTGGCACAGTCCATCACGGTCTTAGCCTTCGGGGCCGTCCAGAAGAGCAGAAGACCGTCGTTCGTCCAGACGGGCGTCAGCTTCTTCACCTTGCCGGGGGCCTTCTTGTCGATCCAGGGCATCAGGGGCTGGAGGGCGGGATACGGATGATACGACTGGCGCAGGGCCGTCGTGTAGTTCTGCGGATTATCGACACAGGCCTTGGCATACCACTGGCACGAGCCCACCACGTTGGGCAGCGAGCGCTGGAGGTTGTACTTCTGATAAATCTGGTGCGACTGGGGGTTCTGCGTATCGGGGAACTTCACCGTGCGCTCTACGTCCTGACCGATGATGAGGGGCCGGCCCTGAGCATGGTCGTTCCACCAGTGGGCCAGCGTCTCGTAGTCGGCCGCCCGGTTGCCAATCTCCCAGTAGATTTGCGGGATGTTGTAATCGACCCAGCCCTGGCGAATCCACTCCAGCACGTCGGCATACAGGTCGTCGTAGTTCTGCAAGCCGTTGGTCTGGCTGCCCTGGGGGTCGTTCCGCTGATTGCGATAGATGCCGAAGGGCGACACACCGAACTTCACCCAAGGCTTAGCCTCGTGGATGGTCTGGTAGAGGTCGCGGATAAACTGGTTGACGTTCTGCCGACGCCAGTCGCCCCGGTCCATGCCCTGGCCGTAGAGTTGGTAGCTGCGGTCGTCGGGGATGGGCAGTCCGGCCACGGGATAGGGATAGAAGTAGTCGTCGATGTGCAGTCCATCCACGTCGTAGCGCGTCACGATGTCGCGCGCCACCTGACAGATGTATTGGCGGTTCTCGGGGATGCCCGGGTCGAAGAGCCACAGGCCGTCGTACTCGAAGAAGCGGTCGGGATGTTGCCGGTAGTAGGCGCTCGTCAGTTGGGGCGTGCTCTTCGTCTTGGCGCGATAGGGATTAATCCAGGCATGCAGTTCCATGCCACGCTTGTGGCACTCGTCCACCATCCAGGCCAGGGGGTCCCAATAGGGCTGGGGCAGTCGGCCCTGCTGCCCTGTGAGGTAGCGGCTCCAAGGCTCCAGGTCGCTCTGGTAGAGCGCATCGCCCTCGGCCCGGACCTGGAAGAGGATGACGTTGATGTTCGAGCGTTGCAGTTCGTCCAGCTGATAGGTCAGGGTCTGTTGCATGCGGTCGCGCCCGATGCCGTTCCACTGGTTGTTGACACACTGAATCCATGCCCCGCGGAACTCGCGCTTAGGCTGCGTCTGGGCCCGTGCGCCGCTGGCAATGAAGATACAAGAGAACGAGAAGATGAGAAACTGCAGGATGGTTTTACGGTTCATATTATACCTTATTATTTATAATTGGGTATAAAGTTACGAAATCGCGGGCGAATGGCCAAATAAAAGGGCGCATTACTTGCTTTCCAGCCCGTTTTTCGTATCCTCGCAAGCAAGGGGAGCCCTCCGAGAGGGTGTTTTTTGCCGGGCCAACAGCCCTCCGTTTGTGCCATGGGTGGCATAAAGGCGTGCCATCGGTGGCACGAATCTGTGCCATGGGTGGCACGGGGTTGTGCCATGGGTGGCACAAACGAGGGCATCCTTTACCCGATATTCCCCCCGACTTCTCTTGCGCTTTCGGTTCTTTTTTCTTATATTTGCGGGCGAAAAGCCCAGTAATACACAGCACACCATGGAGCAAGACTGCATACAGATAAAAGGGGCGAGGGCCAACAACCTGAAGAACATCGACCTCGAGATACCCCGTAACAAACTTATCGTCATCACGGGCGTGAGCGGCAGCGGCAAGTCCAGCCTGGCCTTCGACACGCTGTATGCCGAGGGACAACGGCGATACGTAGAGAGCCTTTCGGCCTACGCCCGACAGTTCCTGGGCCGAATGCAGAAGCCCGAGTGCGACTACATCAAGGGCATCCCGCCCTCGATAGCCATCGAGCAGAAGGTGTCGAGCCGCAACCCTCGCTCGACGGTGGGCACCTCGACGGAGGTCTATGACTACATGCGCCTGCTCTTTGCCCGCATCGGACGCACCTTCTCGCCCGTGAGCGGACTGGAGGTAAGGAAGCACACGACGGAGGACGTCGTCAAGACGATGCTTTCCTACAGCCGAGGGACGAAGTTCGCCGTCCTCTGCCCCCTGCGCGTGCCCGAAGGGCGCACCCTGCAGGAGCAACTGAAGATGGAACTGAAGGCAGGCTTCGTACGTGTGGAACGGGATAGCGAGATACTAAGGATTGAGGACATGCTCAATTCACAATTAGACGATTGTACAATTGGAAAATTGTCAGATTGTCAAATCAATCTCGTTATCGACCGCATGGCGGTGAGCGACGAGAAGGACGTCGTCTCGCGCCTGATCGATTCCAGCGAGACGGCCTTCTACGAGGGCGGCGGCGAGATGATGCTGCGCTTCTACCCGGCGGGCATCCTCCACCAGTTCAGCATGCGCTTCGAGGCCGACGGCATCACCTTCGAGGAGCCCTCCGACAAACTCTTCGCCTTCAACTCACCCGCCGGCGCTTGCCCCGAGTGCGAGGGCTTCGGACGCATCATCGGCATCGACGAACACCTGGTCGTCCCCAATTCGGCGCTGTCGGTCTATGACGGAGCCGTCATGCCGTGGCGCGGTGAAAAACTGAGTGAGTGGAAAAACTGGTTCATCCGCACCAATTCGGAGCGCGGCTTCCCCATCTTCAAGCCTTACTTCCAACTCTCCCAGGCCGAGAAGGACTGGCTCTGGCACGGCACCATCCCCTCGTACGTGCCCGCCGAAAAACGACAACTCACACACGAGGAACAGGAGTGGGGACTGGCCTCGATAGATGCCTTCTTCGAGTACCTGCGCGAAGGGCAGTACAAAATCCAAAACCGCGTCATGCTGGCCCGCTACCGGGGGAAGACGCTCTGCCCGAAGTGTCACGGCACGCGGCTCAGGCCCGAGGCCAACTACGTCAAGGTCGGCGGCCGCAGCATCACCGACCTCGTGGATATGCCCGTCACGGAACTTCGGCGCTGGTTCGAACAACTGGAACTGACGGAACAGGAGGAACGGATTGCCCACCGCATCATGGTGGAAATACGCAACCGACTGCAGTTCCTGATCGACGTGGGGCTGGGCTATCTGACGCTGAACCGTCTCTCGAACTCGCTCTCGGGCGGCGAGAGCCAGCGCATCAACCTGGCCACATCGCTGGGCAGCAGCCTCGTGGGCTCGCTCTACATCCTCGACGAACCGAGCATCGGACTGCACAGCCGCGACACAGAGCGCCTCATCGGCGTGCTGCGCCAACTGCGCGACCTGGGCAACACGGTCATCGTCGTGGAGCATGACGAAGAAATCATGCGCGCCGCCGACTGGATTATCGACATCGGGCCCGATGCCGGACGACTGGGCGGACAAGTCATCTACCAAGGCCCCGCCTTGGCAGAAATTAAGAATGAACAATTAAAAATTAAAAATGAGAGCCATACGCTGGCGTATTTGTCGGGCGAGGACGCCCTTCCCGTTCCCGCAAGCCGCAGGCCCTGGAACAACTTCATCGAGGTCAAGGGCGCCAGGGCCAACAACCTGAAGGGCATCGACGTGCGCTTCCCGCTGAACGTGATGACTTGCGTGACGGGAGTCAGCGGCTCGGGCAAATCGACCTTGGTCAAGGACATCCTCTACCTGGCCATGAAGCGCTATTTCGACGAACCCGCCGACCGGCCGGGCGAACACCTGAGCCTCGAAGGCGACATGGCACAAGTGCGCCACATCGACTTCGTGGACCAGAACCCCATCGGCAAATCGACCCGCTCGAACCCCGTGACCTACGTCAAAGCATGGGACGAGATTCGCAAACTCTTTGCCGACCAGCCCCTGGCCCGGCAGATGGGCTACACGGCCGGCTACTTCAGCTTCAATACCGAGGGCGGACGCTGCGAAGAGTGTAAGGGCGAGGGCACGGTGACGGTGGAGATGCAATTCATGGCCGACCTGGTGCTCGAGTGCGAATCGTGCCACGGCAAGCGTTTCAAGAGCGACCTGCTGGAGGTGAAGTTCCAGGGACGGGATGTTTGCGACGTGCTCGACATGACCGTGAACCAGGCCATCGAGTTCTTCACCGAGCACAAGCAACGGCGCATCGTCAGCCGCCTCAAGCCCTTGCAGGACGTGGGCCTCGGCTACATCAAACTGGGCCAACCCTCCTCCACCCTCTCCGGTGGCGAGAACCAGCGCGTCAAACTCGCCTACTACCTCGGCCAGGAGAAGCACGAGCCGACGCTCTTCATCTTCGACGAACCGACGACGGGCCTCCACTTCCACGACATCAAGAAGTTGCTCGCCTCCTTCGACTCCCTCATCCAGAAGGGCCATACCATCGTCATCATCGAGCACAACCTCGACGTCATCAAGATGGCCGACCACGTCATCGACCTCGGCCCCGAGGGAGGCGACCGCGGGGGCAATCTCGTCGTACAGGGCACGCCCGAGCAGGTGGCCCAGTGCGAGGAAAGCTACACCGGCCACTTCCTCCAGACGAAACTGACGAAAAATTAAGAAATATATTTGTTGTGGATTTCAAATTTAATCCCTACCTTTGCAGTATCAAAAAACCAAAAAACGAAGAACATGGCATAAACCAAGAAGCATTAGACATATAGGATGAAGCGTCCGCTTTAGATTCTTGTTTCTGAAATTCGGCAAAATTAAAGAGACTATCAAGAGTAAAAGCAAGGATGCTCACGTCGCAAGGCGTGGGCTTTTACTCGTTAAAGATAGTCAGGTGTTTGCCGATACCTCAGAAACGTAGACGAAGTAAGTAGTCCACGTTTTCTTTTTGTGTCAATTGAACCCCCATTAACAACAAACTATATCATTATAAAAATACAAATTATGCAACTCTACTTTAACTCCATTTCTAATCTATTTTATACTAAGAGTTACAATTCTCAGTATGGTGAGTGTATATTTACGCCCCATGAAATCATAGAAAGGCATAAAGATACAATAGAAGTCGCTGATGGAAAGTTCAAAATAGACATCTTCACAAACTTCTATGGCAAAGAATTCAGATATATACGTGTAAAAATATACATTGATAAAGTCCAACTATTGCCTGTGTCTCGTATGTTCTACAATAATAATAGATTATATCATGAACAGAATTATAAGATTCTTACGTTTAGAGACTATTTCAATAAAATTAATGGCCCATATACTTTTGCTTTTGATTTCCACTCAATCAATTGGGAAGATACACTGGTAAAAATATGTGATATTTGTAATAATTATAAATCATGGCAAGTTAATGAAGTCCAATTATTAATAAAGAAGATGAGTAAAATGAATTTAACTCATTTCTACGATCTATCAAAAGCCATTGATTATCTTCGTCCATATGATGATGTGATTCCTGATATTGGTACTATTTACAAACCTTTCTTTAACAATTATGCAATAGATGCCATGAAGGAATTGCAAGACTGGGTAGCTGAAAATAAACAAATGAGTGCCATCAATAAAAAGGAGAAGGCACATGAGGGAGACATAATCTGGCAATATATCAAGGATTCTATATTGAACATAAATGAATAATGATAAAAATGTCTAACAACTAAAACGAAGAACAATGAATGAAGGCGTAAACACGGGGAGAGAATGCCCTTGGACTAGAGATCAATTGTTAAGTATTTACAGAGCTCTTGACGCATATACAAAAGGCTTAGTTTTGCGATTATTGCAGGAAGAAGGAGAATCTTCTGCTAAAGAAGCATTTGCTGCATACAACATGTTCAATTATCCTGTGGTTTATGTGTTTATACATTACCACTACGGAAAATTTGAAGACCTAGGAATGAAACAATCTGATATCGCTACATACTTAACAATGTACATGATGATGACAAAAGATATAACAGAAGGAATCCTAAATGGGCTCAGGACGTCTAATGTATTCTATTATGACAATACCAATAGACTTTCCTCTTTATTGGAGAAAGTATGTGAAGAAGTCCTATATATATTAGAAGACTAAGTGAAATACTTAATACTATAATCATTATGAAACATTTACATTCTTCCATTATGCTAATGCTTTTCATAAGCATTGTCCCTCAATCAGGAAAAAGCCAAATTATTTCCGTTCCCCAAGTACCGTTTACCCCAGCGACGTTTACGCCTTCCACATTTACTCCCACAGCACCACCAACGACCATTCTGATGGTGAATCAATCGATTGATGCACAAAACTTCAAGCGACCTGAGGCATCGTACAACCTGCAACGGGCTATTGAGGCGATGCAGGACGAGAGGACGGGAGAGGCATTAGAGTTTCTGAATAAGGAACTGGAGGAGAACCCGAAAAATGGATATGCTCACATGTGGATGTCCTTAATCCAGTATCGGGGTAAGGACTATGGTCAGGCCCTGACGGCCACCAATGCGGCCTTGAAATATCTGCCCAAGAAGGACGTGGAATATCTAGCATACGCATACGGCACGAGGGGCAAGGTGTATCTGGCCCTGGAGGACACGATAAAAGGACTGGCCGACCTGTCGGAGGTTATCCGGCTGCAGCCCAAGGAGGCAGATTCGTATGAGAAGCGTGGACAACTATACTACGAGATGGGCGAATACGGCCTTTCTGATGCAGATTATCACAAGATGACGGAACTGGAGCCTGGCGAAACTATGGGCTACATGGGCCTCGGAAGGAACGCCAATGCACAGGAGCGATGGGACGAGGCTATTCAGCAATTCAGTTATGTAACACGGCTCGCTTCTGACTACTCACAGAGCTATGCGTTCCGCGCCGAGGCGTATATGGGCCAGAAGATGTGGAACGAGGCCTCTAACGACATCATCAAAGCACTAGAACTAGACATGGATAGAAAGGCGATGTACTTGGCGCTGGAAGAAATGGAAGAACCTGGGACGGGTATTCTTTTGGCAAAAATGAAAGTTCAAGCTAGCAAATCACCCAACGAAGCTCTCTGGCCACTAATGATAGCGCAATTGTATGAGAATAAGGAAGAGTATGAGAGCGCCATCAAATATTATCGAACTGCAAGCGAAATAGAGGCCAATGACTTCAGCCTCTATCGAATGGCTGTATGTTACTCCAGAACAGGAGACGATGGCATGGCAGAGAGATATGTGAATCAAGCAATTGCTATGGATAGTACAGATGTAAACTACTTATGGTTTAGAGCATCTATTATCTATAGTAGGGGGCGCGTAGAAGATGCCATTGAAGAGTACAGCCGTATTCTCTCACTTGACCCCCGAGTTGGCCGATGTCTATCATGAGCGGGGGTGGTGCAAATACATTATAGGGGATAAGGATGGGGGCATTGAAGACTTAACAACAGCCATCGCCCTCGCTCCTAACGAACCTGTCTCTTACCAGATACGGGGCTCCTTTTACAGAGAAATGGGCAAGAAGGACTTAGCCGATAGCGACTTTCGGAAGATTATAGAATTGGAGGACACTCCTGAGAAATATGAATGCATTTTCTTTGCCTATGAGGGACTGGGCGACAAGGAGAATGCCCTTAAAACACTGGACATTTACCTTACGGCAGATAGTACGGATAGTGGTCGTCTGTACGATGCTGCATGTCTATACTCACGACTGGGTGATGCCAACAAAGCGCTTTCTTTTCTGGAGCGGTTTTTAGAAAAAGACCCTTCCAAACTTGCCCACATGCAGAGAGACATCGATTTAAAGAATCTCCGCGGAACTGAGGAATATAAACGCCTCATCGAGAAATACCAGCAATCTTCTAACATTAAAGATGCGTTTAGTGACGAAAACAAGGAAAGGCATGCATCCCACGTTAGCGAAGTTTCTTTTATAAAAGATAACGGCATCTGTCAGGTCAAGTGTAAGATAAATGAATTGCCACTCTACTTTGTATTCGACACAGGAGCCAGCACGGTATCTTTATCAATGGTAGAGGCAAACTTTATGATGAAGAATGGTTATCTCAGTGCCAAGGATGTGGTTGGTAGTCAGCGTTTCATGGATGCAAATGGAAATGTCAGCGAAGGGACAATCGTAAATCTGCGGAAGGTGGAATTCGGTGAAGAACAATTAAATAATGTACGTGCCTCTGTCGTACGAAACCAAAAAGCCCCATTGCTCCTTGGTCAAAGCGTCTTGGGGCGATTAGGGAAGATTGAAATAGACAATAACGCTAGAGTTATCAAAGTTTCTCGATAATATTGGAAGGACAAAGTATTTCTTCACAGGTTCTACTAAGAGATTGATAATACTCCTCACATCTGCCACCTATCCAGTTTCTCCGTTAAGGATTCGGGATTAGCCCATACATATCCTCTACCAATCGGGGCACGGCGTACTGGTCGCGCTCCGATTCTCGTATCCACAAGCCTTCGAGGGGCGGACGCTGCGTGGCCTGTAGCAGATAGAAGTCGGCATGGATGAGTTGGTGGGTGAGTTGGTGGCGGCGGTCGGCCCGCAGGAGGGAGAGCGTACCATAGCGGCCCAGCCAAGTATCGACCTCGGCAAGGGGCATCGGCTCGGACGTTTCGCGGAGAGGCGGCTGGTAGAGCCCCTGCCAGATGTCGCCTGACGGACGGCGCTGGAGCAGAACCTCCTCGCCGAAGCGCACATAGACATAGGTAAAATAGCGCACACGCACGGAGGCGCTACGCTGGCGGACGGGAAGCGACTCGACACGTCCCTGGGCCAAGGCCAGACAGGTGTCGGCCATAGGGCATTGGGGGCAACGAGGTTGGCGCGGCGTGCACTGGAGGGCACCGAAGTCCATAATGGCCTGGTTGTAGTCGGCTGCACGAGTAGGTACGAGCAATTCCTGAGCCATCTGGGCGAAGAGCCGCTTGCCCGCAGTGGTGTCGATGGGCTCGTCGATGCCGAAGTGGCGGGCAAGTACCCGATAGACATTGCCATCGACAACGGCACAGGGCAGCCCGAAAGCCAACGAGGCTATGGCGGCTGCCGTATAGTCGCCCACGCCATGCAGTTGGCGAATCTCGTCGTAAGTGTCGGGGAAGTGGCCGAGCGCGGCTATCTGTCGGGCGGCCTTGTGGAGATTGCGCGCACGACTGTAGTAGCCCAATCCCTGCCACTGGCGCAGGACCTCATCATCCGTGGCCTCGGCCAAGCATTCGACCGTCGGGAAACGGTGGGTGAAACGTAGGAAATAGTCGTAGCCCTGGGCCACGCGTGTCTGCTGGAGGATAATCTCGGACACCCAGATGCGATAAGGGTCGCGCGTACCGCGCCAAGGCAGCTGGCGCCCGTTGATTTCGTACCATCGAAGGAGCCGAAGGGAGAAGTCTGAGCCATTCATGGGCGCAAAGATACAAATTTTTAATCTTTAATTTTTAACTTTTAATTTATTTTTGTATCTTTGCAGCCGAAATGCGTAAAAATGATTATTAACTAATAAAAAACATTTAAGCTATGCCAAGCGGAAAGAAGAAGAAAAGACACAAGATGTCGACTCACAAGCGTAAGAAGAGACTGCGTAAGAACAGACATAAGAGCAAATAAGTGAGCTAAACATAAAGAACAAACTCACCGCGAAGAAAAACCTTAGCGAGAGTTTGTTCTTTGTTTAAGACATCAATCTACCTCTCTCGAGGACCCACAATCAAGTAATATGAATAGTGAAATCTTCATCAGTGCCAACCCGAAGAAAATCTCCATCGCCCTTGCCGAAGACAAGCGACTCATGGAGTTTCAGGAGGAAGGCCAAAGCGCATCGTATAGCGTCGGGAATATCTACCTGGCGAAGGTGCGCAAACTGATGCCCGGGCTCAACGCTTGCTTTGTCAATGCAGGCCACGAGCGCGATGCGTTTCTTCACTATCTTGATCTCGGAACTCAATTTCTATCTTATGACAAGTACCTGAAACAGGTACGAAAGAAGGGCCCCGTGCCCATCGCCAAAGCCCACATCGAGAAGGAACTGGGCAAGGAAGGTAGTATTCAGGACACCCTGCAACAGGGCCAGGAGGTGCTTGTTCAGGTGGTCAAGGAACCCATCTCGACGAAAGGTCCGCGCATTACCTGCGAGATTTCGTTCCCCGGTCGCTACCTCGTGCTCATGCCCTTCCAGGAGAAAATCCACGTATCGTCGAAAATCAAGTCGGCCGCCGAACGCGCCCGACTGAAGCAGGTCATCCAGAGCATCAAGCCACAGCACTTTGGCGTCATCGTGCGCACTGTGGCCGAGGGCAAGCGCGTGGCCGAACTGGATACGGAGATGAAGGTGCTCGTCGGCCGATGGGAAGAGGCCATCAAGCGGGTGGCAGAAGCCAAGACGCTCCCCACCCTGGTCTATGAAGAGACGAGCCGCGCCGTAGGACTGCTGCGCGACCTGTTCAACCCCTCTTTCGAGAACATCTACATCGACGATGAGAAGATTTTCCACGAGGTAAAGGACTATGTCACCCTCATCGCCCCCGAGCGCTCGGACATCGTGAAGCGCTACAAGGGCACCCTCCCCATCTTCGATAACTTCGACATTACCCGTCAAATCAAGAGTTCCTTCGGAAAGACGGTTTCCTTCAAACGCGGTGCCTACATGATTATCGAACACACTGAGGCACTGTGGGTTGTAGATGTAAACAGTGGAAACCGAACGCGCAATGCCGATGGCCAGGAGGCTAATGCATTGGACGTCAACCTGGGAGCTGCCGACGAACTGGCCCGCCAACTGCGACTTCGCGACATGGGCGGCATCATCGTCGTCGATTTCATCGACATGGCTTTGGCGGAAGACCGGCAGAAACTTTATGAGCGCATGTGCGAGGACATGAAGCAAGACCGCGCTCGCCACAACATTCTGCCGCTGAGCAAATTCGGGTTGATGCAGATTACACGGCAACGCGTGCGCCCGGCTACGGAAGTCAACGTAGACGAGACCTGTCCCACCTGCCACGGCAAGGGCACCATCAAGAGCAGCTTTATGTTTACCGACGTATTGGAGTCGAAGATTGACATGCTCGTCAACAAGTTCCACACACGTTCGTTCACGCTGCACGTCCATCCCTATGTCATGGCCTACCTCAATCAGGGTCTCTGGAGCATCAAGCGCCAGTGGCAAATGAAGTATGGGCTTGGGGTGAAAGTCATCCCCAGCCAGAAACTTGCTTTCCTTCAGTACGAATTCTACGACCGTAAGGGAAACGAAATTGACATGAAAGAAGAAATCGAGATCAAGTAACAGTGTACAAACTAAGGCCTCCCCGCTCCTGCCAGAGCGAGCGGGGAGGCTGTTACTAAGAAGTCCGCATGAACCGTCTGTACGTCATATTGCTCGCCCTGCTCGTCATCACGACGACAGCCCAAGCCGAGAAACGGAAGTCGCCAAACACGACTCCCCAACTGACGTACATGGAGCCCGATGCGCTGATGCATGCCCTCGTCCCCGAGAAGGCCATGAGCCATCCGCAGGACGTCGTAGTCGTGCGTCGTCGCCAGCATACCATGGGCAAGCGGGGTATCGACGTTTCTCACTACCAAAACCGTATCAACTGGGACCAGGTGGCCGACGACCCCAACGTCAGCTACGTCTATATCAAGGCCACAGAGAATGCGGGGCTCGTCGATAACATGTTCCAGACCAATCTGCGCGAGGCTCATCGTGCGGGCATTCCCGTAGGCTGCTACCATTTCTTCAGCCCGACGGCAGCTCCTACGGCCCAACTGAAGAACCTGACCTCGGTCGTTCCCAACCTGCGCGACCACGACCTTGTCCCGATGATTGACGTCGAGGTACGCGGAAAGGCTTCACCCGCCGACATGCGCGCTCGGCTAAAGCAGTTTCTCCGTAGCGTTGAGGACTACTATGGCGTCCGTCCCATCATCTACACGGGACAGAATTTCTACAACAAGTACCTGAGCGGTTACTTCGACGACTATCTCTTCATGATTGCGAAGTACAGCGAAGGCGTGCCCGAACTCGTGGGCAATCCCAAGTTTGCCATGTGGCAATTCAGCGCAAGCGGTCGCGTAAAGGGCATACGCGGAGCCGTGGACCAGAGTTGTTTTATGGACAACTACAGTCTGCGCGACATTCTTATTAAAAAGCGGTAAATCCTTTTTCCCTTATTCCATTCCGAGGAACTCGGCCTTAAAGTTGCGGCCGCGTATCGAAGGGAACTGGCTACGAGGGTCGATATCGGCACGCGTACGCAGGTGGTCGATGATGCGATTGTAGCAGTCCTGCGTGCTGTAAGCCTTCAGCCTGGCAGCAAACTCAGTATCCAGGTAGCGGAACTTGTTCGTCCCCTCTATCGATACCACACGCTTGAACTTTATCGAAGCCTTATACCATCCCGGGCGCTCGGCAGCAAGTGTGCGTGCCAGAATTTCCTTGCCCGATTCGGGACGTACGGGAGCCTCCTCACTACCGTTGCCGACACCGGTCTCGCCTTCTGCCACGTTGTTGGCTGCAACCTCGGGGGTGTAAGCCTTAAACTCCTCCAGCGTCTGCGCCGTGGTCTTTATCACGATAAAGTAGGCCTTAGGGGCCACCTTGAAGCGCTTCGGATAGGGATTTGAGCTTTCGGCATAACGCTGCAACTCGCGGAAAATCGCGTCGGTAATCTTAATATCGGGAATTTGTGTCAGGAACGCCAAAGCCTGGTCGGCTGATTCGACCAACACCTCATCGTTAAAGAATCGGAGGTATAAATTCATATTCGTAAAATATGTTTCTATGATTTTCGGGTGCAAATGTAATAAAATATGCCGAGATACGGAAATAATTGCGTAACTTTGTACGTATGTTTGAGCGCGTTATCACTTTTCTCAAGAACTGGACCCTCCCCGTCTCGATGCTGCTGGGGGCCCTTGGTTATTTTGCCTATGTCAGCATCCCTTGGTTCGACGCCACCCACCAGTTCGCCTCTGAGGCGATAGCCGTCATCCAACCCTTGCTGCTCTTCGCCATCCTGTTCCTCACCTTCTGCAAGGTACGCCCCAGCGACCTCCGCCTGGCCCCCTGGCAAGGGTGGTTGCTCATGTTCCAGGCACTGGCTTTCCTGCTGGGTGCCCTGCTCTACTACGTCATCGGCAATCCCCACTGGCGCGTCGTCGTCGAGGGTGGAATGCTATGCCTCATTTGCCCCACGGCCACCGCAGCAGCCGTAGTCACCCGCAAGTTGGGCGGAAATGCCGGAACGCTGATGGCCTACACCATCATCATCAACCTGGCCGTGGCACTGCTCGTCCCCGCCGTGGTGCCGCTCCTTCACCCCCATCCCGGCCAGACGTTCTTGGCCTCGTTTATGACCATCCTCAGTCGCGTCTTCCCGCTCCTGCTGGGTCCCTTCTTCCTGTCTGTCATCGTGCGCTGGCTATCGCCAAAGACCACCGAACGAATCTCACAGGCTCGCGACCTCCCCTTCTATCTCTGGGCCGTCGGCCTCTCGCTGGCCATTGCCGTCACGGTCAGAAGCATCATTCACAGCCACATGCCCTGGGGCTACCAGTTGGCACTGGCCGCCGTATCGTTGCTCACGTGCATCGTGCAGTTTGCCTTCGGGCGCCGCATGGGTCACCGGTATGGCGACCCCGTCAGTGCTGCCCAGTCGTGCGGACAGAAGAACACGGTCTTTGCCATCTGGATGGGCTACACGTTCATGACACCCGTCACAAGCATTGCCGGCGGGTTCTACTGCGTATGGCACAACCTCTACAACAGCTGGCAGATAAATAAGGCTAAGGGGGAGAACTAAAGAGAATGGAGGGGGTTATAAACGAGAAAATCCCCTTTCGGGGATGAGGATATCTAAAAACTTAAACTATAAAAAAGGCGACTTCTGCGTATCGAAGTGAAGAGGAGGAGACTCGAACTCCCACGTCACAATTGACACTACCCCCTCAAAGTAGCGCGTCTACCATTCCGCCACCTCTCCATTCGATGGTGTGCCCAGAACAGGACTCGAACCTGCACGTCTCTCAACACTCGCACCTGAAACGAGCGCGTCTACCATTCCGCCACCTGGGCAACTTGCATCATGTCAAATAAAAAAGAGCGGCAAACGAGACTCGAACTCGCGACCCCAACCTTGGCAAGGTTGTGCTCTACCAACTGAGCTATTGCCGCATCTTTTCAACATTTCTTTGGCTATTCCTCCGAATTGCGAATGCAAAGGTACAACATTTCCGTGAACCGACCAAACCTTTGTCTCACTTTTTTCGTAAAACGGTCGAAAAAAGTGCTTTAGCACATGCGGTCGCGATAGTCTTCGTAAGTAAACTGTCGCAGGACCTCCATCTCCCCATCCATCCGCCGGAGCACGATAGAGGGATGGTGGATGCCGTTGAACATGGTGGTCTTCACCGTCGTGTAGTGTATCATGTCTTCGAAGACGACCTGCTCCCCCACCTGCAGTTCATGGTCGAAGGCCCACAGGCCCATGTAGTCGCCACTGAGACAACTGTTGCCGCCCAATCTGTAGAGGTGGTGAGGGGTGAGAGGTGCGGGGTGAGAGGAGTCCACCATCTGCGCCCCGCGCACTTCGGGCTGGTAGGGCATCTCCAGGCAGTCGGGCATGTGACAGGTGAACGAGACGTCCAGGATGGCCGTGCGGATGCCATGATTCTCCACCACATCCACCACGCTCGACACCAGCGGTCCCGTCTGCCAGGCGAAGGCGCTGCCAGGCTCCAGGATAATCCTGAGATTCGGGTATCGCGCGCGCAATTCCTTTATTAAAGAGACGAGCAGACCGACGTTGTAGTCCTTGCGCGTCATCAGGTGACCACCACCCAGGTTGAGCCACTTCAGCTGAGGTAGCCACCGCCCGAACTTCGCCTCCAGATGTTTCAGGCTCTCCCGCAGGGCCTCGGCCGAACTCTCACAATGGTTGTGGCAGTGGAAGCCCTCTATGAGGTGAGGGGTGAGGGGTGAGAGGTGAGGGGTGAGAGGTGAGAGGTCCTCGGCCAGGACGCCAAAGCGCGAACCGGGGGCGCAGGGATTATAAAGTTCGGTCTCAATCTCGCTATACTCGGGATTCACGCGCAGGCCACACGACACGCGTCGCTCGGGATGCTCCTGATTGTAGGCCTCCACCATCGGGCGGAAGCGACCGAGCTGACTGAGGCTGTTGAAGGTGATGTGACTACTGCACCTGAGAATGGTCGGGAAGTCCTCCTCCGTATAGGCAGGGCTATAGGTATGGGCCGGGCTGCCAAACTCCTCCATCGCCAAGCGGGCCTCGTAGAGGCTGCTGGCTGTCGTGTGACCAATGTATTCACGGAATATGGGGAACGTCCGCCACAGGGCAAAGGCCTTGAAGGCCAGAATCACCTCTGCCCCACTCTCCTCGGCTACCTGCCGAATCAGCGAGAGGTTGCGCCTGAGCAACCTCTCCTCTACCAAGTAATATGGTGTCTTTATTTCCAATTCTTAATTTTTGATTCTATCAATACACCAACTTCACGTTATCAATCCACAGGGTATTGCCTGGCGAACCGATGTAGGCACCGCCGCAACTCGAGTTGAACTTCACGATAATGTGTGTCGGCGTCTCGCCAGCGTCGGCCCAACCCTCTTCGGTCACCTTCACCTGCTTGCCCTTGCTGTTGGTGGCATAGATGGCGTTGTCGCCCGTCAGCAGGCCCATGTAACCGCGGTAGTAGCTCTCGCCCGTGATGTCGCCGTAGTGAATCGGGAACGACTTGCCCTCCTGCCACGTCTTTACCGACGAGGTGAAGCGGTGGACCAGCGTTCCGATGCGCAGGGCGTGGATGTTGCCGTCCTCGTCCTCCCAACGCTTCTGCAGGTAGCACTGGGCGTCGCAATAGTCCTTCGTAGCCATCGTCTTCTTGCGGCTGAAGCCCGTCATCCTGACGTTGGCCGAGTCGGACAGTTGCACCTTGTAGTCGAACTTCACCGCCTTCGGCCGGCGCGTGCAGGGGATGCCCAGGTTCAGGTAGCGGAAGGGGTTCGAACTGCTCGTGATGGGTTCCACCATCTCGCCCGTGAAGATGGAGCCGGCAGCGATGACGTAGATGTTCACCATACCGAGCACCTTCACGCCCTCGACGTGCGTACGCAACTTAATGCACGTGCCGCCGTTGTGCGTGTCCTTATAGACACTGGTGTTCGTCTTCGAGATGCCCTTCACGTGGGCATAGATGTTGCTCGTGCCCCATATCGAACCGCCCTGGTTCTTATACACCTTAGGCTCGTACTTCATGTTCGGGCCCACCTCCACCATCGACTTCGTCTTGCCGCCGATGATTTTACTCTCGGTGATGGTGCGCGTCACCCACGACTCAAAGTCGCCATACTTCATCAGTTCCTCCTGCGCCTGTGCACCAAAGGCTATCAGTGACACGAGGGCTATCAATGCTATTCTTTTCATAGTCAAGCGTTTTCTGTTTATCACACAATTTGCCTGCAAAGGTACAAAATCCCTCGCACACGTGCAAGCGCAAGTGCACATTTAGGCTCTTTTAACGAAAAAAGGGCCTGCCTTACAAGTCGAAAATAAGATTACTACAAGGTCATCAGGCTGTGCCACGGGTGGCACAGGGTTGTGCCATTGGTGGCACGGAGTTGTGCCATTGGTGGCACGGGGTTGTGCCATTGGTGGCACAAGTCCCGACACTTAATTGTGTCAGAGCAGAGCCTCAATTGCTTCAACCATCTCGCTTGGGAGCTGGTAGCGAGGGTCGTCGGTATCGGTGACGGTGATGGCGGAGAGGAAGTGGGGCATCTCGCGACGATAGACTTCCTTCATGCGGGTGTTGACGCCGCCGAAGTCGTTGGCGGAACTAATGGTGCGGAACGAATAGGTGGCATTGGCCAGACGGTCGGCGAGTTTTACCAAGGGGGCATAGGGAGTGGAACGGATGCCCTGATAGTAGCGGTCGCCGGCACGCTCGTCGCGGGTGCGGCCCTTGTCGTTGGTGAGGGCATATACTATCTCGGCGGCCAGGAGGGCCTGGTCCTCCGACATGTACTGACGGGCCGTGCGAAGGGTGTCGTTGTAAGTCTGGCGGGCGTCCTCGATGGAGTCGTGGAAATAGGCTCCGAACATGAGGGGCAGCAGGTCGGCCTCGTCGGCACAGACGCTATGGGCGTAGCGACGGACAAGGTCGGCCACCATCTCGAGGTGGTAGCCATAGGGGTGGACTCGGTCGTAGGTCTGGTTGACACTGGCGTGGAGCGAATGGGCCGAGTACTTAATCTGTGCCAGCTCCTCGGCGTGTTGCTGGAGCAGGGCTTGGAATTCTTCTTTCTTCATTGCTGTCGGTCGTTGGGGAATAGGATTTTTCGGTCGCGCTCGAGTGCGGCAGGGGCCCATTCGTCGGGGACGAAGCGCCAGTGGCCCAGTCGCCGGGGTGTAACAGTCTTTTGCTCGATAATGCGTTGCATGAGGTAATAGCGAAGGTCCTTTTCGGTACTGGCGAGGATGCGGCTCTTGAGTTCGGCATGGGGAATACCGGCCCCGCGGGTGATGAGTTCGCCGCCGCCGTTGCCGCGGTAGCTGTTGATGGCGACACGATAGTCGCGGTCGAGGCTGAAGGGTGTGCCGTCGGCCATAGAGAGTATCACGATGCGCTGGCCCACGGGCTTGGAGACATCGACCAGATACCGTATGCCGGCGGCGGAGTCCATGTTGTAGGAGACGTTCTTCAGCCCCAGGCGACGACCGCCGTCGAGGATGGAGTCGAGGAGCATGATGTGGTCGTCGGCCGAGTGCATCTGGTTGGTCCAGAGGCCGTAGGACATCTCAAGGAAGTCCTTGATTTCGCGCCCCGTCAGGCGCATGGTGTAGAGGAAGTTCTCGTACTTGTAGAGGGCAAACATGTCGCTGACGCGAATGGTGCCGGCCTGCAGTCGGGAGTCGAACGAGAGGGGGGCGGCAAAGGATACGTCGGCGCCCGTCAGGTCGAGTTGCATCTGGTGGATGAGGTCGATGAACTCGGAGGGGCCGAAGAAGGCATCGCGTTCGCGTAGGGGGGCGGTGAGGGTGCCGATGGGTCGGTCAACCCACTCCTGCAGGGTTTGGCGCTGGGCGGCGAACTTGTCAAGAAACGCCTGTTCGTCCTCAGGTCGGCCTCCACCCACGTTGGGAGCCCCGGCCTCGATGTGCTTATCCACCACCCTGCCCTTCTTGTCGAGCGTAAGGAAAATGTCGGCCTCGACGATGCGCTTGCCTTGGCTGGTAGGCCCTGCCACAACGACATCATGCCCCTCAGAGTTCCTTACGTGATGGGTGGCTGCGCGGTGGTCGTGGCCATAGACGATGAGGTCGAAGCCGGGCACCTGTTCGGCCACCAGACGCGAGGCATTCTCCCGGTACTCGGGCGTGACGATGCCGTCTTCGTAGCCGCTATGGAAGAGGCCTACGAACAGGTCGGGCCGTTCGCGCTCCTGGATGATGCCAACCCACTTGCGGGCCGAGGTGAGTATGTCCTCGAAACGGAGGCCCGACCACAGTTGCTCGGGCAACCAGTTGGGAATGGCGGGGGTAAGCATGCCGAGGACGGCAATCTTCACGCCCGCGCGCTGAATGATATAGTAGGGCTGGAGGTAGGGCTCGCCCGTACGTGTATCGATGACATTGGCCCCAAGAACGGGAAACTTGCAGTCGCGCACCCAACGGTCATAGACCGAATGGCCCGTCTCTATGTCGTGGTTGCCCATGGCTCCGCAGTCATAGTCTATCACGTTCATGGCCTCGGCCACAAGATGGGGCGAGAGGGTATCGACAAAGTTGTAGTAGTAGGCCGTAGGCTGGCCTTGGAGGCAATCGCCTCCGTCGGTCACAATGAGGCGGTCGCCGTATTCGCGGCGCTGGTCCTGCACGAAGGCATATATCTCGGCCAGGCCACCACTGACGGACTGCTTGCGCAGATAGTCGTAGCCAAAGAGCGAACCGTGGACGTCGCTCGTGTGTATCCACTTGAGGTGTATTTCCGTCGTATTCGCACTCATCGTCATGTTCACCGACATCAGCAGCAATGCTGCCCATAGTGTTCGTCTCATTATGAATTATGAATTATGATTTTTTTGTAGCCAGTCGTCCAGAAGTCGGCGGGCAAGGCTCACGGGACCAGGTATTTCAGGCAGATTGTCGCGCCGGAACCACCCTCCCCCTGCCAGTTCGGAGCGCTGGAGTTGGAGTTCGCCACTCTCGTATTCGGCCGTGAACCCCACCATGAGTCCGGCGGGATAGGGCCAGGGCTGGGAGGCGAAGTAGCGGATGTCGCGGACACGCAGATGGGTCTCCTCCCATACCTCGCGCTGCACACACTCCTCAAGCGTTTCGCCCGTCTCGACGAAACCCGCCACCAGCCCGTAGAAGGTGCCTCGGAAGTTGTGGGCATGGACCATCAAGACTTCGTCGCCTCGTGTCACGCGCACGATGATGGCCGTCTGTAGTTGCGGCCAGAGCTCTTTTCCGCACTCGGTGCAGCGCTTCGAGATTTCGGTGTCCCAGCGCATCGGGGCTCCGCAACAGCCACAGTATTTCGAGTTCTGGTCCCAATAGACCAACTCGGCACACTTTCCCGCCAGCTGATACATTTCAGGGGAAAGCACGTCGAACGACTTGCGAAGCCCCATCATCTGCAAGCCAGGATGCCCGACAACGGGGTGGTCGAGGCGATAGACGTGGCAGCGACTATCGTCCTGTTCTATGGTTGTCACATGCTCCCAAGGCTGGAAATCGATGGGAGCAGAAACGCCCGAGGGGACATCCCCCTCACTCGTGAGCAGGATATCCCCTTGGCAATATGCAAAATAGAAATCAGTCAAACGATGTCTGTTATCAGCCGTCAACATCAATCAAGTCCGAGGCTTTGCTTGATGGCCTCTACCTTCTTCTGGGCCTCGGCTACGGCACCGGGGTAACAGTTGGCACACTCGATATGGCCCTTGACCTCGAGGTAGAACTTAATCTTAGGCTCGGTACCGCTGGGACGAACACTGACCTTCGTGCCATCCTCGCAGAACCACTGGAGGACGTTCGAGGTGGCGGGCATGTCGAGCCGGGTGACGTTACCCTCGGCGTCGGTAGCCGTCAGGGCCTGGAAGTCCTTCGTGCAGATAATCTTGCTGCCGGCGATGTCCTTCGGAGCCTTTGCACCACGGAAGTCCACCATCATCTGCTTAATATCGTCGGCACCGGTCTTACCGGGACGAACGACGTTGATGGTGTGCTCGTAGCTGAAACCATACTCCTTATAGATGTCAATCAAGAGGTCGTAGAGCGTCTTGCCCAGGTCCTTAGCCCATGCGGCAATCTCGCAGATGAGGCAGATGGCGGCTGGGGCATCCTTGTCGCGCACCTTGTCGTAGGGCAGGAAGCCGAAGCTCTCCTCACCGCCGCCGATGTACTTTTGCTTGCCTTCGCTGATGGCAATCTCGTGGGCAATCCACTTGAAGCCGGTGTAGCAGTCGCGCAACTCCACGTTGTTCTTCTTGGCAATCTCGGCAATGACCTCAGTGGTAACGATGGTCTTTACGAGGAAGTCGGTGGGCTTCAGCTGGCCAAGGGCAATTTTGTTCTTGATGATGTAGTAGGAGAACATCATGCAGGTCTGATTGCCATTGATGATAATCCACTCGCCCTTCGGGTCGCGGCAGACGATGGCCAAACGGTCGGCGTCGGGGTCGCTGGCGATGACCAGGTCGGCATTGAGTTTCGTACCGAGTTTCATACCCAGGGTCATGGCCTCGGCATTCTCGGGATTAGGACTAACGACGGTCGAGAAGTTGCCGTCGATGACCATCTGTTCGGGCACCACGTTGATGTTCTCGAACCCCCAACTGCGGAGGCAAAGAGGGGTAACCACACGACCCGCACCGTGCATGGGGCTATAGACGATGTTCAGGTCCTTCTGGCGCTTGATGACTTCGGCATCGATGCGAGCCTCGCGAACGGCCAGCATGTAGTCATAGTCCATTTCGCCACCGATAATCTTGATGAGGTCGGGATTGCCCTCGAACTTCACGTCCTCGATAGCCACGCGGTTCACCTCGTCGATGATGCCCTTGTCATGAGGAGCCAATACCTGGGCACCGTCCTCCCAATAGGCCTTGTAGCCGTTGTACTCCTTGGGGTTGTGAGAGGCGGTGACATTGACACCAGCCACAGCACCCAGATGGCGAATGGCGAACGAAACCTCCGGTGTGGGGCGCAGGCTCTCGAAGAGGAACACACGGATGCCGTTGGCCGAGAAGATGTTGGCCACGGTCTCGGCAAACATGCGACCATTGTTGCGGCAGTCGTGACCTACGACCACGCTCTTGCCGCCTTCGGGGAAGGCCTTGTTGATGTAGTTGGCAAAACCCTGTGTGGCCATGGCCACGATGTACTTGTTCATACGGTTGGTACCGGCACCCATAATACCGCGCAGTCCGCCCGTACCAAACTCCAAGGTCTGGTAGAAGGCATCTACCAACTGAGTCTTGTCCTCGTTGTCGAGCATGGCCTGAATCTCAGCCTTTGTCTCGGCATCGTACACTCTGGAAGCGAGCCACTTCTGGGCCTCAGCTTCGCACTTTTTGATAAGTTCCTGATCCATTGTATTACGTATTAAGATATTTGTCTCCTTATTTCATCAAATACTTGTCGCCCGTCTGCTTCGCAACCTCACGCCAATAGCGTTCGGGATAACTTGGGCGCACGGGATTGGCACCAAGGCCGTACTTCGTCTTCTTGAACTTTCCGTCCTCCTCGGGCTTCACCACCATGTCGTTGTGTTTCACCACGAGGTACTGGAAGAGAGTCTGCCAACGCTGCATCATGCGGTCGGCGGCTTCACAGCTGTAGTCGGTAAGCAGGGTCATTGCCTGCTCGGCAACACCTGCATTTATGAGTTTTGTAGCCTCGGCATCTATGCGCTGTTGCTCCTGTCCGAAAGCCGTTTCCAACTCCGTCTGGGCAGTCTTGAGGTCGGGGTACATCTTCTCATAGTAGGGATAGACGATATTACTTACGGTGTTGCTGAGCCAGTATGCCGACTGCCACGAGAAGGTGAGTTCGTCCTGTATGCCCTCTATGCGTTCGTAGCAGGTGGGGACAGCCGACACACCGCAATAGATGGGCGTGTAGGCGGTCATGTTGGCATCGTCGTTGGTCCACCACACCACACCGCCGACGGCATCAGGCAACTGGGAGCGCATCTGCCCCACGAAGGAGAAGCCCGTCTGCTGGGTGGAGGTGGGGCGCTCGGTGTAGTATTTCTTGCCGTCCACCTCAAAGCTCAAGGGCGACGGACGGTAAGGCATATTGTAGGGGCCTGCACCGAGGTCCTGCTGCATGTCGAGCGGCGTGCCTTCGTAGTGGTCACGCATGCCATTCTTGACGTCCTGCACCGAGACGAGGTGGTTGGGCTTCACGTATAGAGGCATTTCCAGCGTCAGGTCTTCACCCTGGATGTAAGGCAGGTACTTGTCCATTCCGTCGGCATGCCGATTGAGGAACGACCAGGCGCGGGCATCGCAATAGCGGATGCCGCCGAAGTCCAGGGGATTGAAGGCATCGCGGAACGAGAAGTCGCTATCCTTCTTACCCGTAAAGTAACCCTTCTCGCGGGCAAACTTCACAACATCCTTGGCATACATGACATTCTGCTTGTCCTTCATGTCGAAGCGCGTGATACGGCTCTGGTTGGCATGTGCCGAGATGCAGTCGTCGGGAATGCGTACGGCCACCCATACGGCACCCTTCGAGCCTGGGCCCTTACCCACCATTTCCATTACCCACGCTTCGTTCTTGTCGGCAATTGTAAAGGTCTCACCCTCGCTATAGTAACCATACTTGGCCACGAGGTCAGTCATCACCCCGATAGCCTCGCGGGCCGTGCGCGAGCGCTCCAGACCAATGTAGATGAGCGACCCGTAGTCGATGATACCGGTCGAGTCGGCCAGTTCCTCACGACCGCCGAAGGTGGTCTCGCAGATGGAGACTTGGTGCTCGTTCATCTGGCCCACGACGTTGTAGGTGACGGGGGCCTGAGGAATCTCGCCCAGGTACTTATTGGTGTCCCACTCGTATATCTTTCGCATTTCACCAGCCGGGTGCTTGCCGCCCACATGGCGATAGAGATTGCCATACATGCCATAGCTGTCGGCATTGTAGCTGACTATGACGCTACCGTCGGCCGATGCCCGCTTGCCGACAATCAGGTTCGTACAAGCGAAAGAGGGCGCTGATGCAACCAGCGCAAACAAAAGAAGGAATATTGTCTTTTTCATCCTCTAATTCTTAATTTCTATTTCTTAATCTTTAATTTATCAGACCCTGCCGCCTTAAAACTCATGTCGAGGCCCTTCACCGAGTGGGTCAGGGCACCGAAGGAGATGAAATCCACGCCTGCCTTGGCATAGGGAATCATGGTGTCGTAGGTGATGCCGCCGCTGGATTCCGTCTCGGCCCGTCCGGCCACGAGTTCTACTGCCCGGCGGGTGTCCTCGGGCGTGAAGTTGTCGAACATGATACGGTCGCAACCCTCCTGGAGCGCCTGTTCCAGTTCCTTGAAGTCGCGCACCTCACACTCTATCTTCAGATTCTTGCCCTTCTCCTTACAATACTGCTTGGCCCGCGAGATGGCATTATGCACGCCGCCGCAGAAGTCGATGTGGTTGTCCTTCAGGAGAATCATATCGAACAGACCGATGCGGTGGTTCATGCCACCGCCTATCCGGACGGCTTCCTTCTCCAGCATACGCATTCCGGGCGTCGTCTTACGGGTGTCCAGTACGCGGGTCTTCGTGCCTGCATCGATGAGTGCCTGCTGGTATTTGTGGGTCATCGTGGCAATGCCCGACATGCGCTGCAGGATGTTCAGCATCAGGCGCTCGGTCTGCAGCAGGCTCTGCTCCCGTCCCTTTACGGACATCACGATGTCGCCCGGCCGAACGTGCGCCCCATCCTCGATATACACCTCCACCTCCATCGACGGGTCAAAGCGGTGGAACACCTGCTTGGCAATCTCGACGCCGGCAAAGATGCCCTCTTCCTTAATCAGCAACTTGCTCTCCCCCATCTGGTCGGCAGGGATACAACACAAAGTGGTATGGTCACCATCTCCGATGTCCTCGGCAAAGGCGAGGTCAATCAGTCGGTCGTTCAGTTCTTCTACACTAAGCATAATAAGATGATATTAAATTACTATTCCTCGCAAAGATACGAAATAATTAAGAATTAATGATTAAGAATTAATAATTATTTTGTACCTTCGCCCCCGATGAAGACTATTTTTTTTGTCATTGGCAAGACTACGGACCAGCGAACAGCCTCGCTGACCGACGAATACATCACCCGCATCAGCCACTATATGCCCTTCGAGATGCTGGCGATTCCCGAACTCCGAAATGCCAAGAACCTCTCGCAAGAGCAGCAAAAAGAGCAAGAAGCCGAACTACTTAAAAAAGTCTTGCAATCAGGAGATTACATCGTTTTGTTAGACGAGCACGGGAGGGAGCGTCGCTCTGTTGAATTTGCCCAATGGATGCAGAAGTGCATGGCCGCCAGTCCTCGCCGTCTGGTATTCGTAGTAGGCGGTCCCTATGGCTTTGCCCAGCAGATTCATAAACTGGCCCAGGAAGAAATCTCCCTGAGCCAGATGACATTCTCCCATCAGATGATTCGCCTCCTCTTCGTCGAACAAGTCTATCGTGCCATGACGATACTCAACGGAGAGCCGTATCACCACGAATAGCCGAATGCGAAAGAGACCTGCAAAATTCTTCAGCCATTGCATTGAGAGCTACGCATTCGGAACGACTGATGTGATGTTTTCCCTCGTCGTAGGGCCATGGGCTGAGTATAAGCAAGCGACCGGCTGCACACGCTTCGAAAAGGGCATCGGCAGGTTTGTAGTAATCACGGAAACCATTGTCCGTAAGGAGGACAAAGGGATGCTGTTCCTGTAACAGCACTTGCATTACCCGCTTCTCCTGTGGTGAAATAAATGGCGACACCATCACCACTCCCTTACGAGCCATCAGCACACAGTTGTTCATGTAGTCACGCAACGACTTGTCATCACCGCTCTCCGCAGCCTTTACCATCGCACTTCGCACATGAACCGTAGCAAACCTCTCCTCCATCAGCAGTGCAACATTCCCCACACCGTCATACCTGCGCCCGCCAATCTCTATATCCTTCTGCACGCGGAAATAGCCAGGCTTAAGGCGCTTGGTAGCCAACCGTTGCGGATTCATCTGAACATAGCGAATCATCGTATGCAGCTGCCCACGACGGGACAGAGGTCGGATAAATGGGCGTTCAGTAAAAATCGGGAAGGGATAGCCCCCTTCGTCTGTTGTTCCGGTCTTCCCGCCCCCTTCGTTCGTTGTCTCCGAATTTAATTCGGTAGAAACAGACAAAGTATAAGCCCTTCCATGCCTCTTCACACCCTGCCAATATCCACGAACGACGCTGCGGATGCTTGTATCCATCGCCTGTGTCACATGGATAACGGCATGCAGATGATCTGGCATAAGGCAGAATTGCAGAATGCGAATAGCCGGATAGTGCCTGCACATCACATACAGCTCATCAACGACAGCATTGCCCAGGGCCGTCCGTTCTATCCTCGCGTTCGAGGGATCATCCCCCTGCATCACCAATCTACCCAGCAGTGGCTCACGCGAAGGCACTATCAGTGTGACATGATACACCCCGACGCCCCTCCATGCTGTTCCAGGCTCCTGCCATTGCCATTTCTCATGCTCCGTCATATATCTTGCATCGTCTCATAACAACTGCAAAGATATGAAAAAAAATGAGAGAAAGGGCCTCTGTTCAACAACAATCTTCTCCAAGATTCCAAACGTACTATCCAAGAATGAATAATCAATCTATTCATTCGTTCTTCTTCTGGCAATCTGCTATTCAGCTTCATTTATATCATAAAAGCAAGAATCATCAGGGAATTTGATGTTTGGAATCCATAATGGTCTGCCGTCCCAACCCTTATCTTTACTTCCTATGATTCTATACATTGTCAGGACGACCTCTTTATTTAGCGAATCTCCGATTGCCCTATCGTTTGGAGACAATAAAGTACCTGTGCCTTTAGCGATATCGCGGTCAATCCTTACAATTAGTTTGCATTTGATTTGTGGACGTTGAGATTTCAACCCTTGTAAACATGCAATATACTTTTCCGAATTAAAGTCATCTATACTCTCACTTCTTACTAATCTTAATACTTTTATAAGCAACTCCGATTCTACGTCAATGCACTTTTCTGTTGCAAATTGTGCAATTAATCCGTTGATTGTTTCTACATTAACGCACAATGGAGCCGAAGCAAACATATTCACACCTCCATAAAGAAGATTCAAGTATCTTTTATCTATAACCCCCTTCCTTGTAGGCCTAATGTTTGAGGGGTAAATCAGTTGAACTTTTTCAATATTTTCTTCTATTTGCTTTATTAGCATCTCATTAGACGTATTTAAGTCAGAGAACAACTTATATAAACCTTGAGGAATAAACAAGCGAATCATCTGCTTTTCTCTGTCATAACCGAAAATACGAGAATGTTGCCAGAATGTGTCTGCTTGAGGTGTTTTAGATGTCCTGCAATAATATACTGTTTGAAGATTGGGAAAGGTTATACCCCTGCCCAATGTATTACCGCCAATAACTATGTTGAATCCTTTATGTAAGTCAAGTGCATCAGGATTATTCGGGTCACGGCATACAAGACTCTTGGAGTTTAAGGGTATAACGAAAACTTCTGTATTATCCAAGATTTCTATGACCGAATCTCTTATGTCCTCAAAGTCTTCAAGGTCTGGTTTCGTTTGTTGTAGGTCTTTCCATTCTTCCCGAAGGTTGCTAATAAATGCCTTTTCGTTGGTCGAATGCTGAAGTAATGTCAAATGGTCTTGTACGGTTGATACAAATGCATTATGTATGTTTATCCTTGCACTTGGATGAATCATAAAGTTACAGTTTGTCGCGCCATTGAGTTTCTTATGGGCACAATTTACCAAGAATGACAAAATGCTTCGTCTCAACCCCCATGGACAAACGATGTCTCCTCCATCTGTTACGTCATCCAATTCATTATCGGGTGTAAATATGGTGTTAAGCGATTTCACTTTAGGATAGAAGTAATTCCCGCCAAGATAATCTTGCCCCGGTTCGAAATAGTAAACGAATTGAGGCTTCCACCCAGACAAACTTGTTTGCAAAAGAACAGCCTGAGGCGTCGCTGTCACTTCTATATATATTGTATTTGCAGCGGTTGCCTTTATCTCCGTGAGTTTTTTATTGATGCTGCTCACCCTATCCCTATTTATCAAAGTGTTGAGGCTGGAAGAATCAGCCTCATCGTCAAAAATGACAAGCAGTAAGCCTCGGCACAATCCGGTATTAGTTAAATGGTTCTTCCATCTTGAAAGAACTCTGGCATTCTTTTTCAGTACCACGACCGTTGGCTTGACTAATGATGACGCATTTAGGAGTAAGTCGTCTTTTTCGGTCAAGACATTAAATTCCGTAAGACTTTCCTTCACCCGATTATAGGTCTGTCGTTGTAGGTCAACATTGTCGGTTGTCAGCAATAGAAAGAATCTATATCCCTCATCCGCCATTGCAGACATGATGCCTAACATCTGGCCTGTTTTTCCACTTTGCACATTACCCAAGAGCAATGCATTTAGTTGCATCCTCATGTCGAGATGCTCGTTTAGCCTTTTCAAGAATCCATTCGACGTAGAAGTAATCGAGTGCACCAACTCCTTGTTATGGATTGATGCAAGATATTTCGAGAGATACATATCCTATCTTACTTATATGAGTGACAAAATGAACTTTCCAGACTCTGTTTTCGTGAAGCGTAATGAAGTTTTTCCGAATTTGTATAAAGTGTCATCGGTTACAGGTGTCCCCACTTCCAGTGCTCCACAGTTTTCCATCTGTCCTTTAATCCAACGGCCTAGTATTTTCAGGTCATAAGATGAGCGGAGATTCTTGTCATAATCGCCTTGACGGGAGCATTCAAATTCGTATCCGTCAGTCGTGACAGCTGTAAAATTGAGAGGGAGGAAGTCGCGTCGATCCAAATTCTTACTTACAATGAGTTCTACTTCATACCACCCTCTGGGGCTATAACGTCCTTTCACTTTCCCTTTTCCAAAGTATGTGTTAAGGTTACTTTTTGCTTCTGTCTTAAGTGGCACATCTATATAAGTATTCGTTGCAGTTGATTGCAAATTCTGTAGTTCCTCTTTCGTCAGTTTTTTAACATAAGAATAGCCATCCAATAGTTCTATGTCATTCTCCTTAAAATTCTGCAATTCTGGAACATCCTCGAATCTTTGACCAAGCGAAGCTGTGATTTTGCCTATGAAGTTGTTGATTTCCACGCCCTCTTTATCTTTAAAGAGGATATCTGCTTCTATGTAGTTTTGGGATGTCCCTACAAAACTACCCAGATTTGATGAACCTACGAATGATGCAAGACACAATGTACCCTTCATAAACGAGTACATCTTACCATGATATAATGCTTGGGGGGACAAATACACACGTCCAGAGTGATTGGCTGTCAAGAATTCATTCAAATCCTTCACGGCATAATATTGTGGTCTCGTAAATCCCTCCAGATAGTTCATCCCAATAAATAGTGACAGGTTAAGAGCACCATCCCTAAATTCAACAATCTGTTTTAGTGCGGCAACCGAGTCATTGGTAATGTACCCTGTTGCAATATTAAGGTCGGTAGAAGTTTCCACCAAGTTATTATACATCTTGGAGATACTCTTTGTGCGTATCTGGCTTTGTATGATTGGGTTGGCGGGTAATAATAGTTCCATGGTTTGTGACAGGGATTATTTTGTGATTAACTTCAGTCTTTCCTCTATGGGGAGTCTCAATGTCTCTTCTTGTATCTTAAGAAGGTCTGTCCTCTCATATTTGCCATAGAATAGAGGCTTTAGTGCCTTTGCAACTTCATGCACACCTACTGGCGGTACGGCATTGCCTATTTGTCTTCTTACCTCTGTTGTGCTTCCATAAAAAATAAAGTCATCGGGGAACGATTGGATTCTTGCTCGCTCTCTATTCGTGAGAGGCCGGTTTTCCGGGTAGTGATATCCCCATGTCCCTCCTCCGCCTGCTGCGATAATCGTCTTTGATGGCTCTCCACGATGTATTCTACGATAAACGTGACTTATCATCCCTTTAACATAATATGGGCTGTCTTTAGGAATATCCGTAAAATTGCCTCCTTCTGGAATCAGACTGATGATTCTCTGCGTACGCTCTTGGACCTTCAATTTCTCGTTGTTGAAAGGCACACTTTCTACCCCCTTGAAAGCGTCACCAACTGTGACATAAGGTAAAAGTCTGTCATCATTGCCGTGTGTAGGACTGGGGTGCTTAAATAGGAATCCTGTATCTATACGAATCCCGACAATAAGAACTCGCTCTCTAAACTCTGGAACTCCATAGTCTGCAAAATTGTAAAGATGAGGCGTGACATAATATCCAGGAGCAATATTTTGGAAATCTTCTATAATCTGCCGAATTGCTTTCTTCTTATTTGCAGTCAAGAGTCCCTTTACGTTTTCAGCAACAAATGCCTTGGGTTTCTTTGCATCAACAAAGCGCAAGAAACTCTTATACAGATTTCCTCTTTCCCCGTTTAATCCAGGCTGTTTCCAGATAATGGAAAAGTCCTGGCAAGGAAAGCCACCCAACACCAAGTCACACGCTGGTACAACGCCACTCACATAAGGGTCTATCTTCTCAATATCACCTTCTACAATGACATTACCAAAATGATTCCTAAAACTCTCGCAGGCTTCATGCTTGAAGTCATTTGCCCACACTGTCTTGTAATCTCCAACTTGTTCGAATCCCAGGTCGAGACCACCACAGCCAGAGAATAAGGACACAATACTAATTTGTCTGTTATCCATAATGATATAGTCTGTTAGCATGCAGACTATATCTCCAGGCTTTGATTACAGGCAATTCGAAGGAAACCTCAAGACACAAAAGAAGCGCAGACGTGGCTCTTCTCCCGTATCATGAGGTCCTAGGAATGTACCTGTAGTGCTAAGATATAAGTCATGCCCGCGCTATCGCACAGGCATCGGCTGACTTACTCGAGCACTACTTCAATGAAATTTCCTAGGTTTCATGATACTCTGAATAAATAGCTGATGCTATTGTTCACCAATAAGTTTCCGGCAGGGCCCTCCACTGAGTACCATCGGCCCACACGGGGCGGCGAATTGTCCCTTGCCGACGACAAAATTAAGAATAATTCTTTATAAAAGAAAAAGAATCGGGACTTTTGTACGAAAAAATAGTGAATAACGAAGAACACCTAACCACCTACCTCGGCAGACTTCCATCCCCTTATCTCATGCGCAAAATCGCGCTCACGCGTACGCTCGCACATGCGCGTTGGAAACCAGTGACTGGTTAAGCCGAAACCAGTCACTGGTTTCGGCGAAAGGAGTGACTGGTTAAAATTTAACCAGTGACTGGTTGTCGAGAAAGCAGATGCTGACTTCGTCTTACTGTCCCTCATACGCCCCGGCATCGGGCTCTCCGTCGGCAAGGCGGCTGCGCCCCTTGCGGTCAATGGGGTAGAGGCGTGCCACTTCGGGGTCGGCAAGGCCACGGATGGCGGAGAGCGAGTCGGGCGTGAAGTCGTAGAGGAAGTCGTGGGTATCGAACAGGACGAAGTGGTCCTTGCCCGTAACCTCCAGCGAGTCGGAGAGGTCGTACCGGACGTTTTGGAAGCGCGGGTCGCCCTCGGCCACGGTGCGCATAAGGCAATTCTGAAAGAGGAAATTACCCTCGGCCACGGTGGTCCTGAAGAACTGCCCCCGAAGCACATCGTCGGCATAGCCCGTAATCACACAATTCAGGAACAAGGCCCGTTCGAGAGGGACGTAGTCATAATCCTTCTTCATGTCGGGGCCCGTCGGAATGGAGTCGCCCAGGACAAGAGCATCGCCTCGGTCGGCCGAAAGTGGATAGAACTGGGCAAGGGTGCAATGGACGAAGGTATGGTCGCCGCCTAAGAGTTGGACCGTATTCCCCAGCGTATTGCTGACCTGCGTGCCCACGACCTGCGTACGGCAGTGGGTCAGCACGAGACCGGGGCCGCCAATGTTGTGCACCACGCAATCCTGCATCGTCAGGAGTGGCGAGGCCGACTCGTCGATGGCCGTACTGTCACAAATGATGCCGTAGTCGCCCGAGTGTATGTCGCACTGCGTCAGTTCGTTGCCGTGGCTGTCGGCAAAGAAGTGCAGGCCTCCCCACCGATTAGGTGTGTTGTCGTAGGGCAGGTAGGGGAACATGCGGTCGGTGCGGTCGCCACGCAGGGTCACGGGTCGGGCGAGTGAGCCATTGGCCTTCAGGGTGCCGTGGACGAGCAGCGACACGCCGTCGTGGAACATCAGCGTACAGCCTTCGGGCAGGGTGAGTGTTGCACCCTGAGCCACTACAAGGGAGTCGTAGATGAGATAGGGCCGACGGGCGTCGAGCGTGCGGTCGTCGGTCACGACTTCGCCGCGCAGGATGATGACGTCCATGCCCGAGGCCGTGAGCAGAACCTTCTGCACGACGCCGCTCTCGAGGGTGAAGAGCAGTTCGTCCCGATAGGCGTGGATAGAGTCGCTATCGACCTCGGGCAACCGGACCTCGATGCGGGCATAGATGCTGTCCTGGCGGCGTACCTCGAAGTCCTCCCCCACTCCGCCGTAGAGATACTGGCCGTCGAGGTTGACGCGGAAGGGCGACTCGCTGCCCATGCCGAGCGCCACACGACTGATGCGCAGGCCCTCCTTGTTGTGGTTGAAGACTATCAGCGTGCTCGTAGTCGAGCTTTGGTTGGTGATGACCGTGTCGAACGCCACCGTGTCGGCCGAGAATGTCAGTCGTGCCGCCGGCGATGTCGTCCAGGAGTCGTAGTCGTCGCAACCAACCACGACAAACAATAAAAGCAAACAGAAGACCCACCCCAGCCCTCCCTTGTAGGGAGGGAGAAGTATGTCTTGAATCCTATTACAGATATTCGTTTTCATAAGCGTCAACTCCCCTCTCTACAAGGGAGGGGCTGGGGATGGGGTCTTTAAATGTTCTCCAGTATGGCCAGCAGGTGGTCCCAGACCATCTGGACGGTGGGGATGAGGAGTTTCTCGTCGGGCGAGTGTACACCGCGCAGGGTCGGGCCGAAGCTGACCATGTCGAGGTGGGGATACTTCTCGCTGAAGAGTCCGCACTCCAGTCCGGCATGGATGCCGCGCACGACGGGGTCTTTCTGGAACAGGCGACGGTACTGCTCGACGGCTACCTGCAGCAAGTGGCTGTTGGGATTGGGTTTCCAACCGGGATAGCCCTCGCCCGTCTCCGTCTCAGCACCAGCCAGTTGGAATACGGCCTCGAAGGCATTGGCCACGTTTACGCGGGCCGAGTAGATACTGCTGCGCTGGCTGCTGTTGATTTCGATAGTGTGGTGCTCGGGCACCATGTGGATGCTGGCCAGGTTGGTACTGGTCTCGACGAGGGCAATGTCCTGCGACATGGCAAAGACGCCATTCGTGACGCCCTGAATGGCCATAATCAGGCGTTCACCCGTAGAGCGGTCAACGACGGTGGCCATGGGCTCGGCCGTCTCCATCAGGAACTCCACGGTGGGCTCTGTCACGCTGTACTCCTCGCGCACGGCGGTGGCAAAGAGATTCCAGTCGGCACTGAGCAGGTCGCGCGAACCCTGGGGAATAGAGATGACCACCATGGCCTCGCGAGGGATTGCATTGTGGAGTCCGCCCGCCTGTACGTCGGCCAGGAGGATGGGCATCTTCTTCAACTCCTGATAGAGGAATCGGAAGAGCAGCTTATTGGCGTTGGCGCGTTTCTTATCGATGTCGTCGCCCGAGTGCCCGCCCGTCAGGCCCTTCACGGTTAGGCGTACGAAGTACTGGCTCATCGGGGTGGTCTTCTCTTCGTAGTGGAACGTAGCCGTAGTGCGGCAACCACCGGCACAGGAGACAAAGATTTCGCCCTCGTCCTCCGAGTCCAGGTTGATGAGGTACTGGCCCGACATGAAGTCGTCCTTCATGCCTTCGGCCCCCGTCAGGCCGGTCTCTTCGTCGCGGGTGAAGACGCACTCCAGCGGGCCGTGCTTCACGTCGGTGGCAGCCAGCAGAGCCATCTCCATGGCCACACCGATGCCGTCGTCGGCGCCCAGCGTGGTGCCCTTGGCTCGCATCCACTCACCATCGACATAGGTCTGGATGGCATCGCGGTCGAAGTCGAACTCCGTGTCGGCATTCTTCTCGCACACCATGTCCATGTGGCTTTGCAGGATGACGGTCGGGCGCCCTTCCATGCCGGGGGTGGCAGGCTTACGGATTATCACGTTGCCCGTCTCGTCGCGGCGGGTCTCCAGGCCCAGGCTCTGGCCGTACTGGAGCAGGAAGTCTATCATCCGTTCCTCACGCTTCGAGGGGCGGGGCACACGGTTCACTTGTGCAAAGCACTCAAACACACTCGCGGGTTTCAGCATTGTTTCGCTCATTCTATATAAGGGTTTAAAAGTTTAATCGTTTAATGGTTTAACCGTTTAATGGTTTACATTATATATAACGCGCGCGAAGCCGTTTTCGTATATTCCTCCCCGTTAAAAAAACATAAAACGACTATCAATTCTTAATTTTTAATTCTTAATTTTTAATTTACTTCGTATCTTTGCAGTCGGTATGCTGAAACTGATGCTTATTGTGCTGGCGATTGTGGCTGTGGCAATGTTGTTGCTGACGGTCAATATCTGGTTGCGGGGCGGCGAGTTCCGCAGTCAGCACATCGGGCAGAACAAGGAGATGCGCCGCAGGGGCATCCACTGTGTGCAGTCGATGGACCGCATGGAGCGGGAGAAAAGTTCGAAGCTTAAAATATAAAGTTTACTAATATGAAGAAAATGTATCTGATGGCCTTGTGCCTGGCCATGATTGGAATGACGAGTTGCTCGAAGAAGGCACAGGAGAGCGAGGTAGTGGCCGAAGAGCCTCAGGAGGAAACGGGACTGAAGATTGCCTACGTGGAAATCGACACCCTGATGTCGCAGTATCAGTTCTGCAAGGACTATACGGAACTGGCTAACATCGAGGGCGAGAACATCCAGCGCACCCTGACAGGTAAGCAGCGCACCCTGGAGCAGCATGCGGCCAACATGCAGAAGAAGTACGAGTCGAACGGATTCACGAGCCAGGAGGAACTGACCCGCGCCCAGCAGTCGTTGCAGGCCGAGCAGCAGTCGTTGCAGGAACTCTCCGAACGCCTGTACGCCTCGTTCCAGGAGGAGCAGAACAAGTACAACGAGGAGATGCGCGACTCTATCCAGAGCTTCCTGAAGCAGTATAACAAGCAGAAGAAGTACGACATGATTCTGGCCAAGGCCGGCGACAACATGCTACTGGCCAACCCGAAGTTCGACATCACGAACGAGGTGCTGAAGGGCCTGAACAAGCGCTACAAGATTAAGCCCGAAGTGGCCGAGAAGCTGAAGAAGACCGAAAAGAAGACTGAGGAGAAGAAGAAGTAGAGAGAGAAAGACATAAAGAAAGGCTTGACCCGAGTTGGTCAAGCCTTTTTATTTTCTGCCGAACGGACGCGGGAGAGCGTCTCGGGCGTCATCTGTAGGAAGGAGGCGATGTGGAGCATGGGGGCACGAAGGATAATCTCGGGCTTCGTGGCCAAGAGGCGTCCGTAGCGCTCGGCGGCGTTCTCGAAGCGCTGGGAGTCGGCATGTTCCTGACTGCTGATGAGGGCGTGCTCCAGGATTTTACGATACAAGAGTTCCATCTCCTGATTTTGCAGCATCTGCATGTGCCAGGCCTCGTAGGGGATGGCATAGAGGGTGGTGTTCTCGAGGGCCTCCACCATCAGTCGGCTGGGCTCCTGCTTCAGGAAACTCTCGATGCAGAAGACGATGCGCCCCTCGAACGAGAAGTGTTCGGTCACGTCCTTGCCATTCTTGTAGTAGAACTGGCGTACCATACCCCTTTCCACGAAGTACATAGCCCGGCAGACGTCGCCCTCGGGCAGGACGATGTCGCCCTTCTGGTACTTCAGGGGTACCAGTATCTGCGAAAGGGCGTCGATGCCCATGGGACTCATGGTGCAGTATAGGCGGGCTATTTCGCGTGCTACGTCTCTGGGGGTGGTTATCATGGTACTATTCGCTCTAATCAAGTTTCAGGACGGCAAGGAAGGCTTTCTGGGGCACCTGGACGTTGCCAATCTGTTTCATGCGTTTCTTGCCCTTCTTCTGTTTCTCCAGGAGTTTGCGCTTTCGGCTGACGTCGCCTCCGTAGCACTTGGCCAAGACGTCCTTGCGCACCTGCTTCACCGTCTCGCGGGCGATAATCTTGGCGCCGATGGCCGCCTGTATGGCGATGTCGAACTGCTGGCGGGGCAAGAGATCCTTCAGTTTCTCACACATGCGTCGGCCGAAATCGACGGAGTTATCGACATGGGTCAGTGTGGAGAGGGCATCGACGGGTTCGCCATTCAGGAGTATGTCCAACTTGACCAGCCGGGAGGGTCGGAAGCCGTCCTGATGGTAGTCGAACGAGGCGTAGCCCTTCGATATCGACTTCAGTTTGTCGTAGAAGTCGATGACGATTTCGCCCAAGGGCATGGCGTATTGCAGTTCTACGCGGTTGCCGCTGATGAATTCCTGTTTCAGGAGTTCGCCACGCTTGCCGAGGCAGAGTGTCATGATGGGGCCGATGAAGTTGGCGGTGGTGATGACCGAGGCGTGGATGTAGGGCTCTTCGATATGGTCGATAAGGGTGGGCTCGGGCATACCGGCCGGATTGTGCACCTCGCGGACCTCGCCCTGCTTGTCATAGACGAGGTAGCTGACGTTGGGCACGGTGGTGATGACGTCCATGTTGAACTCGCGGTCGAGTCGCTCCTGCACGATTTCCATGTGCAACAAGCCCAGGAAGCCACAGCGGAAGCCGAAGCCGAGGGCCACAGAGGACTCGGGCTGGAAGGTCAGCGAGGCATCGTTCAGTTGCAGTTTTTCGAGCGAGGCGCGCAGGTTCTCGAAGTCCTCCGTCTCGATGGGATAGACTCCGGCAAAGACCATGGGCTTCACTTCCTCGAAACCGGCAATGGCCTCGTGGGTCGGGTTGGCCACGGTCGTTATGGTGTCGCCCACCTTCACCTCGGTAGCCGTCTTGATGCCCGAGACGATGTAGCCCACGTTGCCGCAGTGGAGTTCCTGGCGGGGCACCATGTCCATCTTCAGGACACCGATTTCGTCGGCCTTATACTCCTTCCCGGTATTGATGAACTGCACCTGGTCGCCACTGCGTATCGAGCCGTTGACGATACGGAAGTAGGCGATGATGCCTCGGAAGGGGTTGAAGACCGAGTCGAAGATGAGTGCCTGCAAGGGGGCGTCCTCGTCGCCTCCCGGGGCGGGTATGCGGTCCACGACGGCGTTCAGTATGTCCTCGACGCCCTGCCCCGTCTTGCCGCTGGCGCGGATAATCTCCTCGCGACGGCAACCGATGAGGTCCACGATTTCGTCCTCCACCTCCTCGGGCATGGCATTGGGCATGTCGCACTTGTTGACGACGGGGATAATCTCCAGGTCGTGGTCGATAGCCATGTAGAGGTTCGATATGGTCTGGGCCTGCACGCCCTGAGTGGCATCTACCACCAGCAGCGCGCCCTCGCAGGCAGCAATGGAGCGACTGACCTCGTAGGAGAAGTCAACGTGTCCCGGGGTGTCGATAAGGTTCAGCGTGTAGGTCTCTCCGTCGCGCTGGTACTCCATCTGTATGGCGTGGCTCTTGATGGTGATTCCGCGCTCCCGCTCAAGTTCCATGTCGTCGAGCATCTGGCCTTCCGTCACCTTGATGGTGTTGGTCGTCTCCAGCAGGCGGTCGGCCAGGGTCGATTTCCCGTGGTCGATATGCGCGATGATACAGAAGTTGCGTATGTTTTTTTGCATGTCGGGGGCCTATTTTGCTGCAAAGATAATAAAATTCTCCGAACTGCCGAGAAGAATGGCATAAAAAAACGCCTCGGACGTGGAAATCCGAAGCGTTTTGTTTAACCTTAGCAGGATTGAAGAATTAGTTCAAAGCTACAACAATGTCCTTCTCTGCCTCAGTTACGGTCACCTTGTCCTCGCGGAGCAACCAACCCAGACCCAGGAAGAGTTCCTTGTCGGTCTTCACCTTAGCAGCCTTCTTCAGGTCCTTGTTATTCAAGGCACCGTTTTCGTTCAATGCATTCCAGATCTGGCCTGCAATTGTACCTACTTTTTCGTTCATAATCTTTTACCTTAAAGTTAGTTTTATTAACACCTTGTCTTAAAACGACGCTACAAAGTTACGAAAAGAGCCGAGATTAGGAACTAAAGATTAGGGATTTACGACAACTTTTGGTGGTTTTCTTGACCTATATCAATAATAATGATTACCTTTGCAGTATGAAACAGGCAATATTCACCCTACTGCTGGCCGCCGTGGCACTCACGGCCTGCCACCGACAGACCTTCGAGGAACAGGTCGTCGAGGACATCAACCACTTCAACCAGAAGGAGTCGCCGAAGCGTATGGACATGTTCACGACGCTCGACAGCATGTCGTACGACCCCGCCTTGCAGCTCATCAGCTACTACTACACCGTCGAGGGCGAGGCCGACTGCGACATACTCTCGGCCGAGAGCATCGAGAGCGTGCTGCTCGAGAACCTGCGCTCGTCCATCCCCCTGAAGGCGTACAAGGAGCACGGGATGCGCTTCCACTACGTCTATCTCTCGCGCCTGACGGGAAAGCCACGCGTAGAGTGCACCTTCACCCCCGAGGACTATCAATAAACAACCAGATACACAAACGACATGAAAACACAAGACCAGGGTAGCCGCGGCTACCTCATTTCCATCGTCATGGTTGCCGTACTGGGCGGACTGCTCTTCGGCTACGACACGGCAGTGATTTCCGGCGCCGAGAAGGGCCTCCAGGCCTTCTTCATCGGAGCCCAGGACTTCCAGTACACCGACATGATGCACGGCTTCACCAGCAGCAGTGCCCTCATCGGCTGCATCATCGGCTCCGCCCTGTCGGGGCTGCTGGCCTCGAACCTCGGCCGCAAACGGGCGCTCATCGTGGCCGGCATCCTCTTTTTCATCTCCGCACTGGGGTCGATGGAGCCCGAGTTCATGCTCTTCCGCCACGGCGAGCCCTCCTACTCCCTGCTCATCGCGTTCAACATCTATCGCGTCATCGGCGGCATAGGCGTCGGACTGGCCTCGGCCATCTGCCCGATGTACATCGGCGAGGTTGCCCCGTCGGGCATCCGCGGCATGCTCGTCTCGTGGAACCAGTTTGCCATCATCTTCGGCCAGTTGGTGGTCTATTTCGTCAACTTCCTCATCCTGGGCGACCACACCAACCCCATCATCGAGCAAATCGGCCAGGGCATCAACGCCGTAGCCCCCGGCAGCGACCCGTGGACCATCACGACGGGCTGGCGCTACATGTTCGGCTCCGAGGCCATCCCCGCCGGCCTGTTCACCATCCTCATCTGCTTCGTGCCCGAGACGCCGCGCTACCTCGTCATGGCAGGCCGCGACGAACAGGCACTGGGCATCCTCTCGCGCATCAACGGCCAGAGCCAGGCCCGCCAGATACTCTCCGACATCAAGTCCACCATCACCGTGCGCACCGAGCGGCTCATGACCTACGGCTGGCTCTGCATCTTCGTAGGCATCATGCTCAGCGTCTTCCAGCAGGCCGTCGGCATCAACGCCGTCCTCTACTACGCCCCGCGCATCTTCGGCGACATGGGCATGACCAACCCGATGGTCAACACCGTCGTCATGGGCGTCGTCAACATCCTCTTCACGCTGGTAGCCGTCTTCACCGTCGAGAAGCTCGGCCGCAAGCCCCTGCTCATCTGCGGTTCCATCGGCATGGCCATCGGAGCCTTCGGCGTCGCCACCACCTTCGGCAATCCCGCCCTGAGCCTCGTCACGATGCTCAGCATCATGGTCTATTCCGCCTCGTTCATGTTCTCCTGGGGCCCCATCTGCTGGGTGCTCATAGCCGAGATATTCCCCAACACCATCCGCGGTGCCGCCGTAGCCATCGCCGTGGCCTTCCAGTGGATATTCAACTTCATCGTCTCCTCCACCTTCGTGCCCATGTTCAACATGCACCTCACCCCGGGCGACGACTTCGGCCACTGGTTCACCTACGGCCTCTACGGCCTCATCTGCCTCCTGGCCGCCCTCTTCGTCTGGCGCCTGGTGCCCGAGACCAAGGGCAAAACGCTGGAGGACATGACCGCCCTCTGGCGCAAGCGCAACCAATAAGAATACGTAAATAAACAAGAGAGAGACTGACCATCGTGGTGGTCAGTCTCTCTTCTATTTTCACTTGAGACCTTGTCTCAATTCTTCTCACTTCTCCAACTGCTCCAGGGCGCGGCAGAGCTGGTCGGGACAGCTGGTGGGCTTCGAGCCGCAACGGATGCCGTCGAGCAGGCGCTTCACCTCCTCGGGGGTCTTGCCGATGACGAGGCGGGCCAGGCCCTGAGTGTTGCCGGGGCAGCCGCCATGGAAGTAGCAGTGGCTGATGCGGCCGTCGGCGTCGGTCTCGACGTCGATGAACTTGCTGCAAGTGCCCTGTGTCTGATATAGCATAGCTCTATTCCTCGGGCTTCATGTTGGTATAGACGGTCTGTACGTCGTCGAACTCTTCGAGTCGTTCCACCATCTTGTTGATGGTCTCGCGCTGTTCGGGGGTGACGTCCTTGAGGTCGTTGGGGATATAGGTGAACTCGCCACCGACCTCCTCGTAGCCGTCGGCCTCCAGTTTCTTCTGGATGTCGTTGTAGCTGGTGGGCTCGCCGTAGATGGTGATGGTGGTCTCGTCCTTGTCCTCGTCGTACTCCTCGTCGAAGTCCTCATCTACTCCGTAGTCTATCATCTCGAGGATGAAGTCGTCCATGTCCATGTCGGCACGTTTCTTGAAGGTGAACACGCACTTGTGGTCGAAGAGGAAGGAGAGGCTTCCCGTGGTGCCCATGTTGCCCGAGAACTTGTTGAAGACGCTCCGGACGTCGGCCACGGTGCGGGTGGTGTTGTCGGTCAGGGTATCGACGAAGATGGCGACTCCGTGGGGGCCGTAGCCTTCGTAGGTTACGCTCTTGTAGTCGCTCTGGTCCTTGCCCATGGCGTTCTTGATGGCACGCTCGATGTTGTCCTTCGGCATGTTTTCGCGCTTGCAGACGGCGATGACGCTGCGCAGCGAAGGGTTGTTCTCGGGCTCGGGGCCGCCTGCCTTGACGGCGATGGCGATTTGCTTGCCCAGTCGGGTGAATGTCTTGGCCATGTGGCCCCAACGCTTCAGTTTCGTAGCTTTACGGTATTCAAATGCTCTTCCCATTGTATGTAATTTTTAATTCACAATTCACAATTCATAATTATTCTCGTCCCCACGGGGGGGAGGTAGAGAGGGTCTTCTCATCGCAGCTCGGCATGGAGCTGGGTGGTGAGGTTTTGAATCAGGCGCTGCATGATGGCGTCGATTTGCTTGTCGCCCATGGTGCGGGTCTCGTCTTGCAGGATGAAGTTGACGGCATACGACTTCTTGCCCTCGGGCAGTCGGTTGCCCTCATAGACGTCGAAGAGGCGTACCTCGCGCAGGAGTTTCCGCTCCGTCTGGTAGGCAATGCGCTCCAGTTCGGCGAACTCTACGCCCTTATCGACAAGCAGGGCCAGGTCGCGGCTGACGGCGGGGTACTTGGGCAGGTCGGTGTAGCTGACCTTCTGGCTGCGCACGAGTTTCATGAGCTGTTGCCACGAGAGGTCGGCATAGAAGACGGGTTGCTCGAGGTCGAACTGCTTCAGCAGCTTCAGGCTGACGACGCCCAGGGTGGCGAGCACCTTGCCGCCGCGGTTGCGGATTTCGAGGCTCTTGTCGAAGAGGTCGCTCTCGCCCCGGGCAAACACGAGGGCTCCGAAGGGCACTCCCATGCGGCTGAGGATGTTCAGGACGTGGGCCTTCAGTTCGAAGACCGAGGTGTCCTCGTCCGGGTGGGCCCAACTGCCGCTGACGCGACGGCCCGTCTGCCAGAGGCCGAGGTGGTAGTCCTCCGAGTAGGCGTCCAGTACGTGCTTGATGACCTCCGGGTCGCGACTGCTGCTGACGCCGGGTATGATGTCGGGGCAGCGGCGCTCCTGGTGAAAGTAGTAGCAGTTGCCGAACTCGAAGAACGAGAGGTTCTGGGAGCGGTGCGATATGTTGCGGGCTATGCTCTCGAGACCACCGAAGAGGAGGGTCTGGCGCAGGACGTTGAGGTCCTGGCTCAAGGGGTTCATCAGCCGCACGCAGTTGTCGGCCTTCAGACTCTGCAGTCCGTCGTAGTAGGCACCGCGCTGGAGCGAGTTGTTCAGGATTTCGTTGAAGCCGGCACCAAGGAGTTGTTCGCTCACGAGGTTCTGCAACTTGTAACTCTTATCGACGTCGCCCTTCACGGCCGTACAACTCTTGACGGCGGTCGGAATCTCTACGTTATTGTAGCCGTAGATGCGCAGGATGTCCTCTACGACATCGCAGGGGCGCTGCACATCGACGCGGTAGGCGGGCACCTGCAGGCGCAGGCCCTCCGCCGTCTCCTCTACGACCTTCATCTCCAGGCTCCCGACGATGCTCCTGACCGTCTCCTGGGGGATGTGCTTGCCAATGAGGCTATCGACGTAGCCGAACTTCAGGTCAACGATGGCGTCCTGAATGGGCTCGGGATAGACATCGACGATGTCCATGCTCACCTCCGCACCAGCCAGCTCCCGGGCCATGAGGGCGGCCTGCTTCAGGGCGTAGATGGTGCCGTTGGGGTCGATGCCGCGCTCGAAGCGGAACGATGCGTCGGTCGATAGTCCGTGGCGGCGAGCCGACTTGCGAATCCACGTGGGATTGAAGTAGGCCGACTCGAGCACGACATTCCGCGTGGTCTCGTACGTGCCACTGCCCTTGCCGCCAAAGACGCCGGCGATGCACATGGGTTCCTCCCGGTTGCAGATGGCCAGGTCGCGGTCCGACAGCTTGTGTTCCTCGCCGTCGAGGGTGACGAAGGGCGTGCCCTCGGGCATGGTGCGGACGACTATCTCCTGCCCCGTGACCATATCGGCGTCGAAGCAGTGGAGCGGCTGGCCATAGGCCATCATAATGTAGTTGGTGATATCGACGATATTGTTGATGGGGCGCAGGCCGACGACAGACAGGCGTGTCTTCAGCCATTCGGGGCTCTCCCCTACCCTGCAGTTCTTGAGCGACAGGGCGGCATAGCGGGGACAGGCCTCCTGGTTCTCTACACGTACCTGGATGGGCAGGTCGTGGTTATCGACCGTGAAGCCGTCCACCGACGGGCGATGGAGGGCGGTCTTATAGCCGTTCTGCACGAGCCATGCATAGAGGTCGCGAGCCACGCCGTAGTGGCTGCATGCGTCGGCTCGGTTCGGGGTGATATCCACCTCGATGAGGTAGTCGCTCTCCAGATGGTAATACTTGGCGGCAGGCGTGCCGGGCACGGCGTCCTGGGGCAGGACGATGATGCCGTCGTGGCTCGTGCCGATACCGATTTCGTCTTCGGCACATATCATGCCGTTCGACTCGATGCCGCGCAACTTGCTGCGTTTGATGGTGAAGCACTGGTCGCCGTCGTAGAGTTTCGTACCCAAGGTGGCGACTATCACCTTCTGCCCGGCGGCTACATTCGGGGCACCACAAACAATCTGCTCGGGCTCGGCCTGACCGAGGTTCACCTGGCAGACGTGCATGTGGTCGCTGTTGGGATGGGGCTCACACGTCAGCACCTCGCCGACGACGATGCCCTCCAGGCCTCCCTTGATGCTTTGAACTTCCTCCACACCATCTACCTCCAGTCCGACGCTCGTAAGCGCACGGGCCACTTCCTCGGCTGTCAGGTCGAAGTCAACATAGTCGCGAAGCCACTTATAAGAAATATTCATATTGTTAATTTACGATTGGACGATTTACTATTTATTAAATTGGGTGCAAAGATAGTGCAAATCGAGCGAAATACCAAATTTATTTGAGTATTTCCGAGGTGCGGCCTAATTTAGAACGGCACCCCATCGGGCAGGGGCTCCGACGGGCCAAACGGCGTCGAGTCGGGCATGTTCAGGTCCATGGCACCGATGCTGGCAGCCTCCTCGGCCGACACCTTCGACGCCTTCGTCGAGAAGGGGTTTTCGGGCAACGGTGCGGCACTCGTGTCCTCGTAGTCCTCGAAGCGGGCCAACTGGTTGCGGAACTTCAGCCGGATGACTCCCGTAGAGCCGTTGCGGTGCTTGGCGATAATGAACTCGGCCTTGCCCGTCATGTCCTCGCCGTCAATCTCATAAATCTTGTAGTACTCGGGACGGTGGATGAAGCAAACCATGTCGGCATCCTGCTCGATGGCACCCGACTCGCGAAGGTCGGAGAGTTGCGGCCGCTTGCCGTCGTTGCCCTCACGGTTTTCCAGTCCGCGGTTCAGCTGCGACAGGGCCACGATGGGGATGTTCAGTTCCTTGGCCAGGCCCTTCAGGTTGCGGCTGATGGTCGATACCTCCTCCTGACGACTGCCGTAGCTCATGCCCGAGGCGTTCATCAGTTGCAGGTAGTCGATGAGTATCATCCTGACGCCGTGGTCGCGCACCAGTCGGCGAGCCTTCGTACGGAGTTCGAAAACCGACATCTGCGGCGTGTCATCGACGTAGATGGGCGCGTCGTTGAGCAGGTTGACCCGATTGTCCAGTTGGTTCAGCTCGACGGGGCTCAGTTGTCCGCTCTTCAGCTTCTCGCCCGGAATTTCGCAGACGTTCGAGATGAGTCGGTTGACCAGTTGCAGGTTGGCCATTTCGAGCGAGAACATGGCCACGGGTATCTTCATGTCCACGGCCATGCGCTTCATCATCGACAGGATGAAGGCCGTCTTACCCATGGCCGGACGGGCGGCGATGATGATGAGGTCGGAACTTTGCCAGCCGTTCGTCATCTTGTCCAGTTTGGCAAAGCCCGTAGCCAGGCCCGAGAGGCCGTCGGTGCGAGCCATGTTCTCCTTCAACTTCACCATGGCCTCCTCGATGATGGGGTTTATCTGGGTATAGGAGGTCCGTTGGGTCTGCTGCGAGATGGTGTAGAGTTCGGCTTCGGTCTCCTGCATCAGGTCGGCCACGTCCTTTGTCGGGTCGAAGGCGTCGCCCAGAATCTTGCTGGCATACGTTATCAGGCGGCGGGCCTGGTACTTCTGCTGCACGATTTGTGCCTGATACTCGATGTGGGCCGAGGTGATGACATTTTGCGTCAGTTGCGCAATATACACCACGCCACCGGCTTCCTCCAGTTCGCCCTGCGACTCCAGATATTGCGGCACGGTCACCACATCTACGGGCCGCTGGTTCAACTGCAACGACTGAATGGCGCGGTAAATCGTCTGGTGCCTGTGGTCGTAGAAAGTCTCCGGCGTCAGCAGGTTCGACACCTGTTCATACGCCTCCTGCTCTATCAACAGCGCCCCCAGTATGGCGGCCTCGAAGTCGAGTTGCTGAGGTTGCTTGTTACCGAAGGCGTCCATCTGGGGCACCTCCACCACCTGTCGTCCCGTTTGCCGCCCTCGGCGGCTATTTGTTTGGTTGCTTGTAGCCATAGTTTCAACAAATTTTTGCGGTGCAAAGATAAAGAAAAATAACATAACTTGCAAGTTAAACATCTTTTCCTTATCTTTGTCCCACCAGAAACATTATTTTAAGATGAAACATTTCATTCAACTGCTCACCCTTTCCCTTATCTTTGCTTTCGCTGGCACCACTGCCGCCCAAGCTGGTCGAAAAACTGACATGAAAGTCAACTACGTGCTCCACAACGTAGGTGTAAAGCGCGACGTGCAAGCCCGGCTGAAGCCACTGCTCGTCAGTTACCTGGCCGACAAGAAGGCCGCCAACAAGACCTACGACGACCTGAAGGACAAACTGAAGCCCAGCATCGAGAGCGGCACAATTACGGAAAAACAGGCCCAACAGCTCCTCAACCTCAAGTGGCAGGCCGACGAGCGCGAACTGGCCGTCAAGCGCCAGTACGAAGGGAAGTTCAAGACTGTACTCTCTGCCCGCAAGACCTACCTCGTCTTCAGCCTGCTCAACGACAGCAAGGACAAGATGCTGGGCAAGGATAAGGACGAAGAATAAGGCACACACGCACACATATATGGCACAGCAAACGGACGACAAGAAGATTATCTTCTCGATGGTAGGCGTAAGCAAGACCATCCAACAGACACAGAAACAAGTACTCAAGAACATCTACCTCTCCTTCTTCTACGGAGCCAAGATTGGCATCATAGGCCTGAACGGCGCGGGTAAATCGACGCTGATGAAAATCATCGCCGGACTCGACCAGCAGTATCAGGGCCAGGTGGTGTTTGCGCCCGGATACTCGGTAGGCTACCTGCCGCAGGAACCTCACTTGGACGACCAGAAGACGGTTATCGACGTGGTTAAAGAAGGAGTTCAGCCTATCGTGGATGCGCTCGCTGAGTATGAAGAGATTAACAATAAGTTTGGACTACCCGAATACTACGAGGACGAGGACAAGATGAACGCCCTCTTTGCCCGCCAGGGCGAGTTGCAGGACATCATCGATGCCACGGACGCATGGAACCTGGATAGCCGACTGGAAAGGGCGATGGATGCCTTGCGCTGTCCGCCAGCCGACCAACTCTGTGAACATCTGTCAGGTGGTGAGCGCCGTCGCGTGGCATTGTGCCGACTGCTCTTGCAGAAGCCCGACGTATTGTTACTCGACGAGCCTACGAACCACCTCGATGCCGAGTCCATCGACTGGCTCGAACAGCACCTGCAGCAGTACGAGGGCACGGTCATCTGCGTCACGCACGACCGCTACTTCCTCGACGACGTGGCCGGCTGGATTCTGGAACTCGACCGAGGCGAAGGCATCCCCTGGAAAGGCAACTACTCCTCGTGGCTGGAACAGAAGACGAAGCGCATGGAGATGGAGGAGAAAGTGGCCTCGAAGCGCCGCAAGACGTTGGAGCGCGAACTCGAGTGGGTGCGCATGGCCCCGAAGGCTCGCCAGGCAAAGGGCAAGGCCCGTCTGAACTCCTACGACAAGATGCTGAATGAGGAACAGAAGGAACGCGAGGAGAAGTTGGAAATCTTCATCCCCAACGGCCCGCGCCTCGGCAAGAAAGTCATCGAAGCCCACGGCGTCTCGAAGTCGTTCGGTGATAAGGTGCTCATCCGTGACCTCGAATTTATGCTCCCGCCCAATGGTATTGTGGGCGTCATCGGCCCCAACGGAGCGGGCAAAACCACCCTCTTCCGCATGATTATGGGACAGGAAACGCCCGATGCGGGCACCTTCGAGGTGGGCGAGACCGTAAAGTTGGCCTATGTTGACCAGAGCCACCGGGACATCAAGGCCGACGAGTCGGTCTATCAGGTAGTGAGTCAGGGCAACGAACTCATCCGCATGGGTGGTCGCGACATCAATGTCCGTGCCTACCTCTCACGCTTCAACTTCTCCGGTGCCGACCAGGAGAAAAAGTGCGGTGTCCTCTCCGGCGGCGAGCGCAATCGCCTCCACCTGGCCATGGCCTTGAAGCAGGAGGGCAACGTACTGCTGCTCGACGAACCCACCAACGACATCGACGTGAACACCCTGCGTGCCCTGGAGGAAGGTCTCGAATCCTTTGCCGGTTGTGCCGTCGTCATCAGCCACGACCGCTGGTTCCTCGACCGCATCTGCACCCACATCCTTGCCTACGAGGGCGATGGTCAGGTGTTCTACTTCGAAGGCTCCTACTCCGAATACGAAGCCAACAAGTGCAAACGCCTCGGCATCGAGGAGCCCAAGCGCGCCCGCTATCGCAAACTCATGGAAGACTAATAATCACTTATTTCATAACTAACTACACATGAAACGCCTATTACTATTCCTCTTTGCCATTTGTCAGTTGTCAATTCTCAATTGGGCAAACGCGCAGAACTATCCCATTCAGCCCGTACCGTTCACGAGCGTAAGTATCGAGCAAGGTACGTTCTGGGGCCAGCGGCTACAGGCCAGTCGCGATGTGACCATCCCCCTGGCATTCTCGAAATGCGAATCGGAAGGCCGATACAAGAACTTCGAGATTGCTGCCCGCCAACTCCGAGGCGAGGACACCTCGAAGGTAAAAGTCAGCGGCTACTCGTTCGACGATACCGACCCCTACAAGACCATCGAGGGGGCCAGTTATCTCTTGCAGACCTACCCCGACAAACGACTGAAGGCCTACATCGACTCCGTGCTGGCCATCATCGCCTCGGCACAAGAGCCCGACGGATACCTCTACACCGCACGCACCATGAACCCCAGTCATCCCCACGAGTGGTCGGGACCGAAGCGCTGGGTGAAGGAGGAGGACCTGAGCCACGAACTCTACAACCTCGGCCACATGGTGGAGGCCGCCATCGCCCACTATCAGGCCACGGGTGAACGCACGTTCCTCGACATCGCCATTCGCTATGCCGACTGCGTATGCCGTGAGGTCGGACCTAATCCGGGACAGGCTTGCGTGGTACCTGGCCACCAGATTGCAGAGATGGCACTGGCCAAACTCTATACCGTAACGGGCGAAAAGAAGTACCTGGACGAAGCCAAGTTCCTGCTCGACTATCGCGGAAAGACCACCATCGTGCACGACTACTCGCAGGCCCACAAGCCCGTCGTTGACCAAGACGAAGCCGTAGGCCACGCCGTTCGCGCCGCCTACATGTACTCGGGTATGGCCGACGTGGCTGCACTCACCGGTGATAAGGCTTACATCCAAGCCATTGACCGCATCTGGGAGAACATCGTAGGCCGGAAGATGTACATCACCGGCGGCATCGGCAGCACCTCCAACGGCGAGGCCTTCGGACGCAACTACGAACTGCCCAACATGTCGGCCTACTGCGAGACGTGCGCCGCCATCGGTAATGTCTATGTGAACCACCGCCTGTTCCTCTTGCACGGCGAATCGAAGTACTACGACGTCTTGGAGCGCACGCTCTACAACGGCGTCCTGTCCGGTGTGTCGCTCGACGGCGGCAAGTTCTTCTACCCCAACCCCTTGGAGTCGATGGGCCAGCACCAGCGCCAGGCGTGGTTCGGTTGCGCCTGCTGCCCCTCCAACATCTGCCGCTTCATCCCCTCCGTGCCCGGCTACTTCTACCAGACAAAGGACCGCGACCTCTACGTCAACCTCTTCGGCGGCAACACGGCCAACCTGAAGGTGGGCGGCAAGGATGTGACCCTGACACAACAGACCCAATACCCCTGGGACGGCGACATCCTGCTGACCATCACGAAGAACAAGGCCGGACAATTCCGCCTGCGCATCCGCATCCCCGGATGGGTGCAGAACCGTCCCGTGCCCAGCGACCTCTATGAGTATGCCGACACCAAGCGACTCGGCTACAGCATAAAGGTGAATGGCGAGGAAGTCACCTCTCACCTCTCACCTCTTTCGAGGATGGTTACCTGGGCATCGACCGCAAGTGGAAACGGGGCGACCGCGTGGAGATTCACTTCGACATGGAGCCCCGACTGGTACGGGCATTGGAGCGTGTCTCGGCCGACCAAGGTCGTGTAGCCGTAGAGCGCGGTCCGCTGGTCTATTGCGCCGAGTGGCCCGACAACGACTTCGAACTGGGTGGCATGCTGCTGAACCAGAAGCCTCAATTCACAATTCACAATTCACAATTCACAATTAAGGATGCCCCCCTGACGGTAGGGTTGAAGACGTTAGAAACCGACGCCCAACTGCTGAACTTCGATAGCGAGGGCCGGCTGACGACCGACGACGTCTGCCTGCGCCTTATCCCTTACTATGCCTGGAACCACCGCGGCCCGGGCCGCATGATGGTATGGTTGCCCCAACAGCTGCGCGCCACCACGCCTGCCGTTCCGCCCACGCTGGCCTCACAGAGCAAGATTGGCACCTCGTCGCGCATACCCTCGCTCCAGAGCATCAACGACCGCCTCATCCCGAAGAACGGCGACGACCGTTCCATCCCCTACACCCACTGGTGGCCCAAGCAGGGCTCGACGGAGTGGATTTCCTACACCTTCCCCGAGGCATCGACTATCAGTCAATCGACCGTCTATTGGTACGACGACCAACCTTGGCAGGGCTGCAAGGTGCCCGACTCGTGGCGACTGCTCTATAAGACCGAAGCCGGCGAGTGGCAAGAGGTGCCCGGTGCCGACCAGTACCCCGTCATGAAGGGCGCACCCTGCACCGTACGATTCACACCTGTCCGCACCACCGCCGTCCGTCTGGAGGTAGTGATAAACAAGGACAAGTCGGCCGGCCTCTACGAATGGGCGGTTGAATGAGGGGGGCTAAAGACTAAAGGCTAAGGGCGGTAACCATCCAGTTATCGCCCTTCTTTTTCTTCAGGGTCACACGATAACGGGTGCTTCCGATATAGGCAGGACGGTCGATGGAGTCGGCCACAAGCGCATCATGAGCCGTAAGCACGACGATGCACGAATCACCCAGTTCCACGACATCCTCCACATCGATGTCCGCGGGTTCCTCCTGCTGCGCCAGCAGTTCCACCTCGGCCTGCGTCAGGTTAGAGGCACGCCATCGCATCTGCTCCACCACCTCGGGCGAGGCCACACGGGCTGCCCGCTTGAAGTGCAACTCCAGGTAATTGCTCAGGAAACGTTCGGCCACACCCTCGGGCGACTTATCGCTTTCGCACGATGCCACGAGGAACAGGAGGGACAGGAGGAGTGGGAGTCGGGATTTCATCATAAAAACACACTTTCGCGTCACAAAGGTACAAATAATTCTTATTTCTTAATTCTTAATTCTTAATTTATTGCTATCTTTGCCGTGAAAATAATAACCAAAATGATAAAGTTCCTATGCTTGGGGAGTGGCAGCAGCGGCAACAGTTACTACCTCAAGACCGAAAAATGTAGCATACTCATAGACGCAGGCATCCCCATCCGCACACTCAAGAAGACCCTCTGGGACTATGGGTTCTCACTCGAAGCCGTTGACGGCATCTTCATCACCCACGACCATGCCGACCACATCAAGGCCGTAGGCCAGTTGGCCAACGACATGGGCAAGCTCATCTATGCTACCGAGAAGGTGCACATCGGCATCAACAACAACTACTGCACCACATCGAAGGTGCAGGAACCCAGCCGCCGCTATCTCTACAAAGGCGAGACCATCCAGATAGGCGACCTCATGATCACCCCCTTCGAGGTGTCGCACGACAGCAGCGACTGCGTGGGCTATCGCATCCAGCAGGGCGAGCTGACCTTCTGCCTGGCCACCGACGTGGGCGAAGTCACCCCCACCGTGGCCGAAGCCATCACGGATGCCAACTATCTCGTGCTCGAGGCCAACCACGACGAGGAGATGCTACAGCAGGGCCCCTACCCCAACTATCTGAAAGCCCGCATCCGCTCCGCTCGCGGCCACCTATCGAACCGCCAATGTGCCGACGCCCTCGTCACCTACGCCTCGCCTCGCCTGCGCCAGGTGTGGCTCTGCCACCTGAGCGAGGAGAACAACCACCCCGAACTGGCCCGCAAGACCGTCGAGGCCATCCTTCGCAGCTACGGTATCGTGGCCGGCAGCGACTTCGCCCTCGAAGTCCTCAACCGCCAGACCCCGACCGGCACGTTTGAGCTGGCGTAAGGCATTACCCGTAATCCCAACCTAACGGGGGAGGGTCTTCTAATCTTTCCCTAAGATAATTATCTTACTAGCCAAAGGTTATAGACCCTTCCGCCTCAGGCAGTAGGGAATGGGCCTGTAACGATTAAACGAGTGCTGAAGAAGTACGAGTGGGAAGTATTGCGGTTTGCAAACTTTTCATTAACTTTGTACCGACAAACCTACGCGACCATGAAACGAAGCGCCCTACTCCTTCTCTTATTATATACGTGCGCATGCGCGATGGTGGCCCAACCCTACAAGGACGCATCGCTGCCCACGGACGAACGTGTGGAAGACCTGCTCGGCAGGATGACCACGGCGGAGAAGGTCGCCCAGTTGCTATGCCCTATGGGCTGGACCTACGACGAACGCGAGGACACGGTGGGCGTAGGGATGCTGTGGGCCACCTTTCGTGCCGACCCCTGGACGGGCCGCACGCTGGAGAATGGCTTCACGCCACAAACGGCTGCCCGGCGGGCCAACGAACTTCAACGCCACGCCGTAGAGGAGACACGACTGGGCATCCCCCTGCTGCTGGCCGAGGAGGCACCGCACGGCCACATGGCCATCGGCACGACGACGTTCCCTACGGGCTTAGGACTGGGCGCCACGTTCAGCACAGGACTGATGGAGCACGTGGGCAAGACCATCGCCCGCGAACTGCGCCGGCAGGGCGGGCACATAGCCTTCGGGCCCGTGCTCGACCTGGCTCGCGACCCGCGCTGGAGCCGCACGGAGGAATGTATGGGCGAGGACACACATCTCGTCGGCGAACTGGGGGCGGCGCTGGTCAAAGGTATTGCCCAGGAAGGGGCCATTGCCACCCTGAAACATCTGGCCGCCTACGGTATGGGCATGGGCGGACAGAACGGAGCCGCCGTGTCCTTGGGACGACGGGAACTCCTGCGCGACTATCTGCCGCCCTTCCGTCGGGCCATCGAGGCCGGTGCCGGGGGCGTAATGACGGCCTACGGAGCCATCGACGGCGTGCCCTGCACCTCGAACCCGTGGCTCCTGCGCGAGGTATTGCGCGAGCAGTGGGGCTTCCGCGGACTGGTCGTCTCCGACCTCTATAGCATCAACGTCCTGCACAACACGCTTCATGTGGCCTCGTCGCTGGAGGAGGCCGCCCGCATGGCCTTGCAGGCAGGGGTGGATGTGGACCTGGGGGCGAAGGCCTTCGGCCAGTTCAAAGTGCAAAGTGCAGAATTGGATTCGGCCGTTCGCCGAATCCTTCGCCTGAAGTTCGAGATGGGACTGTTCGAGCACCCATACGTGGACGAGGCCCGTACCGATGAGGTACACACCGAAGCGGACATTCAGTTGGCGCGCGACGTGGCTCGGGCCAGCATTACGCTGCTGAAGAACAATAATGCTCTCCTCCCCCTCGGGGGAGGTCGGGAGAGGGGTCGTATTGCCCTCGTCGGCCCGAATGCCGACGATGTGTACGCCCAGTTGGGCGACTACACGGCACCGCAACCCGAGGGCAAGGTCGTCACCCTGCGACAGGGCTTACAGGATAAGGGATTCCAACTCGTCTCCGTCCCTGAGGCCGATGTCGTCGTGGCCGTCGTGGGCGGCAGCAGCAGCCGGTACGAAGGAATGGAGTACAAGGAGACCGGTGCAGCTCAATCTTCAATGTCTCAATCTTTCAATTCTGCAATTTTAGATAGCGGCGAGGGTCTCGACCGCATGAGCCTCGACCTGCTGGGCAGTCAGCAAGCGCTCCTGGATAGCATGGCCCGCACGGGCAAGCCTTTGGTCGTCATCTACATCGAAGGACGCCCCCTGCTGAAGAACTGGGCTGCCGAGCACGCCGATGCCCTCCTGACAGCCTACTACCCTGGCGAACAGGGTGGCGCGGCCTTGGCCGACGTGCTCGTGGGCGACTATAACCCTGCTGGCCGACTGCCCATCAGCCAGCCGCGCAGTGTGGGTCAACTGCCCATCTACTACAGCCGCCCCCTGCCCCAGCCTCACGACTACGTCGAAGGGCCTGCCTCGCCGCTCTATCCCTTCGGCTATGGCTTGAGTTACACGACGTTTGAATACAAGAACCTGCAGACCCTCCTCCCAGCCTCCCCCCATAATGGGGGAGGAGCGAGAAGAGGGTCTGTTTCCTTCACCATTACCAACACGGGCGAGCGCGACGGCGAGGAGGTGCCACAGGTGTACGTTCGCAGGGAAGGCACGGGCCTTGTCGAACCCGAGCGCCAACTGGTAGCCTTCGACCGCATATTCATCCCAAAGGGAGAGAGCCGCACGGTATCCTTCGACCTGGACTTGTCCGCCCCATGCACCATCATGGTAGGCGCCTCGTCGCAAGACATCAGGCTAACTAAAGACCTTAAGGACTCTACAGCTACTGAGCCAGAACGCGGCGACGTGGTCGAGCAGGCATCCGATTACCAGTGGCCCGACGACTCGCTCGTCGTCCGCAAGTTAGGCGACTGGCAAGACCAGAAGTTCGGCATCCTGCTCCACTGGGGCCTATACTCCGTGCCCGGCATCGTGGAGTCGTGGAGCATCTGTGACGAGGACTGGATTCGGCGCGACACCACCATGACCTACGGCCAGTACAAGCGCTGGTACTGGGGACTGGCCCGCGACTTCAAGCCCAAGCACTTCCGCCCTGACCAGTGGGCCGAGGTGGCCGAGGCTGCGGGTATGCGGTACATGCTCTTTACCACCAAGCACCACGACGGCTTCTGCCTCTTCGACAGCCACGAGACCGACTTCACCACCGCCCACTACGACGGTCGCGACTTCCTCCGGCCCGTGCTCCAGGCCTTCCGTCAGCGCGGCTTCATGACAGGCACCTACTTCTCGAAGCCCGACTGGCACACGCAGTCGTACTGGTGGGACGTCTATCCCACGAAAGGGCGCAACGTCAACTACCCCATCGCACAATACCCCGAACGCTGGAATGCCTTTAAGCAATTCACCTACCGGCAAATCCAGGAAATCCTGTCGCGCTACGGCAGGGTCGATATCCTCTGGCTCGACGGTGGTTGGGTCTGCCCCGAGAACCGTCAGGACATCGACATGCCCGCCATTGCCCAGATGGCCCGACAGCACCAGCCCGGCCTCATCATGGTTGACCGCACCATCCACGGGCCCTACGAGAACTACCAGACGCCCGAGCGCACCATCCCCGACCGCCTCCTGCCCTACCCCTGGGAGAGTTGCATTCCGCTCAGCGACGACTGGGGTTGGGTACCGCGACCTCGGTGGAAGTCGGCCCGACAGGTCATCAACACCCTCATCGAGGTCGTAGCCAAGGGCGGCAACCTCGTCCTGGGCGTTGGCCCCACGGCCGATGGCCTTATCGAGCCCGAGGCCGAACAGCGCCTGCGCCAAATCGGAGCGTGGCTCAAACGATACGGAAAGGCCATCTACGCGACGCGGCCCCTCACATGCGCCCCCCAAAGCCCCCTCTGGTTTACTACCTCCAAGGATGGCACAACGACCTACGCCCTCCTTGCCCTGCCCGAGGGCGAACCCCTGCCCAAGACCCTCACGTTCCCAATGGGGAGGGTGGCCTCCGTCCGCCTTGTCTCTACTGGCCAGAAACTTAAATGGGCAACGCAAGGCGACCAAATCACCATCACGTTGCCCAAGGGCTTGCCCGACGAACCGCTGGCTATCGAACTGATACCTTGCGACCGTTAACGTTCTTACATCTGTCTTAGCAGCACCAACGTCCAGGGCGGAAGCGTCCGTTGGAAGCGAAGTGTACCACGGGCATCAGCCTGAATGGTATCACAGAGAGTGGCCTCGGACTTTTGTCGCATCCAGGCCGTCTGCTCACGCGTGGGGGCCGAGGGTGAACCTATCTGGCGATAAGACTGAATGGCGTTTCCGTGGGTGTCGTCCAAGGTTTCTACGAGGAAAGTTGCCCCAGCGGGCAGACCCTCCAAACGAAAGTCAACCTCCTTGCTGCTGGCCTGCATATAGTTCTTGACGTTGGCCGACGAGGGCACGCGCAGAAGGTATTCGTCGGGATAGTTGAAGGCCAGGGCCGTGATGCGGCGGGTCTGGCTGTCGCGACTGACACAGAGCGGGTCGGCGTAGTGGAGCAACTGGTCGCCCAACTGGTGGAGCATGCGGTAGGCATGGAACGAGGGCTTCCGCCAGCCTTGGAACGTCAGCATTCCGAAACCACCGTGGAAGGGGGTCTGCCCCCCGCCTTTCTCCTCGAAGATGTCGGTGAAGGTCCAGTACATGAGACTTTTGGTCTGGCCCAGATTGTCGAGCACGCCCTTGACGATGAAGGCGGCCGGAGGCAACTGGTCGTGCATCGGGTCGCGGCTGTTGGGGCTGGTGCTCCACTCCGTGAGGTGAATCTCGGCCTTGGGGAAAGCACTGGCGGCGATGGTACGGTGCAGCCAGGCGATGTCGTCGGACAGAGCCTTCATATAGCGCACGGCGTCCTTGCTCTTGCCCGCCACGGGGTCGAGGGCATAGTCGGTGGGATAAGGGTGGCAGGAGACGAAATCGACGGGCAACCCTTCCCGGGCACAGAACGTAAGGAACTCCTCTATCCATGCACCGCGCCACTGCTGTCGGTTTATCTCGTCCTGACCATAGAAGCGGCTCTTCTGGGCATCATAGACCTCACCCTCGTAGCGCTGGTCGGGCACAAAGTTGCTGGTGGCCGGACCGCCCACGCGCAGACTGGCATCGACGCGCTTCACGGCACGGACGGAGAGAAGGTAGAGGTTGAAGTAGTCCGACTTCGTACCATCGAAGAAGCCCGCCTTGGGCGAGAAGTTCAGGTTCGGCTCGTTCCAGACTTCGAAGTACCACTGGCGCACCTCGTCCAGCCCGTAGCGTTCGACGACGTGACGCGTAAAGGCCTCGACCAAGGCCTCCCACTTCGCGATGCGCTGGGGGTCGTAACTGACGCAGTTGCGATACCACATCTGGCGCAGGCTGTTCTCTTTGGCTATGAGTTCGGGGAAGAAGGAAAGCTCGACGAAGGGCCGTACGCCAATCCCGAGCATACGGTCGAACACCTCGTCGATGTACTGCCAGTTGTAAATCGGACGGCCCTGCTTGTCCTCGAAATAGACGCACATGTCGTCGTCGAAGAGTCCGTGCATCCGCAGGTATTGGAAACCGCACTCGTCGTGTACGGTCTGCAACTGCTCCACCCACGCCGTGCGCAAGCCCTCGTTCACGCGTCCGGCACAGGTGCCCACGCTCCAGTAGTGAGGGAGAGGCACGCCCGGCCCTTTCACGTCTATCGTCTGGGGAGACACGGGCAGAATCGGGATTAGGATAAACAGGAGGGAAAGAAGTTTCTTCATCGTATGTGCGCTTTATATTCTTACGTCATGGATTCCTGTGTCAAGGCCACCGGTGGGCGGGCAAACGATGCCGAAGGCTCCTTCCGGGTTGCCCTCGAGGGCGCGGATGTCGTCGAAACGGATGGTGCGGTCGCCGCCACTGCTGACGTAGAGGCCGAACTTGCAACCGATGTAGTCGGCCTTCTCGTTGGCCTCCGAGACTTCGCCATCGAGATGCGTATCGTCCGTCCACTCGCCAAAGCCGAAGTTGATGTTGTCGGCCTTGAGACTGGGCGTAGCCTCATCCACCTCCTCACCCAGCCACACGCGGATGCTGCCCTTCTGGTTACGGCCCACACGGAAGTAGAGCACGACTTTCGTCCACTTGCCCCACTCCACCGTGCCCACGGTACGCGTGGTCGGGTCCACGAGGGCATGGCGGTACGAGAGTACGACCTGTTGCTTGTCGAGACTGAGGTGCCCAGCCCAAGAGTTGCGGTCGCCGTTGTTGAACAACTGGCAGAAGATGCTCCCCGAGAGGGTCTTTGCAAAGCCTTCCTCGGACAGGAAGATGCGGAAGCCGTACCAGCCCTCGCTTGTGGCCTTGAAGGGACAGGTCAGTTCACAGCCACGCCGCTCGCGCCGGTTGTCGGCATCGAGGGCGGCCTGGTTGTAGTAGAACTCGAAGGCGTTGTCCTTCACCTCGATGTAGTTCGGCTCCCACGCCCAGCCGCGCCAGAAGGGATAGACCGTCTGACGGTCGTTGCCGTCGAGGGCATAAAGTCGGTAGCCCTCGTCGGTCGTCACATCTACGGGCACCGCCGACTTGTTCTCTTGGTCGCCACTCCACTGGAGACCCAGCTTCGAGACGTTGCCTGCCCAGCGTCCGCTCTCCTTTTGCAGGAAGGTGAGGCGCAGGTAGTAGTCATGCCCGGCCTGAAGTCGGAAGGGCCCCGTCGTGTAGCGCTTCGAGGGAGTCCAACTGCCCGTATTGGCCACGGCCTGGGTCAGTTGGGGCTCAGTCGGCCGACTGGCCAGCACCGAGGCATCCACGTCCATGTCCATTGCGAGCGAACTGCCGTCGTACTTCGAGCCAAAGAGGGCAAAGGCATCGTAGAGTCCCGACTCCGTCACGCTTACTCGATAGACGACGTAAGCCCCGTTCCGTGTGCTGCCGATACCGCCTGCGTCGATACTTATCGTGCCGCCAGTGCTGACGTAGTCGGTCAAGGTCACGTTGACCGTAGCGCTTGCCGCCACCGCCGTCTGCGAGGCACGGCTTTGTGCGCTCGACTCCTCCGACAGTTCGCCGTAGAGCACATCCGTAGAGCAGCCGCCCACAAGGAGCGTCGTGAGCAGTGCCACTGCGACACGGCCCACAGGAAGAATTCTTTTGTTCATTGCTGTATTTCCTTTTTCATGGTTAGTCTGCACGCTATCGCCAAAACCATAACAAGAATACCTCTTCATCATAGTATTAGTTGGTCTTAGACGCCACAAAGATAGGAAATAATATCGAAAACAGGGCGAAGAATATTACGCTTTGATAGCACTTTTTTCACTTTCGGAAAACCGCCGAAGTAAGTTCTGGCGACATCCCCCTTAGGCGTCAGGGGGCAAGCTCTTAGGTCCCGGACGGAAAGCCTATAGGCATCTGGTGGCAAGCTCTTAGGTGTCAGGCGGCAAACTCTTACTTGTTCATGCAAAAAGATAACTATCTTAATGGTGTAAGATAACTATCTTCTTGCAGAAAGATAACTATCCGTTCGGTGTAAGATAACTATCTTTTCGTTAGAAGATAAATAAATGTGAGGAAAAACTTGGTTATCTCAGGGGAAAAAGATAACTTTGCAAAGAGAATAACTATTAGGCGATTGAGCCTCGACAATTAGGCGTATCGGCCCAGACCATTAGGAGCCTCGGCCTCGGCCTGTAGGCGATACATCGACAACAAAAGGAAAGAAAGGAGAAAATACGTATGGCAGTGAATTACAGCTTTGTAGTGAGGCTGGCGAAGGTCAGCGAAAAGGAACAGGGCCGCCGCATATATGCCGCGGCCCAGAGTACGGGGACGGTGACGACACGCGATATCGCGCGGCACCTGACCAGACACCACTCGCCCTTCTCGGAGGGCACGATTATCGGTCTGCTGCAGGACGCGCAGCGGTGCATCATGGAGCACCTGCTGGCCGGCGCGCGGGTGAACCTGGACGACCTCGGGGCGTTCTACACCACCATCGCCAGCCGCGGGGCGAAGAGCGTGGAGGAGTTCGACGAGTCGTTCATCAAGAGCATCAACCTGCGCTGGAAGCCCTCGCGGGAGATGTCGAAGGCGGTCGGGCGCGTGAAACTGCACAAGGTGGCCACACGCGCCGAGCAGCGGCGGGCAAAGCACAAGATGCAGGAGATTGCGAACCAGGAGGTTGCGGCCTCGAAGCGGGCAAAGCGGACAGAGGAGGCCGAGCAGTCTTAACCAAAGCGCTATGAAAGGACTACCCTACTGAAGAAGTATTATCTTTGCAACAAGGAATGGATAATTAACGCACACCGAAGGATGAAACGAATCACTATCTTTGCCGTCGCTGTCGCTACGACAATGACGATGCAAGCACAACGGAGAGCCATCCCCCGCGACGAAGGGGTGGAACGGCAGGTCGAGCAGAAGCTGGCCCAGATGACACTGGACGAGAAAATCGGACAGATGTGTGAACTGACCATCGACGTCATTACCGACCGCTCGGCGGGCGAGGAATTCCGGCTGGACGAGGCTGCCCTCGCGCGCGCGTTTAATAGATATAAGGTAGGCAGCATCCTGAACGTGCCGAAGAGCCTGGCCCAGACGCCCGAGGTGTGGGCTACGCTCATCCGACGGCTGAACCAGTTGTCGGCCGAGGCCGAGTCGGGGGTGCCGCAGGTGTATGGTGTAGATCAGATACACGGGGCTTCCTATACGTGGGGCGCAACGCTATTTCCGCAGGAGGTGGGGCAAGCCGCATCGTTCAACCGCAGCATACCGCGCCGCATCCACGAAATTGCGGCGTACGAAAGCCGGGCAGGGCTCATCCCCTGGGTCTATTCCCCGGTGATGGACCTCGGGCGTAACCCGCTGTGGAGCCGCATGTGGGAGAGTTACGGCGAAGACGCCTACCTGAGTGCCGAAATGGCCCGCGAGGCTGTACTGGGCTACCAAGGCGACGACCCGAACCACATCGGGCCCGAACGGGTGGCCGCCTGCGTGAAGCACTTCATGGCCTACGGCGTGCCCGTGAACGGCAAGGACCGTACGCCGAGCAGCGTCTCGGAACGTGACCTCCGGGAAAAGTACTTCGAGCCCTTCCGCCGTGCCATCGAGGCCGGAGCCCTGTCGCTGATGGTGAACTCGGGCGTAAACAACGGCATGCCCTTCCATGCAAACCACGAACTGCTGACCGTATGGCTGAAGGAGCAACTCGGGTGGGACGGCATGATCGTGACCGACTGGGCCGACATCAACAACCTCTACACACGCGACCACGTCGCAGGCTCGAAGAAGGAAGCCATCGCGCTGGCCATCAACGCTGGCATAGACATGTCGATGGTGCCCTACGAGACGGACTTCTGCGACCTGCTGCGCGAGTTGGTCAACGAGGGCCGCGTCCCGATGGAGCGCATCGACGATGCCGTGCGGCGCGTACTGCGCATGAAGGTGCGTCTGGGATCGCTGGACCGGAAGACCTGGGACCTGACGCCGAAGCAACTGGCGAAGCGGTTCCCCGACTTTGCGAGCGAACGCTTTGCTGCCGAGGCGCGCACGATGACGGAAGAGTGCATGGTGCTGCTAAAAAATGAAGAATTAAGCGAAGGCCATATCGAAAGATTGCTACCGCTAAAGGAGGGGACGCGGATACTGGTCTGCGGGCCTAACGCCAACAATTGGCGGACGATGAACGGCGGATGGAGCTATACCTGGCAGGGCGACCGCACGAACGAGGTGGCCCAAAAGATTGGTCGGTACCATACCTTCTACACGGCTCTGCGGGAGCGCTTCGGAAGTGACAACGTCGCCCTGTGCGAAGGTACGCGCTGGGCCTCGGGCGGCAACTGGCAGAAGGAAGAGGCTTCGCCAGTTCAAAGTTCAAAGTTTATCGTTCACAGTTCCGACATGCAACCGAACTCTGCACTTAGCACTATGGACTTTGAACTGGATGCCAGCCAACTGGCATCCTATGACGTCATCGTGGCCTGCATCGGCGAGAACTCGTACTGCGAGACGCCGGGCAATACCGACGACCTGGAACTGAGCGCGAACCAGACCGCACTCGTCAAGGCACTGGCCCGCACAGGTAAGCCCATCGTGCTGGTACTGAACGAAGGGCGACCCCGCCTGATTCGCGAACTGGAACCCTTGTGCAAGGCCATCGTACACACCTTCCTGCCCAGCAACTACGGCGGCGACGCCCTGGCCCGACTGCTGAGCGGCGACGCCAACTTCAGCGGCCGAATGCCCTACACCTACCCGCGCCACGCCGGCAGCCTGACGACCTACGACCACAAGCCCTGCGAGAACACGGGCGGACAGATGGAGGGCAACTACAACTACGAAGCCACGACCGACGTGCAGTGGCCCTTCGGCTACGGCCTAAGCTATACGACCTTCCGCTACAGCAACCTGCGGGTTGACCATCCGGCTTTTGCGGCCGGGGACAGCCTCACCTTCACGGTCGATGTCACGAACACGGGCCAGCGCGTGGGTAAGGAGAGCGTGCTACTCTACGTCAGCGACCTGGTGGCCTCGCTCACGCCCGACGTGCGCCGGCTCAGGGCCTTCGAGAAGGTGGAACTGAAGCCGGGCGAGACACAGACCGTCGCCCTGCGCATTGCGGCGCAGGACTTGGCCTTCGTCGGCTACGACAACCACTGGCGACTGGAGGAGGGCGACTTCCGCGCCACCGTAGGCACCGAGGCGTTGCAGTTCAGATGCACGGAGACCAAGCGCTGGGAGAGTGCGAACCGATAACTTTTTTCAAACTTTTTCCCGAAAAGGCTTGCAGGAATCAAGAAAAGGTTGTACCTTTGCACTCGCAAACGAGAAAGATGCGTCCTTAGCTCAGTTGGTAGAGCAATTGACTCTTAATCAATGGGTCCAGGGTTCGAGCCCCTGAGGGCGTACGAGAAAGCCCCTTCGTCAGACTGACGGAGGGGCTTTTCGTTTGCTTATCAGAAGGGCAGACCGACGGCGAAGTGCAGGGCAAAGTCGCGCTTGAAGTCAGGATGGATGATGGGGTAATAGTCGTCGCCGGTGAAGGCAGGATTGATGGCCTTCATGCCGCTGTCGAGGCGCAGGATGAAGTAGTTGAAGTTGAGTCGCAGGCCGAGGCCGTAGGATACGGCTATCTGCCGCCAGAACTTGTCGAAGCGGAACTGGCCGCCGGGCTGGTCGTCGTAGGCACGGATGGTCCAGATGTTACCGGCGTCGATGTAGGCCGCCCCGTCGATTTTCCAGAAGAGGTGGGCGCGGTACTCGAGGTTCATGTCGAGCTTGACGTCGCCCGTCTGGTTGATGAAGTCGATACGTCCGTCGCGCCCGCGGAACGTGCCGGGGCCAAGGCCGCGCACCGACCAGCCGCGCACGCTGTTGGCACCACCGCTGAAGTAGCGTTTCTCATAGGGCAGGATGTTGCTGTTGCCGTAGGGATAGGCCACGCCGAGGCCGAAGTGGACGACCAGCGAGTTCTCGGGCGAGAAGCGGAAGCTCTTGGCAAAGTCGAAGTCGCCCTTGACGTACTGGGCGTAGGCGATGTTGAAGAGTTTGTACTGTCCGAGGCTGTTCTTGCTGGTGCCGAGGAGCGACGTTATACCGTAGAGGATGTTGCCCGCCGTCTCCGCACCGAAGCGGATGCTGTAGGCATTGGTACCGTAGCTGCCGATGGCGCCGCTGAGGGGCTGCGACGTATAACTGAAGGTGTAGCCCCACTTCATGATGAAGAGGTCCTCGTAGTTGTATCGGAGGATGGCATTGCGGGAGGAGGCGTCGTCGAGGTAGTCGCGGCGGAAGGTCTTCGATATCCAGGGCATGAAGACGTAGTTGAGGTCGAGCAGGTCGATGCGGTGCTGCCGTTGGCGGTTCTTTTGGCTCCAGCGGTAACGCCAGGCCGCAGTGACGACGCGCCGGTGGAACTCGGGACGGTTTTGGCTGTCGTACATCAGCGAAATCTCGCTCGTGGCATGGCTTTGCCGACGGAAACTGCGGCTGAGCCAGGGGAACTTGAAGTCGGGGAAAGCCAGCGACGTCTCGATGCTGTACTCGATGTAGTTCTGGTTCTTGTGGTTGAAGTCGTCCTCGTAGCCCTCGAGTCCCTTGACGGCCTCATAGGCACCGCGCAACTTGACGTTGAAGAGTTCGGAGCCACGGAAGAGATTTCGATTCTGGTACGACAGGACGACGGCAGCTCCGAGGTCGCCGGAGGTGTTGGTGCCCTCCAGTTCGGCATTGAGGGCATGGCGTTTGTTCGTGGTCACGCCGACGAGGGCTCGCAGTTGGGTGCTGTCGGTCGTGTCGGGGACCATCGTCACGCTGCTGTTCATGACTGCTCCGAGTGCCGAGAGGTTGTTATAGGTGTCCTGGACGTGCTGCTCGTTGAAGAGTTCGCCGGGCTGGATGGCATTCTTCACGCGCAACACGCCCGCGCGCACGTAATTATTAGATATGGTATCGGAGGAGAACTGGACGCCGGACACGCGGAACTGGCGGTGGGGCGTGCGCTCCGCCTGCTGGTTGGAGCGGTAGTTATCGACGACGAGCGAGAGGGCCACCTCGTGATGGCCCAGGGTAGTGTCGGCCTCGAAGCGGACGAACTCCTTGTTGAACTGGTAGTACCCGTGGGTGCGGAGCAAGTGGTTGATGCGGTTGCGTTCCTCGTTGAGCACGTTCAGGTCGAAGGGCATGCCGAGCGAGAGTCGCGATGCCGAGGCGGCAGAGTCGATGAGCGCACGTACCTGCGGGTCCTCGACCTCTTGGTCGATGGAGGCCACGGTGTAGCGCGGACCGGGATGAATGTCGTAGAGGGCATTGAGTTTGAAGCCCCGCTTGCGCTCCAACAGGCTGGCATCGGCCTGGAGGTAACCCATGTTGCGGACGGCCGCTTCGATGTTTTCGCGTGTGCGCATGGCCTTCTGCTGGTCGTAGATGACGGGGGCCTGACCGACGCGCTGGAGGAAGCGGTTGATGCGCTTCGTCGTGTCGCGCCCGCTCATCAGGTATGGGGCCATGGGCACCTTGACGGCACTGAACCATCGCGAGTTGGGATGCTGCTGGACGTAGCCTTGCAGGGGGGCGGTCGATACGGTTTTGTCGGTGGAATGTATCTTGACGTCGTTGAGCAAGTACTCGCCATCGGGGATGAAACGCGATACACTGCAACCCGCCAACACAAAGGCGATGGCCAGCAGGTACGCTATCGAAAGAAGTCCAACTCGACGTTTCACGATGCAAAAATAACAAATAATTATGAATTGTGAATTGTGAATTGTGAATTATTATGTACCTTTGTGCATAAATGACGCCTAATGATAAGTAAAGCAAGGATTAAGCAGATACGCGGGCTCGAGCGGAAGAAGAACCGACTGGCCGAAGGACTCTTCGTGGCCGAGGGGCCGAAACTGGTTGGCGAACTCCTGGGACGCATGCGATTGCGCTTCGTGGCGGCCACCGAGGAGTGGCTCGGGACGGCCCCCCAATTGCCTCGGGAGGCCGAGGTGTGCATCGTGACGACGGACGAACTGCAACGCACGAGCCTGCTCCAGCATCCGCAGTCGGTGGTGGCCCTGTTCGAGATTCCCTGCGACGAGACACGCCTGGCCGACGTGGCGGGACGGGAACTGGTCTTGGCACTCGACGGCGTGCAGGACCCCGGCAACCTGGGCACCATCGTGCGCCTGGCCGACTGGTTCGGCATCCGCCATATCTTTTGCAGCCCCGAGTCGGCCGACATCTTCAACCCCAAGGCCACGCAGGCCACCATGGGGGCCCTGGGGCGCGTGGCCGTACACTACACCAACCTGACCCAGGCACTTGCCGAGGCCCGGTGCCCCATCTACGGGACTTTCCTCGACGGCGCGGACATCTACCGCCAACGGCTTACCCCTTACGGCGTCATCGTCATGGGCAACGAAGGTCAGGGCATAACAAAGGCGGTGGCCGAACTGGTCAGTCACCGCCTGTTTGTTCCTCCCTACCCTGCCGACCGCCCGACGGTGGAGAGCCTGAACGTGGCCATTGCCACCGCCATCGTCTGCGCAGAGTTCAGAAGGAGGCCTTACTCCTCAATGGGGAATCCTTCCTCGGTTTCTTCCTTGACCTCGGCCTCGGCCGCATACGAGGAGTAGAAGGTGTCGTCGCCGCCGTCCTCGTCCTGGTCCATCGAGCTTTCGTCGTCGAAGTCCTCGTCCTGGTCGCGCTGGATGATGTTGCCGTCCTCGTCGTATTGGTTGTCGCTGTTGCAACGCAACTTCATCACGGGTTCCTTCTTCTTGGCAAAGATGGCCTCCGTCCAGGTGCCCTTAGTCACCTCCAGGACTTCGTAGCCCTGTTCCACCTTCCGTTCCAGCGTGCCGCCCGGAGCATGAATGCGGCTCGTAGGCAGTTGCGTCGTGCTGACGTCGAAGGCCGACTCTATGATGTCCTTAATACTCAGGGGGATGGCATCCCAACCACCGCCAAAGTTGCGGTCGATGAGTTCAAGCAACATGGCTGCCGTAATGTGGCGCACGTTCTCGTAACTGAGGTCGGTGATGCGCTTGATATACTTGCGGCGCAGGGCCACCATGCCCTTGCGCTCGTCGCAACGTGAGAAACGCGCCCAACCGCCGCTTTCGTACTTCTTGACGTCCCGCTCGTCGCCGGGGTTGTAATGCACTACCTCGAAGCAGAGGCGAATCGTGTTGAGCAACTTCTCCTCCGAAGACGAAAAGCCCTCTTCGGCCCTCTCCTTCTCCCAGAGCTTGGCTATCTGCTCCTCGTTCAGATTCCACACATTGTTCGAGTTCAGGTCGAGTATCGACTCGAGCACCAAGTCCATTTCTTTCTTCTTACTCATTGTTGTTCCATGTTAATATAGGCGCAAAGATATAAATTAATTCACAATTCACAATTAACAATTCATAATTATTTTCTAATTTTGTGGCATGAAAACATTCCCTTGCGCGAAAATCAATCTCGGCCTCTACGTGACAGAGCGCCGACCCGACGGTTACCACAACCTCGAAACCGTCTTCTATCCCATCCCCCTGTGTGACGAACTGGAAATACGTGAGGCCTCGGCCGACGACTTCCGGCTCGAGGGACTGCCCGTAGCCGGCGACCCCAACGGCAACCTCGTCGTGCGCCTCGTCGAGACCCTGCGCCGCCGGGGCCTCGCAGTTCCGCCCCTGGCCATCCGCCTGCGCAAGTCTATCCCCACCGGCGCCGGGCTGGGCGGCGGCAGCAGCGATGCCGCCTATGCCCTCCTGCTCCTCAACGACCTCCTACGCCTCGGACTCACCGAGGAAGAGATGGAACGCATCGTGGCCCCGCTCGGAGCCGACTGCGCCTTCTTCATCCGCCATCGGGCCGCCTTCGCCACGGGCATCGGCGACCAACTGCAGCCCATCCCCCTCGACCTCTCGGGTCTCCACCTCGTCCTGCTGAAGCCCGGCGACTTCGTCTCCACCCGCGAAGCCTATCAGGGCGTCACGCCACTGCGGCCCCGGCACGACCTTTCCGAGGCCATCCTGCGCCCCGTCGGCCAGTGGCGCGACCTGATAGAGAACGACTTCGAGCGCAGCGTCTTCCCCCAGCATCCCACCATCGCCCAGCTCAAGGCCCGCCTTTACGAGGCCGGTGCCCTCTACGCCGCCATGTCCGGCAGCGGCAGCGCCGTCTTTGGCCTGTTTAAGGACCCTCTCACCCCCGACCTCTCACCTCTCACCTCTCACCCCTCACCTCTAACCTCTAACCTCTCACCCCTCTTCCAATTCTCCTCTCAACTATAGGGATTTCCCCCCCGACGAATAGGGAAACACCCCTTGCCCCCTTCATAAAGAAGCCGTAACTTTGCACCATCAAACCATTAAAAGTTACGCCTTATGAAGAAGAATCTGATGACCCTGGTACTTGCCCTCTTCGCCTGGACGGGAATGAGCGCAATGGATTATGAGACCGCTCGCGAGCGCGCCTACTATCTCACCGACAAGATGGCCTACGAGCTCAACCTCAACGACCAACAGTACAACGACGCATACGAGATCAACCTCGACTACCTGCTCTCGCTCAACACCGAGGCCGACCTCGCCGACGCGCGTTACCTCACCTATCGCAACGACGACCTGCGCCACATCCTCTACGACTGGCAGTGGACCGCCTTTGCAGCCGTCGATTACCTCTTCCGTCCCGTATGGTGGCTGAGCGGTGGCTGGTACTTCCCCGTCTTCCGCCACTATGCCCACGGATACTACTTCTACCACCGTCCCACCATCTTCTGGGACTACCGAGGCGGACACGGACGCTTCTACTTCGCCCACGGCTTCTACCACGACCGTCGCCCCATGTGGCACGGAGGACTGCGCGGCATGCACAACACCATGATTGGCCACCCCAACGGCCCCCGTGGCGGACGCTATGGTGAGCCCGGTGGCGGGCGCGGAGGATTCCGTCCCGAAGGTCGCGGCCAGGCAGGCGGACGCAGCTACCACTTCGATGGCAACCGTCTCACCAGACCCGACCACGGCGGCCCCGCCAGCGCCGACACCCGCAGCGGACGCAGCAGCAGTCGCACCACCGTCGCCCAGCCCGACCGCTCTGGTACTCGCGGTGCCACAATGGACGCAGGTCGCAGCACCTACGACCGCCCCAGCCGCTCCGCCACCACCAACGCAGGACGCTCCTCTGGCCTCACCACCAGCCGCAGCGCAGGCAGTTCGATGGGCACCAGCCGCAGCGCAGGCTCCAGTTCATTCGGAAGTGGTCGCAGTTCGATGGGTAGCAGTTCTATGGGCGGAAGCCGTGGAGGCAGCTCCTTCGGAGGCAGTCGTGGCACATCAGGAGGCTCTCGGAGCATGGGAGGCAGCAGCCGCGGAGGCGGTCGCCGCTAACCATCCAACCAACTAACTCTACATACATTCCCCCACCGGGGCGGCCCGCAAGAGTCGCCTCGGTGCCTCTTTTTTTCGTCTTTTTGTTTGTATATCAAAAAGTTTTCGTAACTTTGTAGCAATTCCGGTACCCTGGCGAGGGACCCAGTCGGAAAGACTTCGAGTAAGCGAAGGGCGTATTTGATGGTATCCTACAATGAAACTTGGACACTTTCATGCTACAGGGATAACAAGCAAAGGCGCTCACGTCAGTGTTTATATAGTTGCCATGGTGCAATGCTATATAATCCGAAGGCGTGGGTTTTGCTTATTATTTGTAGCAGGGCAGTCCAAGGCCTCATTGTGATAATAAGTTATAACTTGCGCTTTTATTATATACTTATATAAACAACAACAAGATGAAAAAGACCGTATTACTTATCTGTCTGCTGGCATCAGCCGTATGCCAGGCAGACGACCGTGCCCTGTGGGAACTGAAGGGCAATGTAACAAGTTACGAAGGAAGCATCGCAGACGATGCCCCTTGGAAAGAGCGCCCCGTGACCTTCGACAGTGAGGGACGCGTACTGACCATCGGGGGATTGGACGCCAACGAACCTGCCAACTTCCAGATAGAGCGCGACAGCAACGGACGCATCACCAGCATAGCCAGCGACCGAGGCGACGAGTACATCACTGTAAAATACACCTACGACGGCCAGGGACGCGTCGTTAAGGAAGAGACATCGTTTGAGAACGACTACAGCGACGGCCCAATGCCTTGGTCAACGGCAGTACTCGAGTACGACGATATGGGCTTGCTCTCGAAACGTACCGTAACGATGGCCGACGGCAGCGAAGGATACACCGACACCTACACCTATAGCGAAGTGGACAACGACGGCAACTGGCTGACACGTCGCCACCTGCGTGAGGGGGCTGAAAGCATCGACCAAGAGGAATCGCGCAACCTGCAGATGGGAGAAGCGGCACAAGCAGAGCCAGCCGACGACCAGCAGAAGTCCTTCACGCAACTCCAGAACGAAGAACTACAACAGCACTTAAATGCCAAGCTGGAGAAAGACCGCAATTTTGCCCAGTCAGCCCTCGGCATCCTGCTGCTTATCTTGCAGGTGCTCCTCTGCATCGCCATTGCTGCACACATGATATACGTAAACTTCTTCCGCAAGCCTTTGCAGCAGCACAACGTCGAGGAGTTCCGCGCCTTGCGACAGGCGGCTGGTCTCACCAGTGAGCCTACGACAGAGGAGGAAGACCAAATGCTGAGTCGCACACAACACATCGATGACCTCGTTACGAAAGGAACATCCGGCACGGGCGAGACATTCTACACTTTCACCAAGAACAATCAGGTGAAGAAGGTGAAGCAACTGATGCAGGAAATTGAAGCCCTGGCGCCCACTGACCCAGAGCTTGTTGCTAATTACAACGAGTATGCAGAGGTTCTCAACAACGCCGAGAAACGCGAGTTCAGTGGCAGTTGGCCGTTCCTGGCTGTGGCAGGCATCATCCTGCTCGTCATGGCTATTGGCAGCAAGAACTTCATGCCCATACTGCTCTTTGTCTTCGCTGGCGGCACCTACTATTTGGCCAGCATGCGCCCCCTCTTCATGCGATGGAGCGACGAACTAAAGGGCAAGGACACCAACAAGCGTAAGTTCATGACCGGACTCATGGCCGGAGCGCTGGGCATGGTGGCCTCGGCGAAGACCTACAAGACCGTAACGCACTGGAGCGACGGAACCACGACCACCGACACCGACAACTCGGAGACCTGGATATCCCTGGGACTGGCCGTGATAGTCATTGCCATGGCCGCCGCCCTCATCATGGTAGTAGCCCTCGTCAACTACGTGAGAAACTACATCTTATATATCTAACCCCCAAACCTTACGACAATGAGAAATATCGGAGAAGAAATCCTGCATGACATCGTCCGCGCCCTTTGGTGGACGACCCGGAAACTATTTAGTGGCCTCTCGTCACTCGTGCAAACACTTATCGAAAAGAATAAGGAGAAGAAGTAAGGAGAAAGAATCATGAGAAAGGTATTTATTCTATTTTTTCTTTCTGTTATATCGACCTATTCTTTTGCCTATGACTTCGAAGTCGATGGCATATATTATAATATAATAGGTCAGGACTCGTTGGCTGTCACATATGAGGGGCCGTTTTTCGATTATTCAAAAGAATACTCAGGTAGCATTGTTATTCCGGCGGTCGTTCATGTAGAGAATATTAATTATAAAGTAGTCGCGATTGCAACTGAAGCCTTTAGGGATAATGAAGCGCTCATTTCAGTGACATTGCCGAACTCTATTGTTTCGATTGGATATCACGCTTTCGAGAACACCGGTTTGAGAGATATTAATCTTCCTTTTTCACTCAAATTTATAGATGCAAGCGCTTTCTATAAGACAAAGCTTAAGGAAGTTGATATCCCCTACACCGTAACAGACATCATGAACGCAGCCTTCCTAGACTGTGATTCTTTGGAGAAGGTAACTATAGGTGATTTTATACACGAAGGAGAGGACATGACGATTCATTACCGCGCTTTCGGACTCTGTGACAATCTTAACGAGGTGTCGATAGGCAATCAAGTGGACACCATCGGGGATTGGTCTTTTGAGTCGTGTAAGAAGTTGGAAAAGGTACAGGTCGGAAACAATGTGAAAGTTATAGGTGATCGAGCGTTTGTTGGGGCATCTTCCCTACAAACAATCGTTCTTCCTAATAGTCTTGAAGTTCTTGAGTATGGAGCCTTCGGTGGATCTGCCCTCAAGGAAATAAGCGTGGGAAACTCTCTTCGTAAGATTTCAGATAGTGCCTTTCAAAACTGTAGCAATTTGGAATCGATTTCTCTCCCAAGCACATTAAAGGAAATAGGATATAAGGCCTTCCGTAATTGTATTTAGATAGGTCATAATAACCATGAAAGACCGATAACAACTATTTATATCTTACTCATTTTCAGTTACTTTTGATTTTTAACACTTGACGGTTGGAATTTGGTAGTTACCGAATTTCAGTATATTTTTGCAACGTATTTCTACCGCGAGGAATTTACGGGGCTTCGAAATCGTCACTTTGCGGACTCGGTTGACAAAGGGTTACGATGAGGTGCAAGAAGTGACAAAACGGAGCGGATGGATTCTGAGAGAGCAACAATGCGGACGGAGTTGACAACGGGCAACGAATGTGAAGTATGGTTGGCTTAACGGTAGGGAAAGAGAAAGATACGTTGAACCATCAAAAAGTGCCAAAATGAGACAAGTGAGAAAATGCAAGTTTTGTGGAAAGGAGTTCGTAGCAAGGAGCGGTATGCAGAAGTATTGCTGCGAGGAATGCCAGACGAAAGCCAAAGAAGTCAGGAAGAAAAGAAAACAGGACTTCCTCAATGCTATTGAACCCGTGATTGGGTTGCAACATCAGGAGTATTTGACGTTTGCCAAGGCTGCAATACTGATGGGATGTTCTCGGCAGTATGTCTATAAGCTGGTGAACGAGGGAAAACTGGAGGCATCGCGTATCAGCAGCAGGATGGCGTTTATCCGTAAGGCTGACATTGAGAAGATGCTGGCAGGGAATCCATATCATCGGGTGTTGCCGACAAGCAGGCCGAAGAAAACGACAGGCATTTCAGTGGGTAAAGGCAAGGTAGCAACCAAAATCGATAAGGCAAATTGCCAAGAATCCGAAGTGCTTGACTACATTTCTGGCGAGGAAGTCTTGAGTATCTATAAAGTCAAGAAGTCTTGGCTGTATACGTCGGCCAAACGGAACCAAGTGCCAGTGTGTCGGATAGCAGGTAAGAATTACTACAGCCGTAAGCACATGAATAAGTTGTTTGGATTGTCTGCTGATATAGAGGCCATCTGTGAGTGGCTGACGATGAAGGAGGCCCAGAAACTGTACGGCATGAGTGCAGCCTCTGTCCGCTCCAATGCTTATCGACATCACATCCCGACCAAGCGGGAATATGGGCAGACCTACTACTCCAAGGACCACTTTGAGCAGTTGAGGCGCACAGACCTTGTAGCCGATGACAGCTATTTTACAACCAAGCAAGCTGCCGAAAAATATGGCATGAGCACTGCCAATGTCAGCATCATTGTCAAGAAGAACAGTATTGCTACTGTCCGAGTTGGAGTAAAGAACCTAATACCCAAGGCTGACTTCGACAGGATTATGGAGGAACGACTGGCCCTATATGGCAGCTATCATATTTTCTAAACAACCAACATTATCCGGCAATTACTGACACATTACGAGCAATATCCATGGTCATTGAAGGATAATGGGCTAATTTCGCAGCCGTGAACGTATGGTTCACCACGAGTATTCACTAAAATATAATAAAGGTATATATGAGTAACATTTGCAAGACCGTGACCCTCCGCACACGGAAAATCAAAGGCGGGGAACAGCTTTCGTACTATCTGGACTACTATCCGGGCTACCGAGATGAATCGACGATGAAGGTCATGCGCCATGAGTCGCTGGGCATCTACATCTATGCCAAGCCAAAGAACCAGCGCGAGCGTGACTACAACGACCACATGCGCGAGAAGGCCGAGGCATTGAGATGTCGCAGATTCGAGAGTATTGTCAACGAACGCTATGACTTCTTCGACAAGGAGAAGATGAAGGGCAGTTTTCTGGACTACTTCAAGGACAAGGCTGAGAAGAAGAACACCAAGTGGGAGAACGTCTATAAGCACTTTGAGACGTTCTGCAACGGCAAGTGCCGCTTCGACGAGATCAACGTAGACCTGTGCAACAAGTTCAAGGAGTACCTGATGACCGCACCGCAGACGCTCCACAAGGAACACAGACTGCACATCAACAGCATCGCGGGCTACTGGTCTACCTTTCGCGCCGTCCTCCATACCGCCTACCGGGAACATAAGATACAGGAGAATCCGAACGGTTTTCTAGAGCGCATCGACACCATTCCCACGGAAAAAGAACACTTGTCGAGACAGGAACTGATAGCCCTTGCCAATACCCCTTGCTCTTCACTCGTGTTGAAGAAAGCCTTTCTGTTTTCCTGTCTGACGGGCTTGCGTAAGAGCGACATCAAGCAACTAACCTGGGAGAAGATTCAGCCTTATGGTGACGGAGGCATGTATATCACCCTCCGTATGCAGAAGACGAAGGAACTGGTGAACAATCCCGTCAGCAACGAGGCCCTGGAACTGATAGGCTACTACGATGAGGATGCAGAGCGACAGCCCACCGATTTGGTTTTCAAGGGCTTCAACGACAGTCTGCCCCAAGCCCCACTGAAGAACTGGCTGAAGGCAGCGGGCATCACCAAGCATGTCTCCTACCATTCGAGCCGACACACTTTCGGTTCCCTACAGGTCGAGGCTGGCACCAGCGTCTATACCGTCCAGCATATGTTGGGCCACAAGAACGTCGCCACCACCCAGATTTATGCCGCAATGGCCGACGAGTCGAAGCGCGAGTCCGTTGACAAGATAACGCTGAAGTCTGCCAAGATTGCCCGGATGAAGGTTGGATAAGTCCGGCATAAGAGCCGATGAAGGAGGCCGAAATCCCGAAAAATGATGGGATTTTGGCCTCTTGTCTCTTCCGTAAGGTTAAAATTAGACTTTAGAGTGTTAAAAGTTGGCAGCAACCAAGAGAAATGAGTACCTTTGCACTCAAATAAAAAAAACAGGATAGCAATAATGACAATTAAGAAAGAAGACTTTTCCATTCTTGAAAGCCGCATCGCGTACGTCGGTGTTGGCATAGCAATCATGATGATTTCGCTGATGGCGGTCATCAAGTTTATTCCTCCAATCGGACAAGACCCGCTGTTGAAGACGGTGGCATTCCTCTGTGCCAACGGCTTGCTGTGGCTTGTCTTCGCACTGGTGATGTCGGCTACACGTCTTGGCTTCTTCTTTTTCAACGAGAGGGAAAAGGAAACACGCCCCACAGCCCCCGTCATTGGCATGATGGCCGAAACACCTCTGGCAGCACCAGCCACACCCTTTGTCATTAGCGAAACCGCAAACCATGAGGATTACCAGAGCCGTAACGAAGCAGTTGCTATAGAGAAGAAGGAACGGGAGGAAAACATTATCATTGCCATTGACAAGTATATCCGCTATGTCATGGCACCCTATATGGAGGAACCGCAGATGAATCAGTTGCTGGCCGAAGTGATGGGATGGTCGGAAAGCTATGTTTACACACCAAAGGAGGTGAGGCTGAAAAAACGGCTTGGCCCCACCGACTTAATGCATTTCGTCTGGAACATAGGTGAAAGGCTGTCGATGATTTCTGACGGTTATACAGGCAACGTCCGTGCCCTGTTTGTAAAGAACCTGTTCTCTAGCGTGATGAACGCTGAGGTTGAGACCATTCGCCGTAACCTGACGACCGCCCAGGGCAGGTTCGTTATAGCGATTGACAAACCAGAGAACGGCAGCTACGAATTTCACTATCCAGGCAAATAAAGCGATTCCAGCGTCCGATACCCATGCGAGGCCCTGCAGATACTTTTCTGTGGGGCTTTTTTCATGATTAATGACAAATGACGGTCAGTGACTAATATCAGCATCCAATCATTGTGTTCCTTCGCGGCGAGTTTTTCAGAAACATTGATGAACTATGAACAATGATGTCTTAACTTTCGACGACCTGCCAAAGGTCGTTGCCGAGCTTCGGGATGAAGTGATTGGCATGAAGGTGTTGATGCTTGACCTTCAGAAACAGCAAACGCATCAGGTGATGAAACGTGTACGTCGCACGATGAACGTAGAGGAGGCAGCCGAGTATCTCCGCATGCCGCTGAACACGCTCTACATGAAACTGCAAAAGGGCGAAGTCCCAGGTTCGAAGCCCGGCAAGCGATGGGTGCTCTTCAATGACGAACTTGACAAGTGGCTGGAGGTCAAACGTAAGAACGCCGTGCCGATGACTGTCGAGGAAGAGAACCTGGCAATCCTCGCTTCGCACAGGCGCAAGCCCGGCAAGTCGAGCTGGATAAACCGGCAGGATGGTCGAACCACTAAAACGAAAGAAGCATGAAGACACTTGAGCGTATTCCATTATTAACGAACGTGCTGAACGTAGCATGTTCGCGTCCGAACGCAGAAGTCGGAAAACTGGTGAAAGCCATTGCCAAGTATGCCAGCGACGGCATCAGACCCGTCTTGGATGACGTTCGCCTGGAAGTCTTGTTTGACTTGATGGCTAACGACCTTGACACCCAGCGTGAGGCTGCAGAGGTGAAAAGCCGCAAGTGCAGCGAGAGTGCGAAGTGCAGGGCGGTGAAGAATACTACACGCCCCAATACTGCTGCGAAGAAAGCAAATGCAGCGTCAACTCCTCAACTCGCGGACGCAGCAAATGACGGGGACATAGTAAGTGGTGAAAACATCAGTGACGTCTCGGATTATGCAGACGATGCGTTTGCAACCGGCGCAGCATCTGTAGGCAAAGGCGTAAATAAGTAGAAGGCGCGTTTTGAGCAGTTAAACTGAACCGAGGCGTGCTGCGCTGAGCGGGGGATTATCGGGATAATCCACAACATATTAGGGGTCATAATGTCATGCTGCCATATCACCCCAATATGCCAAGGGCTGTTCTGCCCTGTGGAACCCGACCAGGAGTGACCCTCTCCTGGACCTCCGCTCAGTGGCTGCGCCCCTAAGAACCCCACATTAAATAGTATACGGAATATGCAGATTTGCGACAAGCAATACCAGTCTCTGAACATCTCTGCCTCCCCGTCCTTTGCCTCTGCGCAGGGCAGGGAAAACGAGCGTCGTGGCTGGACGAAAGAGACCTATGATGCCAAGAACAAAGAACCAGGAAACCGCTACGACTGGTCGAGGAAGCATCTCAACTTTGAGATAAGACCTGGCAGGAAGATGGTGCTGCGGAACGGAAAGACCGTGTTCACTCAACCCGTCATCGCCAGACTCGAAACCCAACGACAGACGTTGAAGGAACGCTATGAGCAACGACTAAAGGAACTGGACTATAAGCCATGGGCGAAGGATGCCCCCAACCAGCCGAACACCTGCATCGACTTCGTGTTCAGCGGCGACCACGACCGCATGACGGAGATAGCCTTTGGCAAGCCGATGGATCTGGATTGGAGAAAGGACAACAGCAAAGTCACACTGGCCGACGACCCGAAGAACACAGGGCAAAAGCAGATTGAGACAATGGCATGGGACTACTATGGCTTCCTCTGCCGCCACTTCGGCGAGGAAAACGTCATAGGCCTGGAGTGTCATCTGGACGAGACGACGCCACATTTCCATGCCCTTGTGATACCTGTTGCCATGAGAGCGAAGCGCGGACGTGTTGGTGGATATGAACTGAAGGATGATGCAAAGAAGGATGGGAAGGAGCGCCCTGAGCATATCACGACAAGGCATTTTACCCGTCTGAGTGAGGATGAGCAGAAGATGTATCAGCCTGCCGGGAAGAAGACGGTGCCGTCGGTCAGTTACTCGTATTATTTCGGCGAGACCAAGTTTGCTGCACGGCAGTCGTACAAGCATTGGCACACGATGCTGTTTGAGGAAGTCAGTGAAAAGTGGGGACTTCAGCGCGGAGAGGACACTTCGCTGATGACAGCTGAGGAGCGGAAGGAGCATCGGAAGAAAAGCAAGCGACAGTTGGAACGCGAGCGGTTGGAGGCTCTTGAAAAGACGGGGTTGGCTGAACGGGAGGCAGAAAAATCGGCAGCAAACTACAATGAAACTGCGCTACGACTGCAAGGGAAGCAACAGGAATTGTCTTCTGCTCAGACGGAATTGGATGAAGTAAATGAGAGGAAGGATAATGTTCGGAATGAGCTGACGGCACTTGAACAGAAGGTTGATGAACTGGCCAATGCTGTCGGCGACCCGAATGAGGCGGTTGAGGTTACGGGATTCTTAGAGAGTGTTTTTGCCTATAACCCGACGAGCAGCGGAGCCGTAGTTGCTAACCTGAAGGCGAAGGATAAAATGAAGGTGAGGATGATGGATGTCATCATGGCGGCTTTTGAGGAGATGGAGAAGGTGAAGGACAGGAAGAAGCCGCTGTTTAGGGATGCGGATGATTTCAGGAAGGAACAGAACAAGGATATCAAAAGCATCATGACCGACATGCAGACCATCCTCCGCAGTTTTGACAGTACACATATCCAGGAACTGACACGCAGGAGTCGTGCTATTGTCAAGCAGGAACTCAGGCAGAATGCCGTAGCCGTCAAGAAAATCAGGGAGTATGACGAGATGCAGAAGATGGGCATCTGCAAGCAGTCTTATATGGAAGCCAAGGAGAAAGCCGACCAGTTTGACAAGGCCCATAAAGTGCTGGAAGAATCGTGGGCGGGACTCTGGAATGCCGTTGAGGTGGTAACAGACCCGAAGTTGGATGAGTACGAGATGGGTGCAAGCGGAAAAGATACGGTCAGAAATGCCTTGGGCAAAAATCCAGAAGGGCGGCTAAACGAATCGGGCTGGCTTTTGAAACTGGCCAATGCCGTGCGCAACATCGACCCACGAACCGAGACGGAAGTATGGGAGATTGGCGCAGAAGCGGGTGTAGAATATCTAAAGAACCTCGGTCTTGACATGGCTGAAGGTGTTGCTAAAGATATAGAGGACGTGGCTGCTGCCACCGCCTGTCTGTTCTTCGGATACCTTGATGCTGCAACCAACATTGCTGAGACCTGTGACGGCGGTGGTGGCAACAACGAACTGCCCAAGAGGAAGGACGATGAGGATGAACTGGCCTTTGCCAAACGATGCCATCAGATGGCAAAAACTATGTTTGTACCAAGATACAGGCTCAAGAGATAACTTTGTCGTTGATGGTTTCGTTCCCACCACCGAACATCAGGCATCCGTGCGGACTACTCTGCCGCTCGACCTCTGGTCGCTTGCTACCGAAGGGACGCAAGAAAGGTACGAGCCGTCGGGCTTATGTGCAAGGCTGCCCTTGCGGTTGGCTGCGAAAATCTCCACGCTCTGCGAGGTCGTATTTTCGCGCCAAACCTTGCACCGAAGCCCGCTCTATGGCTCGTTCACAATGCGCCGTAGTCTGTGACGGATGCCCAGGGCGGGAGGAGAAATATGTCTATATTACTTGTGGAACCTATGGAAAAGTCAGTACCACTAAGAGGATTGACATTCCCCTAATACCCATATAGGCTCTTGCTCCCAGCCTGTAAAGAATCCCATGCGCTGGACGGGCAGATGACGATATTTCTTTAGATGTTGGTGGATGTCCTCTCGCAAACCATTGTTGGGCTTAACTGCATCGCAAAGATAAAGCATGGCGGTGATGATATAGAACGGACGTTTTGCCTCCAAATCGGAAAGTTGCTGAGAGAGCCATGTATTCCGCGGATTAAGCGGTTCTGACGGTCGTTTCACCATATTGCGGCTCCAAAGGCGAGAGTGATGGGCTATGATATTCCGTAAATAGGCTATCGCCTCTAACCAACTGGCTAGGTCACTATGAATGCTTAAACCGAACTCGTTGGCTATCCTCGATTTTGCAGGCAGCTGATGTCCGATGTTCTTGTAGAGTTTAGACAAGTCGCCCAGCGTTGCTACCTCTAAGATAATCCATGCATCCGGGTCTTCGTCACTCTGCCAGCCGTTCTGTATTTGGTTCGGGTGCTGCCGCCTGTAGTCCTTGGCAAACACCTCGCCACTTTCGGCAAACTCAATTTGCAGGTGCTGCAGCTGGCTTGCGTGTTGGCGGGTATTATTAAACAATAAGGGATTCATATACCACAGGCCTCCATAGTCTTGCGACATGTGGTATATCAGTTTGGTTCGCAGTGCAATCTCTATGGTATCAATGGCTGTAAACAATATCTTTCGCAAGCCATTGTCAAATTCATACCGTTCTATCACATCCTCGAACCAACTACCATTGACAAAGACGTGGTTAACGGGGTCGCTCTGCATATCCCACCAATAGGCTTTCAGCCGGAAGTAACTTATACGCTTCAGACATTCGGATGCGAAAGCCTTGTCGTGGAACTGCATCCCACGGTTCTCCAGCAAGTCAATCTGCTCCTGTATGGTTCTCGATACCTTGTTCGCCATATTTCATGAAATGACCCGCCGGCAGTTCTAATGGTATGCACAGCGGGTACTGTTATCGTTAAGATGAGCCGCAGCCCAAATCTTTTCTATTTTTCGCTGCAAATTTACGAAGAATTTTCAAATTAAACAAATCTTTCGCTTTATTTTTCCGCAATCATTCAAAACTTTGTCATCTTGTTCCTATCATATATATCAGAACTCAAAGCCGAGGTTGACGAAGAAGTTCAGTTTCTTCGTGTGGTTGCTATAGCCGAGGGAGGCACCGAGGGGGCCGAAGGGGGTGTTGTAGGCGTAGGCCATCTGGAGGCCGAGCATGGTGTGGTGGTCGGTGATTTCGCTGAGCCGCCGGGCGTGCTGGGCGGCGGCAAGGCGCAGGGTGACGTAGTGGTTGCTGCCGATGCGCTGCTGGCCCTGCATCTGGACGGCGAGGAAGTGCGGGTCGGTATGCTCCAGATGGCCGATGCCAGCAAAGGGCATTTGCTGGTCGGTGTAGTGGGCAAACCACTCGCCGCCGATGGCATTGCTCAGATAGACGGGACGCTCAGCACCGAACAGCAGCCGCCCGTAGGCCATCGGCTGCAGGATGAAGCGCGACGAAAGGGGCATGTTGATGCGCCACGAGGCACTGATGTCGCTCAGTCCGGGACGGTCGTTCAGGTCGGCGAAGTTGTCGGTATAGTAGGCATACTGCGCACGGAAGGCGGCGCCGCGTGTGGGGAACTGCCAGGAGTCCTCGGAGGTGTAGGCCACGCGGGCATGGTAACTGATGTAGTGGTCGTCGCCGATGTCGATACCCGCATAGTTGGCCAGATGGTCTATGAGCAGGTCGCGGAAGTCATAGTAGTCGAAGCGGGCACCGAGGTCGAAGTTGAAGTTGCGGATGCCGAAGTCGAGCAGCGTCAGTTCGCCCACGTGCTGGTTGTAGGTGAAGTTGAACGACTTGTCGCCCTCGTTGTAGATGTTGATTTCGTCGTGCCGGAAGAGGTAGGCGACACGGCTCATCAGTTTGGAGGTCATCTGACTGGCTCCCTTATGGCGGTGGGCGGCCAGTTCGGCGCGGGCCATGATGCGCTTGCCGAGGCGCAGGGTCAGGTCGAGGTCGGTGGGTGTCCTGGTGTTGAAGGGAACATTGAGATTGCCCTGCATGGCCACCCGTTCCTCGCTGTCAAAACGTACACCGACGGATACGGAGGCCTCGCTGGGCTTGTCTGGCTCTGGTTCAGAGGCGACTTCCGGCATCATCGGTTTGTGGGGCTGGGGTACAAGCGGGGCGCCCGCCTGCTGCTTCACGGCAAGAATCTCCTCCCAGTGCCTCATGGCCTCCTCCTCGCCCCGACGAATCAGCGTGTCGATGGCGGCAGGTGTAAAGCTCACCGTGCTGTAGCCTTTCACGTCCACACGGATTCTTACGTCTGTCATCGCCCAGTTGTCATCGTACTTGTTCTTGCAGTTCACATCGACAATCTGTCCGATGATGCTGCCCGTAGAGCCGAGGTCGTCGGCTGTCTTGCCCTCTCCCTGCACGCTCACGCCGATGATGATGTCGGCCCCCATCTCGCGGGCCAGGTCGGCAGGATAGTTGTTGCGCAGGCCACCATCGACGAGTACATGGTCGCCCAGTCTGACGGGCGAGAAGGCCGCAGGGATGGCCATCGAGGCCCGCATGGCCTGTGCCAGCCGTCCGCTGTGGAAGTCGTATTCGGTGTTGTCCACGATGTCCGTCGCCACGCAGGCAAAGGGAATGGTCAGCGTGTTGAAGTCGATGGAGTCGCGCCCCACCAGTTGCTCAAACAACCGGCTGATGTTGCGCCCCCGCAGCAGTCCCATGTCGCTCATGTCCTTCTTGCCCATCGCAAACCGCTTCGTCAGCAGATACGTGTTCTGCTTCTTGCGGCTGGCGAGGCTCTGCTGCCGCAGTTCCATCCTGTCGGCCAGCAGGCTTGTCCAGTCCTGCGCCCTCACGATGGAGTCGAGTTGCGCGGCCGAGTAGCCCGTGGCATAAAGTCCGCCCACGATGCTGCCCATCGACGTTCCCGTCACAATGTCCACGGGGATGCCCGCCCGCTCCAGCACCTTCAGCACACCGATGTGTGCCATGCCCTTTGCACCGCCGCCGCTCAGCACCACGCCCACGCGTGGCCTGCGGTCGCTACTCGTACTGTCTGCCACGGTCTGTGCCCCTGCCGGCAGCATCGTCAGCAGCAGGACTACTATGACCATCACCTTTTTTGTGTATTGCATATTCATCATGATTGTTTACGCTCTGTCTGCTCCGCAAACTGGCGGGGTGTCTGGCCGACGTGGGCCTTGAAATACTTGCCGAAGAACGACGGATTGGGGAAGTTCAGCAGGTTGCACACCTGCTGAACGGTGTAGTGTTCGGAACGCAGCAGCATCTTGGCCTCCAGGATGACATACTCGCCGATGATGTCAGACGGCATACGGCCCGAGGCGCGACGCACCATCTGGCCGAAATACTTGGGCGTGACACACTGCAGTCCGGCATAGAAGGCCGTGTCGCGGTGCTGACGGAAGTGGCTGTGTACATCGCTCACGAAACGGGTATAGATGGCTTCCGAGCGGCTGCTCTTGTCCGCCGGCTTGTGCTGCTGCGCCTCCATGCGGTCGCAGAGACTGTCCAGAATGCTCGATGCCACTTGCAGGTAGCCGCGCAGGGCATCCTCCTTATGGCTGAAGTCTTCGGTATGGATGACGTCGCGCATCCGGTGATAGATGTTCACGAGGTGAGCCACCAGGGCCTCGTCGGCACAGACCGCCACCGGGTCGATGGCTGGCAGCGGCCCTGCCTGGTGGTTGCGGGGAAAGAGGTGGTAGAACGTGTCGGCCACCATCAGGGCCGCCACCTTCGAGCCTGCCGACAGACGGAGCGATTCGTAAATGGTGTTGGGCCTGACCACCATCACGTCGCCGTCTGTCATGACGTAGTCCTGAAGGTTCAGCCTCATGCCGATGCGCCCGCTCACGCAGAGGATGAACATCACCATCTGCGCCCGCACGGGGTAGTCCACAAACTCCACGTCGCAGCAGTCCTCAACTCCACCTTGCCGGAACCCCTCCAGCGTGTCGTAGAGTGCGAGTCCTTGCTCGTACATCACCTGTCCGAAGTCGGGCATCCCCGAGAAGAATACGTTGCGGGTCATCTGTCTTGCCATACCTTTTTGCCACTTTGATGCTGCAAAAATAGTAAAAAAGAACAAGAACAAGCCCTTTATGGGAGTGATTTTTTGCCCTTGCAATCCTACGGGACACTTTTGCAGCCGTATGGATAGTAGGAATATGGGAAATTATGAGGAACTTTGCACGCGAATTTGACATAAAACTATAATAAATAAATGGATATGAACAGGACAGCAATTCTACTTGTGGCCGCGTTGGTCGTGGTGCTGACGATGGGCAGTTGCAAGGAAAAGAAAGAAGAGGCCGTGCAGCAGCGGCACAGCGTGATGGTGGTGACGCCGGGCGAGTCGGGCGGTGCACAGGCAAAGAATTTCTCGGGTGTGGTGCGCGAACGTCAGAGCATCAGTCTGGGATTCAAGACACCGGGACAGATCAGCCGCATACTGGTGAAGGAGGGCGACCACGTAGGTGCGGGAGCACTCATCGCCACGCTCGACACCAAGGACTACCAACTGGCCGTGGATGCTGCCAAGACGCAGTACGACCAGTTGCGTGGCGAGGTGGAACGGCTTCAGCGGCTGCGCCAGAACGACGCCCTCTCAGGCAACGACTATGAGAAGGCTGAAAGCGGACTGGAACAGGCACGCATCAACCTGCAGTCGAAGCAGAACCAACTCAGTTACACCCGTCTGACGGCACCCGTCAGCGGCGTGGTGCAGCACGTGAACTTCGAGCCGTCGGAACAGGTGGGCGTCGGCACCTGCGTGGTGGAACTGCTCAATGTGGGCCGCATGGAGGTGGAGGTCAGTGTGCCTGCCGATGTCTATCGTCAGCGCGACCGTTTCCGCGAGGTCTATGGCGTGGCTGCCGGGCGGCAATATGCCCTGCACCCCATCAGCGTGCAGCCCAAGGCCGATGCCAACCAACTTTTCGCCCTGCGCTATGCCATCGACGCACGGCTGAGTGCCGGTGAGAGCATCGACGTGTATATCAACGTGGCCCCCGACTCAACGTCGCGCGGTGTCACCCTTCCGCAACATGCCTTCATGGAGCATGGCGGCAAGACCTGTGTGTTCGTTGTAGGCCAGGACAGCATCGTCCACCGCCGCGAGGTCACCGTGGGCAGTATAGACAAGTCGGGACAGGTCATTGTCACCAGCGGTTTGCAGGCAGGCGAGAGCGTTGTCCGCGCCGGTGCCCATGTGCTGACCGACGGTGAGCGGGTGACCATCATCGGCGAGACCGACAAGACCAACGTGGGAGGACTGCTGTAAAAGTGAAGAGTGAAAAGTGAAGAATTAAATGTTGAGAGTTTTGAGATATGCAAAAGATAACAGAATTCTTTATCAAGCGGCCGGTCATCTTCTGGAGTTTCGTGCTGACGACCCTGTTCCTCGGTGTCTACAGTTTTCTGAAGATGCCCAAACTGGAAGACCCTGCCGTGGCGGTGAAGCAGGCATCGGTGGTGCTGGCCTATCCCGGCGCATCGGCCCATGAGGTGGAACTGAAGGCCGTGCAGGTGATGGAGGACGAACTGCGCACGCTGCCCGACGTGAAAGAGATAACGTCGAGTTGTCAGACAGGCATGGCGACCATCGCCGTGAAGTTCAACTCGACGGTGAAGATGACAGAGATGGAGCAGCACTTCGACTTCCTGCGGCGCAAGGCGAGCGACGCAGCCTCGAAACTGCCGAGCGGATGCTATGCACCCATCGTCATAGACGACATGCTCGATGTCTATGGCCTCTTCTATGCCGTGACCGCCGACGGCTATACGCCCACCGAGATGGAGCGCTATGCCAAGTTGATACGGCGCGAACTGCTGACCGTGGCGGGCGTGAAGCGCATCAACATCGTGGGCACGCGCAGCGAGGTCATCAACGTGACGCTGTCGAAGGACCGGCTGGCCCGCAACGGCATGCTGCCCACACAGGTGATGATGGGCTTGCAGAACGCGGGCAAGACGGTGAATGCCGGCAATGCTGACGACGGTGAGGACCGTGTGCAACTGCGTGTGAGCAACGCCCTGGAGAACGAGGACGACATTGCCAACCTCATCATCAGCAGCACGGGCGGCAAACTGATGCGTCTGGGCGACATTGCCACCGTGGAGCGTACCTATCAGGAGCCGCAGACCAACGGCTTCTTCGTCAACGGCAGTCCGGCGGTGGCTATTTGCATCACACTACAGGACGGCGTGGTGGTGCCCGACGTGGGAAAGGCTGTCGATAAGAAACTGGCCGAAGTGAGCCAGCGGCTGCCTGCTGGCTTCGAGACGCAGAAGATATTCTTCCAGCCCGACCAGGTGAACGATGCCATTGGCAACTTCATGATCAACCTGCTGGAGTCGGTGCTCATCGTGATACTCGTGCTGATGTTCACCTACGGCTGGCGTGGCGGACTCATCATCGGCACGGGCCTGGTGCTCTCCATAGCCATCTCGTTCCCCGTCCTGCTGCTTTGCGGCAGCACCCTGCAGCGCATCTCGCTGGGTGCGTTCATCGTGGCGATGGGAATGTTGGTCGATAATGCCATCGTGATACTCGACGGCATCCTCGTGGACCGCAAGCGCGGCGCAGGCCCGAAGACATACCTATATAATATCGTGGGCAACACGGCCCTGCCCATGCTGGGCGCTACGGTGATAGCCGTGCTGACGTTCCTGCCCACCTACCTTTCGCCGACCACGGCGGGCGAGTACTGCCGCGACCTGTTCCTCGTGCTGTGCATCTCGCTGCTGGCCTCATGGGTGATAGCCATCGTGCAGGTGCCGTCGTGCGTGTGGGCCTGGCTGCCGCGCCGCGAGAAGCAGCAGGCGCCGGACGGCCAGGTGAAGGAAAGCCGTATGCAGCAGCGCATTCGCAGCCTGATAGCCACGCTGGTCGATTACAAACGGACGACCATCGTCTGTGCCGTCGGTCTGCTGGTGCTCTGCTTGTTCGGTTTCACGAAGGTGAAGAACGTGTTCTTCCCCGACTTCGACTATTCGCAGTTCGTGGTGGAGTACTATCTGCCTAACCAGAGTTCGCCCGACCGCGTGAAGTCCGACCTGATGCAGATGTCAAAGCAACTGCTGGAGAACCCGCGCATCAACCGCGTCACGGCGGCCATGGGCGCGTCGCCCGCCCGCTACAGTCTGGTGCGCGTGATGAACAGTGGCGGCAACCGCTATGGCGAACTCATCATCGACTGCGATGACTACAAGTCGATGAAAGAGGTCATCGCCGAGATACGTCCGAGGCTGCGTGAGCAATATCCTGATGCCTATATCCGCTTCCGTAACTACAACTTCAGCATTGGCACCAGCCACACCGTCGAGGTGGAGTTTCAGGGGCCCGACCCCGACGTGCTGCGCAGCCTCTGTGCACAGGCCGAGGACATCATGCGCGGCAGCAAGTATGTGGATGCCTACTCGGTGTCGAACAACTGGCGGCCGAAGGGCAAGGCCCTCGTGGCCGACTACGTGCAGAGCGATGCCGTGCGCAGCCGTCTGAACCGCAACGACGTGGCCAACGCCCTGCTGGCAGCCACCGACGGTCTGCCCGTGGGTGTCATCAAGGACAGGGACAAGAGCGTCGTGGTGCAGATGCAGATTCGCAACGACGACGGCTCGCGCATCGCCAACTTCGACGACATTCCCGTCTGGGGCACACTCAACCTGAACCTCGACCAAGAGGACTTTGCCGGACTGCTGACGGGTACGAAGAACATTGACGACATTCAGAACAAACTCTACCGCAGCACGCCGCTGAGCACCGTGGCGGGCGGGCTCAGCATGGAGTGGGAGAACGATTTCATCTACCGCAAGAACGGACAGCGCACCATCGAGGCCGAGTGCGACCCTAACCCCTATATGGAAGATGCCACGCCGAAACTGGCCGAGAACGACATCCGTGAGGCCGTGGAGAGCATACCGCTGCCCGAGGGCTACTCCATGAAGTGGATGGGCGAAAGCAACTCCTCTTCCGAATCGTCGGCCAGTATCATCGGCCTGTTCCCCATCGCCTTCTTCATCATCATCATCGTGCTCCTGCTGCTGTTCAACAACTGGAAGCAGGTGCTGATCGTCATCTTCTGTCTTCCGTTCATCCTCTGTGGCATTGCGCCCACGCTGCTCGTCAGCGGCCAGCCGTTCACGTTCATCGCCATTCTCGGACTGATGGGCCTTATCGGCATGATGATCAAGAATGCCATCGTGCTCATCGACGAGATTAACCGCCTGCAGCGCGAGGAGCGCATGCATCCCTACAATGCCATTATCCAGGCCACCGTCAGCCGCACCAGTCCCGTGGTGATGGCCTCCATGACCACCATCCTGGGCATGGCTCCCCTCATTCCCGACCCTATGTATGGCTCCATGGCCATCTGCATCATGTCGGGCCTCGTGGCTGGCACGCTCATCACCCTCGTCTTCCTGCCCATCCTCTACACCACCGTATTCCACGTTCAAAAGCCAGAGAGACCCACCCCCCAGCCCCTCCCTGCGAGGGAGGGGAGTAAGTAGTTTTGCTCCTTGTATAATAAGACTATAATGATGATGAAAAAGATTTTATATATTATCGCTATCGTTTGTACGGCAATCCCTGTGTTTAGCCAGGTAACTACTCCCCTCCCTGTGAGGGATGGGCCGGGGGTGGGTCTCGTGAGTCTCACCCTTTCCGACTGCCGTCGGCAGGCACTGGCTCATAACGAGTCCTTGCAAAAGGCCGACCTTGCCGTGCGCCAGTCCGAACTCGACCGCCAGATGGCCTTTGCCAGTTACCTGCCGAAACTCGACGGTTCCGTCACCGCCATCTTCCGCAAAGACACCCGCCTGCTTGACGACCTCGAACTGCAGATGCGCGGCACCTATCTTGCCGGACTCAACCTGACGCAGCCCATCTTCGCCGGGGGCAAGATCGTCACCGCCAACAAACTGGCAAAGGTTGGCGAGGAGGTGGCTCAGTTGCAGCGTGCCAAGACTGAGCAGCAGGTCATCGCCGATGCCGACCGGGCCTACTTTACGCTGGTCGCCGTGCGCCAGAAGGTCACTATGCTCGAAGCCCTCCACCGCCAGATGGAAGGGCTCTGGCGACAGGTCAGCACCAGCGTCGAGGCCAACCTGGCCACCCGCAACGACCTGTTGCGCATCGAGACCAAACTCAGTGAGATTGACTATCAGTTGCAAAAGGCCCGCAATGGTGCCGAAATCTGCCGCCTCTCCCTCTGCAACGTCATGGGCACCGACCTGACTATTGCCTACCAGCCCACCGACACCCTCCTTGCCGACGGTTCCGTGGAATACTCTGCGAATGGAAGTGCGGTAGCAAATTCTTCACTCTTCACTCTTCATTCTTCACTCCAAGAAGTTGATATCTCCGACCGCCCCGAAGTCGCCCTCCTCGCACAGTCTGTTCGTGCCAGCGAATTGCAGGTTCGTATGCAGCGTGCCAACCTTCTGCCCACCCTTGGCCTGTCCATCGGCTACAGCCACTACGACAACCTGAAACTGCGGGGCCAACTGACATCGCCTGCCGACGGCACCATCATCCCCGCCAACTATACCATCAGCGGCAACAGCCCCATGGCTCTGCTCTCCATGAGCATCCCCATCTGGCACTGGGGAGCCGACCTGAAGAAGGTGAAGCGTGCCCGCCTCGATGTAGAGAGCACCCGTCTCGACCAGCAGCAGACCACCCGCCTGCTCACCATCGAGGCCCAGAACGCCGCCCAGAACCTCAGCGACAGCCAGCGGATGCTCCAGACCGCCATCGTCGGTCAGCAGCAGGCCGACGAGAACCTCCGTGTCATGCACCTCCGCTACGACGAGTCCCTGGCCACCCTCACCGACCTCCTCGATGCCCAGTCGCAGTGGCAGCAAGCCCATAGCAACCTCATCGAAGCCCACACCCAACTCCGCATCAACGAAACCGAATATCTCCGCACCACTGGTCACCTCACGCCGTAAGAACATTGAAAGCAGAACGCATCATACTGAATCGGATTTTAGGCTGGAAGGTGGTGGATGAGTGGCCTGCCATCAGAAGGAGCATCGTGGTGTTTGCCCCGCACACTTCCTACTGGGATGCGGTCATCGGCAAGTTGGTACTGCGGTCGTTTGGCGTTCGCCACCGGCTGCTGAGCAAGAAAGAACTTTTCCGATTCCCTATGGGCATCGTGATGCGGATGATAGGGGCTATCCCTATCAGGGGCGTAAAAGGGCAGAACGCCATCTGGCATATCAGTCATCTGCTGGGGGAGGCCGACGAACTGCACTTCGTCATCTGTCCAGAGGGAGGCTTCGCGCCGACGGAACGGTGGGATGCCGGTTTCTACTACATGGCATACAAGGCGCAGGTACCCATCATCGCCGTCTATCTCGACTACCGACGGAAAGAGGCCGGGGTGGCAGGTGTCATCGGCGACTTGGATAGTCTGAATGAAGTTTACAGGCAGTTGGCAGAGATGTATCAAGGCGTGACGGCACGCTATCCTGAGCGTTTCCTGCTGCCACGATATAAAAAGGAAGAAGCATGAGAGACGTTGCACTGGTATTGTCGAGCGGAGGAGCCCGCGGACTGGCCCACATCGGCGCCATCGAGGAACTGGAGCAGCAGGGCTACCGCATCCGCAGTATAGCGGGCTGTTCGATAGGCGCACTCGTGGGAGGCATATACGCCACGGGAAAACTGGACGTGTTCAAGGAATGGATGTCTGAGATAGACAAGCGGAAGATACTGTCGCTTATCGACCTGCAACTGAGCATCAACCATCTGGTGAAAGGCGAACGGGTGATTGATGCACTGAAGGAAATCGTGCCCGACGTGAACATCGAGGACTTGCCCATCCCCTACTGTGCCGTTGCCACCGACTGGGAGAACGGCCGACAGGTGGAGTTCCGGAAGGGTAGCCTCTACGAGGCCATCCGCGCCTCCATCTCCATACCGCTGTTCTTCAATCCCGTGCGCCGTGAGAACATGGTGCTCGTAGATGGCGGCATCCTCAATCCGCTGCCGCTGGAGCAGGGCAGCCGCATGGTGGGCGACAGGCTGGTAGCCGTGAACGTGAGTAGCAGTTACTGGGGTGGACCGACGGAGTTGAAACGTCTGGCGGAGCATCGCCGACAGTCGCGCTCGCTGGTTGTGGGCACCCTCATGAGCCTAATTCCGGACGGTATCGACTTCAACTATATCACGCTGACGCAGCGTATCGTTTCACTGATGATCCAGCGCAATGCCCAACTCGCCATCCAACTCTATAAGCCCGACGTGCTGGTAAACATCCCCATGAATCGCTTCGGCAGTTTCGAATACGACAAGATGGAGAAAATAGCCCGCATCGGTCGTGCCAAGATGCGGAAGGCTCTCGAAAACGCAGAATATACTAACCCGTAAAACAGATAAACGAACATGAAACAGAATTTTCTTTCGCGAGCCATGCTCGCCCGTGAGTACGACACCGAGGAGATTGATGAACTCTACGCCATCAGCCACGACCAGGAGCGCATTATGAATCCAGAAAACAACTTGCTTGTGGAACTGATAGTGGGCAACGACAAGACACCGTGGGATGGCAAACTGGAGATTCCCGGTTGGGAACAGGGACTGACCATCGACCTCTACGTCTATCGCCCCGCCACACAAGCCGACAGTCCCCTGCCACTCATCTACTTCACGCACGGCGGAGGCTACATCATGGGCGATGCCCACATGCAGGGAGCCGTACTGAAAGACCTTGCCGAGCGCAATCAGGCCGTGGTGGTCAGCGTGGAGTACCGCATCGCCACCATAGCCCCGTTCCCTGCCGACGTGAAAGATGCCTACTGCGGACTGGAATACGTCAGCGACCACGCCCAGGAACTGGGCATTGACCGCAGCCGCATTGTCGTCATGGGCGAGAGTGCCGGTGGTGGTCTTGCAGCCCGTCTGGCCCTCTATAACCGCGACCGTGGACGGGTCAGCATCAGCGGACAGGTACTGGTCTATCCCATGCTCGACTGCCGGACGGGTGGCCCCGAAAGTGTGAGCAACAACCCCTTTGCTGGCGAGATGGTATGGACGCGCGAACTGAACCAACTCGGCTGGACGACACTGAAGGGGCAGCAGGATATCGCCCCCGAAGACCTGCCTTACTATTCGCCAGCACTGGCCAGTGACCTCAGCAGGTTACCACACGCCTTCGTCATCGTGGGCAACATGGACCTTTTTGTCGATGAGGACATCGCCTACGCCGAGCGCCTGATGAACAGTGGCATACCCACTGAACTCTACGTCGTCCCCGGTGTCTATCACGCTTTCGACATGGCCAAGCCAGCATCGCCCCAAACGGGCATGTACCGCACCCTGCGCACTGCCGCCATCCGTCAGATGTTGTCTTAGAGAACACATTGGCTTAGCGGAAACGGTCACAATGATGTCCGATTTTTCGCAGCGGCTTGACGCGGAACACGATTGGCGAAAAAAGCGACGTTTGGATTTGCACGAATATCAGTACTTTTGCATCCGATTTGATTTCAACGCAGATGACAGTAGACGAGAACCAGATGCAACAGTTAGGACTGAACGACGAGGCTCACAAGGGTCTCGACGGTGAGGTATTGATGTTCGACAGCCTGACGGAGGTCAATGCCTCGTCGCAGGCTGTGCGGCTCGACTACAATGCTATTCTGCACTGCCGTCAGGGACGCATTCAGATAGAACTGGCCGACCACAGGCAGGTGAACGTGCGGCAGGAGCAGATGCTGCTGTTGCCCGCCAACAAACTGGTGCAGCCCATGATGGTGAGTACCGACGTGGATGCCAGTGTGCTCCTGGTGAGCGACCGTGTGCTGAAGTCGGCCTTGGGCAAGCAGGTGAGCATCTGGAACAAGGCCATGTATATGGACGAGATTTTCGTGCTCAGCGGAGGGCCGTGGATGGAGGGCATTGAAAACTTCTCAAAGACCATCTTCAAGAGCGGTCGGCTGATGCTGCGCGATGAGGTCGTAATGGCCTTTATCAGGATGCTGGGGCTGATGGTCTGCGAGGAACTGGCCAAGCAGACGGAACAGAGCGACACCGATGCTGCCCCGACAGGCAACGAGAAGGCCATCTTCAACAGCTTCCTGACGCTGCTGGCACAGGAGCCCAACAAGCGGCAGCGCGTGAGTTACTATGCCGACCGGCTGAACATCTCGTCGAAATACCTCTCTACGGTGTGCCGAAGGGTGAGCGACAAGTCGCCCCTTCGCTGGATTACGGAGAGCGTGATGGAGGATTGCTACGCGCTGCTGACGAATACCGACCTGAGCGTGAAGGAGATTTCAAACAGGCTGGGGTTCCCAAACTCGTCGTTCTTCGGGCAGTTCTTCCGCGAACAGGCGGGCATGACACCCGTTGAATACAGAAACAGAAGGGAGAAGTGATATGCCGAATATAGATGTCCGAAAAGTAACATGCCGCAAGGAGCAGGATGACTTTATCAGCGTTCCTAAGACTCTCTACAAGAACTGCCCGCAATGGGTGCCGGATTTAGACCGCGACATCCGGGCCATGATAGACCGCCGGGGAAATGCCGAAGCAGATAGTTGCAGCGTCCAGCCGTTTGTGGCCTATCGTGGCAGCAAGCCCGTCGGGCGCATCGTCGGCATCGTCAACCGTAAGGCCAATGAGCGATGGCAGCAGCGGGTGGTGCGTTTCGGACTGATTGAATTTATAGACGACCTCGACGTGTCGAGGGCCTTGCTCGATGTCGTAGGACGATGGGGACGGTCGATGGGCATGGACACTATGCAAGGACCGATGGGTCTCACCGACTTCGACAAAGAGGGGATGCTCGTAGAGGACTTCCACCTCGCGGGAACGATGAACACCATCTGGAATCCCGACTACTATCCCCGCCACCTTGAAGCACTGGGCTTCCAAAAAGCCGTGGACTGGGTGCAGATACGCATAGAGATTCCGCAGACAGTGCCCTTGCGCTACCGACGCACGGCGCAGTATGTGCGCGAGCAGATGGGGCTGCGCGTGGTGAAACTGGGCGACCCCGGCATCGACAAACGGCACTATGGCGAGCAGACCATGCGGCTGTTCAACGAGGCCTATCAGCCCATCTTCGGTTTCGCGGCCCTGTCGGATGCGCAGATTGCGGCCTTTCTCGACCGCTATCTGCCACTCGTTGACCCGCAACTGGTGCCCATCGTGCTGAACGAGCAGCAGGAGGTAGTGGGCGCGGCGGTCACCATCGGCAGTCTGACGCAAGCCCTGCAGAAGGCGCGCGGACGCTTGTGGCCCACGGGCTGGTGGCATCTTCTCAAGGCACTGAAGTGGCGCCACGAGGACACGGTGGAGATGCTGCTCGTTGGGGTACGTCCCGACTATCAGGGTATGGGTGTGAACGCCCTGTTCTTCGACGACCTGATACCTATCTATAATAAGTGTGGGTTCAAATATGCCGAGACCGGCCCGCAGTTGGAGGACAATGTGCGCGAACTGTCGCAGTGGAAACCGCTGAAGCCGGAATATGTGAAACGCAGAAGATGCTATATAAAAACGATATAATATGGAAAGAAGAGTAGTAATTACAGGCATGGGCATCTGGTCGTGCATCGGCACGACGCTCGACGAGGTGCGCCAGTCGTTATACGAAGGTCGCAGCGGCATCATCTTCAGCCAAGAGCGCAAGGACGCTGGCTTCCGCTCGCCCATCTGCGGCAATGTGCCGCGTCCCGACTTGAAGAAAGTGCTGAGCCGCAACGTGCGCCAGATGATGCCCGAGGAGGCGCAGTATGCCTACTGTGCCACCGTGCAGGCGTTGGAACAGGCACGCCTTTCGCAAGACTATATCGACAGCCACGAGGTGGGCGTCATCTACGGCAACGACTCCGTGGCCGAGTCGACGATGGTAGCTATGGACAAGTTCCGGCAGGCTGGCTCAACGGCTGCCTGCGGCTCTGGGGCCATCTTCCAGTCGATGAACTCGACGGTGACGATGAACCTCGCTACGCTGTTCCACCTGAAGGGTATCAACCTGACGGCCTCGGCAGCCTGTGCCAGCGGGTCGCAGTCGTTGGGGCTGGCGTTCCTGCTCATCAAGAACGGCTTGCAGGACTGCATCGTCTGTGGCGGTGCCGAGGAGAACAATATGTACGGCATCGCCTCGTTCGACGCGCTGCAGACCTTCTCTACCCGCATCGACAATCCCACCAAGGCCAGCCGCCCCTTCGACCGCGACCGCGACGGACTGGTGCCCAGCGGCGGTGCCGCCACGCTCGTCATCGAGAGTTACGAGCACGCTGTGCGCCGTGGGGCTCCTATCCTGGCCGAGATTCTCGGATGGGGATTCTCGGGCAATGGCGACCATATCTCCACGCCCAACGTCGAGGGACCTGCCCGCTCGCTACTTCGCAGTCTGGAGAGTGCGGGTCTGTCGCCGCGCGACATCGGCTATGTCAATGCCCATGCCACCTCTACGCCCATCGGTGACAGCCGTGAGGCCGAGGCCATTGCGCAGGTATTTGGCGACTGCCGCGTGCCTGTCACTTCGACGAAGAGTCAGACCGGCCATGAGATGTGGATGGCAGGTGCCTCGGAGATTGTCTATTCGATGCTGATGATGAAGAACGACTTCATTGCGGGTTCGCTGAACTTCGAGAACGCCGACGAGGTGACCAGCCGCATCAACGTCATCGCAGAGACCCGCCAGCAGCATTTCGACACGTTCCTCAGCAATTCGTTCGGCTTCGGCGGCACCAATTCGACACTGATTATTAAAAACTTATAAAGTAAACAATTATGACACGACAAGAAATCATTGCGCAAGTAAACAGCCTGCTGGCTGAAGAGTTTGAAATCGAAGAGAGCGAGTTCGCGCCCGATGCGAACCTGAAGGAAACGCTCAATCTGGACAGTATCAATCTGGTGGACCTCATCGCCCTGGTGCAGTTCACCTACAAGATCACCATTCCCGTAGAGGACTTGAAGAAGATACAGACCTTTGCCGACCTGTATGACTATATAGAGCAGCACCAGGCCGTATGAAGTTGACGGGTACGGACATACTGCGACTCATCCCCCAGCGCAATCCGTTTGTGATGGTGGATGAGTTTGAGGCGACAGGCGACAATGCCGCCCAAACCGCCCTGTATGTCCGTACCGACAACCTCTTCATCCTGCCCGGCGGCACACTGACCGAGACGGGACTGATAGAGCATATCGCCCAGTCGGCGGCAGCACTCGCCGGTTATCAGCAGAAAGACCAGGCTCACCCTCAAATAGGACTCATCGGCGAGGTGAAGCATTTCGAGTGCCTGCGCCGACCAAAGGCAGGGCACCTCGTCCGCACCACCATCACGTTTGTATTCAGCATGGGCAACGTGGCACTCGTCGAGGGACGGTGTTGCATCGGCGATGAAGTGATAGCCAACGCGAAACTTAAGATGTTCATGCAATGACAAGGCTGTTCATCCATATCTACACCTATTTCCGCAACCACCGGCCCGTCTGCTGGCTGTCGCTGGTGGCTCTCTTTGCATTCTTCGGCTACTACGCTGCTCAACTGCACCTGGAGGAAGACATCAACCAACTGATGCCGTCATCGAAAAACGAGGACGGAACAACCAAACTGGCCTTTGCAAATCTGAAGATTAAGGATAAGGTATTCCTCCTCTTTGAAGCAACCAACGGACAAGGTGCAGCCGCTCCTCTCCCATGTAGGGGAGGGGTTGGGGGCGGGGTTAGTAATCTCACATCTGTCTGCGACGAATTTGTCGACTCGCTGCTGTCCCGCGACTCACTCAGTCACGGCATTGGCGATGTCTTTTACCGCATAGACGAAGACCTGCTGCCCGACGGCATCGACTACCTGACGGAACACCTGCCTGCCTACATAGACACCTCTGCCTACGCAGCCATCGACACCCTGCTGACACGCGAACACTTCACCCGTCAGATGGCGCAGAATCGCAGCGACCTGACAGGCGAGTTCGGCAGTATGTTCCCGGAACTGGTCCAGATGGATCCGATGGGAATGCGAAAAATTCTTGTTCAAAGCCTCACCCCTCCCAAAGAGAGGGGTGTGGATAGTTCTGCTTCTGAGGCTTCTGATAGCAAAGGTGACTACTCCCCTCTCCTTTGGAGAGGGGCTGGGGGTGAGGCTGCCCATTTCCTTGTCCCTGACTCCACCGTCTGCATCGCATTCATCACCCCGGAGTATTCGGCCACGAACACGGGACAAGGCTCGACCATGTTCCGGATGATGAACGAACTCATTGCTGAGTTTGCTGTGGCTCATCCCGATGTGCGCATCAGTTATCACGGCACACCCGCCAGCGGTTTTTACAACTCCACACAAATCAAGCACGACCTGACGACCACGATTGCCGGCGCACTCGTGCTGGTGTTGCTGTTCCTGCTATGCTGTTTCCGTCGCTGGGACACCATCCCCCTGCTTCTGCTGCCCGTAGCCTTTGGCACGTTGTTTGGCCTGGCTGTGATGTACTGGCTTAAAGGGGAGTTCTCACTGCTGGCCCTAGGCATCGGCGGCGTGGTACTGGGCGTGGCACTCAGTTATGTGCTCCACATCCTGACCCACCACCAGTATGTCAGCGACCCCGTCCAACTGCTGCGCGACCAGGTGAAGCCCGTCCTGCTGGGCTGCATCACCACGATTGGCTCCTTTGCCGGACTTCTGTTTGTCAACACCGACCTGCTGCGCGACTTCGGCCTCTTTGCCGCCTTCGCCATTCTCGGCACCACCTTGTTCTCGCTCGTCTATCTGCCGCAACTTTTAAGTGAAAAGACCACTCTTCATTCTTCACTTAAAGTCATCGACCGTCTCAATACCTATCCTTTCGACCGCAAGAAACCGCTCATTGTCGCTATTCTCGGTCTGACGGCAATAGCCATCTGTGCCTACTTCATCGGTGGCACTCACTTCGATGCCGACATGCACAATCTGGGCTATGACCACCCGATGGTGAAACATTCGGAGAACCTGCTGAGCAGCAAGACCTATACGGGCGACAAAGCGAAGTACTTCGCCAGTCAGGGCCGCACGATGGAGGAGGCCCTCGACCACTTCGCCCTGCTCGACCACACGCTCGACTCCCTGCAGCGGCTCGGTCTGGTGAAAAGTTACACCCATACCAACCAGTTGATGGTGCCCCTGAAGACACAGCAACAGCGTATCGATGCTTGGCGGCATTTCTGGAATCCCGAACGGCTACAGACTGTGCGACGCCTTATCGCCGAAACGGCTCCTCAGTCAGGTCTGCGCCCCGAGGCCTTCGAGCCTTTCTTCGAGATAGCCACTGCCGACTACGAGCCTGATGCGCTCTATGAGGCCGGCATCATCCCCGAGGGCTACCTCTCTACGCTGATGGAACAGTCGTACGACGGCACGTGGCTCTGCTTCACCTCCGTGCGCTGTGCCAACGACTCCGTGCGTAGCACCGACAGCGACTACATCCGAATCTGCGATGCCGTCAGCAGCAATCCCCATCTGATGGTGCTCGACACCTATTATTACACCACCGACAACCTGCTCCAGATGAGCCGTGACTTCGACGTGTTGCAATGGCTCTCGATGGCCTTTGTCTTTATCGTACTGCTCGTCTCGTTCCGTTTCCGCTGGCAGCATACTCTGTTAGGCTTTGCCCCCATCCTGCTCAGTTGGCTCATTGTTCTGGGGGTGATGAATATCTTCGGGCAACAGTTCAACCTCATCAGCATCATCATTTCCACCTTCATCTTCGGCATCGGTGTCGACTACAGCATCTTCGTCATGAACGGACTCGTCCACGGAAATCTGCATTACCACAAGACCGCCGTGCTGCTCTCCGCCATCATCCTCATTGTCACCGTCAGTAGCATGCTCCTTGCCGTCCATCCCGCCATCCGCAGTGTCGGTTTCTCTACCCTCGTCGGCCTCATCTCCGCTGTCATCCTTTCCTACGTCCTCCAGCCAGCCGTATTCCGATGGCTAAACCTTCACAACATATGAAATATGACGTAGTAATTATAGGTAGTGGACTGGGCGGCCTCATCTGTGCCCACGAGTGGGCAAGGCGTGGTCGGAGCGTGCTTGTGCTGGAACGGCAGCGGCAGCCGGGCGGGTGCTTGCAGAGTTACAGACGCGGCGGACTGGAGTTCGACACGGGGTTGCACTATGTGGGAGGTCTGGCCGAGGGACAGCCGCTGCATGAGGCGTTCAAGCGGTTAGGGTTGCTGGGCTTGGAATGGCAACGACTGGATGCCGACGGGTTCGACCGCATCACCATCGGGGAGCAGACTTTTTGCATGGCCGAGGGCTATGACCGCTTCGCCGAGACGATGGCAGCGTATTTCCCAGAGGAGCGGGAAGCACTGAAAGATTATGTGAAGATGCTGCAGCGCGTGGTGCAGAATGAGGCCGACACGGTGGGGCTGATGGGCACCAATGCCTACGACTATCTGTGCAACAAGTTTCGCAATCCGTTGCTGGTCAATGTGCTGTCGGGAGCGGCGATGAAACTGGAACTGCGTCGTGAGTCGCTGCCCCTGTTCACGTTTGCACACGCCCAGAGCAGTTACATACAGAGCAGTTGGCGACTGAAGGGCAGTGGTAACGTGTTGGTGCAGACGCTCATCGACGGTATCAGGCGATTGGGCGGTCAGATAGTCTGCAACGCCGACGTAGAAGAGTTGATTATGCACGACGGCCGGGTCCTCTCCGCTTTCTGCAAGGACGGTGAACACTATGAGGGCGACGTGTTTATCAGCGACGTCCATCCAGCGCAGACCATCTGCATGGTGAAAACAAACGATATACAGAAATCCATCTACCGCAAACGCCTCCTGAGCCTGGAGAATACCACGGGTATGTTCACAGCCTCGCTGGTGCTGAAGCCGAACACGCTGCCTTATTTTAATCATAACAAGTATGTCTACAGGGAGGCCAACGTGTGGGAGGCCCCAATGGGTGGAACAACAATAGACCGCGTGATGGTGAGCGCGAGGGTGCCTGAAGACGGAACTTCTTATGTCCGCCAGATAGACTTGCTGACACCGATGCCGTGGACTTCGTGGCAGCATTGGCAAGACACGAAGGTTGGCCGACGGGGAGAAATCTACGAATTGCAGAAGGAGCGGTTGGCCGATGCGTGTATCCTGTTGGCCGAGCGTGTCATCCCAGGTCTGGGGACGATGGTGGACAAGTGCTTCACCAGCACACCGCTCACATGGCGCGACTATACGCTGTCGCCCTGCGGCTCCGCTTTTGGTGTCAGAAAAGACTGCCGTACGCCGCTCTTGACGATGCTCTCGCCCAAGACACCCGTTCCCAACCTCTTCCTGACAGGGCAGAGCCTGGCGATGCATGGAGTGGAAGGGGTGACAATGGCGGCACTGGAGACAATTAAAAGTTTAGACTTATGAAATATGCATTAGTAACAGGCGGAAGCCGAGGCATCGGACGCGCCATCTGTGTGAGACTGACCCGGGAGGGCTATTATGTAATCATCAACTACGCCAGTAACGAGGCAGAGGCGCAGCGGACTCTGGATTTGACCTGCGGGCGTGGCGAACTGCTGCCCTTCGACGTGAGCGACAGCGGGCAGACCCGGGCCGCCCTTTCCGACTGGCAGCAACGCCATGAGGGGGAATACATTTCTGTCGTCGTCAACAACGCAGGCATACGGCGCGACAGCCTGCTGGCCCTGATGCCGGAGGATGACTGGCACCGAGTGCTCGACATTAGCCTGTCTGGCTTTTACAACGTCACTCAGCCGCTGCTGCCTGCCATGCAACTCCACAAATCAGGGCGCATCGTCAATATGGCCAGTGTCAGCGGACTGAAGGGACTGCCCGGACAGACCAACTACTCGGCAGCCAAAGGGGGCATCATTGCCGCCACGAAAGCATTGGCGCAGGAGGTTGCCCGTCGGGGCATCACGGTGAACGCCATCGCCCCCGGCTTCATCCGTACCGACATGACCCAAGGACTGGATGAGGCGGAACTGAAGAAACTGATTCCTGTGGGGCGCTTCGGCACTCCCGAAGAAGTGGCCGAGGCCGTCGCGTTCCTCGTTTCGCCACAGGCTGGCTATATCACCGGCAATGTCATATCCATCAACGGAGGACTGTACACTTAGTTAAGAATTAAGAGTTATGAAGCAGATTCTATTAATACTATTATTTGTCATTGGACATTCCACGTTAGGCGCAGCGCAGAGCGTGACACGCACCCAGCATCGCGCAGCCATGACCACCGATGCAGTCACCACAGGTGCGGTAACCATCCGCAAACCAGCGTACATCGCCATCTCGACCGACCAGGGACGCGAACAACTCATTATGGACGGTACGCAGTTTACGATGACCATTGGCGGCAAGCAGCATGTGACTGACAGCCGCCGCAATCCCCAGTTCGCAACGTTCCACGAGGTGTTGAAGGCCGTCATTACGGGCGAACCCATCCCTGAAAGTGAAGAGGTGACCGTGACGACGAAGAACGGCCGGAAGACCGTCACCATCACCCCGCAAGCAACAAAGAAGCGGCAGATGTTCACCTCGTTCGTGTTGGTCATTGACGCCAGGACATCCACTTTCTGCCAACTCCGCCTGAACGAGCGGGGTAGCAACTACGTTCTCTATGAGATTAAGTGATTGACGGTATGCAGAAGCGGCTGAATACGGTATTGTTCCTGATAGGCATTGTGGCAGTCATTGTGATGCTGCTGACGTTCAAGGTCAGTTTCGCTGAACTCTGCAGTTACATCCACAGGGCTGGCTATTGGCTCGTGGCGGCTGTGCTGTTGTGGGGCCTACTCTACGGGCTTAATGCCCTTACCCTGCGGATCATCATACGAGGCAGCGGCCCGTGTCCTGTCGGATTCTGTCGTCTTTGGCAAATCGTCGTATCGGGTTTTGCACTCAACACCACCGTTCCTGTGGGCGGCATAGGTGGTGAACCTTACCGCATCATGGAACTGTCGAAGTATGTTGGCATAGAACGTGCCACCTCGTCGGTAGTACTCTTTGCGATGACACATGTGTTCAGTCATTTCTGGTTTTGGCTCACGGGTATCATTGTTTACGCCTTGCTATGGATGGCAGGACTGTTGCCGTTGCCAGTGGTTATGCGCTGGATGATGGGATTGGCAGTTCTGTTATGCGTAGGTGGCATTTGGCTCTTTACTCATGGATATAAGTATGGGTTGGTGTGTAAGGCCGTCCGGCTGTTAGGGAGAGTTCCTGGACTCACGAACTGGAGCCGTCGCTTTGAGGAAGGCCATCGTGAGAGCCTACAGAAGATAGACCAGCAGATAGCCCAGTTGCAGGGCCAGAACCGCCGCGCCTTTCTGCAGAGTTTCTTCCTTGAATATGCCGGACGCATCCTTCAGAGCCTTGAAGTGTTCTTTATCCTGATGCTCTTCGGCTTTGACTCAGGGCAGTCGGTTATCGGATCCCTATACGAATTCTGCGTAGCCTTCCTCATCCTCGTGTTCACCTCGCTTTTTGCTAATCTCATCGGCTTCATCCCCCTGCAACTTGGTGGCCGTGAGGGAGGTTTTGCCCTTTCTGTCGCGTCTCTCGGTATGACGGCAGAACTTGGTATGTTCATCAGCATCATTTGCAGAGTACGCGAAATCATCTGGGCTTGCATCGGACTTATTTTGATAAAGATAAAACCTTGAAAGGAACAAACAGTTATGAAGGAACAGGACATCAAACAGACCTATAAGTCCAACGACACCGAGGAATGGCTCGACCGCGTGTTTACCCGTCCCATCGGCTACCTGTGGGCGCGGCTCTTTGCCCGCCTCGGCATCCACCCAAACACCGTCACCATCCTGTCTATCCTCATCGGCGTTTCGTCCGCATGGTTCTTTGCCCACGGCTCCTATCGTACCGAGGGTAGCACTGGGTTGCTACTGAATATCATCGGCGTGCTGCTCATGATGTGGGCCAACTTCTACGACTCAGCCGATGGGCAACTGGCCCGTATGACCAACCAGAAGACGCAGTTGGGCCGCATCCTCGACGGTGCCGCCAGCATCATCATTTTCGTTCCCGTTTATTGCGCTATGGTGTGGCGATGCTATCTCCATCACGACATGGAGTTCCGTTGGCTCGGCATTGCCGACACCGAAGCGAACGCCCTCATCTATGCCTTGCTGCTGTTCTGCATGGTGCTCTTCAGCGGTTTTGTCTGCCACAGCGGGCAGTGCCGCCTGGCAGACTATTACCGTCAGTTGCACCTGTTCTTCCTGAAGGGAGAAGCGGGTACAGAACTTTCAACCTCCGCCCAGCAGGAGGCACTCTATGATGCCATGCCCTGGCGCGGCCATCTGATAGAAAAGTTCTTCCTGAAGACCTACGTCAACTACACCCGCAGCCAGGAGAAGTCTACCCCTGCCGCCCAGCGGATGCTACTTACGCTCCGCTGCAAGTATGACAAGGCAGGAAATGCACCGCAGGTGTTTCGTGAGGAGTTCCGCCACCAGTCACTCCCACTGATGCCGCTTACCAACATTCTCACCTTCAACACCCGGGCCATCGCCCTCTACGCGTGTTGTCTCGCAGACCTGCCTTGGCTCTACTTCGTTTTCGAAATCGTTGTGATGTCTGCCCTTTGCGAGTATATGCGCCGCAGGCATGAAACGCTTTGTCAGTCCATCATTATTCAATAGGAGCATTAAAAGACGTTAAATCAGTTAAATCTTTATACCTTGATTTGCATTGACCAACACAAAAGCTCACTTTTCTACCTTTATACATGTAAACTATTGATAGTCAGCACATAAAGTATTCTCTAAATGTATTTCCCTGACAAGCGTTGATTTGGAAAATGGTTTATGCAGTTTAGGGAGCTATGCTTTTGAGAAGTGTGAAGCTTTGAAGCAGATTATAATACCCGATGCTTGTGAGGCCATTAATGAACGGACGTTTTCTTACTGCCGTAACCTCAAGAGTGTCAAACTCGGTGCTGGTATCAAAAGTATTGGGGAAAGAGCATTTGAGGTGTGTGACATGCTGACAGAGGTAATCATTCCTGACTCTACGTTAACAATTGGTAGCAGTGCATTTGAGGGTTGTAAAAACATTGCATATATAAAGCTTGGCCTGCAAACAAGAGATATTGGGACAAAAGCCTTTTGGGGCGGTTCCTCCACCACGGCCTTATCGGAAATCCAGTGGGGCGATTCACTTAAGATAATAGGTGATAAGGCATTTTACTGGTCTGGACTGCAAAAGGTTGACTTGCCGTCAGGATTGCAGAGAATAGGCCGTGGGGCCTTTGAATGCAGTAAGAAAATCGAGACTATTTCAATACCATCCTCCGTGGATTCCATCGGTTTAGCCTTATGCAATTCGTGTAGCAATCTAAGAGCCTTTGTTGTAGATAAGGGAAACCCATATTTTTGTGATATTGATGGTGTGCTTTATACAAAAGATTGCCTGACACTATTGGAGTACCCCAATGCCAAAAGCAGTTGTTGCATCGTAGCAGGTGGTACTAAGAGTATAGCCAAAACGTCATTCAAAGACATGAATGGCAGCCCCAATGTCAGGACATTGATTCTTCCAGAATCCGTCGATTCACTTTATGGCTATCTTTCAGAGCCCCAAAGCGTGTTGGTATGGCAAAATCCGAACTTAGACGTGTGCCACTTTCCCTATAATTATTACACAAATCGAAGTTTTTCTTCCCAAGACGTTCTCTTCATTCCCGATGGGAGCTATGACAAATGTATGCAGCATGACCATCTGAAGAGGTGTCAGCGCATTGTAGAGAAGAGCCTTTTCTTCACCGAAGATAGTCTGGCCATACATGTAACCTCAGAAGGTGAACATAAGGCAGAGGTTTCACTTTATTATGGAAGCAATTGCACTAACTTTCAATGCCCCCGGACCGTATCAATTGGAGATGTGGAATACGACATTGTCGGCGTAGGCAAGTATTGCTTCTATACTAATAGGGAGACCATAGATTCCATCTCCATCCATCAGGATGTTACTTATCTGGAACCCTTTGCATTTTCCAATGCAAGAGACGTCGTATCACACATTCTTTCCGTTTATGACATTAACGACGATGTGTTCACCACATGGACATACAATAATGCCACGCTGACCGTGCCATATGGGAAAAAGGCCGACTACGAGACGGCTAACGGATGGAAGAATTTCAAAAGAATTGTAGAAGCTCTTCCCTCGGCAGTCAAAACCATTGAGGCTGAAGGTGGCAACAATACCTCCACTCTCTACGATCTCTCTGGTCGCTGGCAGACGCAGGCGAAGCGTGGGGTGAACATCCTGTGCGACAAGAACGGGAAGACCAAGAAAGTAATGAACCGATAAACAGAAACACAACATGGGACTATTCAAAAAGAATGTTGTTGAAAGCATACAGCGGGAGCACGATGTGGATGCGCTCATCTACCTGGACCCGCGAGAAGACTTCAATACAAATTCCATCATCACCGTGGCACCCAATGAGCAGGTGGTGTTCATCAAGAACGGCCAGTTCTACGGCACGCTGCCTTCGGGTCGCCACGAGGTAAAGACAGAGAACTACACCGTGCTGAGTCGCATCCGCAACGTGTTGTCGGGTGGAGCAAGCACCTTCACGTGTCAGGTCTATCACGTGGACATGTCGGAGCAGAACGTCAACTGGGGCACCGGCAGCGCCATAGAGATTCAGGACTTTTTCCTGGGCGGCGGCGTGGTGGGTGTGCCGACGCTCATTCGTGGTGCTGGCGAGTTTCGCGTGCGCTTCAACTTCAACGAGGACAGCGACGCCAGCAAGACTACCTTCCTGCGCCTGATGGGTAGTCGGAGCACATATACGCATAACGACCTGAGTGCCATCTTCCGCGCTCAGATATCGCAGGAAATCAGCGACGTGGTGGGCAAGAGCCTCGAAGCCCGTTCAAGGCAAGGGTCCATCAATGCCATATCGAGCCAACTCAAGGACTTTGCTACGGTGCTCAAGCCCGAGTTTGACCGTCTGTTTGCCGACTATGGCCTGGAGCTGGTAAACTTCTCATTCTACAACCTTACCATCGACGAGACGGAAGAGCGGAAGAAGTATCTCGACCGCCTGATTGCCACGGCTCACACCGGCAGTTACGACAAGGCCGTGCAGCAGGAGATACTGGAAAACGTCTCCCTGAACCAAGGCGGAGGAGGCATTGCCGGTGCAGGTGCCGGACTGGGCATGGGAGTGGCTGCGGCAGGAACGTTTGCTGCCATGGGAGCCAGTGCCTTTGCGCAGCCCGCTGCCACACCACTGCCTGACCCAATGGAGGTTCTGACCAAGATGAAGCAGATGCTGGATGCCGGACTGATAACACAGGACATCTATGATGCCAAAGTCAAGGAGGTCTTGAGCCGAATGTAAAACAAATAAAGCGTAATACCTATGAAAAATTCAATTATCAAGGTTGTCATTGGACTCATCTTTCTGGTGCTGTTCAATGTCGGGTTCTTTGTACTGGGAGGCACGGAACACAGCAAAGTGGTGTGGGCAAGCTATGCCTTCATACATATGGCCTACCTGTGTCTGCTGGCGACACCTCTGCTATGCAGCAACGGACGAGGGTTGACGGTGCTGTCGGCCAGTTTGTGGCTGAGGGCCATCATCTTCTTCCTTGCCGAGTTGGCAGTAGGCGTGACCTTCATCATACTCGACCCCGTCAAGGCCGCCTGGCCCATTCTCGTACAGGCATGTATGCTTGGCGGGTTCCTCTTCATGCAGTTGCTGAGCGTGCTCGCCAATGATAGCACGAAGGAGAACCTGCAAAAACAGCGTACTGAAAATATGTTCATCCAGACGCTTACCGAGAAGGTGAGACTGAGGATGGGCGACATTGAGGATGAAGGAGTACGGCGACAGGTGGAACGTAGCCTGAATGCCCTCCGAAGCAGTTCGTTGGAGAGTTTCCCCGAAGCAGGCAATGCCGAGTCGGCACTAAGGGCAGCGGTGGAGACACTCTGCATGGCCGTCGAGGACGGCGACGGAGCCGAACAGATTGTGAAGAAGGCTAAGCGCGTGTTCAATGCAGTGCAGGAGCGCAACAGTATCATTAACCAATGTAGAATGTAGTGTCCTATGGCAGATTCATTAGAATTACAGCAAGTCGTTTGCCCAAGTTGCAGGCAGGTCATCAGTTCATTCAGTCCGTTTGCCGCCGAAGTGGAGTGCCCCTACTGCCACAATCGAGCCTTCAACCCGTTGATAACAGCCAAAAAGGTGCCCGTACCCGAGCGCATCATTATCTTTAAGACCGAGGAAAGCGACTTTGAGGAGGCGCTCGTCAACAGCCTGGTACGGCAGAACTACGTGCCTACAGACATCTTCCAGAGCATCAATCCCGGGAACGTCATCAAGGCCTATCTGCCCATGTACCTCTACGAAGGTCGCTACCAGTCGTCGTGGTCGTGCAAGGTGGCTATCGAGCAAAACGAGCTGAGGGCATCAAGCAGTGGCGACTCCGTAAGAAACAAGACGGTGAAGCGTTTCGTACCACACACGGGTACGTCGCAAGGGAACTTCGCCTTCCTCTGCCTTGCCTACGAGGGAAAGGACATTCCCGAGGAACTGCGAACGTTCAGCAAACAATTCCCCTACAATGTGATGGCATCGAAGGACTATGACCCGGCCCTGCTCGGCATTGGGCAGGAGGATAGTCCCCTAACCTTGGCTTTGGACTGCGAGACAGACATTACGTGGAACAGATATGGCGATGGCATGGTAAACCAGCTTGCAGCAAAAAATGCCCAAAAACAATTGGCAGGTGAGGAAATTCAGAACTTCCGTGCCAGCAACAGCTATGAACTATATCACAATGGCCGGTATGTGTTGGCTCCGTTCTGGTTTGTATATTACACCTACAACAACAGGAAGTTCTACTTCATCATGGACGGACTGGGGGAACAGACCTCGATGTCGTATCCCGTGAATCAAGAGGAGGTGGACTATGTCAACAGGAAGGAGCGCACCCGAAAGATTTATCAGTGGCTGTGGCTGCTTGCACCCATTGTGTGGTACTTGACGAACTTCACCGCAGGTGCTATTGTCCTTGTTCTCTGGTTCATTATCAAGATATTCGTGAACAAGATGACGGACAAACTGATAGAAGAGCGGCTCGATGCCTCCCGAGTAGCAAGAAGGGAGGGGGCTTCACGCCTGAAGTAAAAGGGAGAGCGCTACCCCTTAGAATCGGGAACGGCAAAGGGTGAAAATCCCTTTGCCGTTTTTTTCGTCTATCACTTCCCACAATAATAATAAGTCCAGTAGGTGTCGGGGAAGTGCTGGCGGAGGCGAAGCTCGCGCTGGGGGGCGGTGCCAGGGAGGCGGCGCAGGCTGTCGAAGTCGTGGAACTGGCGGGCGAGGTCGGCGTCCGGCAGGGTGTCGGCGGACTGGGGATGGAGTTGCTGCTCGAGCAGGAGGGCTTCGCGATAGTGGAGAGGGAGGGCGACGGAGAGGGTGTCGCCCTGGAGCAGGAGGTGGCGGAAGTCGCTGGTGCGGCGCTGGAGCAGGAGGGCACAGAGCCGATAGTGGCGGGCCGCAGGCTGCGCATTGGGCCGACGGGCGACGGCCTCGAGAAAGAGGGGCACGGGGGTGTGGTCGCCCCGACGGTAGCCGAGGTGGGCGCCTACGGCACGGGGGAGGTCGAAGAAGAGGGTGCTGTCGGCCAAATGGGGGAGGAGGCCTTCGCTCCCGTAGGGCTGGGCGTAGGCGAAGAGGCGTTCGCCGAGGAGGCCTTGCTTGCTGAGTGCGTAGGCGAGGGAGGCCGTGAGTTGGGGCGAGGGCGACGTCTCGTAGCGGGCTGTCTGGAGGACGGCTGCGTAGTCGCGCTGGCTGAGTTGGCGCAGGGCACGGAGGGTGCGGTGGAGGCTGGCGTCGGTGTTGCTGACGACGACGGTGGCACAGGTGAAGAGGACGAGCAGGAGGGCGTTGGGCCAGGCGTAGGTGGAAAAGGTGTCGCGCTCTTTCGAGGAATCGGAGTGTAGGCGGCCAAGGACGAGCAACAGGAGATAGAGCCCCACGGGGAGCAGCAGGCGCGGCCAACGGGGAAGGGCAGCGGGGTCGCCCAGGGAGGGGAAGTGCCAACTGGTGAGGAGGCCGAGGAGGAAGAAGGAGGGGAACCAGACGGCGGCCTTCAAGCGCAGGGGGAGCCACGTGAGCAGGCGGCTGAGCAGGAGGCCGAGCAGAAAGAGCAGCAGAGTGCTGAGTATGGTGGCAGGCAGGGGCTGATAGTAGGCCTGCCCCTGGGAGAGGGCAAAGTGGGTCTGGGCCAGGACGTCGCACTGGAGGAGCAGGAGGTAGCCGAAGGCAAATAGGACGAAATAGAGGGCGCAGAGGATGGGTATCCTCCGCGCTATCTGTCGTATTTGCGGATGGGAGTATTGCAAAGTTGCGAGTTACGAGTTACGGATTAAGAGAGAATTACTCCTTAGCGCGGCGAAGGACGCAGGCCGAACGGGCGGGCAGGTAGAGTTGGAGCCAACCCTTGCCGTCGCGAGCCAGTTGGGGGTCGTGGTTGGTGAGGTGGCGCACGCTGTCGTCGTTAAGACCGTTGCCGCCGAACTGGGTGGCGTCGGTGTTGAGGACGTAGTCGTAAGCCCCTGCCTTGACCATGAAGCCGTAGCCGTCGTAGCTGCGATTGGGACTGAAGTTGAAGAAGAAGAGCAGGTCGCCACGCTGGAAGGCGAGTATCTGGTCGCCGTCGTTGTGCCAAATCTCGACTACGGGCGTACGCTGGATGTTCTTCTCACGCTTGAGGGTCTTGAGCATGGCCTGGTCGAAGTCGCCGAGGTAGTGGAAGCAGAGGTCGTGGTTATCGACGAGGTTCCACTGCCGACGGGCGTACTTGTGGCTCCAGCCGTTGCCCTCGCGGGGGAAGTCTATCCATTCGGGATGGCCGAACTCGTTGCCCATGAAGTTGAGGTAGCCGCCGTTGATGGTGCTGGCTGTCAGTAGGCGAATCATCTTGTGGAGGGCGATGCCGCGGTCGACGGTATAGTTCTGGTCGCCCTTCTTGAAGTGCCAGTACATGTCGGCATCGACGAGGCGGAAGATGATGGTCTTGTCGCCCACGAGGGCCTGGTCGTGGCTCTCGCAGTAGGAGATGGTCTTCTCGTCGGCACGGCGGTTCTTGACCTCCCAGAACATCGAGGAGGGTTTCCAGTCCTCGTCGCGCAGTTCCTTGATGGTCTTTATCCAGTAGTCGGGGATGTTCATAGCCATACGGTAGTCGAAGCCGTAGCCACCGTCCTTGAAGGGGGCTGCAAGGCCGGGCATGCCACTGACCTCCTCTGCGATGGTGATGGCCGAAGGGTTGACCTTGTGAATGAGTTCGTTGGCCAGGGTCAGGTAGCAGATGGCGTTGTCGTCCTGGTGGCCGTTGTAATAGTCGGCATAGCCCATGAAGGCCTCGCCCAGTCCGTGGCTATAGTAGAGCATGGAGGTGACGCCGTCGAAGCGGAAACCATCGAAGTGGTACTCCTCGAGCCAGAACTTGCAGTTGGAGAGGAGGAAGTGGAGGACCTCGTTCTTACCATAGTCGAAGCAGAGGCTGTCCCAGGCGGGATGTTCGCGACGGTCGCCGCCATAGAAGTACTGACAGGGGTCGCCGGCAAAGTTGCCCAGGCCCTCCATCTCGTTCTTCACGGCGTGGCTGTGGACGATGTCCATGATGACGGCAAGGCCTGCCTCGTGAGCGGCGTCGATGAGCGACTTCAACTCCTCGGGTGTGCCGAAGCGAGATGAGGCAGCAAAGAAGTTCGAGACGTGATAGCCGAAACTGCCATAATAGGGGTGTTCCTGGATGGCCATAATCTGGATGCAGTTGTAACCGTCCTTGACAATGCGCGGGAGGACGTTGTCCTGGAACTCACGATAGGTGCCGACCTTCTCGGCGTCCTGTCCCATGCCGATGTGGCATTCGTAGATGAGCAAGGGGTTGGTGTCGGGACGGAACTTGCGAACCTGCCAGCGATAGGGCTCCTCAGGGGCCCACACCTGGGCACTGAATATCTTGGTCTGCTCGTCCTGCACGACGCGAGTGGCCCAGGCCGGTATGCGCTCGCCCTGGCCGCCGTCCCAATGGACGCTGAGCTTGTAGAGGTCGCCATGAGTGAGGGCCGTCTTGGGGAGTTTCAACTCCCAGTTGCCCGTGTTCTTGATGCGCTTCATGGCATACTTGGGACGTTCCTGCCACTGGTTGAAGTCGCCCACAAGGAATATCCCGGTGGCATTGGGGGCCCACTCGCGCAGAGTCCACGAGCCGTCGGCCTGACGATGGAGACCAAAGTAGAGGTGGCCCGTGGCAAAGTCGCTGAGGGACGTCTTACCGCCTTGGGTGAGTTCGTTTATCTTGTCGAGGGCGTACTGATGGCGCCCTTCAATGGCCTCGGCATAGGCTTGGAGGTACTTGTCGTTGCGAAGCAGGCGGAGCTGCTGGGGCTGCGGAGTGGCAGTCTTGGCGGTTGCCTTCTTCGTCTTTGCCTTTGCTTTTGCCTTGCCCTTGGCAGGGGTGGCCTTCTTTGTTGTTGCCATGATGTTATTGTTTTAAGCTGTTAGTCTTGTTCTATATCGTGAGTATATGTGGTCTTGCGCACCTGAGTCCCCTCGCGGACGACGAAGGGACCGTCCTTCATGTCGCGGTGGAACTCGCCTTCGTAGCGCACGCCGTTCTTGTCTTCGAGCACACCGTGGCCTTCCTTCATACCTTCGCGGAAGGTGCCCTTGAACTTGTCGCCATCGACCTCGCGCAGGATGCCTTCGCCATCCATCAGGCCATTCTTCCACTGACCGTCGTAGGTGTTGCCGTTGCTCCAGGTGTATTTGCCACGCCCTTCTTGCTTGCCGGCCTTCCACTGACCGTAGTACGACGAGCCGTTCTTCCAGGTGAAGGTGCCCATGCCGTCCTGTTCGCCTTTGAGATAGTGACCTGTGTATTTGTCGCCGTTGGCAAAGGTAGAGATGCCCTCGCCCGTGCGCTCGCCGTTGACGTATGCACCTTCGTAGCGGTCGCCGTTCTTGTAGGTATAGATGCCGCGGCCATGTGGGGCACCGTTCTGCCAGTCGCCCGTGTAGGAGTCGCCTGAAGAGTAGTTGTAGGTGCCCTTGCCGCTCATCTGGTTGTTCTTCCATTCGCCTTCGTAGAGGTTGCCGTCGCCCCAGTCGAACTTGCCCTTGCCCTGCTTCACGTCGGCAATCCAAGTGCCTACGTAGTAGGCCCCGTTGGCGTAGGTGTATGTGCCCAGTCCCTCGCGCTTGTCCTCCTTCCAGTTGCCGCGATAGCGGTCGCCATTGTAGTAGAACATGGTGCCCTGTCCGTGTTGCATGTCGCGATACCAGAGGCCCTCGTAGCGGTTGTTGTTCTTGAAGTAGTAGGTGCCGTTGCCATGCTGGTGGTCCTGAAGCCATTCGCCTTCGTACTTCTCGCCATCGACAAACTGATAGACGCCATAGCCCTCGCGCTTGCCCTTGACGTACTTCCCTTGGTGGACGTCGCCGTTGCGGAAGGTCGTTGTGCCCTGTCCGTAAGGTTTACCTTTGAAGAGTTCGCCCTGATATTGGGCTCCGTCGGGGAATGTGTAAGAGCCGACGGTTATACTTTGCGCCAAGGCGCAGTTGACAACTGCCAACTGGCAACTGGCAATTAAGGTCAGTATAGATAGAAGTCTTTTCATTTTCTCATTTTCTCGTTTTCAAAAACTCTTCGGCTCGCGCCAGGTCTTGCGGCGTATCGATACCGATGGTCTCGACGTCGGTCTGCCCGACCTTGATGACGTAGCCGTGGTCGAGCCAGCGCAGTTGCTCGAGGCTCTCGGCCCGTTCCAGTGTGCTTTGGGGGAGTTGGGTTATCTCGGCCAACGTTTCCGCCCGATAGGCGTAGAGGCCAATGTGCTTCAGAAAGGTATGCCGCTGGAGCCATTCCTCCTGCCCCACCCCACGCAGATATGGAATAACGCTGCGGCTGAAGTAGAGGGCACGATGGTCGTCGCTGACGACTACCTTGGGCGAGTTGGGGTTAAGCAATGCGGGCAGTCCGTCGGCTGGTGTGAAGGGCTTTACCAGGGTGGCAATCTGCGTCTTTGGGTCGTCGAAGCAGGCTTGCAACGTCTGTATCTGCGAGGGTTGGATGAAGGGTTCGTCGCCCTGAATGTTGATGACGACGTCGGCCTCCAGACCCGTCTTCTGATAGGCCTCGAAACAGCGGTCGGTCCCGCTCTTGTGGTCTTCGCGCGTCATGATGGCCTTGCCACCGAAACTCTCCACAACGCTGAAGATGCGCTGGTCGTCGGTGGCCACAAAGACATCGTCCATCACTTGGCTAACCTGTTCGTAAACCCGCTGGATGACGGGCTTGCCTCCCAACAAGGCCAGGGGCTTGGCGGGGAAACGCGTCGAGGCGTATCGGGCTGGTATGATTGCTATAAACTTCACTATCTTCTATGTCTTTAAGCCTAATAGTTCATCAGGTCGTTCAGCAAGGTGGTGCCAGAGGGTTCCTCGCCCACCATCTCGATGATTTCCTCACCTCCTTCGCCATCGTCAACGATGCCACCGCTACAGAGGTTGAAGCCCTTCGGGAACTCGAACTTCTCCTCCTGGGAATAGGGCAAGCGGTCGTCGGCATAGACCTTCTGCAGGAAGAGGGCTGCAATGGGCAGTGCCGCAGCAGCACCTTGTCCGTACGACATGCTGTTGAAGTGGATGTCGCGCTCTTCGCCGCCCACCCAGGCACCGAAGGTCAGCGAGGGTGTGTAGCCCATAAACCAACCATCGGAGTTGTCGTTGGTCGTTCCCGTCTTGCCACCCATGTCGGCCTTGATTCCATAACGGTTTCGCATACGGCGACCCGTACCGCTGTCGATGACGCCTCGCATCAGGTCAATCATCTTATAGGCAGCGTCTTCGCTCAAGACCTCGCGAGTGTCGTTCTCGTCGCGCTCGTTCTTCTTCACCTGGAGGGTGCTCACCTCGGCCACGATGTTACCGTCGGAGTCGGCAATCTTAGTCACGAAAACGGGCTGACAGCGGGTGCCTCCCTTTGGGAAGGTCGTATAGGCCGTCACCATCTCCATCACGCTCACTTCGCAGGGACCCAGCGAGAGGGCCAGCGAAGGCTGGATGTTACGGTTCTTGATGCCAAACTTATGGAGGTATTTCACGAAGAGCACGGGATTCAGGGCATTGAGCAAGTATGCCGAAATCCAGTTGTTCGACTGTGCCAAGCCCCACTTCAGGGTCACCATCTCGCCGTATCGGGCACGACTGCCGTTACGCGGTGTCCAGTTGCCGTAGGTGCGCTGTACGTTGGGTGCCACGTCGCAGGGTGTCCAGCCGTTCTCCATCGCCATTGCGTAGAGGTAGGGCTTGATGGTCGAACCCACCTGGCGGCGTCCCTGACTGACCATGTCGTACTGGAAGTGCGAGTAGTCGAGGCCGCCCACGTAGGCCTTCACGTATCCGCGGGCATTGTCCATACAGAGGAAGCCCGAGCGCAGGAAGCCCTTGTAGTAGCGGATAGAGTCCATCGGAGTCATGAGCGTATCGATGTCGCCCTGAGGCGTATAGACAGTCATCTCGATGGGGGTGGAGAATGCCTTGTTGATTTCCTCCTCGCTGCATCCGTCGGCCTTCATCTTGATGTACCGGCCACTCTGTCGCTTGGCCCTGGCCAACAGGCGGTTGGCATCGGACTCCGAGACGCCAGCCCCGTAAGGAGCTTTACTCGAACCGCGGCGTTCCTTGTCGAAGGCAGGTTGCAACGTACCTATCACATGGGCGCGCATGGCCTCCTCGGCATAGTTCTGCATGCGGCTGTCGATGGTCGTGTAGATTTTCAAGCCATCCTGATAGAGGTCGTAGGGCTGGCCGGTCTTCTTGTTGATGTTCTTGTTGCACCAACCATACAGGGGGTCGGTCTCCCAGGCCAAGGAGTCCTCGTAGAACTTCTGGTCTTGCCACGAAGCATAGTTGCTGCGCTTCGGCTTGTTGGCCGTCAGTACGGTGCGCAAGTACTCCCGCAGGTAGGTGGCGTGGCCGTCCTTATGGTCCTGACGGTGGAAGTTGAGTTCGATGGGCTGTGCCTTGCACGAATCGACCTCGGCCTCGGTCAGCCAACCGGCCTTCAGCATCTGGTCGAGCACGACGTCGCGACGTCCGCGAGCCTGGTCGGGACGGCGTACGGGGTTGAAGAGCGAGGGGTTCTTACACATGCCCACGAGCATGGCACATTCGTTGATGGTCAGGTTGCGAGGCTCCTTGTTGAAGTAAGTCTTTGCCGCCGTCTTGATGCCCACGGCATTGTGGAGGAAGTCGAAGTAGTTGAGGTACATCGTGATGATTTCCTCCTTCGTGTAGTACCGCTCCAGCTTGACGGCAATCACCCACTCGATGGGCTTCTGCATGGCGCGTTCGTAGATGTTGTCGGCCTGGGCGCTATAGAGTTGCTTGGCCAACTGCTGTGTGATGGTGCTGCCACCGCCGGCCTGCTTCTGGCGCATGACCACGCGCTTCACCATAGCACGAAGCACGGCGCGGAAGTCGATGCCGCTGTGCTCGTAGAAGCGTTCGTCCTCGGTGGCCACAAGGGCCTTCACGAGGTAGGGGGAGAGGTCTTCGTAGCTTACGTAGATGCGGTTGGCACGGCTGTAGCTCCACGTGCCCAGCAGGACTCCGTCGGCGGAATAGACTTGGCTTGCATACTTATCTACAGGGTTCTCCAATTGCTGCAAGTCGGGCATGTAACCTATGACGCCGCTGTCAATCAGCGCGAACAGGCTCACTATCAGTAATATCACCCCCAGGAACAGCCCCCAGAGGGTCCTCATTAGCTTTTTGCGCATTGTCAAAGACATTTAAGAGCACAAAGGTACGAAAAAAGGGTGAAAGCATCAAGTTATCGCCTCAAAATTTCACTTTTATTAAAGTATCTTGCCGCCTGTGTTGGCTATGTGGATAATTTAAGTTAATTTTGATGCGCAGAATTTTATCCACTCTATTTTCGTATGGAAAAAAGAAGCCTTGTTACGATTGCCGACCACAGCCGCGAGAAAATCGAGTATCTTATCCAGATGGCCCAAGAGTTTGAAAAGCACCCCAACCGCCGTCTGCTCGAGGGCAAGGTGGTCGCCACTTTGTTTTTTGAGCCCAGCACCCGCACACGCTTATCGTTCGAAACTGCCGCCAACCGCCTCGGAGCGCGCGTCATCGGTTTTGCCGACCCGAAGGTGACCAGCGGCACCAAGGGAGAGACGCTGAAGGACACCATCATGATGGTATCGAACTACGCCGACATCATCGTCATGCGCCACTTCCTGGAGGGTGCTGCCCGCTATGCCAGCGAGATTGCTCCCGTGCCTATCGTCAATGCCGGAGACGGTGCCAACCAGCATCCCTCACAGACGATGCTCGACCTCTACTCCATCTATAAGACGCAGGGCCGTCTGGACAACCTCGACATCTTCCTTGTCGGAGACTTAAAGTACGGACGCACAGTGCATTCCATGCTTACGGTAATGCATCACTTCAACCCCACATTCCACTTCATTGCACCCGAAGAACTGGCCATGCCGGAGATGTATAAGCAGTTCTGTCGCGAGCACGGCATCCGCTATGTCGAGCACACGGAATTTGATGCCGACGTCATCTCGGGCGCCGACATCCTTTATATGACCCGCGTGCAACGCGAACGCTTCACCGACCTGATGGAGTACGAGCGCGTGAAGGACCGCTACCTGCTGAAGTTGGACATGCTCTCGAAGGCACGTCCCAACATGAAGATCCTGCACCCCCTGCCCCGCGTCAACGAGATTGAATACAGCATCGACGAGAACCCCCACGCCTACTACTTCGAGCAGGCACGCAACGGGCTCTATGCCCGCGAAGCCCTGCTCTGCGACGCACTGGGTATCACGCTCGACGACATCAAGAACGACAAAACCATTATCGCATGAAGACCAAGCAACTGATGGTGGCCGCCATCGAGAACGGCACCGTAATCGACCACATACCGGCCGAGAAACTCTTCTCCGTCGTCAACCTGCTCCACCTCGACCGCATGAAGACGGCCGTGACCATCGGCTACAACCTGCCCAGTCAGGAACTGGGCACAAAGAGTATCATCAAGATGGCCGACAAGTTCTTCAACGACGAGGAACTGAACCAGTTGGCCGTCATCTGTCCCAACCTGACCCTGTGTATCATCCGCGACTACGAGATTGTGGAGAAGCGCACCGTGGCCCTGCCCGACGAGTTGCGCGGCATCGTGAAGTGTACCAACCCCAAGTGCATCACCAACAACGAACCGATGCGCACCCACTTCCACGCCCACGGCCCTGAGCGCGCAGCCCTGAAGTGCCACTACTGCAACACGGTCATCGCCCTCGACGACGTGAAGTTGGTCAAGAAACCCTAATCCCTAAAACCCTATTAACTCCCCATAAACATGCGAAACGACGAAACCGTCTTCAACCTGATTGAGGCCGAGCGCCAACGTCAGATGCGAGGCATCGAACTGATTGCCTCCGAGAACTATGTCAGCGACCAGGTGATGGAGGCCATGGGCTCCATCCTCACCAACAAATACGCCGAAGGCTACCCCGGCAAGCGCTACTACGGCGGTTGCCAGGTGGTGGACCAGGTGGAGCAGTTGGCCATCGACCGCCTGAAGGAACTCTTCGGTGCCGAGTATGCCAACGTGCAGCCTCACTCCGGGGCACAGGCCAATGCGGCCGTATTCCTGGCCTGCCTGAACCCGGGCGACACCTTCATGGGCCTGAACCTCGACCACGGAGGCCACCTCTCTCACGGCTCACACGTCAACACGAGCGGCATCCTCTACCACCCCATCGGCTACGACCTGAACAAGGAAACCGGGCGCGTCGATTACGACGAGATGGAGCGACTGGCCCTTGAGCACCGGCCCAAACTCATCGTCGGCGGCGGCTCGGCCTACAGCCGCGAGTGGGACTACAAGCGCATGCGCGAGATTGCCGACCGGGTAGGTGCCATACTGATGATCGACATGGCCCACCCCGCCGGACTCATCGCAGCCGGACTGCTCGACAATCCCGTCCGGTATGCCCACATCGTGACCAGCACCACCCACAAGACCCTGCGCGGTCCGCGTGGCGGCATCATACTGATGGGCAAGGACTTCCCCAACCCCTGGGGCAAGACCACTCCGAAGGGCGAAGTCCGGATGATGTCGGCCCTCTTGAACAGCGCCGTATTCCCCGGCATCCAGGGCGGTCCGCTGGAGCACGTCATTGCCGCCAAGGCAGTAGCCTTCGGCGAGGCCCTGAAGCCTCAGTTCAAGGAGTGGGCCAAGCAGGTGCAGAAGAACGCCCGCGTGCTGGCCGAAGAGCTGATGAAGCGCGGTTTCCACATCGTCTCGGGCGGTACGGACAACCACTCGATGCTCGTTGACCTGCGCTCGAAGTATCCCGACATGACGGGTAAGGTGGCCGAGCGCGCACTCGTCGATGCCGACATCACGGTCAACAAGAACATGGTGCCCTTCGACTCCCGCTCTGCCTTCCAGACCTCGGGCATCCGACTGGGCACGCCGGCCATCACCACACGCGGTGCGAAGGAGGACCTCATGGTCAAGATAGCCGAACTCATCGAGCGCGTGCTCGATGCTCCCGAAAGCGAGGAGAACATCGCCGCCGTTCGCGCCGAAGTGAACGGTCTGATGAAGGATTACCCCCTCTTTGCTTATTAACTAATTAACCTGTTCAAACGGGGGAAGGCGGGCCACGGCTCGCCTTCTTTTTTGCCCATGTCGCAGGGCCATCCGTTGCAGGTTAAGTTAACCTCCGCCGATAGGTTATATTAATCGTCGGCAACAGGTTATATTAACCTTTGGCGATAAGTTATATTAACCGCTGGCAGTAGGTTATATTAACATGTCGCGCCCCTTCCGACAAGAAAAAGGCGGAGTCTGTGGAACTCCGCCTTGCGCGTGTGTATAATAATAAGGAATATCTCAGAGGGCGACGAACGTCGAGTCGAGGCGTGCCAGCGAGTCGCGACGGGCCGCAGCCGCGGCAGCAGCCTTCTCGGCCTTCTCACGTTCCAGTGTCTGGCGCAGCGACTCGGCCTTGTCAATGTAGTCGCCGTCGGGATGCGAGGCCATGTAGTGGGTCACCGACTCCAGCGTGCGCTCCTCCTTGGCCGCAGTCCAGTCGAGCGAGTCGCGACGCAGTTGGGCCATCTTCACGTAGGGGCTTGTGGGATGGAGGGCGATGAACTGGCGCAACTCCTCCGAAGAACCGTTCTGGATGAGTTTCTGCCACTCGTCCTGACGGGCAGCCACCTCCTTGTAGCGGGCACGCACGTCGTCGATGTACTTGCTCTTGGGAAATCGAATCATGAAGTCCTCGAAGAAGGCGGGGTTCGAGCACCCCTGCAGCATCTCGTAGGCACGCTCCTCGCGCTGTTGGTTGGCACGATAGTCGTAGTAGTAGAGCCCGCCGATAAGCAGGCCCAGGAAGACGACGGCCGCAATAATCCAGCCACCGCCAGACGAGCGTTTGGCGGGCTGTTCCTCCCGTTGTGCGGGCGGTTCCTGCTCGCGAGTGGGTTCGGGACGTTCGTCCTCATCAGGGGTTTCGGGCTGTTCCACCTCTTCGCCTTCCGAAACTACGGTGAAAGGCACTTCCTCCAGCCGCTCCAGTTCCTTCTTCGCCTCGGCCTCGGCCCATGCGGGGTCGATGGGGCACCCACACTCGGGGCACGACTTGGCCATCGAAGAGATATGATGGCGGCATTCGGGACACTTAATCATTGTCATAATGACGCTACTTTTATGGTTCTCATATGTTAATGCTCCACAAAAGTAGCAAATAATTGTGAATTGTGAATTGTGAATTGTGAATAAATTTGTATCTTTGTAGGAAATAATTGCTTTTTATCATGAAAAAACTCTCTTTCAGCCTACTGGCAATGCTGTTAGCGCTGGCCACGACGGCCGTTGCTGCCAAGAAAGCCGAATCGTTCTCGATTGGCGACAAGACGTTCCTCCTCAACGGCAAGCCCTTCGTAGTGAAGGCTGCCGAAGTGCACTACCCTCGTATCCCGCAGCCTTATTGGGAACAGCGAATAAAGATGTGCAAAGCGTTGGGCATGAACACGCTGTGCATCTACATCTTCTGGAACTCGCATGAGCCTCAGCAGGACCAGTTCGACTTCACGGACAACAACGACATCCGTGCCTTCGTGCAGTTGGCACAACGGAACGGCATGTACGTCATCGTGCGCCCCGGGCCCTACGTCTGCGCCGAGTGGGAAATGGGCGGTCTGCCCTGGTGGCTCTTGAAGAAGAAGGACATACGCCTCAGAGAGCAAGACCTGTTCTTCATGGAGCGACTGGAAATCTTCGAGAAGAAGGTGGGCGAACAACTCGGCGACCTGACCATCGAGAAGGGTGGCCCCATCATCATGGTACAGGTGGAGAACGAATACGGCTCCTACGGTGAGGATAAGCCCTACATCGCTGCCGTGCGCGACATCATAAGGAAGAGCGGTTTCGACAAGGTGGAGTTGTTCCAGTGCGACTGGTCGTCGAACTTCACGAAGAACGGCCTCGACGACCTGACGTGGACGATGAACTTCGGCACGGGTGCCAACATCGACCATGAGTTCCGCCGTCTGGGCGAACTGCGCCCCAACTCGCCGAAGATGTGCTCCGAGTTCTGGAGCGGTTGGTTCGACAAGTGGGGCGGCCGCCACGAGACGCGCGGTGCCGAGGCCATGGTGGACGGCATCACGCAGATGCTCGACCGAGGCATCTCCTTCTCGCTCTACATGACCCACGGAGGCACCAACTGGGGCCACTGGGCAGGTGCCAACTCGCCCGGCTTTGCGCCCGACGTGACCTCCTACGACTACGACGCGCCTATCAACGAGGCTGGTCAGACGACCGAAAAATACTGGATTCTGCGCAAGGCGATGGAGAAATACAGCGGCACATGGAACCCCACGACCCAGAAATGGGAAGGACAGACAAAACTGCCTGCCGTGCCCAAGGAATACCCGACGATTGCCATTCCCAAGTTTGAGTTGAAGGAGTTTGCACCCCTCATTAACGGTTTCGACTGGGATTACTATGACGAACATGACGATTTGTTCCGCACGAACGGAGCCCCCAAGACTTTCGAGGAATTGGATATGGGTTGGGGCATGATGCTCTATTCCACCCGTCTGCCCGAAATCGGCGACGCAAAGGTGGAGGGTGTAACCCTTCATCCCTCAGACAGAGACAAGTGGAGTTGCACGCTCAACCTCGATGCCCACGACTTTGCACAAGTGTTCATCGATGGCAAGTACATCGGTTCCATTGACCGCGTGAAGAGCGAAAAGTCGCTCAAACTGCCCGCCATCAAACAGGGACAGGAACTGCAAATCCTTGTCGAGGGCATGGGACGCATCAACTTCGGTCGTGCCATCAAGGACTTCAAGGGTTTGATTGGCAGCCCCACCATCACGGGCACCATCCGCTCCTCGCATCTGGGCGGTGTCGATGAGACGAAAATCACCTTCACCCCAAATATGTGGGAAAATATGCGCATCCCCGACGACTACGAAGTAGCAGTGAAGGCACTCGAGCAGCAAGCCAAGAAGCCCACCACGCGCGAGTCCATCAGCGTGGTACGCATCGGACGCACCATGCGCTATGCGTGGGAGAGCGAAGACCTCTGCTTCGGTCGCGGCTACTATCGTGGCTACTTCACGCTTAATAAGATTGGCGACACGTTCCTAAACATGGAGAACTGGGGCAAGGGACAGGTGTACGTGAACGGTCACGCTGTAGGTCGCCACTGGTACATCGGTCCGCAGCAGACGCTCTATGTGCCCGGTTGCTGGCTGAAGAAGGGACAGAACGAAGTCATCGTGCTCGACGTGATGGGGCCGCGTGGCGAAAAAGTTGTGTGGGGTCAGGCTAAGCCTGAACTGAACAAACTGAATCTGAAAGGCCCACAGACGCACCGCGCCGAAGGGCAGAGCCTCGACCTCTCGGGTGAAACGCCTGTCAAGGTGGGCACCTTCAAGGCCGGCAACGGTTGGCAGGAAGTGAAGTTCGACAAGCCCGTCACGGGTCGCTACATCTGCATCGAGGCGCTGAACAGCCACTGGAACCGCGAATACTGCTGCATCGCAGAGTGGTACATGCTCGACGAGAGCGGTCAGCGCCTCTCGCGCGAGCCCTGGCAGATAGCCTACGCCGACGACGAGGACGTGACCTCAGGCAACAAGAACGCCGACAAGATTTTCGACCTCCAGGAGAGCACCTACTGGAGCACGAACCGTGGCGTGCAGTTCCCCCACACCGTCATCATCGACATGGGACAGGACAAGACGATGTCCGGTTTCCAGTACCTGCCGCGCATGGAGGAAGGTGCCCCCGAAAGCATCAAGGACTATAGGATATATGTAAAGAGCGAGGCTTTCAAACTCTAAAGACCCGCCCCCATCCCCTCCCTTGTAGGGCGGGGAGTAGTTACGAATGAATTAAAAAAACATTTGATTACGAAACCTATGTATATAGTAGAATATCTCCACACAAATCATACTACACTCCCCCTACAAGGGGGAGCAGGGAGGGGGTCTGTATGAATTTTGTAGGTTTAGTCATCGGCCTTGCGACATTTCTCTGTATCGGCATGTTCCACCCCTTGGTGATTAAAGCCGAATACCACCTGGGGCGCCAGTGCTGGCCGCTGTTCCTCGTGGCCGGCATTGCCGCCCTTGTCGCCTCCCTCTTTATCGCAAATACCTACGTGAGCATCATCCTCGGCGTCGTCGCCTTCTCCTGCTTCTGGAGCATCCTGGAACTCCACCAACAGCACCACCGCGTCAGGAAGGGTTGGTTCCCCATGAACCCGAAGCGGCGCGCGGAGTACGAAAACGGTTAGGCGCGGAAAAGCACCGTCTGCATGAGACTTCGGGTGGCGAGGTAGGCAAGGAAAGCGAACCAGAGTACGTGGTTCGACGGGCCAAGAAGGAACCATAGCGCGAAGAATACAATGGCGCTGACGAGCATGGACAGGAACATCCGGCGCGTCAGCGTCATTCCTATGTACACCCCGTCCCACACAAAGGCCGGCATGGCCACCAACGGCACGGCCACCACCCAGGGCAGATACGCCTGGGCCACCCCGAGTACGGCTTGCTGGTCGGTCAACAACCCGAGGAACCACCCACCGCAGAGGGCATACGCGATTGTAAACACAACGCCCAGGCCTGCGCCCCAAGAGAACAGGGCACGAAGGGTGCGACGCAAGGGCGTCCATGCCCCGGCGCCCTGGTATTTGCCCGACAACGCCTCGGCAGCATTGGCCAGTCCATCGGTGAAGTAGGAGTAGATGACGAAGAACTGCATCAGCAGGGTGTTGGCGTCCAGGTAGAGCGTGCCCAACTGGCTGCCTGCCGAGGTGAAATAGACCGTCACGGCCACCAGGCACAACGTACGCAGGAAAATGTAAATATACACAGACCCTCCCCCGGCCCTCCCTGTTAGGGAGGGAGTGGAATGTGTCTCCCCTTGAGCCTGGGAATGCAAATAGTCCCCTCCCTCGCAGGGAGGGGTAAGGGGGCGAGTTCGTCTGTGTACAGCGTAAGCCACTCCCCCATACAGCCCAACCACCGTGCCCAGGGCCACACCGGCCACACCCAGGTGGAAGACGAAGACGAACAGCAGCGTCAGGGCGATGTTCATCAGATTCTGCAGCAGGGCCATCCGCATGGGCGTACGCGTGTCCTGCATCCCGATGAACCAGCCCGTGAGGACGTACGACGCGAGCATGGCCGGACAGCCCCAGATGGCGACGCGGAAGTACACGGAGGCCAGCCGAGCCACCTCGGTCTCAGGCTCCATCAGCCACAGCGAGAACTGTAGCAATGGGCCCTGCATGACCAGGAGCATGGCTGACAAGGCCAAGGCCCACCGCACGCCGCGCCTAAGGGCCTCGCGCTGAAGACCTGTATCCCCCGCGCCGTAGGCCTGACTGACGATGCCCGTAGTGCCCATGCGGAGAAAGCCCAGGAGCCAATATGTCATGTTGAAGATGGTCGTCCCGATGGCCACGCCGCCGATGTACTCCGCACGCCCCATGTGCCCCACGATGGCCGTATCCACGAGGCCGAGCAGGGGCACCGTGATATTCGTCACCACCGAAGGAAGGGCAAGCTGGAGGATGGGATTTTGTATCTTCATAACAGAAAAAGAGACCGACCGCGGTGCTGGCGAATCAGTCTCTAAACTGGTCGGGGCGACCCGACTCGAACGGGCGACCGCCTGGTCCCAAACCAGGAGCGCTACCAACTGCGCTACACCCCGATTGCTCCGAAAAGCGAGTGCAAAATTACACTAAATCGAGCGAATAACCAAATTTTAGCCCGAGTTTTTAATACACCCTCAGCATGTGACCCGCCTGAGGCACGTAGTCCCTGGGCAGTTCGTTCAGTTTGTAGAGGCTCTCCAGGCGCATGCCGTAGCGCTGGGCAATGTCGTACATCGACTCGCCCTGCTGCACCACGTGAGGCACGCCACGGAACGACTTGTCGGCCCGCGAGCGTTTCTTCTGCAGATAGAGTATGTCGCCAGGTTGTGGCACATAGCCCTTCGGCAACTCGTTATAGCTGCGCAACTTACGCTTCTTCACACCCGTCATCAGCGCCAGCGTGGGCAGGTTGTCGCCCGGCTGTACGTAGATGAAGTAGTTCCGGTTGCAGGCATACACGGGATGCGAACTGTAGAACGCCTGCTCGGCCAGCTCGCGAACCGAAGGCGTAGCCTGGGCCGAAGCCGTCGCGACGGCCTGCCGGTAGCGCCGATCCTGCGCGTCGTACTGGTGGAGGCCGTAGTTCTCGATGATGGTAATGAGTTGCTGGGCATACGTCGGACTGGTGGCATAGCCGCACTGCTTCAGCCCATGGGCCCACCCCTTGTAGTCGGTCGGCGAGAGTCGGAAGAGACTCTGATAGCGCGGTTTCAGGAGGAAGAGCGAGTGGTCCTCATAACTCTCGCCTACGGAGTTGTACTTGCGGAATCGGTCGTCAGGCCGGTCGTCGCTCTTCACCACGTAGGGGCCTGTCCACCCCACCCCCACCTTGATGCCGAAGTGGTTGTTGGCCCTGACGGCCAGGTCGCTCCTGCCTGCTGCGCTCTCCAGCAGTCCCTGCGCCAGGGTGATGCTGGCCGGTATGCGGTGGCGCGTCATCTGGTCCTGCGCCATGTCCTTGTAGGTCGCAATGTAGTCCCAGTAGGCCTGGTTGGGACGCTGGGCACTGGCGAAATTGAGAAAAGAAGAAATCGGGAAAATGAGCAGAAGCAGCAGAAGTCGTTTCATATATTTCTGGGTTTGTGGGTGCAAAGATACTAATTTTCAACTTTCCATTTTCAACTTTCAACTTATTTTTGTATTTTTGCCGTCAAAATAGGGCTAAGTATGAAAAAGTACACCATCCAGAGCGAAGTCTGCATCTATCAGGACCACGAACTGAGCCCGGCAGACCGCGAACTCGTGGAGGCCGCCAAGGAGGCCACACGCCACAGCTACTCGCCGTACTCGCAGTTCCAGGTAGGCGCAGCCTTGCGCCTGCAGGACGGCACCGTCGTCACCGGCAGCAACCAGGAGAACGCCAGCTACCCACTGGGCCTCTGTGCCGAGCGCACGGCCATCTTCCACGCACAGCACCAGCACCCCCAGCAGCCCATCGTGGCACTGGCCATTGCCGCCTATGCCAACGGGCATTTCTATCCCGAGGCCATTCCACCCTGCGGCGCCTGCCGACAGGTGATGCTCGAGGTCGAGGACCGCTACCAACAACCCATGCGTGTCCTGCTCTATGGTGCCAACGGCACGCACGTTGTCAGCACGGTCAAAGCCCTACTCCCCTTCCAATTCATTAGCGAATCACTGAAAAAATGATAACAGTATCGAACCTTGCCATTCAATTTGGCAAACGTGTCCTCTACAAGGACGTAAATATTAAGTTCACTCCGGGCAACATCTACGGAGTAATCGGTGCCAACGGTGCCGGCAAATCTACCCTGTTGAAGGCCATCAGCGGCGAACTGGAGCCCAACAAGGGCACCATCGAGATGGGACCGGGCGAACGCCTCTCGGTGCTCTCGCAGGACCACTTCCAGTACGACCAGGAGACCGTCTTGAACACCGTACTGATGGGCCACACCACGATGTGGGAGGTGATGCGCGAACGCGAAACCCTCTACGCCAAGGCCGACTTCTCGGACGAGGACGGCATACGCGTGGCCGAACTGGAGGAAAAGTTTGCCGAGATGGGTGGCTATGAGGCCGAAAGCGATGCCGCTGCCCTGCTCTCAGGACTTGGCATCAAGGAGGCCAAGCACTACCAACTGATGGGTGAGCTATCGGGTAAGGAAAAGGTGCGCGTCATGCTGGCCAAAGCCCTCTTTGGCAACCCCGACAACCTGCTGCTTGACGAGCCCACCAACGACCTCGACCTGGACACCGTGCAGTGGCTGGAGCAGTATCTCTCGGAGTTCGAACAGACGGTGCTCGTGGTCAGTCACGACCGCCACTTCCTCGACTCTGTCTGCACCCACACCGTAGATATCGACTTCGGCAAGGTGACCATGTTCGCCGGTAACTACTCGTTCTGGTACGAATCCTCTCAGTTGGCCCTGCGCCAGGCACAGAACCAGAAGGCAAAGGCCGACGAGAAACGCAAGGAACTGGAGGAATTTATCCGCCGTTTCTCGGCCAACGTGGCCAAGTCGAAGCAGACAACCTCGCGCAAGAAGATGCTGGAGAAACTGAACGTCAAGGAAATCCGGCCCTCGACGCGCAAATATCCCGGCATCATCTTCCAGATGGAGCGCGAGCCGGGCAACCAGATACTGGAGGTGCAGGACCTGAAGGCTGTCGCTGAGGACGGCACGCTGCTCTTCCAGAACGTCTCGTTCAACATCGAGAAGGGCCAGAAGGTGGTTTTCCTCAGTCACGACCCGCGTGCGATGACCGCCCTCTTCGAGATTATCATGGGCAACCGCGAAGCGCAGGGCGGCACCTACAACTGGGGCATCACCATCACGCAGGCCTACCTGCCGCTGGACAACACCGAGTTTTTCCAGTCGGACAAGAACCTCGTCGACTGGCTCATGCAGTACGGCGAGGGCAACGAGGTCTTCATGAAGGGCTATCTCGGTCGTATGCTCTTCTCCGGCGAGGAAGTGCTGAAGAAGGTGAACGTGCTCTCCGGTGGCGAGAAGATGCGCTGCATGATTGCCCGCATGCAACTCCGCAACGCCAACTGCCTCGTCCTGGACACCCCCACCAACCACCTCGACCTGGAAAGTATTCAGGCCTTCAACAACAACCTGAAGCTGTTCCGGGGCAACATCCTCTTCGCCTCGCACGACCACGAGTTCATCCAGACGGTGGCCAACCGCATCATCGAGCTCACGCCCTCGGGCACCATCGACAAGCTGATGGAGTACGACGACTACATCGCCAGCGATGCCATCAAGGAACTGAAGGCCCGGATGTACGGGGAAGGTTAAAGAGTTAATTGATAATTGATATTTAAATGGAAGAACTCACCGAGTTGATAGAGTAAGAGTTCTCCCTCCCCCTACTTCGAGTTCGTATATGACGAACACTGGGACCTCGGCCACGGATGGTCGGGCGACATGAAATAAATTGCGTATTATGAAACAAAAGCCGACAGACTTTCTTCCAGCACTTGCAGGTCAGCGTCTGTCGTAGCCCAGCTGGTGACGAAGCGGCAAAGGGTATGATGGGCGTCGATGGGTTCCCAAGTCTCGAAGAGCACCTTTTGCATCAGCGTTTGCATCTGCCCGTTCTCAAGGATGACAAATTGTTGATTCGTCGGCGAAGGCTTCAGTTCATAACCCTGTCTCTTGAAGATTGCCCTCAACCTCATGGCCATATCGATAGCGTGCTTTCCAATGCGGAAGTAGAGATTGTCCGTAAACAGTGCATCGAACTGTACACCCGCCACTCGGCTCTTAGCCAGCAAGGCTCCATGCGCCTTTACATGAGTGAAGAATCCCTCAGGAGCACCCTGAGGAAAGACTACGGCCTCGCCACATAGGGCTCCCACCTTCGTGCCGCCGATATAGAAGGCATCGCAATGATGAGCCAGCCAAGGGAGGTCGAAATCGCATCCTTCAGCCATCAGGCCATAGCCCAATCGCGCCCCGTCGATAAAGAGGGGCAGCCGGTACTTGCAGCAAACGCCATAGATGGCTTCCAATTCTACCTTACTATATATAGTACCCAACTCCGTAGGCATAGTTACATACACCATTCCGGGCACGGCCATGTGTTCCCACGTAGGGTCGGCGAAGAACCGTTCGAGATACCTACGCAGGTCACTGGCTACCATCCGCCCCTCGTGCGATGGCAGGGCTATGACCTTATGACCACTCGCCTCTACCGCTCCCGACTCGTGGACATTGATATGGGCTGTCTCTACCGCCAAAACAGCCTGATAGGGACGCAGCAGGGCATCGATGACGGTGGCATTTGCCTGTGTTCCGCCTGCAAGGAAGAATACGCCCGCCATCGGGCATTCACAAGCCTCGCGTATCTTCTCTCTCGCACTTTCGCTCCAGACATCGAATCCGTACGAAGCGCTCTGCACGTTGTTTGTTTCCACCAAATGGCGCAACACCTCGGGGTGTGCCCCGTTGTTATAGTCGCTCTCGAACGAGGGGAGCAGCGTAGTCAAGGACGGTTTTGTCATAACATACTGATTTCTCGCCACAAAGATACGAACAAATCATGAAACAGGAACGAATAAATTATACATTATTTACACTCCGAAGCAAAAAACGCTTCAGCAAAGCATGCCTTTGGCAAGATATTTGTTAGGTGAGAATTGGCAAAACACTATAATTATGAGTAAGAATACAGAAGACAGCAAGAAGTTGGAAGGCACGGAAGACGTGACCATTGAGGAAGGCATGAGCCACGAGGATGCAGAACAAGCAGAAAGTCCAGAGGTCGAAACACCTCAGGAGGAGACCCTCGAGGACAAACTGGCAGCGGCCGAACAGCGTATCCAGGAACTGGAGAAGGAACGCCTGTATAAGCAGGCCGAGTTCGACAACTACCGCAAGCGCATCATCAAGGAGAAGGCTGACCTCATCCTAAACGGCGGTCGCAAGGTGCTGGAGGCCATGCTTCCCGTCATTGATGACCTCGAGCGTGCCCTTCAGCACATGCAGAAAGCCGAAGACGTAGAAGCCGTAAAACAGGGCGTGGAGCTGATACATACGAAGTTCCTATCTGTCATGAAGGCCCAAGGCGTCACGCAAATGGAGACCGAAGGTGCCGACTTCAACACCGACTACCACGAAGCCGTGACCCAGTTCCCTGCCCCCAGCGACGAACTGAAGGGCAAGGTCATCGACTGCACCGAGAAAGGCTATCTGCTCAACGACACTGTACTCCGTTACGCTAAGGTGGTAGTGGGCATTTAAGGAGGAAGGACTATGGCAAAGCGAGATTATTACGAAGTGCTGGGCGTACAGAAAAACGCCACACAACAAGAGATAAAGGCGGCCTACAAGAAGATGGCCATCAAGTACCACCCTGACCGCAACCCCGGCAACAAGGAGGCCGAGGAGAAGTTCAAAGAGGCAGCAGAAGCATACGACGTGCTGCACGATGAGCAGAAGCGCGCCCGCTACGACCAGTTCGGCCACGAAGGACTGAACGGCATGGGCGGAGGCTTCTCGGGAGGAGGAATGAACATGGACGACATCTTCTCGATGTTCGGTGACATATTCGGCGGACGCATGGGCGGAGGCTTCGGAGGCTTCAGCGATTTCTTTACTGGCGGTGGTGGCGGTCAGGGCGGAAAGCAGGTGTATCGCGGAAGCGACCTGCGCATGTCGGTTAGCCTGACCCTGAACGAAGTGGCCACTGGCGTGACGAAGAAGTTCAAGGTGAAGAAGTACGTCAACTGCCCCCATTGTCACGGCTCTGGAAGCGAGGACGGACAGACACAGACCTGCCCGACGTGTGGTGGGAAGGGCTACACGGTAAGGACAGTGAACTCGATGTTCGGTCGTATGCAGACACAACAAGTCTGTCCCACCTGTGGCGGCGAAGGCCATACGATAAAGAACAAGTGTACCCAGTGCGGTGGCGAGGGTGTAGTCACGGGCGAGGAAGTCGTGGAGGTAAAGATTCCGGCAGGCGTGGCCGATGGAATGGTAGTTACCGTACCTGGCAAGGGCAATGCAGGCAAGCACAATGGTGTGCCAGGCGACATTCAGCTCATTATCCGTGTACAGGAACATCCCGACTTCGTCCGCGAGGAGCAGAACCTCGTCTATAACCTTCTGCTCGACGTACCTACGGCCACGCTGGGCGGAACGGTGGACATTCCCACACTCGACGGTAAGGCTCGCATCAAGATAGAGCCGGGCACGCAACCGGGCAAGGTGGTTCGCCTGCGCGGCAAGGGCCTGCCTGCCGTTCAGGGCTACGGCTATGGTGTGGGCGACCTTATCGTGCACATCAGCGTATATATTCCCGAGACACTCAGTCGCGACGAGAAGCAGGCTATGGAGCACTTTGCCCAGAGTGAGAACTTCCGTCCGTCGGAGTCATGCAAAAGCAAGATTTTTGAGAAGTTCAAGAGTTTCTTCAACTAATGACCTACCAAGAAACCATCGACTACCTCTTCAACGTGGCGCCGCTGTTCCAAAACGTCGGAGGCGACGCCTACAAGGAGGGGCTCAGCAATACCCACAAACTGGACGAACACTTCGGCCACCCGCACCGCCACTATAAAACCATTCACGTAGGTGGCACGAACGGCAAGGGCTCTGTCAGCCACACGCTGGCGGCCATACTGCAGTCGGCGGGCTATCGCGTAGGACTTTATACGAGTCCGCACCTTGTTGATTTTCGCGAGCGCATACGCGTTAACGGCGAGATGATTCCCGAGCAGCGCGTCATCGACTTTGTTGAGCAAGAACGGGCATTCTTCGAGCCCCTCGGGCCTTCCTTCTTCGAACTGGCTACGGCTTTAGCGTTCAAGCACTTCGAAGAGCAGCGGGTGGACATTGCCGTCGTCGAGGTAGGCCTGGGCGGAAGACTCGACTGCACGAACATCATCACGCCGCTCCTGTCCGTCATCACGAACATCAGTTTCGACCACACGCAATTCCTTGGCGACACGCTGGAGAAGATTGCACGCGAGAAGGCGGGCATCATCAAGCCAGGCATCCCCGTGGTGATTGGAGAGACGAACGGACACGAAGAAGTGAGAAAAATATTCTCCAATAAAGCACTGGTAACCAATTCGCAAATAGTTTTTGCTGACGAAACAGGCGAAGTCTTAAATTGGCACGACGGCATCTACGAGACGCGCCACTTCGGGACCTTCGAAGCCGAACTCCGAGGGCTTTGCCAAGAGCGGAACACGGCGACAATATTGGCGGCAGTGGGGCAACTCACAATTCATAATTCACAATTCACAATTAAGCCTGCGGCCATCCGCGAGGGCTTCGCGCACGTGTGCGAACTGACGGGCCTCATGGGACGCTGGCAGAAACTCCAGGAGCACCCCACCGTCATCTGCGACACGGGGCACAACGTCGGAGGACTCCAGTATATTGCGGAGCAGTTGAGAGAAATTCATAATGCACAATTAACAATTAACAATTCACAATTAACAATCAACAATGCACAATTAACAATTAACGATGCACAATTAGCCTCCGGCAAGGCGGAAGGAAGTAGCAAGGGTGTAGCCCCCATTGTGAATTGTGAATTGAATAATTGTGAATTGAGAATGGTCATCGGCATGGCGGGCGACAAGGACGTGCGCTCATCGCTCTCCCTGCTCCCCAAGGAGGCTACGTACTACTTCACGCAGGCATCGGTAAAGCGTGCCATGAAGGCCAGCGAGATTGCCCTCATCGGCAAGGAACTCGGTTTGCAGAGCCGCACCGACGAGCAGGGAGCGCCTCTTTCCTACCCCACCGTTTCGGAAGCCTATCGAGCAGCGCTGGCCGACGCTGGGGAGGGCGATTTCATCTTCGTGGGAGGCTCGTCGTTCGTCGTGGCCGACCTGCTCCCCCACCTGCAAGAAAGGCCCTCACCAACCCCCAGATAGCCGAGCGCATCAACCTCAGCACCGAGACGGTGAACTGGCATCGCAAGCGCCTTCTGGCCAAGTTCCAGGTCAAGAACACCGTCAGCCTCGTCACCCTTGTCCAGCGCGAGCAGATTCTATAAACATCCGCCCTCCACGGTAAGGCTCCCACAGGCAGGGGCGAGGGCTATAGGGAGCAAGAGCAAACGCTATAGGGAGCAAAGGCAAACGCTATAGGGAGCAAGGGCAAAGACTATAGGGAGCAAAGGCAAACGCAATAGGGAGCAAAGGCAAACGCAATAGGGAGCAAGAGCAAGCACAACGGGGAGCAGAAGCACCGGCTCCCCATTGCATTTTTGTGACGCTGTGACTTTGTGACATTGTGACATAAGGCCATCCCCATTCTCCGCATCAGACCTCCCAAACCTATAATTATTATAAAATATAATATATATATTATAATAAAATATTATATCTTATAGTCTATAACCATTCTTCGGCGTTCTGAGCACAAGACACGCCGACGCTGCAAGATGGAAGGTATTGATGTCACAATGTCACAAAGTCACAAAGTCACGAAAAGGCCAATAAATGCAAATAAGGGCTTATTCGTCATTTTTTCCCCAGAATTATTTGGAGGGTTAAAAAGTTTTCAATAAATTTGTAGGCACAAGTGTTAACTTATAAAACTAATTACTATGACACCACAACACATCTCGGGCCTGAAACGCGAAGATTTTCAGGCCGTGGTACAGGGCAAGGAGACTGACCTGTTCACTCTTGTAAACGCGAACGGAATGGAAGTGGACATCACCAACTACGGTGGTGCTCTTGTGTCTATAATGGTGCCCGACCGCGACGGCAACGTCGGCAACGTCATCCAGGGACACGACAACATCAAGGACGTCATAGAGAGTCCCGAGCCTTTCCTCTCGACCCTTATCGGCCGCTACGGCAACCGCATCTGCAAGGGTCGTTTCACGATGAACGGCAAGGAGTACTCGCTGGCCATCAATAACGGCCCGAACTCGCTGCACGGTGGCCCCACGGGGTGCCATGCCCGCGTCTGGGACGCTGAACAAGTAAACGAGCAAGAACTCATACTGCGCTATACCTTTGCGTATTATGAAGAAGGATTCCCTGGAGAAGTGAAGATGACCGTACGCTATTCGCTGACCGACGACAACGAGTTGGTTATCGACTACCGCGGTGTAACGAACAAGAAGACCATCGTCAACATGACCTCCCACGGATTCTTCTCTCTTTCCGGTATTGCTAACCCGACGCCTGATGCCATGAACGTACTGCTGCGCATCAATGCCGACTTCTACGTGCCCATCGACGAGACCAGCATCCCCACAGGCGAAATCCTGAAGGTGGAGGGCACTCCCTTCGACTTCCGCACGCCGAAGCCCGTTGGTCAGGACATCGACGCCAACCACGAGCAGACACGCAACGGCGCCGGCTACGACCACTGCTTCGTCCTGAACAAGCAGGAGCCCGGCGAACTCTCGCTAGCCGCCGAAATGACGGAGCCCGTCAGCGGTCGCACGATGGAGGTTTGGACCACTGAGCCGGGCGTGCAGTTCTACAGCGACAACTGGGCTACCGGCTACGCCCTTCAGCATGGTGCCACGGCTCCCCGTCGCTCGGCCCTTTGCTTCGAGGCTCAGCACTTCCCCGACAGTCCCAACCGCCCGTACTTCCCCTCGGTAGTTCTGAAACCCGGTGAAGTTTATACCCAGAAGACCATCTATAAATTTGGAACTGACAAATAACAAAAATAATCTATAACAACCTTAAACAATGAGTAAGCAAGAAAAAACTCAGTGGGGTGCCATCATCGTGATGATTGCCCTGTTTGCCATGATTGCCTTCGTAACGAACCTCTGTTCACCCATGGGCGTCATCGTGAAAAACCAGTTCGGAACCACCAACTTCATGGCTATGATTGGTAACTATGGAAACTTCATGGCCTACCTCGTCATGGGCTTCCCTGCCGGCATGATGATTCAGAAGTGGGGTTACAAGACCACAGCCCTCATCGGCCTCTTGGTTGGCATTACCGGTATTATCGTCCAGTGGCTCTCCGGTTGGGGCGGTATGGCCGTTTATCTCATCGGTGCCCTCATCTCGGGCTGCTGCATGTGCATCCTGAACACCGTCGTCAACCCCATGCTGAACCTCCTCGGAGGCGGTGGCAACAAGGGTAACCAACTCATCCAGACCGGTGGTGTATTCAACTCTACCGCTGCCGTGGCCGTCTATATCATTATGGGCGCCCTCATCGGCGACGCCGCCAAGGCCAAGATTAGCGATGCCACTCCGGCCCTGATGATTGCCCTGGCCATCTTCGTCATCGCCTTCTTCGTCATTCTGTTCACCCGCATCGACGAGCCCCAGCAGAAGGTTGAGGTCAAGTCGGGCGAGAAAGACCCCCACTCTGCCTTCTCCTTCCGCCACTTCAACCTCGGCATCCTGGCCATCGGCCTCTACGGCGGTGTCGAGATGGGCATTCCTGGCTACATTCTCCAGTACCTGACCGCAGCTAAGGACGCCGTGACCCCCGGTCTCGGCATGGACGCCGGCTACGTCGGCACTCTGGCAGCCGTTTATTTCCTGCTGATGCTCGTGGGCCGCTTCATCGGTGCCAGCGTGGGCGGTAAGGTCAGCACCAAGGCCATGATAACCTTTGTAGCCGCAACGGCCGTTGTCCTGATAGCCCTCGGCATCTACCTGCCCACCACTATCACCGTCAGCGTACCCGGCATCGACTACACCAACATGGCCCTGCTCTGGGGCAACATCCCCGTAGGCATCTTCTGCTTCCTGCTCGTCGGTCTCTGCGCCAGCGTTATGTGGGGTGGTATTTTCAACCTCGCCACCGAGGGCCTCGGCAAGTACACCGCTATCGCCTCCGGCGCCTTTATGACCATGGTCTGTGGTTTTGCCATCATGGTAGGCATCCAAGGCCTCGTAGCCGACTGGACCCACTCCTACCTTATCTCCTACTGGGTACCCCTGCTCTGCGCTGCCTACATCCTGTACTACGCACTTTGGGGCTCCAAAAATGTGAATACGGATATTCCCGTGGAATAGGACTCACCCCCTCCCCTCTCTTGTAGCGAGGGGAGTAGTTACCAAAAGCAAATACAAATAATAATTTTTAATAACACAAAAGTAGAATACCTCCCCACAAAACATTCTACTCTCCCCCTGCAAGGGGGAGCGGGGAGGGGGTCTTTATGAAGTTAACAATCGAAGATGTTCGGAGCCGCTTCATCAAGCACTTCGACGGAAGCACAGGAAACGTATATGCTTCTCCTGGCCGTATCAACCTCATCGGTGAGCACACCGACTACAACAACGGTTACGTATTCCCCGGAGCCGTTGAGCAGGGCATGATTGCCGAACTCAAGCCCAACGGCACTCGCAACGTCCGCGCCTACTCCATCGACCTGAAGGACAAGGTGGAGTTCTCGCTCGACGACGAGAAGGGACCTAACGCCACCTGGGCACGCTACATCTACGGCGTCTGCCGCGAGATGATGGCCCTGGGCGTTCCCGTAGAGGGCTTCAACACCGCCTTCGCCGGCGACGTACCCCTCGGTGCAGGCATGAGTTCCTCGGCTGCCCTGGAGAGCACCTTTGCCTTCGCCCTGAACGACATGTTCGGCGACAACAAGATCGACCGCATGGAACTGGCCAAGGTCGGCCAGCGCACCGAGCACAAGTACATCGGCTGCAACTGCGGCATCATGGATCAGGCCATCTCCTGCCTCGGCAAGGCCGGCCACCTCATGCGCATGGATTGCCGCTCGGGCGAAATCGCCTACTTCCCCTGGGAGCCCAAGGGCTACAAGTTGATGCTCGTAAACTCTTGCGTGAAGCACGAACTGGCCGGCTCTCCCTACAACGAGCGTCGCCTGCAGTGCGAGCACGTGGCTGAGGTCATCAAGAAGCACCACCCCGAAGTAGAAACCCTGCGCGATGCCAACATGGAGATGCTGGACGAGGTGAAGGCTGAAATCCCCGAAGTAGAGTACAAGCGCGCCCGCTACGTCATCGGTGAAATCGACCGCGTGCTGGCCGTCTGCGACGCACTGGAGAAGGGCGACTACGAACTCGTCGGCCAGAAGATGTACGAGACCCACTACGGTCTGTCAAAGGAGTACGAGGTATCGTGCGAGGAACTCGACTTCCTGAACGACGTGGCTAAGGAAGAGGGCGTAACCGGCTCTCGCATCATGGGCGGCGGCTTCGGTGGCTGCACCATCAACCTCGTAGCCGAGGAGATGTACGACCACTTCAAGGAGGTTGTCCAGAAGCGCTTCTTCGAGAAGTACGGCAAGAAGCCCATCGTCATCGACGTAGTCATCGGCCCCGGTGCCCGCCGACTGCTGTAAGAAAAAGACGATAAGACAAGCGTTCCGCCCTTCCCCCACGCCGGGGGAGGGGCGGATTTCTTTTTCTGTACCCTGCACGCCACCTGCAAGGATATCGTAAGATAACGGGGGAGGTAAGAGAAAATCCTTACAGCCTACGGGGAGTGAAAGGGGCGCAGGAAGTTATGTTAACCTATGCCCTTACGCTAAGTTAACTTGCGGCGATAGGTTAAGTTAACTTTGGGCGATAAGTTAAGTTAACATCCGACGACTGGTTAAGTTAACTCTTCCGACGATAGGTTAAGGTTTGTCCCAAGGATGTTCGACGGCGTCTCATGAGAGGGAGATTTCGGACGAAGCCCTTTGCGCGGGCAGGAAAGTTTTGCTACCTTTGCCAGAGAATGACGAACTAAAGAACAAACACATACAGTATCCGAGACATGAAACGATTGCTACAACTGGCCCTCGCCGTGCTGGCCACGACAGCCGCAGGGCAGACCCTGGAGGAATGGGACGACGTAAGCGTCACCCAAGTCAACCGACTGCGCGCCCATGCGCTGGACATCCCCGTGGGCAGCGCCGAAGCGGCCGCGGCGGCACCGACGCCGACGCAAGCCCTGGAGGCCTCGCCCTGGATGCTGAGCCTGAACGGGACATGGAAGTTCCAGTGGGTGGGTACGCCCCAACAGGCCAGCAAGACCTTCTTCAACGACGGCTTCAACGCTTCGTCGTGGGACGACATCGAGGTGCCCTCGGCGTGGCAGGTATATGGCCTGCGCCACGGGAAGTCGTGGGACAAGCCCCTGTACTGCAATACGGGCTACCCCTTCAGCTACGACAGCGGGACGTGGAGCGTAATGGCCGACCGTCCGGGATGGTTCACCTATACGGGGACAAAGAAGAATCCCGTAGGCTCGTATCGTCGTGAGTTCACCCTACCCGACGACTGGCAGGGGCGCGACGTCTTCCTGCGCCTGAACGGTTGTGGCCACGGCTACTACGTCTGGGTGAACGGCCAGTTTGTGGGCTACGCCGAGGACTCATACCTGCCGAGCGAGTTCGACGTGACGGACAAGGTGCGCCCTGGCGTGAACAACATCTCGGTCAGGGTCTATCGATTTACCTCGGGCTCGTTCCTCGAGTGTCAGGACTACTGGCGACTGACGGGCATCACGCGCGACATCTATCTATGGTCAGCTCCTAAGACCCACATCGGCGACTTCTTCTTCCGCACGACGGCCCTGAAGGCCGACAACACGCAGGCCGATGCCCTGCTGACGGTCGGCATCGGCGGCGAGGCACCACAAGGAGGGACCCTCGAAGCCGAACTGCGCGACGGGGGAAACGTGCTCGCCAAGCAGACGGCCAGCGTAACCAAGACGGGCGACGTGGAACTGACGTTTGCCGACGTGTCGGGCATCGAGGCCTGGAGTGCCGAGCACCCAAGGCTCTACGACCTGGTCATGACCCTGAAGAACGGCAACGGACAGACCGACGTGCGAGCCCTGAAGGTGGGTTTCCGCACGGTCAGTGTCAGGGCCGACGGCGCCCTACTGGTCAACGGGCGGCGCATCATCTTCCACGGAGTGGACCGCCACAGCTTCAGCGAACAGGGTGGCCGCACACTGACGAAGGCTGAAATAGAGACCGACCTCCTGCAGATGAAGCGCCTGAACGTGAACGCCATCCGCACCTCGCACTACCCGAACAATCCCTACCTCTACGACCTCTGCGACCGGCTGGGCCTCTACGTACTGGCCGAGGCCGACGTCGAGTGCCACGGCAACATGGGGCTGTCGAGCCAGGAGGCCTTCCGCCATCCGATGGTGGAGCGCAACGTGCGCCACGTACTGACCCTGCGCAACCACGCAGCCATCGTTATCTGGAGCGCAGGCAACGAGAGCGGCGGAGGCGACAACTTCCGCTCGGTCATGGACAGCATCCGCGTGCTCGACCCGACCCGCCTGACCCACTACGAAGGCAACAGCACCTGGAGTTCGGTGACCAGTACGATGTATGCCAACCTGGGCTCGATGGAGAGCACGGGCCGTGGCCGACTGCAAGACTACCAGAACGGACGGACGGGCATACGGCCCCACGTCCAGTGCGAGAATACTCATGCCATGGGCAACTCTATGGGCAACCAGCGCGAGTTCTTCGACATCTATGAGCGGTACCCCGCCATGGCGGGCGAGTTCGTCTGGGACTGGAAGGACCAGGGACTGAAGACGGGCCCCGACCAGCAGAGCCTGACCTTCGCGGCTCCCGGCCTTAGCCAGAAGACCGACATCCGCTCGACACTCGACATCTCGAAAGGCGAATACTGGGCCTACGGAGGCGACTTCGGCGACAACCCCAACGACGGCAACTTCTGCTGCAATGGCGTGGTCTTGGCCGACAATACGCCGACGGCGAAAAGCTATAACATGAAGAAAATCTACCAGCCCCTGGACTTTGCGATGAAGGACAGCCTGGGCGGCGTCTTCACCCTGAAGAGCAAGCTCCAGCAGCGCGTGCTCGACGACCTCAACGTGGCCTACACCCTCTACGAGGACGGCATCGCCGTGGGCAGCGGACGGCTGGAGGGCATCAGCCTGGGCATCGGGGAGACAAAGGACGTAGCCATCGCCGAAGCCAAGAGCATCATCAATTCACCTGCAAAGCCCGAGGCAGAGTACTTCGTCCGATTCTCCGCCACGCAGAAGGAGGCTACGGAATGGGCCGAGGCAGGCTTCGAGGTAGCCAGCGAACAGTTCCGGCTGCGCGAGGCCACGGGGCGCAAGCCTTACGAAGCGCCGAAGAGCGAGACCGCACTGACGGTGACCGAGAACAGCACGCGGGTAATCGTGGCAGGTGACGGATTCGTGGCTCAGTTCCAGAATGGCGTGCTCAGCCGATACGTCGTCGGCGGGCGCTCCGTACTGGCTGCTCCGCTCACGTTCCAGGCCTTCCGCGTACCGACCGACAACGAGGGCGGACGGGCCGCAACGTACGACGAGATGGGCCTGCGCTCGCTCACACTCACGGCGGGCAAGTGGGAGGTAACGAAGGCCGAGGACGGCCAGAGTGCCGAGGTTGCCATTACGAATACCTACAAGGGACAGGGCGGGACGAAGTTCACCGTGCGCCAGAGTTTCCTCGTGCTGGCCGACGGAGCCATCGTCGTGAACGCCCTCTTCGACCCCGCACAGAAGGGGAGCGAACTTCCCCGACTGGGACTTCGCACCGAACTGCCTAAGGGCTCGGAGGTGGTGCGCTGGCTGGGCCGCGGCCCGTGGGACAGCTATGCAGACCGTAAGGAGGCTTGCCACGTGGGCCTCTGGCACACCCTCGTCGCCGACGAATGGACCAACTACGTCAAGCCGCAGGAACAAGGTAACAAGGAGGAAGTGCGCTGGCTGGCCGTCACGAACGAAGAGGGCCAGGGACTGCTCCGGGTGGCTCCCGACCTGATGGCCGCCAGCGTGGGCCACTGGCGCGCCGAGGACATCTATACCGACCGCAACAACCGCAAGCGCCACCCCAGCGAGGTCACCTTCTGTGACCAGACGGTCGTAAACCTCGATGCCTACACCCGGGCCTTGGGCAACGCCAGTTGCGGGCCCGACGTGATTGACAAGTACAAGCGGCGCTCCGACAAGACGCAGTACAGCTTCGTCATGCTCCCGCTTACGGAACCCCTGACCGACGAAGAACTGGCCGAGAGGGCCCGCTTCGCGTCGCCCGTCGCCGCGCCCGTCACGATTACGGCGGAGAAGGGGAAGGTGACCCTCTCCTGCTCCGACCCCAATGCCACCATCCACTACTCTGTTGACGGTGGCGAAGAGCAAATCTACTCGGGCCCCTTCGACTTGCAGAAGGGCGGCACCGTCCGCGCCTACAGCACAGCCGACGGCCGTCACGACGGTCCCGTCAACGAACAGACCATCGAATACTACCTGAGCAAGAGTGGGTGGACCGTCCTAAGCGTCAGCAGCGAACAGGGAGGAAACGAAGTGGCGAAGAACGTCATCGACGAGAACTCGGGCAGCATCTGGCACACCCAGTACAACCCGTCGAAACCGACGTGCCCCCACGAGATTGTCATCGACATGAAGAAGTATTACCGCATCGCCCAGTTCACCTACCAAGGCCGCGAGGACGGCGGCAACGGACGAGTGGCCAACTACGAGTTCTACGTCAGCAACAGTCCCACCGTATGGGGAGCCCCCGTGGCCTCGGGCACGCTGCAAAACTCGTCGGACGTCCAGAAGGTTGACCTTCCCAGCCAACCCGTAGGCCGATACTTCCGTTTCATCGTAACCTCGACCCACGACAACCAGGGCTACGCCTCAGCCGCCGAACTGGGAATCGTACCCGTCGAAGAAGTCTCGAAACCCGCTACGCCAACCTCGACACTGACGAGTTCGGCCACCATCTATTACTACCTGCGCCACAAGCCTTCGGGCCTCTTCCTGCACTACGTCGATGGCAACAGCAACGGCGCCTTCGCACTGGGCCCCGTCACGACGGAGAACACGACGGACCTGAGCTACCGTTTCCAGTTCTCGAAGGTGACCAGCTACACCTCCTACTACACCATACGCACGCAGAATCCCATTCGGTACATGACGGTCAGCGGATGGCACATCAACGGCTGTGAAACGCGCGACGCGACGGCCCACGACCAGTGGTTCCTGGTGGAGCAACTGGAGGACAACTACATCCGACTGCGCGGTGCCGAGAAAGGGATGCTCTACTTCAACTTCGACGCCCAGAAGGAAGGCTCGCTGGTCTATGCCGACAAGCAGTCGGGAGCCGAGTTCGAGGTCATCCGCTCGAGCCAGATTGGCCGTGTGGTCCCCGTCGAAAGCGTACTGGCCGAAACTGAGGCCGACACCTACTACGACCTGCAGGGGCGCCGTGTCGGCGCCCCTCGGCAGTCAGGAATCTACGTTACGGGCTCTGGCAATAAGTTCCTGAAACATTGACGCCATCGTGCTTTTTTCACAAAAAAAGTGCCTGCAAGGCACTGCCTTTCAACTTTTTTCCTTATATTTGTGGGACGTTTATGCCTTTATCACTAACTATTAACTATAAACGACCATGGAAAGTATCATGAAAACGGCGCTCCTTGTGTGCGGAACGGCTGCCCTGCTGACGGCTTGCAACACAAAGAAGGAGACGGAGGCCCAGCTGACGGCCTCGGGACTGAATCCCGCAAATTTCGAAGCAACGGTAGATGGGAAACAGACGGCCCTCTATACGCTGAGAAACGCGAACGGCATGGAGGTGTGCATTACCAACCTCGGCGGTCGCGTGGTTAGCATTATGGTGCCCGACCGCAACGGAGAACTGAAAGACGTCGTCCTGGGCTACGACAACGTGGACCAGTACGTCGATGCAGAGAACTCGCCCAGCGACTACGGAGCAAGCATCGGCCGATATGCCAACCGCATCAGCCAACACTCGATACAGATTGGCGACGAGACCTTCGAACTGGTGGCCAACGACGGCGACAACACCCTACACGGGGGCCCCACGGGATGGCAGTACAAGGTCTATGACGCCGAGCAGCTGGACAGCACAACCCTGCGACTGACCATCGTCAGCCCCGACGGCGACAACGGTTTCCCCGGCGAAGTTACAGCCATTACCACCTACACCCTGAAGGACGACAACACCCTCGACATCACCTGGGAAGCCACGACCACGAAGGAGACCGTCATCAACCAGACGAACCACTGCTACTTCAACCTCAACGGCGACCCCTCGCGCGTAGGTACGAATATGGAACTCTATGTGAACGCCGACTCGTTCACTCCCTCCGACGTGAACTACATTCCCACGGGTAAGATACTGCCCGTCGAGGAGACACCCTTCGACTTCCGCACCCCGAAGGCCCTGGCCGAAGTGGTCAATGACACTACTTTCGAGCAGATTAAGAACGCCACGGGCGTTGACCACAACTTCTGCCTGAACACTTACAAGGACGGACAGGGCGACGACACACAGGTGTGCGCCAGCCTCTACAGCCCCGAGACGGGCATCTTCTTGGAAGTCTTCACCAACGAACCGGGCATCCAAGTCTATACGGGTAACTTCCAAGGCGTGGGCCGCGACAAGGACATCCTGCGCAAGCACGGCCTGAAGTACCCGAAGCACGTAAGCGTATGCCTCGAGAGCCAGAAGTATCCCGACACGCCGCACCATCCCGAATGGCCCACGGCTAACCTGAAGCCGGGCGAGAAGTACCAGAGCCACTGCGCTTATAAGTTCTCGGTAAAATAAGAGTCCCCTCCGACTCCCCATTAAACGTTAAACTTTAAACATTAAACCTTATACACATGAACTGGAGTTCACACGAATTTATTTGGCTCGACTGGGCGGTACTCGCCATCGGCCTGATCGGCGTAGTTTGGGCCGTGTACCACGCTATCGTCAAGGACAAGAAAGCCCAGCAGGGCGAAGACTCAAGCGCCTACCTCTTTGGTAAGGGTGAGCCTTGGTATGTAATCGGTATGGCTATCTTTGCTGCCAATATCGGCTCGGAACACCTCGTAGGTCTGGCCGGTACGGGCGCGAAGGACGGCGTCGGCATGGCTCACTGGGAGATGCAGGGCTGGATGATTCTCATCCTCGGCTGGCTGTTCGTCCCCTTCTATCAACTGATGATTAACAAGATGGGCAAGATTATCACCATGCCCGACTTCCTGAAGATGCGCTACACCCAGCGCACAGGCTCGTGGCTCTCCATCATCACGCTGGTGGCCTACGTGCTGACAAAGGTTTCGGTTACGGCCTTCACGGGCGGTATCTTCTTCAAGTACCTCCTTGGCATCCCGTTCTGGTATGGAGCCATTGGCTTGATTGCCATTACCGCCGTCTTCACCGTATTCGGTGGCATGAAGGGCGTAATGACGCTCTCCACCATCCAGACGCCAATCCTTATCATCGGTTCCTTCCTGGTGCTCTTCCTGGGTCTCGCAACCCTGGGCGACGGCAGTATCGTTGAAGGCTGGAAAGGCATGATGGCTGCTTGTAACGAGGCTCACAACGGCTTCGGCACGACCCACATGTTCCACACCAATCCCCAGGACCCCATGTATCCGCAGTTCCCAGGCTACGTCGTATTCCTCGGCGCCTCGATTATCGGCTTCTGGTACTGGTGTACCGACCAGCACATCGTTCAGCGTGTTCTTGGTCAGGTGCCTGGTGAAGACAACAAGGAGGTCATCGCCCGCGCTCGTCGTGGCACCATCGCTGCAGGCTTCTTCAAGTTGCTGCCCGTCTTCATGTTCCTTATCCCGGGAATGATTGCCTACGCCCTCTCGCTGAAGGCCGGAAGCGGCATTGAGATGGACATTACGAACCATGAATCGACCGACGGCGCCTTCGCCATGATGGTGAAGAATATTCTGCCCGCCGGTATCAAGGGTATTGTGACCATCGGTTTCGTGTGCGCTCTGGTGGCTTCGCTGGCTGCTTTCTTCAATAGCTGCGCCACGCTGTTTACCGAAGACTTCTACAAGCCCATGAAGAAGGGCAAGTCGGAGGCTCACTACGTGTTCGTAGGTCGTACCGCTACGGTGGTTGTCGTGCTGCTGGGTCTGGCCTGGATGCCCATCATGATGAACATGGGCAACCTCTACTCCTACCTGCAGGACATCCAGTCGCTGATTGCTCCCGCCATGGTAGCCGTCTTCACGCTCGGTATCTTCTCGAAGAAGATCACCCCGAAGGCTGGCGAGTGGGGCCTCATCTGTGGTTTCGTAATTGGTATGGTTCGCCTGCTGACCAACGTGCTCACCGACTCGGGCAAGGCCGTGATGGACGGTGCCTTCTGGCAGAACACCGAATGGTTCTGGCAGACCAACTGGCTCATCTTCGAGTGCTGGCTCCTGGTGTTCATCATCGTGCTGATGGTGGTTGTAAGCTTCTTCACACCCGCTCCCACGAAGGAACAGGTTGACGCCATTACCTTCACCAGCGACTTCAAGAAGAGCATCCGCGAGAGCTGGGGCGTTTGGGACATCATCGGCACGCTGGCCGTCGTTGGTCTCTGCGCTTGCTTCTATTGGTATTTCTGGTAAGAAGACCCACCCCCTGCCCCTCCCTTGCAGGGAGGGGGTGGCTACATTATCCAATTTACATAAACATATATAATAAAATCATAAAAGAATGACCCTAAAAACCTCCATGTAGTCGAGTTGTGACTACTCCCCTCCCTACAAGGGAGGGGCTAAGAGGGTGGGTCTTATATTATGTTAGAAGAACTGAAAGCAAAAGTCTTTAAGGCCAACCTTGACTTGGTCAAGCAAGGCCTCGTGATATTCACCTGGGGCAACGTCTCGGGCATCGACCGCGAAAAGGGGCTCGTTGTCATCAAGCCCTCAGGCGTGAGTTACGACGAGATGAAGGTCGAGGACATGGTGGTCGTTGACCTGGAAACAGGCAAGGTCGTCGAGGGCGACCTCAACCCATCCAGCGACACGCCCACTCACCTCGTGCTCTACAAGGCATTCCCCAACATCCAGGGCGTCGTACACACCCACTCCACCTACGCCACGGCATTCGCCCAGGCAGGCAAGGACATCCCCAACATCGGCACCACCCACGCCGACTACTTCTACAAGGATATCCCCTGCACGCGCGACATGACCGAAGCGGAGGTCAAGGGGCAGTACGAACTGGAGACGGGCAATGTCATTGTCGATGAAATTCTGAACATCCGCAAGATTAACCCCGACCACACGCCTGCCGTGCTCGTCAAGAATCACGGGCCCTTCTCGTGGGGCACCTCTCCCGACAATGCCGTCTACAACGCCAAGGTCATGGAGCAGTGCGCCAAGATGGCCTTCGTCGCCCTCTCGGTGAATCCCGACCTCACGATGAATCCCCTGCTCGTCGAGAAACACTACATGCGTAAGCATGGCCCCAACGCCTATTACGGTCAGAAAGGACAGAAACATTAATAATAACATTACCTTAAAAACTTAACTACTATGGCATTTGAAAATTATGAAATTTGGTGGGTAACTGGTGCACAGTTGCTCTACGGAGGTGACGCAGTCATCGCAGTCGACGCTCACTCCAAGGAAATGGTGGAAGGCCTGAACAAGGGCGGCAACATCCCCGTGAAGGTTGTCTACAAAGGCACGGCCAACAGCAGCAAGGAGGTAGAACAGGTCATGCTCGCCGCCAACAACGACGAGAAGTGCGTCGGCATCATCACATGGATGCACACCTTCTCGCCCGCAAAGATGTGGATTAAGGGTCTCCAGCAGTTGCAGAAACCCCTGCTCCACTTCCACACGCAGTACAACGCCGAGATTCCCTGGGGCGAAATCGACATGGACTTCATGAACCTCAACCAGTCGGCTCACGGCGACATCGAGTTCGGACACATCTGCACCCGCATGCGTGTTCCCCGCAAGGTCGTTTGCGGTTACTGGAAGGACGAGAAGGCTCAGAAGCAGATTGCCGTCTGGGCACGCGTGGCCGCAGGTGTGGCTGATGCCCACAACGTACGCTGCCTGATGTTCGGCATGAACATGAACAACGTAGCCGTGACCGACGGCGACCGTGTAGAGTTCGAGCAGCGTCTGGGTTACCACGTTGATTACTATCCCGTTTCTTCTCTGATGGAGTACCTGAAGCAGGTGACCGACGCGGAGGCCGATGCCCTCGTGGAGGAGTACAAGAAATTGTACACCATCAAGATTGACGAGAGCGGCGAAGAGGTTTACTGGGAGAAGGTGAAGAACGCCGCCAAGGCCGAAATCGCCCTGCGCCGTGTACTGAAGGACGAGGGTGCCACCGCCTTCACCACCAACTTCGACGACCTGGGCGATGCCAACATCGACGACCCCAACTTCTTCGGTTTCGACCAGATTCCCGGCCTTGCCTCTCAGCGCCTGATGGCCGAGGGTTACGGCTTCGGTGCCGAGGGCGACTGGAAGACCGCCTGCCTCTATCGCACCCTCTGGGTGATGCAGCAGGGCCTCCCCACCGGTTGCTCGTTCCTCGAGGACTACACGCTCAACTTCGCCGGCGACCGCTCCTCTTGCCTCCAGAGCCACATGCTCGAGGTATGTCCGCTCATCGCCGTTGAGGACAAGCCCAAGTTGGAAGTCCACTTCCTCGGCATCGGCATCCGCAAGCAGCAGACCGCTCGCCTCGTCTTCACCTCGAAGACCGGTCCTGGCATCAAGGCCACCGTCGTTGACCTCGGCAACCGCTTCCGCCTCATCTCGCAGGAGGTTGAGTGCATCGAGCCCAAGCCCATGCCCAAACTGCCCGTGGCCTCTGCCCTGTGGGTACCCCAGCCGACGTTCGAGGTGGGTGCCGGTGCATGGATTCTGGCCGGTGGCACGCACCACAGCGCCTTCTCCTACGACATCACCGAGGAGTACTGGGAAGACTTCGCCGAAATCTGCGGCATCGAATATGTCAAGATTAACAAGGAGACGAAGACCAGCGAGTTCAAGCAGACCCTCCGCAACAACGAGGTCTACTACATGCTGAACAAAGCACTGAAATAATGGAGCAGCGAGCGCAGAGCGATGATTGCATCGGTTTTGCCGAGCCGCGACATTACTCGAACGAAGTTCAAGTAATTTAGAAATTCAAGGGCAGCAAGTCACTCCGACCTGCTGCCCTTGTTTTTGCTTGAAAGATACTGTTTCCTCCTCATATCCCATTCAGAATCCACTGCTTGAAGAATGGGTCTTCTATCTCATAATGGTCGGTATAAATCACATACCCGTCCTTTTGCATTTTCTTCAAGGCACTATAAATCGTGCTCGTTCTATGCTCTCCCGTTTGCAGCGACTTTCCCGTTGCCAAACGTTGCAGGATCCATTTACTCGTGCGCTTGAAATTCATCCACAAACGCTCATAGTCTAACGAGTGCGAAGTTACGATGTAAGATATGGCTGTGCCGACAGGCTCCTGGGTTCCGGGTTGCAACATTCCCACCTGCCAAACATTGGCAGCCAACTGCTGTGAATAATACGGATGACAAGCCGTATAGTCGAGAATCTGATTGGCCAATCCGTCGCAACTATCAGGGAAACATGCCAAAAGACGTTCCGAGAGATAACGGAAGAAATCCTCTCGGGGCAACTTCCCCAACCGCATCAACTCGCCAAAATGATAAAACGGGGATTTCTTATCCTCGAAGATGTCCGTCATCATGCTCTCCTGACTCCCCAAAAGAATATAGTTGATGTGTTTCTGCTGTTGCATGATGGAACGTAGTTTCTTATCCAATTTCGGGGCAATGTCCCGAATCTCCTGAAACTCGTCCAGCACAACAATTATCCTATCCTCTTCAGTATGGGCATTCTCAATCAGCGTCATTACGTCTTCTATCAGAACCGTACCGTCCGCACTTGGCTGGAACGAAACGTCTATCGCCCCCGTTACCGGATTAGTCGAGACCATCGGGATGATACGGAAATGTGTTATCAGATGACGTACACGCTCCATGGGATGTACCTTGAACAACTCCCGAAGCAACTTGCCCGACAAATCTGCCACCGAGGTCACCTGCTGCAGGTTCACCGTAATGTGCTTCCTTCCCGTTCGCTTCACAGCCTTTGTCACTACACTGCTCTTACCAAAGCGACGAGGGCTGATAAGTATCAGATGATTGGCACTATCTACGAACTGGCAGATAAAATTCACCTCCTCCACCCTATCCGTGAAGTACTCCTCCTCCACGATAGTACCGAATTTAAAAGGGTTCTCCATATTACGACTTTTTTCGTTACGACTTTTTTCGTAGTCGTTGCAAAGATAGTGTAAACCAAGCAAAATTGCAAATCTTTTTGAGGTTTTCTGAAGTGTCGCCCTTGTTTATCCCTCCCAAGGAGTATTGGGAAGACTTCGCCGAAATCTGCGGCATCGAGTATGTCAAGATTAACAAGGAGACGAAGACCAGCGAGTTCAAGCAGACCCTCCGCAACAACGAGGTTTACTACATGCTGAACAAAGCGCTGAAGTAATTAAAAATTAAGAGTTAAGAATTAAGAATTAGCTCCTAATATGATTCAAGGGCAGCAGGTCACTCCGACCTGCTGCCTTTGTTTTGCAAGACGGCGAGCGTGTATTCGGTGGGTATCAGGGTTATACAACCATCTGCCCACGGTTGCCCAGCCATAGGCTCACGGTTGTACAGCCTCCGCTTCATGGTTCTATATACTTCGCCGATAACGCCTAAGGTCTTATGCGCGAAGACCTATATCCTCTTCCGTCGGCTTGCAATAGATGAGTGGGAGTATGGGAGTAAAATCGAAGAAAAAATTTTTATGTATATAGCAAATGCCCTTGCTCCCAGTCTTTGGGGCAAGGGCGCTTGCATCATCTCAGTGCCAAGATATAATATTCCTCGTAACCATCAACAAGTTACGAGGAATATTTTAGCGAAGAGATTTATCATTCACTTTTTCACAACCTTGCGACCATCCTGGATATAGATGCCCTTCCCTATTGGGCGATTGGGCGATGCCGCTATCTTGCGGCCGGAAAGGTCGTAGAGGGTCTGGGCATTAGACTGCTCATTTACCACCTCTCCTATGCCATTGACACCCTGCTCGTAGGTGTAAACGAAGGTTTCTTCTGCTGCTTCTGGTTCTATAGTATCTTCTTCTGGCCAAGTGACCTTCTCCGTGGCTACAGTTCCATCGGCATTAAAGGTATAAGAGTAAGTGACTTCCCACTCATATCCGCTGTCATCGTCGCGATACTCTTTAGGCCATTCGTCAGGGTATTCTTTCGGAAAGCCTAATTCAAGCGTTCTGACAGGCAGGTTTTTGCAGGTCTTGCCAAACAACCCACTTATAGCCTCAACATCTTCAAAATAAATATAATAAAGACCAGCAGTAAAAGGAAGCGCTCCCAAGGGCTGACTGCTATAGGTGACTTTCGTGATTTCACGTTCTGTAACATAAGCTTCGTGCCAGTCCCCCTCTTCATCATTCCATCCTGTGAGGTAGTTCATTGTGAATATGGTGGCAACCAAGTTCCCATCCTCCCATGTGTACTGCGTAGTCCGCGTGCACTCTCCGTCAGAATCTTCTTGAACCTTCTTTACGAGATAGCCGTCGTTGTCGTAAGTGTACGTCTGAGAGTATGTCTGAACTCCCCCCATAAACCCACGGGTGAGACCTTCCACGTCCAAACGCACAATGCGCCCTTTGCTATCAGTCTTTGCCGAATAAGTAAGATTGAGTTCCCATGATACTTCTCCTGCTTCCCAGTCTTCTACATACTCCTTGATAACAATGGGGTCGTATGAGATTTCATACATAGTACCATCATCTCTCATTTCTATTCGCGTCACACGCCCTTGTTCGTCGTAACTTAGGGCACAATAGGACTCTCCGTCCTCGAAATTGATGTTTGTCAGTCTTGTGGACTGAGCGCAAACAGTACTGCCGACCACTACATAGAGGGCCAGCATAAACAATAGTGTGTAAAGTCTTTTCATACTTATATTATTTTTAGAAGTTAATAATGCAAAAAGAAAACGTGGACTATTACTTTCGTCTACGTCTTCTGAGGTATCTGCAAAAACCTATGTACACATCTACGAGTAAAAGCCCACGCCATCGGCGTGAGCGTCTGAGCCTTTTACTCTCGTGTACTTCTTAAATTTTGCAGATTTTCAGAAGACAAGAATCAAAGCGGACGCTTCTTCCTATATGTCTTTACGTTTGTTTATCTGTTCATGGGCGTAAGGGTTTAGAATTTGCCACAAATATACGAACAAATCCCGAGAAACGAGGAAAGATGGACGGGATTTTATCAATTTGAGGTCGAAAACTTTGTGGGTGTCGGGGAAAATCAATAAATTTGCAATAACATTAACTTAATCTATAATCCTAATTACTATGACAGCAAAACAAGTTATTGAGTCGGGTAAGGCCATACTCGGTATTGAGTTCGGCTCGACCCGCATCAAGGCGGTCCTCATCGACCCCGAGAACAAGCCCATCGCACAGGGTAGCCACACGTGGGAAAACCAACTCGTAGATGGTCTTTGGACCTACTCGACCGAGGCCATCTGGTACGGTTTGCAGGACTGCTACGCCGACCTCAGGAAGAACGTGCAGAAGGAATACGACTGCGAGATTGAGACCCTGGCCGCCATCGGCTTCTCGGCCATGATGCACGGTTACATGGCCTTCAACGAACGGCAGGAAATACTGGTGCCCTTCCGCACCTGGCGCAACACCAACACGGGTAAGGCCGCTGCTGAACTCTCCGAACTCTTCGTCTATAACATCCCACTGCGCTGGAGCATCAGCCACCTCTACGAGGCCATCCTCGACAACGAGGAGCACGTGCCCGACATCAAGTACCTGACCACCCTGGCCGGTTATGTTCACTGGCAGGTGACGGGTCAGTTCGTGCTGGGCGTGGGCGACGCTTCGGGTATGATACCCGTTGACCCCGCAACGAAGACCTACGACGCCGAGATGGTGCGCAAGTTCGACGAACTCATCGCCCCACGCGGCTTCTCCTGGAAGTTGCTCGACATCCTGCCCAAGTCGCTGAACGCTGGCGAGAACGCAGGCTTCCTGACTCCCGAGGGTGCCATGAAGCTCGACGTATCCGGTCACCTGAAGCCCGGCATCCCCGTTTGTCCTCCCGAGGGCGACGCAGGCACGGGCATGGTTGCCACGAACGCCGTCCGTCAGCGCACGGGTAACGTCTCGGCCGGCACCTCCTCTTTCTCGATGATCGTCCTGGAGCGCCCATTGTCGAAGCCTTACGAGCCCATCGACCTCGTGACGACTCCCGACGGCTCACTCGTGGCTATGGTACACTGCAACAACTGTACCTCCGACATCAACGCCTGGGTGGGCATCTTCAAGGAGTACCAGCAGTTGCTCGGCATCAAGCAGGAGACCAAGGACCTCTACACCACCCTCTTCAACATCGGCGCACAGGGCGACCCCGACTGCGGCGGCATCATGTCGTACAACTACTTCTCCGGCGAGCCCGTTGCCGGATTGATGGACGGACGTCCCCTCTTCGTGCGCTCGGCCACGGATAAGTTCAACCTGGCCAACTTCATGCGTGCCCACCTCTACGGTGCCATCGGTGTGCTGAAGTTGGGTAACGACATCCTGTTCAACGAGGAGCGCATCCGCGTCGATCGCATCATGGGTCACGGTGGTTACTTCACCACACCCCAGGTCGGTCAGCGCATGTTGGCCGCCGCCCTCAACTCGCCCATCAGCGTCATGGAGACGGCTGGCGAAGGTGGCGCATGGGGCATTGCCCTGCTGGCTGCCTACGCCGTGAACAACACGGACAAACTCTCGCTGGCCGACTACCTCGACCAGGTTGTCTTCGCTGGCAACACGGGCGTGGAAGTTCGTCCCACTCCCGAGGACGTGGCTGGCTTCAACCGCTACATAGAGAACTACAAGGCAAGCCTGCCCATCGAAAAGGCCGCTACGGAGTTCAAGAAGTAACGCGAAAAGGGTAGCAATAGCAGTCCCCCAGGGTCGCAAGGCCTTGGGGGACTTTTCGTTCCGAGGCGAGAGGTTTACATTGACGTATGATGCCCGGTTGTGCCACGGGTGGCACAGCCGAGTGACACCTGTGGCACAGATTTGTGCCACCGATGGCACAAACGAGTGCCACCCATGGCACAAACCAGCACAAATGCGAACGCGCGCGCGATATTATTTATGGTATAAATTTGGCGGTTTCGAAGATTTGCGCTATCTTTGCCTCGTATCTATGTCAAACTCACAAACATGAAAAGGCTTATGAAAAAACTCTACTCACTTCTGCTTACACTGGCAGTGCTCGTCTGCTGCGCCACAGCGGGACAGGCACAGAACACAACGGGCCGCACCTACGTGGGCTATGCCCAGTTTTCCGACCAGATTTGGGAGTACGACGGTCTCTCGCTCGACCACAACGCCAAGGTGGGCTGCGCCATCCTGCTCACCCGCGAGATGCTGGAGCCCTACATCGGCGGCACCATCGTGGGCATGCGCGCAGGCTGGGACACCTCGCTCGAGACGGGTACTTACACGGGGTTCGTGCGCGCAACGTTCAACGGCGACGACCTGACCACAAGCAAGGCCACGACCGTACGCTACAACTACAGCAGTTCGAATCCCGGCTGGAACGACCTGACACTCACCTCCTACGAGATTCCCGAGGACGTGGAACAACTGGTAGTGGGATTCACCACCACGCTGAAGAAGGACGTCTGTGCCATCCCGATGCTCTACCCGAAGGGTGTGGAGAACAGTTGCTTCCTGTGGGTTGACGGCGACAACGACGCCGAGGGAAAGCCCATCTGGCGCGACATGCATGACGTGCCCGACCAGTATGGTACCTCCCACGGCATGCTGCCCATCCTGCTGACCATCCGCGACTCGAAGGGCACCTTCAACTACCTGCCCACCATCACCATGCTGACCCACAACGGCGTAGTCCCGACGGAGGAGGCCAGCGACTGCCTGGTGCGCATCAAGAACCTCGGTTCGCAGCCCATCAACAGCATCGAGGTGACCTCGCGCCAGGGCGAACAAGTCTATAGCCAGAAGGTCAACCTCTCGAGCGCCATCGCCGTGGGCCGCACGAGCAGCCAGTGCCTCATCCCCCTGTGGTGCTTCCACTCGGGCGACCTGGAACTGAGCATCACGAAGGCCAACAACCAGGAGATTGCCAAGCCCGAAGTTCAGCAACTGAACGTCATCGGCGTGCCTCGTGCCGTCGAAGAGGCCTACATCCGTCGCCCGCTCGTAGAGTACTACGAGTCGGAGAACAACTACATGTCGGCCCGCTACTACGACGACTATGTAGCCCCGAGCCTGAAGGGCCGCGAGCAGGACATCACCTTCGTCTGCCAACACCTCGACGACCAGTTCATGACGGGCGAAGACGACGCCACCGTGCTCTCGCTGCGCCTGTGCGACAACGACTCGAGCCAAATCAGCATCCCCTCGATGACCATCGACCGCGCCATGGGCACCGAGAACTATCTCATACAGTCGGGTGCCACCAAGAGCCCCATGTTCCCCGTCTATACCACCGACGGACAGTTGCTGTTCAACCAGACCATGAACGGTGCCCTCCAGCGCCCGACGTTCCTCAACATTGAGGTTAGCGGCGCTATTGAGGAAGACGGTCAGACCCTGCAAGTAAAGGTAGGTGGCGACATTGCCAGCGGCATCATGCCCGAAGGCGAACAGCCCCGCCTGACCGTCTATCTGATGGAGCGCAACGTACACACCGACAGCCAGATATTCTGGACAGAGAAGGAGAAGGAAGAGTACCAAGGAGAGTACGTCCACGCAAACGTCATCCGTGAAGTACTGACCGACAGCAAGGGCGATGCCATCAATGCCGAGGGCGAAATCAGTAGCACCTATACGACTGAACTCCTCGACGATTGGAAGAAAGGCGACCTCTACCTCGTGGCCTTCGTACACCGCGACGGCAATCGGGGCGGCAAGTTCATGCACGTCTTCAACAGCGCTGAGGGTAACATCAACTTCGATGCTGACGGCATCGATGAAGTCAGCGCAAAGAGCAACGTGCAAAGTGAGGTCTATGACCTGACGGGCCGCCGCGTAGGCAAGCCCTCGAAGGGCATCTTCATTAAGAACGGTAAGAAAGTGATTGTACGATGAAGCGACTCTTATTCACCATCGCCCTGCTCTTGGGGGTAGCCAACTTTGAACACTGCACTCTGCACTTTGGACTGGGCATCTGCGCCCAAGCGCAAGTGCCCTACGGCTACTGCCCCGAGGGAGCCAAGACCGAAGAATTGTCGGCGATGGGCATCGGTAACAAAAGCGGATTCGTGCAGGGCATGGTGCTCTTCGACCCGCAGACCGACGCCGTGCTGGCCCGCATGAAGGGGGAGAAAATCCTGGGCGTCCGCTGCTACCTGCGCGCCGACTACAAGCAGGCCAAGCAGAAGCGCTCGGCCATCCAGGCCAGCACGGGCACGCCCGCAAACCTCGTACGCACGACCTACACGGACTTCACCGAAGGCTGGAACGACGTCCTCTTCGACGAACCCCTCACGATTGGCGACGAGCCCATCTACCTGGGCGTACAGGTCTATGAGACGGTGGGCACGCCCTACCCTCTCGTGACCTTTGCCGAGGCCACGGTGTCCCAGTCGTGCATAGTCAATCTGGCCCGAAGCCAATGGGAGGAATATACCGACCGCGGGACATTGCTCGTCTCGGCCCTCGTCGATGAGAGCCTGTCGGCAGAGTTCCAACATGCGGCATACGCCCAGAACACCACCCACCCGCAGACGGTAGCTCCCGATGCCGACTTCGAGGGCGGACTCTACATCCATAACTTCTCGCAGGAGCCCATCACGTCGCTCGAAATCGCCATGCTGGGCGAAGGGGCTAAGGAGCCCACGCTCAAGACGTTGCAACTACCCGAACCCATTCCCGCACTGGGCAGCAAGGTCGTCAGCACCCGACTGCGCGCAGGACTGACCGAGGGCACAAACGTCACGTGGACGGCCACCGTCACCCGTATCAATGGCGAAGCGGCCCAGACGGCACGCCCCGGCACGACGCGGCTATACGTCACCTACGACGACTTCCAGCGCACGCCACTCATCGAGGAGTTTACGAGCCAGCGGTGTATCAACTGCCCGCAGATGGCCTACTTCCTCGACAAGGCCCTGGAGGAGTATGGCGACAATTACGTCTATGTCAGTCACCACTCGGGGTTTGCCGAGGACGTCTTCACGACCCAACCCGACCGCGAGGTGCTCTACTTCTTCGGCGGCTATGCCAACGAGTACAACCCCGCCATCATGTATAACCGCGCGATATTGGAAGGCGAAAGTCAGGTCATACAGGGCGTGCGCGACATGTCGCCGACGCCCTACCTGGAGGCTTTGGCTAAGGCCTACGGAATGCCGGCAATGGCTGAGGTGAATGTGGAGGAAGACGGCAGTCAGGTGCGTGTCTATGGCCGTGTGGCCCGCGACCTCGTAGGCCAGCAACTCTACCTCTCGTGCTATCTCGTAGAGGACGGCATCAGCGTGGATAAGTACTACCAGAAGGGCATGGACGACGCCGATGCCCCCGCCGACTTGGCCGACGTATTCCGCCACAATGGCATCATCCTGCACTACTTCACGCAGGAGGCCCTGGGCGACCTGCTGACAGTGGACGAGGGCGGCCGCTACAGCATCTACTATCCCTCGGTGACGAAGGAAGGGTTCGGTGGCACGCGCCGCCGACTTGTGGCCTTCGTGCATAAGGTCGATAAGGAGAATATGAAGGAGAACCAGGTGCTGAACGCCACGCAGACCCTCCTCGATGCCGACGGCATTGGGGAAGTGCAAAGTTCAAAGTTTAAAGTTCAAAGTAAACTTTACGACCTCTCAGGTCGCCGTGTGACGGAGCCCGCGAGAGGGCTCTACATCAGGGATGGCAAGAAGTTCCTGAAGAAGTAAGCCCTAACCCGGCCGAAGAGAAAGAGAGAGAGTCCCGCATCCCCTCAAGTGAGAGGGTGCGGGACTCTTCTTTATCGCGCTATCGGGGGATTAGCGAAGGATGCGCTTCTCCACCGTCCCGTCGGACAGACGAACTACGGCAATGCCACGATGCTGGGGCGACAAGCGCTGACCGCTCAACGAGTAGTAAGCTACGGGAGTAGCCACCTGGGTCGTTGTCTCGTCAACGTGGGCCGGATCGGCATAGACAAAGCGGAGGGTTATGCCTGGCCCGTCGTCGGTAACGACGTAGCTATCGCCTATGGCCTTAACGACCGTCTCCAGATGAAGCTTCACCTCGCAGGTCCCATAAGCCATGGGGAACCACTCGGTAGCAATCGAGTGCATTTTACCCGTAAGAGGACCCGGGATGGTAGTGCCTTTATCCTGACGCACCATGATGCACTCCTTCGGGAAGCACATCTGCAGGTCGCCATTGTCCTTCTGCACAACCTCATAGTTCAGACGCACGAGTTGGTCGTCGTCGCCATCGACGTTCTTGGCAAAGATGCCAGAGTCCATGATGATGTCACCCGAACCGTCCTGAGCCTCTTCGGCCTTGGTAATGGTCACTACACTGCCGTCGGGGATGATGGTGCCCTGCTCGTCGGCAAACTCGAACAGAAAATCCTGACTATAGGCTGACGTGCAACCTAAAGCCATAAGTGCTATTGCAAATATCTTTTTCATCGTCTTATCGGATTAAATATTTCTTACCATTCTTAATGTAAAGCCCTTTCGTAGGCTTGGCCACGCGACGGCCAGAAAGGTCGTAAAGTTCACTTTGAACTTTAAACTTTGAACTTTGCACTTCCTCAATGCCCACGGACAACGGGGTCGTGTAGAAGATATCCGTAGCAATACGGTCGTCGCCACCATAGTAGATACTCTTGATACCAATGCGGTCGAAGCCCTTCTGGTAGAGATACATGCCATAGCTATTGGGGAAGATATCGCGATTGTTTGTAAAGAGATAAGGCAGTTCCTCAACACCATCAAAAGGCAGGCCCGTATATTCATCCTGATAGAAGAGGAAAGGCTCGTCGTCATCTACATAGATGGTATAGAAGAGTTTTTGTGGATTCAGATAGTTACCATCTACGTCAAGACAAGGGATGCAAAGTGAAAGCAGGGAGATGCGGCTATTCAAAGTGTCATTGAGTTCGTAGACGCAGGGATTGGCGGGCTTTGCTGCTTTTTCAGCCCAAGGACGGATAGATGCCTTGGCGAAACGCTCGTAGCGGTCGAGAGTGTCGGTAGAGTTATTTACCACGATACCACGGTCACAGGCAAAGCTACGTGTCTCGGGGTCGTAGTCAAGTGTAATGCCTGTGTCCTCCGGATTCCAAGAGTGCCGATACGTGCCGCCATAGTTCTTGTTCACCAGTTCAATGTCTGTTCCTGCGTAATAGAGTAAATAATTGGAGTAGAAACCTGCCACCTGCATGGGGAAATAGACCTTCGTATCGCTAATGAAAGAGCCCTTCATCCAACTGTTCGGCAAGTAGCTCTCCGAAATGCCTTGCATATAGACATTCTGACCGTCGAAGCCCACCTTCACCAGATGACCATAAATGCCGTTGGTCAGCGCATACTGTTCGGCAAGCATTCCATCGGGAGGAGTTACCCCATTGGCATCAACCTGTTCGTAAACAGTCTCGAAGTCGAGGTAGTAGCTCCACTCACCGTCATAGGCATTGGTATATACGAGGCCCAGCCCCTTGAACATATTCTCGGAAGGGTCGCCGCTGGTTCCCTGAAGCAGCAGTTTGTCACCTTCGATGGTGAAGATGGCGTATCCGTCAGTCGACTGCGTGTAATTGGTGATGGACCCATTGACCGTCACCTCGGCCAGTTTCATACCATACGGAGCTACCGCATTACCGTCTCCGTCCACTGGATCATCAAACCAGTAGACAAGCTGTCCATAGGGAACGTGAATCTCGTCACCCTCAATGGTACCTTTCACCCACGTGCCTGTTGCAGCATGCGAGATGATGTTCTTGAACCAGACCGTCTTGCCGTCTTCGGCAAAGACCATCGTGGCTACCATTCCATCCTGACGACGGTCGTTCTGAAAGAATAGGGTGGCCCTGGTTGCACCACCAGAACGCACGTAAACACGCAGTTCACCTGCCGGTTGTGTAGTCACGAGGTCGGCCTTGGTAGGAGCCTTCAAGGGGGTAAGCTTTGGCACGCGCAACTGCTGTGCAAAAGATGTTGCTGCCAACAGGCAAGCAAGGATTAAGAGTAAATGTTTTCTCATAAGCAACTTTTAATTAATAATTAACGATTCACAATTCATAATTGACGATTGTTGGCTGCGCCTCATTGCACAACCGGCTCCGCAACGACCTGCTCCACGCCCTGGTCGGTATAGACAAAGGCCACGACGTGCATGTTCGCCGGCACCCACGTCTTATCCTCTGGGATGACGTAAGAGAAGGATTCCTGCTTCGACTCTCCCTCCTCAAGATGGAAGTCCGTACCCCACGCACCATTTACGGCATCGCGGAAGACGTGGTTGTGCTGGTACTCCTGATTCGTAGTACCGTCGGGCATATACTGGAAGGCTGTGATGCCATCTTCGGTAAGCCACAACTGCAACTTCCCGTCGATTGTGCCATCAGCCCCTAATGTTTCGACGTCAATACCAATGGTATTTGTGCCCTCATCATATTGCGTTGATAGGGAAATCCCTAGGCGTGCAGGCTTATTCATCGCCTCGTGAACCAACGTACCCCAGTCGGAGTAGTCGCTGGGACCCTGACGATTCACGATTCCTACGGGCTGTGAACTCAATCCCCAGTGGGCGAAGTATTCCTCGCCTATGTCGGTCGTCATGGGATAACGTACACCGCGAGCCGTGCTGCCAAATGGCCCTGAATGGAAGGCTACGGCCACCACATTGTCCTCGCCATAGGCTTCCTTCAGGTCGGCAATGGTCAGCGTGGCCGTCGGGCAGTTGATGCAGCGCTGTCCCGTGAAGTCCTCTATCAGTACGCGACGGGCCACCTCGGCTGGCTTCACATAGATGAGCCGTTCATCCTCGTCGATGTGGGAGCAGGAGACAAGGAGCAAAAGCAGCCCCACCCCCATACCCCTCCCTGTTATGGAGGGGAGTATATAGTTTCGCAGATAAGATAAAAACATATTCCTTAATTATATATTATATTCAGTGACTTCTCCCTCCCTACAAGGGAGGGCTGGGGTGGGTCCCTTAGAAGTTATAATTGTACGATAGTGTCACACCTCGGCTGGCAGGCACACGGCGGCAGACACCACCCGAACAGTTGAAACCCGCACGATTGCGCACATAGCCCAACTGGATGCGGTGGGCCTTCAGGTTGTACGTCACGCTGCCCTGATAGTAGTGGGTGTCGGTCTTGCCAAGGTTGTACATGTCGGAGAGGCTTATCATCCAATGCGGAACAATAGAGAGTTCGCCCAGACCATATATCCAGTCGCCGTCGTCGTCGGGTGTATGCAGATACTGCACCTCGGCACGAAGGGTCAGTTTCTTGTTGAACTGATACTTACCCTCCACTACGCCAATGTTGGCATGTACCATCCCCCCTTCGCCTTCCATGACGGTCTGGTTATACTTTTGGTTCATGTACATAAGGTTCAGTTTGAACTTCTGCGTCATCTTACGTTCCAACTGCACATTGATGTCCTGATAGTACGTCTCGCCGTCGTTACGGACATGCGAGAAGTTCACCTTCATGGTCATGCCGTACTTACCTCCGAGCTTGGTCTTGCGCTTGAAGGTATAGGCAGCCGACCCCTGATAGGCCCACTCGCCGTCGGGCTGTGTGGCGTAGGGATAGAGGGCTGCGAGGGCATAGGTATGGTCCATCGTGAAGGCCGGCAGGTGGTTGATATAGGCTGCGCGGGAAAGACGTCCGACATTGCGCTGGCTACGGAAGTCCATAAACTCCGAACGGCGCGCCTGTGCCAGGAAACTCATGCCCTTCTTCGAATACGAAGCCGACAGCATGCCTACCTGACCACGATCGTAATTATAGCCATTGATACGCGTGGGGTCCTGAGTCTTGAAGGCGTACTCTGCCAGCAGGCCAAAACCATGCGACTGCAAGTTGGCACGGAAGTCAAAGGCGTTGACAAACTTCGGGAAGTTATAACGGTGTGTGGGGTCGGCCATGACGAACTCGTCCTTCTCGTGCTTATTCACCCACGAACCGCCCACCAGCAGTCGGGTTCCACCCCGTTGCATGGGTTTTATCCACTCATCGAGATTCAACTCGAGGTCGGCACCGCTGACGGTATTCTTCTTCCACTCCCAATAGGTACGTTGCACGCCCGAGAGGGCCTTCACGGTAATACCCCGATAAGGTGTATAGACCACGCGCCCACCCAGCAACGAGTTGTCGATGCCGAGACTTCGCTCTTCATAGGTACGAAGGATGAAGCCCGAGCCGAACTGCTCGTAGAACGAGCCGCCCGTCAGTTCCAGATTCTTCAGTTTGCCCTTGACAAAGACGTTCGACACGAGACTACCCTTGAAGTGGTTGGCTGCATCATTGAAGCCGGGCATCGGATGGTCCAGATACTCGAATCGCATACCTGCATCGACGTATTGGCTCTGCAAGTTTAAGTCCAGATAGGTGTTGGTCATGAAGTCGTCCTCGTAACCTCCACTGGCATTACCCTTCACAAAACCCGTCTTCGTATCCTTGTTGGCCAAGAGCATATCACTCTGCAGGCTACCGCTCACGACCACTTGCGCCACGCCCTGCATGGCAATTAGAAACGAAAAGCTAAAAAGCAAAAGTGCTATGCGCTTCATAAAGCTCAATTAACGAGTTCCCTAACTTTCTCTATGAGTTCCGTCTCTGCGCCGTCGGTATAGCCATTGTGCTTGTGCACAATCTTACCCTTGCCATCGACGATAAGGGTAAAGGGTATCATCTGAATGCCCAATGCCCGGCGGAAGTCGCTGTTCGGGTCGAGCAGCACGTCGTATTCCCATCCGTGTTCGTCCACGAGGGGCTTTACCTTATTGATGTTTTGTGCCTGATCGATGCTGACGGCAATCACCTTCACACCCGTCTCCTCCTGCCAGTCTTCATAGACTTCCTGGATGGCGCTCAGTTCACGATTGCAAGGTTTGCACCACGTAGCAAAGAACGAGATGATGAAGGGCCGCCCCTGATTGTTCAGCGTGTCCGTCTTCACCGTCTGGCCGTCCATCGTCTTCAAGGTGATGGCGGGCAGCTGGGCGTAGGCTTCGCCAATTGAAAATTGATAATTGAAAATTGAAAATTGGGCTACGCCAATGAGCAGGGCGAGCGTAAACAATGTCCTTTTCATAGTTCTCCCTTTTTATTTGATTACTTTCTTTCCGTTCTCTATGTAGATGCCCTTTGCGGGTTTCATGATACGACGTCCCGCAAGGTCATAAAGTTCACTTTGGACTTTGGACTTTGAACTTTGAACTTCGTTGATGCCGTCGGCATCCGTGACATGTCCCTTGTTGCAGTTCACCACCTGCCCCGTCTTGCTGTCCACCAACACGGCTACGACCTCCAGTTTCTCCTTATCCAAAGGCAAGGTGATGCCCGAGATGTCAAAAGTGTAAACATGCTGATTAGGCTCGTACTCCTTTACGCTTGCAGGCAGACTGCCCTCACGGCCCACGCCATAGTTGGCCGACTGGGCTATGGCCACATGGTCGAAGTGGAAGTTCTTCATCGGGTTGGGCGAGTCGATGTACTTCTGCAAGTACTTGTCGCCCGTCGAATAACCCTGATTGCCAGAGAAGGCATTCGACTGGTACCAGTCGCTATCGCCATCCTTATGCAGGTCGTTGGCCAAGAGCACGTAGCCCACGAGGCATGTATTGTCGTTAAAGTCACGTACGAAAGTCGTTGTCGAGGTGGCCTTAATCTTGGTCTTCGAGTCGTCGGCCCACTCTGCCACGACATCGATGCTGGCCGGAGCAATGCCGTTGCTACGCTGCTGCCAGGCCTGCCGACCGTCGCTGAGGTCATAGTTCGCGGCACGGTCTATGAAGGCCGTCGGCAAACCCACTTCGGCCGTACCTATGGGGTAGTAGCTGACCGCAAAGTCCATGACGTCGCTCATGTGGTAGGCCACGCCTACGAACTTGTCACCATAGAGGTCGGTCATGCGCTCGAAGCAAGCCAAACCACGAGGACACCATTGGCACCACGTTCCCGTATATTCCTCCACCAGGGGACGATGGACGGGAATCTCGTCCAGATAGGTCACGGGCACTGTCGTTGCACCCACAGGGTCCTCATTGGCCTCACCATTTATCTTCGTCACACGGAAAGTCGTCGGATAGGAACCCTTCGTATCTACTGCCGGAATGGTAGCCGTGAAGGTCGTGCTGCGGCCATAGTACTGTCCGGCCAGCGAGCGCGTCAGTTGGCGCGTCGTGGTCACGCCGTTGGCCTCAATCTGGTATTCTATGTTCGAGATAGCCTCCGAACCGTGGTTGACCAGCGTCAACGTCGTCGATATGGTCGAACCCGTCGTAGTATATAGGTCATCGGGAGCCACCAGGGTAGCCGCACGCGGCTTGATGTTTTCGCCTCCGATGAGCACCACCACGGCAGGCGAGCCCACCTCGGCCAGGCCCACCCACTTGCGATAGGTGCGCGAGGTATGGATGAGCAGGCCTTCGGGATTCTCCGTAGCCGTCGTCATAATGGGTGTCTTGTTTGCATCGCTTGTGTTGCTGGCATCGACACTCGATATATTCAGCGAATAGCCCACATACAGGCCGCCCTCTTCGATGACGTAGGGCTCCGACAGGCGAGCCTCGGCCCAAGAGCCCGAGGGAGTCGTCTCTACGCTCACGATGTCCGGCACAATCTTACCACTCACGAGGGTCAGTTCACGGGTCAGCCACCCCTTGTAGTCCGTCGCATTCTTGGCACCCGTATTCACGGGAATGCGAATCGCCCTGATTTCCATGCCCACCAGCGAGGGGTCGGTCAGGTGGATGGCCACGTCATAGGTCTCGGCCTTGCCCGTGCCATAGCCCGTGAGCGTGCCACTGCCCTGGTAGATGCCATAGTAGATTTCGCCGTCGGCCCATGCCGTCAGCGTACACATCAAGGCTATCAAAAGCCCCGTCAGTCGATGTAAAATTCTCTTCATATTCTTCTCTTTTTATTATTACGCGCGCGTAGTTTGGGGCAAAGATAGTGAAAAGGTGCGAACCTCGCAAATCGAACGCCAACTTTATTTGCTTAACGCCACTCGGGCCTGCTTATTCGACAATTTGCCTCCACGTACATTTTATCCTATTTTTATTTCCTTTTTCACACTTATCATGTCGCATTTTATTCCTATCTTTGCCCTGTCGAATCAAAACATCTTGATTATGCTCATCATCGACGCACACAGCCACCTGTGGCTCCGACAGGACACCGTAGTCAACGGTCAGCACATTTGTCAAATCGAGTCCAACCGCAGCCGCTCTCTCTTTTTTGGCGACGAGGTGCAGATGCTCCCCCCTTTTCTTATCGATGGTCGGAATACGGCCGAAGTGTTCCTCTCCAACATGGACTACGCCCGTGTGAGTGCGGCCGTAGTGACCCAGGAGTTCATCGACGGGCCGCAGAACGACTACCTCGCCGACGTCAGCCGTCGCTATCCCGACCGCTTCTTCTGCTTCGGCATGCCCGACACGCGTCGGCCTGGTTTCTTCGAAGAGGGCCGACGGCTGATTGACCAGGGTTTCCGCGGACTGAAGATTCCCGCTGCCCGGCTGATTGGTCCCGACTGGCGCGTACGCCTCGACGGCGAGGAGATGATGCGCCTCTTCCACCTGATGGAGGAGCGCGGCACGCTGTTGGGCATCGAACTCGCCGACGGCGACACGCAGGTCGGGGAACTGGAGACGGTCATCGCCGAGTGTCCGCGCCTGACCGTTGTCATCGGCCACTTCGGAATGGTCACGCGTCCCGGCTGGATGAGCCAAATCCGACTGGCACGCCACCCGAATGTCTTTATCGAATGCGGTGGCATCACGTGGCTCTTCAACGACGAGTTCTGGCCCTTCCCCTCCGCCGTCCGTGCCATTCGCGAGGCTGCCGACGAGGTGGGCATCGACCGTCTGATGTGGGGCAGCGACTACCCGCGCACCATCACGGCCATCACCTACCGCATGTCGTACGACTTCGTGCTGCGCTCGTCCCTGCTCTCCGACGCCGAGAAGGCCGCCTTCCTCGGTCTCAATGCCCAGCGCCTCTTCGGTTTCGGCCAATTTCCCGAGATGCCTTATATCCGTAACATGAGCGAATAAACCTACCCTATGAAAGCCTTACAGATAACCGACGTCCACCAACTCGACGTCATCGAACTGCCGCAGCCCTCTCCCCGACCCGACGAGGTGCTGCTGCGCATCCAGTATGTCGGGTTCTGCGGTTCCGACCTCAACACCTATCGCGGTCGCAACCAGTTGGCCCTTCGTCCCGTCATTCCCGGGCACGAAATCAGTGCCACGATAGCACAAGTCGGTGCCGACGTACCTGCCCAGTTGAGCGTGGGCCAAGTCGTCACCGTCGATCCCTATACGGCCTGCGGTCGGTGCCCCAGTTGCCGCCGCCGTCGTCCGAATGCCTGCCAGCACAACGAGACGCTGGGCGTACAGCGCCACGGCGCCATGCGCGAGTTCATCTGCGTACCCTGGCAGAAGGTCATCCCTGCCGACGGACTCACGCCCCACGACGTGGCCCTTATCGAACCCATGAGCGTGGGCTTCCATGCCGTCGGTCGCGGTCAGGTGACCGACAGCGACACGGTGCTCGTCATCGGTTGTGGCATGATAGGCGTAGGGGCCATCGTGCGTGCTGCCCTTCGTGGTGCCACGGTCATTGCCATGGACCTCGACGACGAGAAGTTGGCCCTTGCCCGACAAATTGGAGCCTCGGCCACCATCAATTCAGCCACAGAGGATGTCCACGAGGCCCTGCAGCGGCTCACCGACGGCTCCGGGCCCGATGTGGTCATTGAGGCCGTAGGCAGCAGCGTGACCTACGCCACGGCCATCAACGAAGTGGCCTTCACGGGGCGCGTCGTCTGCATCGGCTACGCACCGGGCGACGTCAGTCTGGCCACCAAGTATTTCGTACAGAAGGAACTCGACATCCGCGGTTCCCGAAATGCCCTGCCCGACGACTTCCGAGCCGTCATCCGCTACCTGCGCCGCGGCCAGTGCCCCACCGACCAACTCATCTCCGCCATCGTCCGTCCCGAAGAGGCCGCCGCTGCCATGGCCGCCTGGGACCTCGCTCCCGGCAAGGTCTTCCGCATCCTCTTAGCCCTTAACCCATTAACCCCTTAACCTGTTAACCCCTTACCCCCATGAAATACCATCCCCTTGGCTGCACAGGCCTACGAGTATCACAACTGAGTTTCGGAGCATCGTCGCTGGGCGGCGTGTTCCACGACATCGACGAGGGCCGTGCCCACGAAGCCGTCGCAGCCGCCATCGAGGGCGGCATGAACCTCATCGACGTATCGCCCTACTACGGCCACACGCGGGCCGAGACGGTGCTGGGACGCGCCCTGCGCCACATCCCCCGTTCGGCCTACTACCTCTCCACCAAGGTGGGGCGCTACGGCCACGATGGCGTGAACACCTGGGACTACAGCGCCCGTCGGGCCCAGGAGAGTGTCCGCGAGAGCATGGACCGGCTGGGCATCGACTACATCGACCTCATCCACGTCCACGACATCGAGTTCCAGGCCTCGCTGCCCGGCGGCTTGCAGAAGGTGGTCGATGAGACCCTGCCCGCCCTCGTCGAACTCAAAGAGCAGGGGCTCGTGGGCCACGTGGGCATCACCGACCTGCAACTCCCGAACCTTCGCTGGGTCGTCGAGCACAGTCCCGAGGGCACGGTGGAGACGGTGCTCAACTTCTGTCACTACTGCCTGTGCGACGATGCCCTCCTCGACTATCTCGACTTCTTTGACCGTCGCGGCATCGGCCTCATCAACGCCTCGCCCCTGTCGATGGGACTACTCTCCCAGCGCGGTGCTCCTGCCTGGCACCCGGCTCCCCAACCGTTGGTCGAGGCCTGTCGGCGGGCCGTCGCCCACTGCAACAGCGTCGGCTACCCCATCGAGAAGTTGGCCATGCAGTATGCCGTCAGCAACCCGCGCATACCCACCACCCTATTCTCGTCGGCCAACCCCGACAACGTCCGCCGCAACCTCCAGTACATCCAGGAGCCCATCGACCTTGCGCTCGTCCGCGAGGTTCAGGACATCATTGGCCCCCAGATGCGCCAGACCTGGAAGAATACGTGAGTAAGAGTTCAAAGTTCAAAGTTCACAGTTTATATGAGACTACACACCATCGCATTAGCCTTGGGGCTGTCGGCCGCGACGGCACAGGCACAAGAGACGTTCATCCCCGTTGCCGAACAGGCCGAGCACATGCAGACGGGCAAGTTCCAACCCACCTGGGAAAGCCTCTCCCTGTACGAGACACCCGAATGGTTCCGCGACGCCAAGTTCGGCATCTGGGCCCACTGGGGACCGCAATGCGTCGAGGGCAGCGGCGACTGGATGGCCCGCGGCATGTACGAGGAGGGCTCGGGCGCATGGCGCCACCACCGCGAGCACTATGGCCACCAAAGCGAGGTCGGCTTCAAGGACATCCTGCCCCTGTTCCGCGCCGAGCGCTGGCAGCCCGACTCGCTCGTCCGGTACTATAAGGAGGTGGGTGCGCGCTACTTCTTCGCCCTCGGCAACCACCACGACAACTTCGACCTCTGGGACTCCCCCTACCAGCCCTGGAACTCCATGCGCATGGGCCCCAAGCGCGACATCATCGGCGAGTGGGCCCAGGCCGCCCGTAAGGCAGGTCTGCCGCTGGGCATCTCGTTCCACGCCGACCACGCATGGCGATTCTACGAACCCGCCCAACTGAGCGACAGCGAGGGCGACCGCAAGGGCATACCCTACGACGGCCGCCTGACCGAGGCCGACGGCGAGGGTCGCTGGTGGCAGGGGCTCGACCCGCAGGACCTCTACGCCCAGAACCACCCGCTCAGCCAGGGCAGCATCCACGACCACTGGGACTGGAACCAGCAGAAGGGCTGCGTACTGCCCAGCCAAGAGTTCATCACGAACTTCTACGACCGCACCATCCAGTGCATCAACCGCTACCGCCCCGACCTCGTCTATTACGACGCCACGGTGCTCCCCTTCGAGCAGATTAGCGACTGCGGCCGCCGACTCGTGGCCCACCAGTACAACCGCAGCATGTTACTCCACGGCGGCCAGAACGAGGCCGTCACCTTCGGCAAAATCCTGAGCCCCGAACAGCGCGGCGCCATGGTGTGGGACGTAGAACGCGGCGCACCCAACGAAATCGTCGCCCAGCCGTGGCAGACGTGTACCTGCCTCGGCGGCTGGCACTGGAACGAGGGCATCTCCCAGGGCAACCACTACAAACAGGCCCCGCAGGTCATCCGCCTGCTCGTCGATGTCGTGTCGAAAAACGGCAACCTGCTCCTCTCCGTACCCCTGCGCGCCGACGGCACCTTCGACCGTCACGAACACCACATACTCGAGGGCATACGGGCCTGGCTCGCACAGAACGGTGAGGCCATCTACGCCACCCGCCCCTGGGTGCGCTTTGGCGAAGGGCCCGTGGCCGAGGCCGACATCAAGATAAGTGCCCAGGGCTTCAACGAAGGCTCCTACGCCAAGATGGACGCCCGCGAGGTACGCTTCACGCAAACCCCGGGGGCCCTCTACGCCATCCCGCTCGGCTGGCCGGCCGATGGGCAGGTCACCATCAAGTCGCTCCGCAAGGGCAACCCCGATCACAAGGGACGCATCAAGCACGTCGAACTGCTCGGCTACGGCCGCGTCAAGGCCCGCCAGACCGCCGAAGGTCTCGTCGTCAGCCTGCCCTCGGAACGCACCAACGACATCGCCCCCGTCCTGCGCATCCGGAAGTAAGAAAAATCCTTACACCCCTCCCCATCAGCGTTCGTACCCCCTCGGGTGCGGACGCTTTTTTATCGCCACAATCGCCCCTGAGGGACGCCACCGTACTAACCAACTGATTATCAGCACTGCTCCACCCCACCCCGGCATCTTCTTCGCCCACCGCCACGTACCTGCCGCCGGAAGTTAACATAACCTATTGGCATGAGTTAACATTATCTGTCGCGAAAGGTTAACTTACCTTCGGGCCACAAGTTAAGTAAACCTTCGGCAGGCAGTTCCAGGCCCCTCCCCGCAACCGTCAGAAATATTTACAAACGCCTCGTGCAACGCACGCGCGCATAAAATAGTTAAGGTATCGGCGGGCATTTTTTGTATCAGAAAAAGGCCCGCCCCGACGCAAATCCCAGTTCTTATTGCTTATTCTGCAATTCCAACACAATCTCATCCACAAGATAAGCATCGCTCATGTTGTGGAGATGAAACATCTTTTGGCTCAAGTAGCCATACGTATCGGAATTATAAAACACATCCAGTGCACGCGCCTCATCTACGCCCAGCGTCTCGGCCAGCAAGGAAACGATGCGGCCATACTTCATTTGCAACAGCGTCTCGTTTATCAGAGGATTCTCATTCATACCGTCCCCTGCCCGCGCTCCCTTTCTCCGCCCGAAGGTCGGATTATGTCGTCTGATATATTGCAATGTCTCATCTACAATATAGTCCTTCCCCTGTGTGTGCAGGGTCGGATAACTGGGAAAGAGAAACCTGTTGATGCCGTCGGTTCGGTTCAGTTCCCGAAAGACCTCACGACCGGAAACGCCCAAGCGTGCGGCCGTGTTCTCGATACAAAAAACGGCAAATTCTGTGGTTCGTTGCGCTTGATTCATGGATGACTTAATCTTCAAAACATTACTAACCGATGCAAAATTAACCATTTTCTTTCAATCCGCCACATCTTCCTCCCATTTTTTTAGCGTATCTCTGAGCCTTCTGCAAAGGCTCTTAGGTAAGATGCGCCTCGGATATGCCCACGTTCGACAAAAAAAAAACGATAAATTATTTTGTTTTGTGCTCGGTTTTCTCTATCTCTGACCTCTTCGAGGTCGAAGATACTCACGTTCGACAAAAAAAATAATAAATTATTTTGTTTTGTGCTCACTTAATCGTATCTTTGTCGCGCAATATGGACTGCTCCTTGGCGAAGGAGCAGGAATTCTGTTGAAGCATAAACAATTACACATTTTACTGGGGAAAGAAATACAAACCTAACCAAATAACAATTAAAACAAAACATTATGCTTAAACAATTACAACTCAAATCATGGCTCCTCATGCTCTGCATGATCCTTGGAGTCGGAAATGCGTGGGCGGATGAAACCAAGACCATTGATTTCTCCTCTCTTAATCTAACAAATGGAACGCAATATAGCAATCCGTTTACTGAAGGTGACGTTAGTGTCACATTTGGAGGAGGGGCTAATGACGGAAAGTATTATACTACAGGCTCCGGTATTCGCACTTATAATGGAGGATATATTACTATTACTGCAAACGAGAATACAATTACTAAGATTGTATACACCTTTAGCACTGCAAACTATGCTCCTAGTAGTAGTACCGCTACATGGGAGCCTTCAACAGGAAGTGTTACGTATGGGGCTACTACAACCTGGGAGGGATCTGCAACTTCTGTAAAGGTTACAAGTAGTTTTTCTCATTGGCGCTTGCAAAAAGTTGAAGTTACATATTCCACAGAAACAGACTCTCGTACAGATGTAAGCCTCTCTTTTGCTGCTGCAAACTACACTGCTACACTTGGAGAAGCATTCGAGACACCTCAATTGGTAGTTGACCCAGAGGCTGCAGCTTCCGAAGTTACATATAGCAGCAGCAACCCTGGTGCTGCAACTGTTAATGCCTCCACCGGTGCTGTTACACTCGTTGCTGATGGTACGACCACTATTACCGCCAGCATTTTTGATAGCGAAGCTTATAAGAATGCAAGTGCAGAATACACGTTGACAGTTGTTGATGCCACATTGTTGTCTCTTTGGACAGAAGATTTCTCTTCATATAGTAAAGACGACGTACCATCAGGCGGTTCATATTCATACGTATCCACTGATGGAGGGTCTGCAACCAAAATATTCGAAGAGACTCTGGCTGGGGGAGAATCGCCTGAATTGTTGGTTGGTAAGAATACTGGTGTATTCCAAGCTACGGTTGCCCTTGAAAATATCGAAGGTGACCTCATTCTTTCATTCAGAACAAACAATACTGGTCTAAAGGTTACTGTTTCAGCAAGCGATGGAACCACATTATTAGATGCCCAGCAGGTTAGCGCAGGCGAAAATGAGATTACAATCAGTGGAGTAACCACCGATATGGAATCTGTTACCATCAAATTTGAAAGCGCAGGTGACAAGAATACTCGTCTAGACAACATTTCCCTTCGCGGTCGTCAGGGAGAAGCCAGTGAAAAGGTTTCTGCTGAATTGAGTTTCGGTGAGGTTACAGAGTTTACCGTTGAACCCGATGCAGACTTTACCGCTCCGACATTAACCTATGCTGAAGGCGTTGATGCTACACAGATTACTTATAGTCAGGAAGGCAGCGAGGAGGTTGCTCTTGTTGATTCTTCTACGGGTGAAGTTATTATTGGTAGTGAAGAGGGTACCGTGACTATTACGGCAACCTTCCCTGGCGATGACCATTTCAAAGCAGGAACAGCATCTTATACCATTACCGTTTTTGACTCTACAAAACCTGGTACAAAGAATAATCCTTATACTGTAGCTCAAGCATTGGAGGCTGCCGCCGCCAATGGTGTATATGTAAAGGGTATTGTCTCTCAAATAGACGAGATAAGCACTCAGTATGGCAATGCTACCTATTGGATTTCCGACGATGGCCTTACTACAACACAATTTAAGATTTATCGTGGTAAGTATTTGGATAACACAGCTTTCACAGCAGAGGATGAGTTGCAGCTTGGCGACGAAGTCGTTATTACTGGTAACCTCTCGCTTTATAGCGGCGCCAATCAAATGACACAGGGCAACTATCTTGTTTCTCTTGATCGCAAGGAAAAGGCCGAGACTACCATCGTCTTCAAGAATGAGGCCGGCGAGGCTATTACGACCTTGGAAGCTGCTCTTAACGACATGGTAGAGGTAACGGTTGAGTGCAATGTTGAAGGCGCTACCCTGACATACACCAGCAGCAACGAGGACGTTGCCACCTACGACGAGGGTTACATTTTGGCTACTGCCGAAGGTGAGGCTACCATCACCGCTACCTTCGCTGGCAACGACGAGTACAAGGCTGCCACTGCTACACTGGTTGTAACCGTAGTTGATGCTCGTCAGGAAGTAACGCTGACGTTCAACGACGTTCCTGCCGAGATTAACCTCGACGAGACTGCCACCTACGTGGCTACTCCTTCTGTTGAAGGTCTGGCTGTTACCTATAGTAGCTCTAATGAGGATGTTGTTATGGTGGACGAGACAACTGGCGAAATCGCCGCTATGGCTGTGGGTACGGCTACCATCACTGCCACCTTCGCAGGCAACAACGACTACAAGCCCGCTACTGCAAGCTACACCATCAAGGTGGTTGACCCGAATTCCGTAGAGGGACAGGCAACTTTGACAAGTGCCAACATCAAGGCTTCTTATGTTGCCCCCAATGGTTATGCTGAGAGAAGCGTTGTCGATCAGAACGGCAATACTTGGAATGCCTATGCTATGAGCTATCAGCATAGCAATGCTACTTCTGACCACTACTATTTACAGATTAAGAAATCGTCCTCAACAGAACAATACTATATTCAAGTACCAGAATATGGCACAAGAATTACAAAACTGGAGATGACGGTCTCTAACTCTAGCAAGCCCATGGATGGTGCAGGAAATACGGCAACTTTATACTTCAGTGCTTCAAATGAGACTGCTGCTGAAGGTGAAGGTGTGGCTTCTGGCTCTGGTGCAAGTTCTATTACTATTGACTGTTCTGCGCTCAATCTGAATACGGGTTATATCACCGCTAGTGGTGCAGTACGTATTTGGAATGTAACGGTAACCTATGAAGGCAAGCCTGAATCTGTCACCATGACCATCGGCGCTGCCAAGTACAGCACGTTCATTGCTCCCTTCGACGTGGAGATTCCTGAAGGCGTAACCGCTACGAAGATTATGGGTGCTGAAGGCGCAACTCTGACGGAAGAGGCCGTTGAGGGTACTATCCCTGCCAACACTCCTGTCGTATTGTACAGCGAGAGCACCGTTAACCAAGAGTTCACAGGCGTTAGCACAGCCGTGAATGACAGTTATACCGTAGGTCTGCTGACGGGTGTTTACACCGACACAGATGCTCCTCTCGGAAGCTATGTTCTGCAGAAGCAAGGCGATAAGGTTGGTTTCTTCCAGGTTACCGCAAGTGCTACGCCCAAGGTTCGTGCCAACCGTGCTTACCTGACGGCTCCTGCTACGAGCGAGGTTAAGGCCTTCTACTTCGGTGGTGCTGATGCAATCAACGCTGTCGAGGCTGAGACCGAGCAGGGTGCCATCTACAACCTGGCTGGCCAGCGCGTAAGCAAGGCTGTGAAGGGTATCTACATCATCAACGGCAAAAAAGTATTGAAGTAAAGAAGCAGACCCTCTCCCCCAACCCCTCTCCCGCAACGGGGAGGGGCCACGGGAAAGGCAAACTCATAATTCGAAATTCGTAATTGATAAAAGACTATGAAGAAAGTATATTTGCAACCGGAGACGGAGGTTACCCTCCTCCAACAGACCAATATGATTGCCTTGTCCATGTATGATGATCCTGCTACGGGTGATGATGCACTCGTTAAGGAGGAGAACAGCTGGGACAACATCTGGGACAACGAAGAATAAGCCCCTACGACTCGCGCACAGCCCCAAAGGGGGCCCCGTGCAGAGGTAACGGACTAAGGAAGCCGCCATCCACTGAGGATGGCGGCTTCCTATTTTATTCGCAGGCATCAGGCAAGAGAGAGGGGGGAGGCCTTTGTGCGGCTTACCCCCCTACCTTTGCGGTGATGCCATACTGGGCAAACTGGGCGATACAGCGCTTGAGGACGCCCTCCGACGGGACGTCCATGGACAGACGGCCAGGATTGTACCGACTCCAGAGGCGGCGGTGCTTGTCGCGCCCCACGTCGTGGTAGGGCAAGAGGGCTACGAGGGCCCTGTCCGAGTGAGGGAGGCGAAGGGAAGAGAGGAAACGGGCCGTGGCCTCGATGTTGGCCTCGTCGGCATTCACGCCCTCGACGAGGGGGATGCGTATCTCAAAGGGCTTGCCCTCGGAGGCCAGAAGCCGGACGTTACGAAGGATGCGCTCGTTGGGGACGCCCGTCAGGCGACGATGCGCCTCGGAGTCCATGTGTTTGAGATCGACGAGCAGGAGTTCGCACTCCCCGGCCACACGCCTTACGACGTCTTCCGAGGCATAGAGCGTGGTATCGACACAGCGATGGAAGCCACGCTTGCCCAACTGGCGAAGCAGGGGCACGATGTCGTGCATGAGGGGTTCGCCGCCACACAGGGTTACGCCCCCGCCGCTATCCGTCATTACGTCGCGCTCCTTTTCCACCTCTGCCAGAATCTCGTCAACGGTCCACTCGCGGCCGCACATCTCCAGGGCCATCGTGGGGCAGACCTCGGCGCAACGGCCACAACGCCTGCACTCGACGCCCGTAGGCCTTAGGCCTTCCGGCGTAAGCTCTAAGGCCTTCTGGGGACAGGCCGCCACGCAGGTGCCACAACGGAGGCACTTGCCCTGCTTGTAGGACTTCTCGGGCAGGGGCGACCACGACTCGGGGTTGTGGCACCAGACACAACGCAAGGGACAACCCTTCAGGAAGAGGGTTGTCCGTATGCCGGGGCCGTCGTGGATGGCGTAGCGCTTGATGTCGAAGACTATCATACGTTCTCGTTCTCCGTGCGGGCGATGATTTCGTTCTGCAACTGCGCAGTCATGTCGTTGAAGTAGTCGGAGTATCCGGCCACGCGCACCAGGAGGTCGCGATACTGGTCGGGATGCTTCTGGGCATCGAGCAGGGTGGCCGTATCTACGATATTAAACTGGATGTGGTGGCCGCCCCGACGGAAGTAGGTGCGGATGAGATGGCCCAGTTTCGTCATGTCCTCCTCGCTCTTGAGCAGGCTGGGGACGAAGCGCACGTTGAGCAGGGTGCCGCCTGACTTGGTCTGTTCGAGTTTGCCGAGCGACTTGATGACGGCCGTCGGGCCGTGGGTGTCGCTGCCATGCGAGGGCGAGGTGCCGTCGGAGATGGCAAAGTGGGCGAAGCGGCCATTGGGTGTAGCGCCGCAGACGGAGCCGAAATAGTTGTGGCAGGTGGTCGAGAGCATGTTGAGGTGGGTCTCGCCACCGCGTGTGTTGGGTCGGCCTTCGATGGCCTCTACCAGGTCGTCGTAAACGCGAACGGCAATCTGGTCGGCGTAGGGGTCGTCGTTGCCAAAGAAGGGGGTGCGCGTGCGGATGTACTGGCGCATCAGTTCGGCTCCCTCCCAGTTCGAGTCGCATGCCTTGAGTACCTCGTCCATCGTATAGCGATGGTCCTCGAAGACGTGCTTCTTCAGGGTCGTGAAGCAGTCGGTGATGGTGCCCAGGCCCGTACATTGGATGTAGGTGGTATTGTATCGGGCTCCGCCGCTGTAGTAGTCCTTACCCTTCTCGATGCAATCGTCGATGAAGAGCGAGAGGAAGGTGGCCGGGGCGTAGAGCGAGAACATGCGCTCGATGTAGTTGTTGACGGAGAGCTTGAGGTTGACGAAATAGACCATCTGGCGGTGCCAAGCGTCGTAGAGTTGCTCGAAGGTCTCGAACGTGCGCGGGTCGCCGGTCGTGAGCCCCAACTGCTTGCCCGTCTCGGGGTCGAGGCCGTTGTGGAGCGTGATTTCGAGTATCTTGGGTGTATTGAGGTAGCCCGTCAGCAGATAGGCCTCCTTGCCGAAGGCGCCCACCTCGATGCAACCCGAGCAACCGCCCTCGCGGGCATCCTCCAGCGACTTGCCTGCACGGGTCATCTCCTTGACGTATGTGTCGGGGTTGAAGATGGAGGGATAGCCGTGGCCCTGACGGATGACGCGAATGCCGGCCAAGAGGAAGTCGTCGGGCGTGTTCTCCGAGATGTGGATGGAGAGTCCGGGCTGCAGTTCGTGCAGTTCCTCCTGAATCTCCAGTATCATGTAGGATATCTCGTTGGCGGCACTGCGGCCCTCACGGTCCACGCCACCGATGTTGATGTTCGTGAAGTCGTTGTAGGTTCCCGACTCCAAGGCGGTTACGCCCACCTTGGGGGGCGCGGGCTGGTTGTTGAACTTAATCCAGAGGCAGGAGATGAGTTCCTTGGCTTGCTCGCGGGTAAGCGTTCCCTCCTCGACTCCCTTCTGGTAGAAGGGGAAGAGGTGTTGGTCGATGTGGCCGGGATTCATGGAGTCCCAACCGTTGAGTTCGGTCACGGTGCCCAGATGTACGAACCAGTACATCTGTATGGCCTCCCAGAGGTCGCGCGGAGCATGGGCGGGCACCCAGTGGCAGACGTCGGCTATCTTCAGCAACTCCCGCTTGCGCTGCGGGTCGGTCTCTTCCTTGGCCATTTGCTCTGCCAATTCTGCATGCCGCTCGGCAAAGAGGATGGCCGCATCGCACGAAATGGCCATTGCCTCCAGTTCCTGTTGCTTGTCGGTGGCTTCGGGGTCGTAGATGTAGTCGAGCGAGGCTATTCGTTCCTCGATGCGCTTCTTCACGTCGAGCAGTCCGGTGTGGTACATCTTGCCGTCCATAGCGGTATGGCCGGCGGCGCGCTGTTCCATGAACTCCGTAAAGACACCTGCGTGGTAAGCCTCCTCCCACTCCCGGCTGACGTGGTTGAAGATGCGCTCGCGCTGGGTCTTTCCGCTCCAGTAGGGAATCACCTCACGCTCGTAGGTGTCGATGTCGGCCTGGGATATGGTGTAGCGCTGTAGTTCACGCTCGTTCAGGGTGTGCAGGTCCTCTACCGAGTGGCACGTCAGTTCGGGAAAGGTGGGCACGGCCTTTGGCTGCGGGCCGCGCTCGCCCACGATGAGTTCATCGCGACCGATATAGAGGGTCTTGCGCTTGCAGATTTCATAGAAGTTTCGTGCGCGCAATACGGCTATGGGCATGGTGCCATAGTTTTGCTTATAGAACTCGGTCTCTATCAAGGCTCGCTCGATGGAGAGCGTAGTCGGGGTGTCCATGTTCTGCTGGCGCAGGCGCTTGATACGCTCGTTCATGCCACCCAGGTTCTCGGGAAATTTAATGGAATAGTTCATGTATTCTCTTTATTCATTGTTCTTGAGGCCAATGGCCGCATTTTGCGGCATATACCTCTTCTATGGTCATGGGCTTACGGATGGAGCCCAACTGACGCACGCCGTTGGCGGTTATCACATAGTCCAACTCATTGCGCAGGCCCGTGAAGTTGCGCCAGGGCTGAAGTTTGTCGTAGCAGATGAAGTCGGTGAACTGGCCTTCTGCCTGCCACTTGTCCATCAGTTCGGGAATGAAGTAGATGCCTGGTTCGACGGTGAATACGAATCCGGGCTCCAAAGGACGGGCCAAGCGAAGGGACTTGAAGCCAAACTGCGTGCTCTTCACCTCGCCCTCGTTGTAGCCGACGTACTCCTCGCCCAGGTTCTCCATGTTGTGGACGTCGAGCCCCATCATGTGGCCCAGTCCGCAGGGGAAGAAGAGGGCATAGGCACCAATGTGTGCGGCCTCCACGGGGTCTCCCTTCATGAGTCCGAGCGACTTCATGCCTTCGCATATCTTTGTGGCTGCGGCCAAATGAGCCTCGCGGAAAGGCACCCCGGGCCGAAGCATATCTACCGCAGCCTGGAAACTCTCGAGATGGATGTTGTAGATGGTTGCCTGACGTTCCGTAAAGCGTTCGCCCACAGGCATCGACGAAGAGAGGTCGCCGGCATAGTGCATGCGTGTCTCCGCTCCCGCATCCAAAAGGAATATGTCGCCCTCCTGCAACGTGTGGATGAATCCGTGGTTGTGGAGTACCTGACCCTTGACAGTGGCAATGGTGGGGAAAGCCAACGTATTGCCGCCCTTGCAGGCCACCTCCTCGACAGCCGCTGCGACCTCGGCTTCGTGCATCCCGGGGCGTACCTTCCGGTAAGCGGCCAAGTGCATACGCGTGCTGATATCTACAGCCTCTTCGATGATGCGGATTTCCTCCTCATCCTTGTATATGCGCTGACGTACGATAGCCTTTACGAGACGTTGCGATACGGAGTTGTTCTGCTCCTTGGGATTGAGTCCTAAAAGTTCCCATAGCCACACCTGATGGTCGCCTCTGTAGGGGGGCAGGAAGTGGATGTGTTGACCCTTGCGACGTGCCTGGTCGAGATAGGTCTTCAGGTCCTTCATGGGCCTGCTGTCGCTGATGCCCATCGACTCGCACTTCTCGTGCAGGGTGGGTTGTATGCCAGTCCAGACGATATCGTCGATGGTCAGTTCGTTGCCGAATACAATCTCACGGTCTTCATCTATATCGATGACGGCAGCAAGGGCCGCATAGTCGAGGCCAAAGAAGTAGAGGAACGACGAGTCCTGACGAAAGCGATAGGTATTGTCGGCATAATTCATGCCCACCTCCATGTTACCGAGGAAGAGGAGCACACCGCTGCCTACGTCGTGCTTCAGTTGCTGACGCCGACGCTGATAGGTCTTAGGGTTTATGACATTCATTTGTCTTCTTGTGTTTCGAGATTTGCAAGTCTGTCTCGGGGAAGTATTCCGAAAGCAGTTGATAGAGGTCGGGGTCGAATTCGCGAAGTTCCTCGCGAGTGTTGACCCAATTATGCTTGCCATCGGTATGGGGCATCTCGGCGTTCACGTTGAACCAGTCCTGCACAGCCTCGGCAAAGTATTCCTCCTTGTCGGTAATGCGATAGGTGTTATCAAGGTCTCCCCTACCCTTAGCGGCCTCATAGAGGGCTTGCAGGCGGCGGTTGAAGGTGGTATCGACCTGAATGATGCCGATGCAATGGATGGCGTGGGCAAACTCGTGGATAAGGATGTCCTCGGCATGGTACTTGTCTATCTGATAGGCCAAGACATTCTCCTCAGCGCACGACGTCAAGGGCTCCTCGATGGTGCCTCCCAAGCCGCGAGCGCGCAGGTCCCAGTTGAGCGAAGTATCGTTCACCAGATAACGATGTTCGGGCAGGTCGGTCGTACCCTCGTAACGTCCCATAATGGCCACACGAGCATGCGAACGTATCATGGCATTCAGCACGGCCGAATCCAGCATGCAGGTCATCGCATAGAGCGTGCGATGGGCGGCGACGAAGGCCGAGTCGGGGACGCGCCACGAGGAGACGAGAGGCAGGCCATTGACATCGACATATTTCACATAGAACGAGTCGAGTCCCAACGAATCAGGCACAGCCGAAACTATGCATTCGGGAATGTCAAGCGCCTCATCGGTCCCCCGGTCAGCCTCCCCCGAAGGGGAGGTTGAACAGGATGCGAAGGCTAACAGCAAAATACAGGATAAGAGAGACTTTTTCATGATTGCAAGGGGGCACTTACTTCATGTACGTATATCGGTAATCCGTGGGGGATACCAAAGTCTCCTTGATAACGCGTGGAATAATCCAACGGATGAGGTTAAACTCGCCACCGGCCTTGTCGTTCGTACCGCTGGCACGTGCACCTCCAAAGGGTTGCATACCCACCACGGCACCCGTAGGCTTATCGTTGATGTAGAAGTTACCGGCAGCGTATGCCAACTTGTCGGCCAACTTCTCCACTGCCAGGCGGTCGCGGCCGAAGACGGCACCCGTCAGTCCGTAGGGCGAAGTCTCGTCGCACAACTGAGCGGCCTCGTCCACCTTATCATCGTCATAGGGATAGACGGTGATGATGGGACCGAAGATTTCCTCTTCCATCGATTTGAAATGGGGATTGCTGGTCTCGATGATGGTAGGCTCTACAAACCAGCCCACCGACTTGTCGCACTTACCACCAAGCACAATGTCGGCATCCTTGGCCTCACGGGCAAAGTCGATGTACGACTTACATTTGTCGAACGATGCCTCGTCGATGACGGCATTCACGAAGTTCATCGAATCGCGAACGTCGCCCATCTTTATCTCTCCGGCCATACGTCTCATGTCCTCCAACACCGTGGGCCAAAGGCTCTTCGGGATGTACATACGCGAGGCCGCCGAACACTTCTGGCCCTGGAATTCAAAGGCGCCACAGAAAGCAGCCGTAGCCACGGCCTTTGCGTCGGCCGAGGGATGGACGAAGATGAAGTCCTTGCCACCCGTCTCGCCCACCAATCGAGGATAAGATACGTAGCGATCGAGATTCGAGCAGGCTTGTTGCCACAAGCTTTTGAATGTTGCCGTAGAGCCTGTGAAGTGTATGCCAGCAAAGTGCTTCGATTCGGTGCAGACCTTACCAATTAGGGCTCCGCTACCAGGCAAGAAGTTTATCACGCCGTCGGGCAGTCCGGCTTCCTTATAGAGTTGCATCAGGTAGTAATTGGAGAGCAAAGCCGTTGTCGAAGGTTTCCATACAGCCACGTTACCCATCAGGACGGGCGTCATGCAGAGGTTTGAAGCAATCGAGGTGAAGTTGAATGGCGTCACGGCCAGCACAAAACCTTCCAGTGGACGGTACTCGGTGTGATTTATGTTACCCACGCCATCCTTCGGCTGCATTGCATAAATCTTCGAGGCATAGTGTACATTGTAACGGAAGAAGTCGATGGTCTCGCATGCCGAATCGATTTCGGCTTGATAGATGTTTTTCGACTGGCCCAGCATACAAGCTGCGTTCATGATGGGACGATACTTCGTAGCTAACAACTCGGCCATCTTCAGGGCAATGCCAGCACGTACGGTCCAGTCCGTACGACTCCACTCTTCCCAAGCCTTCATGGCTGTCTCGATGGCCAAACGGATTTCCTTCTCACCTACCTTATGATAAGTGGCCAACACGTGTTTGTGGTCATGCGGACAACGCACCTCACCAATGTCGCCTGTACGAATCTCCTTACCTCCTATAATAATAGGTATGTCAACCACAGTGTTTGACTGACGCTCAAGCTCTGCGTCCAAGGCTACTCGTTCTGGTGAACCTGCCAGATAACTCTTCACCGGCTCATTGGCTGGCAAAGGAAAGTTGATAACTGAATTTCTCATGTCGTTACGCTTTGTATTTGTTGTGTTAGTTAATTTAATGCGTAAATTTACGACTTTTATCCCTAACAGACACCCATGAAAGTGTTATTTTTTGTTAAATCTATCCACCTCTCTGGCTTTTGACAGAAGATAGGTGCCCATAGGATTTCGCGAAATAAATTTGGTAAATCGCTCAGTTTGCATTATCTTTGCAAACAAGATATAAATAAATCACACATAAACTTACTAAAACTATGAATGACATTAAGGTTCTGAATCATGCAGCCGACAACATCCGCATCCTGGCTGCAAGTGCCGTGGAAAAGGCAAAAAGCGGTCACCCAGGCGGTGCTATGGGTGGTGCTGATTTCATCAACGTACTATACAGCGAGTACCTGAACTACGACCCCGAATGCCCGACATGGGCCGGTCGCGACCGCTTCTATCTCGACCCCGGCCACATGGCTCCCATGCTCTACAGCCAGTTGTGCCTCATCGGCAAGTATAGCCTCGAAGAACTGGCCAACCTGCGCCAGTGGGGCTCGCCCACAACGGGCCATCCCGAGTTCGACCCGACGCGTGGCGTAGAGAACACCAGTGGGCCGCTCGGTCAAGGGCATGCTTTTGCCGTGGGAGCTGCTATTGCCGCTAAGTTCCTGGCCGCCCACACGGGTAACCCCACATTCGAGAAGGAGACCATCTACGCCTACATCTCGGATGGTGGTGTACAAGAAGAAATCTCACAGGGTGCAGCTCGCATTGCTGGCACACTGGGATTGGACAACCTTATCATGTTCTATGACTCTAACGATATTCAGCTTTCTACTGAAACAAAGGAGGTTATGAACGAGGATACCGCTGCCAAGTATCGTGCCCTGGGTTGGGACGTGCAGGAAATCAATGGAAACGATGCTGCACAAATCCGCATGGCCATCGAGAAGGCCAAGGCCGTCAAGGGCAAGCCCGCCCTGATTATCGGCAAGTGCATCATGGGTAAGGGTGCCCTGAAGGCCGACGGCACAAGTTACGAGCGCAACTGCAAGACGCACGGCGCACCGCTCGGCGGCGACGCTTACGTGAACACCGTAAAGGCACTGGGTGGCGACCCCGAGAATCCCTTCCAGATATTCGACGATGTAAAGGACCTCTACGCCCGTCGTGCTGAGGAACTGCGCAAGATTGCCGCCGAACGTCATGCCGAAGAGAAGGCCTGGGCACAGGCCAATCCCGAAAAGGCCGCACAACAGGAAGAGTGGTTCAGCGGTAAGGCTCCGAAGATTGACTGGACGGCTTGCGTACAGAAGGACAACGACGCTACGCGAAACGCCTCGGCTGCTGCCCTGAGCGTGCTAGCCGAGCAGGTGCCCAACATGATTTGCGCCTCGGCCGACCTGTCGAACTCGGATAAGACCGACGGTTTCCTGAAGAAGACCCACGCCCTGCAGGCTGGCGACTTCTCGGGCGCCTTCTTCCAGGCTGGCGTGGCCGAACTGACGATGGCTTGCTGCTGCATCGGTATGGCTCTGCATGGCGGTGTCATCCCCGCTTGCGGCACGTTCTTCGTATTCTCCGACTACATGAAGCCCGCCGTCCGTATGGCTGCCCTGATGGAACTGCCCGTGAAGTTCATCTGGACCCACGATGCCTTCCGCGTAGGTGAGGACGGTCCTACCCATGAGCCCGTAGAGCAGGAGGCACAGATTCGCCTGATGGAGAAACTGAAGAACCACCACGGCCAGAACTCAATGCTCGTGCTTCGTCCTGCCGATGCCAAGGAAACGACCGTTGCCTGGGCAATGGCTATGGAGAACACGAAGACCCCGACAGCCCTTATCCTCAGCCGCCAGAACATCCAGAACCTCCCCGAGGGCAACGACTACGAACAGGCTCGCAAGGGCGGTTACATCGTGGGCGGAAGCGACGAGCAGCCCGATGTTGTTCTCGTAGCTACGGGTAGTGAAGTCAGCACCCTCGTGTCCGGAGCCGAGTTGCTGCGTCAGGATGGCGTAAAGGTTCGCATCGTCAGCGTTCCCTCCGAAGGAGTCTTCCGTTGCCAGCCCTGCGAGTACCAGCAGAGCGTTGTTCCCTATGGAGCTAAGGTCTTTGGTATGACCGCAGGTCTGCCCGTCAACCTGCAAGGCTTCCTTATCGGCGCCGCTCCCGAAAGCAAGGTTTGGGGTTTGGAGAGTTTCGGTTTTTCTGCTCCCTACAAAGTGCTTGACGAGAAACTGGGCTACACGGCAGAGAATGTTTACAAGCAAGTCAAAAGCATCCTTTAACCATTATGGATAACAAGAAAATAGGCATAGCCAGCGATCATGCTGGCTATGCCTTAAAACAATTCGTAAAGCAGTACCTGGAAGAGAAGGGGATGGACTATAAGGACTACGGAACTTATAGCGAAGACTCATGTGACTACAGCGACTTCGGGCATCTACTGGCCGAAGGCATTGAGCGTGGCGAGGTCTTTCCCGGCATTGCCATCTGCGGAAGTGGCGAGGGCATTAACATGACGCTGAACAAACACCAGTCAATTCGGGCCGGCCTGTGCTGGATTCCTGAAATTGCCCACCTCATCCGCCAACACAACGATGCCAACGTGCTCGTCATGCCTGGCCGTTTCATCGATAACGATATGGCTCGCAAGATTATGGACGAGTTCTTCGCCACAGACTTTGAGGGTGGGCGCCACCAACGTCGCATCGACAAAATTCCCTGCTGAGAGAATCGGTAAAACGCCCCATTCTATTACGACTTTATGCATGCTAAGTTCCGCTCCAATTGACCTGTGGAACTGGCACCAACAAGCACACTTGTAACGCCTGGCTGCCGAAGAATCCAAGCCAAAGCGTATTCTGCCAGGCTCAGCCCTTCGGTCTGGGCCTCGGTATTATATTGTCGAATCTTCTGCAACACTTCGTCAGTAAGCATTTCGGGACGTAGGAACTTACCCTTTGACATGCGTGAGCCCTCCGGGATACCATTAAGATAGCGGTCGGTAAGCAAGCCCTGAGCCAGAGGAGAGAAGGAGATGAAGCCGACGCCCTCTTCTCGACAAAGGTCAAGTATGCCTTCCTCTATGGGGGCACGGTCGAGCAGGTTGATGCGCCCCTGATAAATGAGACAGGGAACGTCGCGTTCACGAAGATAGCGGAAAGCAAAGCGAGTGGCCTCAAGTGGCCAACGACTGATGCCGACATAGAGCGCCTTGCCACTGCGCACGATATCGACCAGAGCTTGCAGGGTCTCTTCGAGCGGTGTATGGGGGTCGAAACGATGGCTATAGAAAAGGTCGACATAGTCGAGGTGCATACGCCCCAGGGATTGGTCGAGCGAGGCCATAAGGTACTTACGCGAGCCCCAGTTCCCATAGGGGCCAGGCCACATATCGTACCCCGCCTTTGTGGCGATGAACATCTCGTCACGATAGGGACGGAAGTCTTCGTCCATCAGCCGGCCAAACGTCTGCTCTGCCGAACCATATGGAGGCCCGTAGTTATTGGCAAGGTCGAAATGGGTGATACCTTGGTCGAAGGCATAGCGCATGATTTCTCGGCAACGCTCGAAGTCGTCCACTGCTCCGAAGTTGTGCCAAAAGCCCAATGAGACTTTTGGCAATAAGACGCCGCTGCGCCCGCAACGCGCATACTGCATGGCATCGTAGCGATGCTCGTTAGCTATCCATTCCATAATTACATCGTTTATCATTCATGATGCGAAACTCACCTCCAACCCACTCGACGAAAGGTTCTTCGCCCTCCAGCGGGTGGTGCGACAGGTAACGTCCTTCTTCGTCCACCTCTACCACGACCATGTCATGCCGACTTCCATCGGGAAGTACGAGGTGATGGTATCCTAACTTCCTGGTCTTCATCTCATCGGCCTCCTACGCACCGTTCCCTGTTGGGGCAGGACGACACGGCGTTTCTCCACCACGTTTATCTTCCTATCGACTTGCTGGTTCGAGCGGAACTCCTCGGGTGTAATTCGTTCGCCACGCGGTTTCTGGGGCCGAACGACATTGCCGAGGGTGTCCGTTTCAGTTGTGTCGGACAATTCTTCGGTCTGTTTTTGCGCTGCATGATAGCGAAGCAAGACGGGCTTGCTTACCATCCACAGACGGAAGGCATCCTCCGCATCCTCGTTGAACGAGTAGTAGAAGGTACATGAGAGACTACGGATTTCGCGGTCTGGCAACACCTTTTCCTGCGGGATATTCAACGTGATGTCGTAGTCGCCATTCATCATGATGGTACCCGAAACCACAGAATCGTTGTCGTAACGGATTTGCATCAGGACGTACGCCTCGCGCTGATTGTCCTGCACAACAAAGCGGTTGCTGAAACGAAGCATGAAGTAGTCGCCCTTGTGGAACGACGTATCGGCAGGCATGACGAGGGTATAGAGGTTCTGTTCCCGGTTACCTTGCAGGAAAATCATGTCCCTACCCTGCCAGATATTGGCCGTATCGCCCTCGGCCGTGAAGCGGGCGAACTTGTCCTCTTCGGGGATGTTCAGTCCGGCATCGAACGACTCACGTTCCAGACGTGCTTCGATGTGGGCATACATCTCCTCCAGATGCGAAGCGTGGCCCGAGTACCACACCATCGAGGTGTCGAACTGGGCCTCCGTAACGTGGTATTTCTCAAATACCTTCTGCACGTAGAGATAGCGGTTCTCCTGCACGTCGCCCCCCTGTGCCTCGGCCATGCCTTGTGCAATGTGATAGTCGTAAAGTATTCGTTCCATCTTGCCTTGTGAAATCACGTAAGATGGCAGGTCAACACTGCAACCTACCAATAGCAGGATGTAAAAGATAAGGGGTAAGATGCCAGGCTTACGACTTCTCATTCTCCACGAATAGGCGGTTGCGATAGAACAGGAGCAAGGCGATGATGCCGCACGAGATGGCAGCATCGGCAAAGTTGAAGATGGGGCTGAAGAAGATGAAGTGCTCCCCGCCCAGGAGGGGAAGCCACGAGGGCCAGTCCCACTCGACCAAGGGGAAGTAGAACATATCCACCACTCGCCCGTGGAAGAGCGAACTGTAACCCGTGCCCCACGACACGAACTCGGCCGTCATTGGGGCGGGAGGGTTGTTGAATATCAGTCCGTAGAAGACACAGTCGATGATGTTGCCCGCAGCGCCTGCAACGATGAACGACAGACACACCAGATAGCCCCACGACATGCCTCGCCGAATAGCCTTACACATGTATATGGCTATCAGCACTACGAAGATGATGCGGAACGACGTGAGCAGGAACTTGTCGAAGAATTCCCAGCCGAAGGCCATGCCGTTGTTCTCGGTAAAGAGCAAGTAGAACCAGTCCGTCACGTGGATGGCCTCGTGGAGGTACATCCCCGTCTTGACGGCAATCTTTATGGCCTGATCGATGGCAATAATACCCACGAAGAGCAAAAGGGCCACGACGGCCTGAAGTTTTCTGCGTCTCATCATTTTCCCGACTGGCTATCGTCTGCTGTTCTTGGCTTCGATGCTAAGTGTGGCATGCGGAACGGCACGCAAGCGCTCCTTGGGAATCAGTTTTCCCGTCTCGCGACAGATGCCATACGTCTTGTTGTCGATGCGCACAAGAGCGGCCTGCAACCCCTGGATAAACTTCTGGCTGCGGGCAGCCAACTGTATCAGTTGCGACTTGCTCTGTGCCTCGCTACCCTCCTCCAGGGCGTGGAACGTGGGCGACGTGTCATCGACTCCGTTCTCGTTTCCCTTCGAAAGTTCGTCCATGGCCTTCTTGTAGTCGCGTTTAGTCAGCTCCAGCTTCTCCAGAATGATGGCACGGAACTCCTCGAGTTCCTCGTCTGTGTAACGCGTTTTTTCTTCCATTACGTTTATCTTTTTATGTTGACATTTACCTTGTAATCCTCGAAGTCGAGTTCCGTGGGTTCAGCCACCTTGTCCACCAGTGTCAGGCTGTTGGCCAAGACTTGGTTGCAGATGTATTCGCGGAACTGACTGACGGCCTTGTCGGTCTCGGGCCGATGCTCGAGTTCGATGTCGATGCGGTCGGTTATCTCGAAACCGCTCTCCTTGCGCAGGTTCTGTATGCGTTTCACCAGTTCGCGGGCCACGCCCTCGTTCTTCAGGTCCTCGGTGACGGTGATGTCCAGCGCCACGGTCAGCGAACCGTCGTTGGCCACCGTCCAGCCGGGGATGTCCTCGCTGTAGATTTCAATGTCTTCGGCCTCGATAAGGGCTACGTCGCCCGTGTCGAGCGTAACATTCAGGTTACCTTGCCGCTCCAGTTCCGCAATCTGATCCTGCGTCAGGGCCATGACGGCCTGGTTGACGCTCTTCATCAGTTTGCCAAACTTCTTACCCATGGTGCGGAAGTTGCACTTCACCTTCTTCACCAGGATGCCAGCGCCCTCCACAAACTCTAGTTCCTTGACGTTCACCTCGTCCAGGATGAGTTGCTTCATGGCCTCGATGCGCAGTTGCTGGTCGGGATCTACGGCCGGAATGGCAATCTTCTGCAACGGCTGGCGCACGATGATTTGCTCCTTCTTGCGAAGCGACAGCACCATCGACGTAATCTGCTGGGCCAGCTTCATACGACTCTCCTGCTCCTTGTCTATCTTGCTATCGTCGGCCACAGGGAACTGGCTAAGGTGTACGCTCACGGCCTCGCCCCGCCCGGTTGCTTCCGTCAGGTCGCGATAGAGGCGGTCGGCATAGTAGGGAGCGATAGGTGCCATCAGTTTGGCCACGGTCTCCAGACAGGTATAAAGGGTCTGGTAGGCCGAGAGTTTGTCGATACTCATGGCCGAGCCCCAGAAACGTTTACGCGAGAGGCGCACGAACCAGTTCGACACGTTATCGACGACAAACGACTGGATGAGTCGGCCTGCGCGTGTGGGTTCGTACTCCTCGTAGCAGTTATTTACCTCACGCACCAGCGAGTTCAGTTCCGACAGTATCCAGCGGTCCATCTCCGGGCGCTGGGTCATGGGCACGTCGGCCTCCTCGTAGCACCAGCCATCGACGTTGGCATACATCGTCAGGAACGAATAGGTCTGGAACAGTTTGCCGAAGAACGAGCGGGTGACTTCCCGGACGCCTTCTTCGTCGAACTTCAGGTTGTCCCAGGGCTGCGAGTTGGTAATCATGTACCAACGTACGGCGTCCGAACCATAGTTCTCGATGGCGCCGAAGGGGTCAACGGCATTGCCCAGTCGCTTCGACATCTTCATGCCATTCTTGTCCAGCACGAGTCCGTTCGAGATGACGGCCTTATAAGCCACCGAGTCGAAGACCATCGTGGCGATGGCGTGCAGGGTAAAGAACCATCCACGCGTCTGGTCAACGCCCTCAGCGATGAAGTCGGCGGGATAGGCCGTACGGTTGTCCAGTGCCTCCTTGTTCTCGAAGGGGTAATGTATCTGGGCATACGGCATGGCGCCCGAGTCGAACCATACGTCGATGAGGTCGAGTTCGCGCTTCAGCACGGCACCGCTCTCGCCCACGAGCCAAATCTGATCGACGTAGGGACGATGCAGGTCGATGCGGTCGTAGTTCTCCTGCGACATGTCGCCGGGCACGAAGCCACGCTCCTTCAGCGGGTTGCTGGGCATCACACCGGCAGCCACCGACTTCTCTATCTCGTTGTACAGTTCTTCCACCGAACCGATGCACACCTCCTCGCGAGTCTCGCGATTGCGCCAGATGGGCAACGGCGTGCCCCAGTAGCGCGAGCGGCTGAGGTTCCAGTCGTTCAGGTTCTCCAGCCACTTGCCGAAGCGTCCCGTGCCCGTCGATTCGGGCTTCCAGTTGATGGTCTGGTTCAGTTCCATCATGCGCTCCTTGGCAGCCGTCGAACGGATGAACCACGAGTCCAGCGGGTAGTAGAGCACAGGCTTGTCGGTACGCCAGCAGTGGGGATAGTTGTGCACGTGCTTCTCAATCTTGAAGGCCGTACCCTCCTGCTTCATCTCCATGCAGAGGACGATGTTCAGGTCCTCGGTCTTCGCCAGTTCCTTCTCGTCGAGGCCGGCGTACTTGGGGTCGTAGGCGTTCTTAACAAAATCTCCAGCGTGACGCCAGTAACTATCTCGTACGCAAACGTCTATGAAGCGCTTGTCCATATCTTCCCTTACGAAATACTTACCCGTAAAGTCCACCATGGGACGAGTGTCGCCAGCCTTGTCGATAACAAAGAGCGATGGCACGCCTGCGTCCTTAGCCACCTTGGCGTCGTCGGCACCAAACGTCGGTGCGATGTGCACGATACCTGTACCGTCCTCCGTGGTCACGTAGTCGCCGGGGATTACGCGGAAGGCATCCTCCGACTTGTCCACCACCTCGCCGTCCTCCAATGCACAGGGCCGTACCCAGGGGAAGAGTTGTTCGTAGTGGAGACCGACAAGGTCATTCCCAGTGCAACGGCCCAGCACCTCATACTCACCCTCCTTGAAATAGGCAGAAAGACGGCTCTCAGCCAGGATGTAGATGGCCTCCTCCTTCGTGTAGGGATTCTGGCCCTTCACGGCCACATAGTCTATCTTCGGCCCTACGCACAAAGCGGTGTTCGATGGCAATGTCCAAGGCGTTGTCGTCCAGGCGAGAATGTAGATGGGCAAGCCCAGTTCAGAGTTCACAGGGCATAGTGCAGAGTTAACTTTGAACTGAACTGTAGCAGTCGTATCCTTCACGTCGCGGTAGCAACCGGGCTGGTTCAGTTCGTGGCTCGAGAGGCCCGTACCTGCGGCGGGCGAGTACGGCTGTATGGTGTAGCCCTTGTACAGGAGGTCCTTCTCATAGAGTTGCTTCAGCAGCCACCAGAGCGTCTCGATATACTTATTGTCGTACGTGATGTAGGGGTGTTCCATGTCCACCCAGTAACCCATACGGTGGCTCAGGTCCTCCCACTCGCCGGTGTACATCATCACGTTCTGGCGACAGCGCTGGTTGTAGTCCTCGATGCTGATGGTCCGGCCGATGTCCTCCTTCGTGATGCCCAGTTCCTTCTCGACGCCCAGTTCCACGGGCAGTCCGTGGGTGTCCCAACCGGCCTTGCGGTTCACCTTGTAGCCCTTCATCGTCTTGAATCGGCAGAAGGTGTCCTTAATCGAGCGGGCCAGCACATGGTGGATGCCCGGGTGTCCGTTAGCCGATGGGGGGCCTTCGAAGAAGATGAACGAGGGACAGCCCTCACGCTCCGTTATGCTCTTGTGGAACAGGTCTTCCTCGTCCCACTGTCGTAGCACCTCCTTGTTTACCTCCGAGAGGTTGAGGCGCGCGCGTTCTGCAAATTTTCTTGCCATATATTTCTTTTCTTTTATTTCTTATTCCGTCAGGGGTATATTTTAGCGTGCAAAGATAGTGAAAACCGAGCAAAATACCAAATTAAAGAGGAGGGAATTATGACGGCACGGCACAAAACGTGTTTACAGAACATGTACACCACCTGGTGTAACACCACTTGGTGTACATCGCCCACCCCTCTATTTATCGACTTTTGCGACTCTATACCACTTTGTAAACATTTTCCTTGTTTATATTATTTATAATTACTATCTTTGCAACTGGATATATAAATTTCATCCCAATATATGAATAAGCCTTTTGTCTATGGAATGTCGGTTGAAGGCGAAAACTTCACGGACAGAGAACTTGAAAGCAAACGATTGAAACTGAATTTTGAGAATGGCGTCAACTCCATTCTTATATCCCCTCGCCGTATGGGGAAAACCTCTTTGGTGAAAAAAGTAAAAAGTATGATTGACGACCCGAACATCAAGGTTGTCTATATGGATATCTATAAATGTCGCAATGAATACGATTTCTATGAGAAATACGCTTCTGCAATCATACAGGCCACGAGCAGCAAAGTGGAAAAGATGGTGGAAAGCGCCAAAGAGTTTTTAATGAGCGTTAGCCCAAAGATTGTTTACAGTCCAGAACCCAATACCGACTTTTCCCTTTCGCTTGGCCTAAACTTCCGAGCCAACACCCCAGAAGACATTCTCGACCTGCCTGAGCGGATTGCCAAGAAGAGAGGGTTCCAGATTGTGGTCTGCATCGACGAGTTCCAACAGATTGGTGAGATTCCTGACACACAGACTGTGCAGAAAACTATTCGCAGCGTATGGCAACACCATCGACACACATCATACTGTCTTTTCGGGAGTAAGCAGCACCTAATGACCAACCTCTTTTATAGCCGGAGGATGCCATTTTACCAGTTTGGCGACATGTTTTTCCTCAAAAGGATACCTACAGAGAAGTGGGTACCCTTTATTGCCGAACGCTTTCGCCATGCAGGAAGGCATATCAACGAAGAACAGGCTGAACAAATATGTTCCACCGTCGAGAACTACTCTGCTTATGTGCAACAATTGGCGTGGAATGTTCTGGCAGTAACGGACGATGTGGTTACCGAACAAGCTATTCGGGAAGGAGTGGATGCTACACTGGCACAAGTGTCCCCTCTTTTCGTTGAGCAGACAGCATCTCTTTCCGCTTATCAGCTCAATTTCCTACGAGCCATATGCCGCGGTTATCATGACGATTTCGGGAAAAAGGAAGTGGCCAGCCAGTTCGACTTTGGCAGCCGTTCCAATCTCCCCAAGTTAAAAAAGGCGCTCATCGAGCGTGAACTTATCGAGCACACAGAAACCGGGTATTACATAGCCGACCCACTCTTCAAACTATGGTTCTTGCGTGAAATGATTTAGAAGAGAAAGCCCCCGCCGCCAATTCTGGGGCGAGGGCTTTAAGAACCTATTTTTTCACGACCTTGCGACCGTCCTGGATATAGATGTCCTTCCCTATTGGGCGATGGGACGACGACGCTATCCTGCGGCATAATGGGCCAAAAAGGTTAAAATCGACGGGGCGCGGAGGATACCTTACTTATCTTGCGGACGCGCGTAAGGGCATGGATTTGTAAACATTTCTGACGGTCGCGAGAAGGGGGCTGGAACTGCCCGCCGAAGGTTAATATAACTTACGGCCCGATGTTAAGTTAACCTTTCGCGACAACTTCGGGGCCTTACACGTGTATCTTCGGGTCCTTACGCGTGTAAGGACGTAATGATGCACGCGTATCTTTACTAAAGATGCGGGAAAGGCATTCGAATCGTTGAAAATCAATCTGTTAGTCCGCCATTGTTCCCCTGGGCGATTACGGACGACAAAAAGCGTTCGCACCCGAGAGGGTGGGAATGCCAACGGAGAGAGGTGTAAGGATTTTTCAAGAAGGATTAGCGGCAACGGGAGTGAGGCCCATCTTCCGGGCCTCATCGAGCATCAGCTGGCGGGCGGCGTCGTGGTCGCTGGGGATACGACTCTCCCAGATGGCGTCCTTGACGAGTTGCTTCAGCACGCCCACCTCGCGGCAGGGCCCGAGGCCGAAGGTCTCCATGATTTCCTCGCCCGTGATGGGGTTGGTCCAGGTGCGGTAGTTGTCGCGGGCTTGCAGGTCGGCCAACTTCTCGCGCACGAGTTGGAAGTTGCGGAGAAACTGTTGCTTGCGTTCGGCATTGCCCGTGGTGATGTCGGCCTCGCAGAGGGTCATCAGGTCGTCGATGTCGGGACCGGCCTCGAAGAGCAGACGGCGCACGGCCGAGTCGGTGACTTCCTCATCGGCAATGGCTATGGGGCGCATGTGAAGGCCGACAAGTCGCTCGACGTAGTGCATGCGCTCGTCCATGGGGAGTTTCATGCGTCGGAAGATGTCGGCGACCATCCGCTGCCCAATGTAGTTGTGGTTCTTGAAGGTCCAGCCGCCCACGGGGTCCCACCGCTTCGAGCGTGGCTTGCCAATGTCGTGCAGGAGGGCGGCCCAACGGAGCCACAGCCCCTCTTCCCGCTCCCCCCGTGGGGAGGAGGCCTTTGCCACGTTGTCAAGCACCTCCAGCGTGTGGTAGAAGTTGTCCTTATGGCCCCGGCCGTTCCTGACCTCGACGCCCTCGAGGGCAGCCAGTTCGGGGAAGATGATGGGGAGCAGACCGGCGCGTGAGAGCTCGACAAAGCCTATCGAGGGGCGCGGCGAGAGGATGATTTTGTTCAGTTCGTCGATGATGCGCTCCTGCGAGATTATTCGTATGCGCTCGGCATTGCGCATGAGGGCCTCCTGCGTCTCCTCCTCTATCTGGAAGCGCAGTTGAGTGGCGAAGCGCACGCAGCGCATCATGCGCAGTGGGTCGTCGGAGAAGGTGATGTCGGGGTCGAGGGGTGTGGCTATGAGGCGGTCCTCCATGTCCCAGAGGCCATCGAAGCGGTCGATGAGTTCGCCAAAGCGAGCGCGGTTGAGGCAGACGGCCAGTGCGTTGATGGTGAAGTCGCGACGGTCGAGGTCGTCCTCCAGGGTGCCGTCCTCGACGACGGGCTTGCGCGAGTCGTGCGAATAACTTTCGCGACGGGCGCCGACAAATTCAAGTTCCGTTTCGCCAGCCTTCACCTGTGCAGTACCGAAGTTCTTGAACACAGAAAGGTGGGCACCCCGGCCTAACTTCTTCTTCACTGCTTGAGCAAGAGCAATGCCAGGAGAAGTGTGACCACTCCCCTCCTTACAAGGGAGGGACTGGGGGGGGGTCTGTACAACGACGCAGTCGATGTCCTTCGAAGGGCGTTCGAGGAAGAGGTCGCGCACGTATCCGCCCACGACATAGCACTCCACGCCGAGTTCGTCGGCCGTATCCCCTATCTGTCGGAAGATGGGGGCCGACAGCAATTGCTGCATCTCCTCACGGCTTATCTGTCTCATTCGTTCGTCCTCTCAATGTCAAACGCAAGCTTGCGACGATAAAATTCGGCCTTCAGGGTGTCGTCGCCGGCCAGTTGGAGTTCGATGCTGTCCAGCAGGAGGATGGCCTCCGTACGGGCCTCGAGGGCCATGGGGAAGCGCTGGCGCATACTTAATATGGTATCGCGCGCGACGCCGTATCGCCCGCCGGCATAGTGGGCACGGGCCTCAAGGAGCATCTGCCGGCCCTGTTCCTCGTCGGTCAGAGGTTTGCTGCATGCCATACACAAAAGCAGCGGCACGAGCACAAAAAACAGATTCTTCATAAAATGAAACGACGGAAATCATTACCAAAGGCCAGCAACATCAGGGCCAACAGGCAACCCATGCCAATGTACTCGAGCCATACCATGACGCGCTCGCTGGGCTGATGGCCCGTAACGGCCTCGTAGAGCAGGATGACCACATGGCCGCCGTCGAGCCCGGGGATGGGCAGGATGTTCATCACGGCCAGGACGATGCTGAGCATGGCCGTCATCATCCAGAAGCGAAGCCAGTCCCACGTGCCGGGGAAGAGGTTGCCAATGGCAATGAACGAGCCCACCTCCTGGGCACCCTCCTTCGTGGCCACGTACTTCATGTCGCCGACGTAGTTGGTCAGGGTGTTCCAGCCGAGCTTCAGACCTGCAGGGACGCAGGTGAGCCAGGTGTAGTCGATGTGTTCTATCTCATAGTCCAAGAGGTCGGTGTGGCGGATGACGCCCATCATGTAACTGTCGTCGAGGCGCAGGGATGCGGTGTCAGGCGCTGCGGCTTCGGGATTGAGGAAGACGAGTTGCATCTGACGCAGGCGAACGCTGTCGGCGTGGGTGCAACCCTTCATCGAAAGCACATCCTGGCGGCGCAGGTAGAGCGAATCGTAGTCGTTCCAGTACTGGACGGGGGTACCATCTACGGCCAGCAGACGGGCTCCGGCCTTGATGCCCACCCTTGCGGCAGGTCCGTCGGCCAGGACGCTATCTATCAAGGCTACGGAGATGGGAGCCATGAAGGCGGGTTGCATCTTCATCACATGCAACAGGTCGGGACGCTCCTGGGGCATAACCAATGTCACCTCCTTGCCCTCGCGCAACACCGTCACGGTCTGGGCATCGGTCACGTCGCGCAATATCTGTCCGCCCCACGCGCCCAACGCCTCGCCATCGGCCCGTATGGGGATGTCGCCATCGCGGAAACCCAGTGCCTCGGCCTCTGGGTTGAAGGCAAAACCGCGCTTGATGTTCTGCATCGGCAGACGGTCTTCGCCGACGAAGAACATGATGCCGCAGTAGATGACAAAGGCCGTGATGAGATTCATGAGCACGCCGCCCACCATGATGAGGAAGCGTTGCCATACGGTCTTCGAACGGAACTCCCAGGGTTGTGCCTCGCCCTCCAGTTTCTGATTGGTCTCGTCAATCATGCCGGCGATGGCCACATAGCCACCGATGGGCAGCCAGCCGATGCCATACTCGGTGCCGGCCTCCGGGTCGTACTCCTTGTTGCCGAGGTCTTCGGTCTGAACCTTGTCGGCCTGACCGGTCAGGCGGTAATAGGTGTTGCGCAACCAGGCAAAGAGGTTCTTGCCCTCCTTCCCCCGCTTGGTGACGAGGGGCTTGCCCAACAGGCGACGAAACCAGTTGTCGTACGAGCTGAAGAGGTGGAAACCCCAGTTGGAAAACAGGTAGAAGCGCGTTACGCGAGTCTTAAAGAGCTTGGCAAAACCGAAGTGCCCGCCCTCGTGCAACACGACGAGCAACGACAGGCACAGGAGAAGTTGAAAGGCTTTTATTAAAATGGTATTCATCTCAATTTATCAATTTTCATTTATCAATTGCTTGGCAATGCGACGGGCCTCAGCATCGACCTGGAAAAGGTCGTCGAGCGTAGGCTGCTGGACGAAGGTGGCGCGCTGCATGGTCTGGCCGATTACCTCCGGCATTTGCAGGAACGAACAGCGCTCCTGGCGGAATGCAAGGTTCACGACCTCGTTGGCCGCATTGACGACACAGGGCATCGTACCGCCCTGGCGCAGAGCCTCAAAGGCGAGGCCGAGGCAGCGGAACTTCTCGAGGTCGGGCGCCTCGAAGGTAAGGTCTTGCATGTGATACCAGTCGAGTCGGTCGAACGAACTGGCCAAACGCCGGGGATAACTGAGTGCCAACTGGATGGGGACACGCATGTCGGGCACGCCCAGTTGCGCCTTTACGGCTCCATCGCGGAACTGCACGGCCGAATGGACCACGCTCTGGGGATGCACGACGACTTGTATGTGGTCGGCCTCGACGCCGAAGAGCCACTTGGCCTCGATGACCTCGAAGCCCTTGTTCATCATGGTGGCGGAGTCGATGGTTATCTTGGCTCCCATGTCCCAGTTGGGATGCTTCAAGGCCATGGCCGGCGTAACGGTGCGCAGTTCGTCGAGCGCATACTTGCGGAAAGGACCGCCCGAGGCCGTGAGGATAATCTTCTCAATCTCACTCTCCTCGCCCATCAACGACTGGAAGATGGCGGAGTGCTCGCTATCGACTGGCAGGATGGGCGCCCTGTTCTCTACAGCCATGCGGGTAACAAGTTCGCCAGCCACGACAAGGGTTTCCTTGTTGGCCAAGGCTATCTGCTTGTGGCTCTGGATGGCGGATATCGTCGGACGCAGGCCGGCAAAGCCCACAAGAGCCGTGAGCACGATATCTACCTCGTCGTTCTGCACCACCTGACAGAGAGCATCGGCTCCGGCATAGACCTGAATGGGCTGGTCGGCCAGGGCTTCGCGGACGTAGCCGTAGCGACTCTCGTCGGCTATCACCACGGCTGAGGGCTGGAAACGGCGGGCCTGTTGGACGAGCAGGTCGGCCTGTCGGTTGGCGGTAAGTATGTAGGCTTCGTACAGGTCGGCATGCTCCTCGATGACCTGTAAGGCCTGAGTGCCGATGCTACCGGTCGAACCTAAAATGGCTATTCTTTTCTTCATTCTTTATCCAAGTTCTAATAGACCTTCGGGCAGGGTCATGTGAACGGTACGCCCCTCGTGGTCGATATCGCTGATGAGGTCTTCGACGGCGGGAATCAGGGTGCCGCCCTCCAGTTCAAAGAGCACATTGGCCGTATCCTCGTTGACATGAGCAATCTGTCCCAAGTCGCCACGCTGGGTGTCGATGAGACGGAAGCCCACGAAGTACTGCCAGGTGTAGTCGTCATCGTCGCCCTCGGGGGTTAGGGCGTAAGGGAAATAGACTTCGCAACCAGAGTACTCCTGCACTGCCTCAATCGTATCGAGGTCGAGGAACTTCAGCAAGGCGCTGTGGTCGCCACGAAAACGATACTCCTCGAGAAAGAAGGGTACCAAGATGCCATCGACCATCAAAACGAGATAATCGGCTTCGGCACGGTCCCACACATCGGTCGAAAACGAGAAGTTAATCTCGCCTCGCACACCATGCGGTTTGCCCAGTTGTCCTATTTTATAGACCTCGTCCTGACGTATCATCTCACACGCGTAATGTGGGCACCGAGTGCGTTGAGTCGGCCTTCGATGTCCTGATAGCCACGGTCAATTTGATTGATGTTATCGATTTGGCTTACACCTTCGGCGCTCATGGCCGCAATGAGTAGGGCGATACCGGCACGGATGTCGGGACTGGTCATACGACCGGCATGCAGGGGCATGCGCTTATCGTGCCCAACGACTACGGCGCGGTGGGGGTCGCAAAGGATTATCTGCGCACCCATGTCGATGAGTTTATCGACGAAGAACAGACGGCTCTCGAACATCTTCTGGTGGATGAGCACAGAACCCTTGGCCTGAGTGGCCACAACGAGCAATACGCTCAGCAAGTCGGGCGTAAGGCCTGGCCAAGGAGCGTCGGCCAGGGTCATGAAGGAGCCGTCGATGAAGGAGTCTATCTCGTAATGTTCCTGCTCGGGGATGAAGATGTCGTCGCCCTCGTGGCGTACTTCGATGCCCAGGCGACGGAAGGTGTAGGGGATGATGCCCAACTGGTCGTAGCCCGTATTCTTGATGCGCACGCCACGGCCACACATTGCAGCCATGCCGATGAATGAACCGACCTCAATCATATCGGGCAGAATCGTGTGCTCGGCCCCATGGAGCGAGGTAACGCCCTCTATGATCAGCCGATTGCTGGCAATGCCCGAAATCTTGGCTCCCATACGGTTAAGCAGGAGGCAGAGTTGCTGGATGTAGGGCTCGCAGGCCGCATTGTAAATCGTAGTCGTTCCCTGGGCAAAGACAGCCGCCATGATGATGTTGGCCGTACCCGTCACAGAGGCTTCATCAAGCAACATATAGGTACCACGGAGGGTGTCGGCCTTGATGTCGAATACGCCACGTTCCTTGTCATAGACGAAGTCGGCACCCAATTTCTTGAAGCCAAGGAAGTGGGTGTCGAGGCGGCGACGACCTATCTGGTCGCCACCAGGGCGCGACACAGAGGCCGTGCCATATCGGGCCAGAAGAGGACCAAGGAACATAACACTGCCGCGAAGGTGGGAGCAGCGGGTCAGAAACTCGTCGCTGCGCAGATAGTCGAGGTTGACCGAGTCGGCCTGGAACGTATAGTCACCAGGACCATTGGTGCTGATCTTTACACCAATCTCGGAGAGCAACTTAATCTGGTTGTTGACGTCGGCTATGTTAGGAACGTTCTTGATGCGCACAGGCTCGGACGTGAGCAACGTGGCACATAGTACTTGCAGGGCCTCGTTCTTGGCACCCTGAGGCTGTATCTCGCCCTTCAGCGAGTGACCGCCTTCGATGATAAAGCTACTCATTTTTTCTTCTTTTTCTTACTAACGCCATCCTGACGGGGCAGCGTCTGTACGGGGGCAAAGCGGAACGTGGAGAGGTCGAGAATGACGCGTCCCTGAGTGTAGTGTGCAATGTCCGAGGCCACCTTCTCATCATCCATGGCATCGCGATTCCAGTTGAAAAGGCTTTGCTTCATCTGGTTGGCCACAAGGGCAAGCATCTCATCGCGTTCCTCGCCTTCGGGCATCTCGGCCAATTGCTTCAGCGACTCCTCGATGAGGTGACCATACTGACGCTGGCGAATCTCCTTCATCGGATAGGGCACGGGCTTGGGTTTCTCGGCATCGTCGCCCAAGCGGGTTATCTCGCAGGGGTAGTCAATGTCGAGCTGATAGCCTGAGATGTAGGCAATGTGGTCCCAGATGCGATGTTTGTAGTCGGGTTGTTCGCGCAACTGAGGCTGCATATTTGCCATTATGCCGAAGATGGACTCGGCACAACGTTGGCGGTCGGCCTTGTCAGGCAAACTTGCAGCATGCGCTATCATGTCTTGTACGCCACGCCCATATTCGGGCATCTGCAGTTTCTCTTTTTGGGTGTTGTATTGCATAAGTTATAGAAGATTCTTGGGTTTTACGGCAACAAACTCCTTCAGGTAGAAGGGTTCGCTATAAGCCACATCGGCAAACTCCTCACGCAGATAGCGGCGTTCGGCCAGGGGGAACATGTACTTAGCCAGCGGAGTAATACCCGAGAGGAAGTGAGCATTTGGGTGCCGGATAAGTTCGGTCAGCTTCTCGCTCCCGTCGCCAAAGAAATAGACAGGGCCGCGGTCGAGATATTCCTTGTAGGTATCGGCATCGACCACGTCGGCAGCAACCGTCCTGACAGGCTTCAGCGCACGGTTATAGACGGCTGCATAGACCTCCATACGCCGGGCATCAATCATGGGGACGAGCAAACCATCCTCTGCCACATCCTCGCGATAGAGCAGAAGGGGGACGGTCATTACCTCCAATGTCGGCACAGAGATAAGGGGTATGCCATAACCATAAGCCACGCCCTTTGCCATCGAGAAACCTATGCGCAGCCCTGTATAGCTGCCTGGGCCCTCGCTGACGGCGACGGCATCCAAGGGGATGGCGTGACTATTGGCAAAAGATAGGGCCTCCTCCACCATGACACCACACTGTACGGCATGGTTGGGCCCGTCGGGGTCGGCCTTGTCAAAAATGCATGCTCCGTCTTGGCTCAGGGCCACAGAGCACACACGAGTACTTGTTTCGATATGTAGTATGCAGGCCATTGTATCCTGAATATTGCCCACAAAGATACAAATTAATTCCGAATTACGCGGCACGAATACGAATAAATCCGTATCTTTGCACTTGTATTTCGTAACACACTTACATCTATGATATTATCGATGACAGGATACGGCAAGGCCGTGGTCGTATTCGGAGACAAGAAAATTACGGCCGAAATCAAGTCGCTCAACTCAAAGGCGCTTGACCTTTCGACCCGCATAGCACCGCTCTACCGTGAGAAGGAGATGGAGATTCGCGGCCTCATTGCCAAGACATTGGAACGCGGGAAGGTGGACTTCAGCCTATGGACCGAGAAGGAAGAAGGCACGACAAGCACGCCCATCAGCGGTGCCATTGCCAATAGTTACCGCAACCAAATCACGCGCCTGAGCGAACTCTATGGCATTCCCCAGCCTAACGACTGGTGGAGCCTGCTCGTTCGTATGCCCGACGTGCTGAACCACAACGAGGCACAGGCCGAACTGTCCGATGAGGAATGGACCATCGTGCGCGGAGCGGTAGAGGAGAGCATACGACAACTCATGGACTTCCGCCGTCAGGAAGGCGAAGCCCTACAGCAGAAGTTCGAGGAGAAGCTGGACAACATTGGCGCGCTGCTGCGTAGCATCGAACCTTATGAGACCAGCCGCGTCGAGCGCATTCGCCAGCGTATCATCGAGAACCTGGAGTCATTTGCTGGCATCAACTACGACAAGAACCGCTTGGAGCAGGAGATGATTTACTACATCGAGAAACTGGACATCAACGAAGAGAAGCAGCGACTGGCCAATCATCTCGACTACTTCCGCAAGACGATGGAGGAAGGCCATGGGCAGGGGAAGAAGCTGGGCTTCATTGCACAAGAGATGGGACGCGAAATCAACACCACCGGTTCGAAATCGAACGAAGCGGAGATGCAAAACATCGTCGTGCGTATGAAGGACGAACTGGAACAAATTAAGGAACAAGTCTTAAATGTTATGTAAGTATGGAAAGGGGAAGGTTACTTATTTTCTCAGCTCCTTCGGGTAGCGGAAAGAGCACGATTGTACAATACCTGATGCAGGAGCATCCCGAATTTCGGCTCAAGTTTAGCATCTCGGCCACGAGCCGCCCGCCACGTGGCAAGGAACAGCACGGGGTAGAGTACTTCTTCCTCTCACCCGAAGAATTCCGCCAGAAGATTGAGAATGACGAGTTCCTGGAATACGAAGAAGTATATCAAGACCGCTTCTACGGTACGCTGAAGAGCCAGGTCGAACGGCAGTTGGAGGAGGGGCAGAACGTGGTCTTCGACGTCGATGTAAAGGGCGGTTGCAACATCAAGCAATTCTATGGCGAACAGGCCCTGAGCATCTTCATCCACCCCCCATCGGTCGATGAACTACGCCGCCGACTCGAGCATCGTGCCACCGACGATGCCGAACAGATAGAGCGCCGGCTGGCCAAGGCTGAAGAAGAGATGTCGTACGCCCCACGCTTCGACAAGATTCTCGTCAACGACGACCTCAGCACAGCCAAGGCCGAAGCTGTTGCGTTGCTTAACGATTTCCTCCGTCACGACAAAGAATGAAAATAGGCATATTCGGCGGTTCGTTCAATCCCATCCATACGGGGCATACCCGACTCGGGAAGTGGCTTGTCAGCAAGGCTATTGTCGATGAGCTGTGGTTCCTCGTCTCTCCCCTCAACCCGCTGAAACAAGGGTGTACCGACCTGCTTGACGATCAGGCACGTCTCCACCTTGCCCAACTTGCCATAGAGGGGAAACCGGGGCTGCACGTCTCGGACTTCGAGATGCACCTGCCCCGACCATCCTATATGGTACGGACTTTGGAAGCCTTGCGCCAGGCCTACCCCCAGCACGAGTTCGTGCTTATTATCGGTGCCGACAATTGGCAACGGTTTCCCGAGTGGAAGGATAGCGACATCATCATGAAACACCATGGCGTTTGCATCTATCCCCGCCCGGGGTTCGACATCGACGCCACGGCGTTGCCCCCCAAAGTCCACGTTGTCCGCACCCCACTCTACCCTATTAGTTCTACCGAGATACGCCAAGCCATTGCCGAAGGGCACTATCATGGGCGTGGCCTTACACCACGCGTATGGCAAGAAATAAAGAAACATCATTACTACCAATCATGAAACGCATCCTCACCTCCCTTCTCCTGTTCTCAATCTCCCAATTCCTCAATGTCATTTGCGCCCAGCGCACTCCCGTGGAGAAGTATGAACTGATTCCCGCCTCCTTCGAGCATGTCTTTATCGATCACGTGCAAGGTTTTGCCAGCCGCATTATCGACCTGAATGCCAACCAATACCTCGGTCAGACGACCAAGGACGGCAAGTTCTATGGCTATGGACGTTTCATCAGCGACGACGGTTCGGAGATTATCGGTAAGTTCCGTGACGGGAAACTGCTCTTCGGCATTACTATCGGACAAAACTCGGTGCTTGTGGGCGACCATTCCAATTATGCCTCATACAGTTTGGCAACGGGCAAGTTGGAATTCATCTATAAGGCTAACGAGCGCGTGCTCATTGACACAAAAAGCCTGGCGGACTACGGGTTTTACTCTATGAAGTATGCCAACGGCGACCAGTACGTCGGTGAGGTCTATCAGCAGCAACGTCACGGATATGGTATGTACTACTACACGAATGGCGACTTCTGGTTTGGCCAGTACAACAATGACAAACGCTCAGGCTTTGGCGCCTACTTCTCCATCGACGGCAATATACAAATCGGCCAGTGGCGGGGCGACAACGAAGTACGCGTGCTGTTGGTAAAAAAGAAATAAGGGGAAACCAAGTTAAAGACGCACTATATGCCTTCGTTTGTGCCATCTGTGGCACAAGCCTGTGCCATCTGTGGCACGAATCCGTGCCATTAGTGGCACAAAGTTGTGCCACCTATGGCATTTCCGGGGACACCCTAATCCTTTTCGATAAGTGCTACGGCATAGGCGCTGATGCCCTCTTCACGACCCGTGAAGCCGAGCATCTCGGTTGTGGTGGCCTTAATAGAGACTGCATCGACGTCGATGCCCATAACCTCGGCCAGACATTGCTGCATCTGTGGGATGTAAGGATTGAGTTTGGGCCGTTCGGCACAAACCGTCGCATCGATATTTCCCACTCGATATCCCTTCGCAGCTATTAGTCCGACAACGCGGTGCAGGAGTACCTTGCTGTCGGCATCCTTAAACTCTACACTTGTATCCGGGAAATGATAACCGATGTCGCGCATGTTGGCGGCACCAAGCAGGGCATCACAGATGGCGTGAATAAGCACGTCGGCATCACTATGACCGAGCAGGCCAAAGGTATGGGGCACCCGAATGCCTCCTATCCACAAGTCGCGGTTCGAAACCAGTTGGTGGACATCGTAACCCATGCCTACTCGGATGTTGCTCATCTGCGTCGGCGGCCAAATAGGTCCTTCATTCCGTCGAGGTCGAAGGAGAGGGTGAAGCGCATGGTTTGGTCGAGGGGATTCGACTGGGCCGTAGAGAACACGTAGGCGGCATCGATGGCAAAGATGCTCATCTTGAAGCCCGCACCAGCGGTTACGTACTTACGGTTACCCTTGTTCTCATGTTCGTGGTGGTAACCAAGGCGAAGCATGAAGCGGTCGTTGTAGTTATACTCCATACCGAGGCTCCACTGAATCTCCTGGAACTCCTCCTTCGCACCGTTGGGCGCATCATGGAACGACTTGAAGATACCCGAGATGGGCGAGATGTCGTAGTACTCGCGCTGCACACGGTCGGTGTAGTCGTTGTCTTCTTCGCCATCGCGCTGCTTGGGATAGGTGGGCACGAGCAATTTGTTAGCGTCGGCGGCAATGCTGAGCCGGTTGTACTCGTTGAAGGGGATGGTCATGTTGGCACCAAGGCGAAGGTTGGTCGGGATAAACTCTGAGTTGTCGTCGCCGCCATAGGTAATCTTGGAACCAATATTATTGATGTTCAGACCCCACGAGAAGGAGCACTCGCGATTGCCCATCATGAAGTAACCGTTACGATACATCGCAATGTCGGCAGCAAAGGCCTTTCCCGCCTTACTCTCGGCAGTGTAGTCGTAGGTAATGTCGCTATAGATGAAGCGCATGGCTACGGCCATAGAGAAGCGTTCGCTCAACATGCGGCTATAAGCGGCATCGACGGCAAACTCATAGGGGTTGATGGTCATCGCATCGTCGCTTTGGTCGAGTGCGACCTCACCGAGCGAGAAGAAGCGCAACGAAGCACTCAAGGCACTATAGTCACCGATGCGATAGAAACCTGCCAGATTGGCCAGATTGATGTCGTTGACCAACTTGCGCAACCATGGCGTATAACTGGCACTGACTCCGGCCCGAGCCACATTGAAGGGGTACTTGGCGGGGTTCCAATACTGGGAGTTAACATCTGCCTCAGTAGCCACGCCCAAGTCGCCCATGGCGCCGCCACGAGCATCAGGGGCAATGGCCAAGGAGGTCACGGTATAGTTCACAGGATTGAACATGTTCTTCTTGTCCTGTGCCTTTAGACTTTGTACTGCCAGCATCAGCAGCACAAGCATCAACATTCGGATATTTGTCTTCATACGCATATATAAATAGAACGCAAAAGCGCACTATTTATTGCCATGGACCACTATTTTTTGTGTTTTGCTGACCTTCTTGCTATTGCCACAACGCATCGTGGCACGATAGAGGTAAACGCCGGCGCCAAGTCGGCCGCCTCCGCTCATAGTCAGGTTCCAAGGTACGGAGAATACGCCCGCGTCGCTGTTGGCCGTACACGATTGCGACCACATGCGCCGTCCGGCAAAGTCGAAGACCTCGATGAGGAGGTCACAATCGCTGCCTGGCAAGTTGTCGTACGAGATAAGGAAGTTGGTGGTCGTGATGGCGGGATTCTGGCTGGCCGTAAGACTAAGCACATTGGGCTTCACGGAGTTATCGACCACGAAGTCGAGCGACGTGGCACTGGTGTTGTTCAGCACATCCCACGCACGGAAAGTCAGGCTATGCGGTCCCTCCTCAAGTTCTGGAATGCTAAAGGCCACGGCGCCACGGGTGTAGTCGCCGAACTCACCCGTATAATAGTCGTTCAGGACATAAGTCTTCGAGGCATCGCCATCGACCGTCAGGAGCAGGTCGTGACCGAGTCCTACACCACTATAACTGATGCCGCTCTCGTCCTCGAGCTGTGCCACGAAGTAAGGCGTTGCGTTCACTCGCCCACCATTCTCGAAGTCTTCGGTGTTCAGGTAGGCATAAATCTGCGGGCCCTTAGTGTCTGCTCCAGCCGAAGGACTAATGCCGCCCACCGTAAAGTCCTCGTTGTAGCCATTGGCTTCGACGTCGCGTTCGTTGCTAATGGCATAGAAGACTGCACGGCCTCCCTGGTCGGAGAAGTTGATATCGACGGGCATCACGAAGTCGATAGCGAAACGACCTGCTACCACTGAGTCTTGGCCGTTGAAGAGCACCTTCTCACGATTGGAAAACTCGAACGGACCCTTCGACACCTCCGCATTGTTCTTGCAGACGATGGTCTCCAGATTGTCATACACTCGGGCCGAGAGTATGCCGTGGAAGGCCGTCAGTTCCTGCCCCTGAGCATTCTCGAGATGCCCACTCATGCGCACCCGCTCTCCGCCCTGCAGTTGCAGGTCCTTGTTGTCACGAATCGGCATCCCGTTGATGCTATCAAGCACAACGCGGTTCACCGGGGCGCCAAAGGTCAAGGCAGGGTCACCCAAGAGGGCATAGTGGAGTTTATTCTCGACGTGATAGGTTTCGAGTTTGTTGTTGATGATGTAGCTCTTTGCCAGACGGATGGCATCGCCAATGCGGTAGCGGCCTCCGTCGGAGTCGGTGCCCAAGAGATAGCGCATAAACCAGCGGTTCATCTGCAAGTTGTTCGAGGCATACACGGTGCGGGCCGTACTGTAGAAGGCCACAGCTGCGCCATCGGCATTCAAGACAGCCGTTTCACCGAGGTTTTCGGTCTGGCCGTCGAAGGGCATCACATCGCAGGCGGCTGCCACCCACAAGGGAAGGCGTGTGCCTTTGAAAGCAGCAAAGTCCTCAAGCTTCAGTACAAACTCGTGCGACATACAATAGGTAGCGGCATGGCCCGTGTAGTTCATCACCAAGGCCCCCTCGTCCATTTGTTCCTTTATCAGCTGAGTCACCTCTGGATAGGTATTGCTCGTCAGGGTAGAGACACGCGTATAGGCATCCCACATCACCTTTCGGACCTCCATTTCGGGGTTCAGGCGCAGGGTTTGCTCGGCTATGGTATCGGCCATCCAGAGGTGCTCGTTATTGTCGCCGTCGTCGCCCATCACCATGACAATATTCTTCCAGTTGCCCGCATAGGCATTGGTCATGTGGTTGATGGTCTTGTCCACCATCACGGTGGCATCGGCGACGGAGGTTACGGGGAAGCGGCCGATACCGATATCGACCTTGTCGTTGGGCAGATTGCCCCCCTCGCCATCGTCGAGCAGGCCGAAGTAGTCCTCCATGACATAGCTTTGCGTGTCGCTGAAACTGTTCTCGCTCTCGAAGCAAAGCAGATAGTCGTCGGGATTGTGCTTGCGCCATGCCGTCGAAAGCATGCGGTTGTCCCACGCACAATCGCCGAAGAGCAAGAGGTAGCGAGGCATAGTATCGTCGGACTGAGCACGGTCGTAGAGCATCTTCATCAGTCGGCGATAGGCCGTGGCATCGGGGGTCCCACTCGAGAATTCGTTGTAGATTTGGTCGGCACGCACTACGGCCACGCGCAGACCGTCATACTGCCGATGGGCTTCGGCCAGGCGTTCGGCTTGGGTTGTCAAGCGACCATTCGAAGGCACAATAACGACCATATCGAGGCTATCAAGGCCATGCAGGTTCTGATTCTCTATGGCTCCGACCACAATGGGCTGCGGGAAAGCGTGCGAGGGGTCGAAGGCCACATAACGACGCGACCCGTCATCCACCGTGACGCGATAGTGCTCTCCGTCCTGTGTACCCTGCATGATGCAGGCAGGTTCGTTGGGCCACCCTATGCGCATCAGTTTCAGTCCTGTACCTTTGATATTGAGTTGGGCCGGTGCGTTGCTTGTCCCGGGCGTGAAAGCTACGAAACCATCATGGGGGGCCAGGGCACGTTCGTAGTGCAAGGCCAGATAGTCGAGACGAGCATCGTTGCCGGAAGTGCTGGTAAGCCTGATGGTCCAGTCGCTCCCCGCCGCGTAGTCGTGGACGGCCGTCGTACGCGTTGACGACGTGCCATAGATGTAGTTGCCAAGGGAGGCCATTGTCATGACGGGCAAGGCCGTGCCATTGACCGTGGGAGTAACCTGCGTCTGCGTCTTCGCACCTGCGGTGAAGGCTACGGTCAGCCGCTCTCCGCCCTTGCTGTCAATGGTCGATAGTTTATACGTATGGCTATTACTGTTGCCATAGTTGGTGCCGTCGAAGAGGTTGCGTCCACCATGGAACCACGCAAATTCATCCTTCTCATACAGCACATGGTCGGTGAACGAACTGAAGGTATTGACGGGCGTAGCCTCCGAGGTCACGGACTTCATTTCGCCAGGGGCAGTGCCCTCGGTCAGGAAGTAGCAGGCACGGGTGGCATAGGGATTGAAGATACGCGTATCCCCCTCCCAATAGACCAATCCGTTGCCCCAGAAGAGCCAGGTGTCGTTGTCGGCCTTGTAAAGGGGCACTTCCTCGAGGTCATCGAACTCGTCGTCGGGGTTCAGCACTTCGTTGAGCCGATAGCCTCCATAGCCGTATAGGCGCACGTTGTCGGGGTTCGAGAAGCCCATATTACGGAGCGCACTGCGGGTCAGGCGATAGATGCCGTCTTCCGTGATGCTGATTTTCACCCACCGGCCTTCGCTGAGCAGACTCTGCTGAACGTATCGCTGGGAAGCCGGTGCGAGACGCCTCACCTGGCGTGCCTTCGGCTTGGGCGTAATTATGATGCGCGCACTCAACAGTTTCTGGTAGCGGCCGTCCTTCTTTATGAGGGGCACGAAGGCGATGTCGAGCATGCCCTGCTTACGACTGACGGAAACGGACGACGAGACTTGCAGCGACTCGGCAATAGGCGCGCCTATCGCCTCCAGGCGGCTCACCTCGGCAGTTGTCAAGGGGCCCCATTCGGGATATTCTACAGATACGGAATAGTCGAAGAGGCGGTAGTCGCTCTCGAGCGGAATGACTTCGGTATAGACAGGCAGCAGGCTGTCGATGCGCATTTCGTCCCAGTCGAGGGTGGTGAAGCCCTGTCCTACAGCATGATTTACAATTGCCAACTGGCAACTGACAGCAAGAAGTAGTGTGCGCAATATTTTTTTCATCGGACGTTGAACGCTAATACTTTTTTTCCTTCGAGGTAACCTTCGAGGTGGTCGCCTTCGTGTACGGGGCCTACGCCTGCGGGGGTGCCTGTAAAGATGAGGTCGCCCATCTTCAGCGTGAAGAACCGGCTGACGTACGAGACTATCTCATCGACCCGAAACAGCATGTCGGCCGTATGGCCTTGCTGGACGGCCTGCCCGTTGATGTCGAGCCGGAAGTGCAGGTCTTGCACGTCGGGCAGCGCGTCTGTCGGTTGCATCTCCCCTATCACGGCGCTCCCGTCGAATCCCTTGCAGAGTTCCCAGGGCAGGCCTTTCTCGCGCAGGCGGCGTTGCAGGTCGCGAGCCGTGAAGTCGATGCCCACCGTCACCTGGTCGTAGTAGCGATGTGCCCACCGCTGGGCAATACTGCGCCCCAAGCGACATATCCTCACCACCACCTCCGTTTCGTACTCACACTGGTTGGTGAAAGCAGGAATGAAGAATGGCTTGCCGTCCTTCAGCAGTGCTGAGTCCGCCTTGGTGAAGATAACAGGCTCCTCCATATTTAATAACGTACCGTGGAGCTCTTTATTGTGCTCCTGGTAGTTCATTCCGACAGCAAATATCTTCATACGAGGGCAAAGATACAAAAAAAAAGCGTTCGGAAGAAATGCCGAACGCTTTTTCGCTTATTAAGCTTCGATTTACTCTGCGCGCAGGGTGAAGCGCTTGAAGTCAACGACGGTAAGTTCCTTATCGACTGACTTCAGGTACTGCTCGACGGTCTGGTTCTTGTCCCAGATGTACTCCTGAGAGAGCAGGCAGCTCTCCTTGAGGAATTTATTGAGACGACCCTTGGCGATGTTCTGTACCATAGCCTCGGGCAGATTGGCAGCCTTCTCGGCGCTGACGGTAGCGATGATTTCCTTAGCGCGGGCAACATCTTCGGCCGTAATCCAGCCCTTGCCCATGTTGCTCTCCATGTGGTCTTCGCTATCCACGTGAGCGGGATTGATGCCAGCCTTACGCAGGGCAGCCTCAACAGCCTTGTGAACCTGCTCTTCCTTCGTCTTCTCGATAGCCACGCTGAACTCGCGGTCCTTTATCTCCTGGGGCACGCCAGCCTCGCTGACAGCCACGGGGGCGGCACTGGCAATCTGCATGGCGACGTTCTTGCCCACGGTCTCGTCTTCTACAGACTTGTTCAGGGCAACCATCGTGCAGAGTCCGTTACGGTTCATGTGGTTATAGGTGGCGATGTTCTCGGCCTCGATTACGTTGTAGCCATCGAGTTCCATCTTCTCGCCCGTGATACCGCTGCGTGCAACGACGGCGTCCTGTACGGTGCCTTCGCCCATGGGCAGAGCCTTCACCTCGTCGAGGGTCTTGCACTTGTTAGCCACGGCAGCATCGAGAATCTCGCGGGTCAGAGCCACGAAGTCGGCGTTGTTGGCAACGAAGTCGGTTTCACACTTCAGGGCGATGATAGCGCCGAAGCCGTCGGCAGCCTTCACCAGCACACAACCCTCGGCAGCGTCGCGGTCGCTGCGCTTGGCGGCAACGGCCTGACCCTTCTTGCGGAGGATTGCTACAGCACCGTCCATGTCCTCGGCCTCGGCCAGGGCCTTCTTACAGTCGGCCAGACCGGCACCGGTCATTTCGCGGAGCTTCTTGATATCATTCATTGTAACTTCCATAGTTCAATCAGTTTTCGTTGTTACGGGATTACGTTTTTTCGTTATCACGAAGTTTACTCGGCAGCCTCTTCGGCAGCGGCGGGAGCCTCAGCCTCTTCCTCAGCGACCTCAACCTCACGACCGTCCTTCTGGCTGTTGGCAGCGGCATCCTGGTCGGCCTTCTCCACCTTGCGCTCTTCCAGACCCTCGTTGATGGCGGCTACGCATGCGTCGAGGATGGCCTCGATGCTCTTGCTGGCGTCGTCGTTGGCGGGGATTACGAAGTCGATGTTGTCGGGGTTAGAGTTGGTATCGACGATAGCGAATACGGGGATGCCCAGGCGGTTAGCCTCGCGAACGGCAATCTGCTCCTTCAGCACATCTACGACGAAAAGTGCGCTGGGCAGACGGTTCAGGTCGGCGATACTGCCGAGGTTCTTCTCCAGCTTGGCACGCTGGCGGGTAACCTGCAGGAGCTCACGCTTCGAGAGGTTGCTGTAGGTGCCGTCGGCAATCAGCTTGTCGATGGTGGACATCTTCTTCACGGCCTTGCGGATGGTGGGGAAGTTGGTAAGCATGCCACCGGGCCAACGCTCGATAACGTAGGGCATGTTCACCTGGGTTGCCTTCTCGGCAACTACGGTCTTAGCCTGTTTCTTTGTAGCAACGAACAGAATTTTCTTTCCGCTCTTGGCAATCTGCTTCATGGCCTCTGCAGCCTCGTCGATCTTGGCTACGGTCTTGTGCAGGTCGATGATGTGGATGCCGTTGCGCTCCATGAAGATGTAGGGAGCCATGGCGGGGTTCCACTTTCTCTTGAGGTGACCGAAGTGACATCCGGCCTCCAGAAGTTGGTCAAAGTTTGTTCTTGACATTGTGTTTTTTCTTTTTTAGTTTGTTTACTTTCTTTTTAATTCCATTTTCAGTTAGAATCAACCCGCGGGTAGTCCCCCGATTATAGGAGTCTCGTGGGTTTAGATGCTAAACAGCGTTTCGCAGTTCCTCGCGCGCGTTATTATATAAGGTATATAGATTAACGCTTGCTGAACTGGAAGCGACGACGTGCCTTGGGACGTCCGGGCTTCTTGCGCTCTACCTCGCGGCTGTCGCGCGTAATGAAACCTTCGGCACGCAGTGCCTTCTTGTCCTCGGCGTTGATCTTAACCAGAGCGCGGGCGATAGCCAGGCGGAGGGCCTGGGACTGGCCGGTGAAGCCGCCACCCGTCAGGTTGGCTTTGATGTCGTACTTCTCCACGGCATCTACCGTCGTCAGGGGCTGCTTAACCACGAACTGCAGGATAGAGCTGGGGAAATATTCGGTGAGGTCTCTCTTGTTGATGGTAATCTTACCCGTACCCTCGGTAACATAGATGCGGGCAACGGCGCTCTTACGGCGGCCAAGTGCATTAACTACTTCCATCTTCGTTTCGATTATTTGTAGAGGTTAATATCAATTGTCTTGGGGCTCTGAGCTTCGTGCTTGTGCTCGCTGCCTTCGTACACGTAGAGGTTGGAGATCAGGCGATCGGCCAACTTGTTCTTGGGCAGCATGCCCTTCACCACCTTGCGGATGAGTCTCTCATAGCCGTTCTTCTTGGCGATGATGCTGGCGGGCGTGTGCTCCTTCTGGCCACCGGGGTAACCCGAATAGCTCAGGTAGGTGCGGTCCGTCATCTTGTTGCCCGTCAGGACAATCTTTTCCGCATTCACAATAATTACGTTGTCGCCACAGTCCACGTGAGGCGTGAAGTTGGGCTTGTACTTACCTCTCAGCAATTTTGCGACCCGGGTGCACAGACGGCCCAGGACCTGGTCGGTAGCGTCAACTACCACCCACTCCTTCGTGGCGGTCACCTTGTTTACACTTACGGTCTTCTGACTTAATGTGTCCATTTTTTGTTGTTTGTTCGTTACTACGTTTAACTTTCTGTTCTTTCTCATCTGCGATTCACGAACCGCCCGCCCAGGCCAATGGTAACGGGCTATTCACACACAGATTTGGGGGGTCTAAGGGACACCCCTGATAATAATCGGCGTGCAAAGGTACAACTTTTTGCGAAACTGACCAAAGGTTTTCATCTCTTTTTTCGCACGCATACGCGAGATTGCCCGCCGCCGCAGGTAAAAGATATATACAAAACGCCAAGGACCGGGCCACCCCGCGACCCAGCCGGCGAGGGAAAACGGCCCAGCAAGGCGACGGGAGGTCAACGCACTGAATTTCAGCACGAAAGCAAATCCTTGGCTCACCCTCTGGAAGTTGCCGCCGGAAGTTATGTTAACCTACGCCCATTAGTTATGTTAACTTGTGGCGATGAGTTAATATTATCTATGGCGACAAGTTAACATAACCTTCGGCCGCAGGTTCCAGACCGCCCGCCGAAGGGTCGTAATAAATCTTTACAAGAGAGGGAGAACTTCTCACTTACGAGGACGATAGCGGCCCTCGGTAATCTGCTCGATGGAGAGGTTGCGATACACCATCGTGTACCCCCCACCCTGCGTACCGCAATGGGTCTCCTCCTCGTAGAAGAAGCCCAGCGTGCGGTTGCGCTGGAGGGTCATCGTGCTGTAGGCCGAGCCCAGCGTGGAGACCTGGTAGCGGCCCGTCCAGTCGCGAGCCACGTCCTTCGGTGTAGCATAGTCGGAGGGCTGGGCCAGTTCCTTGTAGTATATGCCCACATTCGAGCGGCCGGGCCCGAAAGGCAGACTTTGCAGGAGCAGATACATCTTCTTATTATCGCGCACGCGCGTTACGGGCAGCACCATCACCTCGCCGTTACACGAGTTCTGCTCGGCCCAGACGCCATCGTTGTCCTTGCCGCTGAAGGCGGCCGTGTCCCACGAGCCCTCGGCACGCTTCGCGTTGGTGAACGTGAAGATGTTGTAGTAGCGCCCGCCCCAGGCACGCGAACTGAGCAGCAGGCGGCCGTCGGGCAACTCCTCACACTTAGGCTCGTCGCCACCAGGCACGGGCGAAGCGTCGCATCCGCCCAATACGTTCCACGTCTGGCCGAAGTCGTCGCTGTAGATGACCCAGTTGGCATTGCCCCCAGCGTTGCGCGAGACGCCCGCACAGTAGAGGCGGTAATAGCGCCCCACCCTGACGGTACGGCTCTGAAGGATGCGTCCGCTGCCGACGAACCATGCCCGGATGGGTCCGTACTTGCCCTGGGCCAGAGGCTGGTAGATGGTCTCCTCGCCGATGTACTCGGGCTTGCCCCACGTCAGTCCGCCGTCCTCCGAATAGAAGCGGGCCATGCCCTGGTGGCGCGCCTCGGTGCTTTGGCCAAACAGGGGTCCGCCCGAACAGCAGAGCACAAGCATGCGCTTCGACTTGCGGTCGGCCACCAATGCCACGTCGCCATATCCAGCCTCCTGGTGGCCAGGCGTCAGGTCGCCGTCGCCCTGCATCGTCGGAGGGACATAGACGTCGCCCCACGTCAGTCCTCCGTCGTGAGAGCGCCGGAAGTGCAGGTCGATACGGCCTGCCCCGATGTCGAAACGACAATACCGATAATCGCTCACGGCCACGAGGTCGCCCGAGCGCGTCGTCGCGATGGCCGGTATGCGATAGGGGATGGCCTCCTTCGTGGGAGTTGTAAATATTTCATACTGAGCCCTCAGAAAAGCCGTTTGCGAGAGCAAAAATGCTAAAAAAAGAAACCTTCCAACGATTTTCATGGCACTTGATATTGATTATGCGGCAAAGATACGAAAAAAAGTGTAAAAATATTTGGACAAATTCTTAATAAAACATAAATTTGCATCGTTTATAACACTTTTTATTAACACTTAAACAAAAACTATGACTAACACTAAGCAAGCCCGAAAAGGGATGGCACGATGGGCCCTGTTGCTCGCCTTCCTTTTCGTGAACTCAGTTGTTGCCCTGGCGCAATCAACTGTGACAGGTGTCGTTAAGGACGATTTGGGTGAACCGCTCGCCGGTACGAAGGTACAGGTCAAGGGCACCAACACCACGGCCATGACCGATGCCAACGGAAAGTTCTCTATCCGTGCCAACAAGGGCCAGACCCTTGTCTTCAGTTTCGTAGGCTTTACCAACAAGACCGTTGTCGTTGACGGCAAGCCCATGAACATCATGCTGAACGAGGATGCCAAGACACTGAACGACGTGGTCGTTATCGGTTATGGTAGCCTGGCTCGCAAGGAGGTGGCTTCCTCCATCACGTCCCTCCGTCCTCAGGACATGGACATTGCCGTAGTCACCAGCCCCGAGCAGATGTTGCAGGGTAAGGTGCCCGGCTTGGTTATTACCAATACCAGTGACCCTAACGGTGCGGCCAGCATCTCACTGCGTGGTGCATCATCACTGCGCGAGGGCGTTGCCATGGAACCCTACTACGTAGTGGACGGAGTTCCCGGCGTAAGCCTTAGCCTTGTTGCTCCCGAGGACATCGAGAGCATCGACGTACTGCGCGACGCATCCGCCACCGCCATCTACGGTTCGAAGGCCGCCAACGGTGTCATCATCGTCACCACCAAGAAGGGTTCGAAGTCGGGCCGCACCAGCGTGACCTACTCTGGTTACGTTGCTGCTGACAAGGCCATGAAGACCCTCGACATGATGGATGGCACACAGCTGCTCGACTTTGCCAAGCGTGCCAACTACGACTTATCGAACTATTATGACGTTAACAACCCCGCCAACACCGACTGGCAGAAGGAAGGCCTCCGTGCCGCCTTTACCCACAGCCACAACATCAGCATCAATGGCGGTCACAACAAGACGGCTTACAGCGCCAGCTTGAGTTATCTGGACAAGGACGGTGTAGTTCGCGGCTCTGACATGAACCACGTGACGGCTCGCACCTTCCTGCAGACCTCTATCCTGAAAGACCACGTTGACCTCTCCATCAGCCTGAACGGAAGTGTGAAGAACAACCATAGCAATCAGGCTATCGGCGGTGGCAATTCCGTAAGTGGTATGGATGCCATCGACGCCATGTACTACTTCAATCCCCTGGTGCCCGTTCGCAATGCCGACGGCTCTTGGTATGAGAACCTCAGTATCTCACAGAACTACAACCCCCTGAGCATCATCAACGAGGACCGTTACAACACGAATGAGAGAATGTTGCAGGGCGTTGGCAAACTGACCGCCCACATCATTGAGGGACTGGACCTGAACATGAACTTCAGCTACCAGAACAAGCAGTGGAACTACAACAACTACAACTCCACAAAGTCGCAAATCTTCAAGTCCGACCACGGACGCGCAAGCCGTAGCACCGTCAGCGACATCGACAAGCAGATGGAAATCTATGCCAACTATGGCCACACCTGGAACGAGGTTCACAAACTGGCCCTGATGGCTGGTTACAGCTGGGAGCAGCAGGACCACAGCGACGGCTTTGGCGTTTCGACCTACAACTTCTACAACGACGACCTGAAGTATTACGACGTGGCTATGGCTGCCAGCCTGAACAACCCCGTCCCCAACAACGGAGGCGTCACGAGCAGTCTGCTGAGCGTGCTGCGTATGATTAGCTTCTACGCCCGTGCCAACTACTCTTACGACAACCGCTACATGTTCCAGGCCACCATCCGTCGCGACGGCAGCTCGGCCTTCGGTACCGACAACCGTTGGGGTACCTTCCCCTCGTTCTCGGCAGCATGGCGCATCAGCGAAGAGAAGTTTATGCAGAACCAGAACGTATTCGACGACCTGAAGTTCCGCATCGGCTATGGTGTCAGCGGTAACTCTCTGGGATTTGGTGCTTACGACGCACGCCACATCTACACTCGCGCCGGAAGCCCCATCGCCGGTATCCTGAACGGTGCTACGTGGTACTACCCCACCCTGACCGGAACCAATGCCAACCCCAACCTGAAGTGGGAGCGCACCGGCATGTTCAACGTAGGTCTTGACGCAGAATTCCTGGGCGGTCGCTTAGGCGGTACGCTGGAGTACTACATCAAGCGCACGAAGGACCTGATCCACTGGTATGCCGTCAGCGGCAGCAAATACCCCTACGGCGGAACAATGCCTGCCAACGTGGGTGAAATCAGCAACAAGGGTGTCGAACTGACCATCAACGCCATCCCCGTACAGGGTCGCGAGTTCCAGTGGAACACCACCTTCACCCTGTCTCACAACAAGAACAAGGTTGAGAAGATTTCCAATGGTGAGTTCTCCGTCAACTATATCCGTGAAGGTAATACCGACATCGGTGGTGTAACGAACTCTACCGTACAGCGCATCATGGAAGGCTGCCCCATCGGACAGTTCTATCTGCCTGAATTTGCTGGATATAATGAGAATGGAGTTTCTATCTTTAACCATTACGAGAATGGTGTATTGGTAGGCACGACCACAAGCCCCAACGAAGGCGACTACCGCAAAGCTGGCAGCGCTCAGCCAAAGGTTACCTTCAGCTGGAGCAACACACTGACATGGAAGAAATGGTCGTTGAGCGCATTCTTCCAAGGCGTAGGCGGCAACAAGATTTTCAATGCCAAGGAAGCCTACTATAGCAACATGACCAACGTGAAGAACGGTAAGAACGGACTGGTTTCGCTGTACGAACAGGTTCTCGAGAACCCCACTCGCATCAACGATACCAATTCACAATATCCTTCGACCCGTTACTTGGAGAAGGGCAACTACCTGCGTCTGTCGACTCTGACACTGGGCTACGACTTTGGCCGTCTGGGCGACTGGATTCAGAACCTGCGCCTTTACGCTACCGTAAACAACGTATTCACCATCACGGGTTACAATGGTTGCGACCCCGAAATCAGCCTCGGAGGCTTGCAGCCCGGCATCGACTGGCGCCAGAGCACCTATCCCCGCACACGTACCTATCTGTTCGGTGTTAATATCAACTTCTAAACCATTAACCGATAATCAATATGAAAACAAGATATTTTATGTCTGCCGCACTGATAGCCCTGCTGGCTGTCAGCTGCACCGACCTGGACGTGGATATGAAGCCTTACTACGAGGAATATCCCCAGCCAGAGGATATTGAAATCCAGGTAAATACGGCCGATGCCTTCTTTGCTTTCCGCGGTGCCCTGGGTCGTCGATTCGACGAAGGAAACTCGATGAACTCTGACGAGTACACGGGTGTCAGCTTCGACGGAGACTACTACAACAACGGCGACTGTGCCAACTTCTCGTTACACACCATCGACTACGACAACTGTAAGAACATGCTGAATGTCTATAACGACATTTTGTCGGGTATCACCAAATGTAATACCATCCTGAAGGACGTAGGAAATGATCCTCGTTACGAGCCACAACTACGTGCTGCACGTGCTTTCTACACCTTCCTGCTCATGGACCACTGGGGCGACACGCCAATCCTCGATCGCATACTGAACGACGACGAAGCTGCCGACCGTGCACCTCGTGCCGATGTGGCCAAGTGGATTGAAGATGAACTGCTGGCAGTCCGCGACCGCATGCCCGACGAGGTTAGCGAGACCACCTATGGCACTCCTACCCGCTGGATGGTGGATGCCCTGCTGGCAAAGCTCTACATCAACTGGCCTGTTTACACGAAGGACGTAACAGACGCAGCCTGGGCCTACGGCACAAACGAGAAACTGGATGATTGCATTGCAGCCTGTGACCGTCTGATTGAGAGCGGCAAGTTTGCCTTGGCTGGTGGTGATGAGAATCCCAATCTGGGAGGTAAGAGCGACTTTAAGATGAAGTTCTTCTACAATAATGGTCCTCAGATTAAGGACTTCATCTATGCCATGCCGTTCGATGCAGTCAGCATTCAGGGTATGACCTATGCCCGCTTCCGCACATGGCGTCGTGGCCAGAACAACAACGGTCTGTACAGCATCGAAATGACGAAGTCCGTCGGTGGCAACTTCGCACTGACTCCTGAGTATGCAGCTCTGTTCAACCTGCCTGGCGACCGTCGTAACGACTGTATCGTAGGTGATGGCAATGCCGAGACCTTCGACGTTTATCAGTATGATGCATACACGGGTGAGAAGACCAATGTGCGCAACACCTACAACGACCAGCCTGTAACCTTCACTCGCAGCATTACCCTGAAGGATCAGGACAACCACCTGAACACTGGTGCAGACATGACGGGTTGGTGCCAAGGCTATAAGAGCATTAAGTTCTTCCCCAACATTACCGACTACAACAACAACGGACGTAACCAGTCGAACGACGTGCCCATCTTCCGCTTTGCCGACGTTCTGCTGATGAAGGCTGAAGCTATCGTACGCGGTGGTGCAGCCACCAATGGCGACACGCCCCAGAGCCTCTTCAACCAGATTCGCAGCTATGCAGGTGCTCCCACCCTGGCTGCTGCTCCGACATTGCAGGATATTGAAGACGAGCGCGGTCGTGAGTTCCTCGACGAGCACTGGCGTCGCAACGACTTGATTCGTTTCGGCCACTTCGAGCGTCCTTGGGGCTTCAAGACTCAGTTTGGCAGCAACGACCCGCGCATGCGTCTGTGGCCGCTGTCCATCGACGTGCTGAACGTGAATACCAACTGGAAGCAGAATCCCGGTTATTAAGAAACACCTTTTTAACTAACTAAACCCGGAGAGGCGTGGAGTGCTCGAGTGGCCTCCACGCCCCTTTTCTTTCACATGAAGCGGATTGCCCTAATACTCATTTTCTCATTCCCTCATTTTCTCAATATATTGTCCGCCCAGGTCGGACAACACATCGACCCGCGCATCGGCAGCGAAGGGCTCGGACGCACCTACGTAGGTCCCTGCGTGCCTTTCGGTATGGCTAAGCCCGGACCAGACTGCGGAACGGGGAACAACGCCGGCTGGGCCCCCATGCCCGCCCTGGTAAGCGGTTTTTCACAGACCCACGTCAGTGGCACCGGTGGCGGACCGAAATACGGCAACATCCTCATTCAGCCCGGTCTTGAGCCCCAACACCGGAGGAATGAGGAGATAGCGCTCGGCCGATACGCCTGCACCTACGAAGAGACGGGCATAAAGACTGAAATCACGGCCTCGCGCCTCTATTCGAGTTATCGCATCACCTTTCCCGACACCGTTGCGCCCACATTCCGCTTCGACCTCACCCACTTCCTCGGCCGCAACCCTGTGCCCAAGGCACGCGAGGCGCAACAATTCGAGGGGGCCGAGATATATCGCGTGAACGACAATGCCGTGGCCGGAAGTCAGACCATAAGTGGCGGATGGAACAACGGCGGTCCTTATACCGTATTCTTTTATGCGGAATTTAATAGCCCGATTGAGGAACTGGCGTATAGGCGCGGGCAGTCGATGAACATCCAGTGCCAGCGGAACGACGTGGAGATGCGGGTCGGCATTTCGTATATCAGTGCCCGGCAGGCTCATTCCAACCTTGAGCGCAAGAGTTTCAATGCCGTCCACCAAGAGTGTCTCAACGAATGGGAGCAACTGCTCTCCCCCTTCCGACTTGCCGAGGATACGCCCGACGACCTGCGACGCATGTTCTACACAGGGCTGTACCACACCTGTCTGATGCCCACTACCCGCGAAGACGGTACCTACGACGACTATTATGCCATCTGGGACACCTATCGCACCAGCACTCCCCTGCTTACCCTGCTCTCTCCCGAGCGAGCCACCGACATGGCCCGCTCCCTGCTCACCATCTACCAGCGCGAAGGCTATATGCCCGATGCCCGCAGCGGCAACTCCAACGGCCGCACGCAGGGCGGAAGCAATGGAGAGATTGTCATGGCCGACGCCCTTGCCAAGGGACTTACGCTCGACTACGAACTGGCCTTGGAGGCCATGCTGAAGGATGCCACCGTGCCCCCTGCTGACGACGAAGCCGAGGGGCGTGGCGGACTCCATGAGTACAACACTTTGGGCTACATCCCCTACGGTACGGCCCGCGCCGGCAACCGCACCGTCGAGTATTCGTTTTGCGATTGGGCCATTGCTCAGGTGGCAAAGCACCTGGGGCGCGACAGTCTCTACCAGCAGTACATGCAGCAAAGCATGCGCTGGCAAAACCTTTGGCGCTCGGACTACAAGCACGACGGGGCCCGCGGATTCATCATGCCGCGCGATGCCCGGGGCCGATGGCTCGACAAGGTTCCCTTCGGACATAGCCGTCGCCAGCCGCTGACCTTCCGCTACACGCCCGATACCAGTTACGAAGGTCCGTGGTACTGCAAGTGGTGGGACTGCTTCATGTATGAAGCCTCGTCGTGGGAGTACTCCTTCAGCCTGCCCCACGACATCCCCGCCCTCATCGAGCGTTGCGGTGGCCCCGAGGCATTCGAGGCCCGTCTCGACACCTTCTTCCTACACGGCTACTACAACGTGGCCAACGAACCGTCGTTCCTCACCCCCTGCCTCTATCACTGGCTGGGCAAGCCCCAACGCTCCAGCCAGCGCATTCGCGACATTGTCACCCGCCACTTCAACGACACCCCTGCGGGTCTGCCGGGCAACGACGACAGCGGCGCCATGTCCTCATGGCTCGCCTTCCACCTCATCGGGCTCTATCCCCTGGCCGGAACCGACCAGTATCTCGTCCACTCGCCACTCATCAAAGAATGGACTTTCGGCAAGTTTGTCTGCAAGGCGGATGATACAATAGAAACGCCCACGCTCAACGGCACGCCCCTACCCGACTGGCGCATCAGCCATCGGCAACTACAGGAGGGCGGAATACTTATTGTGCCAAGTCTTAAGCCTTACGAGCATAAGGCAAAGGCCCGAGAGCCGGAAGACTTAAGTTCTCTTGCGCCTGGGCGATACCTATTCACCTATTCGCTCCACGGCCAGACGCGCCGCTTCCGGGTCGATTTCGAGGAGCATGGCGACTCACTCACCCTCCTTTGGAGCATCGAGCGCAACCTGCGCCTATGGACCGGCAGTTACACCATGACACCTCGGGCCCGCCGCCACGCCAAGCGCCTCTCCTACGAACAACCGCTCGACGGAAGGCACACGACATTGCCCAACTCCGAACTTTTCGCCCTGCTCCCCCAGAAGGCATTGCTCAGCCTGCGCAAGAAAGGTCAATGCCGTTTCTGCAACACCCACTGGCAACTTCGCGACGCGGCCGACGGACTGTTGCACCTCACCGACACGGACGAAGGCGCCGAGATGTGGGTTCGCGACGACCTGCGACTGCCCCTTATCGTGGAAATGCGCAATAATCCCGTCGAGATAGACTGGAAGGTTTCATCGTTCGATGCGCATTGAACGAACGACCGATGCGCATCGAACGAACGTTCCATCGGCATCGAACGACGATAAGATCATTAACTTCCCGGAATGTTTGCCCGTTCCATTCTTTTTTTGTAATATTGCATGAAATAAACCACCAAGACCATGAAAAGACTTGCATTACTACTCGTTTTCAGCTTTATAGCATTGTGTTCCCACATGTGGGCAGCCACGCCCATCGACGGACTGCTCGAGCGCATCGACCGCGGTGCATCGAAGCGATTTGTCATCGAACGGGTCAAGAGCGACCGCGACTTCTTCGAACTCGACCAGCGAGGTACGAAGCCCGTCGTCCGCGGCAATTCGTGGGTAAACATCGCGGCGGGACTGAACTGGTATCTGAAGTACCACTGCGGCATCCACCTGACCTGGAACCAGATGAAGGCCGAACTGCCCGCCAAACTGCCCGCCGTCAGCAAGCGTGAGTGCCACGAGACCGACCTCGGCCTGCGCTACGACTTCAACTACTGCACGTTCTCCTACTCCATGGCCTTCTGGGACTGGGAACGCTGGCAGACGGAACTCGACTGGATGGCACTGCACGGCATCAACATGCCACTGGCGGCCGTCGGCCACGAATGTGTATGGCGCAACCTGCTGCTCCGCCTTGGCTATAGCGAGGACGACGTAGCCCGCTTCATCCCCGGGCCGGCCTTCATGGCCTGGTGGGAGATGAACAACCTGGAGGGTTGGGGCGGTCCGCTGCCCATAAGCTGGTACGGCCAACAGGAGAAGTTGCAGAAGCAGATACTCCGCCGCATGAAGGAGTACGGCATGCGTCCCGTCTTGCCAGGCTACTGCGGCATGATACCCTCCTTCCTCAGCGACGCGCCGAAGCAGTACTGGAACAAATACGTACGCCCGAGCATCCTGCTGCCCAGCGACGAGCAGTTTGCAAAATATGCGCGGATGTTCTATGAAGAGACGAAGAAACTGTATGGCGAGGCCGACTTCTACTCGATGGACCCCTTCCACGAAGGCAGTCTGCCAAAGGGCGTGGACATCGGCGAGATGGGTAAGTACATTCTATCTGCCATGAAACAGGCTGCGCCACAGGCGAAATGGGTGATTCAGGGTTGGGGCACCAATCCTCTGCCCGCCATGCTCGACGCCCTGCCCGCAGGCGAGGTCATCGTACTCGACCTCTTCAGCGAGTGCAGCCCCATGTGGGGCATCCCCAGCCGCTTCCAACGCGAGAAGGGCTATGGCGACCACGACTGGATATTCTGTATGCTGGAAAACTTCGGTGCCAACGTCGGACTGCATGGTCGCATGGACCTGTTGCTCAACAACTTTGGCCTGACCCGCACCAGTCCGCTGGCCCGCCACATCGTGGGCTGGGGCCTGACCATGGAGGGGTCGGAGACAAATCCCATTATGTACGAACTGATGTCGGAACTGCCTTGGATGCAGGAATTGCCCACGAAGGCCGACTGGGTGAGCCGCTACGTCGAAGCACGCTATGGCCACAGCGACGAACTCGTCCAACAGGCATGGAAGGTGCTGGCCGACGGCATCTATAATTGCCCCTTCGGCAACTACCAGCAGGGACCGCACGAGAGCATCTTCTGCGCCCGACCAGGGTTCGACTGCTTCCAGGTGTCGTCGTGGAGCAAGATGAACAACTACTACGACCCGAACTCGACGTGGGCTGCCGCACTGATGATGCTCTCTGCCGCCGACCAATACCGTGGGAACAACAATTTCGAGTACGACCTCGTAGATATCTGTCGCCAAGCCTTGGCCGACCGCGGACGCATCCTCTATAACCGCGCGATTGCCGACTTCAAGAGTTGCGACCGACGCGCCTTCAAGAAGGATAGCGAGGCATTCCTGCACCTGATTCTGCAACAAGACACCCTGCTGGCTACCCGCTCCGAGTTCCGCGTCGGACATTGGACCGAGCAGGCTCGCCAACTGGGGAGCACGTCGGCCGAGAAGGACCTTTATGAGTGGAACGCGCGTGTACAGATTACGACCTGGGGCAATCGTCCGTGTGCCGACGATGGCGGACTGCGCGACTATGCCCACAAGGAGTGGCAGGGCATCCTGCGCGACTTCTACTATCCGCGCTGGAGCCACTTCTTCTCCATCCTGCAAGACGAACTGGACGGCCGCCTGCCAATGTTGGCCGTAGGAAATTCGTATGTGCCCAAGAAGGGCAACCCTGCCGTCGAGGTCGATTGGTATGCAATGGAAGAGCCATGGACGCTGGACCACACGCTCTACTCCGCCGAACCCGAAGGCGACCCGATAGATGTCGCACGCCGCATTATGCTCAGCCATGAATAAGCGTCTGCTGAGCCTCGACGTCATGCGAGGGCTGACGGTGTTCCTGATGATTCTCGTCAACAACGGCGTGGGCCACGAACAGTTTACCACCCTGCGTCACAGCGCATGGAACGGGCTGACCCTGTGCGACCTGGTCTTCCCCTTCTTCCTCTTTATGGTCGGCGTATCCATTTGGCTTTCGAGGAAGAACCTGACCCCACGGAAGATTATCCGCCGAACGGTGCGCATGTTCCTTGTCGGCGTTCTGCTCCATGTCTGGGACATGCTTATCGACGGCCAATGGGCCTTCTGGCACGACCTGCGCATTTGGGGCGTCCTCCAGCGCATAGCCCTGTGCTATTGTGCAGGAGCCTTCCTTGTGCTTCGCGTAAAGCCTCAGCGCTACATCTACATCATTCTGGGGCTTCTGCTGGGATACGCCGCCTTACTCTGCCTCGGCAATGGCTATATGCCCGATGAGTCGAATGTGCTCTGCCGCGTTGATCGCTGGCTATTCGGCGAAAGCCATCTCTATCACAAGAGTCCCATCGACCCCGAAGGGTTGTTAGGGACCCTGCCCGGCATTGCTCATACGCTGATTGGGATACTGATAGGAAAGACTTTAAAGACCTTAGGGACCTTAAAGTCCTTAGGGGCATGGGGCACACTGATGCTCTTCGCAGGACTCGTGGCTGCGGTATGGCTACCGCTGAACAAACGTATCTGGTCGCCATCCTACGTGCTGGTCACCTGCGGATTGGCCACACTGCTGCTGTGGGCACTCATCTACGTCATCGACCAGAAGGGGCACAACCGCTGGTGCCACCTGTTCCGCATGTTTGGCACGAACGCCTTCTTTCTCTACGTCCTGAGCGAGATGCTGGCGCCCGTAGCGAGTCACTGGGGTGTGAACGAAACAATTTACGAGGCCATGCTTTCGGGTGGTCTCGACCCGCGCATGGCCTCGTTGTGCTATGCCCTGCTGTTCGATAGCATGATTGCCGTCGCAGCCTGGGCACTATGGAGACGTCAAATCTTCATTAAGATATAGCGGCAAGCAGTTCGTCGGGCGTGAGCAACTGCTGTTCGCCCGTCTCCATGTTCTTCAGCGTAACCCGTCCCTGCTGCATTTCGTTCTCTCCGACCAGAACGACGAAGGGTATCTCCTTCTGATTGGCATACTGCATTTGCTTCTTCATCTTCGTGGCGTCGGGATATATCTCACAACGAATGCCTGCCTCACGCAACTGCGCCAGTATAGGCAGACAATAGGCTGCCTCGACCTCGCCGAAATTGATGAAAAGCAACTGAGTGGCCGTGCTTACGGTCTTGGGATAGAGGTCGAGTTGGTTGAGCACATCATAGATGCGATCGGCACCAAACGAGATGCCCACTCCCGAAAGGCCCGGCATACCAAAGATGCCCGTCAGGTTGTCGTATCGACCGCCACCCGTGATGCTGCCAATCTCTACGTCCAGTGCCTTTACCTCGAAGATACATCCGGTGTAATAGTTCAGCCCACGCGCCAGTGTCAGGTCCAGTTCAAGCGGATTCTTCAAGCGCGACTTTTTCAGGACGAACTCCACCTCGTCAATGCCCTTCAGCCCAGTCTCGCTGTCACGCAACACCTCGCGCATCGTGGCCAGTTTCTCGTCGTTCGTGCCGGAGAGTTTAATGATTGGCTGCAGGCGTTCGATGGCCTCTTCGGGCAGACCGTTTTCGCGCAGTTCGGCATTCACGTTGTCCAGGCCAATCTTGTCCAACTTATCGATAGCCACGGTGATATCCACAATCTTGTCAGCCTGACCTATCATCTCGGCAATGCCCGTGAGAATCTTACGATTATTGATTTTGATGCACACACGGATGCCAAACTTTTGGAATACCGTATCTACAATCTGCATCAACTCCACCTCGTTCAGCAATGAGTCGCTGCCGACGACGTCGGCATCGCACTGATAGAACTCACGATAGCGGCCCTTCTGGGGACGGTCGGCACGCCACACGGGCTGTATCTGGAAACGGCGGAAGGGCAGGGTCAACTCCTCGCGGTGCTGCACAACGTAGCGGGCAAAGGGGACAGTCAGGTCGTAGCGAAGGCCCTTCTCACACAGGCGGGCAGCCAGTCGATTGGTGCTGTCCTCCCGAATGTTCTCCTCCGTCACTCCACGCATGAAGTCGCCCGAGTTCAGAATCTTAAAGAGCAACTTGTCGCCTTCCTCGCCGTACTTACCCATCAGGGTGGAGAGATTCTCCATCGAAGGGGTCTCTATCTGCTGGAAGCCATAGAGTGCATAGACGCTACGAATGGTGTCAAAGATATAGTTTCTGCGGGCCATCTCTACGGGACCGAAGTCGCGTGTGCCCTTGGGGATACTGGGTTTCTGTGCCATTATAGAGGTTTAATGGGTTAAAAGTTTTGTTGTTTAATGGTATTGCGGGTGCAAAGGTACGAAAAAATTATTACAATCTCGATTTATTTGCCTATCTTTGCATGCATAAAACGACTGACACTATGAACATTTTTCACAGAACGCCGCATACGGAGCCCGAAAAGGAGGTGAAAACACAAGTCGAAGAACCCATCTCCATCCATACCCCCCAACAAGACAAAAGCACCGAAGAACTGGCTCGCCAATGGTGGAAAGAGCGTTACGGAGAGTCCATGCCCGAGGAGGTCTCGGCATGGATTAAGCAGCTGACACGCTCCGAAGCCCGTCGCATGAACATCGCCAATGCCATGCTCAGCCCGCAGAAGATGGCCCGCATACAGGATGCCCGCCGACTGGCCGAGACGAAACTCCGCAACATCGAGTCGTCGCTCCAGCGTCTGCACGACCAGCAGGAATGGCTTCATCGCTTCAACGAGAAGAAACACGAACTCACGGAACATCGCAATCGCCTCTACGAGGTCAACAAGCAATTGGCCATGGTGGCTAATGAGGAGAAGGAACTGGACCGCTTCGAGACTTTCGAGACCATTCAGGGCCTATTCCAGCGAATGAGTCTGCTTGAGAAACAGTCGCGAACCAACAAACAGGCGCAAAGCACACTGGCACGGGAGGTGGAAGAGACACTGCACGAGGTGACCGACCTTCAAAAGATACAGACCCAACTGGCCGACGACCACAAAGATGCCACCAAACAAATGATGATTGTCCAGGACCAGTTGGAAGAGGCCAATCGCATACTTGGTGCCCGTACGATACTAGAACTCGACGAACGCTCGACGAATCGCCTTACCGAGTCCATCAGCCAGCAAAAACTTATCCTAAGCAAGGAGATTGAGGAGCAGGAGGCTGCACTGGAGAGCCTGCAAGAACTTCTCACACAGCAAACCACACAACGCCAGACAATGGAGCCCCATCAGCAACTCATGGAACACGGCGAAAAGGTGGTGACCCTACTGGGCCGGCTGCAAGAGATGAAACTGGGACTGGAGAAGCTATCCCGCACACAAGAGGACGAGCTGCGTCGTCAGCAGGAAGAGAACGACATGCTCAATCGTGTCTTTTCCGATTACCAAAATGTGGAATCCGAGATTAAGTCACTGAATGCCGAACTCTATCTCCACCGACAGAACAACCTCGGACGCAGCAGCTACTCACTGCAAGAGCGTGCCATGCAGCTAAAAAGCCGCCGCCAGATGCTCATCGCCGCCCAGTCCCTGTGGAACCGCATTTCGTCGGGCTACATCCTCATTGAAGAAAAGACGCAACTCGTCAACCGCATCCGTTTGAACATCGACAACCTAAAGCACAACATCGAAGACTTGGAGTCGCGGGTTGTCCCCATGCGCCAGCTCTGCCATGCGAAGGAATATACCCTGACACTGAGTAAGAGCCAAAATGTCATCCAACTGCGCGGAGACTTGAAGGAGGGTGTCAGCTGCACCGTCTGCGGCGCAACGCACCACCCCTACCACAGCGACACCATGCTCGAACAGAGCAAACTCATCAACGACCTGCGCGTTGATTACGAGCTCCTCAGTGCCGAATTGGCAGCCAAGGAGGAACAGTTGCGTCAGCTCCAGCTCGACCACGTAGCCGAGGTATCACGTCGCGATGTCGAAGAGGAGACCCTTTCGCGTCTGCGTCAGCGTCAGATGGAGGATGTAAAGGAGTGGAGCGTATTCAGCCAGCTCGACCGCACGTTCGAGGAATGTTCCTCGGGCACCAACCTCGAGGCGCGCACAGCCCTGCTCCGCCAACTTATCGAGAACACCGCTTACGATGCCGACGACGCACAAAAGGAGCTCGACGACTACAACTTCAACCAGACGCGAATCAACGAAATTTCAGAGGAACTGACCCGTAAGGAACAGCACAAGAACGACCTTACCGTCCGCCTCAATGAGGTAAACACCAGCTGTCAGGTATTGGCACGACAGGTGGAGCAGACGCGCCAGACCCGGAGCAACCTGCAAGACGACTATACCCACCTATACGAGCAACTGACCAACCTCATCACCATCAACGACTGGTACACGGAATGGAAGAACAGCCACGAAGGACTGCAACTGCGTATCGAAAAGATGATGGACACTTGGAAGCACCTGAACGAGGACATCCAGAAGATGAGACATGAGGAAGCCATCATACAGGCCCACCTCGAGAACAAGCGCAACACGTGTGCCTACCTTGATGCCATGAACCTCCTTGTACGCGAAGACCGGGAGCGTCGTAGAACCATACTGAAGGAAGGCGAAAAAAACTACGAGAGCATGCTTGGCCAACAGGAGGTAAAAGACTACTTCAGCACCAACTATCAATTGTTGCTCGGAGCACGCAAGAAGGAGAAAGAACACCTGGAGGCTACCCACGAGGCACAAGTGCGTCTGTCGGGATTACAAGGACGCCAGCAGGAACTCCTGTCGCAGGGCCAAACCTTCGATGCCGAAGCTGTCGCCGAACGCTCACAACTCGACATCTGGATGCGCAAGTTCAATGCAAACCATTCGCCCGTGCAGTATGCCGAGCTGGAACGAGCCTTCGCCACCGAGAAGGACTGGAACGCCACCCGTGAAAAGGTACGTGCCATACGCATCGAGTCGATGCTTGAGCAGACTCGTGTCGATGCCCTGCGCAGCACCATTGTTGCCCTGCAAGCCGAAGGCATGCATCCCTCGAACATGGAGGATGAAGATGTGTTGGAGTCGCTCGTATCTCAACAGAAGCAACTCGAAAAGCAACGTCAGGAGATTCTCATGCAACTGGCCGAACAGCGCATTGCACTAAACACCCACGAAGAGTGTGTCGAGCGTCTAAAAGCCGAAGAGGCCGAACTCTACGCTATGACAAATAATCCTTGATTTCGTCCACGAACACTCGTCCGTACTTCTGACGTTTGAACTCGCCAATGCCGCTGACATTGCCGAATTGCTCCACCGTGGTGGGTCGCAGGGTGGCCAGTGCATGCAACACCTTATCACTTAGGATAATGTAGGGCGGGAATCCCTGCTCCTGGGCCAGTCGCATGCGCAGTCGGCGCAGCCGTTCGAATAGTTCACGACTCTCCGTCCCCGTCGAGGTTCCTATCTCCTCGGAAAAGTCAATGACGGGCACAACCTCCTTCCGACTACGGCTCTGCACAGAAGGAGTCATATCCTCCCTACGGATTACAGCCAATTGGGCCCTACTCCGCCCGTACAGGACATCGCCCCCCTGCGGCGTGATGTGCAGGTGATTGCTTTCGTCATAAGCTATTTCGAGGAATCCCAACTGAATCATCTGCAAGAGGTAGTCATTCCAGTCGCGCAACGGCACGTCACGCCCCACGGCAAAGGTGGGCAGGCGGTCGTACTGATGTCCCTTCACATCGGCCGAGAAGTTGCCGTGGAGGATGTCGGCCACGACGCGTAACGTAGCCTTCTGCCCTGTACGATAGATTGCGCTCAGCGCCTTCTGCACCAGTACGGTGCCGTCGAACCGCTGGGGTGGATGCTGACAGACGTCACAGTTACCACAGTCCTGACTGGCCTGCTCGCCGAAGTAGTTGAGCAAGATGCGACGGCGACACACATCGGCCTCGGCATATTCGCGCATACGGTCGAGCCGCTCTTTGTTGATGGCTGCCTGACCACTGTCCTGTGCAAAGTGCGACAACTGCACGATGTCCTGCAAGTTATAAAACAGCAACGTGTCGGAGGGCAGTCCGTCGCGCCCCGCACGCCCGATTTCCTGATAGAAGTTCTCGATGCTCTTGGGCAGGTTATAATGGATAACGAAGCGCACGTTGCTCTTGTTGATTCCCATGCCGAAGGCCACTGTGGCACAAACCACCTGCACGCGGTCGTTGACGAAGTCCTCCTGCGCCCGATCGCGTTCTTCGGCCGTCAGTCCGGCATGATAGACGGCCACCGTGATGCCATGCCCCGACAGATAGGTAGCCAGCGCCTCCGTGTTCTTACGACTCAAGCAGTAGATGATGCCGCAGTCATTCTGGTGCCGACCAATAAAGTCGAGTATCACGCGCTGCTTCTCTCGCGCCCCCAGACCACGCTTGACGTCAAGCGACAGGTTCGGGCGGTCGAACGAGGAGATAAACATGCGCGCCCCATTCAGATGAAGTTGCTCCAGGATGTCCTGCCGTGTCACCTTGTCAGCCGTGGCGGTCAGGGCCACAATAGGGATGTTGGGGAACATCTCACGCAACACCCCCAGTTGGGTATATTCGGGACGGAAGTCATGCCCCCATTGCGAGATGCAGTGGGCCTCGTCGATGGCAAAAAGCGAGATACGCAGGTCGTGTATCAGGTATGGCAATTCTGTCAACAAACGTTCGGGAGAAACGTAAAGGAGTTTCAGCGTTCCCTGGTCACATTCGCGACGCACCAGCAGGTTCTCCTCCTCCGAGTTCATGCTATTCAATGCCGCGGCGTGCACACCATTGGCGCGCAGGGCCTCCACCTGGTCCTTCATCAGCGATATCAGAGGCGATACGACCACCGTTACTCCTGGCAAGGCAAGTGCTGGCAGTTGGTAGCAAATGCTCTTTCCGCCCCCTGTGGGCATCAGCACCATGGCATCGCCGCCCGACAACAGATGCCGAATGATTTCCTCCTGCTGCGGACGGAACGTGTCGTAGCCAAAAACGCGTTTCAGTAGTTCGTGAATCATGTCCTTGCGACTTCTCAGCTGCAAATATACGTCATTTGTCCGAATATTTCATAAGAAAAGACTTGTTTATCGGAAAAAAATGTTTACATTTGCAGCATCTAAACCTCTAAATCATGCCAAAGTACAACATTACCCCGCGGAAAGAGAAGGATGCAACGTACCGTATGTTGATAAACTCGGAACTCGTTGATGACCTCTACGAAAAGATTCTTCAGAAGTTTGTCGTAGAGAAGAAGTATCGCGACCCTGATTACTCTGCAAAGCAACTGGCACACGATTTGGAGACCAACACACGCTATATCAGTGCCGTCATCAACCTAAGATTCCAGCAGAACTACACGAGCCTCGTCAACGAATACCGCATCCACGAGGCCCTTTATAAACTCATCGACCAACGCTATCTCGACAAGTCCATCGAGGAGATTGCCGCGATGGTGGGCTTTGGCAACCGCCAGTCGTTCTACGCCGCCTTCTACAGACTAAAGGGGTGCACCCCCAAGGAGTACCGCAAGGCACAACTCGACAAGCAACCAAAGAAGTGAGTTTCCCATACACCGACCAGCGATTTGCCGACATCCAGATGCTGCGCTACGAGGTAGCGGGCTTCGACCAACTTTCCCTTCGGCAAAAGACGCTCATCTACTACCTGAGCGAGGCCACCCTGGCTGGCCGCGACATTCTTTGGGACCAGAACTGCCGCTACAACCTGCCCATCCGCCACATGCTCGAGGCTGCCTATCGCCACCTCCTCACCTCCGCCCCCTCGCCGGCACAAGACACTAACCAGCGCGAAGCACTCACCGAGTACCTCAAGCGTGTGTGGTTTGCCAACGGCATCCACCACCACTACGGCATGGACAAGTTCCATCCCGGCTTCTCCGAGGGCTTCCTTCGTCAGGTGCTCACCGAGGTGGGCTACCCTATCGACGAGGAACTGATGCGCGTCATCTTCGACCCCGACGTACTGCCCAAACGCGTCAATCAAAACCCAGGCGACGACCTGCTCCTGACCTCCGCCATGAACTACTATGCCCCTGGCATCACCCAGCACGAGGCCGAGGACTTTTATGCCAGACTGAAGCAAGCCGCCGACAATTCCGACCCGTCTCGCCCCCCGATGTATGGTCTCAACAGCCGGCTCGAGCGCGACGCCGAGGGCCATCTCTACGAGAACACCTACAAGAGCGGTGGCCTCTACGGCCCGGCCATCGACCGCATCACCCACTGGCTAAGATTAGCCCATGAGGTAGCCGAAAACGACCGGCAAAAGCAAGTCATCCGCCTGCTGATAGCGTTTTACGAAACAGGCGACCTACACGTCTTCGACCGCTACACCATCGAGTGGGTACACGAAACGGAGGGCGAGGTCGATTTCACCAACGGCTTCACCGAGGTCTATGGCGACCCGCTCGGGCTGAAAGCATCGTGGGAGGGCTACGTCAACATCCGCGACCACGAAGCCACCCGTCGCACCGAACTTCTGAGCCAGAACGCCCAGTGGTTCGAGGACCATTCACCCATCGACCCACGCTTCCGCAAGCGCGAGTGCCGCGGCGTCTCGGCTAAGGTCATCCGCGCTGTCATGCTCGGCGGCGACCTCTACCCCGCCAGCGCCATCGGCATCAACCTACCCAACAGCAACTGGGTACGTCAGGAGCACGGCAGCAAGAGCGTGACCATCGGCAACCTGACGCAGGCCTATGCCCGCGCCGCCCGTGGCAATGGATTCCGCGAGGAGTTCTACCATCCCGAGGCACTGGCCGAGTTCTCACGCAACCCCGACCTCGACGAACTGCTCGACGACCTCCACACCGACCTCCACGAATGTCTTGGCCACGGCAGCGGCCAGTTGTTACCCGGGGTCGATGCCGATGCCCTCGGTGTCTATGGTAGCACCATCGAGGAGGCCCGTGCCGACCTGTTTGCCCTCTACTACATAGCCGACCCTAAACTCGTCGAACTGGGGCTCACGCCTTCGGCCGACGCCTACCGCGGCCAATACTACAGCTACATGCTCAACGGCCTGATGACCCAACTCGTACGCATCCGTCCCGGCCACCAGATAGAGGAGGCCCACATGCGCAACCGGGCCCTCATCGCCCACTGGCTCCTTGAGCATTGCCCCGATGCCATGGAACTGCGGACGCTCTCCCAAAGCCATAACAAGGAGGGAGAACCCGCAGCAGGGGGAACTCCTCCCCCATTAAGGGGGGAGGTCGGGAGAGGGGTCTTCTTATATATAAGTGACTACCCCGCCCTTCGCCAGGGCATAGCCCGTCTGCTGGCCGAGGTGCAACGCATCAAGAGCGAGGGCGACCAGGAGGGAGCCCGCCAACTCGTCGAGCAATATGGCGTCCGTGTCAATCCCGAACTCCATGCCGAAGTGCTCCGTCGCTACGAGCGCCTCAACCTTGCGCCTTACAAGGGATTCATCAATCCCCGCCTGACACCCGTGCGCGATGCCGACGGACACATTACCGACGTCATCATCTCCTACGACGAAACCTACGAACAACAAATGCTGCGCTATGGACAAGAATACACCCTCTAACCCCTCTCACCTCTCACCTCTAACCTCTAACCTCTTAAGTGCCATCAAAGCCGAACTGCGCGCCAACATGAATGGTGTAGCCTCGCAGCAGATGCGCGAGGGCGGACTCTCGTACCACGTCAACTTCGGCATCGAACTGCCCCGCCTGCGCGAAATCGCCCAGGAGTTCGAGCCCTCGCACGAGTTGGCCCAACAACTCTGGCACGAGAATGTGCGCGAGAGCAAGATACTGGCCGCCATGCTCATGCCCACCGACCGCTTCACGGCCGACCTGGCCGACCTCTGGGCCGAACTGATACCCAATGCCGAGATAGCCCAACACACCACCATGCTACTCTTCGCCCGTCTGCCCGAAGCCCCGGAACTCGTCTTCCTTTGGGTGGCCGACGAGAGTGAGACCAAGCAACTCTGCGGCCTGCTCCTGGCCACGCGCCTGCTCATCCAAGGCACGGAGTTCAATCCCCGCAGCCTCGACGAACTGCGCGACCAGGCCCACTCACTCGTCCAAAGCCCCAGCCTCCACGTCCGCAAGGCGGCCCAGAACCTCCTCGCCCGCATCGAGCCGTAAGAAATCTTAGTAGAGATACCCGATTGTATGGCCACAAGGGCAAAATATTTTCTATTTCTTCACGCTTAATTCTCAATTTATTTGTATCTTTGTCACGACATGGAACAAATCATCGTCCTTGCTCGAGGGCGGTGAAGATACTCGGCGGAGATCCCTGTCACAAACTTATTGGTAAATAACATAGCGTTAGTGCTATATTCGGTGATGTCCCTGAACCTCGGAAATTCATTTGGCATCTCACGAAACGAATAAGTACCAACGCCTGCGCGATAGCGTGGGCTGGGCTTATCTTCGTGAATGGGTTATTCCTAGGACCTTGGGACATCGATAAGAGCGGTTCCGCGCTTTTTCGTGTCCCGAGGTCTTATTGCATTGACCCGTCTTCTCCGAACGATAGTCCTTTCGCTCTTAAAGACTATCGTGAAAAATGGCAAACCTTAACGAACGTGCCGAACTGCACAAAACCATTTGGCAGATTGCCAACGACCTGCGCGGAAGTGTAGATGGGTGGGACTTCAAGAACTATGTACTCGGATTCCTCTTCTATCGCTTTATTTCTGAAGACTTGGCTGCCCACCTGAAAGCATTTGAGGCAGAGGCGGGCAATCCGGACTTCGACTATGCCACCATCTCGGATGAGGATGTGGACGACGATGCCCGCAGCCAGACCATCAGCGAGAAGGGTTACTTCATCTATCCCTCGGAACTTTTCCGGAACGTGGCAGCGCGAGCCGAGACGGACGATAACCTGAACGAGACGCGGGCTCGCATCTTCAAGAACATTGAGGGCAGCGCGATGGGTACGGACAGCGAGTCGGACATGAAAGGCCTCTTCAGCGACATCGACGTGAACAGCCCTAAACTGGGCGCCACCGTCAGCAAGCGCAACGAGACGCTGACCAAGTTGCTGCAAAAGATTGGCGGGATGAATCTGGGCGGCGACCTTCAGGATGCCCGCATCGATGCCTTTGGTGATGCCTACGAGTTTCTGATGACCATGTATGCCTCGAATGCCGGTAAGAGCGGCGGCGAGTTCTTCACCCCTCAGGAGGTGGCCGAACTGCTGGCCCGCATTGCCTGTACCAGCAAGGCACGCATCGGTCGCGTCTATGACCCTGCGTGTGGGTCGGGTTCCCTATTGTTGAAGTTCGTGAAGGTGCTGGGACCGGAAAAGGCCAGCCAAGTCCTGTTCTTCGGGCAGGAGGTGAACATCACCACCTACAACCTTTGCCGCATCAACATGTTCCTCCACCACGTACCTTTCGACAAGTTCGACATACGCCTGGGCGACACCCTCATCGAGCCCAAGCATCTGGAGGACCAGCCTTTCGATGCCATCGTCTCCAATCCGCCCTATTCCACCCACTGGGCCGGTGACAGCAATCCCTTGTTGATAAACGACGACCGTTACAGTCCTGCCGGCGTGTTGGCTCCCAAGACGAAGGCCGACCTCGCCTTCACCATGCACATCCTCCACCACCTTGCCACTACAGGCACTGCCGCCATCGTGGAGTTCCCGGGTGTGCTCTACCGAGGCGGGGCAGAGCAGAAGATTCGTCAGTATCTCATCGAGAACAACTATGTAGATTGCGTCATCCAACTGCCCGCGAACCTCTTCTTCGGCGTGGGTATAGCCACCTGCATCATCGTCCTAAAGAAGAGCAAGGCCGACAACTGCGTGCTCTTCATCGATGCCAGCGCGGAGTGCGTGAAGGAAGGAAACAAAAACAAACTGACCGCCGCCAACATCGACACCATCTTCAACACCTACCTCGGTCGTGCGGATGTAGATTACAAGTCCCGTCTGGTGAACAATAGGGACATTCTGGCCAACGACAGCAACCTCTCCGTCTCCTCGTATGTGGAGCAGGAGGATACACGAGAGGTGATAGACATCGAGGCGGTAAATGCCCGATTACAGACGTTGATAGCGGAGGGGAATGAGCTGAATGAGAAAATAGAAGCGATTATTAAAGAATTAGGAGAGTAATTATGGATACGACAGTTCAGTGGGCTACCATATTGAGTCCAATAATCGCAGTCGGAATTGCTGCATGGACAAGTTATAATAGCAGTAAGGATACACGAAAGCAGGTTCGCGCCATTCGTGACTTATGTATTCTGCAAAATTCCACCACGCTCGATATACTTGAAATGGAATTGTACAAATATTCGTTGGGTAAGGTGAATGACAATGTTGAACTTCATGCTTTGCTGGACGAAATGGCACAATTGAAGCAAGAATGGAATCCTGACCCTAAAGAACTAAAACGCATACAACACAAAATTGAGCAGCTGAGCAAAAATGCTTCCATTAAGCAAACCTTTGAATATAAAATCATAATGCGTCAGTTTGCATTAATGAGAGGTATTGAGAATCTTAAAAGAATGAAATGATGGTGGAGTGGAAGAAACTGGGAGAGGTTTGTTCTTTTAATCGAGGTAGAACCATTACAGCGAAAGAGACCGTTGAAGGCTCTGTACCTGTCATTGCTGGTGGACAAACACCTTCATATTATCATAACGAAGCAAATAGGACCGGAGAGAGCATAACAGTTGCGGGGTCTGGGGCTTATGCTGGTTTTGTGGCTTATTGGAATCAGCCCATCTTTGTTTCTGATGCTTTCACTATAGAGCCATCAGAGAAACTACTACATAAATACGTTTTTCAATGGCTAAAAATGAATCAGCAGAGAGTCTTTGAAACGCAGAAAGGTGCAGGCGTCCCTCATGTTCATGGAAAAGATATTGCTGGTTTCATTATCCCCATTCCCTCTCTTTCGGAGCAGGATCGAATTGTGTCCGTTCTCGATACTTTCACGGCGAGCATAGACAACCTGAAAGAGCAAATCGCACAGCGAAGGAAGCAATACGAGCACTATCGTGACCAACTCCTTGACCTTGAAGGGAAAGAAGGGGTGGAAATGAGGGCTTTAGAGCAATTAGCAGAAATTGGGACTGGAAGTAGCAATACACAAGATGAACTCGATAATGGGAAATATCCATTCTATGTTCGTTCGCAAATTGTCAGATGGAAAAATGAATATGAATTTGACGAAACGGCAATTATTACTTCTGGCGATGGTGTTGGAGTTGGAAAGGTCTTGCATTATGTAGAGGGAAAATATGCGTTACACCAAAGGGCTTATAGGATTCACATTACTTCCAGTGCTTTATCTCCCAAATATTTTTTCTACTATATGCAGAAAACATTTTATAATTACATCATGTTGAATGCTTATGCAGCATCTGTTACATCTGTAAGGAGACCGATGCTTCTAAAATATCCTGTACCTATTATCTGTATAGAAGAGCAATCCCGCATCGTCTCCATCCTCGACACTTTCGAGGCCTCGATTACGAACTTGGGGGCGCAACTCCGGGAGCGCGAGAAACAATACGAATACTACAGAAACAAACTACTGACGTTTGAATAAGATAGATTATTGATAATGCCCTTTCAGCGAAAAAACATAAACATATATGCAACCGCTACTAATGGAATACACCATACGGTGCTCATCTGTGATGCGGCGGCTCCATTTGCCTTGAAGATTGCCTTTCAATGGTTCTGGTTTACCGAGTCCAGTAAAAGGGTGCTGCTGGATGTCATTAAGCAAATCGGTAATGCGTTTCATGATTTTTACATTACCCGTCTGTTTCCAGTAGTCACGATCCTTGCGAGCCTTCTTAAGCAAGATTACTTCCATAGGTTTTCTATGGCTATGGGTTGGAGGTTTCCTTCTGCAATCTCTTTTTCACCTTGGCGGACGATTTCCTCCAGTTCAGCCATTGACATCGTGTTTTCAGCCTTAGTACTTTGTGAGGCAATACGCTTCAGGGCACGAACGGCTTTCTTCATCAGGCTTTCGTCTGACGAAATCGTCTGGAGTGCTCCGAAGAGTTCGGCGTTCATTGCATTCAACTGTACGGCAGTCATAGTTCTGATTCTTTAATTCTGCTGCAAAGATAAAGATAAATTCGTAATTAGAAAAAAGAAAAAGAAATAAAAGCACAAAACAACCTGATTATGGCTTTCTACGACTTGATATCTGAGAACGACGAGAGTACGGTGGTGGCCGCGTATGAGAGCGGCAGCGTTGTCTCGGAGGCACCCTACATGAGTGAGCGACACCTGGAGGACCAGTTCGTGGCGCAACTGCAGACGCAGGAGTATGACTTCCTCTCCGCCACTACGGAAGCGGAACTCATCGGCAACCTGCGCCGGCAGTTGGAGGCTTTGAACGAGGTGAAGTTTACGGACAGCGAATGGCAGCGGTTCTTCTCCACCTGCATCGCCAAGCCCAATAGCGGCATCATGGAGAAGACACGCGTGATACAGGAAGACCCGCGCTTCAACTTCACCTTCGATAACGGGGACATGAAGAACATCATGCTACTCGACAAGCAGAACATCCACCAAAACCGCCTTCAGGTGATGCGGCAATACACGCCCACAGGTGGCGCGGCTCGGAATCGCTACGACGTGACCATCCTGGTGAACGGCCTGCCGCTGGTGCACGTGGAACTGAAACGCCCGGGCGTGGATATCCGCGAAGCCTTCAACCAAATAAAGCGTTACAACAGGGAAACGATGTGGGCCGACAGTGGCCTGTTCGAGTATGTGCAGATTTACGTCATCAGCAACGGCACCTACACGAAGTACTACAGCAACACCACGCGCGACCTGCACCTGAAGGAGGAAGACGAACGGGCACGGCGAGGACGGGTGGTGAGCAATTCGTTTGAGTTCACCTCGTGGTGGACGGATGCCCGCAACCGCCGTATCACGATGTTGGCGGACTTCACCAGCACCTTCTTTGTCAAGCATACGCTGCTGAGCGTACTGACGCGCTTCTGCGTGTTCACGGTCGATAACCAACTGATGGTGATGCGCCCCTACCAGATAGCGGCCACGGAGAACATTCTGAAGCGAATCAAGGTGGCGTACAACAACAAACTGTATGGCAGCAGGGACGCAGGCGGCTACATCTGGCACACGACGGGCAGCGGCAAGACGCTGACCTCGTTCAAGACCTCGCTGCTGGCCAGCAAGTTACCCTACATAGACAAGGTGTTGTTCGTTGTCGATAGGAAGGACCTGGACTACCAGACGATGCGCGAATACGACAACTTCCAGAAAGATGCCGCCAACAGCAACACGAACGTGGCCATACTGGAACGGCAGTTGAACGACCCCACCTGCCACATCATCATTACGACCATACAGAAACTCTCCATCCTGGTGAAGCGAAAGCGGGAGATGGAGGTATTCAGCCAGCAAGTGGTAATGATATTCGACGAGTGTCATCGCAGTCAGTTCGGGGAGATGCATGCCGCCATTACGAAGAAGTTCCGGCGGTATTACATCTTCGGCTTCACGGGCACGCCCATTTTCTCCGCCAATGCCAACCTCGGCGGCAGGGCGGACAAGACGACAACAGCGGCCGTGTTTGGCGAACGGCTCCATACCTACACCATCATCCATGCCATCAGCGACAAGAACGTGCTGCCCTTCCATCTGGAATACATACGCACGATGCGCGAAAGGGAAGGCGTGGAGGATGCAGTGGTGGAGGACATCGACAGGGAACGGATTATGCGCGACCCGAAGTACATCGGCAACATCGTCACGTACATCATCCAGAACTTCGCGAAGAAGACCAAGCGCAACAGCACCTACCAGGTGAAGGACCAGCGTCTGCACGGTTTCAACTCCATCTTTGCCACGGCCAGCATCGATGCCGCCAAACTCTATTACGACGAGTTCAAGCGACAGATGGCCGACATGCCCGAGTCGGAGCGGCTGAAGGTGGCGATGATATACAGTTATGGCGCCAACGAGGAGGACCCGCTGGACGGCGAACTCCTTGACGAGAACCCGGAAGACACCTCGATACTGTCGCAGACAGACAAGGATGCCCTACAGGCCTGCATCGACGACTACAACCGCATGTTCGGCTGCAAGTTCGACCTCTCGGCAAACGGTTTCCAGAGTTTCTACAAGGACGTGAGCAAGCAGATGAAGAACCGTGAACTGGACTTGCTCATCGTCGTGAACATGTTCCTGACAGGCTTCGATGCCAAGACACTGAACACGCTGTGGGTGGACAAGAACCTGAGGATGCACGGTCTGTTGCAGGCCTACAGCCGCACGAACCGCATACTGAACAGCGTGAAGAACTGTGGCAACATCATATGCTTCCGCAATCTGGAACAGGCCACCAACGACGCACTCGGGCTGTATGGCAACGAAGAGGCCAGGGGCGTAGTGCTGCTGCGCACCTTCGACGAGTACTACAGCGAGGGCTATATTGACGAGAAAGGGAAACACCACCCGGGGTACAGGGACGTGGTGGAGACATTGCACGAGCAATATCCACTGCCCGTGGGCACGGGGGTGATGGGCGAAGAGGCGAAGAAGGACTTCATCAAGACGTATTCCTACATCCTGAAACTATACAACATCCTCAGCACCTTTGATGAATTTGAGGGCAGGGAACTGCTGGGCGAACAGGAGCGCCAGCACTACACGAGTGCCTATCTGGAACTGTACCACGAGTTTAAGGACAGGGAAAAGGCCGAAGCCACGGACGTAAACGACGACATCGTCTTCGAGATAGAACTCATCAAGCACGACGAAATCAGCATCGACCGTATCCTGCATCTGGTTCAGGAGTATGCCGACGGACACATGAAGGACAAGCAGATTGTGGCCAAAATCAGGGATTTCGTCAATGCAAGCCCCGACCTTCGTAATAAGAAGGACCTCATTGAACGGTTCATCGAGAGCGTGACGTCGGGCAGCAACGTGGGCACCTCCTGGACTGCCTACATCAAGCAACGGAAAGAGGAGGAACTTCGGAAGATTATCGAGGAGGAAAGACTGAAACCCACAGAGACGAGGAACTTTATGACCATGGCCTTCCGCAATGGGTTTATGTCCATCTCCGGTATCGCCTTTGCCCAAATACTGCCGCCCATATCGCGCTTTGCCAAAGACAACAGGCGGGAGGAGATGCGCCAGCGTGTCTTCGAGCGCCTCAGTGCCTTCCTCGACAAGTACAAGGACATGGGACAAGAGGAGGAGGCTGGCTGGTAAGGAAAAATCTGGTTGCTTTTCTTGGCTATTCGGGGGAAAAATATTATCTTTGACCTCGGTTAACCAAACAACTACGAGACCAGACATGACAAGAGGTAAAGTGGATGCCCTGCTGGGCATTGTTTTTGGAGACGAAGGCAAGGGTAAGGTGGTAGATGTGTTCACCCCCAAGTACGACATTGTAGCACGTTTCGCTGGCGGTCCCAATGCGGGGCACACCATTATTTTTGAGGGAAAGAAGTTTGTGCTACGTTCCATCCCTTCGGGCATCTTTGCCGAAAACAAACTGAACATTATCGGTAACGGTTGCGTGATTGCACCCGACCTGTTTATGCAGGAGGCACGCGAGTTGGAGACGGCAGGTTACGACCTCAAGAACCGTCTGCACATCAGCAAGCGCGCCCACCTGATTCTGCCGACCCATCGTGTGCTCGACCGCGCCCTGGAGGCTGCCAAGGGCAAGAACAAGGTAGGCACGACGGGCAAGGGCATCGGCCCCACCTACAGCGAGAAGGCCAGCCGCACCGGTCTGCGCGTGGGCGACCTGCTGGAGAACTTCGAGGAGAAATACCGCACACTGAAGGCTCGCCACGAGGAAACCCTTCGCCAATTGCACTATACCGACTACGACATCACTGAGGAGGAGCGCCTGTGGCTGGAGGGCGTAGCGTACATGCGCCAGTTCTCGCTTGTGGACACGGAGATAGAAATCAACCGTGCCCTGCGCGAGGGTAAGAACGTGCTGGCCGAGGGTGCCCAGGGTACGATGCTCGACATCGACCACGGCACATACCCCTTCGTGTCGTCGTCGAATACCGTTTGTGGCGGCGTCTGCACGGGCTTGGGCGTTCCCCCGTCGGCCATCGGCGAGGTGTTTGGCATCTTCAAGGCCTACTCTACCCGCGTCGGCTCAGGTCCCTTCCCCGTTGAACTCTTCGACGAAACGGGCGACCGCATCCGTGAGATTGGTCACGAATACGGGGCCGTGACGGGTCGCAACCGCCGTTGCGGCTGGGTCGATTTGGTAGCGCTAAAGTATGCCATCATGGTCAACGGCGTGACGCAACTTATCATGATGAAGGGCGACGTGCTCGACACGTTCCCCACCATCCGTGCCTGCGTGGCCTACCAGAAGGACGGTGAGGTGACAACCGACATGCCCTTCGACACCGAAGGCTGGACAGCCGTCTATAAGGACCTCCCGGGTTGGCAGACCGACCTTACGCACTTGACGAGCGAGGCGGACTTCCCCCAGGCCTTCAAGGACTACATCGCCTTCTTGGAACGCGAACTGGAGACGCCCATCACCATCGTAAGCGTAGGTCCCGACCGGGCACAAACAATTTCACTTAAGTAAACTTGCCATTTCCTTGGGGTCGGCCCCGTACTTGATGGCCATTTGGGTATCGAGGCGGGCCAACTTCTTTTTGCGCATCTCAAGGAAAAGGGTGGCACGACTCACGTAGAAGTCAGGATTCGTGGGCTCTATTTCGATGGCCTGCGTCAGGTCGCGTTGCGCCAGCTCGTACTGGCGACGACGTTGTTCCATGCCCCCACGGATGGCATAGAGGACGGCATGCTTGGGATAGACTGCTATCAGGCTGTTTATCTGTTCCATCGCCTCGCGCGGACGGTTGTCGTTGTCGTTGAGCAGGATAAGGCCGATGTAGGCCTTCTCGTTCAGCGGTTCGCGACGCAGTATGGCCTCGTAGTCCTGACGAGCCCGCTTGTTGTCGTGGCGGAGGGCATAGATGTGGGCCCGCATTTGCAACGCCTCGATGTTCTCAGGTTCGATGTCGAGGACATCGGTATAGTCGCTCAGCGCACGCGCCTCGTTACCCATGCGATAGAGCAGGGCCGCACGGTCGAGCCGCAGGTCGGTGTCCTGCGTGTTGAGGTTCAGTCCCGAGGTGTAGTTCTCGAGTGCTTCCTCGTCCCGGCCCTGTTGCTCCTTGATGCGGCCAAGGTAACGAAACAGGATGTAGTTCGACCTGTGGGAGGGGTTTTCCTGCATGGCCTGGCGGAATAGTCCTTCGGCCTGCGTCAGGCTGTCCTTTGCCAATGCGTCGAAGGCCTGACGGACAAGGTCCTCATACGAAGTTTGGGCGGATAAATGCAAACTCCACCCAAGCAGCATCAGAAACAATATTCTTTTCATTTCTTCTCGATATACTTCACAATCCACTGCCCCACCTCACGGGTACCGTAATGCAGTCCGCCTTCAACCTGAATCTCGGGCGTGCGGACATTCTGGTCGAGCGAGGCGTTGACGGCCTCACGTATGAGCGTGCCCTCCTCCTTCAGTCCGAAGTACTCGTAGAGCATGGCTACGGACAGAATTTGTGCCAGGGGGTTGGCAATGTTCAGGCCCTTGCCCTGCGGCCACGAACCGTGGATGGGCTCGAAGACAGGCGTATGCTCGCCCGTAGAGGCACTGGGCAGAAGGCCCATGGAGCCCGTGATGCACGAACCTTCGTCGGTCAGGATGTCGCCAAAGGTGTTCTCGGTCACCATGACGTCGAAGAAGCGCGGTTCCTGAATCATGCGCATGGCGGCATTATCTACGTACATGAAGTCGGTCACGACATCGGGGTACTCCACCATCATCTCCTGCGCCACCTTGCGCCACAGACGGCTCGAGGCCAGGACGTTGGCCTTATCGACCACGGTCAGGTGCTTCCTGCGCTGGCGGGCATACTGGTAGGCGACGCGCAGGATGCGCTCCACCTCGGGACGCGAGTAGTAGTTGGTGTCGTAGGCCTCGTCGGTACCTTCCCGCTTCTCGCCGAAGTACATGCCACCCGTCAGTTCACGGATGCAGATGAAGTCGGCCCCGCGCACGAGTTCGTCCTTCAGCGGCGACTTATGCACGAGACAGTCGAAGGTCGTGACGGGACGCACGTTGGCAAACAGGCCCAGCCGCTTGCGCATGGCCAACAGCCCCTGCTCAGGGCGCACCTTGGCCGTAGGGTCATTGTCGAACTTCGGGTCGCCCACACTGGCAAAGAGCACGGCGTTGGCCTCCATGCAGGTCTGGAAGGTCTCTTCCGGGAAGGGGTCGCCTACCTCGTCGATGGCATGGGCCCCGCAAAGGGCTTCGCGGTACTCTACTTCGTGTCCAAACTTCTGGGCCACGGCCGACATGACGGCCACGCCTTGTTCCATAATCTCGGGACCGATGCCATCACCGGCCAATACTGCAATCTTTAGTTTCATTGGTATATGTCTTCTATGATATTCAATAGTTTTATCGTGGCCTTGATGGCGGCCTCAGTCTGGTCGGCATCGAGGGCATGGGTGCGGTAGGTCCGCCCCTCGAACTGCCACTCAATGATGGTCTGCACCAGGGCATCGGTACGCCCGCCGGGGGGGATGGAGACGTTGTAGTTGGAGAGCCAGGGGAACTTGCGTCCGAGCTTGTCGCGATAGATGTGGCGGATGCAGCGCACGAAGGCGTCGTACTGTCCGTCGCCCGTAGCCGTCTCCTCATAGACGGTGCCGTTGACACTCAGGCGCACGCTGGCGACGGGTCGCAGCCCGTACGAGGTGCTCACCATGTAGCTGTCGAGTTTCACCCGTTCGTCGATGGTGGTATGCTTCAGTACGTCGCTGACGATGTAGGGAAGGTCCTCTTGGGTGACGAGTTCCTTCTTGTCGCCCAGCTCGATGATGCGCTGGGTGACGCGTCGCGCTTGTTCGGCGGTCAGTTCCAGCCCCAGTTCCTTCAGGTTCTGCATGATGTTGGCCTTGCCCGAGTTCTTGCCCATGGCATACTCTCGCCGACGGCCGAATCGCTCGGGGATGAGGTCGTTCTGGTACAGCCCTCCCTTGTTGTCGCCGTCGGCATGCACGCCGGCCACCTGTGTAAAGACGTGGTTGCCCGTAATGGGTTGGTTGGGCGGGATGGCGATGCCCGAATAACTCTCCACCAGCCGGCTTACCTCGTTCAGCCGACTTTCGTTGATGTTCGTCTGGGCCTGGAACTGGTCCTTCAGTATGGCCTGCACCGAGGCCAGCGGTGCATTGCCTGCACGCTCGCCCAATCCGTTGACGCTCGTATGGATTCCGCGACAGCCAGCCAGGACGGCAGCCAGGACATTCGAGATAGCCAGGTCGTAGTCGTTATGGGCATGGAAGTCGAAGTGGAGCCCAGGGTAGCGCTTCACCATCCGACGCACGTAGCGGATGAGGTCGAGGGGGTTCAGTATGCCCAAAGTATCAGGCAGCATAAACCTTTGAATCCCAGAATCTTTAAGCGCATCAACTAAAGCAAAGACGTAATCGGGCGAAGACTTCATGCCATTGCTCCAGTCTTCGAGGTAAAGGTTGACCCCGACGCCCTGCTCCTTGGCGTAATCCACCACCTCGCGAATGTCGGCAATGTGTTCCTCGGCGGTCTTTCCCAACTGCTCCTCGCAATGGCGACGCGAGCCCTTGCACAACAGGTTCAGGCGTCGGCAGCCCGCATCCCGAATCCAATCGACCGACTCGTGGCCATCGACGAAGCCGAGCACTTCCACCCTGTCGAGCAGACCTGCACGGCGTGCCCAGCGGCAGATGTTCTTCACCGAGTCGCGCTCGCCGTTGCTGACGCGGGCCGATGCCACCTCGATGCGGTCAACATTCAGGTCCTGCAACAGGGCGCGGGCGATGACCAACTTCTCGTGGGGCATGAAACTGACGCCGCTGGTCTGTTCGCCGTCGCGCAGCGTCGTGTCCATGATTTCTATCTTCCTCAGTTCCGAGCCTCCCATGCTTCTATCTTCTGTGTGTTCTGGAGTAGGAAATCGATGTCGTCGAGGGCGTTCAAGAGGCAGTACTTCTTGAAGCCATTGAGCGGAAACTGCTCGCTTCGGCCCATCGTGAGGTTGGTCACCGTCTGCCGGGGCACATCGACCTCGACCTGAGCCTGCGGGTCACGGGCAATGGTGTCGAAGAGTTCCTGCTGGAAGTCCTTGGAGACGACCACGGGCAGGACGAAGTTGTTCAGTAGGTTGTTGCGGTGGATGTCAGCAAAACTCGATGAGACGACCACCCTGACGCCATAGCCTGCGATGGCCCATGCGGCGTGCTCGCGGCTGCTGCCCGAGCCCCAGTTTGCTCCGCCCACGATGATTTCGTGCACGCCCTTGCGGGGCGCCTCGCAGAAGGCGGGCTGGTTCATGACAAAGTCCCCGACGGGCCGCCCCTCGGCGTCGTAGCGCAGGTCGTGCATGAAGGCATCGCCGAAGAACTTCGGGTCGCGCGTCGTCGAGGCCAGGTAACGGGCCGGGATGATGAGGTCGGTATTGCAGTTGTCAATCGCAATAGGGATGCAGGTTGACCGGATTATATCAAATTTCTCTTTCATAGCGCTCTTACATCTGTGATTACACCTGTGATGGCCGAGGCGGCCACGGTCAGTGGACTGGCCAGTATCGTGCGGGCCCCGGGGCCTTGGCGACCGACGAAGTTGCGGTTCGAGGTCGAGATGGCCAACTTGCCTGCGGGCACCTTGTCGGGGTTCATGGCCAGGCAGGCCGAGCAGGAGGGCAGGCGCAGTTCGAAGCCGGCCTCTTCCAGCACCTTGTCGATGCCCTCGTCTATCACTTGCTGGCGCACGGCCCACGAGCCGGGCACGAGCCAAGCCACCACGCCGGGGGCCTTGCGACGCCCCTTCACCACGGAGGCGAAGGCACGGAAGTCCTCGATGCGTCCGTTGGTGCAGGCACCGAGGAAGACGTAATCGACGGGCGTGCCCAACAGACGCTGGCCGGGCTGGAACTGCATGTAGTCGAGTTGGGCCAGGAACTGGGCACGCTGGGCCTCGGGCACCTCGTCGAGGGTCGGAATGCAGCCGTCGATGGGGATGCCGGCACCGGGGTTGGTACCATAGGTGATGCGCGGTGCGATGTCCTCGGCGCGGTAGGTCACTTCCTTGTCGAACCGGGCATCGTCGTCGGAGCGCAACTTACGCCACTCCTCGACGGCACGGTCCCAGTCGGCTCCCTTCGGGGCATACTCGCGGTCTTTCAGGTAGGCAAAGGTCACCTCGTCGGGGGCGATGAGTCCGGCACGCGAGCCCATCTCTATCGAGAGGTTCGATAGCGTCAGTCGGCCCTCCATCGACATCGAGCGGATGGTCGAGCCGGCATACTCCACGGCATAGCCCGTAGCGCCCGACGTAGTCATCTGGGCCATGATGTAGAGGGCCACGTCCTTGGCCGTAGTACCCTCGGGAAGTTGGCCTTCGATGTTGATGCGCATGGTCTTGGGCTTCTGTTGCAGGATGCACTGCGAGGCCAGCACCTGGGCCACTTCGCTGGTGCCAATGCCCATGGCAATGGCGCCCACGGCCCCGTGGGTCGAGGTGTGGGAGTCGCCGCACACGATGGTCATGCCGGGCAGCGACAGGCCTTTCTCCGGTCCCACCACGTGGATGATGCCGTTGTCCTTAGTGCCCATCGCAAAGTGGCGGATGCCAAACTCCTGGCAGTTACGCGCAAGGGTCTCCACTTGCTTGCGGCCGACAGGGTCGTTGATGCACTCCTGCTGGTCCGAGGGCGTGTTGTGGTCGGGCATGGCGAATATCTGCCCGGGACGAAATGCCTTGAGACCCTTATCCCTCAAGGTATCGAATGCCTGCGGGCTGGTCACTTCGTGGAGGTACAACCTATCAATATACAACTGTGTAGGGCCGTCCTCCACGTCCTGTATGACGTGCGCGTCCCAAATTTTGTCAAAGAGGGACCCCCCTGCCCCCTTTAGGGGGAGTGTTTCCTTGACACCCTCTTTATGATTATTACTTATAACTTCTGACATCACTACTTTTGTTGCTTAATACAATTACTTATCTCTCTTATCACATTATCGAGTTCTTTCAATACCTGCTCATTGGAGAAACGTATAACCCTATAGCCCATCTGCTCAAGCCAACGGCTTCTTTGTTCATCATCATCCTGTTGCCAAGGGTCTGCATGATATTCTCCATCTACTTCAATTATAAGTTTGCAATCTGGACATAGGAAATCTACAATATACTGCCCTATTACGTATTGAAACAGGAACTTATGTCCGAGGCTGTTTGCCCTGACTCTATTCCTTAAGACCGCCTCTGCCTCCGTTGGGGCTTTCCTCATCTCCCTTGCCCACGCCTTTAGCTGGGCATAGTATGCCGGGTCTGCATTCTGATAGGCAAAGTGATTATATTTCTCCATATAACTAATACCCCTTAAGAAGGTTTGGAGGCTGGGCCTATGCTCCCCCTAAAGGGGGATGGGGGGTCATCTTATTGATACAATCAATATACGCTTCGACGGAGGCGGTGACGATGTCGGTGTTGGCACCGAAGCCGTAATAGACGTGGCCGTCGTACTCCACCTGCATGTGGACCTTGCCCACGTCGTCGGAGCCCTTCGATATGGCCTGGATGGTGAACTCGCGGAGCGTCATCTGCCTGCGGATGATGACCTTCAGGGCACGGATGGCGGCATCGACGGGACCGTTGCCCGAGGCGGAGGCCTCGAAGCGCTCGCCTGAGATGTTCAGTCCTATGGCGGCTACGGAGCGGACGCCCATGCCGGTGGTCACCTGCAAGTAGTCGAGCTTGATGGCGTGCGAGGCCGAGCGGTCGGCACCGGCCAGGACGAGGATGTCGTCGTCCGTGACCTCCTTCTTCTTGTCGGCCAGGCGCAGGAAGGCCTCATATATCTTGTCGAGCCGCTCGCCATCGACCTCTACGCCGTTGACGTGCAGGCGATGCTTCAGGGCTGCGCGGCCACTGCGGGCGGTCAGCACGATGGCGTTGTCGTCGATGCCCACGTCCTTGGGGTTCATAATCTCGTAGGTCGAGGCATCCTTGAGGACGCCGTCCTGATGGATTCCGCTCGAGTGGGCAAAGGCGTTGCGGCCCACGACGGCCTTGTTGGGCTGGACGGGCATGTTCATCAGGCTCGAGACCATGCGGCTGACGGGGAATATCTTGGTGGTGTTGATATTGGTGTCGATGCCCAGATAGGGGTGGGTCTTCAGGGCCATCACGACCTCCTCGAGGCTGGTATTACCGGCGCGCTCGCCGATGCCGTTGATGGTCACCTCCACCTGCCGCGCGCCTGCCAGCACGCCCGCCATCGTGTTGGCCGTGGCCATACCGAGGTCGTTGTGGCAGTGGGTGGAGAGGATGGCCTTGCCGGCGGAGAGTCCATCGACGTGCTCCATGAGGTACTTGATTTTCTCCCCGAACTCACCCGGCAAGCGGAAGCCCGTCGTGTCGGGAATGTTTACGACCGTGGCCCCGGCCCGTACCACGGCCTCGACGACGCGTGCCAGATATTCGTTGTCCGTGCGCCCGGCGTCCTCGGCATAGAACTCGACGTCCTCGACGTAGCGCTTGGCATACTTGACGGCGCGGACGGCACGTTCGATAATCTCCTCCGGGGTGGTGTTGAACTTGTATCGGATGTGGCTCTCGCTGGTGCCTATGCCCGTGTGGATGCGCTTGTGCTTGGCATACTGCAGGGCTTCGTTGGCCACGTCGATGTCCTTCTCGACGGCACGGGTCAGGGCACATATCGTGGGCCACGTCACGGCCTTGGAAATCTCTACTACGCTATTGAAGTCGCCGGGACTGGAGATAGGGAATCCGGCCTCGATGACATCGACGCCGAGCAGCTCGAGCTGGCGCGCCACCTCTATCTTCTCTACGGTGTTCAGCTGGCAGCCGGGCACCTGTTCGCCGTCGCGCAAGGTGGTGTCGAAAATAAACAATCTGTCACTCATTCGTCGTTTTACCTTAAAAAGTTTAACTAATCGTGGCGCAAAGATACGAATAATAAACGACATGGGCAAAATCTCCCCGTTATAAATGCTTAAACTCCCCGAAGCCCGACCCGCGACGCCCGGGTGTCGGCCCCCTGTCCTGCCCTGGTCTGGGAGCATTCGCCTAAGAGACGAGGTTGTAAGACGCGCGTCTTACGGCTGAAAGATGCGCGTCTTACAGGCGAAAGATGTGCGTCTTACAAGTGAAAGACGCGCGTCTTTACGCCCCGACGAGTAGGAGACCGGCCCCAGACACCTAAGAGAATGGCCCCAAACAGCCAAGAGACTCCGCCCAAACACCTAAGCGCATGCCTACGAACACCTAAGCGCATGACCACGAACATCTAAGCGCATGGCCACGAACGCCCCCTCCCGGAAGCCCTGGCGAGGGCTCGCGCGCGTAGTTTCGCGGCAAATCTTTGCCCGTTTCGCAATATTTCGTTACCTTTGTCGCCGAATATATATAATAAGGTAAAGAAGGATGAAACGAATACTCGCCCTTGTGGCCCTGTGCCTGCTGGTGGTCATGCCAGGCCGGGCCGTACTGAAGGAGCGCGACCTGGCCCGCACGCTGGGTGTGCTGCGCGCCGAACTCAAGACCAACTACGAGAAGCAGCAGATGTTCATGCAGATGTACGAACAGCAGGGCGCCCAGCAGCACCAGCAACTGGTCTCGTACATGAACCAGTGCGAACAGATAGGCCTGATGCTCTACTCGCAATCGACCGACAACACGTTCGACATGGCCTACGCCTGCCAGCAGGCGGTCAACCTCTTCCGGCAACTTAGTCAGAAGAACGGCCGCACCCTGCCCTACGACAAAATCATCGCCCGCATGGGGCGCGAGATTGAGCGCTACGACGCCCTGATAGCCTCGCTCAAGAGCATGCCCCCCGTGGCCACGGGCGACGAGGAAGTGCTGACGGAGAGCGACAGCATACTGCTCAACGCCATCGACTCCCTGGCCTCGCACATGCGCCAGCCGGCCGACTCGGCCGCCGCCCCACTGCCCCCGACCCCGATGAACGAGAAGCAGGCGGACGAGAACCACGAGCCGCTCTACCTCAGAGGCCAGCAACTGGAGGACCGACAGGCCTGTCTGGAGTACGCCCAGACGCTGCGCGACAACCTGCAGACGTTTCTCGAGAGCATGGAGGCCGAGAGCACGTACTACAAGAGCGTGCGGGAGAAGGTGCAACGGCTGAACGACTTCGCCCAGTCGCGCTACAAGGTCCTGCAGGACAACATATTCAAGACGGGCGGGTCGAACTACTTCACCATCCTGGCCAACCTGCCGCGCTACATCCAGCAGGCCCACAACGCCTCCCTGACGAAGTACCGCCCCTTCAAGGACCACGAGCAGGGCTACTCGGAGTGGCGGGGCGTCTCGGTGCTGTTCATCAGCGTATTCGTGCTCCTCTACCTGAGCCTTGCCCTCCTCATCACCTACGTCATCCTGCGATGGCTCATGCCCCGGCGCTGGCGCGGCGAGGAGTATGAGATACGGCGCCAGATGCTGACCTTCGTCCTCGGCACGGCCCTGTTCGCCATCCTGGTGATGATAGTGCGCTCGGCCGTCCACCGCAACTTCATCCAGATGTCAACCGAACTCATCATCAGCATGGCGTGGCTCCTGGAGGTCATCTTCCTCTCGCTCTACATTCGCCTGAAGGGGCGCCAGATGCTCCACGCGGCCTTCATCTACATGCCCTTGATGATTCTGTCGTTCATCGTCATCATGTTCCGCATCATCCTGATACCCAACAGCCTGCTGAACCTTATCTTCCCGCCCATCCTGCTGGTGTTCACCGTGTGGCAACTGTGGATGGCGAAGCGCCACCGCAGCAACCTGCCCATGCTCGACATGCTCTACACCCACCTGACCAGCATCGTCATGGTCGTCTCGTGCATAGTGGCCTGGGTGGGCTACACGCTGCTGTCGGTGCAGATACTGGTATGGTGGACCTTCCAGCTGGCGGCCATCACGACCATCACCTGCCTCTACGACCTGATGGAAATGTTCGAGAACAAGTACATGATTGCGCGCATCCGCCCCGACCTCAGGGAACGGCTAAGCCAGGGCGAGGACCTCACGGAGGAGACGCGCCCGCTGCTGAAGCAGATGCGCAAGGGAGAGTTCATCACCAAGACGTGGCTATACGACTTCCTCAACCGCACCGTCGTGCCCATACTGGCCGTCGGCTCCGTACTGGTCAGCATATACTGGGCCTCGGAGATATTCGAGATGACGAGCGTCTGCATGAAGGCCTTCTTCCGCAACTTCATCGACCAGAAGGACCTCATACAGGTCTCCCTGGCCAAACTCTGCACGGTGGCCGGCCTGTGGTTCGTGTTCAGTTACCTCAACTACGCCATCCGCAGTTTCTATGCCCACTACCGCCGACTGACGGCCACGCCTGACGAGATAGTGAACCTCACCCTGCCCAACAACGTCATCGCCATAGCTACGTGGGGCCTCTACTTCATCATCGCCCTCGTAGTACTACATGTGCCCAAGTCGGGCATCAGCATCGTCACCGCCGGTCTGGCCACGGGTCTCGGCTTCGCCATGCAGGAACTCATCGAGAACTTCTTCTACGGCATCTCCCTGATGGCCGGCCGACTGCGCGTGGGCGACTACATCGAGTGCGACGGCGTCATCGGCAAGGTCGAGAGCATCACCTACCAGAGCACCCAGGTGACTACGGCCGACGGCTGCGTCATCTCGTTCCTCAACAAGGACCTCCTGAGCAAGAACTTCAAGAACATGACGCGCAACCACAACTACGAACTCATCACCATCCCCGTGGGTGTGGCTTATGGCACCAACGTCGATGACGTGCGCTACATGATAACCGAGGCCCTGCGCCCCATAACCCAGGAAAGGAACGAGAACGGACAGCCCATCACCGACCCCGAACGCCCCGTCAGCGTCCGCTTTGCCGACTTCGGCGACAGCAGTGTTGACCTGAAGGTCTTCGTCTGGATGCTCGTCGAACAGCGCTACGCCCTGACGGCCCGCATCAAGGAACTCATCTACGACACCCTCAACCAGAACGGCGTCCAGATACCTTTCCCCCAGCGCGACATCCACGTTATCCAGTAATCTCCCTAACTCCATCACTCCCATGAAACTCCTCCCCCTCTTCGCCGCCCTACCCTCCCTGGCATGGGCACAAGAACGCCCCAACGTACTGCTCATCATCGCCGACGACCTCGGCTATGGCGACGTCAGTGCCTACGGCAGCCAGACCATCAGTACCCCCAACATCGACCGACTGGCCCACGAAGGCGTCTGCCTGACCAACGGCCACGCCTCCTCGGCCACCTCTACGCCCAGCCGCTACGGACTGCTCACGGGCATCTATCCCTGGCGCCGCAAGACCAATATCCTGCCCGGCGACGCCCCGCTGATTATCGGCGAACGGCAGTTCACCCTGGCCCGACTGTTCCAGCAGGCCGGCTACCGCACCGGGGCCGTCGGCAAGTGGCACCTCGGCATCGGACAGGGCAAGGTCGATTGGAACCACACCATCAAGCCCGGACCCAACGAGATTGGCTTCGACTACTCGTGCATACTGCCCGCCACCGTCGATCGCGTGCCCTGCGTCTATGTCGAGAACGGCAACGTCGTGGGCCTCGACCCCAACGACCCCATCGAGGTCAACTACCAGAAGAACTTCGAGGGCCAGCCCACGGGCGTCACGAATCCTGAACTGATGACCAAGGTCACACCCTCGCACGGCCACAACAACTCCGTCATCAACGGCATCCCGCGCATCGGCTTCATGCGAGGCGGCCGCTCGGCCCTGTGGAACGACGAGGAGATGGCCAACTTCCTCTCCGACCGCGTCAAGCAATTCATCGACCAGCAACCGGCCGACCAGCCCTTCTTCCTCTACTACGGACTCCACGAGCCCCACGTGCCTCGCATACCGAACAGCCGCTTCGTCGGCAGCACGACGATGGGCCCGCGAGGCGACGTCATCGTCGAGGCCGACTGGTGCGTAGGCGAGGTCATCCGCAAACTCGAGGAGCGTGGCCTGCTCGAGAACACCATCGTCATCTTCACCAGCGACAACGGTCCTGTCCTCGACGATGGCTACCGCGACCAGGCCCCCGAACTCGTAGGCCAGCACGACATGAACGGCGGCTACCGAGGGGGCAAGTACAGCCTCTATGAGGCCGGCACGCGCGTCCCCTTCTTCATCTACTGGAAGGGCCACCTGCGCCACGTCACTTCCGATGCCCTCGTGGCTCAGCAAGACCTCATGGCCTCCTTTGCCCGCATGCTCGGCCAGCCACTGCCCGAGGGACTCGACTCTGAGGACCACCTCGACGCCTTCTTCGGCAAGAGCCGTAAGGGTCGCCAAGGCATGGTCGTAGAGGCCGTCGGCCGCCTGGGCTACCGCACGAAGGAGTACGCCCTACTGCCCGCCTACAAGGGTGCCAAGGTCAGCATTACTGGCAACGAGATGGGCATCGTCGATACCCTCTCCCTCTTCGACCTCCGCTCCGACCGCCATCAGGAGCGGAACGTCATCGGCCGGCACAAGAAACTGGCCCGCCGCATGCAGGCCGCCCTCGAGGCCGAGCGCAACAAGTAGCCCAACACCTCCCCCACAACAACCAAAAGCCCCCGCAAGCAATGCTCGCGGGGGCTAAATTTCAAGGGGATATGTAAGCCCTCCTCCCTACGGGGGGAGCGGGGAGAGGGGCCCTATTCCTTACCTAAAATCTTATTCACCAGCTTCGTCACGTCGGCGATGGTCACGCGGCCATCCTTGTTCGTGTCGTACTGGGCATTCTCGTAGATAATCTGGATGACGGCACTGCCGCTGACCTCGCTGAAGTCGTAACGCCAGTAATCGTTCTGCGGGTTCTCCGCCGCCACCTTCTCCTTCAGGTACGTCTCGTCGTTGGTCACGTCCGTGCCGTTGAGCAGCACCTGCTTGATGGCGTCGCCGTAGCCCACGGTGCCGGTGAAGGGCCAAACCTCAAACGTGTCGCCATCGGCCAGTTGATACGTCTTCGTGCCCGTGTTGAAGGAAACCTTGCGCGTTCCATTCACTACGAGGTCAGTATAGGCCTTGCCCGTCGTGGTTACGAACATGGTGCGGCCAGTGTTCTCGTCGTCTCCAATCGTGATCTCCCACACGGCAGCCTCACGAAGGTCGTCAATGCCAAGTGCAGCTGCGATATCAGCATCATCAAAGTTCAATGAATAACGCCATAGGTTCTCATTAACGCCCTCCTTCGTAAACTTATCCGTGACATCCACACCATTACGTAAAGCCTTGAATGTCTCGTTAGGTTTCACTCCAATCGTGAAGTCTGCATACGTATTATCCCAGTCAGAGTTATGGTCAGGCAGATACACCTCTGTAATGCCATTGACTTGCAGCCCCTGTACGATATCACTCGCCCTATATTCGTAGTCGACTTCGGGATACAAGCCACCCTTGAGGAGGAAGGTCTGCTTATGGCTGTTGTCATAAGTGATGTCCCATGTACTGTTGTCTGTAAGAGTACCAACATAAGAAACGTAGTCTCCTGCAATCCACTCATCAGACCCCGTGTAAGTGACATCCACTCCATCGCGGAGCACACGAACGGGACGATTCTCATCCATGGGCACCATGAACAGGATGAAGCGTGTGTTCGCGCGGTCGCTATCGTCGAAGTAGTAGGAGTGATATTCCTCAGTGATGCTTTCTTCGAGATGACTACCGTCTGTGTAGTAGCGTGCATAGACAATCTCCATCCCATCGGGGTTGGCAATGGTGGTGGTCTTCACCTGCTCCGAGAGGCTCTTGACGGTTATCTCCCACACGGCGGGGTCGTTAATCTGGAAGCCGAGAGCCTCAAGCGTGTTCAAGTTGGGATAATTGCCGTCGGAGGCATTAATCTCATAATAGCCGTCGCCCTTGGTGAATGCGCTGGTCACATCCACGCCGTTACGCAGGACAGTGAGCGTCTCTTCGTTCTTTACATAGAGAGTCAGCATGATATACGAATTGTATTCGCTGTCGTATGGAGGTAGGTCGGCAGAGACGGGTACTCCATCGTTGTTGGCGTGGAGTGTAGGACCACCATAAAGATGTTCGAATTCCATCTCCACCACTTGTTCTGTCGTGCCACCCCTGACGATGAAGGTCTGGCGGTGGCTGATGTCGTAGCCGATTTCCCATGTAGCATCGATGAGGGCACTGCCATCCACCTCGTAGAAGAGGAGGAACCCGTCCTTTCCACTGACACCGTCCATAGTACTGAACTGGTAAGTAACGTCCACGCCGTTCTTCAGGATACGCCGGGGCTTGCTATCGTTCAGGTTCTCGGCATACACCTTCAGCGTAGCCTTGCTGACGTTCGGTTCGTAGAAGATGCGCTTGTCAACGAGTCCCGAGAAACTGTCCTCATGATGCGTGCCGTCTGCATACTCGACATCCACGAAGATGCTGTCGCCGTCGTGCATCATCGTCCACGTCGGGTTGGCGTCGGGTGATTCCTCAATGAGCAGGGTGTAGGTGGCCGATTCCTTCTCCAGTTCTGCCCAGTGCTCGTCGGAGCCCTCATGCCCCTGGAACTGGCCAGTGATGTCCACGCCGTCCTTATACACGTGGAAGGTCTCGCCGTCGTTCAATTGCACAGTCATCTGAATGTCGGTCAGTTGCTCGTTGGGAATTACTTTGCTACTGCTGCCATCCTCGTCGAAATAGAAATCGTAATTATCATGCCAATATATCCATGCATGTCCTCGTCCGCCCTTGCGCACGAAGTTCAGGGTCTTACCCGCCTCTACCGCACTCTCTTCTGGTCCCATGGCGATGTTGATGATGTAGTCGCCTATCCAGACGTTCATTTCATCAAAGCCCCAATTAAAGGTATAGGTATTCGTGGATTCATCAAAGGTGACATAACGATACTCCGGATGCACATAACAGCCATAATCCTCGCCATATAGCATGTCTTCCCATTCTATCACTTGGCGACCATCTTCATCCTCTGAAAGCCACCCGACCAACAGCGTCTTCAGCGTCTGGCCTGCCACGGGAGTAATCTCGGTGCGCATGCCCCACTCATCAGAGCCAAACTCATACCCCGTTCCTCTCCCCAAAATGTCATAATCGGGTACGGTGACGGTGGTGACAGTGCTCTGGCAGTTTGCCACAGCCGATACCACGATTCCATATTCATCTGCGGGATAGCCGAACTGCTGTTCGTAGGCTTCAGCCGCTTGTTCTTCGGGCAGGCACAAGCCTTTGAACAACACGTTGCCTTCGCCCGACCGCATAATCATGATTTGCGGCTGGTGGGTTTCGTAGGTCTGCTGTGGCTCCTGCCACGTCAGGGTGCCTGCCGTCGAAGTCGCCGCCGGCACGTTGATGGTGGCTGTGGCAAGGCCGTTAGCCTTGGTCAGGGTGTAGTTAGTTCCGTTCACCGTCAGCGTCTGTGGCGTATATTGGTCGTAGGGGATGCTCAGCGAGAGTGTCGAACCCTGGGAGCAGGTGATGGTGGCGGGGCTGGTGTAGATGACACCGCTCGATGTCGTGCCGTTCGTGGTCTTCGTATAGGTGATGTTGCCGCGGTAGCCCGTCTGCGTGAGCGTAAGGTTGCACGTCTTGTCGGTGACGGTCACCTCGTAACTCACGTCTCCCTGAAGGTCGAGGTCCTCATAGAACCTCACTGGTCGGCCCTGGTTCTCACCTGTCGATAGGCTCACCAAATGGCCGTTGCGTTTCAGCGTCACGTCCTTGGTGGTGAAGTCAACGTCCTTTATCTCCACGGCATAGTTGCCCCCAACCTTCACAGTGCCCGTCTTCGAGCCGCTGTAAACCTGGGCATACTGCGTATAGCCCGTGGCAGAGACATAGCTCGCATTGCCCTCCAGCCCAAAGAACGATATGGTGGCTCTGCCGTTGTTGACCAGCGTATAGGATAGCTCGGTCTTGTGGTTGACAATCTCCTTGAAGCCACTCCAGACGGCCGAGTTCTTCATGGCCGCAATCTCATTGGCCGTCATGCCATAGACGTGTACCGTAATCGTGTTGGCAGGGCGAGTGAAGTGTTGGGCGTAAGTGCCGGAGAAAGTGGGCAGAGCAGTCTTGTCCGGGATATAGATATCAGTAAGTTTGGAGCAGGACAGTTTTCCGTTGTAGTTGAAATCAACCTGCCCCAGGGTGATGCTTGTTACCTTGTCGTTGATGATGTTGCCATTAAAGGGACTGTTTTCGATGCTGACACTTGTCGCATTGGGCACGTTAAACGTGCTGGAATTCCCTGACCACGAAGCGATGCGGACCTGTGTGGCCGCCGTAGCATTGATTACGCCAGAGATGTCGGTTTCAGTTAACTCAAGTGCTGCGACCGCTGGTGCATTGATTGTGCCAGATATCGTAAAATTATACTTGGTACCCATATAATACCCCCCCCTTCATTGTTAACGTTGTGACGTTGGGAATGTTAAGTGTGGCATCACTTTTTAATGTACCACCATTGAAGGTAAGAGTGCCATTGAGGTTTGAAAGAGTAAAATTGCCATAAACCGTTAAAGCTCCTTCAAAAGTCAGTGACGTCATACTGGTCGTGCAGGTGATGTCTTCCGCCTGTTCATGGTCATACCACCAACCTACAGCCGAAACCTGAGCCGAGTGTGATGAGGAAGGAAGGTATTTAGGAATCACCACATCTCCTGTAGCATTAATCGCTTTAAGAGACGCAGTATAACATGTCATACCACTTGTCAAACCAAAGGATGAGACATAGGAATACACATAATATCGATTACCATTGTCATCCGGGTACTCACCCACATAAGTATAGGTTGTAGCCCACATGGCATCGCTTCCCGCCACCATGAGGCAGAGCAATAGCAGGAGTCTCTTAAGTTGTTTGATTGCTTTCATCATTATTGAGTTTTTAGTGAGTACTTGGTTGTGAGTTGCAAAGCCGTTCAGGGCTCCCCTTGCACCACGACGGATGCACGGAGAGCCCCGAAAGTCCTGTATGCCACATGCGCAAACATAAGCGTCATAAGGTTGTGGGGACAAAGTTACGAATAAGCGAGTAAAATTCCAAATCTATTTGAGAATTTTCGAGCGGAAGTAACTTCAAACGTAGTTTAAAGTGCCCTCTTGCACGGATGAACATTTTGCAGTACCTTTGCAGTCGAATCGAGATTCAAACGCAAAACCAAAATATTATGTTACAAACCGCATTAGACTTTCTGAAAGTCCACAACGAGATTGCCTTCGCCACGTGCGAGGGCGATCTCCCTCGTTTGCGCGTGTTCCAGATTATGCGGCAGGAGGGCACGACACTCTACTTTGCCACCTCCCGAAAGAAGGCTGTCTGGAAGGAACTGCATGCCAATCCCAACGTGGAGTTGCTGGCCTACGCCGACAAGGTAAGCGTCCGTTGCGTAGGAACCGTCAGCTTCGACGTTCCCAATGACGTCCAGCAGTGGATATACGAGCACAACGAGGTGCTGCCTCGCCTCTACACCAGTTACGACAAGTTGGACTACTTCTCGCTGAACATTGCCGAGATGGACTACTACGACCTGCGCCCCACACCGCCCGTGCTGAAGCACTTCGACCTGATTACGGGCAACATGGGCGACGGCTTCGTGGGCGAGAGATTCAGTAAAAGCCAGCTGACTCGTCCCACTCAGCCAGCTGACTTGCCCGATTCAGCCAGTTGACTTGCCCGATTCAGCCAGCTGACTTATCCTATTCAGCCGGCTGACTGGATAAAAAAGAGGGCCCTCCGGAATCTTACTTCCGGAGGGCCCTCCAAAGAAAAACGGCAGCTACCTACTCTCCCACCTTGGCAGTACCATCGGCGCGGGCGGGCTTAACTTCTCTGTTCGGAATGGGAAGAGGTGGAACCCCGCCACTATAGCCACCTAAAATAAGGCTTGACTACTGAT
>JAFUFK010000026.1 GCA_017469925.1 Bacteroidaceae bacterium | reverse complement strand
TTCCTGGGCAAGATTAACTACAACGAATTCATCCGCCGCTTCATGGGCGAACGGGAGGGACGCGTAATAGACATCGAGACGGGTAAGGTGGTGGGCACGCACCGCGGCTACTGGTTCCATACCATAGGCCAGAGGAAAGGCCTGGGACTGGGTGGGGGCCCGTGGTTCGTCGTCAAGAAGAATGTCAAGAAGAACATCGTCTTCGTGGCCCACGGCTGGGACACGCAACTGCAGTACGGCCACGACTTCCGGCTGGCGGACCTGCACTTCATCACCCGCAACCCCTGGGACGAACCGCCCACCGACAGGGCCATCTCGTTCAAGATTCGGCACGTCGATCACTTCATGCCGGGCACCATCACGCAGGACGCCGAGGGATTCCACATCCACTCCGACGAGCCCATACAGGGCATCGCCCCCGGGCAGTTCGGCTGCATCTACGACGCGGCGCACCGCATCTGCCTGGGCAGCGGCGAAATCGCTATTTATCGCGACCGCTGACGCCCATTAGGCTTCTCCACTTGCGATAGCCCATGATGGCGATAACGACGTAGAGCGCGTAGAGCGAGGCCTTGAAGGGGATGTCCTTGTAATAATAGAGTACGCAGGTGACCACATCGACGACTATCCACAGGAACCATTGCTCCAGATACTTATGTGCCAAGGCCCAGATGCCCACGACCGAAAGGGCCGTGGTGAACGAGTCGGCCAGGGGGACGGTGGAGTCGGTGAATGTCCGGAGCAGGCAATAGATGAGGGCCCACAGGGACAGGATAATCAACGTCCAAGGCAGCACAAGGCGCAAGGGAAAGTGGCGGATGGGCAGTTGCCGACGCTCGGACGAGCCACGCACCCAGCGCCAGTAGCCGTAGATGGTCATCGAGAGGTAGTAGAACTCCATCCCGCAGTCGGCGTACAACCCCTTCTGGTAATAGAGCACGATGCCCAGGGCCTGCATCAGGAAGCCCACGGCCCACATCCAGACACTGGCCCGGTACTCCAAGAGGATGTAGGCCAGGCCGAGGACGGTGGTCACGATGTCGAGCCAGTGGCTCGCGAGGAAGGCGGCCATTCTTAATTCTTCTTTCTTAATCCTTCATCAGAAGCGTAGCGTCACGCTGCCCATGGCCGTGAAGCCCGCCATCGGGATGTAACCAATCTGGTAGTATCGGCTTTGCTCGGGATAGGCACTGCCGACGATGCTGCTATACACCCAGCCCGCACGGGCATAGTGGCGGTTGAAGATGTTGTTGAGCCCAAGGCCGAAGACGATGTGTTTTAGGCCTTTCCGGGCCAACTCCAGGTCGTAGCCGAGGTGGATGTCGGTTTGCGTGTACTTGGGCAGCGAGCGGTCGCGGTTGGCCGTATTGTCGAGGTACTGGCGGGACACGAAGTTGGTGTGCCACGTAGCCGAGAAGCCCCGTACGTGGAAGTCGGCAAAGCCGTTCACGATAGCCGTGGGCGAGAAGGCCAACGTCGAGTTGTCGTAGTGCACGGTAGCGGGAGCCAGGTCGTTCCAGTCGTCATCGTAGGTCTCCACCACCTCGTCGAAGTCGCGGATAGTGTTGCGGCTGATGGCGGCATTGGCCTCGAGGCTGAGCCACTTCGTCACGTCCATGCCAGCCGTGAGCTCGAGGCCCAGGCGGTAACTGCGGCGGATGTTCGTGGTCAGGTTCTCGCCGATGTCGCTCACCTGGCCCGTCTGCACGAACTGGTCGTGGTAGTACATCGAGTACAATCCCAGGCCGACATGCCAGCGGGCGCCCTGGTAGTTGTAGCCCAACTCCACGTCGTGGAGGCTCTCGGCCCGGGGCGCGGGATAGTTGCCGTTGTCGGTGAAGTTGTTGCGCTCCGGCTCGCGGTGGCTCAAGGCATAGGAGAGGTAGGCCGAATGACCATGGCGATGGTACGACAGGCCCGCCTTCGGGTTCACGAAATTATACTGTTTCGAGATGTCGAGCAGGTGCTTCCCGTACGAACCGTCCGCACGCTTAATGAACTTGTCATTCGTACCGTTGGTCAGGAACGATACATGGCGGAACTGAAGGTCGGCGAAGGCGTCCCAGTCAGCCGTAATGTGATACATGCCCTTGAGGAAGAGCTGGCCGTCGGTCTTGTCGGCATCGCTGTCGTAGTACTTATAGCGGCCCTTGTCGGTGAACAGGTCCTGACGCAACAGGTCGTTGCTCGTGTAGGTGAGATAGCCGTAGTGGTTGGCCTCGAACTGCTGGAGCGAAGCACCGCCGATAACGTCCCAATGGTCGTCGCGATAGTTGACGTTCCACACCAGCCCATAGGTGTCCTGCGTCATGCCCTTCTGACGTACGTAGTCTTCCTTACCTAACGACGAGCCGTCGGAAAGCACGGTGGGCAGGCCGAACTTCTTCGGTCCCTTGTTACGATAACGGAACTCCTCGTAGTAGCCATGGCCGCGGGTGTAGTGGAGTGTGCCCGTCGTGCTCCAATGGTCACTGATGCGCCACGTGAGGTTCAGCAGGTTGTGGTTCTGCCAAAAGTTGTCGGTGGTGCGAGGCCACAGGCTGCCGTCGGTCATCGTATAGCGCTCGGTGGTCCAGCCCCCTGCCCAGTCGGGCACGAAGCGCTCGTAGAGACTGTTGAACTTGCCCAGACCGCGGTCGTACATATCCTTGTAGGTGCGGATGCCGTCGTAGGCATTCAGGCTGTAGTCGTCGTTGCCGGCCGTCATGCCATTCCAGGCCTGGCCCGTCACTTCGTAGTTGCCGATGTTCTTGTAACTGAGCTTCAGCGTCCCGCCATTATTAATATAGGTAAGGCCGGCCATGTAACTGCCGCTCCGTCCCTTGGTGCCGTGGATGAAGCCATCGGTCTGCGTCTGGTGCCAAGCAAAGTTGGCCACAAGATGGTCGGCAAGCAAGCCCGTCGAGGCCGAGACGCCGTAGTTCATCGTATTGTACGAACCGTAGGAGAAACTTACTTCGCCCGTGGGTTCCAAGGAGGGGAAGCTTGTGGTCATAGCAACCGTGCCGCCGAAAGCTCCGTCGCCGTTCGTCGATGTGCCCACGCCGCGCTGTATCTGTACGTTCGAGAGCAGCGAGGCATACGAGTTCATGTTGGCCCAGAATACACACTGGTCTTCGGGAGAGTTCAACGAGACGCCGTCGAGCGTCACATTAATGCGCGAGTCCCCTGCACCGCGGATGCGCATGTAGGTAGTCCCCGTCCCGAGACCGTTCTCGCTCCAGGCCAGTACGCCCGGAGTGCGGGCGAAGAGGAAGGGCAGTTCCTGTCCCGAGCGGGAGAAGCCCTCAAGTTGCTTCCTATCTACCTTGGCCACCGCGAACGGGGCATTCGGCTGTGCCTTCACGGCCATTACTACTACTTCGTTCAGGTCCTCCATCTTGGTGGAGTCTGCTGTAAATGTTTGGGCAAAACCCAACTGTGCCGTGCCCGCCAGGAGCACGACAGCCAATAGTCTGTTCATATTGATTCCGATTAAATTGTTCATTCTCTCTACGCCAGTATTACCTGGATCAGATTCCGAGGGTCTGTTCTCAGCCCCGCCGATACTGCGGAGCACCCCTGAGTGACAATAAGTCCTTACGCCTGTCTGTAGCTGTCCAGTTGGGCGACGGTCATTTGGCTGACCCAGGTGCTGTGCTTCTCCACCTCGGCCTCGGCCAGGTTCACATATACCTGCAAGCTCTTGGCGAAGAGGTCGGGGCACTTCACGGCGTTCTGCATCAGCAGGTGCGACATGATGATGTCGCCAGCCATCTCGTAGAGGTGGCGGGCACAGAGGTCGTGCAGGTCGTTGTCCTGGGCCTCCTTCACCTGGGCGATGCAGGCATTGAACTTCTGGGCCATGGCCTTCAGGCGAGTGAGGTAACCCTCGTATTCGGGCAGGACGGCCTGCTGCTCCATCTCCTCGATGACCTGACTGTACAGGCCTGTCGTGACGTAGCGAATAGCGGCGACGGTCTGCAACTGCGTGGTACCCTCGTAGATGCTGGTAATGCGGGCGTCGCGATAAATGCGCTGACAGGCATATTCAAGCATGAAGCCCGAGCCACCATGTACCTGGATGCAGTCGTAACCATTCTGATTGGCGTACTCCGAGTTCATACCCTTGGCCAGCGGCGTGAAGGCATCGGCCAAGCGGCTGTATTTCTTCAGTTCCTGACGCTCTTCGGGTTCCAGTTTGCGGTCGCGGGCGATGTCCTCCAAGGCCTTATAGATATCGACGTAACGAGCGGTCTGATACAACAGGGCACGACCGGCGTCGAGACGGGCCTTTATGTTTGAAATCATCTCGGCTACAGCAGGGAACTCGATGATAGCCTTGCCGAACTGACGGCGGTCACGGGCGTAGGCAATGGCCTCATTATAGGCTGCCTGCGAAAGACCGACTGACTGGGCAGCGATACCCAGGCGGGCACCGTTCATCAGCGACATGACGTACTTGATAAGTCCCAGTTTGCGGTCGCCACAGAGTTCGCACTTGGCGTTCTTATACACGAGTTCGCAGGTTGGCGAACCGTGGATGCCGAGTTTGTTCTCTATACGACGTACATCGACGCCTCCGTCGCGCTTGTCGTAAATAAACATGGAAAGGCCACGACCGTCGCGCGTACCTGCCTCGGAGCGAGCCAGGACGAGGTGGATGTCGGAGTCGCCGTTGGTGATGAAGCGCTTAGAGCCGTTCAGTCGCCAGCACTGGTTTTCCTCGTCATACGTGGCCTTGAGCATGACGCTCTGCAAGTCACTACCTGCATCGGGCTCGGTGAGGTCCATCGACATCGTCTCGCCCTTGCAGACGCGGGGAATGTACTTCTGGCGCTGTTCTTCGTTGCCAAAGCAATAGAGCGTCTCGATGCAGTCCTGCAGACTCCAGATGTTCTCAAAGCCGGCATCGCCAGCGCTGACGATTTCATTAGCGGCCGTATAGACGGTAACAGGCAAGTTCAGACCACCGTAACGACGGGGCATGGTCATGCCGTTCAGTCCAGCCTTGTTCATGGCGTCCAGGTTCTCGTAGGTCTTTTCGGCGTAGCGCACACGGCCATTCTCACAATGAGGGCCTTCGGCATCTACGGCCTCAGCGTTCGGTGCCACGATGTTACCGACGATGTCGCCCACTACGTCCAGCACCTTGTCGTACGAGTCCATGGCGTCGGCCACGTCCTGCGGTGCCTCGTCGTACTGGTCCTTGTCAGCAAAGTCACGCTCTTTCAGTTCCACGATGCGCTGCATCAGCGGACTGTTCTCCAGTTCAAATTTTATCTCTGGAATGTCACTATAGTAGTTTGCCATTATTTCGAGTTTTGCTTGTAATACTTAATTAACTTCGGAACAACCTCCTCAACGGTGCCCGTGATGACATAATCGGCAATCTGGTTGATGGGAGCATTCTCGTCGCTATTAATAGAGATGATGATGCCCGACTCCTTCATGCCAGCCACATGCTGGATGGCACCGCTGATGCCGCAGGCGATATAGACCTTCGGACGAACGGTAACACCCGTCTGACCAATCTGCAAGTCGTGGTCGGCAAAGCCGGCATCGACGGCTGCACGCGAGGCACCTACCTCGGCATGGAGCACCTTGGCGAGTTCGTAGAGTTGGTCGAAACCCTCCTTCGAGCCTACGCCATAACCGCCGGCGACGATGATGGGCGCACCCTTCAGGTTGTTCTTGGCGGCCTGCACGTGGCGGTCGAGCACACGGGTGACATACTCCGTCTCGGGCACGAACTTGGCCACATCCTCCACGATGACCTCACCCTTGTAGTTGGGGTCGAGCACCTCGGCCTTCATCACGCCCGAGCGAACGGTGGCCATCTGGGGACGGTTCTCGGGATTGACGATGGTGGCCACGATGTTACCACCAAAGGCGGGACGAATCTGATAGAGCAGATTCTCGTAGGTCTTGCCTGTACGCTTGTCTTCGTGACTACCTATCTCCAGGGCCGTGCAGTCGGCGGTCAGGCCGCTGTGCAGGGCACTGCTGACGCGAGGACCCAGGTCGCGGCCCACCACGTCGGCGCCCATCAGGCAGATTTGCGGTTGTTCCTGCTTGAACAGATTCACAAGCACTGCCGTATGAGGCTTGGACGTGTAAGGGCTAAGCCCTTCTGCATCAAAGATATGCAACTTATCTACGCCGTAAGGCAATATCTGGCTCTCCACCTTGCCCGTGATGCCGCTACCGGCAGCCACGGCCTCCAACTGCACACCGAGCGTGTTGGCCAACTTACGGCCCTTGGTGAGCAGTTCCTGACTTACTTCGGCAACCTTCGTGCCTTCAAGTTCACAATATACGAATACGTTGTTCATTATCCTATCGTATGACTTGCCAATAACTCCTGAACCAGTCCGTTGATGTCCTCATCCGAGCCGGTCAGCACCTTACTCTCTTTGGCCTTGAAGACGATGTTCTCCACGGCCTTCACCTTCGTGGGCGAACCTGCGAGACCGCACTGCTGGAGGTCGGCATTCACGTCGGCCGTCGTCAGTTGCTGAATCCTGAGGTACTGCTTCTTGCCATACTGGTCGGCGTAGGGCAGGTCCTCATAGGTCTGTCCCTGCGGCAACTCCAGGGGAGCCAGGGCACGCTTGAACTTCATCACGCGCTTCACGTTGCGCGGACGACAGGGAGCGGCACTACCATTAACGGTAAGCACCAGAGGCAGGGCACTTTCCACTGTCTCCACACCACCGTCGATGTGGCGCACTACGGTAATCTTTCCGTCCTTCACGCTAAGGATTTCCTCGGTGTAGGTCACCTGGTTCAGTCCCAGTTTCTCTGCCACCTGCGGGCCCACCTGTGCGGTGTCGCCGTCGATGGCCTGGCGACCGCCGATGATGAGGTCAACCTGGGGGCACACATGCTTGATGGCCGTAGCCAAGGCATAACTCGTGGCGAGGGTGTCGGCACCGGCAAAGGCGCGGTCGGTCAACAGGTAACCGCCGTCGGCTCCGCGATACATGGCCTCGCGTATTACCTCTGCAGCACGGCCGGGGCCCATCGTCAGGACGTGTACCGTGGTGCCAAGGAATTCGTCTTTCAGTCGGAGAGCCTGCTCCAGAGCGTTCAAATCCTCGGGATTGAAGATGGCAGGCAGTGCGCTGCGGTTCACCGTGCCTTCGGGTGTCATGGCATCGGGACCCACGTTGCGCGTGTCGGGCACTTGCTTGGCAAGCACAACAATCTTAAGTTCCATTTCCTTATATATATTATATAATGTATAAATTTGGCCACAAAGGTACGAAATAAATCCGATATAACGGCATGGATTGGCAATATTTATGTCCTTATCGTCGTTCGATGCGCATTGAACGAACGTTCAATCGTGATTGAACGAACGTTCGATCGTGATTGAACGATGACAAGGTCGAGAACCCTGGGGCATATCCCTACGAAGCGGTCGGGAAAATCCTCCGAGGTTTTAGGGGTTCCCCTTTGGAGATACGGAAAGAAGTCACTAACTTTGCAACATCAAACCTCTAAAACGATACGACTATGAAGAAGATGATGACAAACAAGTTCTGGCTGATGGGCCTCATGCTCATGACATGCCTTGGCTTCACGAGTTGTGAAATGGACCCCGACGAGGGCATCGGTTACGACGTTAGAGGACACTGGTTTGGCGACCTCGACATGTGGATCGACGGCGAACGGGCAAGGGGCAGCGAGATTGAGTTCATGCCCGGTGGCTGGGGCTACAGCTACGGCCGCGGCATAGAGGTCGATTACTACTACAGGGGTTCCATAACCCACTACTTCGACTACCGCATACGCGACGGCATCATCTACATGACCTTCGACGACCCGGGTCTCGACTGTGCCATCGTTGACTACCGCCTCTCGTACAACTACTTCAGTGGCTACATCGCCGACTACTACACCCTGCAGAACCAGACCCACTTCAACCTGCGCAACTACGACCGTTACTGGGACGACTACGGATATGGCGGCTACTACTATTACGTGAAGGGCGAGAAGTTCGGCACCGACAGCACGGCAACCAGCCACGAAGCCATGCCGACCGTACAGGAGCACAAGTGCGTCCGCGGAGTGAACATGAAGAAGGAATAAGGATTCAGGGTTATGGAAATAATCATAAGCGAAGAAATCAGGCAGCGGTGTCCCGAAATGGTGGGCGCCGCTGTACTTGCGTCCGTAAGGAATACGGACGAGAACGAGGCCCTATGGTCAAAAATCGCCCATTTCATCGAGGAATATCGGCAAAAGTACACCACCGAGAGCATCAAGCAGATGCCCGCCATCGAGGCTACGCGCGAAGCCTATAAACGATGCGGCAAGGACCCCAGCCGCTACCGCCCGTCGAGCGAAGCGCTGGTGCGCCGCACCCTGAAAGGGCACGACCTGTACCGAGTCTCGACGCTCGTTGACCTCATCAACCTGGCCTCTATCCGCTACGGATACAGCATCGGCGGCTTCGATGCCGACAAGATTCAGGGCACCCGACTGACCCTCGGCATCGGGCGCGAGGGCGAGCCTTACGAAGGCATCGGACGCGGGCCGCTGAACATCCAGGGATTGCCCGTTTATCGCGATGAAATGGGCGGAATTGGCACACCGACCAGCGACCACGAGCGTACGAAACTCTCTCTCTCGACTACCCGACTGCTGGCCATCGTCAACGGATACGACGGCAATCGCGCACAGACCGTGGCCTGTGCCCAGTTCATCCAAGAACTGCTTCGCGAATATGCCGACAGCGACGGAGGCGAGATTCTGCAATTCTGATTAAACGAAGTAACCGTTTGTCTGTCAAAGGAGTAAATGTGTGTTATTGTATGAAAAAGACTTTCACCCTTCTACTCCTTCTTGTGACTTCAGTAGTCGCCATGGCCAACGACCAGTGGACAACCATACAGAACGGCCAACTGTGGCTCGACGACAACGGAAACTCCGTACAGGCTCACGCACCTGGGTTCGTACGACTCGGCGGTACGTGGTATATGGTGGGCGAAGACCGAGGCAACTCATGGAACCCCGACGTCAACCTCTATCGTTCCGACGATCTCGTGCACTGGCACTTTGTGAAGAAGATTATCCAGAATGGGGTCACGACGACCGAACTGGGCCAAAGCCGCATGATAGAGCGCCCGAAACTGATGCACAACGCACAGACGGGGCGCTTTGTCGTATGGTGCCATTACGAATCGAAGGACTATGGGGCATCAGAGGCGGCATGCTTCGAGAGCGAAACGGTCGATGGTACCTATCATCTTGTGTGGAGCGGAAGACCGCTGGGCATCAAGAGCCGCGACTGCAACGTATTCCAGGACACCGACGGCACGGCTTATTTCATCTCCACGACGGAAGAGAATCAACACTTGGGCCTCTTCCGCCTGAGTCCCGACTACCACGAGGCCGTCAGCCATACCCAACTCTTTCCGCATCAGCAGCGCGAGGCACCCGCTATCGTGCGCGAAGGCGATACCTATTTTATGTTCAACTCGGCCTGCTCGGGCTGGGACCCCAACCAGTGCAAGATGGCCTACACACAGGACCTGCAACGCGGATGGACACCCCTGGAGAACATTGGCAACGACCTGGCCTATGATACGCAGGCCGCCGCCATACTGGAAATCAAGGGGAGCAAGCGGACGACTTACCTCTACGTAGGCGACCGCTGGCAAGACCCACGTCTGCCCGAGTCGAAGACCATCATCTTCCCCATCGAATTCGAGGGGACGGATTGCCGCTTCCATTATCGTGAGCGTTTCGACATCAATTTCGCGACAGGCGAATGGCGCGAAACGCCCCGTGAGGGACTCTTTGCCGACAAGAGCGAATGGAAAGTCACGAAGGACTCTACCTCGCTGACCGTCGATATGGGACAGATGCAGGACATCAAGGGCTTCATTGCCATCCCACGGGAAGAGGCACGTGCCCGACAAGTAGTTCGTCGCTACGCCTTCTATACAAGCCTTGACGGAACAACCTGGGAGAAGGCCGTCGAAGACAACTGGCTACCCTATTGGGCTGCCGTCAACCTCGAAAGCCGCAAGGCACGCTTTGTCCGCCTCGAGGCTCTGCCCACCCGTCCTTCGATGCGTCCGGGCCGTCCCATGCGCGCCACGATGCCATTGGCCCGAGGTTTCATTGGGAGCATTTCCGACCTCGACGTGCTTTTGAAATAGGATTTATTTATAAAATACCCTATTTAGGTTACAAAATGTCGCCCGGAATGGCGATTTTGTGACAATTTTACACATTTGTTCGTAACTTTTTGTTAATCAATCACAAATTATACTTACCTTTGTGGTCGATTTAGGTAAAATGTATTGTTTCATTCAAAAAAAACGCTTATGAAAAGATTTACATCATTTCTGCTTGCTGCACTTATAGGAGTGTTTGCGTACGCACAAAAGCCTTTGCTAATGGCCCCGAAAGACCTTGTCCGGGCAAACAAACCCATTAGCACGAGCATCGTCAAGTTGCCAAAGACGGCTCCAGGTGCAGTCAAGAAGACTGTCCGCCAAGCTCCTGGCGTAATTGCCGACGGTGGCACGTCGGAAACGTTCTACACCACAAGCGGAACGTTCTACGCCGGAACAAGTAGTGGCTGGCAGGATGCAACGTCCGAGATGTCTTCTATCGAGGTAACCTTCGATGGCAACAATGTCACCATTACAGGTCTGGCCTATTGGTTTGAGGATGGCACAATCCTGGGTACCATGGATGGCAACACCATCACCTTCGCCAATGGACAGTTAGTCGGAGAGGACGAATACGGCCCCGAGTATCTCGTGGGTAGCAACGATGGTTCAAACGTCTGTGACATCGTGTTCACTTATGACCCAGAAGCTGGCACGCTGACTTCCAACACCGCCCTGATTATCGAAAGCGGAGCTGCTGATGCCATTAGCGCATATTGCTATTGGAGTTCACCTGTATTCTCTAAGGAAGAGCCCGCCGCCCCCGAACTGGTAACACTGCCCGAAGGGGCTGAGCCTGTGGAGTACTCGCTCACCTATGAGAATGAAGACGGAGAGGCAGGCAACGGCGCCGCCGCTATAGCCGTAGTGGGCAACGAGGTTTACGTTCAGGGTTTCAGTTTCTACTTCCCCGATGCCTGGGTGAAGGGTACCAAAAGTGGTAACCTGGTGACATTCGAAGCCAACCAGTATGTAGGAACATACGGTAGCTATGGCAACTCATACGCTTTCTACACTGGTGATGCCACATTCACGTTTGACCCAGGAACCGAGTCCTACTCCGCAGAGGGCGAGATTTACGGAGTACTGGGAGGCAGCTATTACGACGGCCATTACTTTAACCCCGTACTGAAGAAGGTGATAGAGAAAGCCGTCATGCCGGCCGCTCCCTCTATCTCTGAGATTTATGCAAGCCAATATGGCGACGAGATTGTATTCGACGTGCCCACTATCGATGTTAACGGCGATGGCCTGCTCACGTCCAAACTGTACTACCAGTTCTTCTACGATGTAGCAAGACAAGTAAGCCCGCTCACATTCGTGGCAGGTGAAGATTATCCCTACCTCGCCGAGGACATCAGCGAGATTCCTTATGGATTCAAGGATGCAGATGGCCAAGGCTATGACTTCTACGACGGCGAAATCTTCCTGAACATGGACCACAGCACTTGGAACAAGATAGGTATCAAGAGCATCTACTACGGCGGTGGCGAGAAGAACGAGACCGAAATTCAGTGGTACACCATCAGCGAGTATCCTGAAATAGTGGCTCGCCAGAATCTGGAAGCAGAGATTGCAACGGCCGAAAGCCTCGTTGACGAGGAAGAGAAATTCGTAGGCCTCATCACATACCAGCAGGCCATCGAGGAGGCAAAGGCTGTCCTTGACAACGAAGAGGCCACTCTCGAAGAACTGAATGAAGCCATCGAGGCCCTGAAGGCCGCCGAAGAGGCATACAACAAAGCTAACCAGAGCGGAGAGGAAGAATACACGGGCAATGCCCAGTGGGTTGCCAGCGAACAGGGCTATACAAATGCTTCTCTCGTTACCGATATCACTATCGTCGATGGCTACATCACTGGTGTTTTCGATCAGGGCGAAGGCTCTAACGCACCGGCCTACTATACCAGTGGCTCAGCCCTACGTGCCTATTCCAACAACACGTTGACCATCACCGCCAGCGACGAGGTCGAGAAGATTACGAAGATTGAAATCACTTTCGCAAGCACGAACTACACCGGCTCGTATGCCTCCGCTCCTGAAGGTTACAGCATAAGCGGTGCCGTGGGTACTTGGGAAGGCGAAGCAACATCCGTAACCCTTACCAACACGGCCACGGGCCAGTCGCGCATACGTTCCATCAACGTTACCTACGTGCTGAAGCACGAGGATGACGCCCCCATTGCCGAGGGTATCTACTACATCTACAATAAGCTGACCGACAAGTTCCTGAGCCGCGGCGACGCATGGGGCACCCGTGCCGTTGTCGATGACTATGGCTTCCCCATCAACGTAACACTGGCCGACGGCCGTTACACGCTGACCAATGTTGACGGCAGTGGCCCCTACGGAGACGATTATTGGATGTATGCCGACGCCGGTGGCGACCGCACTCGCACCTATGCTGCCGAGCGCACCCAAGGCGGTTTCTACCTCCGCGGTGCACTGGCCGAGCCTAACAACCGTGTCTATGTCTATACCAAGGACGATGCCGACAAGTATGCCGTTGCCGGCAACGCCACTCCCGACGAGAACATTACCGACGACGCCCAGACCGTATGGCAGTTCCTGACCCAGGCCGAGCGCGACCTTATCGTAGCCGCCCACGAAAAGGCAGCCAAGGAGGCTGCCCTTGAGGCCACCGGTTTTGACGAGAATGGCGACGTTTACGAAGGCACACCTGCCGAACTGACCTTCAAGACGGGCAGTGCTTGGCAGTTTGCCGCCGTACGCAGCGGTTCGAGTGCCACTACCAATGAGAATGGCACCGAGGTTTACCAAGGTACAGGTAACTTTACCCAGACGGTTGAGGGACTGAAGCAAGGACTCTACAAGGTAAGCATCCAGGCCTTCTACCGTAATGGATTCAACGAAGCCGTTGCCGCCAACTACGACTTGGGCTACAATCTGTCGGTTGCATACCTTGAGGCCAACGGAAGCACGGCGCCCGTCAAGAGCTGGGGTGCAGACCGCGCAAGCGACACCAATCCGAACTCTATGGCCGAAGCTGCTGCCCTGTTCGCTGAAGGCAAGTACAAGAGCGAGACCTACGCTGTCGTAGGCGAAGATGGAGTACTGAACCTGCGCGTGGCCGTGCCCAGTTTCATCAACGGTGGATGGTTTATTATTGACAACGTAACCTATAAGCAAGTATCGAACGAAGAAATTGAAGAAGAGCAGCCTATGAATATCATTGATTTGATAGAGATTACACCTGCCGAAGGCGAAGTAACGTCGTTACAGAACTTCCAGATTACCTTTGGCGGCGAGGTGGTAACCGTCAACGAAGACCTCTTCCCGACACTCGACGGTCAGGATGGTGGCATCGCAGTCAGCGAGGATGGCAAGACCGTCAGCATCGACTTTGAGGAGGCCGTAACGGCAGCCGGCAACTACGTGCTGGAGATTCCCGCAGGCGCCATCCTGTATAAGGGTAAGGCTCTTGACCCCCTGTCGTTCAAGTACAACATCAAGGGGGCCGACTACACCATCAATCCCGCTGAGGGCGAGGTGGAAAAGTTGGAGACCTTCGTCATCACCTTCAACAACTACACGGTTCGGGCTACCGATGAGGCCAGTGCCATCCTGATTAATACCGAGACCGAAGCTGAAGTTGAAGCCTCGGTAGTTACCGAAATCAACGGTGGCAGGGCTATCTACATCAGCCTCCCCGAAGTAACGGCTGCCGGTACGTACGAGCTCATCGTCATGAGTGGTTCTATCCAAAAGGACATCGACGACAGTTTTGTTCCTGAACTCACGTTCCACTACACCATTAAGGCTGGTGACGGCATCAACTTGGCCGGCAACCAGACAGAGACGATTCGCACCTTCGACGTAGCCGGTCGCGTAGCCAAGGCTGACACGAAGGGGCTGGTAATCCAGCAAGTTCGTCAAGCCGACGGAACGCTGAAGACCATTAAGGTCGTTCGTAAGTAATTGCAAACAGACCATAACCGACAATCGGGTGGACCACAATCACACGAGGCCCACCCGATTGTTTTGGGACTTCTATAGGCACAATTAACTCTAATTCTTTGACATATCATTAATTATTTCTATCTTTGCCGTGGTATATCACATATACGATAATAGTATGAAACGAATTTTACTACTACTTTGCTTGTCGTTCCTGACAAGAATCGGCATACAGGCCGCCCCAGAAATCATATACAGCCAGCCAGACGGCGAACTTCGTATCTACAACCGGAATGGAAAGACCGTCAAGGCAGACGAAGAAGGTACCCTCATCACTGGCGACCAAGAAGGCTCGATGAGCATCGTCTATGCCTCGGCTGGCGTAGTCTATCTGCAAGACCCAGTTTCGGGCTACACCATGAGCGGTTCGTGGGTAAAAGGCACACTGAGCACCGACGGACGGACAATCACCATCCCTCTGGGACAATATATCGACTACACCCGCTCTTTCGACATAGCCTACCAGTTGCAAATACTGAACTACGACAGTACAAACGACACTTATGTGTTGGACGAGAGTGCGACAGAGGTCACTTACACACTGGATGACGAGGGAGGAATCCGTCTCAACGACACGTCGGACCAGCGTATCCTGGGCCTCATATTCCACCCCTTCGGCAACCCGCAGGGCGCAGCCATCGGCCAGGACTTCATGTACCTCGACCAGCAGTGGATAGGCGAGGGAGACTACGAATCGTCCTACACACTGATGGACATCCAGGCCCAGCAGCCCCCCAGCGATATGGAGACCCGTCTCTACTATGCCACCTCGGCCGAATACGACGGTGCTGCCTACTATCCCTACAGCGGCACCGTGCACATCGGACGCGATGCCGACGACGTATGGATACAGGGAATCTCGCGCCTGTTGCCCTCTGCATGGATACGGGGAACGATACAGGCCGACGGAAAAATACTTTTCCCGACAGGACAGTTCATGGGCACCGTCGAAGGCATTGCACTCTTCATGCATGGCGCTACGCTTAACGAGGAGAACAGTTTCAACATCAAGGACGTGGAAATGGTCATTGAGGACGATGAGTACATCACCTACGACTTTGTCTTCGTCACCACCAGTCAGAATTCGCTCCAATACGTCAACTTCTACATAGGCGCAACCCTATCGCCCGAAGAGGAAAGACCGACGGAGGCCCCCAATGGGCTGCAAACCCAGTCTTACACGCTGACACATGCCGACGGCAACCGTAAGGTAGGCGCCGCCCAGTCCGATGGAGAGTTCTATATCCAAGGGATTTGGGAAGGCCTGCCCACTGCCTGGGTGAAGGGGACCGTCGAGTCTGGCACCATCACGTTTGCCATGCCGCAATACCTCGGCACGTATGACGACGAAGGTATCGACTACCCCATCTACTTCACGGCCTTCGACGCCAAGACAGGACAGATGCTGCGCCAACTCACCTTCGACTATGACGCAGAGACCGGTACGTTGTCATCGGCATCGTCACCCATCGCCATCAGCATCAACAAAACGGGGTACCTGTCCGTCCAAGACTACTACTTCCCTACCCTCGTATGTGACACCAATGCCATCGAAGACATTGCTGCCCCTGCCGACGCCTCAGAAGCCATCACTTATGACCTTGGCGGACGCCGGGTAAGCCCGACGCACAAGGGCATACTCGTTCGGGAAACCCGCCAGCCCGACGGCACCAGAAAAGTCTCTAAGATAGTAAAACGGTAACATTATATAGCCGCGAGAACTCTAAAAGCGCCATGAAAAAAACAAGCATTATCCTTTGCATCTTGTCCTCCCTACTGTGGGCGACACCTATGCATGCACAACGCCAACAGCCACGCCTCGGACGTGGTGTAGTGGCCGTAAAGAATGGAACCTCGGCCCTCGTCACTTGGCGCCGTCTGGCTCAGGAACCCGAGGACGCCCAGTACAATGTTTACGTGGATGGAGCGAAGTTGAACCCTTCACCCCTGAAGAATACCAACTACTCCACCACGGCGGCCAAACTGCCTGTGGGCAGCGAAGTAGCAGTGACACTCGTGGCCAATGGCGAGGAGTCGGCCCCCAGCGTAGGCTACAAGATAGAGAACTACGACATGCGAAACATGTTCATGAGCATCAACTTCGAGCAGGGCGGCTCGCCCCTGAAGTCGGCCAACTTCGGCACGGACTACGTCTGGCCCGTGGACCTCGACGGTGACGGTGAAATGGACTACGTCGTAAACCGAAAATCTACCACCAATGCTCTGGACAGCTACGTCGAGGGTTACCTGCGCACAGGACAGCACCTCTGGACCGTCAAACTCGGCCCCAACGAACTCTCCTGCTCGGGTCAGGACGACATGATAACGGCAGCCGATATGGACTGCGACGGACGGGCCGATGTGGTCATCCAGTCCAGCGACGGCACTCAGTTCTGGGACCCCGACACGAAGTCGTTTGGTCTCTATGTCAACGGCTCAGCCAAGGCCGACACCGACGGCGATGGCATCGTGGACTACGAGACGCAGAACGTACGCAACGCACCGCGTTACATCAGCGTCATCGACGGACTGACGGGTCGCGAGAAGGCCAGCGTAGAGCAGTCGTACAACACACATTACAACCGCACAAACCGCGCCTCGCTGATGGGCGACGAGTACAACAAGCACGTCGGCCACATGGGCATTTTCTTCTTCGACGGCATCCACCCCGCCGTGGTTATGGAGTGGCACATGCGCGGCACGGGCGGCGACCACCACTACTACAACCTGGGCGTAGCTTATGACTTCTCGTCAGGCAAAGCTGGGCAGCTGAAGGAACTCTTCAACGAGCCCACGGGGGCTCCCGCCTTCCACCAGATTCGCGTGGGCGATGTCGATGGCGACGGTTGTGACGAGATGATGGTTGGTGGCTACACGATGGACCACACGGGCAAGGTACTCTTCAATACGGGCATCTCCCATGGCGACCGCTTCCGCATTTCAGACATCGACCCCGAACGTCCCGGTCTGGAGACCTTCGCCGTGCAGCAATATGCCGGCGATATGTTGGGACAGGTGCTCTACGACGCTGGTACGGGCGAGTTTATCAAGAAGTGGTACCTCTCTGCCGTGGGTGACATCGGTCGCGGCGAGTGCATGGACATTGACAAGAACCACCTGGGCTGGGAAATGTGGTCCACCATGGACGGCAACGTCTATGATGCCAAGGGCGACCTCATCACGGGTTACTCGAACCAGTATCCCTGCGAAGGCGTATGGTGGGACGGCGAACTGGACCGTGAGGTAGTGCAGACCAGCGACAGCCACTACAACGTTTACATTCAGGACTTCTTCAACGGCCGCGAGGTGGAGTTTGCCAAGATAAGCAACTGGCGCTACGTCACCGTCTATGCCAAGCGTGCCGCCTTCTGGGGCGACATCATCGGCGACTGGCGCGAAGAACTCGTCTTGCTACACAAGGAGAGCGGCGTGACGGTGGGCATCGTGGGTGTCTCGACTGACTACGCCACTTCGGAGAACCGCATCTACTGCCTGCTGGAAGACCCCCACTATCGCGGCGACTGCACCACGAAGGGCTACTATCAGAGCCCCAACCCGGGCTTCTATCTCGGCTACGACATGCCGCGCCCCCAACTGCCGCCCACCATGGTCACCAACCTCGTAGCCAAGGCTGACGGCCAGTTCACCACCTTCGACCGCTCCGCCTCGGCCACTTATGCCGACGGCAAGAGCCTCCTTATCGACCTCACCTTCAGTGGTTCACGCTTTAGCGTGGACAAAGCCCTCTCCCCCTCCACCCTCTACGCCATGACGGTAAAGGGCCAGAGCGTCGCCCTCGACGGCAGTGGCTCGCTATCGGGTACGATGGACCTGTGGAAGAGTCAGCAGGGCAGCCTCATCGTCAATGTGCCCATGAACTACACGGGCAAGACTTATATCTCCGAGGGCATCTTGGAGGCAAACACTACCATACAGGGCGACGTGGAACTGCGCGCCCGTGGCACGTTGGCCGGTAACGCTACCGTGGAGGGCGACCTCATCCTGGAGGGCGCCCTGAACTACGAGGGCGGTCGCCTGATGCCGGGCAATGCGACATCACCGCTCGGTGTCATTACCTTGAAGAAGGAACTGAACATCAACAAGCGACTCTTTGCCGAAATGGATGTGCGCAGCAGCGACCAGGCAGCCGACCTCATCCACGTAGAGGACGACGTGAAACTGCCCGCCACAGGCTCTCTGGTGTTCTCCATCACCTCCCAGCCCGAGGCCGGCAGTTACAAACTGCTGGAATACACGGGAACCTTCACGGGCAGCCTCGACCGCATCAGCGTGCGTGGCCTGCAAGGTCTGAAGTACATCGTCAAGAACGAGGACAACGCCCTGTGGCTCGTGGTCAGCGAACAGCGCGAAGCATCGACTGGTGTACGCTGGACGGGTAGTAAAAGTAACCTATGGAACTATCAGGACGAGAACTTCTTGCTCGACGGTGAGGGCACAGAGTTCGTGGCAGGCGATGCCATCGTCATCGGCGACGATGCCGTGAAGAACACCATCCAGATAGACGAACTGATGCCCATCTCGAAAGTGACCTTCGAAAACGAGACGAAGGCCATCACCCTCAACGGCAACGGCGGTTTATCGGGCACGGGCGATGTCGTGAAGACTGGCGCAGGCCGCTTAGTGCTGAACACCACGAAGAGCGACTACACAGGAGCCACCATCATCAACGGCGGAACCGTCACCGTGACAGAACTCGCCGACGCCGGGCTGCCCAGCAGCATCGGAGCGGCATCGGCAGCCACGTCGAACTTCCAGATTGGCAAGGCCACGCTTATCATCAATAATGCCAACACCTCGACCAACCGAGGCATCGCCCTGACGGACACCGCCACCGTGCAGATAGCCAGTGGCGTAGCCTCGCTGAAGGGACAGATTGCAGGCACGAACGGCGTACTGAAAAAGACGGGCAGCGGCCAACTGAACCTGACCTACGACGGTGCTAACACCTACAAGGCCACTATCCTGCAGGCTGGCACACTGGCCATGGGTACCTGGCGCTCCACCTTCGGCACAGCCACGTCGCCCATCGAGGTTACGGGCAACTCCAGCATCACCATCTTCAACAACAACACGACCAGCGCCGTGCCCACCTTCCAGAACAAGTTGACTATCCAGCAGGGCAAGACACTTACGATGAATACGGGCCAGCGCTGCAAGATTCAGGGCACGTTGTTGGGCCAGGGCACGATGAGCATCAGTTTCCCCTACGTCAGGGGCGACTTCTCGATGAACTGCGCCCAGTTCGAGGGCACACTAAACGTAACCTCGGGCCAGTTCCGCATCGTGTCGGCCACCGACCTTTCGAAAGCAACCTTCAAACTGGGCGCGGGCGTCTATGCTGTGCATACCCAAAGCCAGAGTGGCACGGAGACAAACCTGACCACAAAGATTGGTAGCCTCGCCAGCACAGCGGCCGATGCCCAACTCTCGACAGGAACCTGGAGCGTGGGCTATCTGGGTAAGGCCGACACCTATGCCGGTAAGTTCACGGGCACGCTGAACAAGTACGGCGAGGGCACACTGACCTTGACAGGCACAAGCACGGGTGCACTCAATATCTATGCCGGACGCGTGAATGCCAACAACACCTCGGCCAGCACTACCACGGGAGCCACCATCGTGCGTAACGGAGGCACCTTGGGCGGAAACGGGCAGATAGAGAACGTCACCGTGCAGAAGGACGGCATGCTGACCGCAGGCATCAACGCCACCGCCATCGCCACCCTTACGGTCAACGGTACGCTCTCCGTAGCCTCTGGCGGCGTGATTAGCCTGAAAGTGCGTCCTTCGGCCTCTACGGTACGCACGGATGCGCTGAAGGTCAGCGGAAAGACCACCCTTACCTCCCCCACCTTCGACTTCACCCTGCTGGGCGACACGGAACTGAAGGATGGTGACGAGTTGAAACTCTTCACCGGCACGGGCAGCATCACGCTGTCGGGCACACCCACCATTCTGCCCGAGCGACCTGCCGCAGGCCTGCTCTGGGATACCTCGACCCTGGCCAACGACGGCATACTGCGCGTCAAGGCCGACCCCGACGGAATCGAAGCGATTGGCAATGAGCAACTTACTGGTGACAACTATTTCCGTCTCGACGGCACACCGGCCGGGAAACATCCCCATCGTGGCGTGTACATACTGAATGGAAAGAAACGGGTCGTAAGATAGGGCCATTTTAACCAGTCACTGGTTGCGCTGAAACCAGTCACTCCTTAAAATTTAACCAGTCACTGGTTTCGGCGAAACCAGTGACTGGTTGTTTCTGACCCTTTTTAACATAAAATAAACAAGTTTATTTTCACGTTTCCATAATTTATCCTATCTTTGCACGCGAAACTAAACTAAAACCATGAATAAGCAGTTCCTACTCATACTTCTCCTTACGATTTGCCTGAGTGCGAGCGGGCAGAATCCCTTCCGCCCAATGGAGGACGTAAACAAGGTGGTTGACCTTACGCTCGACTCGTTGGAGAAGGCCCAGACGGCCCGCCCCGTAGCTGGTAGTAGCCGCAGGGGGACGAATCCAGTGTTGTTCCTCGTGGGTAACTCCACAATGCGCACAGGGACCTTGGGCAACGGCGACAACGGACAATGGGGATGGGGATATTTCTTCCACGAATACTTCGACGAGGGGCAGATTACGGTTGAGAATCAGGCCCTGGGCGGCACCAGCAGCCGCACGTTTTACCGTAGGCTGTGGCCCGATGTGAAGAAAGGCATCCGCCCGGGGGACTACGTTATCATCGAACTGGGACACAACGACAATGGTCCCTTTGATTCGGGCCGTGCCCGTGCCTCAATCCGCGGCACGTCGGCCACCGACTCGTTGGAGGTAACCATACGGGAAACCGGCAAACGGGAAACCGTCTATAGTTATGGGGAATACATGCGTCGGTTCGTACGCGAGACCCGTGCCCTGGGGGCCCACCCTATCCTGATGAGCCTGACACCACGCAACGCTTACGACGACAAGAAACCGGGATTTGTGACGCGTGTCAACCAGACCTTTGGCCTTTGGGCCCGGCAGATTGCAGAGGAACTGGACTGCCCGTTCATCGACCTAAACGAGATTTCGGCCAGCAAGTACGACCTTATGTCGGAGTGGAAGTTCAACTACCACTTCTATCTCGACCACATCCACACGTCGGCCTTTGGTGCACAACTCAATGCCCGTTCGGCAGCCGATGGCCTTATGGCATGTGAGCATCCCGAAGTGTCTGCCCTGAAGCCGATGATGCATACGGCCCTGCCCACGACGGGCGTCCGTCGCGAAGAGGGGAAGCCCGTAGTCTTCATCACGGGCGACTCGACGGTCAAGAACACCGACCGCGACGAGGACGGCATGTGGGGATGGGGCAGCCAGGCCGGCACCATTTTCGACACCAACCGCATTACCATCGTCAATGCCGCACAGGCCGGGCGTTCGTGTCGCTCGTACCTGCGCGAAGGCCGTTGGGACAAGGTGTACAACGACCTGCGACCTGGCGACTTCGTACTTATTCAGTTTGGACATAACGATGCTGGCAAGGAGATTGACTACGGAAAGGCCCGCAACGAAATCATGGGCACCGCCGACTCGAGCCATGTCTATCGCGTCCGAACCGACAAGGAGGTGCGAAACGAGGTGGTCTATACCTTCGGCTGGTACCTGCGGAAGATGATTGACGACGCACGCCAGAAGGGTGCGACCCCCATCCTTGTAAGCCTGACTCCGAGGAACGAATGGACGGACGGCAAGATTGAACGCCGCAACGACTCCTTCGGCCGCTGGTATCGCGAAGTGGTGAGTGAGACTGGCGTGGAATTCGTTGACCTGCACAATATCACGGCCGATGCCCTCGACAAGATTGGTCAGGAGGGTGCCCGTGAATACTATAAGAAAGACCACACGCACACCAGCAAGATTGGTGCCCAACTGAACGCCCAAGGCATTGCCAAGGGGCTACGCCAATGTAATAGCAAACTCGCAAACTACTTGAAACGATGAAATATCTACGATTAATCATTGCCTGCCTGATGGTAAGCATCGGGGCGCAGGCACAGGAGAACGACACAATCTTCTTCGAACTGACCGACTCGTCGATGATGGTGTTCCCACGCCAATACATCGAGCAGATGGACGAGAGCGACAAGTTCTACACGCTGACGCTCACGGGCGACACGACGATAACCATCGCGAAGTCGCACGTCGTCTATCAAGGCACAGAGTACCCTCTGGAGAAGCCTCACTTCCTGAGTTACAAGTTCAACAACAAGTTCAACGACCAACTCTACACCGACGCCATCGGTGAGATTGACGAGGCCAAGGGACGTGTGACGGTAGCGGTGGGATGCATCGGCAAACGCCTGACGCCCTCTTTCCAACTGCCCGAGGGCGCCCATGCCTACGTCAACGGGAAACTGCAGCACAGCAAGGAGACGCGACTGCGCTTCGACACCATCGTGCGCTACACCGTGGCCTATCCTCGCCAGTATATCTATAAGGTCATTAAACTGAGCGACGAGATTTGGAGCAATCCCGAGACTGCGGACGACGAGTGGCTGTCCGAGAAGGTGTCGCTGACTGGCGACATGCTTTCGACCAATGCACCCTCGAATCATGGCGAGGACCCCGTAAACATGCTCGATGGCGACCACAACACTATCTTCCACTCGACATGGGGCGATGGCACATACCAGAAGTTGCCATGGTCCAACGGCGCTTACTACGGCGACGGCACGAGTGAATGGCCTTACCTGCAAGTCAGCCTGCCCGAATCGCTCTACCGGCTGAAGTTCGAATACACAACCCGCAACTCCGGCAGTTATGCACCTCTGGGGCTTATCCTGCAAGGCAGCAACGACGGTGAAGTGTGGGACGAGATACAGACTTTCACGGCCGACAAGGACGGACTGCCCACCGGCACCGACGAGACATACACAAGTCCCACAATTCTGATGCCTCAGGGCTACAAGTTCCTGCGCTTGCAGCTGACGGCATCACAACACAAGAACTATCTCGTATTCAGCGAATTTGCACTTTACAAGGTTTATGAGAACCCCGACTTCCATCAGGAGGAGCCCACACTTATCTCACCTGCCGAATACCGCACGACGTTCGTGCCCTTCGGCTGTGAATATGATGTCGATGTCGATTTCCTGACCGACCACCCCACCTCGGAGTACAACGTACCACGCATCGACATCTGGTTTGGCGACCGCGAGACGTGGAGCAGTTCAATGTGGATAGGCCGTAACGGAAAGGACTTCTATGAGGACGCCACCATAAAGATCGACGGTGCCGGCGTGTTCCCCGATATGGATGAGACTGCCGTACAGATAAAGGGTCGAGGCAACTCGAGTTGGAGTGGCAGTTATAACAGCAAGAACCCCTACCGCCTGAAGTTCGCCGAAAAGCAGAAGCCCTTTGGCATGACTAAGGGCAAGTCGTGGGTGTTGCTGGCCAACAAGCAGTCAAACTCTATGACCACCAATGCCATCGCCATGAAGATAGCCGACATGGTGGAGTCGCGCGGATGCAACCACATCATCCCCGTCGAACTTTACGTCAACAACCAGTATCGTGGCTCCTATAACTTCACGGAGAAGGTGGGTTTCCACAACAATAGCATCGACCTCATTGACGAGTCCTATGCCACCATGCTTGAACTCGACTCGTACTACGACGAGAGCTATAAGTTCCGCGACAATAGCTATAACCTTTATGTCAATGTGAAGTATCCCGACTTTAACGACCCCGAAGAGGTGACCTCCATCACCTTCGACAACATCAAGGAGCAGTTCAACTACTTCACACTCGACGTGAAAAACTCACCTCAGTATGCCAACTTCGATGTAGAGTCGGTCGTACGAGCTATGTTTGTCAACGACTTCGTGCGTAACGAGGAATGCAAGCACCCCAAGAGCTGGTTCATCTATAACGAAAACATACTCGCTGACTCGGCTTGGGTACTTGGCCCGGTCTGGGACTTCGACTGGTCGTATGGTTACGAGGGCAGTGGCCAGTACTTCATCCGTAATGCCGAGACCGACCTCTTCAGCAACATGAACTCCAGCAACATCGGATTCCCGTTCTTCAAGCAGTTGCTCTACGGAAGCGAGAAGGTGAAGAAGGCATACTTCCAACTCTGGACCGAATTCCTCGAGAGTGGAAAGTTGGACGAGTTGATTGAGTACATCGACGATTACTACGCCTACGTCCAACCCTCGTTCTATCACAATAGCAACGGAGTCGAGGGAAGTTACGACTGGTGGACGGGCTCCTACAGCACCAACTGGGGCGATGGCATGCAGTACGAGACCATCAATGCCAATGCCAAGAACTATATGACGAAACGTGCCAACTACATCTATACGCACCTCGAGAAGTACGACCTTCCGAACGACGATATCATAGACCCCGACGAGGATTACGGACAGCCCGACCGGGTGAACCTGGGCGAGGTAATGTCGCGCCCCGTCAACGTCTATACCGTCAATGGAATACTCGTGCGCAAGCAAGTGCCCTATGGCCAGTTCCATATAGGTCTGATGCCAGGCATCTACATCGTCGATGGTAGGAAAATAGTCATCGGACGATGAAATTCATCAGTTGGAACGTCAACGGCCTGCGGGCCGTAGCCTCGAAGAACTTCGGCGAAGCCTTCGAGTCGCTGGATGCTGATTTCTTCTGCCTACAAGAGACGAAGATGCAGGCAGGACAGTTGGACATGGCCTTCCTCGGCTACCAGAGTTTTTGGAACTATGCCGACAAGAAAGGCTACTCGGGCACGGCCATCTTCACGAAGCACGTCCCTGTGTCAGTACGCTATGGCATGGGCATTGACGAGCACGACCACGAGGGGCGCGTCATCACGCTCGAGTATGAGCGCTTCTTTCTCGTCTGCTGCTATACGCCGAACAGCCAGGACGGCCTGCGCCGGCTCCAGTATCGCATGCAGTGGGAGGACGATTTCCGCCAGTACCTGCTTCGCCTCGATGCGGAGAAGCCGGTCATACTTTGCGGTGACCTGAACGTGGCGCACAAAGAGATTGACCTGAAGAATCCGAAGACGAACCGTCAGAATGCAGGCTTCACCGACGAGGAGCGTGAGAAGATGACGCAACTGCTCGCCGCCGGTTTCACCGACACCTTCCGCCACTTCTTCCCCGACCTCACCGATGCCTATTCGTGGTGGAGTTACCGCTTCCGTGCCCGCGAGAAGAACGCAGGGTGGCGCATCGACTACTTCATCGTCTCCAACCGTTTGGTGCCCAACCTGCAATCCGCCAGCATCCACAACGAAATCTTCGGCAGCGACCACTGCCCCGTCGAGGTAGTCATGGACCTGTAAAGCGAGAGGCGCCGTGGCAAACCAGACCATGCATCGGCGGCTGAGCCATCACGACTACAACGAGAGGGGTATCTACATGCTGACGCTCGTCACCGACGGGCGCGTTCCACGTTTCGGTCAACTGGCAAGCACACCCCTACAGGCCCGCATCAGCCTTTCCCCTTTAGGGGCATGTGTCGAACGGGAGATACAAGCCTTGCCTCAGCGCTACCCTCAACTGCAGATACTCGACTACGTCGTCATGCCCGACCACATACATCTCCTGCTCTTCGTGCGTGAGTGGATGCCCCAGCACCTCGGGCGGGTCGTCGCCAGCCTGAAAGCAAAGTGCAGCCAAGCCTGGTGGCAGGAGAGCGATGCCGCGCTAAAGCGCAGCAAACAGGACACCCTCCCCCGTCCTGTGAATGGCGCTCCCTTTCGTCCTGTGAGTGGCGCTTCAGCGCCGCTGCCCTCTCCCTCCTCTCCTCCCCGCCGCCCCTCGCTATGGGAGAAAGGCTACCACGACCGCGTGCTCATGCACAAGGGACAACTACAGACACTGCACGCCTACATCCAAGACAACCCGCGCCGACTGGCCATCAAACGCATGAAGCCCGACCTGTTCCGCATTCGTCAGCACCTGCGCATCGGCGGACAAGAGTACGCCTCCATGGGCAATATCTTCCTGCTGAAACGCACCGAACGCCTGCAAGTGTTCATGCACCGACGCGCCACGGCAGAGGAGATTGCCCAGGAAACGACACGGATGCAACAGCGTTGCGAAGAGGGGGCGGTGCTTGTCACGCCTGGCATCAGCCCGGGCGAAAAGGCTATCGTGCAGGCCGCCATAGAGCAGGGCATGCCCCTCATCCTACTGCGTGAGAACGGCTTTGGCGAGTACGAGAAGCCCCACGGTCGCTATTTCGAGGCGTGTGCCGCAGGGACGCTCCTCGTTCTGGCACCATGGGAGCACCACACCGACAGCCGCACCATCAGCCGCTCGCAATGCCTGACGCTCAACGACATGGCTCGCACCATCTGCAACACAACAACCGACGTTCGGCTCATGCAGTCATAAAACCACCTCCTCTTGCCTGTAATCTTGTCTGGTGTCAGTCCCCGACGTACTCCAGCAGGTCGCCAGGCTGGCAGTCGAGGGCACGGCACAGGGCATCGAGTGTGGTAAAGCGGATGGCCTTCGCTTTCTCGTTCTTCAGGACGGAAAGGACGTTTTCGCTCTCGGCGAAGTCGGCGACGAGGGAGTGCCTATTCCTACGGGATTGCCCATGCTCGTCCTGTGGGATGGCAAGCATGCCGACGTAGTCTCTGGCGAGGAAAGCCTTGCGTTTCTCAGCCAACTGGATATGCCATAAACGGAAGAAGGGTGACCGACGTTCGGCTCATGCAGCCATAAAGTTATCTACCCTTGCCTGTAATCTTATCTGTTTTGTATATTCTGCTTCTTTGGCAAATAAATGAAATACCAAATTACTATCCAAAACGCGATAACGCTGACGAAGGTGATGAGGAAAGTGGTATCGGCGAGCAGGCCGTGTTTCGAGAAATTGACGATGCCATGGAATGCAGCGCAGAAAAGCAGCGAATGAGTATCGGTCATCACCTTTCCTATTCCCCATGAGGCAAAAAGCAGAAGCACGAAGAAGGGCAATAGGTTACGTTGGTTAAAATCCAGATGCCACAGAAACCACATGACCGTGATGATAAGGACGTACTGCCACATGGGCAGTCCCCGAAGTTCATATTGCAGAAAGCCTCGCCAACCGTATTCTTCCAATAGCCCATACGTAAAGGCCAACAAGCACATTCCCCCCATATTCCATCCTCCGATAATACCGAACACGAGGCACGGCACGAGTATCGTCACAACAGATTTCCATACAGACTTGCCCGTGAGGGTATATTCTGTCTTACGCTTGAATACGGCCATTGCGACAAAAGCTCCGATGGCAGGCCCGAGGCCCGTAGATAATTGAAACAGATAGTTCTCCCTAAGCATTGGATACTTGTTGGCAAGGGCTATCGTTGTCAGGCGCAGGGTTAAGGCTATCACGTAAAAACAAAGCAATGGCACAAAGCCGATTTTGATGAACCGTGTGATGGTTTTCTTGTTCATTGTTATATGCGTTTTGATGAATTGCGACCGCAAAGAATTAAGATGAGAGTTTTTGCTATTCAAGTAGCCACTTCCATGCGGGAATGACCTCGATGATGCAGCCATCGCCAAGTTTGACGGTTTCCTCTTCATCGAATGTTACGATGACCATACGCTTCAATGGCAGGAAAGCGTGCAGTTTCTTCAATCCGTCAACCTCACGCTTGCGAGTATCCTCGTCACTGATGGAATAGGAAACTTGTACGGCGTATGACTCATCGGGCACGACGAAATCCACCTCTATGCCTTTGTTATAAAAATAAAGCCCACCCTCATATTTCTTGTAAAGATGGACTGCACAAAGATTCTCCAGTAAGGCCGTCTCACCACCTATCAAGAAGATACTGAGCAGACCATTATCTACAAAATAGTGCTTCTTGACCGTTTCTTTTTCTACGAACTTGGAGGCATAGTTATCCAACGGGAACAACATACAAGCCTCTTTTGCATAGCGTACATAGTCGATTACAGAGGCTACCGATGTACTCACACCTGTACCTTTTACAAGGTTAGCAATCCTGTTATAGGATGTAGGCTGCATCACGTTATCTGCCAGACGTTTGATGGTGAGGCGCAGGGCCATTTCATTTTTGACCTTGTTGCGCTGAATCACATCGCCCAGTAGAATCTTCTCGTAAAGATCATTTAGCCAGCGACGTTTGTTCCGATACAAAAGCAATTCAGGGAAGCCTCCCCACAACAGATATTTAGTAAAAGCCTGTTGAACTTGGGAACGGACTTTTCCGTGCTGCCATTCCTTTGATAAGGCAATGCCTTGGGCTGCAAGATATTCCGCAAAGGAGTATGGAAACACTCTTCCGTCCAAGTATCTGCCTCCCAGGGTGGTCTGTATGTCGCGACTCAGCATCTTGGCATTGCTACCCGTGATGAACACCTGATATTTCTGATTGGCCAGGCGACGGGCAAAGTGCTCCCAGCCGTCGACATTCTGAATCTCATCGAAGAAAAGAATAGGTCTGTGACTATATACAGAACCGTATGCCTGAAGAATCAAATCCAGGTCGGCAGCAGTCATACCTAACAGACGCTCATCGTCGAAATCGATATACACCATTTCCTCGAGGCTACGACCACTGGCTAATAATTGCTTTGCACGTTTGTAGAGCATGTAACTCTTGCCTGCCTGTCTGACGCCGACAAGCACATAGCGACCATTCTCCTCAAATTCGTATGGACGATTGTACAGTTCTACTTCTCCAAGCGTCTCCTGCCCTTCTTTAATCAGGCTCCTGATTGTTTCTTTCGTGATTGCCATATTCTGCCTTTTTGTGGGCAAAGTTATGAATTTTATTCAATACAGTCAAACAAATACAAAAAATTTTATTCAATGACACTGAATAAAGCATTACGATATTTTGCCGTTCAAGTGACCTTACAAGTAAAAGGCATTATCCCCTTGCCCACATGACAATGGACAGGGGAGTTTCTGCGCCCAGAACAGCACCTATCGTTTTATGACATACGCCATCGGTTTTGCATGTCTATATTGCTTTCAGCCTTAATCAAGCAGTATCAGTTCTTGGCGTTTGTAAGAGATGAGCAGTTTTTGTTTGGCAAGCACCTCGCAACCGAAGAGGCCGTCGATGCCTTTGCTCTCTTTAAGATGAGAGATGTCGGAGAAAGCCGTTCGCAGTTTCTTGAACATGCGCCCGCCGAGCGTTAGGGTGGTCTTGCCTTTTGTTATCGCTGCCCGTCCGTCACCATAGCCCGTGAGGTGTCCTTTCTTGATGCCTTTAACCGAGGATGGATGCCGTTGTGGCCAATCGTTGGCGAGCAGGTTGCTTTATGCTCCACTGTCGAATGCTAATACGGCATCCTCCGCATCGTAGGCCAGTTCCTGTCTGTCGAAGAAACTCCGGCAGAGATTCATCAGCATTGGGCGAACGGCTGTTGCGATATGTTGAAAGTCTTGCGATTCCATTTGTTGATGCACTTCTGCTATTAACACGAATGAGAACGGGAAAGGTAAACTAAAAAAATGAAAGTCTTTAATGGGCAGCGTCGGCACGAAGGCCGACGACTGCCCATCTAAACGAGAAAGAGAATTATAGTCGGTTCAATATCCCATTCGAGAGGTATCTACTGCCTTTGTCTTCTTTTCCTTGAAACCTCCGATACGGCAGACGGCAGTCAGCGAGACATTGGGATATTCCATCCATACGCGCATGGTATAGTCTTGGTTGGCCAGACGAGAGTGGGTGACGACACGGCTGTTGGTAATATTCTGGCCAGACGCTATGACACTCCATTTCTTATTGTCGGAAGTCCACCGGAGGGATGCATGGAGACGGAACATTGGGTCGATGTCGTAGACGCCCTGAATGGCCTTTGACTGGAAATGCGGATTAAGGATGAGGCGTATGTCGTGACGCTGAGAGAGGCGGATGGCTGTAGTGGAACTGAGAATGAGCGTCAACTGTTTGCGGTCAAATGGTAAGTCGAAGAAACGGTCACTCTTGTCGTGGCGGTAGTTGCCTGTGGCCATCACTGTGCCATTCAGCCATTTGCCCGCCGAGAAACGCACAGATGCCTGTATGCCGTACACATTCAGATAGTTGAAATTAGTTTCCTTCATGATAACTGCCATGCGGTCGGAGGGCTGGTAGGCGAGTTGTACGGAGTAGTCGGGGATGAATTTGGCGTATGCCGTAAATGTGTAGCGCTGGCGCAGTTGCCAGGTGAGATCGATGTCGTACTGGGAATAGGGCTTCAGGTCGGGGTTTCCCCAGATTTCACTATAAGCCGAAGAGTAGAATATGCTGCTCATGGTGCTCCAATATGTGGGGAATACGTTTTGGGAACTGAAGGAGAGGTTGAGCATGTTGTTCTTGCCAGCAGTCCACAAGGCATTCAACGTGGGGTACCATCGCCATTCGTTCCACTTTGGAGTATGGTATTGCTCGGCTCCAAGTGAAGTCTCGACACTGAATGATGGTGTTATCTGCTTACTGAAACCTGCGTATATGTCAAGAATGCGTTCGTCATAGTCGGCATGACTTGTAGCATCAGCAAGCGGCTGGCCGTTGGCATCGCGTGTAGTCTGATAACTCGCGTTGCTGGTCAGTTGGGCTTCTACGCCGTAGTTCAGTTCCCAGCCTTTGCCCACATCGTGTGTCTGGTCGGCAGCAAAGAGCCATTTGCTGATACGCTGGCGACTGTCCACGTAGAGATTTCTCTCCGTATCATACAGATGCCCGTCCAGATGCTGTGTGCGAGGGTTCTGATAGTTTGTGTAAGATGCGCTTAGTTGCAGGCCGAATGGCGATGTGTAGTTGGCATCGACATTGTGCAGGTAGGTGTGCGTTTCCGACTTCTGAACAGAAGTTTCCAGCCCTGTGCTGGTATTGGTGGCATCGTTAGATGTCCACTTACCCGTATAGGCCACATTCAGACGGCTTTCCTTGGAGAAAGCGTAATCCAAACCGATACGGTAGTCGTGGCTATAGGTGTGGTTCTTGCGCTCCGTCTTATCGGAATAGTCCACTCGCTGGTCGCCTAAGGGATGGTGCGCCTCATGCTCTACCTGTCCGTAAGCAGTGCCGCGGCCATATCTGTAGGAAGCGTCAATGCCAAGTTTCTGGTGCTGGTAGAGCATGGTGCCCTTCGCGTTCCCATAGCCATATCTGTTCTGTCGGTAGAAGCCCTGCAACTGACCGGCAAACTGATTGGTGCCGGAATAGTCCTTTGTAATCACATTGATGGCCATGCCGTGTACATGGTACTTGGCAGGTGCGGATGCCATCACTTCGGCTTTGGCCAACATCGATGCAGGCATCTGCTTCAGCCGTTCAACCACCTGCTCTGCGCTTAAAGTCGTGGGCTTGCCATTTATGATTAACGTCACAGACTGCCCTGCAAACGACAGACCGCCATTGCCATCCATGATACCAGGAATGCGGGTCAACGCTTCATAGGCATCGTCGGCAGGGAGGATTTCTAAAAGTTGGGGCATGTTATAGGTTAGGTGTCCGTTCTCTGCCTTGACTATTTGGCGTTCACCTTTCACTTGTATGCCCTTGATAGTATATGTTTCAGGCTGTAAGCGAATCGTGCCGACTTCGGGCTGGTCGCAAAGTTTGTAGACGGTCTTGTACCCGACGTAGGAGGCGCGTGCAAGGAATTTATCTTGTTCGTATGGAATGGCGAAGTAACCGCTTTCGTTGCTGACGCCGCCACCGAGCAACGTGGAGTCGGCAGGGCTGAGGATAGCAATGTTGGCGTAGGGCAACGGCAGGCCCTGTTCGTCGATGATGGTACCTGTCAGGTGGCGGTCGGTCTTGTGGGTACACTCCACATAGATTTCGTGGTCGTCGGGCTTCACGGTCATGCGGATAGGATAGAAACCTATCATCTGCTGAATGGCATCGGACAGCGACTTGCGGCTGACGGTGGTGGTGATGCGGAAATCCTCCAGTTCGTTGTAGAGGAAGTTGATGACGTATTCCGTCTGCTCGCTGTTCAACTCAAGCAGGGCCTCGCTGAGGGACACATCATTATATTTACAATTTACATATTTACGATTTACCATTTGCTGCGCCTGTGCGTTGACAGCCTGCAACAGGGAAAGAAGCATAAACATTAAGATATATAGCGTGCGTCTCATCTTACCACCAGTTTTTTGTCTTCCATGTCGATGTTCACGGCTTCGAAGGTGTTCAACTTTTCTACGATACGCGAGAGGCTGTCTTCGGGCTTCCATACGAAATGGAAACGAAGCCCACGAGCCGCTTCATTCTCAAACTCCACGCCGACCCCGTGGGCTGTAGCAATGGCTGTGAGCATGGAGTCAAGTGGCACATTGTTGAAGATGTAAGGCTCGGCGGATATGGTGTCGGCCTTAACCGTATCTGCGGACAGGGAAGTAGGTGGCTCGATGCCGGTCGTTTGCTCCGCAGTGGGTAGTTGCGGTTGGGAAGTGCTGATGTTGCGCACAATTTGGATGGCCGCAAAGGCTATGCCCGAAGCCAAGAGCACACCGATGAAGGATGCGGCTATGCGAGAGGAGAGCGATGCTCGCATCGGCTCTCCCGAGCGTGAGTATGCTCGACCGAAAGTCAAGGATGCGGCTATCTTTCTGAATTGAAATTTACGCTGCACCGTCGGGTGTGCGGCAACGAACCGCTGCCATGCGGCATCTACATCGACAGGCTTTTGGTGCTGACGATGGCGAACACTGCGCTTGGCTTCAACCATCAGGCGGTAGGTCTCTCGGGTATCTTCGTCACGGTCGATGATGTCCTGGATTTCCTGCTCGGTGTATGCATCGGGATTGTCGAGCATCTCCAGTAGCAGGCGTAATCGCCGAAGACGCCTTGCTTCGCAAAGAATGTTTTCTTCTGAAGTTCTCATTGCTGTTGTCGTTTTAATGATGTTCGAAGTGATGTCTGATTTGCTGAATGCTTTGCATGAGATACTTGTAGGCGGTGTTCGGGTTCAGGCCGAGCCGACGGGCAATCTCGCCTATGGTCAAGTCTTCATCGAAACGGAGGTGGAAGATGCTACAGTGCGGTTCTTTCAGTTGTTCGTCCACGTAGGCCAAAATGTCGTCGAGCCGTTCCAACCGTTTGTCAATAGGTTGCAGGTCGTTTTCATCTTCTTGTGTGGGCATCAATCCTTTCACTTTGTCGTGGAGTCGCATCTGTCGGATCCTGTTCAGACAGGCATTGTGCACGGCTGTCAGCAGATAATTGTCGTTCCTGGGTGGAATGTCGCTGTCGGCCATGCGCAAGAAGATGTCCTGCACCACATCCTCAGCCTCCTCGTCATTGCCCAGCAAGACGCTGGCCAGATGAATCATCTTGCTGTAGTTCTGGCGGAAGAGCCTCTCAAGTATTCTCTGTTCAAGCATATCAGTCTATTCACATTCACACCCCGTCTCTCTGGGGCACTTCTATATATAAGACACTTCAGCCCCATCGTCTTTTTACGGAAACGCCGACTTTTTTCACTTTTTCTTGTTTCAACTCATAAAGACGTATGCATAATATGAAACGCGAGGTAAGGCACTGCAATAGTCGCAATGGACTTCCATGCAGACTCCCCTGCCCACGTGACGACGGGCAGGGGAGGTCGTAGGTTTATGCGTATCATACGGTCAGTTGGGATTCATTCTACGTCGTAGCCTTTCACAATAATCATCGGACAAACTGGGAATTTCTTCATTTTTCCTTTTACTTTGTGGCGGGCATAACTGCTCTTGAAGTTGGCGGGGAAGGCGAGCCTGCCTTTGCCCTTAATGTCAACGACGCTGATAGTCACGCAGTATTTCTTCTTGCCTTTCAGCACAACGGACTCCGCCGGGCTGACACTGAATTGTTGGCCGTTGTCGGCTGGCGTGACACGTTTGTAGATAGGTTTGTTCAGTACATTGACAAACTTCTTGTCCCGAACCTCGTAGCAATTGAAACTTAACAGGCATTCCTCATACTCGCACTTGTTGATGGCGAGCATGATGTCGGTCAGTAGATAGTCTTTCTTGCTCTTGAAGATTGGCCCCCATTCGATTTCTCCCTTACAGTCGCCCTCGAAGCCTGCCGAGCCTGCCCTTATCCACGACTTGCCCGACAGCGTGTGCGACTTGTTCTTCTTGCCGACCACGACCTCGGCCAGTTCGATTACCTTGTCTTTCAGCGTAACGGTCAGTTCATGTCCGTTGGCGTATGTCGTGTAGGGAATTATCACCGTCTGGTAAGAAACGTGCGTGAAGGTCAGGTCGTCCTTGCGTCCTGCCGGGATAGTCAGCGTGAAGTGTCCCTGTGCGTCGGAGATAACGCCCACGCTGTCCTCCTCTATTCCGATGCTGACGTACTCCACGTCGTCGCCACGCTCATTAACGACGTGGCCTTTGACGGTGGTCTGTGCCTGCACTGCTATTGCGAAGAGGGAGAGCAGTGCGGCTATGATTCGTAGACTCATATTCCTAATCCTTGTATTTTCAGTTCGCAAAAGTATGAATGATTATTGGGGCAACAAAGCATTCAGTCCATATAACAACCTCCCCGGCCCATACGACGATGGGCTGGGAAGGTCGTAGGGTTATGCGCCGTCAGTCGCCAGTGTACTCCAGCAGGTCGCCGGGCTGGCAGTCGAGGGCACGGCACAGGGCATCGAGTGTGGAGAAGCGGATGGCCTTCGCTTTCTCGTTCTTCAGGATGGAGAGGTTGGCGAGCGTGAGGCCCACACGCTCGGCCAGTTCGGTCAGGGACATCTTGCGACGGGCCATCATCACATCGAGGTTTATGCGTATCATACGGTCAGTTGGTTTTCCTCGCTTACGTCGGTGGCCACGTCATAGAGCAGGGCCATGAGGGTGATGCCCGAGAACATGGCGAGGTTATTACATATTTTATTCTTGTTCATATTCCTTATATTATATGGTTAACTGATTCTCGCGGGCTACGTTGCCGGCGATGCGATATACCTGGGCGAAGATGAGCAGGACGAGTAGTATGCCGAGGGAGGCATCCGTCAGTTCAAACGAGCCGTAACCCGATTCAGTGCCGGAACGAAAGACCTCCTTGACATTGGTGTCGAAGAACGAAGCAAAGAACGACAGCAGGGCCACGGCATTGATGACGAGGACGTTGCGACGGGGGAAGAGTTCGCCGTGGCTGATACCCTGGAGTTGGAACACGGCGAAGAGGGCGCAGGAGAGATAGAGCAGGAACTTCGAAACGTACAGGCAAAAGAAGAGGAACATGCGCCACGTGCGCAATTCACCCTCGCCGGGCACGACCTGACCATAGTGGTAATACATCTGGTAGGCATAGCCCCACAGGCACAGAGCGACGAAGCCAAGCGCCACGTAGCACGTGACCTTCATGGGGCGAAGACTGGTTGTTTTACTCATAACTATACTTTGTTTACGGTTTAACATTACGTTGTTTTGTCGTCAATGAAGCCGCGGTTCTTTACTAACGACAGCACCAAGGCTGCGATTAAGCGAGGGCAGAGCGAAGCATGTTCGCGACCATGCTTCGGCTATGCCGAGCGTTAGCAGGCTCGCACGACAGTGCAAAGGTATAACAAAGTTTCGTGATTAACAAATAATATTTATCGTTTTTCGATAATTTAACAATGATTTTCGATAACCAAAGACAGGAGGGAGAGTGACTAAGGACGGGGGATTGGGGGCTCAAGGTTCAGAGCGTCGGAAGCGACGCTTCAGGCGTTGGAGACCATCGACGCCGAGGATGGTGAGGCCGCCGTACTGGCATGTCTTGGCCAAGCCGAACAGGATGAACCAGAGAACGCCCTTGGCCTCGGTGCTGATGGGCAGGGCCATCTGGGCGAAGGACAGTATGTAGAAGGGGATGCACATGGCGAGGACGACGACGCCCGTGCGGAAGGACAGGCGGCCAAGCCACTGGCGAAGGGGATTCAAAAATAAGCGTTTCATGGCACCGAGCCACTGGCGCAAGGGATTCAGGGACAAGCGTTTCATGGCACAAAGATACGACATTATTCCGACATACCCTATATCCCCGGGCGGAAATATTAAGCCTCCACCGCTTCGTCCCTCCGCCCTCGAAAAAGCCTACACGTAGGGCAGGCTCACGGTGAATGCCGTGGGCGAGTCTGTCACGTGCAGCGTGTGGCCGAAGTGGTGCAGTTGCTGCCGCAGGTTGTGCAGGCCCGTACCATGGGCCATGACCTCGGTGCGTGGCTGACGGTTGTTGCTGACGGTTACGCCCTCTTCCCCCAGTTCCACGACTATGCGGAGGGGGCATTCCAGCGTGGCCGTATTGTGCTTGATGGCATTCTCCACCAGTTGTTGTATGCTGCCCGGAACGACATTGTGCGCCTCCCCGCTTCGTTCGCTTCCCCGGATGTCCACCCCGACGGCCTCACCATAGCGGATGTGCTGCAGATAGACGTATGACTCCACGAAACGCAACTCATCGGCCAGAGGCACCGACGGTTTATCCTCCGTGTCGAGGATATAGCGGTAGATGCGTGCCAGTCGCTTGGTGAAGAGGTTGGCCGTCTCGGGGTCCCGGTAGGTGAGGGAGGCCAGGACGTTAAGGCTGTTAAAGAGAAAGTGGGGAGCCATCTGTCGGCGTAGCATCATGCGCTGGTAGTTAGCCTTCTCCTCGGCCTCCGCGTTGAGGCGTTGCTGATAGAGAAAGAGTTCGACGAAGAGCGTGAACATGACGATGAAGACCAAGGCCGGGAGCAGCATACGCGAGAGATCGACAGGGAAGGAGATGAAGGGACTGAGCACCTGCACATGCAGTTCGCGCATAATAAGGAACAGCCAGAGCATGGCCCCTATCTCGGCCAGGTAACGCAACCACGTGGGAATGGGTTTGCGGCTTAGCCACCGGGCCAGCAGGATGGCCAGCCATACGAAGAGATAGGCCAGTGGCAGGTTAGCCAGCAGGGCCACCCCCACGCTCCACCAAGCGAATCCCGGATAGGCCAGCGACACGAACGTGACGATGAGCAGCGAAACGAGGAGGGAGAGCGAGAGGGCGAAGCGGGCCAGATGTATCTTGTGCTGTTTCATCGGTCGTCCTCCCCCACCCGTCCGTCCATCCATGCCAGCACCTGCGCAGCACGGCTGCGGCTGACCACCACGGGTTCCTGTGGGCAGTCTGCGTCGAGTTGTATGTTCAGCCGCCCGGCAAAGAAGCGGCTGCACCGCACCACGGCATGGATGTGGGCAATGCAGTTGCGCGATATGCGGCAGAAGAGGTGTCTGTCGAGTTGGTGTTCTATGCTGTCGAGCGTGTGAGAAATCACGTACTGACGACCACCACGCACGTAGAGTACCGTATATTTCTCCTCCGACATGAAGCAACGAATGTCGGCGACATCCACATAACGGTACTCATCGCCCACGGTGACGAGGAAGCGCATCCTGTGGAAATGCTGCATATAGGCTCCCTCTGCCTCGCGGACGGCCCGACTCTGCAGGTCAGGCAGGTGGTTGGCCTCGAACTTGGCCAAGGCCTCCTGCAAGTCGTCTTCGTCGATGGGCTTCAGCAAATAGTCCACACTGTTGGCCTTAAAGGCACGCAGGGCGTACTCATCGTAGGCCGTGGTGAAGATGACGGGGATGCGCGTGGGGACGATGCGGAAGATGTCGAAGCAGAGGCCATCGCTCAGGCGGATATCCATGAACAGAAGGTCGTACTGCCCGACACGAAGCATCTCGGCTGCCGTCTGCACGCTGTTGGCCCATCCGGCCAACTGGTAGTCGGGGCGCACCTCGCCCACGAGGCGTTTCAGTTCTTCGTAGGCCAGGGGCTCGTCTTCTATTATCAGGTACTTCATCGTGTTTGCAAAGGGATTCCCGATGCAAAGGTACGTCTTTTTTTGTAATCACGATTCATCCTTTGCCACGAATCTTTGCCCGAGGCGCTGTTTGCCGTCCTCGGCCCCTACGCGTACTGGTTCACTCCCAGCCGTCGAAGACGTGGGCATCATAGACGTGGTTGGCATTTGCATCGTGCAGGGGTGCCCACAGTTGGGCGAAGAAGGGATTGCGCCGCGCCTCGGCATCCCACTGCCACGGCCGGGGCGATGGCTCGCTGGCGTAGGGATAGGGAAAACATTCGGGACACCAATGGCCGCCGAGCAGTATCAGGCGGGGCGAGGCCATAAACGTGTGGCCCTCGGCACACCGCCATCGGAGTTGCGTGTCCCAGTCGCCCTTGGCCATGCTCTCGGACAGGCACTGCCCACCACGGAAGGCCGCAGCCCGCAGCATGTCCTCGATGGTGAACTCCGACATCGGCTTCTGTTCGTCGTAACCGTGGTCGAGCAGGACGGCCTCTTCGCTAGGGTGCGAGAGGTCGGTGTGCTGCCAGTCGGGGATGGCGCGATATTCCTCCATCGACCCGTAGTAGGCCGATATGCGCTGTTCGTTCCGTTCGCGAATCCAGCGTTGCGTGCCATGCGTCTTGCGATAGGCCATGAAGGCCATAGCCAATTTCACGAGGTGGGGCACCAGCCGAGCCACCTTCGTGGCCTTGGCCAGACGGATGCCCAGGGGCAGGGAGGGGCTGTCGGCCATCTGCCTGAAGTACTGGTGCAGGGGGATGTTAGCCCGGAAGTGCAGATACTCCTCCAGCCGGTCGCTGTCGAGATACCATACGCCGTGGAAGTTGCGCGTGGTGAACCATCGCGCCTCGAATATCTGTTCGGGACGCGGACACCCGATGGCCTCCAGCAGCATGGACTCGAACTCGTAGTTCGATATGCGGTATTCGGGGCCGGAGCCGATGTTGTAGTAGCGGTTCCAAAACTCTGCCGGCACGTCGGGGCGGCACACGCGCTCCAGCAACCGACCGCTGTCCTCCACCGTGGACCATTCCAGCACGCCGCGTATGGGGACGTGGAACATGATGGGGTCGTAGTTGTTCAGTATACCCGGGTACAGAATGCCCGACTGGCGCAGGCTGACCCACTGGCGGATGCCCCCGTCGGTGAGGATGCGTTCGGCCATCGCCTTCGTGATGCCGTAGTGGTCGTACATCGAGACGCAGATGGGGTCGCCCGTGCGTCCCCAGTGCAGGGGTTCCCGGCGGTCGCCCATCTGGGCCACCGAACCGATATACACGACCTTGGGTTGGCGGTCGCCCTGTGCCACCACGGCATCGCGGATGTTGCGCGCGGCACCCACATTGGTGCTCAGGGTCGTCTTGGGATGATAGTCGGCCTTAGGGCTGACCTGTCCGCCCACGTGCAGCACGATGTCGCTCCCCGTCACGCCGCGTAACACATCGTTGTAGTTGCGCAGGTCGCCCCAGATGATTTCTATCTCGCCCTTCACCGGAGCCAGTATCTTCCTGTCGCGCTTCGTGGGCATGGCCAGCACGCGTATGTCGTATTGCTCCTTCCTGGCCAGCAGTTCTCTCAAGCCGGCCGTCCCCATTGTACCCGTGGCTCCGGTCAGGAACACGGTTATCTTCTTCGTCATCGTTCCTCGTTGATTAAATTTTTCATTATGGCCTAGGCCACATTCCTTTGTAACTTTCGGGCACAAAGATACGGCAGTCGGCCAAATCTCGCAAGGGAAATCCGACGGACTGCAATACGGAGGGGATGAAGTGTAGGATGAAGGGCATGGATGTATTAAGTCAGACCGAATATTCTACATACCCTATATCCCCGGGCGGAAATATGCGGCGAGGTCGATGTCGCAGACTGCGAGCGTGAGGTCGCCCAGGTCGAGCATGGCATTGATGAGGGCGATGCGACGATAGCGCGGGAGCATGGCGGGGGTGATGTCGAGGGGCCGCAGCCGTCCGTCGGCAATGAGGCGACGGCGCATCGTGCCCTCCAGCAGGGGGCGGGCCGGGGTGTGCCATTCGTGGCCGTCCCAGAGGGCGACGTTGGCGAAGGAGGCATCGGTGAGCAGGCCGTCGCGGACGAGGAGGATGTCCTCGTCGGGCGGCAGCGACTGGCGCAGATGGTCGAGGGCACGGCGGTCGAGGTACTTGTGGGCATAGTCGATGTGGTCGGCAGGACGAAGGTGGAGGCGGCGCAGGATGCGCGGCTGATAGGGCGACGTCGTGACCTCGCGGATGCCCCCCTGGCCGTAGATGACGCGCACCCTCGTCCGGCCCTCCCCCGAGGGTGGCGGCGGAAGGAGGGCACGCAGGCGGAGCGGCTCCCAGTCGGTGAAGTGGCGGCGTGCGGTATCGTTGAGGCGAAGGTCGTGGAGGTCGAGGTTGTGGTATCGGCCTGCCTCGGCGCGGATGGTCTCGAGGAACAGCAGGGAGCCGCCCGAGGATATAGGCAGATAGGTCTTCTGCATCACCTCGTCGTACTCGCTCTGCCACTGGCTGAGGGCCGTGATGCCGCCCCCGGCATGGTAGTATCGGCGACCGTCCGCCGTCTGCTCGACGAAGCGTATCATCACGGCGCTGTCCAGCCGACGCCCGTCGAAACAGCCCATCACGCCCGTATAGAATCCACGCCGGTGCCCCTCGGCCTGGTGGATGATGTCCTGCGTGCGCGGCTTCGGTGCGCCGGTGACGGAGCCCGCAGGCAGCATCGTGAAGAGTATGTCGCCCAGCCGCCGGGGCCAGTCCGTGGGCAGCGTGCCGCGTATCTCGCTACTGGTCTGCAAGAGCAGCCCCCGGTGCGTGGCGATGCGGTCCACGTACCTGTAGCGGCTCACGCCCACGTGCTCGGCCACCATGCTCAGGTCGTTGCGCAGCAGGTCCACCACCGTTGCGTGCTCGGCGGCCTCTTTCCTGTCGCCCATCAGCCGCGCCTCTGCGTCGGGCACATCGGCAGGCAAGGTGCCCTTCATCGGGCAGGTGCGTATCTCACCGTCGCGAATCTCGACGAACGTCTCCGGCGAGAAGCACACCATGCGCCCCCGCATCCACAGCCGGTAGGGCGCACGGGCCAGGGCGAAGAGGTCGCGCAGGCGGGCGTCGGTCGTCAGGGGGATGCGGCACGAAAGGTTCACCAGATAACTGTCGCCGCGCAGGATGGCCTGCCTCACGGTCTCGAAACTGCGGCGGTAAGCCTCCCTCTCCGGCGGCTCTACGTCCCACCGCTGCGGCCTCGCCGGCGCGTCGGCTGTGGGGGCGACGTTGGTAAGTCCGCGGAAGTCGTACAGGCACGCTGCGGCATCGATGTCGGCCAGAGGGCTCACGAAGGCCATATCCCCGTCGTAACTGACGGCGAAGAGATAGGGCACCGCCGCCGCGCCCAAGGCGTTCATGCGCCGCCGCGCCTCCTCGTGGCTGCACCAGCCCTCACGCCCCGTCCCCTGTGGCGCTTCCCGCCGCACGTCGTATTGTTCCATCCCGTTCTTCCCGTTGATATTCAGGCACAAAGGTACAAATAAATCCACACCCTGCAAGGGATTGGGCAGGAAGATTCGCATGGACACGACGAAAGGAGGTGTGTCAAAACGTAAATTCAATCGCCCTTTGGGCGAGAAATCCTACAAATTGCAACAAATCAAACAAACCAATATACTGATATACAGACTGAAAGATTTGGATTAAATTTGTAGAATTTCTGCGCGAAGCGCACGCTTACTATTTTGACACATCCTCCGTCTTTCGTGCCAAAGGAACCGGGCATAGCGCCCGTGGCCCCTACTCCGTGATGTCGCCAGGGTCAGCCCATCCGCCAGTGCCGCCGCCGGAGTTCGAGCCTTCGTGTGCGGCCTCCGTGGCCTCATGCTTGGCTTCCTTCCGGGCCTCGGCCATTTCCTTACGCGTCAGGGTATATTCCCACTTGAGGTCCTTGTCGCCCTTCAGGTCGGCGAAGAACTTCGACCGTTCCCAATGCACGTAGATGTGCTTCACGTGGACGTTCGGGTCGAATGCCTCGGCACTCTCCACGCCCTCGCTGCGCAGGGTCAGATAGAAAGCCCCCATCTCACCGAAGTTCACCTTCTTGCCGGCCACGAGTTGCTCGCGCAGGCAATCCACGGCAGCGGTCAGCACACCCGTGATGACGTCGCGCGTGAAGGGACTTCCATGCGCCTGAATATGGCGCGCAAACTCGTTAAGGTCCACAAGTTCCGTGTACTGGGCCATAGGATACACTCGCTTTTCAGCGTTCTTGTCCGACGGATTCGTCGGGCGAGCAGACAAACTATACTTGATAGGCATAATCTTATGATTTTAAGGTTATTAAATAGGTTAATACAGGCATCAGAGTTCATCGTCCCGAGGGTGCCGTTGCAAAATAGGTATTTTGCACCCCTCAACATACCTATGTTGAATTCTCACCCTCTGTATGGTGGCTCGTCATGGTTACTGGTTTGCTGTTTCATGGTCGTAATCTCTTTGGTTCAACGATACTATTTTCACGTCTCACGTCCGCAAAGTTAGCGCCTTATCGCCACGTATCCAAACCATTTAAGATATATTGTATTTTATTAAAGATTAATAACTTAAATTATGTAAAATACAGGGCAACGTTTATTAAAATCTGTAAAAAAGGGGGCGGAAGGGCTGGAAGATAAAGGAGCATCATCGGGACGACAAAGCCCGAAGGGCAGGAAGATAAAGGAGCATCATCGGGGATGTTGAAGCCCGAAGGGCTGACCAGACTACAGGCAGGGGTGGAACGTAGTGAAACCCCTGATACGAAGAACACAACCCCAAATAATAACCCCGAAGGGGTGGCAGAGCAGTCTGTCGCCCCTTCGGGGCTAATGTTGGTGATGCTATCATTAGCAGGGGCTTCACCCCTGCCTGTGGTCTTTCATGCCTTCGGCATTATTAAGATGCTGCAAGAAGCAAAGGTAACTTAACTCCCCTCCCTTATGAGGGGAGGGGTTAGGGGTGGGGTAAGCAAGAGACAAAGAATACTGTGATATTGCTTCATCCTCCAGAATGTGAAAGGCTATCCTCGTGGCTACAACACTGCTGACATGGTGTAATTGATGGACTATCCTCATGACTACCCCACCCCTGCCCCTCCCCTCACAGGGGAGGGGAGTTAGTTAGTTTCGTCCGCTGACATCGGAACCTCGAAGTTTGAAGGTTAGTAACCTTGAACCATTAAGATTACTAATCTTGAGGCGTGAAGATTACTAATCTTAAGGTCATAAGATTACTAATCTTAAGGGCATAAGATTACTAATCTTGAGGCACGATGATTAGTAACCTTGAAAAGGCAGGGTTATAAGGATGGGCAAGGAAGGTGCTCACCTTTCCGCCCCATCTCCGAGGATGCCGGCGAGCGTCGTCAGTACCTCATGGCCGCGGAGGCCGCGAACGAGGACGGTGCCGTCGGGCGAGAAGAGGATGATGTGCGGTATGCCCACGATGCCATAGAGGTCGGTGGCGACCTTTTGGGTATTAAGGATTTGGGGGTAAGGGATATGCAGGTCACGGATGGCCTTCAGGGTGTTGGCGGGCTCGTCCCACGCCGCTATGCCCAGGACGACGAGGCCACGGTCGCGGTATCGTTCATAGGCTTCGATGAGGGTGGGTATCTCCTGACGACAGGGGCCGCACCACGATGCCCAGAAATCGACCAGGACGTACTGCCCTCGGCCCACGTAGTCGGAGAGGCGATGGCGCTGTCCCTCGTACTCCACCTCGAAGTCGATGAAGGGCTGCCCCTCTGCCGTCCGGCGCGCGACGAGGTGGGGGCCGACGACCTCGTACACGATGTGGTTGCTCTGCATTCGATGGGAGAGCATCTCGACGTACTGGACGAGGCGGTCGGTGCCCAGTTCGTCCATCGTCGAAGCCACGTAGGCCCCGAGCAGGTCGTCGCGATGCCGCCGCACGACGGGTTCGCTGATGCTGTCCAGAGAGCGGAAGGCTTCGGTCTTCGTGATGCGGCCCTCGTCGAACAGTCGCGCCAGCGAGTCGGCACGGAGGGCGTATTGTCGCCACTCGTCATTCAGGGGCGTGCCCTGGAAGGCCATGCGGCGCTGAGCCAGCGGGGCCTCGACGAAGCGTATCGTGCCCTCCTCGATGAAGAGCGGATGGAACTGGATGCTGATGTCGCGACTATGCAGCAGTGCAATGAGCGGCTTCTTGGCCTTCAGTTCGCACGACCGTATCTCTCCGGCCTCCACCCACAGGCTGTCCGCCCTCCGTGGGTCCTTCTCCGTTTGGTCCTGGATATAGAGCCAGCCCGTGAAGTCCGAAGTCCCCACGTTACCCTCGATGCGGTAGCGGAAGCCCCATGCCCCCTTCGTTGCGAGGGCGAGGAGGAGGAGTAGAAGGATGGGCTTTCTTATGTTCATGCGGCAGGGCTATAAATACAATTTCTAATCTTTTTGGGCCTTTGCGGATATAGATGCGATTTCGGCATCGATGACATAGAGGTCCCCCTCGTTGTCCACCAGTACGTTGCGGGGCAGTATGTCCCAGACTTCGTACACGTCGTTCGTGAACCTGCCCTCTTGTTCCTCCGACTTTGTGAAGCCAATGGCCGACATGTATGTATCTATCATTACCTGCGTGGCGGGGTGGGCTTGCTCGATGCGCAACTGCCGAAGTACGGGCTGTACGGTGCGACCGTCGAAGCCTGCGAAACCATATAGTTGGTAGGCTGTCTCGGGAAAGAGGCGGTTGTGCATCACGATGCGCCTAAGCAAGGCGACGATGCCGCCGCTATTCAGCAGGTTATTAACCTTATAGATGTAATGGTCAGCTACATACGTATCGTTTTCATGGCCACTGGGACCAGGCACTCCAAGTCGGAACACTTCAGTCATGGGCATCCAGCAATGGAGCCGCTTGGCCAGGGCTTCGGCTTGCCGTTGTTCGGTCTCGAAGGGGCTTACATTCGCTTGGCCAGTTCCACGTTCCGCTTCATGTACTCGGCAAAGTCGTTGGAGTTCATCGGCGATTGCTGCGATTCTGCTATCTTCTTCATCTTGCGTTCTGTCGCCTCGCGGTGGAACTTGTTGAGGTATGTCATGGTTCATAGGTTTTGAAGGAAAGTTCGCTGCAAAGTTAAGCATTTAATCTGACAATCGTACGCCTTTGACGTTAAATTGTAAGAAATATGTTCTCATAGTGGCATGTTTCCGCCCCTATGGTGTATATGATAGAAAGAAGACTATGCCAGACCACAATGAAAATATTTTTATGGCTATGATGTGCCTTCTTGAATCAACTCGATGAATCCATCAAATCCTATCGGAGATTTACTCTCTGCGTAGGCACCTGCGCCCTTCATTATCCTGTTTATGTAGAAGTGCATCCCATAGCGTTCTGCATATTCTTTCGTTAGGCTGATAAAGCGTGCCTCCACGGTTAGCCCTACAAGATTGTCGTCTTTGTAATCCACCTCGGCAACGATGCTACCTTCATTCAGGTTGGCTGCAACAACAGGAATATCTTTCTTGGGGACATGGCCTATAACGTTACCTTCGTACAGGACTGCGATGGCGTTGGCATCGTATGGGTTTGTAGGCTCTGCCTTTAGCAGGACTTTTGTGCCTTCCTCTATCCGTTCCATCGTATCGTTGTATCCCATGTAGTACTTCATGCCTGTGATGCTGGTGCGAAGGTTGCCGTTTCGAACAAGTTTCTCCTGCCGCTTGCCCTCGTCGTCTTTATATGATATGTATATGGAAACGGTAGGATCGGGCTTGGGTGTCGCTTCTTTTTGCTCTTTCCGTTCATTGGCCTCGTCGCCCTCGTCCTCATCGTCTTCATACACCTTTGCATAGACCTCGATGCTTTCGTATTCACCATCGGAGTCACCACAATCCGTTATGGCCAAGCCGACGTACTTACCATCTTCCACCAATTGTCGTATGCTGTCGCATTCAAAGTCGAAGACCTGCTCCTCCTTGTCAATGTCGTAGGCCACCAATGCCCCGTGGTCTATCTTTGCAATGTATCGATAGCCTTTTGTATTTGTAAAGACCTTTGAGATGGCTATCAGGTTGGATGCGCTGACAGGCATCCGTCCTTCGTATTTCACGAACCCGGCGGGCAGGGCATAGCCATACCCCGTGTCCACCATCTCGTTCATGTTGTTTTCGAGGAAAGGCTCATAATAGAACGGCGTAGCCACGTGCACTTCCATCCGATTCTCCCCCTCGTCGTGGCTGTAGGTAATGGCCATTCCATCGGCATCCCAGCGTAACTGAGCCTGTTTCAGTGCAATCTCGTCGCGGTATTTCTCTATGCACTCTTGATAATCGTAGCGTCCACCATGCATTATGTCCCTTTCGATGAGGAACACGATATCCATGGCTTGCTCCATATCGAACGACTTTCGGAACAGGAAGTCCGTAGTATTCCGTTCCGAAACCTCTGCACGGCATTCGGAGAAGAACCATTGCTCTGCATCCAATCCCTTCATCGTGAACAGGCGAACCACTCGCCCTTGCCTGTCTTTCTCCGTTCCATTACACGACCATCGATGGTTCGGTGATTGCGTAAGGTCAACGCCAAAGAACGTGTGCATCCCGATGACGCCCCAGTCACCTTCCGTCCATGCCGTATCATGTTCGGTAGTGCCTTCCGCCATCGCCATTGTTTCCGTAACTACATCCACAAGTCCCGGCTCGGCTACAACGTTGGCATCCTCCTGTTTCTCCTTGCGCTCAACCCCGATACTTAACGTAATCTCCTTGAAATCGTTGCTGACATACAACGTGATTGCCTTAATCTCGTCAGGGAGCCTCTCCCTATCATACCAGGAGATAGGATACGAGGTATGCCTACTCTGGCATACGTCATAGTCGAGGCCACGTCCGTAGCCCAGGAGGTCTGCCTCTATAAGGAAGATGATGTCATATCGTTCATCGATGTTACACTTCTTGGTAAGGAGGTAGTTCACTCTTCCCTCTGTTTGCACTTCAGCCCCATAATTATCAAAATAGAGATTCCTATCCTTTGCACTATTTAACTTGAACATTTTGCCTTCTGCGTCCACCGCTTCCCATTCCTCACTTAGGGACTTTGTCAAGTCTATTCCAAAGCAATCTGTCACGCTGACGCGAGGAACCCTCGTCAACCTCTCTTCTCTGTCTCTCCGTCTCCGTATCGCTAAATGGTTTAGATATAGGACATAGCCAATCAGGCATGTGGCTATGCAAAGAATAAATATCGCTGCTCCCATTTTATTGCTATTAAGTTTTGTGACTCATGTTAAAACGGTTGTAAAGTTAAGCATTTAATCTGACAATTCCACAGAAAGGGGGATAAATCTGCTTTTCCTGTGACCTTGGGGGCGCGGCCTCCCTACTCTTCCCCGATGACCTCACGGACTTGCTGGCGGAGGGTCTTGGCGGTGAGTTCGGGAGAAAGCAGGATCGACTGGCGAAAGAGGCGACCGTCGGGCGTGAGGGTGGCGGCGAAGGGCAGCGCACTGAACTGGAACAGGTCCATGAGAAGGTGGAGTTGGTCGTCGGAGATGGGGAGGACTTCCTCGTCAGACAGGTACGTCCGGACGAAATCGACGTAGGCTGGGCGGTCGGGCTTCGGCTCGTGGGCGAGAAAGACAAGGGAGAGTTCGGGACACTCGTCGCGGAGGCGGCGGCGCAGGGCCTGGGTGGCCTGGATGTCGGCCTTACAGGGGCCGCACCACATGGCCCAGAAGTCGAGCAAGACGACCTTACCGGGATGCTGGGCAAGGATTTGGCGGATGAGGTCGGAACCCTCGCCCGACGGCAGGGGCATGGTTCGGGAGGCACGGGTCTCTTCGTCGAAACGCTGACGGGCACGCTGGCGGAGCGTGGGGTGCTGGAGATAGGGCAACGTGGCCTCGAAGTTCTCCGCCGCAGGGCGATAGAGCGCCGAGAGTTCGCGCCGTTCGTCCGCGTCTGCCTCGGCCATCCACTCGTCGATGTGGCGGTCAGCCTCGGCCCATTCGCCGTATGCCTCGTCGGAGAGCAGGCGCAACATCGCCACTTGCAGGAGCAGGGCGTCGTGGTCTTGTCCCAGCAGGGCGCGGCCCGTGTGGCGCAGAGCCTCCAACTCCGCCCGCGTCTCGTCCAGTTGCATGAGACTCTGCCCCTGCGTCCTCACGAGCATGGGGTGGTAGAAGGGCATGAGCGAGGGCAGCGTGGCCAGCACGTGAGTGGTGCGGGACTGTGCCAGCAACCATGGGTCATCGGCATGGAGCCGCCGCAGGAGCGGGTACGCATCAACGCTGGAGAGGCTGTCCACCGTCGCATCGCCTTCGGTGAAGAGAGCCTGCGGTCGCTCGTTCTGGATATAGACACAGAGGTCGATGAATCGCAGGAAATAGGCCGCCATGAACTCCACCTCGGCCTCGCGTCGCAGCAGCATCGCCTCGAAATCGGTCAGTCCGTGCGTCTGTATGTGCCCGTCGGTGCGCCGCTGAAGGTCGGTCCATACGGCCTCGGCCCGGCGGTTATAGTCGTCCAGTGTCCCCTGCGTCCGTCGCATGTCGTTGAGCCATCGGTAGTCCATGGGATGCTGGAGCAGGCGTTCAACATCCCGGGCATGACCACCGCTGTACCGGCACGTGAAACCGCCATCCTCACGGGGCGTGAGCGTGATGTCCAGCGTGTCGCCCGGGCAGAGATAGAACGGCACGGGCCGACGTCCCATGCTGGCGTGCGTCGTCGATAGGAAGTTGAGGACGGGATGCCGCAGGAGCACCGTGCGCTGGAAACGTCCGTTGGCCCCGATGCCCAGGGTTATCATCGCCGGTTGTCCGCCTCTCATCAGGTCGGGAATCTCGGTCGCGAGCGTCGAAAATCCCGTCTCTGCCCCATAACCGACGATGCGACCGCGAATCACCGCCGAGTCCGCGCGGAAGAATCCCTCCGCCGTCCCTTCGGCAGGCATGGAAGGAGTCCCCTGCCCCCTCGCGATGGTTGCGAGGGCGAAGAGCAGGAAAAGAAATGTTTTCTTCATAGGGTTTATGTGTGATGGATGCAAAGATACAGAATTATCGGCACAAACATAAAAATTCATGAATAATTCATGGCTAATTCATGGTCATTCGTGTTAAACATGAAGAATATATTTTTTCTTTCTTAAACATATAATTATCACGAATTATCCACGAATTTTTCATGAATTATTATTACTGCCTTTATAATTTATGGTTAATTCATGGCTAATTCATGATCATTCGTGTTAAACAAAAATGATATGGGGATTCTTTCTTAAACATATAATTATCATAAATTAGCCACAAATTTTTCATGAATTATTTTCATGGATTTATTGTTGTATCGGCCTTACTCTCCCCCGATTATCCCCTCAATCTTCTTCTTCAGCCCCTCGATGTCGTGCGGACGGGGCTCGGGGCCTGGGACGCGGCGGCCCTGAGGGTCGAAGAGGATGTACGTGGGGTAATGGGCGACGCCGAGGTAACGCTCCAGGGCCGCCTGCTGGTCGGTGGGCAGGTTGTAGTGCAGGGACTTGGGGCCCGTCAGTTGGTACTCGGCGATGACACTGCGCCAGGATGCGTCGGAGGAGTTATTGCAAAGGTAGAGGAAGGAGACGGGCAGCGATTCGAGAGCCTCGTGGAGGGGGTGCGTCAGGCGCTTGAGGTCGGCCTTGCAGGGGCCGCACCATGTGCCCCAGACGTCGAGGAAGACGACCCTCCCCTTCAAGGGTTCGAGGATGCGGCGCAGTATCTCCTGCCCGTCGGTGAGACCGGCAAGCGGCTCGTTCGACATAAGGCTGGCCTGGTCTCGCTCCTGGGATTGGCGGATGAGGTCGGCATATTGCTGACTCGTGGCCAGGAGCCTGTCGCGGTAATACGGCGAGCGTACCGAGCGATGGACGGCCTGCTGGAGCGCATCGGGCAGGGGTGTACGGCTCGTCCACAGTTCGTTGCCGAAGAGTTGTGCGCGGTACAGGTCGAGCAGGTCGGGCGGCAGGGACAGCGTATCTACGGACGCTATCTCGCGAGCCGTGCGGCTTGGGTTCACCTCCTGCATGACGACGCCCATCAGGACGTCCTTCACTTCGGGCTGATTGATGAGCCGTTCGAAGGGATGGTTCTCGGGCGTGCGGCCCTGTGCCTGGCGCGACTGCGCCTCATAGTCCAGGGTAGCGCGGCGCAGGGTGCGGAGCGTGTCGAGCAGGGCCTCGGAACACAGGGGGCGACCCTCGCGGGCATGGGCCTCGACGCTATCGATGGCCTCAGTGATGACGTCGAACCTGTAGCCCACATTGACGCGTTCTGTCAGTCCACGCGCGTATATATTAAGGAAGTAAGGCAACGATAGTTGCGCCACGGTGTAGGGGCGAGGCAGGTCGAGGAGTACGGAATCGCGCAGCGTATTCCACAGGCGACGGTCGTGTACCTGACGGACGTCATCGCGCGAGAAATAACGTTGCACCAGAGTCTCGCCCCAGCCGGTGCGCTCGAAAGCCCTGCGCCACAGACGGTAACGCTCGGAGAGGTGGGAGTGCTCACGCAGCGTCTCTGTCGTTGCATGCTCTGTGCTGTCCAACCGCGCCGTGGCATACCGCAGCAGGTCGTCGTCCGTACGTTCCTCGTACAAGTCCATATTCACGTAAGTGCCTCCCGAGGGCTGTGCCCACATCTCGTTCGTGACACGCGCGTCGGGCCCCATGACGTAGTGGCGCCCACGTCCCTCGTCCAGGAGCATGAAGTACGTTTCTCCGGGCGTCAGCATCACGAAGCCTACGGGCGCAAGCAGTATGTCCGACGTGTTGGCCAACGGTATCTTCACTTCGAAGCGTCCCGACTTGTCCGGCACGACGGGCGTGAAGTTCTGCCCCACGGCCGTAAGCAGGTCGGGGCCGACGAACCGAAGGTCGTCCTCCGAGGGCCAGCCGATGACCCACCCTCGCACCGTCGCTTCGCCCCCGGTGTACCCATTGTCGCGGAACGCCGTCGTGTCCCCTGTCGGGTAGTCGGGCAGCGTCTGGGTGGTCAGTTCCGTAGTCTTGTGCCGCCGGTGGTCGATATCTATGCCCCCCTTCCTTTGGCGCACCTCCACCCGACGGTCGCCCAGCCTGAGCGTGTATCGTCCCTTCGCCGCCCGTTCGTAGGTCCATACGTCGCAGTCATAGACCGCGCACGTATCGAACAGACTGATTAGCCACTCGCCCGTCTTCTCGTCGCGGAGGCAGACGTCGAGGCTCGTATGGATTTGTGCCCATGCCCCCGAAGTTGCGAGGGCGAGGAGGAGGAAAAGAATGGTTTTCTTCATAAGGTTAGCGTGTTATTGATGCAAAGATACGGAAATATCGACACAAACATAAAAATTTATGGTTAATTCGTGGCTAATTCATGGTCATTCGTGTTAAACATAAAGAATATATTTTTTCTTTCTTAAACATATAATTATCATGAATTAGCCACAAATTTTTCATGAATTATTTCATGGGTTTTATCGGCGAATGGTGCTAATTATACAAATTTGGTGTCATGGACTTAGCATCACGGTTCTATAGAAAGGATGCGAAAAGCATCATCGGCATCGCCCTCGATGAAGTCAAAGGTAACGGGGCTGTCCGCGAAGGGCTGAAAGACGAGCGTGAAGTCCTTATAACCACAGGCCCCGGGAAACGTCTCTGCATCGAGAGCAATGTCGCGGACGGAAATGAGCGGATAGCGGTGACCATCGGCTGTACGAAGATAGGAAGAGGAGGCGATGCGGAACCAATAGTCGGACTGACCATAGTAGCGCATGGCGAGCACGGTAGAGTCGCGCGTACACTGGACCTGCGAGACAACGAGCGTAAGACAGCGGCTGTTGTCCTGCGCGGGGCCGTCCAGAGAATGGGCCAGTGCACGCAAGATGCCGGGTCCATAGCCCGTCATCTTGCGGAGGATGCGTCCCTCGGGTGACAGGAGGACATAGGTCGGCAAGGCGAAAGTGCCGTCCAAACGTGCCATGAGTCCGTCCTGACCGTCGCGGTCGTTCCAGTTCGGCCATGTGAGTTTCGCTGCCCATTCGTTGGTACGCCAATTATCGTAGTTATCGACATTGATACCCACTATCTCCATGCGGTCACGGTGCTGTTCGTACACCTCTCGCATCTCAGGCTCGGCCATACGGCATGGCCCACACCCGAGGCTCCAGAAGTCAAGCAACACGTATCGGCCCTGCACGTCGGCGATGTGATGGATGCGGGCCTCGGCATCGTAGAGGTCGGCATCGGGAGCCTTGTCGCCCACGTCCTGCACGGCAGGTGGGTAAAGATTATGGCGGACACGCGCCATCTCCTGTTCGAATCCCCGGCAACGACGGGCAAACTGCTCTGCGGCATCACGGAGTTCCTGCAAGTAAGGAAAGTCCGCTCCGACGGCACGGGCCGCATGTGCCATGTCCATGAGTTCCGTCACCGAAGCACGGTCGGCGGGCAGTTGGGGCAGCAAGTCTATAGTCCTGCGCAGGCTCTCGATGTAGGGTATGCGCTGCTGTTTCCACGGCTCTCCCGCCTCGGCCAAGCGTTGTAGTTCGTCCAGCGGCTCACGAGTGCAGTCCATGATTCGGTTCTTCGTGGCTTGCTCTGGCAAGGGGTTCGTCGCCTTCCACGTAAGGATGTGTAGGTCGTCGCCCGTAACCTCGGTCTCCACTCCCGGGGCGATGAACAGGGAAAGATAGAAACTGGGCATACCCTCCCCCAGAAGCAAGAGGTCGCACTCCTGCAGGCTGTCCGTCGGCACCGTCAGCACGAAGCGCCCCCCTATGATGGTGTCTCGCGCCACACCGGCATTATTGATGAGGGCAATAATCTGCGTACTATCGGGCACGACCGATGCATGGCCACGAATGATGCACGACGGTTTCTGTGCCCACAAGGCCGTGGCCATGAGGGCGAAGCATAGTAAGCATAAAGTCTTCTTCATAGTTATATAATGAGGTTTCTCTACTATTATATACACACGAGGGGCGAGAATATGTCGCCCCGTCGCCATGTTTTTTCAAAAAAATGTCGGTAGGACGCTTACGAAAGTTGCCGGGAAAACTCTTTGATGGTAAGGATGGCGACCTTTGGCCAATCTATCTCCCGGAGGACAGCGTATCAAGAACGATTCGCCGCATATCGGTACGTTGTGCGCATGTGTTCTGCGCCCCACTGGTTGATGGTCTCGTCGGTAATCTTTCCCTCATCCCACATTGCGTCGATAGCCTTCTGGGCTTTCTGGGCAAAGTAGTGGGCCACGAGGTCGCGAAACTCGTTCAGTTCGTCTTCGGAGTTAATGCTGTTCAGGGCATTCATCAACTCCAACTGTGCCAATTGCTGGTAAGACATAGTGCTATCCTCTTTTATCTATCGTGGTGCAAAGTTAAGGATTTATTTCGATATTCCGCTAACGATGGGGCGAAAATCATATTTTGTTGCCGGGCGACGCCCCCGTCACTCCAGCACGGGGGATATCTCCTTCATCATGTCGTCGAGGTTGCGATAGCCGGTGAAGGCATGGTGGATGGTGCCGTCGGGGTTAATGAGGAGCCAGACGGGGATGGCGTTGGTGCGGCAGGGAACCTGGCGATGGAGGGAGAGTAACTCTGGCTCGGTCAGGCGGTAGTGGTCGCCGACGTAACTGGCCACGAGGCGCTGCCATGTGGCATGGTCGCTACAGGTGCTGGCCACGGAGACGAAGTGCATGCGGTCGCGAAAACGGAGTTTTGTGTCGTGCATCTCACGAAAGGCCAATCGACAAGGCCCGCAGGTGGTCTCCCAGAGTTCCAGGAGCACGGGCCGACCGCGGTAGGGACGGAGCAGCGCGGACAGGACGTCGCCCCCGTCGCCGACGGGAGGAAGTTGGCGCACGTGCGACAGGCTGTCCTCGGCGATGCTGGCCAGTTGCTGCGTCAGGGACTCGTCGTAGGCCAGCAGGTCTTCGGCCAGTTCGGGCAGGTCGCGCTGGATGTCGGACTTCTGGGTCTCGGAGAGCGGTTGCTTGTCCTGCCCCATCTGCTTCAGCAGGTTCGAGGCCTCGTAGCACTTCCGATAGCCTGCCGGCACGTCAACGTCCAGGTCAAAGTGGTCTTTAGGCAGGTTGTCGAAGCCCCACATCACGTAGGCTGCCGCCGGATGGTCCCAGGGGTGCGACTGCATGTACTGGCCGATGCGCTCGCGCATCCGCGAGACGTAGGCATCGTAGTCCGCCTCCGAGTCGGTGATGCCCTGCCATTGAATGGCCTGCCCACACCAGTGCATGTGGTTGCCCCATTCGTAGAGATTCACCCCCCGGGCATACTCGCGATAGGCCGCGCCCATGCGACGGTCGGCCGCGATGTCCGCCTCGATGCGGCGGTAGGTCTGCTCCAGGAAGTCGAAATAGCCCTGTTCGTCAGCCGTGGGCAATAGGTTGATGAGCGTGCCCTCGTTGCGCTTTCGCTCGATGTCGAGCCAGAGGTGCTCGGGGTCTGTCCCCGACTCCCAGGCGCGGACGAGGTCACGATTGAGGCTCGCCAGCGGGCCGCTGAACGTGATGCCCTCCGGGAGTCCCGCCTCACGCGCCCGACGTGCGTCAATCGTGAAGGCGACCGTTGCGCCCGGCACCACATAGCACGGGAAGCGGTACGGCCCGAACGTGATGTCGCACCGGTGCGTCATGTGCACGGGTATGGTCATGGTGAAGTCGGCGTTGCCCCACGCGGTCCACTCCGTTTCCCACAGACCGTCCCAGGGCAAACCCGAGCAGTAGCGGCGCATACAGCGCAGATGCAGGGCGTAGGTCGTCGTGTCCTCGCTGTGGATAACCCGGCACCGCAGCGTGGCGGGCCGTGCGTCGTAGGTCACCTCGGGCAGGTGCTTCTGTGCCCACAAGGTCGTGGCCATGAGGGCGAACGCAAATAGTAATAACGTCTTTTTCATCTGTCTGTAATGCTTTATGGTTATAGGTATGTTTCTCTACCTATATATACACATATATAACGAAAATATGTCGCTGATATTGCAAAAATTACTAACCTTGAAAAGCGACCCTTATAAGCATGAAAAAACAACATACCTATTTTGAGCCTTCAACATACCTATTTTGCACCCCTCAACATACCTATTTTGAGCCCGCAAAATACCTATGTTAAAAAAGGAGGCTCCCTACTCTCCCCCCAAGAGTTCGAGGAGCCGGGCCTCAATGGCCTCGGGGCTGAGAGCACGACGAAGGAGGATGGTGCCGTCGGGGCCGAAGAGGATGAGGGCAGGAATGGCCGTGATGCCGTAGGTGGACATGGGGGACGACTGGTAAATCTGCGGGAAAGTGAGGCCGAGTTGCCGGGCGGCTCGCTCCGAATCCTCGACGGGTTCCTTCATTGTGATGCCGACGACACACAGGCCACGGTCGCGGTAACGGCGTTCGATGTCCATAATCTGTGGCATACGGGCCTTACAGGGACCACACCATGAGGCCCAGAAATCGGCCAACACATACTGCCCACGACCGACGTACTGGCTTAGGCTAACGGGCTGCCCATCGCGCCCGACACCCGACAGGTCACGATACGGCTGTCCTTCGTCGGTCTCGGCGGACAAGACTAATGATTCCCGTAGGCGTTGCATCTGTAGGCTCTCGCGTTGGCGTTCACTCAACAGGTCGATGAGGGCCAGCCCCTCGGTGGCTGTGAAGCGCATCCGGGTGATGTTGATGGCAAACGCGCCGAGGATGTCGTCGGGATGCTTACGGACGATGTCCTGCACTATCGCATAGGTATGCCGTGCATACTCCAGTTCTCGCGCCGGGTCGTACGCCCCTCCGGGGTTGGCAGTATATTGAATGAGCGGAGCCAAGTCGCGGTTCATCGGAGTGCCATCCATACGAAGCAGGACGCCTTCCTCCAGGTCGATGTCGAGGCTGACTACACCATCTTCGAGCACGAAGGCCATAATCCATCCCGTACTCCCCTCGCGTTGCAGGGCACAGATGGTCGGTGCCTCCAACGTGCCCTCCTTAGGCTGTATCTGCCCGTCCCTCAGCATGAGCGTGTCCACAACACTCTGTTCTTCGATGTCAATCACCAATAGCGTATCCGTCGGCAGTGCGTTCGCCACGGTGCCCTCGATGCGGTAATGCACCTGTGCCCCTGCCGTGGTTGCGAGGGCAAGGAGCAGGGAAAGGATGGTTTTCTTCATGGCGTTTGTTTCGTCTTTCTACTATTATATACACACGAAGGGCAAGAATATGTCGCCCCTTCATGTACTTTTTTCGTTTTTTAGTGTTACTTTATTACTTGTTTCCGGCCATTGACGATGTAGAGGCCCTTCTTTAGGCGAGAGGTAAGCGGTGAGCGGTGAGGAGTGGACAGACGGCGACCCGAAAGGTCATAGACGCCATTGGCCTCATCTCTCGTCTGCTCGTTGTCGCCATTTTGCACTTCAGCGATGGCGTCGATGACCTGGTCGTCCTGCTTCTGACCAAAGTTGAGGCAGAAGACGCCCTTCGAAAGTCCCCAGGCATCGCCGTCGGGACCGAAGTTCGTGCGCACACCGTCGTTGCCACGCGAAGTAAGGTCCTCGACGTTGCCGCCCGACTGGTTGAAGCTGTAATACACGAGGAGCTGGTAGTTGGCATGCTCGCCCGTGATATAGGTCTCGGGGTCGTCCATGGGCTGGTTGCAAATGCCTTGGAAGATGGTGGCCGTTAGGGTGTTCTTCCATACACGGAACTCGTCGATGCTGCCCGTCATCTGGGCCGACTGCGTCCCGATGGAGAACGATGCAGGCCGTGTCAGGGTGCTGCCCAGGCCCGAGACGGAGGTCACCTGCTTGCCGTCGCGGAAGAACTTGACCGTACCCTTGTTATAGACTACGGCATAGTGGTGCCACTCGCCGGCGATGACGTAGCTGGCAGCACTCTTGACCGTGCGACCGCCAGCCAGGAAGTACATCGTGCCTGAGGCATCGGTGCGCAACATAAAGGTGCTTGCCGATTCGCCTATGCCGAGGCAGTAGCTGCTGAGTTTGCTGGGGTTCATCCACCAGTCGAGCGAGAGTACCTGTGTGGTTTCGTCCTCGAAGAGGGGTTTCGAGAGGGTGACGGTGGCCGCACTCTGACTGAAGGTCAGGCCATTGTGGCTGTCGGCGTTGGTGACGATGAGGGCGCGCGTCTGCTTCTTACTGTCGGTGCCCTTCTCGTTGGTGGCCTTCAGGGTGACGTCGTAGATGCCGGGCTCCTCGGGTGTAAAGTCGAAGGACTGGCCGCCATTGACGATGGTCTTTTGGACGGTACCGGCCAGTGTCCACTGGAGTTCGGTGGGATTGTGTCTCGAGCGGTTCGTAAAGTGCACGGTCTCGCCCTTCAGGACAACGGGTTCGCTTAGCGTGAAGTCGGCCAGGGGAGCCACCTCGCTTACGACGATTTGCAGGCTCTTCTGGGCCTTCTCGCCCGTGGGCGATGTGGCAGTCAGTGTCACGGTGTAGGTGCCGGCCCGCTGATACGAGGCTGCTGCCGTGATGGTGCTGGCGCGTTCGACGTCGGCGCCGGGCATGTCCCACGTATAGGCAAAGCCCGAGACGGGGTTAGATACCGAGAAACTCACGCGGTCGCCGCTGGGGATGTCGGTGGCCGTAGCCGTGAAGGAGGCGTCGAGCGCGGGGGCTGGCACCACGGTGATGGTGCGCGTGGCCGTAATCTCGCGGGCTACGCTGTCAATGCCGTCGGCCTCATAGTCGGAGCCCTTGACCGACACCTCGTACTCGCCTACCTCGGGGAACGTGAGGGCGGGGCTGGTGATATGCCAATCCGAAATGCCCAGGCTGGGCACGTCCCAGGCCAGGGTGCGAATAGCGTCGCCACGCGTCGTGGTCAGCGTCACGGGGATGCCGGCATAGACAGGCTGTTCGGGCTCGTCGATTTCGAGTATGTTTGTGTTGTCCTTCGGACGGTGGAGTGTAGGCTGCTTGGCCGGAACCTCCTGCTTCCAGTTGCTGTTGGCCAGCAGGGCATGATGGCCGCCTACGCAGTCGCGCAGGTACGACAGGCCGTCTTGTTCGATGATGTCGCCCTTGTAATAGGCCAGGAGGCCATCAGGCATGACGTCACCATAGAACTCTCGGTTGTAGGTGTTCTTAATCTCGGTGGCTGTGCGGGCATGGTCCCAGATGCGAATCTCGTCGTACGAGGCGTCCTGCGAATTGGCGCCCGAACCCGTAAACACAAGGTTGCCGAAGCCCCCGACGCCGCTATGCGACGTAGAGGTGACGGCGCCTGCCTGGTTAGTGCCCATGTAGAGGATAATCCTGTTCTTGTTCACGACGATGGCCACGTGAGTCCAGTTGCCGACGCTCAGTTTCGTCGTGCTGGCAGCGATACGTTGGTCGCCCGTATCCCAGCCGACGGTGAAGGCGCCGCCCGTGTTGCAATGGCCATGGAAGGTACCCCATCCGGGGCCGAACATATTGTTGTAGTTGGAGAGGCTGTTGGGCTTGATGTAGAACTCGATGGTACACTCCTCGCGTGCGCTATTGAAGATGTCGGGGATGGAGAATCCACCCTTTGCGAAGTTGACCACCTGATTGACAGGCTGCTTCTCGACGATGCTGTTGACGGTCGTCTGGGCACTCTCGGCCCCGCCCTCGTAGAGGGCCGATACGCCATAGGTGCCCGACTCCGTGGCAGGATAGGTGCGTTGGTCGGCCGCCAGGGTGGCCAATTTCTGTCCGTCGTGGTAGATGGCGTAGCCCGCCAGTTGGTGGCCCGAAGCCATCGGGATGTCCCAGCGGAGCGTGCCGGCCGAGAGGGCAAGGTTCTGCGGAGCATTGAAGGCGGCCCCGTGGACGATGACGCTGATGACGGTCTGCTCGCCGGCACTCTTCACCTCTACCTGGCCCGTCGTGCCCAGGTCGAAGGGGGTCTCGATGCCCTCGGTATCGTACTCGTAGTCCATGATGCTGGCTCCGTAGATATGGCCTTCGCCCTCGCCCCAGCTACGGGTGTTGACGATGAAGAAGTACTTCAGGGCCTGGTTGCGGTCGTAGCCGCTCGTCAGGTCGGTCAGGTCGTAGCCGAACTCCATCGGTTCGGTGTGCAGTTTGCCGTCGGCCCACTTGCCGAGCATGGGCACCTCGGGGGCGGGCTGCGTATTGCCATTCTTGCCGTCACCGGCAAAGCGGAAGTGGTGCATGTCGATGATGCGCTCGGGGCTGGTGGCCGAGAGGTCGGCACTGATGCCGGCTTGCAGCTTCAGTTCGCTGCGGCGGCTGTAGTCCATGAGCAGTTTGATGGTGCGCAGGGGGCGATAGTCCTTGCGGGTGTGATAGAGTTCGCCTGCCCACCAGCCGTTGAGTTTACCCTCGGAGGTAAAGGCGGGACCGGCGTGGGCATAGGGACAATAGATGAAGCCGTTGTTGCACCAGCTGGAGCCCCACGAGTTAACGATAATCCAGGCTCCGCGTTCGTCCTTCGACTCTTCGCCGTAGATGCCGTTGCCGTCCAGGTCGAACTCGATGCGGTCGTCGTAGCCCACCATCGTCAGGGCGTGGTCAACGGAGGTTCCCCACTGCTTGACGTACTTCATGCCCGTGACGCCGATGGCATCGTTCTGCTCGGTCTTCGGAATGTTCTCCCACTTGCCGCCCGAGGCCACGCCGAGTCCGATGAGTCCGCCACAGTGGTACGACTCGTCGCCGGCATGGTTGTAGAGCCAGGCCTTTGCGGCCAGACGTCCCTCCTCGGTGCCGAGGCTATAGGGGTTGGTGGTGGGGGCGGTCATGCGGTTGCCAAAGGCCTCGAACCACTTGTCGTAGCCCGTCATCCAGCCGAAATTGTCGTCGGTCTCGACACAATAGCCGAAGACGGAGCTGTAGGTGCGCCCACCATAGGTGGCCGACGTAGGTACGCCGACATGGGTGACAAAGGCATCCTTGCCCGAGTTTCCGTTGGTCAGGAGCCATACGAAGTGGGTCGGGTAATTGTGCTCGGGCGTGCTCGAGTCGATGTCGCGGTAGGAGTTGAGTTCGTGCGTAAACATGTAGGCAATACGCGAAGCCGAGCCGCACGAGCCTCCGCTCTGGTTGAAGACGGGAGGGAAATACCGGGAGTTGGCATTGTTCACGTGGTCGGGCAGTCCGGCCGCCTCGGCCATGGCCTTTGCGCGGCGGCGCGTCAGGGGCTTGCCTGCGGGTTCCTTTGCAAAGAGTTTCAGCAGGACGGGGTCGGGGTTACTGAACTCGGGATTGTAGTCGGGATACTTCTCGCGGTCCCATTCCTGGGCGCTTGCTTGGGCTGGCATCAGTAGTGCGATAGCCAGCAAGGCAGACACGAAGTGCTTCATATCGGTACGATTTAAGTTGTTTTAGCGCATATACTGGGGCAAATATAACGAAAATTCCCCAATTATTTCGTATCTTCGTAGCGATATTTACGAATTGAACGGATGAAAGACCCTAAGGACCTGCAAATACGTGACTTCACGTACCCGCTCCCTGACGAGCGCATCGCGAAGTTCCCCCTTGCGGAACGCGACCAGAGCAAACTGCTGATTTACGACCAGGGACAAATTGGCGAACGCCACTTCTGCGACCTGCCCGACCTGCTGCCCGAGGGCGCCCTGCTGGTGATGAACAATACGCGCGTCATACAGGCGCGGCTATACTTCTATAAGGATACGGGCGCGCGCGTAGAGATACTGGTGCTCGAGCCCGCCGAGCCGGTGGAGTATCAGGAGAACTTCGCCCAGCGCGGCCGCACGGCCTGGCTGTGTATGGTAGGCGGACTGAAGAAGTGGAAGCAAGGAAGCCTGCGGGCTAAGGTCTGCATCAATGGGGAGGAGATAACGGTCACCGCAACACGGACCCCCTCCCCTGCCCTCCCCCGTAATGGGGAGGGAGGGGGTGTCCTGGTCACCTTCGCATGGCCCGACCGCTACACCTGGTCGGAAATCCTGGAGGCCATGGGCGAACTGCCCATACCCCCCTACCTCAACCGACCGACCGAGGAGAGCGACAAACGGACGTACCAGACCGTATATTCGAAGATTGAAGGCAGCGTGGCCGCCCCGACGGCGGGGCTGCACTTCACGGAAAGGGTGCTCCGGGAACTGGACCGCCGAGGCATCGAACGACAGGAGGTAACCCTGCACGTGGGCGCCGGCACGTTCCGCCCCGTGAAGTCGGACGACATCGGCCACCACGACATGCACACCGAGCACATCGCCGTCAGGCGCGAGACGATAGAAGCCCTTATCCGCCACGGGGGCCGTGCCATTGCCGTGGGCACAACCAGCGTCCGTACGCTGGAGAGCCTGTACTGGATGGGGCGGAAAATCATGAAGAGCAGACCCACCCCCCTGCCCCTCCCTTGTAGGGAGGAGAGTGATTACCTCCCCGACAATAGGGAGGAGCGCGACTTTCTCCACGTCAGTCAGTGGGAACCCTACGAGGCAGAACTATCTACTCCCCTCCCTACAAGGGAGGGGCAGGGGGTGGGTCCGCTCTATGCATTGCTGTCCTACATGCAGGCACACGACCTCGACGTGCTGCATGCCTCGACGCAGATAATCATTGCCCCGGGCTATCGCTACCGCATCGTGGAGCGCATGATAACGAACTTCCACCAGCCGCAATCGACGCTCCTGCTGCTCGTCTCGGCCTTTATCGGCGACGACTGGCGGCGCGTCTATCGGTATGCCCTCGACCACGACTTCCGCTTCCTCAGCTACGGCGACTCGTCGATACTTATCCCCAAACCGGACGCCGAAGCGACGTAGAAAGTGCCACGGGTGGCACGGGCGCGTGCTATGGATGGCACAAATCTGTGCCACGGGTGGCACAGACGTGTGCCACAGGTGGCAAAAACGAGGCACCCAAGCATAGGGACAACGAAAATCGGAAAAAGAGACGAAAAACGATATATTGTATAACCCTAAACTATCTGATTATGAAGAAGTTTCTAACCATCGTGCTCTGTCTGGCCCTTATGGCCCCGACGGCCGAAGCCAAGAAGAAGTCGGCGGAGACCAAGCCGAAGACCGAACAGGCACAAAAGAAGAAGCGCAAGGGCCTCTTCAAGAAAAAGAAGAAGCAAGAGCAGGCCGCTGCGCCACAGCAGAAGCCTGCACCGAAGCCCTCGGTGGAGCGTAAGGGCATGTTCAACGTCACGAAACTGGAGAACGACTGGTTCTTCGAAATTCCCGACTCGCTCATCGGTCGCGACTTCCTGACCACGACGCGCTACACCTCTACGCCCGCCGGCTGTGGCAAGTTCGGCGGAGAGATGCTGAACCAGCAGACGGTCTATTTCCAGCCCGGAGTAGATAACCAACTGCTCTTGCGCGTCCGCCTGTTCGTCAACGTAAGCGACTCGACACAGGCCATCAACCGCGCCATCACGGTCTCGAACGAGAACCCCATCGTGGCCTCGTTCAAGATAGAGAGCCACAAGGACAAGGTGTATAAGATAAAGGTGAACGCCTTCCTGAACGAGGACAACCCGACCACGGGCCTCGGCCGCCAGGAGAAGAGCAGCTTTGCACTGGGCGGACTGATGCCCCCACTCTCCTACATCGAGGACATCAAGACCTTCCCCCTGAACACCGAAGTGCGCATGGTGAAGACCTACAACTCCACGGGCACCAGCCTGGCCTCGACACGCAGCACGGGCAAGGCCACGTTCGGACTGAACCTGTCGTTCGTCCTCCTGCCCTCCGACCTGATGAAGCCACGCTACTACGACCCACGCGTGGGCTTCTTCACCCACGGCTACAACGCCTATAACGACGACCAGCAGCGGGTGAAGCGCAAGATATTCGCCAGCCGATGGCGCCTGGAGCCCCGACCCGAAGACGTGGAGAAGATGCGCCGCGGCGAACTGGTGGAACCCGTGAAGCCCATCGTCTATTACATCGACCCGGCTACGCCTAAGCAGTGGCGCAAGTACCTCATCGCCGGCGTCAACGACTGGCAGAAGGCCTTCGAGAAGGCTGGCTTCAAGAACGCCATCTACGCCCTCGAATGGCCGGAGGGCGAGGACAGCCTGATGTCGATGGAGGACGCACGCTACTCCGTCATCCGCTACCTGGCCTCGCCCATCGCCAATGCCTACGGCCCTCACGTCAGCGACCCCCGCACGGGCGAAATCCTGGAGAGCCACATCTGCTGGTACCACAACGTGATGTCGCTCGTCCACGACTGGTACATGGTGCAGGCAAGCAGCATAGACGAGGCCGCCCGCAAGATGCACTTCGACGAGGAACTCATGGGGCAACTCATCCGCTTCGTATCAAGCCATGAGGTCGGCCACACGCTGGGCCTGCGCCACAACTTCGGGGCCTCGAGCAGCGTGCCCGTAGAGAAGTTGCGCGACAAAGCCTGGGTCAGCGAGCACGGCCATACGCCCTCCATCATGGACTACGCCCGCTTCAACTACGTAGCACAGCCGGGCGACGGCATGACGCAAAGGGAGATATTCCCCCGCATCAACGACTACGACTGCTGGGCTATCGAGTGGGGCTACACCCCCATGCTGGATGCCGAGACGCCCGACGAGGACTACAAGGCCCTGCAAGCGTTGTTCGAGAAGGAGGACGTAGCCAACAACCCGCGCCTCTGGTGGGGCGACGGCGAGACCATGCAGGACGACCCGCGCCGACAGACCGAGGACCTGGGCGACGACGCCGTACGGGCCAGCGAGTATGGCATACTGAACCTGAAGCGCGAACTCCAAAGCCTGCCCCAGTGGACACAGGCCGAGGACGACATCTACGACGAGAACCTGGAGACGATGTACGGGCAGATACGCTCGCAGTTCCTGCGCTATTGCGGCCACGTCATCAATAACATAGGCGGCCAACTCGAGAACTTCAAGACCAACACCCAGCAGGGCGACGTCTATCGTCCGCAACCTCGCCAGAAGCAACTCGATGCTCTCCAGTTCGTAGAGCGTAACATTCTGACCGAGCCCACGTGGCTCCGCGACATGCCCTACGCCAAGCGCCTGGAGGCAGACCCGAACACGCTGACCGCCGTCGTCGCTACCTCCGGCGTGGCTCGCCTCATCGGTCGCCTCGGATACCTTAATGACCAGTACAAGGGTGACGAATACCTGGCCGACCTCAATCGCATGATTATGAAGGATGTCAACCAGCGCAACCTATCGCCCTACCGGAAGGTCTTGCAGACGCAGTACGTCAACAACCTCACGGGACGAATAGACACAGACAACACCAAGATTCGCCCCTACGCCTTGTACGCCCTGAAGCAACTCCAGCGCCAACTCGCCACGGCCACTACGCCCCACGCCCAGGCCCTGAAGGACACCATCGACCGCGCGTTGGTAATCAAATAAAAAAGAAAGCCGCTCAATCGAGCGGCTTTCTTTTTTTACTTTTTCTTCTTCTTTTCGTTGCCGTAGCTATAGCCGTAACCATAGCCATATCGGCCGTAGCCATAACCGTAGCCGTAGTGTTTCTTCTCCAGTCGGGAGTCGTTGATAAGGATGCAGAGGTTGTTGAACTTCTTTTCCTGATGCAGGCGCTCGAGCTCGGGCAGGTAGCGGCGGTCGAGCTTACGGTCGCGGACGACGTAAATAGTGCAATCGGCCACACGGTTGACAATGCCTGCGTCGGCAACCACCTGGGCAGGCACGTTGTCGATAATGATGTAATCGTAGTGCTCCTTAAGCTGCTCCACCAACTTGTCGAAGCGTTCGCTCATGAGCAACTCGACGGGGTTGGGAGGCAACATGCCAGCGGGCAGCACATCGACGGGATTCTCCTCGTTGCCCTTGACAATGAGGTCGAAGGGATTCTCGACCGTGCCGTTCAGGTAAGAGGTAAGACCCTCCTTGCGACCGACACCGAAGAGCGACGACTGCGTGCGCTTACGGATGTCAGTATCCATGAGGATGACCTTCTTACCCATAAGCGACTGGGTGTAGGCGAAGTTGCGGCTGATGAAGGTCTTGCCCTCGCCGGGCATGGTGCTCGTGAACATGATGACGCGGGCATCCTTGTTGACGAAGGTCAGGTTGAAGCGCAACATGCGGAAGGCCTCGCTGACGACGTCGTTGTCCTGAGCACCCACGACGGTGTGGGCATCCTCGTTGTGATTCTTGATACGAGGAATCTCGCCAATGACGGGTATGGTCGTAAACTGTTCGATATCCTTTCGGCCGCGAACGCCCATGTTGAGCAGGTTCATCAGGTACAGGATGACAAAGGGAAGCGCAAGGCCCATGAGCAGGGCGGCCGCGCAGATGACCATCTTACGCGGAGCAATGGGAGACAGACTGCCGAAGGGTTGCTCGACGACGCGGATATTGGCCTCCTGGATGGCAAGCTGAAGGGCAGTCTCCTCGCGCTTGTTCAGCAGGTAGGTGTAAAGGGTCTCCTTGATGCTCTGCTGGCGCTGGATGTCGATAATCTCCTTTTCCTTCTGAGGCACGGAGGCCAAGCTGCCTTGGAGGTTCTGCTCCTCGTGCTGGGCCTGACGGGTCTGCAGGTCAACCGACGTCTTGTAGCCCTGAAGCGAAGCCAGGATGGCTTGCTTGCGCTGGCGCAGGTTCGAGTCGAGTTCCTTGATGGTGGAAGAGTTCTCGCCTGAGTTCTCAACCAACTTGTTGCGGTTGAGCATCATGTCGTTGTACTGACTAATCTGCATCTGGATGCCTGCGTCGGTCAGTCCGCTCAAGGTAGGAATCAGGGCGTTGCCCTCGCTGTTGGCACGCAGGTGGTTAATCAGGTAGGAGATGGTGGACTGCTGGGCCTGCAACTGGATGGTGCGCTGGCGGGCAGTACTGCTCTGGGCGAGGTAGGTCTGGGCGTTCTGCGATAGGTCAACGAGATTGTTGCGCTGCTTGAAGGATGCCATATCGCCCTCGACACGGCTCAGGTCCTTGCTGATAATCTTGATACGTTCGTCGATGAAGTCGGCCGTGCTCTGGGCAATCAGGTTCTTGTCGGAGATGATGCTGCGCTTGTAGGCATCGAGCAGGGCGGCCAGGATGTCGTCGGCGCGCTTGATGTTCGTGTCGGTGCAGACGATGCGCACGAGCGTGCTCTCGCGGTCAACCTCGCCCGTGGAGATGCGTGCGCCAATCATGTTGGAGGCGCGCTCCATGTCGAGATGGGTCACGGTGATGTTCTTGTCGATGAACTTATCGAGATGCTGCGGGTCGGGGATGATGGTTAGTGCACCCACGGGGGTCTTGACCATCTGGCCAAAGCGTACTATCTTCTCGAAAGCAATCTCGCCCTGGCGCGACTGAATGTTCGATATCTTGCACTCACGCTTGTTCAGCACCTTGACCGTGAAGGTGGACACCTGAGCATCGCCTTCGTCCATAAACTGAATCTCGAAAGGCTTGACATCGTAGAGGGAAACATCCTGAAGACGTTTCTTCATCGTGTAGAGTACGTCGAGGTGAAGATTGCGCACAACCTCCCTCATCAGCTGGTGGCTGCGCAGGATATAGACCTCGTTCTTCACTGAGCTTCCGGCCATGACGCCGTTGAGCTGCATAAGGGCGTCCGTACCGACGGCTGCACGACGACCACCGCCACCGGCATCGTCCTTGACCAGCATGACGGCCTGACGCTGATAGATGTTGGGCTTCGTGGCCAGATAGACGCGGGCTATAGCCAAGGCGACGATGGCCGAAAGCACAAACCACTTCCAGTTACCCAATACCATGTCCAGTATCTCACGCAGCGAGAGCATATCGTCGGCATTCTGGGCGGGCTGGGCAGGAGCTGTATTCTGATTCGTATTCATCTTAGGTGTTTTTTATAATTACTTGGTAAGAGCAATAACCAACGAGGCGACGCTGACGAGCACGCTCACGGCAGTAGCCAGTACGGAGAGTAGGGTGTAACCCGTCGAGCCCTTCACGCGAACGCTCTTGTTTGGCTTGACATATACGATATCGTTCTGCTGGAGGTAATAGGCAGGCGAATCGAACACGGCATGGGGGTCGCGGATATCCACCTCATAGACCATGCGCTGGTCGGCTATCTCACGAACAACGAGCACGTTCTCGCGATGGGCACTGCTATTCATGTCGCCAGCCTTGCCAATGGCTTCGAGCAGGGTCAGGCGCTCACCCTGGAAGGTCTGCGTACCGGGATTCTTCACGTCACCCATAACGGTGACCTTAAACGACATCACCTTCACATTGACGATGGCGTCGGCAATCTTCTCTTCGCCTGTGCGGAAGCGCTCTTGCAACTCACGAGCCAAGAGCTTGCAGGTCTTGCCACGCGTATTGATGGTGCCGAAGATGGGGAACTCGATGTCGCCGTTCTTATCGACAAGGAAATAGGCTACGCGCGAGGTCGTGTTGGCCGTTGCAGTGGTCGTGCTCGTTACGGAACTTGACGTTCCGCTACCGATAAGCGTGGTGGTGTTGAACTTGGCTATCAACTCAGGACTCTTACTCGACACGGAGATTGCCAACTCGTCGTCGGGCTGAATCTGAAGTTCAAAGGCTTGCTGTATCTGCTGAGGTACAGCATACTGTCCCTCGGCACCTTGCAAGTAGATGATTTTCTCCTCGCTGATGCAGGAACTCATCGTAAAGGCCATAAGGCCGATAAGAAGGGATAGGGAAAACTTAATTGTGCGTATCATAAAACTATTTGTTATACTTACACGACGATTTGGGCGCAAAGATACAAAAAATATTTCAAAAACTTGGTGCATTGAGCGAAAATCGTTTACTTTGTAGGCGAATAACCCATGAAGAACACCAGAATCATATTGTGGGGACTCGCCCTACTCTGTTGTCTGCCCCTATTATCTGACCTGCGGGCAGAGCGAGGTGTAGCCTCCTATTACCACGACAGATTCCATGGCCGACGCATGGCGAATGGCGACATCTATCACCGCGACAGCTTTACCTGCGCCCATCGACGTTATGCCCTTGGCACATGGCTGAAGGTCATGAATCCGCGCAACGGCAAGGCCGTCATCGTACAGGTAACCGATCGTGGCCCGTACTCGAAGCGCTTTACTATCGATCTCAGCCGTGCAGCCGCCCGACACCTCGAAATCATCCAGTCGGGCTGGGCACCCGTTGAAATCACACAAGTATCGAATCGCCAAGGTGGCATCGTGCCCTTCCGTCTGGACGAGGAGGAAGAGGACCTAATAGACATCGACCTGGACTTCGTGCCTGCCCCTGTCTTTACCTTCCCCCCGTTAGGCAACGACAGCATCGAGCAAGATCTCCAAAATTAACTCCCCAGCATCCATATATGGAAAAAAGAACGCCCCATCCTCACGGACGGGGCGTTCGCCAATATTATTGCAATTTAGAATCGCTTACTCGGCAGCAGCTTCGGCGGGAGCCTCCTCTACGGGAGCCTCGGCAGTCTCAACTACAGGGGCTTCTGCTACGGGTGTCTCAGCAGCAGCCTTCTTACCCGAACGACGGGTGCGCTTAGCCTTCTTCGGAGTCTTCAGCATGTTCTCATCGAAGTCAACGAGTTCGATGAAGCAGGTGGCTGCATTGTCACCCTGACGGAAACCCGTCTTGATGATGCGGGTGTAGCCACCGGGACGCTCGGCAACCTTCTCAGAGATTACCTGGAAGAGCTCCGTTACGGCATACTTGTTCTGAAGATAGCTGAAGACTACACGACGCGAAGCCGTAGTGTCCTGCTTTGAGCGGTTAATCAGTGGCTCAACGTACTTGCGCAGAGCCTTAGCCTTTGCCACGGTGGTGTTGATACGCTTGTGCATAATCAACGAAATTGCCATGTTGGCAAGCATGGCATCTCTGTGAGATGCGGTGCGGCTAAGATGGTTGAATTTCTTATTGTGTCTCATTGTTTAATAATCTTTGTCAAGTTTATACTTAGAAATGTCGGTCCCGAAGGAGAGGTTGAGTCTCTCAAACATATCATCGAGCTCCATCAGAGACTTCTTACCGAAGTTGCGGAACTTCAGCAGATCGGTCTTGTTGAACTGTACCAGGTCGCCCAGCGTCTCCACATTGGCAGCCTTCAAGCAGTTCAAGGCACGGACGCTGAGGTCCATATCCACCAACTTAGTCTTCAGGAGTTGACGCATATGCAGAACTTCCTCGTCGAACTCTTCGTTGCCCTCGCCATCGGAATTCTCCAACGTAATCTTCTCGTCAGAGAACAGCATGAAGTGATAGATAAGAATCTTGGCAGCTTCCTTCAGAGCGTCCTTCGGATGGATGGAACCGTCCGTAGTAATCTCCAGAACGAGCTTCTCGTAGTCGGTCTTCTGCTCGACACGATAGTTCTCAACAGCATACTTCACGTTGCGGATGGGAGTATAGATTGAATCTATAGGGATAACATTCACATCGGTGCAGTACTCGCGGTTCTCGTCGGCAGGCACGTAGCCACGGCCCTTATTGACGGAGATTTCGATTTGCATTGATGCTTTGGGATCCAAATGGCAAATAACCAACTCCGGGTTTAACACTTCAAATCCAGTCAGATACTTATTAAAGTCACCGGCCTTCAACTCCGTCGTCTTCTCTACGGTGACACTAATTTTCTCGTTCTCGAATTCGTCTACTAATTGCTTGAATCGAACTTGCTTCAGATTCAGTATAATGTTGGTAACATCTTCCTTCACACCAGGAACGGTTGCGAACTCATGCTCAACACCACTGATAGCAACAGTGTTGATAGCGAAACCGTCCAATGATGACAGGAGAATTCGGCGCAAAGCATTACCTATGGTAGTACCAAAGCCTCCTTCAAGGGGACGAAACTCGAACTTGCCGTACTTTTCGTCCGCGGCCAACATTATAACTTTTTCAGGTTTTTGAAATGCTAATATCGCCATTATGATCTTATTATTTAGAGTAAAACTCAACAATCAACTGCTCCTTAATATTCTCAGGAATGTCGGCACGCTCGGGCTTGTGCAGGTACTTACCAGACTTGCTGTTCTCGTCCCACTCCAACCAAGGATACTTCGAGTGATTGAAGCCTGCAAGAGCGGCCTCGATTACCTCAAGAGACTTGCTGCGCTCACGCACACCAACAATCTGACCAGGAGCCACGCTGTAAGAAGCGATACCTACTACCTTACCGTCAACAGTGATGTGCTTGTGGTTTACCAACTGACGAGCAGCGGCACGGGTGGGAGCAATGCCAAGACGATAAACGATGTTGTCGAGGCGACTCTCCAAGTTCTGCAAAAGGATTTCACCCGTGATACCACTGGTGCGGGCTGCCTTTTCGAACATAAGATGGAACTGCTTCTCCAATACACCATAGGTGTAACGAGCCTTCTGTTTCTCGGCCAACATGATGCCGTACTCAGAAGTCTTTCTTCTGCGGTTATTACCGTGCTGACCGGGAGGGAAATTCCTCTTGGAGAGTACCTTGTCAGCACCAAAGATGGGCTCACCGAAACGGCGGGCGATTCTTGATTTTGGTCCAGTATATCTAGCCATAATAATGTTTTTTTGTCAGCAAACAATCAGGGTAGCAGCCGCGGCCACAGAAAGGAAATGTAAGCCAAAAGACCTGTTTGCTGCTGGGTTCTCTATTGTGTCTGTGTATATTAAACTCTTCTTCTCTTGGGAGGACGGCAACCATTGTGAGGCAGTGGTGTAACGTCTACAATCTCGACAACCTCGATACCGGCACCATGTATGGTGCGAATGGCAGACTCACGACCATTACCCGGCCCCTTAACATAAGCCTTTACTTTTCTCAGACCCAGGTCGTATGCAACCTTTGCACAATCCTGAGCGGCCATCTGGGCTGCATAAGGAGTGTTCTTCTTGGAACCACGGAAGCCCATCTTACCAGCTGAAGACCAAGAGATAACCTGACCCTCGCTATTGGCCAAAGACACAATAATGTTGTTAAAAGAGCTATGCACATGAAGCTGACCCATAGCGTCAACCTTCACGACTCTTTTCTTAGCTGCGACTGTTTTCTTTGCCATATCTATTTATTATTTAGTAGCCTTTTTCTTGTTTGCAACGGTCTTCTTCTTACCCTTACGCGTACGAGCATTGTTCTTCGTGCTCTGACCACGAACGGGAAGACCATTACGGTGGCGCACACCGCGATAGCAACCGATGTCCATCAAACGTTTGATGTTCATGGCAATCTCCGAACGGAGATCACCCTCAACCTTATACTCAGCACCAATGATTTCACGAATCTTGGCGGCCTCGTCGTCGGTCCAGTCAACTACCTTCTTGTCACGATTAACTCCAGCCTTATCCAAAATCTTGGCCGAGCTACTACGACCTATTCCATACACATAGGTCAAAGCGATTTCACCTCTCTTATTCTGAGGCAAATCAACACCAACAATTCTAATTGCCATATATTACTTACTTTTCTTGCAATAATATTAACCCTGACGCATCTTGAACTTAGGGTTCTTCTTGTTAATTACATACAAACGTCCTTTGCGACGGACAATCTTGCACTCTGGAGTACGTTTCTTTATAGAAGCTCTTGTTTTCATATTGTTGTTTTTATTTGTATCTGAATACTATGCGTCCCTTTGACAAGTCATACGGGCTCATTTCAACTTTCACCTTATCGCCTGGCAGAATCTTGATGTAGTGCATTCTCATCTTACCCGAGATATGCGCCGTTATCTCATGTCCGTTCTCCAACTCAACGTGGAACATTGCATTGGACAGGGACTCTACGATAACTCCATCTTGTTCGATTGCGGACTGTTTTGCCATCTGTTTTTACTTTTACTTTTCTAATTTTTCTATTTCCTCAAACGAGGAGAGGATATCTACCTTACCTTGATGTATCGCTATGGTGTGCTCGAAGTGCGCCGCAGGCTTTCCGTCACGTGTCTTTATCGTCCATCGGTCCTCTGTCATATATATTTTCGGACTGCCCATTGTTATCATGGGTTCAATGGCGATGCAGAGCCCATTCTTTATCTGAGGGCCGTTGCCTCTGCGCCCGTAGTTGGGTACTGGTGGGTCCTCATGCATCTTCTGCCCGATACCATGACCCACGAACTCGCGAACCACTCCGTATCCTTGGGCTTCACAATGCGCCTGCACTGCATATCCGATGTCTCCGATTCTCCTTCCCAGCAGGGCTGCCTCGATACCACAGTAAAGGGCTTCCTTTGTCGTTTGGAGCAATTGCTTAATCTCCGCTGAGATCTCGCCTACACTGAATGTGTAGCAGGAGTCACCATTATAGCCGTTCAATAGGATTCCACAATCAACCGAAACTATGTCACCCTCTTTTAGGGGACGGTCATTAGGCAGACCGTGTACTACCTCATCATTTACTGATGTACATATCGACGCAGGAAAGGTTTCACCACCGCATGGATTCGGAAATCCCTTAAAGGTGGGAACCGCTCCATTGTCTCTTATGTACTCATCGGCAATCTTGTCAAGTTGTAAGGTTGTTACGCCAGGCCTAATTGCCTTCTTTATCTCGGTGAGCGTAGCTGCAACCATCAGGTTCGCCGCTCTCATCAGTTCTATCTCTTCCTCTGTCTTCAGAAATATCTCCATAGATATCCTTTAGTAGGCAGAAACTCCGCTCCGGCCATGAATCCTACCAGAACTCAGCAGGCCGTCATAATGCCTCATCAACAGGTGGCTCTCAATCTGCTGCAAGGTATCGAGGACAACACCTACGAGAATCAGAAGCGACGTCCCTCCGAAGAAGTGTGCAAACTCTGGCTTCACATCAAGCAGGCCAGCGAATGCGGGCATGCAAGCGATGAAGGCCAGAAACACAGAACCTGGGAGAGTAATGTGAGTCATGATGTCATCCAGATAGTCGGCCGTGGCCTTTCCAGGACGTACGCCAGGAATGAATCCATTGTTGCGTTTGATATCCTCTGCCATCTGCTGTGGGTTCATCGTAATAGCTGTGTACAGGTAGGTGAATGCAATAATAAGGAATGCAAATACCAAATTATACTGCCAACTAGTATAGTCCGACATAACCATAGCTATACGTGTCCAGAAACCACTACCCTCGGCAATGAAACCAATTAAGGTAGAAGGAATGAACATTATAGCCTGCGCAAAGATGATAGGCATCACATTAGCGGCAAACAGTTTCAAGGGGATGTACTGACGTGCACCACCAACCTGCTGGCCACGTACCATACGCTGAGCATACTGTACGGGCACCTTGCGGGTTCCCTGAACAAGCAGAATTGCTGCCAAAATAACACCAAAGAGGATTATCAACTCAACCAGGAACATGATAAGTCCACCGCCAGAAAGAGCCGTGAAACGGGAAACCAATTCTTGGCTGAATGCCTGAGGCAGGCGGGCAATGATACCCAGCATAATGATTAAGGAAACGCCATTGCCAATGCCCTTGTCCGTGATGCGTTCACCAAGCCACAGGATAAACATGCTACCAGCTGCCAAAATGATGGTAGAGGTGAACATGAAGGCACCCCATGAAACATTGGGACTCAGCGCACCAGGCGCCTGCTGATTCAGGTTCATCAAATAGAATGGTGCCTGAAAGGCAAGAATGAAGAGAGTTAGCCAGCGTGTGTATTGATTAATTTTACGACGACCACTCTCGCCCTCGCGCTGCATCTTCTGGAAATAGGGAACTACAACGGCCAACAACTGAATAACGATAGAAGCTGAAATGTATGGCATAATTCCCAGTGCAAACATAGAAGCATTGGAGAATGCACCACCCGAGAACATATTCAACAAAGACAGCAAGCCTTCGCTGGTCTGCTCGCGCAACGCGGTCAGGCGCTCAGGATTGATACCTGGCAGCACTACAAATGAGCCAAAACGATAAATCGCGGCAAAACCAAGGGTCACAAGAATCTTCGAACGCAGTTCCTCGATGGCCCATATGTTCTTTATTGTCTTTACAAACTTCATAATCTAACTATTACAATTTAGTTACCGTACCACCAACATTCTGAATAGCGGCCTCTGCAGCAGCAGAGAAAGCATTGGCTGTAACATCAACCTTAGCCGTCAGTTTGCCGTTAGCCAGAATCTTTACCAGGACATCACCTTTAATTACACGATTGGCCTTCAGTTCTGCGATGCCAATGGTAGTAACACCCTTTTCAGCCAAAGCCTGAAGAGTGGAAAGGTTGACAGCCTGATACTCAACACGATTGATATTCTTGAAGCCAAACTTCGGCAGGCGACGCTGCAAAGGCATCTGGCCACCCTCGAAACCAATCTTTCTCTTATAGCCAGAACGTGCCTTGGCTCCCTTATGACCGCGAGTAGATGTACCGCCCAAGCCAGAGCCTGGTCCACGACCAATGCGACGACGAGAATGGGTTGCACCTGCTGCAGGTTTCAAATTATTTAATTTCATATCTGTATCGAATTAACTTGTTGATTGTTACTATTAGTCAATCACCTTTACCAAGTGATGTACCGTCTGAATCAAACCACGATTAGAGGCATTGTCCTCAATCTCAACAACGTGATTCAGTTTACGCAGGCCCAGAGTGTCAAGAGTGGCCTTCTGGTAGCGAGGAGCATGAATACGACTTCTTACTTGCTTAACTTTGATTGTTGCCATAGTATTACCTCCTTTAGCCTCTAAATACTTTTTCAAGACTTACACCACGCTGGTCAGCAATGGTCTTAGCATCACGCATCTCAGACAGAGCAACAATAGTTGCTTTCACCAGGTTATGAGGGTTAGAGGAGCCTTTCGACTTTGCCAACACGTCCTTGATACCTACACTGTCGAGAACGGCACGCATAGCACCACCAGCTACGACGCCAGTACCAGGAGAAGCAGGCATGATCAAGACCTCTGCTCCGCCGAACTTGGCAACAGCCTCATGAGGAACAGTACCTTTAACAACAGGTACACGCACCAGATTCTTCTTAGCTGCCTCAACACCTTTGGCAATAGCGGCAGTAACTTCGCCGGCCTTACCCAGGCCCCAACCGATGATACCGTTTTCGTTGCCTACGACTACGATTGCACTGAACGTAAAGGTGCGACCACCCTTTGTTACCTTAGTAACACGATTGATAGCAACCAATCTGTCCTTTAATTCGATATCGCTATTTATCTTAACTTTATTGAGTGCCATAATCTATTAGAATTTAAGTCCACCGTTACGAGCTGCATCAGCTACTTCCTTCACACGACCATGATACAGATACCCGTTACGATCGAACACAACCGAAGTAATGCCAGCCTCGAGTGCCTTCTTAGCAGCGAGTTCACCAACCTTTGCGGCCTGTTCCTTCTTAGGACATGCTTCCATGCCCAGCGAAGAGGCTGATACCAATGTGGTGCCTGTCAAATCGTTGATTATCTGTACATATATTTGCTTATTGCTGCGGAACACCGACATTCGGGGACGCTCAGCAGTACCAGAAATCTTATTACGAACTCTGTACTTAATCTTAATTCGTCTTTCTATTTTTGTTGTCATGATCTTACAGTTTTAATGTTACTTAGCACCTGCTGACTTACCAGACTTTCTGCGAATCTGCTCGCCAACGAACAAGATACCCTTTCCTTTGTAGGGTTCGGGTTTACGGAAAGAACGAATTTTTGCACACACCTGACCAAGCAGTTGCTTATCGCAAGAGCGCAGGATTATCTGAGGATTCTGGTTTCTCTCAGACTTTGTTTCAACCTTAATCTCAGCGGGAAGCTGGATGAAGATGCTATGGGTGTATCCCAGTGAGAACTCAACCAAGTTACCCTGGTTGGAAACACGGTAACCAACACCGACAAGTTCCATCTTCTTCTCGTAACCCTGAGAAACGCCTACAACCATATTGTTAATCAGCGAGCGATACAAACCATGGTAAGCTTGCTTTTGCTTCTTCTCAACAGTATCATTGGTCTCATCGATTACCAAATCGAGGGTTCCGTCTGAGATGCTCAACTTTATTGAGGGATGAACAGCCTGACTCATTTCTCCTTCCTTACCCTTAACGGTAACTACATTGTCATCGCTGACATTGATGGTTACACCTGCAGGGATTGTAATAGGCATTTTTCCAATTCTAGACATAGTTCAATCCTCCATTAATATACGTAACAAAGAACTTCGCCACCAACCTTCAGATCGGCCGCCTCTTTGTTTGTCATTACACCCTTGGACGTAGATAAAATTGCAATACCTAGCCCATTAATTACTCTTGGCATGTCTTTGTAACCGGTATACTTACGCATGCCAGGCTTAGAGATGCGAATCAACTTCTTGATAGCATTCTCCTTAGACGCGTTGTCATACTTCAAGGCTATCTTAATAGTTCCCTGAGGTCCATCCTCTACGAACTGGTAGTTCAAGATATAGCCTTTCTCGAAAAGGATCTTTGTAATCTCCTTTTTCAAATTTGACGCCGGGCACTCAACAACTCTGTGCTTTGCCTGAATTGCGTTGCGCAACCGAGTCAAATAATCTGCTATTGGATCAGTCATTTTATATAATGTTTTAATTAATCGGGACGTTCCCGACAATATTAAAAATAAATATGCTTACCAGCTTGCTTTCTTCACACCGGGAATGAGACCAGCAGAGGCCATCTCACGGAACTGAATACGGCTAATTCCAAACAGGCGCATGTAACCCTTAGGACGACCCGTCAACTTACAACGGTTGTGCAGGCGAATAGGATTTGCGTTGCGAGGAATTTCCTGAAGTTTACGTGCGGCTTCATAAGCTTCCACGGGGTCACCCGTATTGACAATCTTCTTCAGAGCAGCACGCTTCTCAGCATACTTGGCCACGAGCTTAGCTCTCTTAACCTCGCGGGCCTTCATTGATTCTTTTGCCATATCTTCTTAATCGTTATTAGCGTTCTTAAAGGGCAAACCAAACTCCTTCAGCAGAGCGAAACCTTCCTCATCGGTCTTTGCGGTTGTCACAAAGGTGATGTTCATACCCAGGATACGATCGATAGTGTCGATGTTAATCTCAGGGAAGATAATCTGCTCTTGAATACCGAGGGTGTAGTTACCACGACCGTCGAACTTGCTTTCGATTCCCTTAAAGTCACGGATACGGGGCAGAGCCACACGCACCAGTTTCTCCAAGAATTCATACATACGCTCACGACGCAAGGTTACCATCACACCAATGGGCATCTTCTTACGAAGTTTGAAGTTTGCTACGTCTTTCTTAGATACTGTAGCAACAGCCTTCTGGCCTGTGATGGCCGATATCTCATTTATTGCTACTTCGATAATCTTCTTGTCAGCAGTAGCCATACCCAGCCCCTGATTGATTACAATCTTCTTGAGTACGGGAATCTGCATAGATGAAGAGTAATTGAACTGCTTCATCAATGCGGGAGCAATGCGCTCCGCATATTCTTTCTTAAGGCTTGCAGTATTTGCCATTACTTGATCTCCTCTCCGGATTTTTTAGCATAACGGACCAATTTGCCGTCTGCGTTCAGTTTTCTACCAATACGAGTAGGCTTGCCACTCTTGGGGTCAACCACATTCAGGTTCGAGATATGGATGGGAGCCTCCTGCTTGACAATACCACCTTGGGGGTATTTCGCACTGGGTTTCTGGCTCTTAGATACCATATTTACACCCTCAACGATGGCGCGCTTCTCTTCTACAAACACTTTCAACACGGTTCCAGTCTTACCCTTGTTGTTACCAGCGTTTACGTAAACTGTATCGCCTTTCTTAATGTGTAACTTACTCATCACTTAAATTCTTAATTGATTAAAGAACTTCAGGTGCCAGGGAAACGACCTTCATGTTGGCTGCGCGAAGTTCACGAGCCACAGGACCGAAAATACGACTACCACGCAACTCACCTGCATTGTTCAGCAAAACACATGCATTATCATCAAAACGGATGTACGAGCCATCGGGACGGCGTACTTCCTTCTTCGTACGTACAATCAGGGCCTTCGATACTGCACCTTTCTTCACTTCACTGGTGGGGATTGCGCTCTTTACAGCAACAACAATCACGTCACCTACAGACGCATAGCGACGACGGGTACCACCAAGCACACGAATGCACAAGCATTCCTTTGCACCGCTATTGTCTGCAACTACTAATCTTGATTCTGCTTGTATCATGATTACTTAGCTCTTTCTACGATTTCTACTACTCTCCATCTCTTCGTTTTGCTCAGAGGACGAGTCTCCATAATCGTCACGGTGTCACCCTTGTGACAGTCATTCTGCTCGTCATGAACATGGTATTTTTTCGTCTTGTTGACGAACTTACCATAAATCGGATGTTTCTCCTTGAACTTAGCAGCTACTACAATGGTCTTATCCATCTTTTCGCTAACTACGACACCCGTTCTTGTCTTTCTTAAATTTCTAGCTTCCATGTTTCAGACCATATTTATTTGTTAAGCTCTCTTTGGCGGAGAACCGTCAGCAATCGCGCGATATTACGACGTGCCGCCTTAATCTGAGCATTGTTCTCAAGGGGAGAAACGGCATGGTTCAGCAGCATCTGAGTGTAGTTAGCCTTCTCCGTCTGAATCAGCTCTTGCAAGTCCTGTGTGGACATCTCCTTAATTTCTGCGACTTTCATACTTATGCGTTTTTATCGTAATCTCTTCTGACAATGAACTTCGTGGTCACGGGCAACTTTTGAGCAGCCAGGCGAAGAGCCTCCTTGGCAATGTCATAAGATACACCCTCTATCTCGAAAATGATGCGGCCGGGGGTAATGGGGAACACATAGCCTACGGGATCACCCTTACCCTTACCCATACGTACGTCAGCAGGCTTCTTCGTAATGGGCTTGTCGGGGAAGATGCGAATCCAGCTCTGACCCTCACGCTGCATGTAACGTGTCATAGCAACACGGGCTGCCTCAATCTGGCGTGCCGTAATCCAGTGCGTCTCCAACGACTTGATTCCGAAGGAACCAAACGTCAGTTGGTTGCCGCGCTGGGCATTGCCCTTGCAACGACCTTTTTGTGGTCTTCTATATTTAGTTCTTTTAGGTTGTAACATGATAATTCAGTTTTAACGATTGTTGTTTCTCTTACGACGGAAGTTCTTAGGGCCGCTGCCGAAGCCACGTCCATTGCTCTCCTTCTGCTGAGAGAAGTTGGGGGCAAGATCCTTTTTACCAAACACTTCTCCGCGGCAAATCCACACCTTGATACCAAGAAGGCCTACCTTAGTAAGGGCTTCAGCCTTGCAGTAGTCAATATCGGCACGGAAGGTATGCAACGGGGTACGGCCTTCCTTAAACATTTCGCTACGTGCGATTTCTGCGCCATTCAGGCGACCCGAAATCTGTATCTTAATGCCCTCAGCACCAGCACGCATCGTGTTGGCAATGGCCATCTTGATAGCACGACGGTAGGAAATCTTACCCTCAACTTGACGAGCTACATTGTTGGCTACAATCGTAGCATCGAGTTCTGGTTTTCTTACCTCGAAGATATTAATCTGAACCTCTTTGTCGGTTACCTTCTTCAACTCTTCCTTCAGTTTGTCCACTTTTTCGCCACCCTTACCAATGATAAGACCAGGACGGGCCGTGCAAACCGTGATTGTCACGAGTTTCAGTGTACGCTCAATGACGATTTTTGAGATGCTGGCATCACCCAGACGGGCGTTGAGGTACTTACGGATTTTACTGTCTTCCAGCAGAGAATCTCCGAAGTCCTTGCCACCAAACCAATTCGAATCCCAACCGCGGACAATGCCCAGACGATTGCTTATTGGATTTACTTTCTGTCCCATACTTTTACTTAATCATTAATCGTTCTTAGTGTCGACGTACAAAGTGATGTGGTTAGAACGCTTGCGGATTCTGTAACCACGGCCCTGAGGTGCGGGTCTCATACGCTTGAGGGTTGCGCCCTCATCTACAAACACGCGGGTAACGAACAATTCGCCGTCTTCGGCCTTGCGTTCGTTTTTCTGCTCCCAGTTGGCGATAGCAGAACGAAGTACCTTCTCCACATCTGCGGAAGCAGCCTTCGATGAAAACTTCAGGGTGCCAAGAGCTCTGTTTACCTCCATACCGCGAATCAAATCAACCACATATCTCATCTTGCGGGGAGAAGAAGGCACGTCTTTCAGCTTTGCGAAATACTGGGTCTTCAGGGCTGCCTTTCTTGCCTCGGCAGCTAATTTCTTTCTTTTTCCCATTATATTATTACTCTTTTTGTTCTTTTAATGTCCTGCATTACTTTTTCTTCTGACCTGCATGGCCGCCGAACTTACGAGTGGGAGCGAACTCACCAAGCTTGTGTCCAACCATGTTCTCAGTAATGTAAACAGGGATAAATTTGTTTCCGTTGTGTACTGCTACGGTGTGACCCACGAAATCAGGGGAAATCATAGAAGCACGGGCCCACGTCTTGACTACGGTCTTCTTGCCACTTTCGTTCATGGCGAGAACCTTGTTCTCAAGATTTACTTCAATATATGGACCTTTCTTTAATGAACGACTCATAATTTACACTATTAACTTGCTTGGTTACTTCTTCTTGTTAGCTCTCTCGATAATGTACTTGTTCGACTGCTTCTTCGGTGCACGTGTCTTGAGGCCCTTTGCATACAAGCCCTTACGTGAACGGGGATGACCACCAGACTGACGGCCTTCACCACCACCCATGGGATGATCGTGGGGGTTCATGACAACGCCACGGTTGTGGGGACGACGACCCAACCAGCGAGAGCGACCGGCCTTACCCGAACTCTCAAGTGCATGGTCTGAGTTGCCGACACTACCTACAGTAGCCTTACAAGCGCTCAAAATCTGACGAGTTTCGCCAGAAGGTAACTTGATTACACAGTAACGGCCCTCACGAGAGGTCAACTGTGCAAAGTTTCCAGCGGAACGTACGAGCAGAGCACCCTGACCAGGGCGAAGCTCAATGTTGTGAATGATGGTACCAACGGGGATGTTCTGCAGGGGCAGGGCATTACCTACTTCGGGAGCTGCCTCAGCACCGCTCATCACCGTGTCACCAACCTTCAGACCGTTGGGAGCAATAATATAACGTTTCTCACCATCAACATAATAAAGCAATGCGATACGAGCCGAACGATTGGGATCGTACTCGATTGTCTTAACTGTTGCTGGAACACCATCCTTCTCTCGCTTGAAGTCGATGAAGCGGAACTTTCTCTTATGACCGCCGCCGAGATAACGCATAGTCATCTTACCGACATTGTTACGGCCACCAGTCGAACGCTTTCCGTACACGAGAGACTTTTCAGGTACTGATGCAGTAATCTCTTCGAAAGTACCTATAATTTTGTGTCTCTGCCCTGGTGTTGTGGGCTTAAATTTACGTACTGCCATCTCTTATTAAATATTGCTATAAAAATCAATTGTATCGCCATCCTTCAATGTAACGATGGCCTTCTTAAAGGCGTTCGTGCGGCCCTTGATCAGACCAGACTTTGTGTAGCGGCGCTTTGCCTTGCCAGCGTACACCATCGTGTTGACATCGGTAACGGTGACGTTGTAGCGAGCCTCTACTTCCTTCTGAATCTCAATCTTATTGGCATCGGGACGAACAATGAAGCCGAACTTGTTCTGCTTCTCTGTAATCTGGGTCATCTTCTCAGTGACCAGAGGTTTGATAATGTATGCCATATTCAGCTTCTCCTTACTTGTTTAAGTTGCCCTCAATTACTGGGAGCGCACCTTCAGCCACAACCAAGACATCTGCATCGAGTACCTTGTAGGTATTCAAGGCAGATGCGGCCATAACATTGACACGCTCGATATTTCGGGACGACAAATATACAACTTTATCGGCACCCGGCAAAATGAAGAGGCTCTTCTTCCCAGAAATTTTAAGATTATTTAAGATTTCCACGAATGCTTTGGTCTTCGGAGCCTCCAAAGTGAAGTCTTCCACTACACAAATTGCATTCTCCTGAGCCTTATATGCAAGAGCTGACTTGCGAGCCAAGATGCGCTCCTTCTTGTTCAGTTTGAAACCATAATCACGAGGCTGGGGACCAAACACGCGACCACCACCTACGAGTACAGGCGACTTGATGTCACCGCGGCGAGCACCGCCGCCCCCCTTTTGGCGACCGAGCTTACGGGTAGAACCTGTGATTTCACTTCTTTCCTTCGACTTTGCAGTACCCTGGCGCCTGTTGGCCATGATCAGCTTCACATCCAGATAGATGGCGTGATCGTTGGGCTCGATGGCATAGATATCATCGTTCAAAGACACCTTACGACCAGTATCCTGACCCTTAATATTTAATACACTAACTTCCATTTTACTTCAGAACACTAACGATTGAACCATTGTATCCGGGAACACTACCCTTGATGAGCAAGAGGTTATGTTCGGGAATCACCTTTAACACTTGCAGGTTGTGTGTAGTCACGCGCTTGTTGCCCATTTGGCCACCCATGCGCAGACCCTTGAAGACCTTAGCGGGATAAGAGCAAGCTCCGATTGAACCCGGCTTGCGCAGACGGTCATCCTGACCATGAGTAGCCTGACCTACACCGCCAAAACCATGACGCTTAACAACGCCCTGGAAACCGCGGCCTTTAGATACTCCTACAACGTCCACGTAAGTGGTGTTTTCAAACAGCTCTACGGTGACGGTGTCACCCAGATTCAGTTCCTCTTCGAAACCTGTGAACTCGGCCAAGTGTCTCTTGGGGGTGGTACCAGCCTTCTGGAAGTGACCCTTCATGGGGGCGGAGGTATTCTTCTCCTTAGCTTCCTCGTAACCGAGCTGAACAGCAGCATAGCCGTCCTTCTCAACATTCTTAACCTGAGTTACCACACAAGGACCTACTTCGATAACAGTGCATGGTACATTCTTACCCTCGGCACTGAATACGGATGTCATTCCGATTTTCTTTCCTAATAATCCTGGCATTTCAGTTTTTGTTAATTAATTGTTATTACTTATATAGTATCTATATTACTATAGTTCCTATATCACATTACACTTTGATTTCCACTTCTACGCCGCTGGGCAATTCAAGTTTCATCAGTGCATCGACGGTCTTCGCAGTCGAACTGTAGATGTCGATAAGACGCTTGTAGCAGTTCAGTTCGAATTGCTCACGAGCCTTCTTGTTGACGAAGGTTGAACGGTTCACGGTGAAGATGCGCTTGTGAGTGGGAAGGGGGATGGGACCACTAACGATAGCACCCGAAACCTTCACGGTCTTCACAATCTTCTCTGCAGACTTATCAACCAGATTGTGGTCGTAAGACTTCAGCTTGATTCTAATTTTCTGACTCATTTCTTTAATTTATAATTTTACATTTTACATTTTGGGTAGTAGGCTGTCGCCAAAGAGTCATTTGCTCAGCGACAGCCCCTACCTCATTCTATACAAGATCTACACGTCCCTTTATCTCCTCCAGAACGGCCTTGGCTATACCCGTGCTCACAGGAGCGTGGTGGTCATAGGTCATAGAGGATGTTGCACGACCGGAGGTGATGGTACGCAATGCGGTGACATAGCCGAACATTTCGGCCAAGGGCACCATTGCTTTCACCAGACGGGCACCAGTGCGAGTGGTGTCCATTCCCTCTACCTGGCCACGACGCTTGTTCAGGTCGCCGATGACGTCACCCATATTCTCTTCGGGGGTTACAACCTCCAACTTCATCATGGGCTCCATCAGTACAGGTTTAGCCTGAGCACAAGCGTTCTTGTAGGCCTGAATAGCACAGATTTCGAACGACAACTGATCAGAGTCAACGGGATGGAACGAGCCATCGAGCAATTCCACCTTCAGGCTATCCATGGGGAAACCACCAAGTACGCCATTCTTCATGGCACTCTCGAAGCCCTTCTGGACGCTGGGGATAAACTCCTTAGGAATATTACCTCCAGTTACGAGGTTGCTGAACTGCAGACCGCCTTCCTTGAAGTCCTCATCAACAGGACCAACATTGACGATGATGTCTGCAAACTTACCGCGGCCACCCGACTGCTTCTTATAAACCTCACGCAGGTTCACAGTCTTAGTGATGGCTTCCTTGTAGTTCACCTGAGGCTTACCTTGATTGCACTCTACCTTAAACTCGCGTTTCAGACGGTCGATAATAATGTCGAGGTGCAGCTCGCCCATACCGCTAATAACGGTCTGTCCGCTCTGCTCGTCAGTTTTCACGGTGAAGGTGGGATCCTCTTCTGCGAGCTTGGCAAGGCCGTTGCTTAGCTTGTCGAGGTCTTTCTGGGTCTTGGGCTCTACGGCGATACCGATAACGGGATCGGGGAAGTCCATCGACTCCAGAATGATAGGTGCATCCTCGTCGGTAAGCGTATCACCCGTGCGAATATCCTTGAAACCTACACCGGCGCCGATATCACCGGCGCCAATAATCTCCACAGGATTCTGGTGATTAGAATGCATCTGGAACAGACGGCTTACGCGCTCCTTCTTACCAGAACGAACGTTGTAGATGTACGAACCAGACTCAATCTTACCAGAGTAAACGCGGAAGAACGTCAGACGACCTACATAGGGATCCGTGGCAATCTTGAATGCCAGGGCCGAGGTCTTCTCGTCTTCACTGGGGTGGCGCTCTTCCTCTTCACCAGTCTCAGGGTTAGTACCTGTGATAGCGGGAGTGTCGAGGGGAGAGGGCAGGAACATGCAGACGTAGTCAAGCAGCTTCTGCACGCCCTTGTTCTTAAATGACGAGCCACAGGTCATGGGCACAAGGTCGAGGTTCAGTGTACCCTTGCGGATAGCTGCGATAATCTCATCCTCTGTCAGACTGTCGGGATCTTCGAAGTACTTCTCCATGAGGGAGTCGTCCTGCTCGGCAGCCTGCTCAATCAACTTGGCACGCCACTCGTCACACTCGTCCTTCATGTTAGCGGGAATCTCCTCGACGTCATATTCTGCACCCATGGTCTCGTCGTGCCACAGGATGGCCTTCATCTGAATCAGGTCAACGATACCCTTGAAATTCTCCTCTGCGCCAATGGGCACAGCGATGACGGCAGGAGTAGCACCCAGCACATCCTTCATCTGGCGGACAACCTCAAAGAAATCGGCACCCGAGCGGTCCATCTTGTTCACGTAGCCCATGCGGGGTACGTTGTACTTGTCAGCCTGGCGCCATACGGTCTCCGACTGAGGCTCAACACCACCCACTGCACAATAGGCAGCAACGGCTCCGTCAAGCACACGCAGCGAACGCTCCACCTCTGCGGTGAAGTCAACGTGTCCTGGAGTGTCAATCAGGTTGAACTTGTACTTATTGCCGTTCCATGTCCAATAGGCCGTCGTAGCGGCAGAGGTGATGGTGATACCACGCTCCTGCTCCTGAGCCATCCAGTCCATCGTGGCTGCACCTTCGTGCACCTCACCAATCTTGTGAGTCTTACCAGTATAGAAGAGGATACGCTCAGAGGTAGTGGTTTTACCGGCATCGATGTGGGCCATGATGCCGATATTGCGGGTCAAATGCAAATCTTGTTTTGCCATCTTAGTTTGCTTCTCTTAATCTTTTACCTTAAAATTTCGCTTAGAAGCGGAAGTGTGCAAATGCACGGTTAGCCTCAGCCATGCGGTGCATGTCCTCCTTACGCTTGAAAGCACCACCCTGCTCATTGTAGGCGTCCATGATTTCAGCAGCCAGTTTGTCGGCCATGGTCTTACCACCACGCTTGCGGGCGTAGCCAATCATGTTCTTCATCGACACCGATTCCTTACGGTCGGGGCGAATCTCGGTAGGCACCTGGAAGGTAGCACCACCAATACGACGGCTCTTTACCTCCACCTGGGGAGTAATTTTGTCGAGAGCCTCTTTCCAAATCTGGAGAGCGGGCTTCTCCTCACCTGCCATCTTGTTACCTACGATGTCAAGAGCACTGTAGAAGATATCGTACGAGATGCTCTTCTTACCTGAGTACATCAGGTGGTTCACAAATTTCGACACCTTCACGTCACCGAAAACGGGATCGGGAAGGATGACGCGCTTCTTTGGTTTAGCTTTACGCATTTTGTTTTGGATTTTTTGTTCAGGGCTGTATTCTCGCGTTCTTCAGTACTGCCTCTGCAGCCTTACTCAACCTTAGTTTACAACCAAAACAGGTTAATTTTTCACTTTTGACTTTTCACTTCTCAGTTACTTCTTAGCCTTGGGACGCTTGGCACCGTACTTCGAACGGCGCTGGGTGCGGTTGGCAACGCCAGCGGTATCGAGTGTACCGCGCACGATGTGATAACGTACACCAGGAAGGTCCTTCACACGACCGCCACGCACCAGCACGATACTGTGTTCCTGCAAGTTGTGGCCTTCACCAGGGATGTAACTGTTGACCTCTTTTTGGTTGGTCAGACGAACACGGGCGACCTTTCTCATCGCCGAATTAGGCTTCTTAGGTGTGGTTGTGTAAACACGCACGCACACGCCACGACGCTGGGGGCAGCTGTCCAAGGCGGGGCTCTTGCTCTTGTCTACCAACACAGCACGGCCTTTTCTTACCAATTGTTGAATTGTAGGCATTTTGTTTGTTTTTTTAGTTATTATTATATTTGTATTTTTACGTTCTTTTTCGTTTACGAACGGGCACAATGAGGCCATTCGGGGTGCAAAGTTACAAAAACTATCTGAAACTGCAATATTTACTACACTCTTATTTTTACGCGTGAGGCTAAAAAACCTCCTTTTTAAGAAATATTAACACTTTTAAACAAGATTAAGGAACCTCCACACTGCATTTTTCACCCAGCAAAGAGTCTTTTCCCCTCTCTCTTTGCTTCAATTACTCACTCTTTTTAGGATATATATGCGCGCGCGTATATTATAATATGGTATAGAATGGGAGGAGCCAGATTTGCACATTACACTATTTTTTCCTACCTTTGCCCTGAATTCATTACTACATCACATGAAACACATCCTACTCCCTCTCGCCCTACTCTGGCTGGCCCTGAGTGCCACGGCACAGATACGTGTCAGCTGCATTGGCAACAGCATCACCTATGGGACTGGCCTACAAGACCCCGCTGCCGACTCCTATCCCAGCCAGTTACAGCATCTTCTGGGCCCTGATTACGAGGTGGGCCGCTTTGGCAAGCCCGGTGCCACGCTCTTACGTCGTGCCTTCCGCCCATACTTCGACCAAGAGGAGTTTCATGAGGCCATGCAGTTTCATGGCGACATTGCCGTCATCCATCTCGGCATCAACGACACCGACCCTCGAGCCTGGCCGAACTATCGCGACGACTTCATCCCCGACTATTGCGCGCTCATCGACTCTGTCCGCAAGTCAAGCCCTAAGTGCCGTATCATCATTGCTCGCCTCACGCCCCTCTCCGACCGCCACCATCGGTTCCTAAGCGGTACACGCGACTGGCATCGCGAAATTCAACACTCCATCGAACTTGTAGCCCAACTGAAGGATTGCCAGCTCATCGACTTCTACGAACCACTCCACCACCGCCCCGAACTCTTCCCCGACGGCATTCATCCCAATCGTGAGGGCTATGGCATCATGGCCCGCGTGGTCTATCAGGCCATCACAGGAGACTTCGGAGGACTCCAGTTGCCCTACTATTATGGAAGTGGCATGGTGCTACCTCGCGAACGCGAGTTCCAAATCCAAGGTTATGCCAACGCAGGCGACAAGGTTACAATACGCATCAACGGCCAGCGCCACCATACCCGTACCGGCCGCGACGGCCGCTGGGCGGTCACCATCTCCCCCCTACCCTCCGGTGGGCCTTATACATTAGAGGCCAGCACAAAATTACAGAAAATCACTCTACAAGATATTCTTGCCGGCGAACTATGGCTTTGCTCGGGCCAGTCGAACATGGAGTTCCAACTCCAACAATGCAATACCGGGCGAGACGATATCCCCCTGTCGGCCAATCCCGACATCCGTCTGCTCAACCTCGAAGCCCGCTGGCGCACCGATGCCATCCAGTGGTCGGCCACGGCTCTCGACTCCGTCAACCGCCTTCTATACTTCACCGACCCCGGTTGGCGCGTATGTTCTCCATATAGCACTCCACGCTTTAGCGCCATCGGCTACTACTTTGCCCGGGAATTGCAAGACAGCCTCCATTGTCCCGTCGGCATCATTAACAACGCCGTCGGAGGCAGTCCAACCGAAGCCTGGATCGACCGCACCACACTGGAATACGAGTTTCCCGAGATTCTGCGCGATTGGACACGTAACGATTTCATCCAGGACTGGGTACGTCAGCGTGGCCAACAGAATATGGGCCAGGACCACGCCCCACTCCAGCGCCATCCCTATCAACCTTGCTATCTCTACGAATCCAGCATCCGACAACTCCGCGACCTTCCTATAGCCGGCATCATCTGGTATCAGGGGGAGAGCAACGCCCACAACAAGGACGCCCACGAGCGGCTCTTCCCCCTGCTCGTACGGAGTTGGCGACAGACTTGGCAACGTGACGACCTGCCCTTCTATTACGTCCAACTAAGTAGTCTCAACCGTCCCTCATGGCCTTGGTTCCGCGACTCTCAGCGTCGTCTCCTCGCCTCTCTTCCCCATTCTGGCATGGCCGTATCGTCCGACCTTGGCGACTCACTCGACGTTCACTTCCACACGAAGCGTCCCCTTGGCCACCGCCTTGCCGTCCTGGCATTGCATAACGACTATGGCTTCACCCACGTCGTACCCTCCGGTCCGCTCTTCCGCGCCGTCGAGTTCCGCAGACGCGAAGCCTGGCTCACGTTCGACTATGCCGACGGACTCCACACCTCCGACGACCAGCCACTGCGCACCTTCGAGATAGCCGAACACGAAGGGCAGTTCCATCCTGCCCAAGCCACCATTGTCGGAGACAAGGTTCGCCTCACTTGCCCCGAAGTACAGCATCCCCACCTAGTTCGCTACGGTTGGCAACCCTTCACCCGCGCAAACCTCGTCAATGCTGCAGGGCTTCCAGCTTCCACTTTCCGCACCGAATAAAGAGCATTATCCTAACCTAAACATTTCCTATCCCTAACTATGAAAAGGACATTCATACTGATAACATGGCTTACCATCGCCAGCATGGGACTTCACGCCCAGACGGCGACCGATATACCCGGTCCTGAGACAGAGTTCGTAATGCAACTGAAGGTTAAACTCGGTGCCCCCTACTCCGTAGGCGAAACGCCAAAGGGCCGGCGCACCGTCGTCCCCATCACGGGCGGCACATTCGAAGGCCCCCTGCTCCGGGGCACCATCCTCGAAGGCGGTGCCGACTGGCAGTTGGCAAAAGGCAACCGCACAGAGATTGAGGCCATCTACAGCATAAAGACCGACGACGGCGTATATATCCACATCCGCAACCATGGCATCATCGCCGGTGGCGACGGTGGCTTCTACTTCAAAGCTGCCCCACAGTTCGAGGCCCCCGAGGATAGTAAATACGCCTGGCTCAACAACGCGCTCTTCCTCTGTGCCCCTGCATGGGGCCCCGGCGAGGGCATTACCCTCAACGTCTGGAAGGTAAAGTAAAAAACTTCGCGCTGGTTAGAGGTTAGGGGTTAGAGGCTGGTTTTTCGTGAGACTACAAAGAAGATTCCACGCCGTGGGAGGAGCGAGTGCTCTCTGCGGCGTGGAATCTTCTTGAGGGGTTGCCTTACGGCAAGGTCCGTCTGGTGGTTATGCCAGATAGTTGTAGAGCAGGAGGCAGATGACTGCACCGATTACGGCAATGAGGAACGAACCAAGCCAGTTGTCGCTCTTGATGCCAAGCAGACCAGCTACGAATCCGCCAACGATACTACCGATGATACCGATGATAATGTTCCAGTACCACTCGTGGCTTGAACCAAGCAGCCAAGAGGCGCATGCGCCTGCACATAGGCCGTAAAGAATCCAGAGGAGGAATCCCATAGTAGTAGATTTTTAAGTGTTTATTAGGAGGGGATTAGAGACCCAGCTTCTTCTTGGCAGCGTCAACGCCCTTGTCGATCTGCTCGTTGGCCTTAGCCTTACCAGCCTCAACAGCCTCGGTGGCAGCCTCTTCAGCCTTAGCCTTGCCAGCCTCAACGGCAGCGTCGGCAGCAGCCTTTGCGCTCTCCTTCACAGCCTCAGCGTCAGTCTTCACGGCCTCTACGCCAGCCTCGGCAGTAGCCTCAGCAGCAGCGGGGATACCAGCGATGGTGCTGACAATGTTGTCAACGGTAATCTGGGCGTCAGCCAGCTTCTGCTTGTTAGCCTCGATGAACTCCTGGATGGCGCTGCCAACCTTCTGAGCTTCTTCAGCCTTACCCTCGGCTACCAAAGCCTCGATCTTTTCCTGAGCCTCGGCCAGAGCAGCGGTAACGCCTTCGGCGTCACCTGCCTCCAACGTCTCAGAAAGAGCTGCTACGGGGCACTTACCACAGCACTGAGCCGTGTCCTGACTGCAAGAGTCAGCTTCACAACATGACTTGTCGGTCTTGTTTCCACAAGAAACGAACGAAATAGCAGCAACTGCCATTACCAATGCAAAAAACTTCTTCATAATAGTTTTTTAATTAATTAGGTTAATAAAAAAGTGATACATTCTCGGCTGCAAATATAATACTTTTAAGGATTACGCGTGCAAATTAAACAGAATTTAACAATTGAAAGTGAAGAAAGAGGACAAATAGTTTCGTTCTGAGGCAGATTTGTTGTAATTTCGCACTCGAAATGGAACACCGACTGAACATCTTGCTCATCCGCCGCTCGGAACAGTTTTCCCCGAACTCTGTCGAGCGCGACCTGGCCATACTGATGGCCGTTCGCGACGAACTCCTCAAGGCGGGCCACCAAGTCACGGTGGTCGGCGAGGACCAACTGCCCGTGGAGCTGGAGGCCGACGTCGTCCTGTCAATGGGTCGCCACGAACGGACGCTACGGTGGCTGGCCGCCAAGGAGGCCGCGGGCACGCAGGTACTGAACAGCGCCCGTGCGATGCTGGACATCAACCGTCGTCGGCTGCTCGCCGAGGCCCGGAGGTTGGGCGTCGGGACGCCCCCCTTCGCCATCGGTCCCCTGCGGGAGTGTCCACTGCCCTACCCGGTCTGGTGGAAACGCGACGACCAGACGTCGCAGGAGCGGGGCGACGTCGTGCTCGTCCAGAGCGATGTCGACTGGGCTGCCGTCAACGGACGGGGCATTACGGAATACGTCGTTGAGCAACACCTCGAGGGCGACCTCGTGAAGTTCTACGGCGTCCGCGGCACCGACTTCTTCCATTGGAACTACCCCCAATTCTCAAAATTCGGCAACGAAGCGGTCAACGGTCGCACGCGCGGCCTCGACTTCGATGTCGCAGGACTGGCCCGCCAAGCCGACCTCTTGGCCTCCACCGGGTTGGACATCTATGGTGGCGACGCCATCGTCACAACCGATGGCCGCACACGCATCATCGACCTCAACGACTGGCCCAGCTTCTCCTCGTGCCGACCCGAGGCCGCAAGGGCTATCGCTTCGCGGGTTCAAAGTTCATAATTTAAAGTTAAGAAATAATGGCAAACGCAAACGTAGAGGCGACATTCAAGTCGCAAGACACCGAGGAGTGGCAAGACATCGTCTTCACTCGCCCGCTCGGACTGATTCTGGCCAAGGCTTATAACGCTTTCGACATCCACCCCAACGTCGTTACCATCTGGGGCATCTTCTGGGGTGTCATTGCAGGCATACTCATGTACTGGCGCACGTGGCCCTGCACCATCGCGGCCATACTGCTCCTCGTCTGGGCTAATCTCCACGACTCGGCCGACGGGCAGTTGGCTCGCATGACAGGCAAGAAAAGCCAACTTGGGCGCATACTCGACGGACTGGCCTCCGACATCTGGTTCCTCAGCATCTACGTCACCATCGCCCTGCGCCTGACCGTCCAGAGCGGTTGGGGTATCTGGAGTTGGCTGCTCTGCTCGCTGGCAGGCTTCATCTGTCACGCCAAGCAAGCGCAACTTAGCGACTATTATCGTCAGATACACCTTTTCTTCCTCAAGGGAAAGAGCGGCAGCGAGTTCGACAACTCACGGACCCAACGCGAAAAGTATGCCCAGATGCCTTGGAAGGGGCACCTGATTGAGAAGACATTCCAATACTTCTACGCCAACTATTGCTCCGTGCAGGAGAATATGACGCCCCAGTTCCAACGTTTCTTCGCTCAGGTAAAGGACCGGTATGGCAACGACATCCCTCAGTCGCTTCGCGACGACTTCCGCCGTGGTAGTCTGCCCCTGATGAAGTGGACCAACATCCTCACGCATAACACCCGCGCCAATGTGCTTTTCCTTTCGCTCATCATCAGCATGTTCACCCGTCCCGACCTTATCTGGATTTATCCCACGTTCGAAATTATCGTGCTCACTGCCCTTATGTTCTACATGCGGTATAAGCATGAGAAGCATTGTAAAGGGTTAATGGGTTAACGGGTTAACAGGTTAACGATATAACGAATGAAGAAAATAAAGGCTTTGATTTTTGACTACGGTGGCACGCTCGACACGCGCGGACGCCACTGGGCCCACGTTATTTGGGACGGATACAAGGAGGCCCGCATCCCCGTCACCGAGGAACAATTCCGCGAAGCATACGTCTATGCCGAACGGGCATTGGCCAAGGCACCCATCATCCTGCCCTCCGACGACTTCCGCAAACTCATGCAGAAGAAACTGGAGGTCGAGACCCAGCACCTCGTGGAGATGGGCGTATGGCAACCCTGCGTAGAGGAACGTCGCCGATTGAGCGACCAGGTGGCCGAGTATTGCTACCAACAGGCCCGCCAGACCGTCATGGAGAGCCGCGAGACCCTGCTGCGCCTCCACGAACGCTACCCCATGGTGCTTGTCAGCAACTTCTACGGCAACATCCAGACCATATTACGGGACTTCCAACTCACCGAGTTCTTCCCCCAGGTCATCGAATCCGCCGTCGTGGGTGTGCGCAAGCCCGACCCCGCCATCTATCAGCTCGGCATCGATGCCCTTGGCCTGCCCGCTCATGAGGTGATGGTCGTCGGCGACAGTTATGGCAAAGATATTGTTCCTGCCAAGAAGATAGGTTGCCACGCCGCCTGGTTCGAAGGCCCCGGTTGGGCCCCCGAGCAGGTCGATCGCTCGTTGCCCGATCTCATCATCACCCAGCTTTCGGACCTGGAAAAGGAGTTATTGGGAACACGCTAAGTGGAGCCGGACAGGCCACGCCATCCCCTCGCGTGGAGTAATCCTTGCCGAAGCCTCCCAAATGGCTTCGGCTTTTTCTTGCCACTGGTTGTCGCCCGTCAGTCGAGCCAGCTCTAACCATTCGGGAATCCAGCGACAGGCCTCGGTATCGAACTGGGGAGAAGACGGAGACCTTCTGCTCAAACCGCCCCCCTCGCCATAATGCCAAAGCCACGTACTCAAGAAGTTAGAGACCAGTACGGCATCCGTCAGGTAAGACGCTTCACCCATCAGTCGATGTAGCCATAGGGCCGCTTGCAGCAGAGGATAGGCTGAATCGCGTTCCACCCTGCCCCACCACCAACAATCACCCGTTGCTCGCGACGAGATTTTGCCCACCCTCATCTCCTTCATATAAGGATCATAGCCTTTCAGGGCTGCTTGCAGGAAGGTTTCATCCCGCGTAGCCTCGTAGGCCGACAAAAGGACTGGCACATAATAGCCACCCTCTTGCCCCCATACGCCATCGCCGTATTGCTCATCTATCAGATGGCGGCTGATGTCGAGGGCAACCTCGCGATACTCCGGACGTTGGGCTATCAGTTTGCTGGCCCTAAATAATCCCACCGCCATGTCAGACAGGTCGCGAGGTTCAAGGGATTTCCAATCTTGCAGAAGCAACTGGTCCAGCGAATCCAGCGCAGCCTTCAAGGCCGGTTTGTCACTTTCCCACGGTCTCTCCCCGCTTGGTTTCGAGTGTTTGGTCCCCTTTGCATGCTTCCATACCGAGCGCAAGAAATGCCCCATGGCCGCACGGTTAGGTTCGGCGGGAATTGCACAGATATACATGCGCAACACTTTCTGTTCGCCCCGCTTCAATGCGATGTTCGCCTTGGGAGTAAACAGGCTGTCCCCTATCATCCAAGGACGAGAGCCTAAGGGGTTGTCTTGCTCGGGCCAAGCCAGGCAATGCAGAGCGGCATCGCTTGCCACGAATACGCTTGAGGAACAGGGCTCGTCTGTCCACGTGCCCACGGCATTCTTTATTCCTTCCGTATAACCCGCCCCCAGGATGCTCATCCGTTGGTAAGAGTAAATTCCTAACTGCCTGACGGGTTTCCCATCCACCACTTGAAGTTCGCAGTTCCCGTCCTGTCCGTTATAGCGTGTAGCAGGCATCATCCACCACGTAGGCTTCTCTACATGGGCAAAGGCTAACAGCACGTGGGGATTTTCCACATCCTTCCGAGCCGTAAGCGTAAGTTCAAGAAGGGTTACCCGCTCGTCCACATTCACGAAACGGGCTGACACGTCTATCGTTTCGTCGGCCTTCACCATCACGTGCCCTATCTCCTGTCCGTCGGCATCGACCAGTGCGGGCAGGGCCTCAACCCTCGTCAGTCCGGAGAGTTGTGCCTGGCCAGTCAGGCTCACCAAGAGTATAACCAGTGTAAACAGATTTCTTTTCATGCGCATTCATTGTTTTATGTTGCTGCAAAGTTACGGCAAATGGAGTTCCGGCCAAAGGAAAATGCGTCCCAATATGTCCCATTTCACACTTTTTTGCCCCATTTTGGCCATTTTGGGACAACTTTGGACGCATTTGCAGAGGTAGCAGTTTGGCCAAACTGGCCTTTATTGGTAAATTTGCACTTGAAAGAACGTCTAAGTAATGCCTATGCGGAGAAGAATACTGCCGACACTTATCACCTTGCTAACCTGCTCACTCTGCGGCGTGGCCGCACCACTCCCCAGCACCGACTCGGCCAAATATGCCGTAGCCTACTACGAGAAGCACGGAACAGCCGACGAACGAATGCAAGCCTACTACAACCTGGCCTGCACGTACCGCAACCGACACGATAGCCCACGGGCCGTAACCAACTTCCTGAAGGCTGCCAACCTGGCCGAACGGGGAGAGAGCACCGACACAGCCCTGTGGATGCGGTGCTGCTCACAACTTTGTTATCTCTATGGCGCACAATTCAACTACGAAGAATCCCTGCACACGGCCCTGCAAGGTTACCGATTGGCGCAACAGTCGGGCCGCCTCAGCGCCTGGTATATGATGGATGTGGCCTCGGCCTATTTCCTGCTGGAGGACACGGTGCGAGGCATGCCCTATGCCGACAGAGCCTACGAGGAAATCGTGGACAAACGAAGCAGCGTACAAAACGTCAGCATCCTGTCAGAGATGCTCCCCATCTACAGCGTCCGCAACCAGTGGAGGCGAGCCGACAGCATCGCCACGATGCTCAGGGCTATACCCACACGGCTTCGCCCCAACGACTACGACCTCACCATGGGCATATACTTCCGTCTCCGCGGGCAACAAGACTCGGCCATTGCCCACCTGCGGAAGACCTTCGACGACGACCCGTCGATGACCCGCAAGAGCAATGCCGCTGCCCTGCTCATGCAACTTTACGACATGCAAGGCGACACCTTGCTGGCCCTGCGATACGCGCGGGCCTTCATGCGAACGAACGACTCCGTCATGGTCGAACGACAATTCGAGCAGACGGCAAACGCCCGTGGACAGTTCCTCTACGAACGAGACCGCGAGCGGGAGGACATGCTCATGCACCGTTCGGAGCGTCTGAAGCAAGCTATCATGTTGGGCAGTCTGGGCTTTGCCATCCTGTTGCTGCTGGGATGCGTCTATCATTACCGCCGAAAGAAGAAACTACTGGAGGACATCATCGCCAAGGAACGAATAATCAGGGAAACGGAAGAGGCCCTACAGACACGGACAGCCCAGAACCGCGAACTGATGCGACATGCCCTGATGGACCATGCCACGACCAACGCCGAAACGACCATCCGCCAGTTCCGGAAGGCTTCCGAGGGCCGTTGCACTCTGACGCAGGACGACTGGAAACGGCTGTTCGCTGCCGTCGATGCAATGTATCCCGACTTCAAGGATAACGTGCAGGAACGCATCAAGCGACTGAGCGAACCCACCCTACGCACATGCTACCTGCTGAAGATTGGCATGACGAATCCACAGATAGAGAACCTCATGGACGTGCCGCACCAGACCGTCTGGTACCGTGTCCGCAAAATCGAGGACGCTATGGGCGACTGTCTTGGGCTGTAGAAATGGGGAATAACGCTATTCCTTCTTGAGATACTCTTTCATCCTCTCCTTCTCGCTGCCACCATCCTTATCCAAGAAGTCATCGACATACCAACCGTCCGGCTGGTCCCTAACGAGAATCAGGGTTACGACCTCGGGAGCAGTGTAGGAGGGAGTCTTCTCCCCTATGTTATACGATGCGCACTCCAGTTCTACACGAACCTGGACACGTCCGTCGGGCAGGCTCTCCGTCTGGGCAACCCCTGCCTTCGTGATGCAGTTGTACTCCGTCTGTGTACCCCAGTGGTCATAGTTAAAGAAACGCCAACCCTCATTGTCCTTCGCGTTGTCGTAATCCTCCACTTTTTTGTACCATCGGTAGTAGTCCGCCGACAGATAGTCGCGCGTATCGAACAATCGACTGTCATACGACAGCGCACCCGACTCCACCGAGTCTCGCCCATTGGCAATAATCCGGGCATAAATGTCGTGTACACGGTCGGCAGGGTCTGCCTCTTCGCTGACCTTCAAATTACTGGAATCCCTGTCTGCGGGATTATCGCAGTTTCTCTCCAAGGTATCCTTCTGTGATAAGGACTCCTCCGTCCCTGTCCGTTTCTCGCCCTTACAACTCACGAAAGCCGTCAGCAAGGTCACGGCCACAAGCGCCAGTGCCCCCGATTTTGCCATGCTCCTTTTCATACTTTTCACTTTTATAAGTCATTAATATTCCAGAAAGAAGGTTTATATTCCCCTATTCCCATAGAAACACCTCCGTTAAAATAGGTAAAGGCATCCGTTACCACCTTGACAGAGCATGCCCCACGATTCTGGCACAAGCCAATCATGCGGGCCAGTTCCTGATTGTGCGAATCGTCCACACCGCCACCATCTTCCTCGAAGTATAGCGACGACCAATAGAATTGCCAGAAACGGAATTGGTCTGCCACGGGGATTCCATCCAAGAGGTAGAACATAATGCTGGGAATGTGGTCTTTCCTTGCGGCTATACCTGCGTCCCCTCCCCCATGACGCAAGGCACAGGTCTGACAACCCATTGCCCGATGGAGAAGAGACTGAAAGAAGTTTGGCCCGTCAGCGTCGTAGTTTAGCCCTATCGCGATGTTGAGCAATCTTACACACATAATGCTATCAGGTATTTCCGTCAGACGCTCAAATTGATTCAGATAGGCAAACACATCCGCATTGCGAGACTCAGCATCTACCACACACAAGGTCTGGAACTCGGATGCGTTTCTGGGGAAAGCATCGAAGAACGCTTGTTGGTTTTCCACCGAATGGTTGCCCGTCAGTTTCTCATACGCTTGCTGAAGTTCATCCGCCCGTGTAAAGCCTTGAGAAAAGCAAGGCAAAATAGGAATAAGAGTAGTAACTATAAGCAAGAGCCTTTTCATTGTAGTATTGTATTATTGTATTATTGTATCAATGTGTCACAAATCTCCCTGTCAGGAAACCTGACAATAACATATCGGGGCTGAGGGATGTTCTTCGGCAGGACAATGACAGTAGCATCCCCACCAGCAAAGCCCGCACGTTCGCCATGCTGCAGAAGATGCCGTAAATGTTCTATATCGGGGGTAATAAACTCATTCAAACACTTATGTGCCCGACTTTCAAATCTAATCTCCACCACGCTGTCAGCGCAACCATGACTCCATGGCGTTCCATGATAGCCTCGGATGAGATTGGCGGTAGTGGCCTCGTAGGTTATCCGATAATGACTCGAATCGGGTTGTAAACTGTCTGCCTGTAAGTCTTTCTCCAAGTGCACGGCATCCACTCTGTAATGCGAAGGGCCCTTGCCAAACTGGAACTTAAGGCCAGTAACGGCAAATATGCCTGCCAATATCAAGACGACTCCTATTCCGACCTTTGCGGCAGTACTCATTTTCCGTTGCCCGACAGCCTTACCATCTTCTTTCCCGTAGTGCAGCAGTACGGCCGTCAGCAAACAGGGCACAATGGCTATGGCCGCCCAAAACATGCCGCCCATCATAGGCCAAAGGAGCAGCTGATTAAACAGCACAGAGCATAGCCAATCAAAGATAGAATCTGAGGAAGGAATGGACCTGGCCTTCCAATACACACCCGTCAGGAGAAAAGAAAGCACAAAGGAAATCGCCAGCAGATGGAGGAAGCGCCACACAATGCTATCGCCCCTGTATCGCGTCAGGCCCACGTATGCCGTCAGGGCCGCCACGAGCATCAGGGACAGGTGAGCCACGATGGCGGGGTGGAAGCCCGCCACAAAGCAGAATATCACGAACCAAATCTCCGTGATAAGGGCTATAACAACCGACTTCTTCAGTTTGCATCTATCCATTTCAAAACTCTTTTGGGATACCTGTACTCGAAAAAGGGAAGCACCTTCAATGTTCTGGCTCTATTACCGATTTGAAGTTAGACGAGCAGACAACCACCTTTCTGCCCGGCACTCGTTTGTTCAGCCAACGATAGTCGTCAGCAAGGAGTTTGTCAATCTTTTCTGCATCAAAACGATACGAAAGCGTTGCCGACTTCTTACTCAATGCCTTGATGTATCGAAGCCAAATAAGATAATCCTCGCCCAGTAGCAGGCCAAAGCGCTTCCGTTCCTTCTCCATCATTTTAACCGTTCTCTTGGCTTGCTGATAGATATTGATTTCCTCATCCAGGCAATAGCGTTCCAGCGAATCAGGCAGGGTTGTCGCTTTGTAATCCGGCACACGATTAAGTTCTGGGCACCACGATGAAGGAGAGGTGGAACAATCTATTCCGTAGAGCTTCACCTTCACACTGCAAGTGTCGTTATACGCTTTCAAGCCCTCGATGAAGGCTTTAAAGGCTGCAACATCTTTTATCTCATGACACGTGCCAAAGGCACAGAAGTCGATGCTTGACGAGGGAACGCTCCCGTCGCCCTGAATATATCTATTACAGAGCGAACCTGCCATGGCGTGCATATCAACAAACACCGTCAAGATACTTTCCGTCCGTATATCTGCCAACATAGAATCTATCATGAGGCCATTAGGGAATGTATAGAACAGGTTCCCTTCACCATTCTCTACCTTCTTAGCACCAATCTGCAACGGCGTCATTGCACACATTACAAAAGCCAAGACAAATACCCATAATTTTGCAAATCGTTTTTTCATCTTATTAGCACTTTTACGCTACAAAAATACATTTATTCACTCTTATAAACAACTTTTAATGACGCTTTATTTTCTCACAGGTCACTTTCCTCGTCTAAATTCACTAAAATAGGGAATAGACTTTTTATCCAATTTTACACTATTGGAAAAATTACCAGATATCACTGTGACTTTATTTCCTTCAACGGCTATAACAATCCCCATATGATTAACATTAGGATAGAATGCCACATCACCTGCCTGAGGAGATGTTACCTTTTCACCCCAATTGTTTTTCCAATCTAAAACTCTTGCTGATTTATAGCCCGTAAGCCCGGCCTCTTGAAACATCGCATATACAAAAGCGGCACACCAGCCATATTGTGTAGGAGATGTTGCCCCTAATCCGAATACGTTCAACCATGCAACTATCTGATCCCCCGCGTTATCCTCGTTGCACCCCAAATAACTACGAGCCGCATCAATAAGATTCACTATTTGCTCTGTAGTAAGTGCCTGACCATTTTCTCCTTGATTGCCAGAATTGCCTTGACCTGTACCATTACCACCGCCAGAACCACCCCCTGTTTGGTTCCCACTTGCATTAGAACTATTGTTACCATCGTCATTATACCAGTCAAAATCATCCTCATTTTCAAATGGATCGTTCCATGAATCCTCGGAACCTTCAATATCTGAGACTATTAATGATCCATAAATATCCAAACTCCCCATTACATACCCTATACCTTCTACATATCCGCCAGTCCATGTTCCGGCTGCGAGCATTTCTTCATACTCTTCTTGTGTGTAGATTTTCACTGACGTAGAAGTCATAACACCACCATTACTTGTGCTGTACTGTTCAATTGTACTCATAATTAATTGTTTTTTAGTTAATAATATTTGTTCCTTCTTTCATATAAATGCAACAATCCGTTCTTTTCAAGATGATTTGCATCCGGGTTGTAAGGTACTTCTCCTTCACGAAGCCGCCTTGCTCAAATTCAGGCGTTATGCGCTCCTCGTCCCACGCATTGCCTTGTGGGACATCATCAGACGACTCCCTTTTCCAACTAACGAGGATAAAGTGGGAGGACATTGCAATTAGATTCCTTATGGCCTTGGGCATCAAGGATTCGGGAATATAGGGCAATACGTCTTTGCATACCACCAACTCGAACGGTGATACGATGTCTAAATCCTCCGTGATGTCTGCAACCCCACACGGAGTATCGCCCTCGAGCAGCAGTATAGAGGACAGCATAGGGGTGTAGGGATTAGCATCATAACCTGCAAATGGAAGTCCGATACGCCGCCATTGCATAACATAGAATCCCGCACCGCAACCCATATCTATTGCACTTTTTATTCCAAGCTCCTGACAAAGTTGCACGACGATTCGGAAAAATGGCTCTTCATATTCGTACCTTTTGAATCCATCGTACTCCCAACCGCCTGAGGGCAACACGTGAATGGCTGAGTCTTTTAACAGATACTTATCAATCAACTCTATCAGCGGGGTACTGCATGGGAAATCAATCTTTCGTGCAAGAAGATATTCCCGCTCCAGTAGGTAGCCAAAATGTTCTCTCCCCAGATTAGCAGGACGATTACCATTCTCAAACTGCCATCGGATAAAACGATAATTAGTCGGTTCTATATTTGATTCTCCTAAAAGGTTAACCAACACGGTAGCAACATAACACTCTTCTGGTGCAAATGTCATCCACATCTTTCGGTACAGCGACGGATTCTCTTGTGTATACTTGATAAGTTCCGTAACCGCTTTACGAGTAATGGAGAACCATTGTGAACTTCCATATAACTTATCAAACTCATCAGGAATAGGGCGCTTTATACCTCTGGCATGCTGCATACGAAGTTGCTCCCTGACCCATTTCTTTGGTTGTTCCTTATCTGCGGAATAGTCGTACGGGTAATAGTATTGTAGCCTGCGGTAAGTATTGCCTTCCCATCGAGGATTGGGAATTCTCGTGTAATGGATATATTCTTTGCCCTCTCCACGTGAGAATGTTTCCAAAAACTGACTCAGGGGGCGAACTGGATAATCCTGTCCGCTGATTAAGTGATAATAATCAGCATCACTTTGACGCAAGGCAACGCGAAGAAGATACATCTCACAATCCAACACACTTGTTCCTCCCCAGTTCACATCAAACTCTTGAGAAACCAGTTTTACTTGCTTATATGCAGAAAGGCAAGCCAAGGAAGACTCGTCGAGAGGGTTCTTCTTGTCAACGTGTATGAAGACATCGCAATCTGACGAGAAGTATTCCACCAAACGCTTCAAGTGTTCGATGTTCCGATGAGCCATTATCAATATCGCGTGCTTCATTTTTGCAATTCACTTACACAAAGGACTTTCATCTCACATACCAAATAACAACTAATCACTCGCTCTGCCAAGAATGATATAGCCCTACGCTGATACATGACATCACCATAACGGAAATCACGAATTGCCTTTTCGGTATATAACTGTGGAGTCATGTCGAGTCCGTTCCGCTTATCAAATGCGAACAGAATAGGGAAGAGAAAATCACATAGTCTATTGAAATCCTCCCAACGCATTACGAAACTACAGAACGGTACAAAAGTCTTACTCTCCAGCATGTAACGAGAATACTTATTACCAACCCCGTATTGCTCATTCAGTATGTCCACAATATCATAGAAATCCTGATAGTTGTGCCATGTCTTATAGTGCAAGAATACGTGGCAATTGTGGTTTATGGCAAGAGCCTGGCAGGTTCCCTCTCCCACATCCAGCACCTCACGGAACATGCGACGATAATGGCAGAAGCCAACCCGATTGCTCTTTACACCATTCTTCCATACCCAATACAAGGTGACAAGCTCTGAGTAGAATTCGTTCAGGTAATTGATGTTCTCACCTTCCATCGCTGTGTCCCTACCATAGAAAAGCCGATGTGTCTCATCCTCATGAAGATTGTACTCTTCCAGTTGTTTCGGATCATGATAAGTAATCCATATCGTCAAATCTTTCATATCACTGATTTATCTTGTTAAACAAACGTATAGCAGATTCTATGACTTCGTCCATGTGGGATTGTTTTATGGTTTTATAAATAATTGCAACACAGATATTTATGCAATATCCTCAAAGTTGAAAGGTACAAAAAAGTGCATGAGTGCAAAATGGAAAATCGAAGAGTTTTGCAGAGCAAAACCAGCCTTCAAAAGAGAGAAAGATTTAACAAATCGTTAAGATTATTTAACTTTTAATTTTGATGCATTTTTGCCGTTTGCCAAATCTGGTTGACATTAGAAACTCATTTTGAAGCTTCACCGATGGCTTGAAAATCGGCTAAAAATAGGGTTCTTGTACCGTTATTGTATCTCGGACGCTCTAAATGCCTGGGATTCAACGACGGTTAATAATTCAAAGTCAAACGAAGAAGAAGAAAAAGGACATTCAGACATGCCAACATTTATGGTTCGACAGAGAGATGATTACCTGTGATAATGCTGGATTTAGTCAGAATACACTCGTTTTTATGTTAAAAAAGCAGCTGAAATATTTCTTTCTTGGCAAAATGTTTTGATGTTTGACAAAAAAGATATAATTTTGCAACGGCAAACTGAGATATGACAGCAACGGAAGCTATATTGAATTACGCAGTGGCACAAGGTGGTACCTTCCATCGGAAGGACCTGTTGCGTGAAGTTGCCCGCCAGCAGACGGGTATCAAGGACAGTGCGATTACCCTCCAGATTAACCGGATGCTTGCATCAGGCTTGCTTCGCAGGGTAGGTCATGGTGTGTATGAATTGGCTCATGACAGTCTGCCAGAATTCGTATATCAGCCATCAGAGACAGAAAAAAACATCTATTTGAGTCTAAAACAGAAGTTTCCACTCCTTGATATATGTATTTGGAGTCCACGGGTGCTTGCTTCGTTCATGCTCCATGTGCCAGACATCGGCTATGTTTTCGTTGATGTGGAGAAAGATGGTATGGAGACGGTATTCCATGCATTGCAGGAAATGGAACTTGGCAGAAACATCCTACTGTCACCGTCACCCATAGACTGCGACCGCTATCTGACGGGTACTGATGCTATCGTGGTACGTCAGTTGATAGGTCAGTCGCCATTGACCATCGTGAATGGCTGCCAAGTACCACGTATAGAGAAAATCCTTGTGGATGCCATTGGCGACAACGAACTGCAGTTCGCCAGCGGTTCCGAAATATATAATATATATGAGTATGCGCGTGAGAGGAATCATGTCAACATGAGCAAACTGATGAGATATGCCTCTCGCCGCAACAGGAAAGAGAAAGTAGAACATATCATATACACGATAGACCATGATCAATCCCAAGAGTAGAAGCCTTGAATGGATAACCGAAGCCGCCCGCCAAATAGGTGTCCGCGACATTGCATTGGTAGAAAAGACCATCCGTGCCTTTTCTCTGCTTGAAGCACTGACTCGCTCTGGCTGTCCCTTCATCTTCAAGGGTGGCAGTTCGCTGATGCTCCACCTGAACACCAGCAAACGATTGTCAATAGACATTGACATCATCTGTCCTCCAGGAACCGTCATAGAGGAATTCCTCAGCCAATATGCCGAAGAATATGGCTTCGGCAACGTGGAACTCGTAGAACGCATCTCGCGCACAGATGTTCCGAAGCAACATGCCAAGTTCTACTACGAAGTGAGTTATCCTGGTAATGGTGGACAAGACAAGATACTGCTTGACGTGCTCTTCGAGGAAACACACTATTCCCAGATTGTGTCGCTACCCATACAGAGTCCGTTGCTGATGACCGAAGAACCTCTTGTCATAGTCAGTTTGCCGAGCCATGAAGATTTGTTGGGCGACAAACTGACGGCTTTCGCTCCCCACACAACGGGCATCCCATTCTACAAAGGCCAGAAGAAATGTACGATGGAGATTATCAAGCAGCTCTTTGACGTAGCCTCGCTGTTCGACATCACGAAAGACTTGACTATTACCCGCCAGACCTTCCTGAAGTTTGCCATGGTGGAACTGCAATATCGCAATTTGCCATCAGATGACATTCAACAGGTGCTTGACGACATCTACCAGACAGCCATCACCATCTGTATGCGCGGTTTGGCGAATCCGGAGGAATACAAACTCCTGCAAGATGGCATTAGCCGTATAGGCAATTTCATTCACAGCGAGAAGTACACCTTGGATTCTGCCATCATCAATGCAGCCAAAGTGGCTTACCTCAGCCGACTTTTGGAGAATGGGATTAACGAGATACGACACTATACACCTGACGATATAGGTATGTTGGCATCACTGGCTCTTCAACACCCTATGCCTACGAAACTCAACAAACTTAAAAAGACACATCCCGAGGCATTCTTCTATCTAAACGAGATTCAACGAATGGGATAGGGTGAGGGCGGTTCTGAGCCGTATTTTAATGATGGAGTTTCCCCGTGGATGGGAGAACGAACCGTTGTGGCAATAGGCACAATTATACAAGGCGGGGAGGATGGGAAACAGCACATTCTCGCCCGTCTTTTGAAAAAAGTGTCTTTCGTTTAAATCTTTTTCGGACTTTTCGAGTCTTTACGTCAGATGCATCTCAAAAACGTAAAGACAATGAATACCTCAGTTCGGGATAAGAAAGTTGCTTAAAAAGTTGGTAATCTGAGATGTTTTTGTACCTTTATAGGTGATAATCAGTTACTTATAAAGTTAAACAAAAGAATATTCTCATGATTACCGACAACAAAATTACAGAAATTTTCTGTGCCGTGGATGAATTTTGCAAAGAAATTGACAAGCAGATGGACAAAAAATCACTTATGTCCTCTGATGGCAAGGTCCGCCGCTACCGCAAGGCATCCCTCTCTGACAGTGAGATTATGACCATCCTGATAGTGTTCCAGTTCGGCTCTTTCCGCAACTTCAAGCACTACTACCTGTTCTTCATCAGGCAGCATCTGAAATCCGATTTCCCTAATGCCGTATCCTACAACTGCTTCGTGGAGCTCGAGAGCCGCGTGTTCTTCCAGATGATGTTCTTCCTGAACCTCTCAGCCTTCGGACGCTGCACTGGCATCAGTTTCGTGGGCTCTACGATGGTGCCTGTCTGCCACAATCTCAGGCGTTACGCCAACAAGGTGTTCAAGGGACTGGCTACCGACGGAAAGGGGACGATGGGATGGTGTCACGGCTTCAAGCTGCACCTGGTTTGCAATGACAGAGGAGAGATCATCACGTTCTGTTTCACGGGTGCCAATGTGGATGACAGGGGCCCGAAAGTGTGGGCGGTTCTTGCCAAGACGCTCTACGGAAAGCTCTTTGCCGACAGGGGATACATCTCACCCAGACTCTTCGACGTGCTCTTCGAGGACGGGATCCATTTGGTGACAGGCATCAGAACTAACATGAAGAACAAGCTCATGCCCATGTGGGACAAGGTCATGCTGCGGAAAAGATGTATCATCGAGACAATTAATGACATGCTCAAGAATACGGCACAGCTGGTACACTCAAGACACAGGCCGGTCAACAACTTCATCATGAGCATGATTGCGGCACTGGCGGCTTACTGCTTCTTCGACAATAAGCCACAGGCGCTTCAAGGATACTACATTGAAGACACTAAACAACTCATGCTTTTTTAGAACTTCTTATCCCGAACTGGGGTAGGGCTTTCTTCATGTCGCACTCACTGCCCGTCTTGGTATAGGCGAACCTGCCGTCGCGGGTCACCACCTCGTAGGGACCTGCCATCTTGTAGTCGGCTTGCGAGTAGCCGTTCGTCTCGACTGTACACCATGCGATGATAGTCAGTAACAGTATTCTCTTCATAGGGAAGCGCGGCGCTCCTGAAGGCTTGCAACCCGCAAGCAGGAGCAGGCAACTCAAAGAGGTTATCTCTATCAGTCTTTTCATGATTCTGTTTTACAATAAAACGAACAATAGGCGAGGTATATTGCGCAGTCTACTTGAATTCCACGGCCACGACGGTTACTTCGTCGTTTTTCAGCAGCAGGTGGGTTAGTGTTACGGTTTGTCCTTTCTGTCTGAGGGCGACATTCTGACCGCTGTCGAGCATATAGGCATGGCGTGCTTTCATGCCCTTGGGCAGTTCGGGAAGAGAGAATGTGTCGTCGGTATAGCCGCCGAGGAAGAACACGTAGAGCATGTTGTCGCAGTAGGTGAAGCCGTACTGTCCGTCGACGGGCTGCCAGGGACCGCCGCGAGTGCCGTAGATGGCTGGGGCATTGGCCGCCGTCCACTGGCCGAACTCGCGCAAGCGTCGCTGGGCGGCATCGGGGATGTGACCGTGGCGGTCGGGGCCGACGTTGATGAGGAAGCACATATCGCGCACCATGCAGTCGGCACAGGTGCGGATAATCTGGCTGAGCGGGAAGAGCTTCCCGATGTCCTCCGTCTCGGTGGTGTAGCCCCACTGCCACGTCAGGCTCATGCACTTCTCCACGAGGTTCTGCCGTATGGGGCCTTTCACTTCCTTCGGGCCTTCATCGCACAGGTAGTCGCCGCACCAGCCGGAGCGCAGGTTGGCCACCAGGTCGGGCTGCAATCGGCGCACCATGCCCATCAGCCCCAGCTGCCGGCCTGTCACAGAGTCGGTCATGGCGAAGAACGGGTTCACGGGCCACGGGTTCTGCGGGTCGGTATATAGCCCCGGTTCCCAGAAGTATGCTGCGTCGGCATCCGTGCCCTGCTGTGCCAGCCAGCCGCCGTCCCAGAAGATGTAGTCTATCGGGCCGTAGTTGGAACACAGCTCGCGGGTCTGCATGAAGAGTTCCTCCTTCATCTGCCGCGCGTCCTCCTTGTGCCACGCCGCCGTGGTGTAGCCGAAGTTGTTGCGCTTGCAGTCGGTGCCCGTCACGTCGTAGTAGCCGGGATGCCGCCAGTTGATGAGCGTCTTGTAGAGCCCCACGCGCATCCCCGCCTCTCGCGCCGCCTCCACATATTTGCGCACGAAGTCGCGGTTGTGGGTCTGCACGGAGGTGAACGCCGTAGGATAGTGGCTCTCGAAGAGGCAGTAGCCGTCGTGGTGCTGGGTGGTCAAGCAGGTGTAGCGTGCGCCCATGTCCTTGGCCAGCCGCATCCATTCGGCGGGACGGTAGTCGCTGGCATCGAAATACTGTTCACCGCTCTCCGCGTAGGCCAGACGGCGATATTCGTCAATCGGTACGCTGCTCCTCTCCATGTACCACTCGCCCTTCGCCGGCCCGGCATACAGTCCCCAGTGGATGAACATACCGATGCGGGCGTCGCGCATCCACCGTATCTTCTCCTCTGGCTGCATCGTCAGACCCATGTCGGTCTTCACTTCGCGCTGCGGCAGCGTGGACTTGGCCAGTGCGTCGAGGGTGGTCTGCGCCGATGCCACGATGGCTATGCCAATCATAAAGCATAGAGAAATAATATGTCTTATCATTATGAGGTTGTGAGTTTATGAGGTTGTGAGAGTTTATAGAGTCAACCAGCAAGTGCAAGTTGCCTGCAAAGTTAGGCATAATGTCTGAAAAAGACTTCATTTGGTGTGAGAAAATTTAGTTTTTCCCTTGGTCTTCGGTTGATTTTGGCCTGTATGGATGCAATTCTCCTGTCAGTGACAGTACTTATGTCGGTTCCTTGTGGTATGTACTGTCTGATGAGTTTGTTGGTGTTCTCAATGTTTCCTTTTTGCCATGATGAATAGGAGTCTGTGAAGTAGACAGGCACTTGTAGTTTCTTTGAGAGCCATTCATGGGCCGCGAATTCCGATCCGTTGTCCGTTGTGATGGTCTTGAGTCCTTCTCCCTTGTAAGGCAGCAACAGCCTCCATACTACCTTAGCCAGCGGCAAGGCCTGCTTGCCATGCTTGAGTTTTTCCATGAGGAAGCGGTCGCTGCTTCTTTCGACAAGCGTCAGGATGGCGTTCTGGTCCTTGTCCACGATGAGGTCCATCTCCCAGTCGCCGAAGCGTGTGCCGTCAGCCTCTGCGGGTCTCTCGTGTATGCTGACGCGGTTCTTGATGTTGGTGGCCTTCGTCTCGTGCTTCCTTGAGGTCTTCCTGTCGTACTTCATCTTGTGCCAGCAGTTCCGTGCAAGCTCACCGGTCGCATCCGCACGTATCATGGTGTAGATGGTCTCATGGGAAATGGCGTGTCCTTCCATCTTCAGGCGCCCGGCAATCTGCTTGGGCGACCACTGCTCCTTGGTCAGCAACTCCGTGACACGCCACTTGAGCGTGTCGCTGACTGCTCGGTTGCCTGGAGTACGATGACTGCGCTCATCTGCCTTTTCCTGGGCTCTCATGAAGTTATAACTACGGTTCCTGCCACCGTTTCGCTTTATCTCGCGGCTTACGGTTGCCTCACTCACTCCAATCGCTTCTGCGGATTTTTGTGTACTACCCTTTTGTCGTTCCACATAAATGTAGTACCTTTGCGCCTGGGTTAAGTGTTTGTACATATGCAATGCAAAATTACTTAATCTTTGGGAGACGGCGGTCTCCCTTTATTGTTTATTTGCATTGCTGATTGATTTTTTCCTCTCCGCAGGACTCAGACAACCTCGTCGCTACGCTCCGAGAACGTCTGAGTCCTGCGGAGAGGAAGTCTATTTCTACTCCCAAGAAATTGCACTTCTATCTTGAAAGTTTAAGGTTGTGAGAGTTCTACTTTACGACAAATTTGCGTCCTCCTTGTATGTAAACGCCCTTCTTCGAGATTGAAGATTCCATGCGGCGGCCCTGCAGGTCGTACACGGTGCCATCTTCAATATTCCGTCTTCCATCTGCAATCTGAACGATGGCTGTCGGCTTATAACTGACGGGAATGAGACGGAAGGGCAGGCCCGGGACTCCCTTGCTGCCGGAGAAGTCGATGGTCGTTCCATTGACGGTCCAGTAGCCGCCACCGGAAGTGTAGAAGGCCACGAGAGGGGTGTCCGTGGCACGGTTCACGCGGAGAGTACGCACGGAAGAGGTGGACATCATACCCCTGGAACTGACATAGAGGCTGTCGCTGACAGACATGATGCTGTGCGTGGCATTTGTATTCAAGACATGGTAGATGTCCCACACCTGCGTATCGTCAGGCTCTTCCTCCGTTCCCCGCAGGGGTTCGAGGGTGGGCGACGTGCCCAGGCCTCCGTCGTTGGTGAGGAAATAGTGCCCGTCGCGGGTGGCTATGAGGTAGTGGCCGTTGTCGATGGGCGGCACGCTCTTAGGCAGGGTCAGCACCTCGTAGGTCAGCGTGTAGGCATGTCCCTGTATGGTGTAGGTGACGGTGTGGAACGACGATGTGGTGACCGTGCCGAGCGACAGCTGGCGCGTCGTGGTTCCGTCATCCCAAAGCCAGGTGCCCAGTTCTTCGGACACACGGGGAGAGAGTATGACCTCGCTACCCTCATTGACATAAAGCAGCGTGCTATCGTTCAGGGTCTGGCCTTCCACGACAGCGTCACCATGTAGCATATTTACCTTAATGTGGAAGGTAAGGAGGCTGGCCGTTCCAGAGACATTGCTGTGGATGACGCTGATGTCGCGGTCCTCGGTCACGCAGGGCAGGGTAATGGAAGAACCGGTGCGACCGTCCTCCCACAGGTAGATGCCGTAGGCGGTGGTACACTTGACGGTGAGGGTGACAGGTTCGCCGAAAGAGGCCTTGACGATAGTGTCGGCCACCTCCTGACCGTTGTAGCCGACGGTGCCGGAAAGGATGCTGGGCGTGTTGTCGCCGGAGAAGGCGATGGGGAAGGCCTGCTGGCTCTTCACGCCGTGGGCGTTGGTATAGGTGACGCGATAGACGTAGCTGCGGTCGCCGCCAATGGTGATGTTGCGTGTCGTCTCGCCCGTGTTCCATTGCCACAGCCCCGTGTCCGCCTCGCCATCGGGCAGTTGGGGCATGAGCGTAATCTGCGTACCGCGCGGCACGGCATTGTCCTTGTACCACTCCCAGCGGTCGTTGGTGGTGCCGCCCAGGTCGTTGCGGTCGGCGGTCAGTCCGTCGTAGGCGAGCTTGCCGGTGAGGAAGGTGGGCACATAGTCTGCCGACGGCACGCTGTCGGGCGTACAGGTTAGGATGGTGTAGCCAAGATGGTCGTAATAACCAGACGCATACTGCTGTCCGCCGTAGTCCTCACCCTGTGCAGCCACGCCCATGCGGCTGTACTTCATCTCGCGCCCTCTAACGCCCTCGTAGTGACCCACCAGCCGGTTCCAGATGGGGCGCATGCCGCCACGGGTCTCGCCGCTGGGGCCTGTCATGCACCATACGTTCTCCGAGAAGGCCGTCAGGCGGTCGGCATAGCGATATTCCGTCCAAGGCAGGTCGTCCACGTTGCCGTAGTTGTACGCTGCCACGAACTCAGCACCTGCCGCCATGCGGTTGTCCATATAGCCGTAGAGGTCGTCGCCCTGGCTCCATGCCGTCTGGCAGATGTCCGACGTGAGGCCGACAGACATGAGGCAGTGGCCCTGGTCGCGCCCCGACTCCTGCATCTGTCCCAGCTTGCCGTATGGGCCGCACCCGTCGTCGTGGAGCACGGGGATGAGGTTGCCCATGAAGCCCATGCAGCCGTCATTGTATATATAAGGAACTGTAGGGTCGTAGTTCTGATAGTGATAGGCGGCGGCCGTCACAGTCTCCGGGCAGTCGCACTTGGCGCTAATCTGCTTGTTGCAGCATCGGTCGTAGCCGTAGAGCTGGTCGTACTTCAGATACGACATGCCCTGGTTGTAGATGTACACATCGTCGCAGAACACGCCCACGCTGACCATGCACAGGGCGCAGCACAGCTCCCAGTTGCTCCAGAACGAGCCGGGCCGGTAGCCGCACCAGCTGTCGGCATTCACCCACTGTCCGTTGTGCCAGTGCAGGAAGTCGTTGGCCACGCGGTACCAGGTGTTCATCATCCAGCGACGGCAGCGGGCCTGGTCTTCTTCGCTCCATTCGTCGAAGTCGCGCAACAACTCGGCTCCCTGGGCGAACTGGAACCCATAGACGGCGCAGAGCACATACTCGCCGCCCGACACGCCGCTGTCCATATCCACCCATGCCATGAGGTTCTTCACGGCATTGCGGGCATGGGCCTTCGATCCTTCTATCTGCCACCGCAGGGCATTCATGTAGATGCAGGCCGCCCCCTGTGCCGCATTGATATAGGCATCGCCCGTGCCGCCGTTGCGGACGATGGTCTGCACGGGAGCCACATACTTCGTGCTCTGTCCCAGGTTGTCACTGCGCAGACGGTTGTAGGCGGCCTTGACGGCGGTGTTGCCCTCGCTGATCTGGCGGCGTATGCGCTCGAAGTCGGCTGCGGTGTGCAGACCGCCCGGATGTATGAAGCCACGGTCGCGGTCGTAGCTCTCGCGGAGGTCGCTCAGCGGGAACACGAAGTCGCGGGTGGTCTCCAACTGTGTGCGGGCATCGTTGAGGGCTTTCAGGCGGGCATCGATGACGGTCTGGCTCAACCGTCCGTCATTCGCCACGATACTGGCCATGCGCAGGGCGTCCATATACTCTAATAGGGCAAGCGGCGGATAGGCCAGGGCCTCGATGCTCTCCACAAAAACCTCGCCCTCGCTGACGGCAGCGGCCAGGGCCGACACGTCGCCGGGCGAGCCGAAACGGTAGGCCTGCTCCAACTGCTCGGTCTTGGCGGCCAACTGTCTCACCTCGTCGGCAGTGAGCGCGACATTGTAGAGCCGGAAGTCGCTGACGAGCGTGCTGCGCAGATAGACATCGCCGGAGAAGGGCGAGCGTCCTATCCAGCAGTAGGCGGGCGACGTGGTGTAGTTGGTGGAGTTGACGTACATCTGTGCGTTGGTGCCAATGAGCTTGCCGTCGATGTAGAGACGGCCACGCGCCTTCTCCTGCGTATAGACCACGTGCTTCCACACGCCGCAGTCCGACGCACTGCCCACCTCGATATATTTCTGTCCCTGATAGCCGCCCTGCGACGTGGAGGCACGCTGGGCATTGACGCGGTAGGAGGTGAACTTGCCTCCCTGCGCCGTACACGATGAAGAAGTGGAGAAACAATAGAGGAAGTTGCCGTTCTCCGCCACGTTCTGCCCGGCATCCACACGGTAATAGACCGAGATGCTCAGGGTGTCCATACCTTTCAGCAAGGCACCGGCCTGACTGCCCATGTCGAAGTAGGCCCCGCTGCCGCCTAAAGAGAGGAAATGGAAGTCGCCCATCTCCACGACCTTCGCGCCTCCGCGCAACGTGCCGCTGATACCGCTCCCGGTGGCCTCGCTGACGGTGGTGCCGCTGACGGAGGAGAAGTCGAACTGCATGACTGGCTGCTTGTCTGTTGTCTGTCCGCAGACGGTGGTCGCGAACATCAACATAGCTGTGATAGAAATAATAGGTTTCATGATGCTATATGTTTTTTTATTTTATCAAGTGTCTTACAGATGCTGGAATATCAATGCGCATGGGCTGAACGGCACGCTTGTAAGTGTCGTCACCCTCGCCGATGGCCACCACCCAGACGGTGAACGAGCGCCGGGGATTGTCCATCCCGGCCTCGTAGGGATAGAGGCGCAGGGTGGTGTCGCCGGTCTTGCGGGCAGGACCGCAGATGATTTCAAAACGGGGTTTCGCCTTTGCGTGGCCGTCGGCAGGCTGTACATGGGTGGAGTCGGTATAGACGGCACGCAGGTGCATGGTCAGGCTGTCTTTCCTGTCGGGAACGAACGTCACGGCCATGCCGCCCTGCTGGCGACCGTCAAAGGGTATGTACTTGCCATCGGTCTCAAAACCCATATATTGTCGCTGGCGCTGTCGCGAAGAGGCAATCTGATCTCCTTTCTGTGATTTCTGTGTGACACTTGTTGAGGCATGGCGCTGTTCAGTGAGCTTGGCCATCTCTTCGTCTATGTACCAGAATGCCTCGTGCGTGTCGCCACCGTAGACCAAGACAGGGGCAGCCTTTGCACGGGGCTGCCCGTCATCGGGACTCCAGCATGGCACCAGCCAACCTTCTGTGGAATTCAGCCGTCGCAGGAAGCGCGGGCGGCTCTCCTGCTGGGAGCGCGGGCGGCCCGCCCGCAGACTGTCACCATCCGTTAGCCGCTGCTGCAGGGACTTCTCGATGAACCGGGCGATATAGTCGATGGTCTCAGGCGAACAGTCGAAGTGTCCGCTGCCCGTGTCACAGAGCAGCGAGACACAGCTGCCTGGGTACATCATGCGGAATGCCAATGCCGGGCGCACGCGGGCATCCCACCACTCATACTCGCCGATAATCATCAGTCCCGGTATGCCGTCGATGTTGCGCGTCCGTCCCCATTCCACATTCGCCGTGCCGTAGCCGCAGAGGTTGGTGCGCGGTGCGTCGCCGTGGAAACTGACGATGCAGAGCGTGCGGTCGGCGTTCCATGCGGCGAAGTTCCACGGCATCGTGGCCTGCGCCGAATGGCCGAAGGGAATGATGGGCGCATGGGCTATCTCCTCATGCCCGCTCTGGAAGGCGATGGCCGTGAGCATCTCGTCGAACACCTTCTGGCAGCCCGATGCCGGGTCCCACGTGTTGGTGAATGCCGGAGCCACCCACAGCAGGGCCACACTCAACTTCTTCATGCGTTTCTGGAAGGCGGTGTTTCTGAACACCATCTCCTCCGTCATGTTCTGCTGGGCGAAGACCACAGCCTTCACGCTCTCGCAGCCGTCGGGCACCCACAGGTATGCATTGGGAGCCTTACCCGTCTCGCCCGAGACGTAGCCCGTCAGTTCCACACTCCACTGATACATGCCGCTGCTGCCCACGGCCACGGCGGTCATCGGTATAAGCAGCAAAAAAAGGAGCAACTGGCAGATGAAGTTCTGTTTCATTGTCATTAGTTCTTATAGTTTTATGTCAAATTCGTGCGCAAAGTTCCTCATATTTTTCCATATTCCCACTATCCATACGGCTGCAAAAGTGTCCCGCAGGATTACAATCTGTAAAAATTCTACCCTAAAGGGCTATTTTTCTTGTTCTTTTTTACTATTTTTGCAGCATCAAAGTGACAAAAACGTATGGCAAGACAGATGACCCGCAACGTATTCTTCTCGGGGATGCCCGACTTCGGACAGGTGATGTACGAGCAAGGACTCGCACTTTACGACACGCTGGAGGGATTCCGGCAAGGTGGAGGGCAGGACTGTGGCGATGTTGAGTTTGTAGACTGCCCCGTGCGGGCGCAGATGGTAATGTTCATCCTCTGCGTGAGCGGGCGCATCGGCATGAGGCTGAACCTTCAGGACTATGTCATGACGGACGGCGACGTGATGGTGGTCAGGCCCAACACCATTTACGAGTCGCTCCGCCTGTCGGTAGACTCGAAGGTGGCGGCTCTGATGGTGGCCGACACGTTCTATCACCTCTTTCCCCGCAACCATCAGACGGGTCCGCTGCCAGCCATCGACCCGTTGGCGGTACATGCTGACATGGCCCTGGTGGCTCACCTCGTGAACATCTACCACCGAATGCGCGACATCATCCATACCGAGGAATTCAGCCATAAGGAGGATGCTCTGCACGGCTATCTGCAGGTGGCATCGAGCATCCTGGAGAGCCTGAAGGAACGGATGGAGGCGCAGCAGGGGGCGCAGACGGACAAGACCAGCCGCTCGGAGGCCATCTACGCCCGCTTCGTGAGCGACGTACACAGCCACTTCCGCGAGCACCGCGACACGGCTTTCTATGCCGGTCTGCAATGCGTCACGCCCAAGTATTTCGGTCAGATGGTGCGCCGAGCCTCGGGCCGTATGCCGTCTGACATCATCGGCGAGTATGTCATCCTGGAAGCCAAGATGCTGCTGCGTTCCGAACACTACACCGTTCAGCAGGTGTGCAACTTGCTGAACTTCCCCAACCCCTCGTTCTTCGGCAAGTACTTCAAGGCCCACGTCGGCCAGACACCCCGCCAGTTTGCTGAGCAGATAGAGCGTAAAAAATCATGATAGCCAGACAGTCCGCCATGACCGGCTTCTAAACGTTGCCGAGACAGGAAATATGGGTGATTGCGAAGTGGAAGTAGAGAATGTATTCATAAAAAACGACGGGCTGCTTCGCTTTGTCAAACTCTGGGTTGTCAATGATGGTCAGAAGACCCTCCTGCTTCATATCGACAATATCCAATATAATGTTATGATGAGTCGCGCCAATCTCATTCAAATCCCAGACACTCAATGGACGGATGTAACAGAAATGACAACTCCGGCTGCCGGTGATAGACTCAGCAAAATGCAAAATGAGACTGCCACACAAGCCGCCCAGCGCATACTCCAAGCTATCATTAGCGCCGACAACAGCCAAGCCAGTGAAGCACTTGTATATTATAAGAGCGTAATTCCCGCGCTGAGCGAAAATATGAAAGGATGTAAAGTCTCAAACTTCAAAGAACGTCGTGACGGAGATTATGTTGGCACCTATGTGTTCTACACCTTGACGCATCCCGATGGGAAACAAGAGCAGAAGCACATCGCAATAAGAAACGACAACGAAAAGCATATCTGGGTAGCTGATGGCGGGCTATAATTAATCGCACCAGTACCAATAAGCATGCCTCCCCGTTTGTTTGCTACTGCAAGTAACGGGGAGGTTCTTTGTAACAACACTCTATCTTGTAAGTCCTTGCTGGAACTTCTGTATACGTCCATCGTATCTGCCATCTGCAATGTCGTGGACTTCACGGTCGGCACGTCTGAGTTCGTTGGCATTGAACCTGCCCAAGGTGCTTGCCAGCCAGATGAACCAGTCTGCCACTTGCTTCAAGGTAGCGCTGGCAAGGTCGGCAAACATCTTCAGGTATTGCTTGATGGCATACGATTCATTGTCCCAGAAGATGTCACCATGCTTGCCACCACGACCGCCGAAACCTGAATAGGCAAAGTCCTGAATGGCTTTGATGCAGAACTGCAAGCCCTCGTCAATGCGGTAGATATAGGCAGACATGGCAAAGAACATCGGGTCTTGCCAGTCGCCACGCTCCTTGATGGTGTAGAAATCCCGCAGCTTCTCGTCGGCTTTTGCTGCCAGTCCTGCAACTTCCTGTTTCTTGGCATCAATGGCATCATCAAGTGCCTGGGAGCGGTTCGTCTTGTTCCTGATGTCAAGGTCAAGGCGATTGCTACGTTCGACTTTCGTGCGGTTGGCACTTGTCAGATAGTCGTGTTCTTTCCATAAGTCTGCCACTTCCGTTTTCGCCGCCTCGACCTCTGCCTCCACTTCCTCCTTCTCTGCGATGGTTTTCTTTGCCTCTTCCCGGAGCTGCTTCTTCTTGTTCTCCTGCTTCTGGATGATGAAGTCGTTCCGTTCCAGATGGTCAATCCCTGTCTCTGACTTCTTCTGCCCTCGCTGCATGTCCAATGTCTCAGCCACCAGATCTTGGATGGCAGACATGTCCTCGGCATTCAGCTTGAAGGACTTGCCCGTGTCGTGGTCCATCCAGTCCCAGATGATATGAGCATGGTAGTTCGGCTCCCATGATTCAGGGTTTTCTTTGTCCTCATAATGCCCTTCGTCCTTATGGATGTGTATCTGTATGGCTCTGATGCCCCACCTCTCATGCACCCTTTTGACATACCGCAAAAGGGCTTCCATCGTCGTGTCGGGCTTGATGTTCACCACCCCTTCACGGATGGGGCTGCATCCCTGACGGACACGCTGCTTGCCTTTCTTGTCCGTAAACTTCACGTCCTTCTCCTGCATCGCCCTGCCAGTCTTCTGCTTCACCATGACACGGATGTCGTCATAGTGCTGCTGAAGGCTGACACCCTCCATGTCAGGTGCGACATACACTTCATTCAGATGGGCCAGGTCTTTGCGGATGTAGAGCATGGCAGGATTGAGGGATGCGATGTAGTCTGCGTCCCTCCTGTTGTGCCGCTCACTCTGGGCGATGTTGCAGGGCTTGATGTGCTCGGATGCTTTGGCTGTTGTTGCCATAATTCTTCTTTTGCGGATTTGCTGTATAATTGGTCATCGGGGTATCGGGGCAGAGCCTTGATTGGAGGGTGCAGGGAGAGAGTCACTTCCTGCTCAGGGGTCTTGGGGGCAGATGCCACTGAGCCGAGAGTCCAGAGAGAAGGTCACTCTTTGGTCCGGGTTCACAGGGGTGAAACTCATGAGCGAGGTTTCGGGGCAGCGTCCTGAACGGGTCAAGGGAAGTGCCTTGTGGGTTCTCAGGGCTAAGCCATGAGTCCCTCGGAAGAGCCCACAACTACGAAAGCGGAGCGTGTAGTTATAGTGGGCTATAACAAGGCAAGCCTTTTTCTCCCTGCACCACGTCCCGGACTGCCACGCTATGCTCATACCTCTGTTCCTTTCCCTTCTGTCGATGCCTCTTGGAGCAAGCTCTCATCTTGATGGCGAAAAGGTTGCTGGGG
>JAFUFK010000025.1 GCA_017469925.1 Bacteroidaceae bacterium | reverse complement strand
GGGTACTTAAACTATGGAGCCGCTATTTATGGAACTCTTTACAGTCAGCCTAAAATCTTTGCTAATAATTATGCTGGTTTCTTCGATGGGCCTGTCGCTATCACGACTGGACTATATGTTAAAGGCGGAACATACACAAATTTCAGCTATACCACATTAAATGAAAGTTCCCCTCTTTCTTTGGGTTTAGATGAAAGTCTTCAATCATCATCAATAGTAGAAAAACTTTCATCTTTACAATTAGGCTACTATCTTGAAGACAAATTTGCAGAAGGAAATGCAAGCAACACTTTTCAAACGAACGGCAACAAAACGGCAGATAATGAGCGGCTCCATTATGGGCTACCTGCCGAACAATTGAAAGAGGAATTTCCCAGTTTGGTTATAAGTGAAAAAAATGGTGACACATATATTAACTATGTAGAAATTGTTCCAATTCTGGTGCAGGCCATCAATGAACTCTCGTCAAAAGTTGCCACTCTGGAGGCAGAACTCGGCATTCAAGACCCTACGAAGCCCGTAATGAAAGCAAAAGAGCAAACGACCGCCGTCGAAGAAACGGGGATGGACGTGGTGACGATGAGCCAAAACAAGCCCAACCCGTTCAGTGACAGCAGCGTCATCACCCTCAACATACCCGAAACGGCGAAGTCCGCCACTATCGGCATCTATGACATGAGTGGCAAACTGGCACAAAACATTGTGGTCAGCGAGCGTGGTACAACAAACATTACTGTATATGCGGCCAACCTTACCCCTGGCATGTACATCTATAACCTCATAGTAGATGGCAAGGTTAAGGCTACTCGTAAAATGATTGTTCAAAATAGTTAAGAAAGGAGGTGTAACCATGAAAAGGTATTTGACCTTATTTCTATTCTCTGCTATTCTCTCCGCCTTATGTATGGCCCAAATAGAAGAAACAACCCAACTTAATTTCTCGGCAGAAGACTTCACCTTTTTTCAATCGGACAGAGGTATAGATATCAACTCCCAGAGATATAAGTTCTCATATGGTTCTGATACACTGGCACCTGCTATTCCATACATTGCAGTTAACATTCCCCTAGATAGGGATGATGAATTCTGTGGTTATAGTTATACCAGCTCTTCTCAAAGCCTGATAAGAGAAAATGTCATTCTAAATGCAAACAGGCCTGTTGTGCCAATATCTAAACCCTATGCACAGCCCAATCAAAATAGTTTATATCCAGATAGTGTGTATCCCAGCGAAAACATAAGGCAAACCGGCTCTTATTTCCTCGGACAGCAAAAGTTTATTTGTTTCCTTGTTTCTCCATTCAAGTATGATGTTTCGTCCCAGAAATTGTATCTTCTGAATTCCATTGCACTTACGATTAAGAAGAAAACGACACAAAAATCATACGCTGCGAAATCCCAAAGTAACCCGACTGTAGATTATGAATATGTTATCGTCACAAACGAGGAACTGAAACCAGCTTTTGAGAAACTTGCCTTGTGGAAAACAATAAAGGGTGTACGTGCAAAAGTATTGACAACAGAGCAAATATATCAGAATTATACAGGCAACTATAACGACACAACCTCTCAGCGCAAAATTAAAGAGGCGCTTAAAGATTATTATAATGGACAATATCACGGCCTTCAATACGTACTTCTAGGAGGAGATGTTGAGATTGTTCCCACACAGAGGTGCCATGTCGAAGTTGATGTTAAAAACACTGATGGAACCCTGATTCCGGTATATAGCGACCATACCCCAAGCGATTGGTATTACAGCTGCCTCGAAACAATGAATTGGGATAGCAACCATAACGGAGAATTTGGGGAGGTCGCTGATAATGTCAATCTTGTTGCAGAACTTATTGTATCTCGTTTGCCAGTCCGCACTTATAGTGAAGCCAATATGATGGTGGAGCGAATAATTAATTACGAGAGGAATCCATTAGGGAAACAATGGACGAAAAAGATGCTCCTATCAGGAATGTTTCTTCATGAAAATAAAAAACATGAACTTTATCAAGACTCTATCAGTGATGCCCATTTTCAAGGTGAAGAGCTTATTCAGTGTTATATTTCCCCATATTGGAACGGACAAGTAAAGCGTTTCTTTGACACAGGAACGAATTTTGCAGGTGGGGCAAATTATGCGTTTAATAAGGCACACCTGCAAACCGCACTTTCACAGGGATATCCTATCGTAAATATTGACACACATGGAATTGATACAGCTATATCTATGGAAGATAGTATCAATTATACGGTCACCGAAGCCTCGTCTCTAAAGAATACTGGATATTCGGCAATACTGACTTCGTCTTGTTACACTAATGCCTTTGATCGATACGAAGTCCCTGAGCAACAAAGTTGCCTCAGCGAAGCATTTATGCGAAACCCCAAGGGTGGAATTTTAGCCTACATAGGAAGTTCTCGTTATGGCTTCTATCCTCATTCCTTCTATTATGAAGACAGAATATTTGACTGCTTCATGCCTGGAGGGCAATATCAGTTAGCACGAGCACTTCGTGACGCAAAAAACTCTTTATTCACAAATTGCACTACATACGAAGGTGCTTACCGCTGGCTTCTGCTTAGTATAAATATGTTGGGGGATCCAGAAATGTCCATTTTCATGTCACGACCCCAAAAGTTTGAAAGTCTGGAGATTACAAATTTTCATGACAACTATATCGATATTTATGCAGGTCGTGATGATGAGGATGCTATGATACATGTCATGAGTAAGGATGACATGGGTGAAAGTTTCTATGAACATTATTTAGGGTCACATGTGTTTAGCGAACCTAATGATTTTATCAATGAACGTATATTCTGCATAACGAAACCCGGATACATACCCTATGTAGCATCATTTGGAAGCGATACATACATCCAAAATGAAGACTTTGGACATAATCAAACAGTATATTCAAACAGTACTCAAATCGGCAGTGACGTTACAACTGCAAAACCACAGGGGCCTGTGAATGTAAAAAGTGGTAAACTCACCATTAATAGTCCAGAAGTTATAATTAAAAATAATTTTGAAGTAAAATATGGTGCAGAATTTGAAATTGACCCAAATAATTGATAACTTTGCGCACAACAAAAAGCAAATACTATGAAAAAGACTGTTCTTTTACTATTGCTGGCAGCGTTCACAACAGTGGGACGCGCTGATTCCTACTTCGAAGGAGTTCCCACCATATTCTCCGACTACGAAGGCTACTATCGGTGGAGGCTGCATCTAAATGAATATGAAGAAGGCACGGCGGAATACCGATGGGCCATGAATGACTACAGAAATTGGTATCACCTGAACCGGAACCTCTGTAACTATTGGCAGATGCTCTATCGCACGGAAGACGGTACATACTTTAAGAAAAGAATTCTTGTGGAATGGGGCGATAGCATCGTTAACGACATCTCGTATGCCAGGGTAACAGTCAACGACAAAGATACCCTACTATACAGGCAGGAAGAGAAGAAAGTGTTGCTCCTTTCAGAAGAGGGGAAGGAAATCCTGCTCTTTGACTTCGGGCTTGAACGAGGAGACATCTTCACCAACCCACAGGGGGAAAAATTCATCGTTACGGACAAACAAAACACCGCTTCCTCGGAAGAGGATGAAAATCTATACGCCACGAAAATATGGCTAACTTCAGAAGATGGCAGCAAAGAGGACTGTTGGCAGGAGGGAACAGGTTCTTTCTACTGGGGCATCTTACCCTTATACATAGCTTGCAAACTGGATACCTTTGACGAGGAACCGGTATGGTCAAGACCTCTCTACATCCCCAATATAGGGAGTTGTTTCGTAGAGGAGAATATCAACGAAGAAGGTTACAAAATGAATTTGTTCCCCATCACGAACTATACGGACGTTCCAGACTTAAAAGACAATGAAATACGCTATTCCTTTGTGGATGATACTTTACTGGTGCAAGGAAAGAAAACGCTTAATTACCTGACAAGCTATGCCGAATGTCTTATTGCGGAGAACACAATTAAAGTAAACATCGGCCAATATGTTTACAAGGACTTATATCCTACGGGGAATGTCATGAGATACTTCGAGGCAAGAATCCCAGGTTTTACTCCCGGCACATACATCATCAATGGGGAGGCCGTGGTCTGCGGTGGCGAGGATGGTATCAGGGAATTGGACAACGGGAAATGGACAATTGACCATGACGGACCCGCCTACGACCTCAGCGGCCGCCGCGTCGGCGACGGACGGCGGGGGCTGAAGATACAGGGAGGAAAGAAGTTCCTTGTGCCTTTGCGATAGGAAATTCGGTCTCGACATAAATACACCCGAGGCGGCCCCCATAGGAGTCGCCTCGGGTGGTTCCTTATCATGGGTAAATGGAATTATTCCCCTTCCATGACCTCGCGAATCAGGTCCATCTCGAAGCCACGACCGAGGAGGAAGCGCATAAGCTTGCCCCGGCGTTCGTAGTCGTTACGGGCGCGGATGGTGGGAAGTTTCGACCGCAGGGCGCGGCGCAGGATGTCGAGGTACTCGTCGTCGGGAAGTTCCCGGAGGGCGGTCTGGCGGTCGCGGTCGGGGACGTCAAGGAGGCGCAGCATCTGGGCAATCTTCTGGCGGCCCCAATGGTTGTAGCGCATCTTGTCAAGTGCATAGGCGCGAGAGAACCGGAGTTCGTCGATATAGCCTTCCGACTGCAATCGCTCGATGATGCGGTCCTGCACCGCGACAGGTTGCTGCCAAAGTGTAAGTTTCTCGCGAATTTCGCTCACACAACACTCGCGTCGGCTACATAATGCCTGGGCACGGCTGAGGGCCTCTTTCTCCGATGGAATCGCCGTTTTTTGCATCTAACTAAATCTAACAAAGACTAACTAAATCTAACAAAATCTAACTGGGCCTCCGACATTTTGCAAATCTGTTACGACCGAAATCGTCCTGCATGATTTCGATATCCCGGAAACCAAAATACTCGATTAAATGGCACATTTCTGCGCCTAAGGCCTGGTTGATTTCGAAGAAAATGGAACCTTCTGGAACTAAGTGGGACATCGCATACCAGAGGATGGCACGGTAATAACGTAACGGATTGTCATCAGGTACGAACAGGGCAAGGTGGGGCTCGTACTGCAAGACGTTGCGCTCCATCTGCCGGGCTTCGCTCTCGCAGACGTATGGCGGATTGGAGACGATGAGGTCCCACTGGCGGTCGTCCTGAGGCGGATTGAAGATATCCGCCTGCTCCAACCTTACGTGCGCCTCGGGATAGCGCTCGGCATTGTGCCGGGCAATGGCCAACGCATCAGGACTGACATCCCACCCCACGACCTCGGCCTCGGGCAATGCCAAGGCAAGGGACAGGGCGATACAGCCCGAGCCAGTGCCTACATCGAGAATGGAACGTGCGGGCGACTCCTGAACACGACGGAGGACGTGGGCGACCAGTTCCTGGGTTTCGGGCCGGGGAATAAGGGCCCCGGGGGCGGCCGTAAAGCGGTGGCCGCAAAAGACGGTTTCGCCCAAAATGTACTGGATGGGCTCGTGATTGATGAGTCGGGAGGTAATTTCTCGGACAACTTTGATGTCGTCTGCCGATAATTGATTATCTTTGTCGAGCAAAATGTCGGTCTGATTGAGTCCAAAACGCTCTTCGCACAGCCAGCGGGCCAGCGAACGGGCTTCGTTTTCGGGATAGACCAACTGGAGGTCGTGGACAATCTGCCGATAGGTTTTCATGCTGCAAAGATAAGGAAAATTAAGAATTAAGGATTAAGAATTAAGAATTATTTCGTTTGGGACAGCAAGAAATAGACGAAAGGTACATGCGGCGATGTCTGCAACTGGCGCGATGTGGCCGACTGGGAGCAGCACCGAACCCGATGGTGGGCGCCGTGGTGGTATGCGACGGACGCATTATCGGTGAGGGATACCACCAGAGATGTGGCGAGGCCCATGCCGAGGTGAATGCCATCCGCTCGGTGTGTGAGCCCGAACTGCTCCACAGGAGCACCATCTACGTCAGTCTGGAACCCTGTGCCCACTACGGCAAGACGCCGCCCTGCGCCCAACTGATTATCGACAAGGGCATACCGCAGGTGGTAGTGGGATGTCGCGACCCCTTTGCGCAGGTCGATGGCCGAGGCATCACGATGTTGCGCGAGTCGGGCATCGAGGTGCGCGAGGGTGTGCTGGAACAGAAATGTCTGTGGCTGAACCGTCGGTTCATTACCTTCCACACCAAACAGCGGCCCTACATTACCCTGAAGTGGGCACAGAGCGAGGACGGATTCATCGACCGAAAGCGCACGAGCCCCGAAGAGCCGCCCGTACGCTTCTCCACCCCACTGACGCAGGCCCTCGTGCACCAACTGAGGGCTGAGAACGAGGCCATACTCGTCGGACGGCACACGCTGGAGTTGGACCGCCCGAGCCTGACCGTGCGACAGTGGTACGGCAGGAATCCACGACGTGTGGTGCTCAGCAGCAGGCCCGTGCGGTGCGAGGGCATGACGTCGTACCGAACCCGCGAAGAGGCCCTCAAGGACCTGTGGCAGCAAGGCGTGCAAAGCCTGTTGGTAGAAGGGGGCCGGGAGACCCTGCAGGGCTTCATCGACGCCGGACTTTGGGACGAAGCACGCATCGAGACGGCACCCATACGACTCGGCGAAGGCATACGGGCACCCAAAATCGAGGGTCGAAAAGGCGAAAAAGTGTTAATTGAGGGCCGTAGCATCGTCTATATCTATAAAATTTCTTAATTTACGGCGCGAAGTTTCGCTATGCCAAAAAATTGGCGTAATTTTGTAGGCTGAAAATAGAAACGCGCGTATATACGTATGAAGAAATACATCTTTCCCCTGTTGGCAATGATTGTTTTGCCACTCACCATGACCTCCTGTTTCGACGACGAGGAGGAGGTGGAGTATTCCGAAGACTGCTACATCTCGGCCTTCTCGCTGGGTACCCTGAAACGCAGTCTCTACAAGAAGAGTTCGGCCGGACTCGATAGCATCTATACCACCACATTCACGGGCACCTACTTCCCGATGACCATCAACCAGCGTAACCTGACCATCGAGAACCTGGACTCGCTGCCTATCCGCACACGACTGGGTGCCGTGCTGACGACCGTTTCGTTCCAAGGCATACTGGTATGGCGCAAGGCTAACCTGACGGAAGACGCCGATACGTCCTGGACCACCTACAGCAGCAGCGACTCGATAGACCTGCGTGAGCCCCTGCACTTCCGCGTCGTATCGGAGAGCGGACGTTCGAGCCGCACCTATACCGTCAAGGTCAACGTGCATCAACAGGAGGCCGACAGCACCCATTGGGACAGCCTCGGCACTGCAGCAGCCCTGACCTCGATGGCCGAGCGCAAGGCTCTGGTGTGGAAGCAGCAGATCGTTGTCGTGGGCAAGATGACCGACGGCACACTGGCCTTCGTGAAGCACCCTTGCACTACGGCGGGCGAATGGACCTCTACGACGACCAGCGGAGCCGAGATGGCCGTGCCCACCACCTTGCAGCAGATGGGCGGAGCTCTCTTCATGAGCACCACCGACGGCCAGGTGGTTACCAGCAACGACGGCGCAACTTGGGCGCAATACGACGCCCCGGCACAGGAGGGACTGACCCTGGTAGGTGCCAGCGACGAATACCTCTATGCCCTGGCCGATGGCAAACTGTACCGCACGAGCGGGTCGGCATGGGAAGAGGAAACGCTTGACGACGAGGGCAGCAACCTGCCTACAGGCCACCTGAACGGGGTATATTACACGATGAAGAACGGTGCCAAGCGCCTGATGCTCATCGGCAGTCGTACCAGCGACGACAAGGAAGCCACCGTCTGGGCCAAGGCCTGGAGGGAGGGGAAGGAAACCACGGAGACATGGGTTTACTACACTCCGAACGGGGCCGATACCCACCACTGTCCCATCATGAAGGGACTGAGCATAGTGCCCTACGACGACGGCATGCAGGCCCTGGGTGGTGACCTGAGCGAAATCCTGCACAGCTACGACCACGGCATCACTTGGAAAACCTACGACAACAGCGACATGACGGCCGACCCCGAACTGCAGAAGGCAGCCAAAGAGGCTCAATACCTGACTGCGGCCGCTGACGAAGAGTCGTTCCTGTGGGTACTGGTGGACGACCGTGTATGGCGCGGACGCATCAACCGACTGGGATTCGTGAGAAAATGAGAAAATGAGAGAGTGAGAGAATGAAGAAGCTGACCATCATATTGCTGGCGTTGCTTGCCACCTTCACGGTGAAGGGACAGGACGACGACGTCTATCAGATGGAGATGGGCGGGGCCCTGGGTCTCGACTTCTACCTGGGCGATGCCAACAAGACACCGTTCAAGCACTCGAGTGCCATGGGCGGCTTCATCGTTCGCAAGATATTCAACCCCCGAATGGTGCTGAAGGGCGACCTGACCATGGGCCACCTGAGCGGCAACACAAAGGGATACTACTTCCCCGAGGATGCCAGTAGCCAGACGCCCGAAGGCGGTGTGCCCGTAAGTTTCAACTTCAAGCGCAACGTGGTCGATTTGGGTGCCCAGTTCGAGTTCAACTTCTGGGGCTACAGCATGGGCGAGGCCTACAAGGGCAACAGCCGGTTCACCCCCTACGCACTGGTCGGAGCCGGACTGACGCTGGTCACGGGTGGTGGCGGCGGCACGAAGGTGGCCCTGAACTGTCCCGTGGGCGTGGGCGTGAAATATAAAGTGAAACCGCGCCTGAACGTGGGCGCGGAATGGACCTTCCGCTTCACGACGACCGACGCCCTCGACACCAGCAAGGAATGGAAACAACTGAGCATGCCCTATGCCATACAAAGCTCGGGCTTCAAGAATAAAGACTGTTACTCGTATCTGATGGTGTTCATCACCTACGACATGTTCCCAAAATGTAAAACCTGTCACAACAATGACTGACCAAATAGACAAAGACCGCATTCCGCAGCACGTGGCCATCATCATGGACGGCAACGGACGCTGGGCCAAGCAGAGAGGACTGCCCCGGACGGCAGGACACGCCGAGGGTGTGGAGACCGTGAAGAAAATCACGACCGAAGCCACCCGCCTGGGCATCAAATACCTGACCCTCTACACGTTCTCCACCGAGAACTGGAACCGGCCCATGCCTGAGATAGAGGCACTGATGGGACTCATCCTGGACCACCTGGAAGAGGAGATATTCATGAAGAACAATGTGCGCTTCCGCGCATTGGGCGGACTGGAGTTGTTGCCTCCGAAGGTGCAGAAGCGACTCCACGAGTGTATGGAACGTACGGCCGGGAACACGAAGATGACGATGAACGTCATGCTGAGCTACTCGTCACGCTGGGAACTGACACAGACCATGCAGGAGATGGCTCGCGACGTAAAGGCAGGTACACTGCAACCCGAAGACATCACGGAAGGCCTCATATCGAGCCGGCTGCTGACCAACTTTATGCCCGACCCCGACCTGCTCATCCGTACGGGCGGCGAACTGCGCATCAGCAACTATCTGCTGTGGCAATCGGCTTACAGCGAGTTCTACTTCTGCGACACCTACTGGCCCGACTTCGACGAGGCCTGCCTGCAACGTGCCATCATCGACTATCAGAGTCGCCAGCGCCGCTTCGGAAAGACGGGTGAACAGGTGGAGGAAGAAAAGGAGAGAAACTGAGAAGGTGAGAACATGAGAATTTGAGACAATGAAGCTAAGATACATCACACTACTGCTACTGCTCTCGGCGACCTTGCCCCTGCTCGCGCAAGGGCTGGGCAAGGAGATAAAACCCACCATCGACTATGGGCGCACCCCGCGGGATTACATCCTCGGAGGCATCACCGTGAGCGGTGCGAGCAACTACGACGATTACCTGCTCATCGGACTCTCGGGTCTGCAAGTGGGCGAACGAGTGACCATCCCCGGCGAACAAATCACCAAGGCCATACGCCGATACTGGCGCAACGGGCTGTTCAGCAACGTTGCCATCGAAGTCGATAGCATCGTGCGCGACTCGGCCTACCTGCACATCCAACTGACCCAGCGCCCACGTATCTCCGAGATTAACTACATCGGCGTGAAGAAGAGCGAACGCGAAGACTTGGAGACGAAACTGGGACTCGTCAAGGAGAACCAGATGACGCCCAACACCATCGATCGCGCAAAGATTCTGGCCAAGAAGTACTTCGACGAGAAGGGCTATAAGAATGCCGAAATCAACATCATGCCCAAGGACGATGCCTCGAAGCCCGACCACGTCATCGTAGATGTGAACATCGACAAGAAGGACAAGGTGAGGGTGAACCACATCTACCTCACGGGCAACAACAACCTGGCTGAGAAGAAAATCAAGGGTACGCTCATCAGCAAGGGCGTGCTGAAGACCATCCACGAGCGTAAGAACATGGGCAGCTGGTTCCACTCGAAGAAGTTCGTCGATAAGAAGTACAAGGAGGCGAAGGAAAACCTACTCAACAAATATGCCCAACTGGGTTATCGCGACGCCTACATCGTAAGCGACAGCGTGGTGCCCTTCGACGACAGGAGTGTAAATGTCTATCTGAATATCGAAGAGGGCCAGAAATACTACATCCGCAACATCGAGTGGGTGGGTAATACGCTGTATAAGACCGATGTCCTGAACCAACTGTTGCGCATGAAGTCGGGCGACGTCTATGACCAGAAGTTGCTGAACGACCGCCTCTCGGGCGACGACGACGCCATCGGTAATCTCTACTACAACAACGGTTACGTCTTCTACCAACTCGACCCCGTCGAGACAAACATCGTGGGTGACTCGGTAGATTTGGAGATGCGCATCTTCGAGGGCACGCAGGCACACATCAGCCACGTACGCATTATCGGTAACGACCGCGTCTATGAGAACGTCGTGCGCCGCGAACTCCGTAACAAGCCCGGCGACCTCTTCTCGAAGGAGGCCATGGAACGCTCGTACCGCCAGATTGCCTCGATGGGCTTCTTCGATGCCGAGAGCATCGACCCGAAGGTGGAGCCTAACAATGAGAACGGAACCGTGGACATGGCCTGGGGACTGACCCCAAAGTCGAACGACCAAATCGAGTTCTCGCTGGGTTATGGCCAGACGGGTGTAATCGGTAAGATTGGTCTGCGATTCTCGAACTTCTGCATCGCCAACCTCTTTAACAAGAACGGACTGCGACGCGGCGTCATGCCCCAGGGCAACGGCGAGACGTTCAGCATCAGCGGCCAGACCAATGGCCGTTACTACCAGTCGTACAGTGTGTCGTACATGAATCCTTGGTTCGGCGGAAAGCGCCCGAACTCGCTATCCATCAGCGCCTTCTACTCGAAGCAGACCGACGTGAGCGACAACTATTACAACTCGGCTTACTACCGCAACTACTACAGCAGCTATCTCTATGGTGCCGGCTATGGCGGAGGCTATTACAACAACTACTACGAGAACTACTACGACCCCGACAAGTTCGTGAAGATTCTCGGTGCCAGCATAGGATGGGGTAAGCAGTTGTCGTGGCCCGATGACTACTTCCAGTTCATGGCCGAACTGGGCTACACCCGCTACATGCTGAAGGACTGGGAGTACTTCCTCGTCTCGAACGGCAATTGCAACTCGTTGTCGCTGAACCTCTCCTTGTCGCGTTCTTCGACCGACAACAGCATCTTCCCGCGCCGCGGTAGCGAGTTCCTGCTCCAGGCCTCCATTACGCCCCCATTCAGTCTGTTCGACGGCAAGGACTACGAGAATCTGGCCAACAACCAGTACGCTTCGACGTTCCGCCGCGAACTGCAAGAGAAGTTCCGCTGGATTGAGTACCACAAGTGGAAGTTCAAGGCTCGCAACTTCATCCCCCTGACCAAGGGCAGCAAGTGCCTGGTGCTGATGACACGCGTGGAATTCGGTATCCTGGGCCACTACAACAAGTACAAGAAGAGCCCGTTCGAGACCTTCTATGTCGGTGGCGACGGCACCTCGGGCTACACCTCGACCTACGCCACGGAGACCATCGGACTGCGCGGTTACGAGAACGGTTCTGTAGCCACCAATGGCTATGCCTACGACCGCCTCACGCTGGAACTCCGCTACCCGCTCATGCTGGGTAACTCGGCCAACATATACGCCCTGACCTTCGTCGAAGGCGGTAATGCCTGGACCAGCGTGAAGAAGTTCAATCCCTTCGACATGAAGCGCAGCGCCGGTATCGGTGTCCGCATCATCCTGCCAATGGTGGGTCTGCTCGGTATCGACTGGGCCTATGGTTTCGACAAGACCTACGACTACCAGAAGGGTGCCTGGGAACGGGGCGGCAGCCAGTTCCACTTCATCCTCGGACAAGAATTCTAAACCAATAATACCCAATAACATGAAAAGACTATTCATCATGCTGGCAGTGGCACTGGGTGCCCTCCAGGCAAACGCACAAAAGTTTGCACTCGTTGACATGGAGTATATTCTGAAGAACATACCCGCCTATGAGCGTGCCAACGAACAACTGAACCAAGTGTCGAAGAAGTGGCAGGCCGAAGTCGATGCCCTCCAGACCGAGGCTCAGACCCTCTACAAGAACTATCAGAACGAGGCCGTATTCCTTAGCGAGGAGCAGAAGACCAAGCAGGAAGAAGCCATCGTGGCCAAGGAGAAGGAAGCTGCCGAACTGAAGCGCAAGTACTTCGGTCCCGACGGCGAACTCTTCAAGAAGCGCGAGAGCCTGATGACACCCATCCAGGACGAAATCTACAACGCCGTCAAGGACATCTCGGAGCAGAAGGGCTACTCCCTCATCCTCGACCGTGCCTCCGACGCCGGCATCATCTTTGCCTCGCCGAAGATCGACATCAGCAACGAAGTCCTGACTAAACTGGGCTACAACTAAACCATTAAACTGTTAAACCATTAATTTTTTATAAACAATGAAAAAAATCTTAGTAATGATTCTGATGCTCGCCCCCATGAGCATCTTTGCACAGAAGTTTGCCCACTTCAACATGGCAGAAGTTCTGCCCGAAATGCCCGAGTACAAGGCCGCCGGTGCCGACATCCAGAAGCTGACCGCCCAGTATCAGGAAGAACTGGAGCGTCTGCAAAAGGAATACCAGACCAAGGGCGAAGAGTTCCAGAAGCTCTCTGAGGACCAGAGCACCGCACAGGCCATCCTGCAAAGCAAGGCTCAGGACCTGCAGAAGATGGAGCAGAGCATCCAGGACTTCTACCAGGCCAGCCAGCAGGACCTGCAGAAGCAGCAGCAAGAGAAGATGGAGCCCATCCAGGCCAAGATGATGGCCGCTATCAAGAAGTTGGGCGAAGCCGGTGGCTACGTCTATATCGTAGATGTTTCCACGGGTGCCATCCCCTTCATCAACGAAGCCTTGAGCACCAACGTGACCGCACAGTTGAAGGCCGAACTGGGAATTAAGTAATATGAGACGCATACTTGCGACCCTACTGCTACTGTTGCCTTTGTGCGTATCGGCCCAGGTCAAGCTCGGCTACCTCAGCTATGAGCGTGTGCTCCGGCAGATGCCCGAGTACGCCCAAGCCCAGCAGAACCTGGCCGACCTCAAGGTCAAGTACGAGCAAGAGGCCACTCGGGGCGAGGAGGAGTTCCAGCGCAAGTTCTCCGAGTTTCTGCAAGGCCAGAAAGACTTTCCCGAGAATATCCTCGTGAAGCGTCAGGCCGAATTGCAGGCACTCATGGAGACTGGCATCAAGTTCCGTCAGGAAGCCCAGGAACTGCTCACCCGTGCCGAACGGGACCTGATGACAGGCGTACAGGCCCGACTCAACGAAGCCATCACGGCCGTTGGCGTCGAGGCGGGCTACGCTGCCATACTGAATACCGACAACAACTCATGTCCCTTCATCAACCCGGCCCTGGGCGAGGACATCACCGCGCCCGTCATGCGCAAGTTGGGACTGGACATCGTAACCGAAACTCCCAAAAATGAATAGTTCATTGCCTACCGCACCCGGCCCCATCGGCGTCTTTGATTCTGGTTACGGCGGTCTGACCGTCCTCGACGAGATTCAGCAGCTGATGCCCGAGTACGACTATCTCTACCTCGGAGACAATGCGCGTGCCCCCTACGGCACGCGCTCCTTCGAGGTCGTTTATGAGTTTACGCTACAGGCCGTCCGCCGTCTCTTCGAGATGGGTTGCCACCTGGTCATCCTGGCCTGCAACACAGCATCGGCCAAGGCCCTGCGCACCATACAGCAGTGCGACCTGCCCGAGATTGACCCCGAGCGCCGTGTCCTGGGTGTCATCCGTCCCACCACCGAGTGTGTGGGCAGCCTGACCCGCAATGGGCACGTAGGCATCTTCGCCACACAGGGCACCATCCGCAGCCACACCTACGACATCGAGATTGGCAAACTCCATCCCGGCGTACGCGTCACGGGGCTCGCCTGCCCCATGTGGGTTCCCCTCATCGAGAACAAGGAGTACGACAGCCCCGGCGTCGATTACTTTGTCAAGAAATACATCGACCAGTTGCTCTCCCGCGACCCCGAGATTGACACCATCCTGCTCGGCTGTACCCACTATCCCCTGCTCTTGAGCAAGATACGCCAGCACACGCCGAGCCACATCCGTTTGGTTCCTCAGGGCGAGTTCGTGGCTAATAGCCTGCACGACTACTTGCAGCGCCACCCCGACATGGAACAGCGTATCACGAAGGGCGGCACCTGCCGGCTGCTCACCACCGAACACCCCCTCACGTTCAACGAGAGTGCCACCATCTTCCTCGGCCGAAACGTCAATGCCGAGCACGTCACCCTCTAACCCTTAAACCCTTAACCTTTTAACCCGTTAAACCTTTATCTCACCATGGTAAACCGATTTATCCTCAACGAAGTATCGTACTTCGGCCCCGGCGCCCGCAAGGAATTGCCTGGCGTAGTAGCCCGTCTGGGCTTTAAGAAAGCCCTCGTTGTCACCGATAAGGGTCTCATGCAGTTTGGCGTAGCCAAGATGGTGCTCGACGTCATGGACGAGGCCGGCATCCAGTACGAAATCTTCGACGACGTAAAGCCCAACCCCACCGTCACCAACGTCAAGCAAGGCATCGAGGCTTGTAAGCGAGCCCAGGCCGACTTCATCGTAGCCATCGGTGGCGGTTCCTCGATGGACACGGCCAAGGGCATCGGCATCGTCGTACGCAACCCCGAGTTCTCCGACATCGTCTCCCTCGAAGGCGTGGCCGACACCAAGAACAAGTCGCTGCCCATCATCGCCCTGCCCACCACGGCAGGCACGGCAGCCGAGACCACCATCAACTATGTCATCATCGACGAGGAGCGCCAGGCCAAGATGGTCTGCGTCGATCCCAACGACATCCCCTGCGTAGCCATCATCGATGCCGAACTCATGTACTCCCTGCCTCGCACACTCACCGCAGCCACTGGCATGGACGCCATGACCCACGCCATCGAAGGCCTCATCACCAAGGCCGCCTGGGAACTCTCCGACATGTTCGAGATTAAGGCCATCGAGATGATATACCGCTACCTGCCACTGGCCGTCAACGAGCCCACCAACCCCCGTGGGCGCGACGGCATGGCCGTGGCCCAATACGTAGCCGGCATGGCCTTCTCCAACGTAGGCCTCGGCGTCGATCACGGCATGGCCCACCCGCTCTCTGCCCTCTTCGACGTACCCCATGGCGTAGCCTGCGCCATGCTCCTGCCCACCGTCATGCGCTTCAACATGCCCGCCGCACTCGACAAATACACCGATATTGCCAAGGCCGTAGGCGTTTGGAGAGATGGCATGACCCGCGAGGAGGCAGCCGAAGCCGCCTGCCAGGCCATCGAGCAGTTGAGCGCCCTCGTTGGCACCAATAAGCGCCTCACCGACCTGGGCATCACCGAGGCCGACATCCCCGCCCTGGCCGACCAGGCCATTGCCGACGTCTGCACGCCCGGCAATCCTCGTCCCGTCACTCGCGACGACATCGTCGCCCTCTACCGCTCTATCCTATAATATATATAGGTATAACACAAAAAGGAATGCCCAGCCGCCATGGCTGGGCATTTTTTGACTTATGACTTAGGACGACTAAAAACAACCAGTCACTGGTTAAAATTTAACCAGTGACTCCTTTCGGCGAAACCAGTGACTGGTTTCGGCTTAACCAGTCACTGGTTGATTTTTGGGGAAAGCCGTACTCTTTTAGGGTCCTTTCATCGAACTCACTTTATTTATAGCCTTTCCCCGATGAGTTCCAGCATACGCTCTGCGGCCTGCTGAGGGGCTCCGGGTTGACCGAGGCGCTGGGCTACGAGGTCGTAGCCCTCGAGCATCGGGGTACGGGCTTCGCCTCCGGGCAGAATGCTGAGGAGATGGCGACGGACGTTCTGGGGTGTCATGCCGTCGGCTACGAGTTCGGGCACAAGTTCACGGTCGGCAATAAGATTGACAAGCGAGATGTAAGGAATTTTCAGTACCAAGCGACGCATGAAGGAGATGAACCGGCCACAACCGATATAGTAGCAGACGACCTGGGGCACACGGAAGAGGGCCGTCTCGAGCGTAGCCGTGCCGCTGGTGACAAGGGCCGCCGTAGCATAGCGCAGGAGTTCGTAGGTCTGGTCGGTAAGAGGACGGACGGCCGACTGCTCGATGAGTGGGGCGTAGAAGTCGGGGTCGATGCCTGGGGCACAGGCCAGTAGGAGTTGGTAGCTGTCGGAGAGCGGACGGGTAGCCTCAATCATACGACTGAGATTGTCGCGAATCTCCTGTTGGCGACTGCCGGCAAGGAGGGCTATGATGGGACGCTCGTCGAGTTGGTTTTTACCGATGAAATGGGTCAAATTCTTCGTATGCGAGGCTTGGTAAGCGACCACTTCATCGAGCGAAGGATTGCCCACATAGGTAACGGCCGAGAAGTGGTGGCGCTGGTGGAAGTAATCGACCTCGAAGGGGAGGATGGAGAAGATGTGGTCAACCGAACGGCGTATCTGGCGGATGCGCCACTCCTTCCAGGCCCATATTTTTGGAGAAATGTAATAAAAAATCCGAATTCTGGGGGCGTGCTTACGGATGTAGCGGGCCATGCTGAGGTTGAAGCCCGGATAATCGACAAGGATGAGCACGTCGGGCTGCCACTCGAGGATGTCGGCCCGCGTATCGCGCATGCCCCGAAGGATGATTGGGAGATGGGTGAGAACGGGCAAAATGCCCATATAGGCGAGGTCGCGATAGTGGCGGACGAGGGAAGTCCCTTGGGCCTGCATGAGGTCGCCGCCCACACCACGAAAGCGGGCTGCCCCATCGCGCTGGCCGAGGGCCTGAATAAGGCGGGAGGCGTGGAGGTCGCCACTGGCTTCACCGGCAATGAGGTAGTATTTCATGAGGGGTGAGAGGTGAGGGGTGAGGGGTGAGAGGTGAAGGGTGAGAGGTGAAGGGTGAGAGGGGTTAGACTACGAGTGGAACGAGATGGGCAAAGGAGTTGTAGTCGGTCATGTCCAAACGAATGGGAGTGATGGAGCCGTAACCGTGGTCGAGTGCCCAGTAGTCGGTGTCGTCGCTATGAGGTTCGAGGTTGAGGAAACGGCCCGTGAGCCAGTAGGCATTCATGCCGCGGGGGTTGTTGGCCGAAATCCACTCCTGCACCCAACGGCCACGGCCCATGCGGCAGACGCGCATACCGGCCAGACGCTCCACTTCGGGGAAGTTGACGTTGAGGCAAGTGTCCTGGCTGAGACCGTGTTGTAGGACAAAACTTGCAATGCGCACGACCTGCTCCTCGTAGGGGGTGAAATCGCACTTATGCTTGAGCGTGCGCAGGCTGTAGCCGATGGAGGGAATGCCTTTCATGCAACCCTCGATGACGGCCCCCATCGTGCCGCTGTAGTGGATGGAGCAGGAGGCATTGTCGCCGTGGTTGATACCAGAAACAATGAGGTCGGGATGGCGCGGGCAAACCTGTTCGAGAGCTATCTTGACGCAATCGACGGGACTGCCCGAGCAGGCATAGACTTGGAGATGGTCTTGTTCCATGTCGGCACGACGCCGGAGGGTAACAGCCTGGGTGCACGTGATGGCAGCGGCGGCACCCGAACGTGCCGAATCGGGAGCCACGACGACGACCTCACCGAGGGTGAGCATAAGACGGGTAAGGACGCTGATACCTTGGGCCGACACGCCGTCGTCGTTGGTTATGAGTATGAGTTTTTGTTCCATTGCGGGTGCAAAATTAGTAAAAAAACGTTAAGTTATCAACAAAAATGTTAAGTTATCAACATTTCGGGCGTTCTTTCCTCATAAAATGAGGAGAGTTGGACTTTTTTGTTTATCTTTGCGCCCAAGTATAACCAAACGAGTAGTAGCTATGGCCAGAATCATTGCTTTAGCCAATCAAAAGGGAGGTGTGGGTAAGACCACAACCAGTATGAACCTTGCTGCATCGCTTGCGACGCTTGAAAAGCGAGTACTCCTCATCGACGCCGACCCTCAGGCAAACGCTTCGTCGGGACTGGGCGTGGACATTGCCGAAGTGGATGCCTCGTTCTACAATTGTCTTATCGACCACATCGACGTCCGTGCGGCCATTTACACGACCGACATCGACGGACTCGACATCATCCCGTCGCACATCGACCTGGTTGGTGCCGAGGTGGAGATGTTGCAGCAAACCCAGCGTGAGAAGGTGGTGAAGAACATGCTGAAGGACATCAGCGACGAGTACGACTACATACTCATCGACTGTTCGCCCTCGCTGGGCCTCATCACCGTCAACGCCCTGACGGCAGCCGACAGCGTCATCATCCCCGTCCAGTGTGAGTACTTTGCACTGGAGGGACTGAGCAAGCTGCTGAACACCATCCGCATCATCAAGAGCCGACTGAATCCGGAGTTGGAAATCGAAGGCTTCCTGCTGACGATGTACGACCGCCGTCTGCGCCTGGCCAACCAGGTCTATGACGAGGTGAAGCGCCACTTCCAGGAACTGGTGTTCAAGACCGTCATCCAACGTAACGTAAAACTGGGCGAGGCCCCGGGCCACGGTAAACCCGTAATCCTCTACGACGCCGATTCGACGGGCGCCCGCGACTACCTGGCCCTGGCCAACGAAATCATAATGAAGCACAACAAGTAACACACATCTATGGCAGTACATAAGAAATACCCCGCACTGGGCCGAGGACTGGACGTGCTGATGAGGACCGACGAAGTGCATACCGGCGGTTCGTCGAGCATCAACGAGGTGGCCCTTTCGGCCATCAAGGCCAATCCCAACCAGCCCCGTCGCGAGTTTGACGAAACCGCACTGAAGGAACTTGCCGACAGCATCCGCGAAATCGGCATCATACAGCCCATAACCGTCCGCGACATGGGCGACGGCACATTCACCATCATCGCCGGCGAGCGACGCTGGCGAGCCAGTCAGATGGCTGGCAAGGCAACCATTCCGGCCTACATACGCACCGTCGATGACGAGAACATGATGGAAATGGCGCTCGTCGAGAACATACAGCGCGAGAACCTGAACTCGATGGAAATCGCCCTGGCCTACCAGCACCTTATCGAGCAGTACAGCCTGACGCAGGAGCGACTGAGCGAGCGCGTCGGCAAGAACCGTTCGACCATCACCAACTACCTGCGTCTGCTGAAGTTGCCTGCCCAGATACAGATGGGACTGAAGAACCGCGACATCGACATGGGCCACGCCCGTGCCCTGCTGTCGCTCGACGACCCCACGCTGCAACTGCACGTCTATGACGAGATACAGCGCTCGGGCATGAGCGTGCGCCGCGTGGAGGAAATGGTAAAGGACCTGCAAAGCGGCGAGACCGTGCAGGCCGGCGGAAAACGGCTGAAGAGCAAGGGGGCAGCACTGCCCGCCGAGTTCAACGAACTGAAGGACGCGCTGGCAAACTTCTTCAAGACCAAGGTGCAACTGACCTACAACGACAAGGGAAGGGGGAAGATAAGCATCCCCTTCGCCAACGAAAAGGAACTGGAACGCATCATCGACCTCTTTGACCAACTGAAACATTGAGACCCCAGGGCGCGACATTCGGCAGACTCATCCTCGTCATGCTGCTGACGGTCGTCGGGCCTGGCAGGGCATTGGCGCAAGCGGAACGGGACACCCTCGTAACGGCCGAGCAGCTGGTGCGCGTGGGCGAAGGCGACCTGATGGCACTGGAGACCCCGCTCGACACGACGCTCGCGGACAGCCTGCTCGCCCAAGGGATGAAGCTCAAACGCAGGCAGCACTTCGAACCCGACCCCATACGGTCGATGTGGCTGGCGCTGGTCTTCCCGGGCGGCGGACAGATATACAACCGCAAGTTCTGGAAGTTGCCCATCATCTACGGCGGATACCTCGGTTGCGCCTACGCACTGACCTGGAACAACCAGATGCTGCGCGACTACTCGCAGGCCTACCTCGACATCATGGATGACGACCCAGGCACGAAGAGCTACGAGAACATGCTGCCGATGGGCTACGACATCACGGGAAAGGAAGAACGGTTCAAGACCATCTTCAAGAACAAGAAGGACCACTTCCGCAAGTACCGCGACATGAGCATCTTCGCCTTCGCCGGTGTCTATCTGATTTCGGTCATCGATGCCTACGTCGATGCCGAGTTATCGACCTTCGACATCAGCAACGACCTGAGCCTCCACCTCGAACCTGCGGTCATCAATACGGGCGTACCCACCCTGCGCCAGCAACGCCAGAACAGCTACGGGCTGTCGTGCTGCCTCAGGTTTTGAGAAAATAAGAAATTAAGAAAAAAATGAAACGACTACGTAATACACTGATTATCGGAATCAGCCTTGTGCTGCCCCTGACTGCGGCGGCACAAAGCGAGATTACGGTCTATGACGACCGAATGGGCGAGAACGAGGAAATCGGACTGCCCGAAGGCATGATGGCAAACGAACTCGACAGCCTGCTGCGCGAGTGGAACACGAAGAACTTCCTCAGTTTCGACGAAAACTGCGAGAAGGGCGAAAACCCCGAATACTCGAAGGAGGAGTACATCACCCGCCTGAGCCACCTGCCCAACGTGATTGACATGCCTTACAACGAGGTCGTGCGCAAGTTCATCGACCAGTACAGCGGTCGCCTGCGCCGCTCGGTGAGCCTCATCCTCGGTGCCAGCAACTTCTACTTCCCCCTCTTCGAGGAGGCGCTGGAGGCATACCAGATTCCCCTCGAACTGCGCTACCTGCCCGTCATCGAGAGCGCACTGAACCCCGGGGCAACGAGCCGTGCCGGAGCCGCAGGCCTCTGGCAATTCATGCTCACGACAGGTAAGCAGTACGGACTGGAGGTGACGAGCCTCATCGACGAACGTCGCGACCCTATCAAGTCCTCGTACGCCGCTGCCCGCTACCTCAAGGACCTCTACGACATCTTCGGCGACTGGACCCTGGCCATCGCCTCCTACAACTGCGGCCCGCAGAACGTCTCGAAGGCCATCAAGCGGGCCGGGGGTGTCAAGGACTACTGGACCATCTATCCCTACCTGCCCGCCGAGACGCGCGGCTACGTGCCAGCCTTCATCGCCGCCAACTACATCATGAACTACTATTGCGAACACAATATCTGTCCCGTCAACACCCAGTTGCCCAACGGGACCGACACCATCATGGTCAACCGCGACATCCGCTTCGAGCAGATTCACGAACTCTGCGGCGTCAGCATGGAGGAACTTCGCGCCCTGAATCCCCAGTACCGCACCACGCTGATACCGGGCGAGGCCCGTGCCTTGCCCATCCGCATGTCGGCCGAGGCCATCAGCGCCTTCATCGAGGCAGGCGACAGCATCTATGCCCACCGCGCCGACGAACTCTTCAGCAAGCGCGAGAAGGAGGTGGCCGTCACCTCCGCCCCCGCCCCGGCTGCAAGCAAGGCCAAGGGACGTACCTCGTCGCGCTCGGCCCGCCACGTCACGGTACGCGCCGGCGAGACCCTGGGCTCCATCGCGCGCCGCAACCACACGACGGTCAGCGCCCTGAAGCGCCTCAACGGCATTCGCGGCACGGGCAACACCATCCGCTCAGGACAGCGGTTGAGAGTGAGGTAACGGTTAACGGTTAACGATTAAAAAAAATCAGTCGATGGAAGAACAGAACCTACGGGAGCAAGAAGACGAACGGATAGTCAACGAGGCCTTCCAGCGACTGCTGGACACCTACCTCAGTAGCCACCACCGTAAGAAGGTGGACCTCATCACCAAGGCCTTCAACTTCGCCCGCAAGGCCCACGAGGGCGTGCGCCGCCTCTCCGGCGAACCCTATATCATGCACCCCATCGCCGTAGCCCAAATCGTCAGCGAAGAGATTGGTCTCGGCAGCACCAGCATCTGCTCGGCCCTGCTCCACGACGTCGTCGAGGACACCGACTACACCGTCGATGACATCGAGAACATCTTCGGGCCCAAGATAGCCCAAATCGTCGATGGACTGACCAAAATCTCGGGCGGCATCTTCGGTGACAAGACGTCGGCCCAGGTCGAGAACTTCAAGAAACTCCTCCTGACCATGAGCGACGACATCCGCGTCATCCTCATCAAGATAGCCGACCGCCTCCACAACATGCGCACCCTGGGCAGCCAGCTGCCCAACAAGCAGTACAAGATAGCCGGCGAGACCCTCAGCATCTACGCCCCCCTGGCCTATCGCCTCGGACTGAACAAGATAAAGGAAGAGTTGGAGAACCTCAGTTTCAGCTACGAACACCCCGAGGAGTGCCAACTCATCACCCAGCGCCTGGCCGAGATGAAGGCCGGCCTCGACACCATCTACAACGACTTCATCGGTCCCATCCGCCTTGTGCTCGACCGGCACGGCATCAAGTACACCATCAAGGCCCGCATCAAGCGCCCCTACTCCATCTGGAAGAAGATGCAGACGAAGCACGTCTCCTTCGAGGACGTCTATGACATCCTGGCCGTGCGCATCATCTTCGAACCTCGCGACCCCGCCGAGGAGGAGGCCGAGTGCATGCAAATCTACGCCTACGTCTCCAAACTCTACACCGCCCATCCCGACCGCTTCCGCGACTGGGTCAGCCACCCCAAGAGCAACGGCTACCAGGCCGTCCACACCACGCTCATGAACAAGAAGGTAGGTAAGTGGATAGAAGTGCAGATACGTTCCCAACGCATGGACGAGATAGCCGAACAGGGCTTCGCCGCCCACTGGAAGTACAAGGACGGCGAAAAGACCGCCGAGGAGAGCGAGTCGGAACTCGACAAGTGGCTCCAGACCATCAAGGAAATTCTCGACGACCCCCAGCCCTCGGGCATGGACTTCCTCGACACCATCAAGCTCAACCTCTACTCCAGCGAACTCTTCGTCCTCACCCCCAAGGGCGACGTCAAGAAGATGCCCGTCGGCAGCACCGCGCTCGACTTCGCCTACTCCATCCACACCTTCGTCGGCACCCACTGCATCGGCGCCAAGGTCAACCACGCCCTCGTCTCGCTCAACTACGTCCTGCGCGGCGGCGACCAGGTGGAAATCCTCACCTCGCGCGACGCCCAGGTACGCCGCGAGTGGCTCTCGTTCGTCACCACCGCCAAGGCCAAGGGCAAGATTCAGGCCTACCTGCGCCGCGAAGAGCGCGAGAAGCAGAAAGAGGGCGAACGTCTGCTCACCCAGTTCTTCCAGACGGCCGACATGGAGCCCAACAGCATGAACGTCGATAAACTCTGCAACCTCCACAACCTGCGCACCCGCGAACAACTATACGCAGCCATCGGACTCGGCACCATCACCCTCGGCGACGCCGACCTCGACCACCTGCGCGCCCGCAAGGGACGCAACTGGGGCGGCATGCTCAAGCTCTTCAAGCGTTCGAAAGACACTCCCGCCACCACCGACGACGCCACCCCCGACGCCGTCCCCGCCATCGACCGCAAGAAGACTCTCATCCTCAACGAAGAGACCATCGGCCACTTCGTCATCGGCCAATGCTGCCACCCCATCCCCGGCGACGACGTTCTCGGCTACATAGACCAGCGCGGGCGCATCACCATCCACAAGCGCCAGTGCCCTGTGGCCAACCGCCTCAAGGCCGCCAATGGCAACAACCTGTTCGCCGCCCGCTGGGACACCCACAAGCGGCTCTACTTCCCCGCCACCATCCGCCTCGAGGGCATCGACCACGTCGGCGTGCTCTACCAGGTTGCCGCCATACTGTCGCAGCAACTCAACATCAACATGCGCCGCCTCACCATCGAGTCGGCCGACGGCATCTTCCACGGCGAGATAAACATGGAAGTCCACGACGTCGATGACGTCCGCCGCATCTGTCGCGACCTGAAGAAGATCGACGAAATCAAGTCCGTCACCCGCATCTCGTAAACCCTCCTAAAATCTGAGCGCAACACTCACGGACGTTGCCGCCGGAGGATTATACCGATTCTTATTTATCGTGTGCGCGCTCACGCGTACGCTCGCACATGCGCGTTGGAAACCAGTGACTGGTTAAGCCGAAACCAGTCACTGGTTTCGCCGAAAGGAGTGACTGGTTAAAATTTAACCAGTGACTGGTTGCCGAACTTACTACCACTCGGCATAAAAAAT
>JAFUFK010000003.1 GCA_017469925.1 Bacteroidaceae bacterium | reverse complement strand
GACGATTGTCTATGACACCATGTGGCAATCGACCCGCAAGATGGCCGAGGCCATTGCCGACGGCATCCGCGAGGTGGCTCCCGACACGAAGGTGGTCATCAAGAACATTGCCCACGACGACAAGAACGATGTCATCACCGAAATCTTCCGTTCACGTGCTGTCCTTGTCGGCTCACCCACCATCAACAACGGCCACTCCTTCGCCATTGCAGGACTCTTGGAAATGATGAGCGGTCTGAAGTTCAAAAACAAACGGGCAGCAGCCTTCGGCTCCTACGGCTGGGGTGGCGGCTCCGTAAAACAAATCAGCGCCAAACTCGCCGAGGCCGGCTTTGAACTGGTGAACGATGGCATTGGCAAACTCTGGGTACCCGATACTACTGCACTTGATGACTGCAAGGAATACGGACGGGAATTTGCCAAGACAATAGCATAATTTTTAACAATTAAAACAAAGAAGAAAAATGAAAAAGTACGTTTGCGATGTTTTCGGTTATGAGTATGATCCTGCTGTGGGCGACCCTGAAAATGGCATACCTGCAGGAACCCCGTTTGAGGACCTCCCCGATGACTGGACTTGTCCCCTCTGCGGTGTTGGCAAGGAAGACTTTAGTGAGGAATAAAAAAGAAGGTTTTCGTTAACCCAAATGAGCAGAGCAAGCTAGCTTCTACTCTGCCAATTATTTCTATGGTAATGCCTGTGCCAGCACAGGCATTACCATACATATTTTGTCTGATTTTTAATGGTAACAAAAGCAATGAAAGCAAAAACAAGACAGTACGACTCGCAGTTGCAACTGCTGCGTGTGATGTGGGAAAAAACGTAAGTGCAACGGCCTTGGCCCGGCGGATTGGCGTCTCGCCCCAGGCCATGAGCAAGTTCATAAGTGGGCGGTGCGACCCTTCGCTGGAACGGCTGCACCAGATAGCGGATGCGCTCGATGTGCGCGTCCGCGACCTTTTCCGGGACTGAGTTTGTAACCTATGGGTTGAATAATCGCGCGGCGAACGAACATCGCCGTGCAGATGCTTGTTGCTCTCTGCGAATTGCCGTAACTTTGCCTAAGAAGATTTAGGAATATATGGCAAACAAGACACAATTGGAGAATGTGACCACTCCCCTCTCTTCACGGGAGGGGCAGGGGGGTGGGTCCGCTGTATCAGTATTTCGGAACTTCTGGGACACGGTGCCTCGGAGCAGTACGCTGGAGGCGATGGTGGAGGCGATTCGCTCTGACCGGCGGACGCGGGAACTGACCGAAGGGTATCGGCAGGACAGGCAGGACTCGCTGAAGAACGAGAGTATGCTCTTCGCCGTGCCGTGCATCTTCGAGGGCGGCAAGGCACAGAAGCATGTCGTGAGGCTGACGGGCATGGCGATGGTCGATATTGATAAAATTGAAACATTGAAAAATGGAAAAATGGAAGGATTGAAATCCTTAATTATGGCCGACCCGCATACGCTGTTGTGCTATACGACCATCAGCGGGGAGGGGCTGCGGGTGCTGTACCGCTACGAACTGGATGAGGGGTTCGAACTCCGGCAGCAGGTGCAGTTCTACCGGAAGGCGTTCGCGGCGGGCAATGCCTACTACGAGCGGCTCCTGGGGGCCGAGGCGGACGGCCATTGCAAGAACGTGACGCGCCTGTCCGTGGTGGCGCACGACAGCGAGGTCTATTACAACCCCGAGGCCGAGGCGTTCAGCCGAGAATGGATAGAGGGCGAATGGGAACGGATGCAGCAGCCGATGAAGGAGAGCCGCAAGCGCAACCGCGAACTGGCCCGCATCCGCGCGCTCTACGCGAAGACCATCAGGCCGGAGGTGGAGAGCGAGGGGGCGGTGTATGCGCCCGGCTCGCACAACGACTACGTGATGCGCGTGGGCTACCGGTTGAACCAGTTCGGGTGTACAAGGGAGGCGGCCGTGGAGTGGGCTGTCAAGGAATTTCCCAACTACGACAAGGCGGCTGAAGTGGTGGCATCGTGCTACGAGAAGACGGAGGAACATGGTACACGGGGCGGACAGAAACGCCCTCACGGGCATGGTTCGGACAATGGCGGTCTGGCCACGGTGGAGGAGATACAGGCGTTCCTAAAGGAACATATCCGATTACGGCATAATGTGATAACGGGGCGGGTGGAATACGGGCCAGACTGGCAACCCATCACCGACCGCGTGGTCAATTCGCTGTGGGCGGAACTGTCGAAGCGCAAGGCCGTCAGGGCACAGGACATCTACCGCGTGATAGAGAGCGACTTCGTGCCTGAATTCCATCCGTTCAGGGAATATCTGGAGACCCTCCCCACTCCCTCACAGGGAGGGCGGGGGGTGGGTCTGGTCCTGACCCCATCCGCACCCTGGCCGAGACGGTAACGGTGAAGGGCGGCGAGGCGGAGCAACGGCTGTTCTGCCTGTACCTGCGGAAGTGGCTCGTGGGCATGGTGGCCGCGTGGGTGGACGATGCGGTGGTAAACAACGTCATACTGGTGCTTATCGGCGAACAGGGCAGTTACAAAACCACGTGGTTCAACTACCTCCTGCCGCCCGAATTGTCAAGATATTTCTACACCAAGACCAACGCCAACCGCATGGGGCGCGACGACCTGCTGACCCTGGCGCAGTACGGCCTCGTATGCTGCGAGGAACTGGACACCATGTCGCCCCGCGACCTCAACCAACTGAAGGCCGCCGTGACGATGCCCTCCATCGACGAGCGCGCCGCCTACGCCCACTTCCACGAGCACCGCAAGCACATCGCCTCGTTCTGCGGCACGGGCAACAACGTCCAGTTCCTCTCCGACCCCACGGGCAACCGCCGCTGGCTGCCGTTCGAGGTGGAGCACATCCGTTCGCCCCGCGAAACGCCCTTCGACTACGAGGCCATCTACCGTCAGGCCTACACCCTCTATCGCCAGGGCTTCCGCTACTGGTTCTCCCGCGAGGAAATCCTGCGCCTCTCGGCCCACAACCGCCAGTTCGAGACGCCACGGCTGGAACACGAACTGGTGCAGATGTACTTCCGCCGACCCAGTGAGCGTGAGGGCGGCGAGTTTATGTCCGTGGCACTGGCCCTGCAAATCGTGGGCATGGGCATCACGCAGAAACTCTCCACCGTGGCCCTGGGGCGTGCCTTCGTAGAGCAGGGCTACGAACGTCGCACCTACCGCAACACGCGCGGCTACATCGTTGTGCGCCGCACAGGCGATGAGATGCACCAGATTCGCCACTACATGGCACATGAATCCACGGCCGAAACAGAGAACAAAACCGATACACATACAGATGATACAGATGTTTCCTAAAAGTCCCTCGTGCGTACGCAGGAACTTTTCGCCGCTCCGGGAGTTCCTGCGTACGTGTGAGAGAGATTGCAAATATCCGTGTAAGATGTGTATGTGTATGGAAAAAACCTACGAACTATGAAAGCAATGTCGAAACAACAATTGGCCGACCGTGCCGGTGTAAGTGTGAATACGCTGATGGCCTGGTGCGAACGCTACCGCACCGACCTCGAAGCCATGGGCCTGCAACCGAAGGCCCGCGTCCTGCCCCCGAACGTCGTCCGCTTCATCGCCGAACGGTACTGCATAGACGTGGAATGACTCCTAAAGAAGTACGTGTGTACGCGGATGCTGTAATTGAAAAGGAGAAAACAGGTCAGCCCATCCGCTCCATGTCTCTTCTGCCATGCAATCACTTATTTCGTGGCAAAGATAATAAATTATCTGCAAAGGTCGTGCTTCCTGGTATGGTAGTCAGAAAAGTCCAGTTTGAATTTTGCTCTGAAAGCAAATCGTTCGCGACCTCACTCATAAAAATTCTGTCGTTTCAGCCATTGTTTGAAAAGGGAATCATTGAAAGAGATTTCCTGTCCATCCACATCAATAAGGTCTTTCTTTAACAAGGCCTTTTTGACCGATTGCACATTGGCTGAAGACTCCAGACGATATTTCCTAATGACCTCTTTACGACTAAAACCAGTAGTCACACCATTTGCTAAAGCCCTGAGAAAGTTGAGTTGGTGTTCAGACAATTGCTCCACTTCTCTTTGGAAGAAAACTTTGTTCTGCTCCACCAAGTCGTCGATAGCCGCAGTTACATCCTTATTTGTTACTACCTTGTCTGTCTTATACCACACCACCCACGCCAAGTGCTGAACGTATGAAGAGAGATTTTCTGTCACTTCGCAGATTTTAGCAGCCTGTTCGGCAGAGATTATCTTGCCCGTTTCATGGAATTTGGCGCAAATGAACAGTACCCATTCCTCTGTGGGTATCTTCTTCAGGAACATCATATCTCCAAACTTATAGAACGGCATGCTCTTGTCGTTAAAGATGTTTTCCATCAGATGTTTCTTGCTGCCAAACATGCAATACGTGACGTTCTGCTGGTGCTGCCATACTGCACGCAGCTTTTTCTGGAATTTCAATGAGTCATCGAAGTCTGCTATCTGCTGAAACTCATCCAAGCACACCACAAGATGCACGTTCTTTTTTTGAGCTATTTTTTCTGGCAGTTGCAAGATGTCGGTTTCTGTATCATCCTTAGGACTCCATTCAAACGACAAGGAGAAATCATTCATCGGGTCCGAGCCAAACGAGAACTTGGGCGAAATATTGGAAAGAAAAGTCTTGGCTGTTTCAACCCACTCGTCGAGTTTTGACGAGGTCTGCTTGATGACAGCCGAGGCAAAGGCATGGTAAAACTCGTACTCTGACTTGCATTGGAAGATGTCGATAAAAACAGGTTTGATGTCTGATCTGTCAATATCAGCGATGACTTTCTTCACAAGCGAAGTCTTTCCCCATCGGCGAGGGGAAATAAGAATGGTGTTAATCCCATGTGTGAGATTGGCATGGAGCCGCTTGGCATCCTCTGCCCTATCAGTAAAATAAGAACCTTCGGCAGCCCTGCCAAAGACAAATGGATTTTCGATAGTCATATGTCCTAACATTGATTTCTGGGTGCAAAGATATAAAATAAAATTATTACTAACAAGTTTATTACTAACAAAGTTATTACTTTTTACATCTTACACCTCATTACTTGTCCGAGCCTGCTCCCAAAAGCGTTGATTTTGAAGGGGCATTTTCATGTTAACGAAAATTTACGCTTATTAGGCTCATAGCCCGCCTTATCGCGCCCTAAACTGCTTTATCGGGCGGAAAGCGACGGGAACGGAAAGTGGGGCCGCTGGATGTCGTACTTTTGTACTCGTAATCCCGAGGGAAGCGGATGCGGAGGCAGGGGCACGGCCACGGCGCAGAGAGGCAGCCGGGAGACGTAAGCACTGCGACAACATCCAACAGACCGCCGTCTGAGGCCCGCCCGGTCCCGTCCGCCCCTCAATATTGTCTAACTTAAAAACGTTATGCGTATGAAGAAAAGAATCAAGTGGGAGAAAGTCCGTAAGGCGTTCCAAATCATCGCCACCATCATCACCTCCATTGTCGGCTCCCTCGCCGTGCAGTCGTGCATGGGGCAGTGATGTTCATGCTTCAACGTACCTACGTTGAGGGGTGCAAAATAGGTATCTTGAAGCCGCAAGGTAGGTATGTTGAAGCGACTGAGTAGCAACGACGAATGAGAAAAAGCGAATTAGAAACCTTAAAAACGTATTGACGATGCCAATAAAGTACAGTCTGTCTGCACGTCTGACGAATCCGTCGGACAAAAACAGCGAGAAGAAGGTATATCCGATGGCGCAGTACGCCGAGTTGATGGACGTGACGGAGTTTGCCCGTCACATCCAGGCGCACGGCAGTCCCTTCACGCGGGACGTCATCACGGGTGTGCTGACCGCCGCCGTCGATTGTCTGCGCGAACAACTGATTGCGGGCAAGAAAGTGAACTTCGGCGAGATGGGTGCCTTCTACGTCACCCTGCGCAGCGAGGGCGTGGACGATGCAGACTCGTTCGACCCCAGCGTACACGTGAAGAACATCTACGTCCACTGGGAGCGCTCGAAGTTCTTTGCCGACCTGAAGGGCGACCCAGACATCAAGTGGGAATACACCCTGACCCACAAGGCCATGGCCGAGGCCAAGAAGGAGGCGAAGAAGGGTGCCACCGAGGCTGCCGGGGGCGGTACGGGCGGCAATTCCGGCGGCGGCAACAGCGGCTGGGGCGACCCAGGGGACATCACCGAGTAAGAGTGAAAAGTGAAGAGTGAAGAATGAAAAGATGCGCGGCTTCCCGACGGAGGTCGCGCATCTCTTTTCTGCTGTGCTAATAATTTCGAGTCCTTTGTAAGGATGCTATTCAATCCCTTCTACACCGAGCAGGAAATCCCATAGACCAATGATGCGGATACCTTGGTCATTGGTCCAGCCTTTCACATCGTCACCGACGATGATGACTTTGCGAAAATTGTCTGAAATACCCAGAAGTGAACGTTGTTCCTGCCCCCACTTCTCCTCGGAGGGCAGACGGTAGGCCGACTGGACATAAATCCGCTCCGTGTCACAATTCAGCACAAAGTCTATTTCCAGACGGACACGACTGCGTTTGCCTTGGTTGTCCGTGTTCCATAGTTCCACAAGCCCCACATCCACCTGATAGCCTCGCATTAGCAGTTCATTGTAGATGATGTTCTCCATGATGTGCGTAGGTTCTTGCTGACGAAAACCGAGAATGGAATTACGTAAGCCGATGTCGGTAAAGAAATACTTGGTCTCGGTGCCGATATACTTGCGTCCTTTCACGTCGTAGCGCAAAGCCTCACTAACCAGGAAAGCATCTTCCAGATAGCCGATATAACTATCAATGGTCTTGTTAGTAATATGCTTCCCCTCCACGCTAGCAAAAGTGTTGGCTATGCGTTTGGGATTGGCGGATGCTCCGATGGAAGATGCCAGCACACGCACCACATCGCGCAGGCCATCGTCGTTCTTCACGCCATTGCGTTCTATGATGTCATGCAGATAGGTTGATGCATAGAGGTTGGAGAGATACCGCCGTTTTTTCGCCTCATCTTCTAATAATGCTACTTGTGGCAGTCCGCCCCAAGTGGAGTAGTTTAGCCAAGCCTGACGCAGGTCGCCTTGCACACCTTCATAGAATTCCGAAAACGAAAGGGGAAAGACACGTATCTCATCACCACGCCCACGAAATTCAGTCACGACATCGCTTGACAGGAAGCGAGAGTTGGAGCCAGTCACATAGACGTCGCATTGCTCGTCGTGCATCAGGCTAAGCAAAACCTCAACAAAATGCTCCAGCAATTGTACCTCATCGAGCAGGATGTAATACCTGTTGCCGTCGCGCACCAGTCGTCGTTCTATCTCATTCATCAAAACATCTGGGTCGCGGAACTTCCGGTTCTTCCAATCATCAAGGGCCATCATGAAGATATGTTCCTCGTCCACACCGCTCTGTAGCAAGTGATTGCGAAAGAGGTTAAACAGCAAATACGACTTGCCACACCGCCGTATGCCAGTGACAATCTTCACCAGCCCGTTTCCTTTCCCTGAAATCAGGTGTTGCAGATAGACGTTTCGCTTGAACTCCATGTTTCCTATTCCTAAAAAGTGTGCATTTGCACAGATTTTGGGTACAAAGATAGGGAATAATCCGCGAAGCAACAAATATTAACGGGAGGAATTGCATTTGCAATCACAATTTGTGATGGCAAATACTTTACCCCTTCACGATGCGCTTGATGTCGTTCAGTTTGTTCAGGGCCTCGAGGGGCGTGAGGTTATTGACGTCGAGGTTGAGGATTTCGTCGCGCACTTGGGCAAGGACGGGGTCGTCGAGTTGGAAGAAACTCATCTGGACGCTTTCTTGCTTCTTCGTGATTTGGATGCTGCCGCCCACCTCGTTGTTCTTCGTGGCTTCCAGTTGGGTGAGCACCTGGTCGGCACGGCTGACGATGCTCGAGGGCATACCGGCGAGTTTGGCCACGTGGATACCGAAGGAGTGCTCCGAGCCGCCGCGCTCCAACTTGCGCAGGAAGATGACCTTGCCGTCGATTTCGCGGACGCTGACGTTGAAGTTCTTGATGCGCGAGTAGGTCGATTGCATCTCGTTCAGTTCGTGGTAGTGCGTGGCGAAGAGTGTGCGGGCATGGGCACGCTGGTTCTCGTGGATGTACTCGACGATGGCCCAGGCGATGCTGATGCCGTCGTAGGTGGAGGTGCCGCGTCCGAGTTCGTCGAAGATGACCAGCGAACGGGGCGAGAGGTTGTTGAGGATGTTCGAGGCTTCGCTCATCTCCACCATGAAGGTGCTCTCGCCCATGGAGATGTTGTCGCTGGCACCGACGCGGGTGAATATCTTATCGACCATGCCGATGCGGGCACGTTCGGCAGGCACGAAGCAACCTATCTGGGCCATCAGGGTGATGAGGGCCGTCTGGCGGAGCAGGGCGCTCTTACCGGCCATGTTGGGACCCGTGATGATGATGATTTGCTGCGTCTCGTTGTCGAGGAACACGTCGTTGGGGATGTACCGTTCGCCCGGGGGCATCTGCGTCTCGATGACGGGGTGGCGACCCTGACGGATGTCGATGACGAAGGAATCATCGACCACGGGGCGGATGTAGTTGTGCTCACGGGCGGCCATGGCGAAGGAGAGCAGGCAGTCGAGCCGTGCGATAAGGTTGGCGTCGATTTGTATCTGCGGCGTGTATTCGGCGAGGGCCAGTACGAGGTCGTTGAAGAGTTGGGTCTCGAGGGAGAGTATCTTGTCCTCGGCACCGAGGATTTTCTCCTCGTACTCCTTCAGTTCCTGCGTGATGTAGCGTTCGGCGCTGACCAGTGTCTGCTTGCGAATCCACTCGGGCGGCACCTGCTCCTTGTACGTGTTTCGGACCTCCAGGTAATAGCCGAAGACGTTGTTGTAGCCGATTTTTAGGCTGGCGATGCCCGTGCGCTCGGCCTCCTCCTGTTGCAGTTTCAGAAGGTAGTTCTTGCCGCCGTAGGCGATGTCGCGCAGTTCATCCAGTTCCTTGCTCACGCCGCTGGCGATGACGTTGCCCTTGTTCACCATGAGGGGTGGGTCGGGCTGAATCTCACGGGCGATGCGCTGGCGAATCTCCGCACAGGGATTCAGTTGCTCGCCGATGCGGTGGATGGTCTCGTTGTCCGTCTGTTCACAGGCCGCCTTGATGCGCTCCACCGACTCCAGGGCCTTGCGCAGTTGCACCACGTCGCGCGGCGAGACACGTCCCACGCTCACCTTCGAGATGATGCGCTCTAGGTCGTTGATGGGATGCAGGTTTTCCTCGATGAAATCGCGGAATTCTGGTTCACGGAAGTAGTAATCCACCACGTCCAGGCGTTGCTCGATGAGGCGCACGTCCTTCAGTGGGAAGGTTATCCAGCGGCGGAGCATACGGGCTCCCATGGGGGTGATGGTGCGGTCGATAACGTCCGTCAGCGACTTGCCCTCCTCGTGCATCGAATAGAGCAGTTCCAGGGAGCGCAGGGTGAACTTGTCGAGCCGCACGTAACGGTCTTCCTCGATGCGGCGCAGGGCCGTCAGGTGGCGCAGTTGGATGTGCTGCGTGATTTCGAGGTACTGGAGGATGGCGCCGCTGGCCACGATGCCGCTCTTCAGGTGCTCCACGCCGAAGCCTTTCAGATTCTTCACCTGGAAGTGGGTGAGCAACTTCTTCATGGCAAACTGCTCGGTGAACACCCAATCGTCCATCTCGAAGACGCAATGGCGCGAGCCGAACGAGGCTTCGAACTGTGCCCGCCGTCCGCGCTCGAAGAGCACCTCCTTCGGGTCGAAGTTGTCGAACAGTTTCTCCACGTACTCCGTCGTGCCCTCGGTCGTGAGGAACTCGCCCGTACTGATGTCGAGGAACGCCACGCCGCACGTGGCCTTGCCGAAGTGGATGGCGGCCAGGAAGTTGTTCTCCTTGTAGTTCAGCACGTTGTCGCGCATGGCCACGCCCGGCGTCACCAGTTCCGTGATGCCGCGCTTCACCAGTTTCTTCGTCAGTTTCGGGTCTTCCAGTTGGTCGCAGATGGCCACTCGGCGGCCCGCCCGGATGAGTTTCGGCAGATACGTGTCCAGCGCATGGTGGGGGAAGCCCGCCATCTCCGTCGGGTTCTCTCCGCCGTTGTTCCGCTTCGTCAGCGTGATGCCCAGTATGGCCGATGCCTCTACGGCATCCTGGCAGTAGGTCTCGTAGAAGTCGCCGCAACGGAACAGCAGTATCGCATCGGGGTGCTTTGCCTTCAGGTCAAAGAACTGTTTCATCATCGGTGTCAACCCTTCCGCTTTTGCCATAGTGGTATGTAGTGAGTTACTGATTTAGTTGCAAAGATACACAAAATAAATGAAACGGAGAATTATTTATTTGTGATAATCCGTTTTTCCAGTTTGGTATATGCTCAAAAATGTATATCTTTACGGCAAAATACGTGAAAAACAAGACCAATCTAAGGGAGTTATGAAAAGATTTATGCTATTCTGGGCAGTGAGCATAGTGGCTGCTGCCATGCAAGCCGAGGTGGGATTGCCTGGCTGGATGACGTCGAACATGGTGCTGCAACAGCAGACCGTCATGCACCTGAAGGCCACGGCCAAGCGGGGAGCTGCGGTGAAAATCACAGCCTCGTGGGACGGACAAACGACAAGAGTGAAGGCCGACAAACAGACGGGAGCCTTCGACTTCGACCTGCGTGTGCCGAAGGCCGGAGGACCCTACACGCTGACCTTCGACGACGGACGGAAGTTGGTGCTCGACAACGTGATGGCGGGCGAGGTGTGGTTCTGCTCGGGGCAGTCGAACATGGAGATGCCCCTGCACAGCAACTGGGCTTCCGTCGGCAACTGGCAGCAGGAGGTGAAGGATGCCCGCCACCCGCTGGTGCGTCTCTTCCAGGTAGAGAAGACGGTGGCACACACGCCTCAGGGCAAAGTCCCCTACGGACATACGAAGGGCTGGGCAGTATGTACGCCGGAGATGGCCGAGAGTTTCTCGGCTGCGGCCTATTTCTTTGCCCGTGAGGTGTCGCAGAAGTTGGGCGTGGCCGTGGGCGTGGTCAACAGTTCGTGGGGTGGCACGCCAGCCGAGAGTTGGGTCAGCCATGAACGGCTGCGCGGCGTGACAGGCTTTGAGGAGTTTCTCAAGAAGATTGGCGACACGGGGTTCGACGAAGCCAAGATAGAGGAAGTGTATCAGGAGGAGAACGCCGCATGGCAACAGCGGGTGTTCGGTCTCGACAAGGGGCTGGCGGACGGCAATACCCAACGCGCCCTTTGGGCAGCCACCGACCTCAGCGAATCGGACTGGCAGACGATGGAGCAACCTGTGCGCTGGAGTACGAACGAGTTTGCACGCTGGGACGGCATCGTGTGGTTCCGTCGCGTGGTCGATGTCCCTGCTGCATGGGCCGGACGCGATGTGAAGTTGTGCCTGGGAGAGGTCGATGACCAAGACGTCACCTACTGGAACGGTGAGCGTGTGGGAACCACGAACAATTGGAACAACAAACGTCAATACAACGTCCCAGGCCGGTTGGTCAAGGCAGGGCGCAACGTCGTCACCGTGCGCGTCTTTGACACGGGAGGCGAGGGTGGATTCTTAGGGAAGGTCGAAGACATGCAGGTGCAGAACGGCACCGCCAGCCTTCCGCTGTCTGGTGCTTGGCGGTACAAGAAGAGCGCGTCGAAGAACGACATGCCCAGCAACGACCCGCAACCCAAGCGCCCCAACGACTCCTGGTTTCCCTGCAATCTGTATAATGCAATGGTCGCACCGTTCCTCGACATGCCCATCCGTGGTTTCCTCTGGTATCAGGGCTGTTCCAACGTCGGGCGCGCCACGCAGTACGAAAGCCTGTTCCAGACGCTCATCCTCGACTGGCAGGAGCGCTTCAACCGTAATGCCGAGGTCGCTCCCTATCCCAAGCCTGCCCCTCAGCAGGGCGACCGTCGTCGCGGTTTCTTCCAGCAGCAGGACAGCAAGGTACTTCCCTTCTACTTCGTTCAGTTGGCCAACTATCTCACCCGCAGGGATGTGCAACCCAATTCGGGATGGGCATTCCTCCGCGAATCGCAGCGCAAGGCCCTGCAGCTCGACGGTGTGGGCATGATGGTGAATATCGACATCGGTGAGGCCAACGATATCCACCCGAAGAACAAGCAGGAAGTGGGTCGTCGGTTGGCCTTGCTTGCCCTTAATCGTACTTACGGCCAGGAAGAGCCCTGTGCCGCACCCGAATTCTACCAGATGCGCGTCAGCGAGGGTAAGGCCGTGCTCACCTTCCGTCCCACCTGGGGCAGCGACGCTTTGGCACAGAATGCCGACATTAAGGGCTTCACCATCGCCGGGCCCGACCATCGTTGGCACGTGGCTAAGGCCCATACCGAGGGCGAACGTTTCATGAGTCGCATCGTGGTGGAGTGCCCCGAAGTCCCCTACCCCATCGCCGTTCGCTACGCTTGGGCTGACAATCCCGAGACAAATCTCGTCACCCAGTCAGGCCTGCCCGTCGGTCCCTTCCGTACCGACGATTGGTAACAACTCCCGAGAGCCTCGTTTTGTGCCATTGGTGGCACACGTTCGTGTCACCGATGGCACAGGTTCGTGCCACTGACGGCACACATTTGTGCCACCTATGGCACAAACGGGGACTTATAGGGCAAACTGTTTATATTTTAGGAAATCCGTTTATAAAAAACTTGATTACTTGCACCTCGCCGCACCAATCGCGGCAGCCTCAAGTAATCAAGTATAGAGGGTTAAACCTCGAATTTCAAAAGTGTTCCCTCATATTCCTCCGCTCCAATTGCGGTAACTTCGAAGGCTTCACTTTGTGTTTGATGTTGCAAAGGTAAGAATAAAATCTATATCCACCAAATGTTTAACCCAATAAATTGGAATTTGGACAAGCGGTAGGATTCGAACCTACTCCCCGTGCTTTCGCAGCCACCGTTCCGACATCATGGCTCTACTTGCCCAAATTCTCTTTTCACATGCCGTTATTTACCTTTCAGGTATCTCCATGCCTTAAAATACTTTTTCAGACGTTCTATGTTGCTGTCTGTCAATTCTTCTAAGCGGCGAACGTCCATGTTATCTTCTAAATCTCTAATCTTTACTTCTCGCCCTAAGCGGTTTTTGGCAACACGCTGCATGAAATCTTCATACTCTTCATCGGTTTTCCTTGTAACAGCCAGAATGCTCTTGACAACGTCTTCGGGAAAGCCTTCAGTCCTCAGATATTCTGGAGTTACATCCGTGTCTTCGATGGAATCGTGAAGCAGGGCTACAATCTTTGCCTTATCTGAGGTGCAAGCATTTGAAACTCTGACTAAGTGCCCGAGATACGGTTGCCCTCCTTTGTCCATCTGGCCATGGTGTTTGCTGGAGGCTATGGATAGTGCTTTTTCATACAAAGGCTCCATTTTTTGCATGACATCCGAGTATCTTAAATGTACATTTGACACGTCTGCCCCAAGTGCAGAGAGGACATTGTAAAGTTTTTCTTTAGTCTCGTCAAGTGTCCAGCCTCTTACTTCTATTTCGTACTCGAAATCATCTTCAATGACAATCTCACCAGTATCTTTTACGTCGACCCAAAATTCCCGCTCGTCATCGTCATCATCATAATCATCGTCCTCGTCATACTCTGTTTGCTTATAAGCATACTTATGGAACATGCCGTCATGCTGCTCCAAAAATGCGCTCCAGAGTCTTTCAAGTTTATCGGCTGATTCCGCATCAAGCACACGTCCGGAATGACCACCCGTCCAGTCAAATCCAGGAATCTCCTCTTGCAAGGTCGCAGTCGGAAGGATGGGGCATAATTCAGGGTGTATATATACTTCCACATCTAAAAAACAATAATGGACTTCGCGCCCTTTTCCTGACCAGTCGTCCCCGATATATGGCTCCGACCTGAAATGGCCGCTCATGCAGATGCCTGTATGGCCGTCTCCGCATCTTACCATGAAAAAGCGGTCGCCCTTGTGTGCTTCTTTGTGCTCCCAAACCGCCCAATTGAAGTCATAGAGGATTTCGTTCTCAATACACTCTTGGCAGTCGTCCAGTTTCCAATCCGAAATGGTCGGATTCCAGAAAAGAATAAATGTCTTCATAGTTCTCCTTTTAATGGTTAAACGTGTAATTCTGCCACAAAGTTAAAAGGAGGTTGTCTCAAATCATGGGACAACCTCCAACTTTTTGTAAATTGTTGTTTTTTGAATGGTTTTAGATCGTAAGAAAGTGGATTGACGGCTTTAGAGTTTGCAGATTATATCTCTTCCTATTAACTTCTTTAGTTTTTGGAAAATGGACACATCTGTATAAATTACAGCCCAATGATTTTCAAAGATTGGGTTACTGCGGTCCGCCACGCCGTTCTCTACAGAATACAAAATCAAGCGTTCTTTGTCGCAAATGCCCATTATAGAGTTTTGCAACATGCGCGAGTATGATAGGGCTTGTTCAAATGCAGCATCCAGTTCTCGCGCGGAACGCATGTCGCGTTTTGCCTCAATGACAAACGGGGCAGTATGGAAATGCTTTTCTCCGTGGGGAAAGAATACAAAGTCTGGAATTGCCTTTAATCCTCGCCCTGCTTTTTGTGACAATTGTCTTGTATAGTCTTCGGACGTATAACCCAATTTCTCAAGTAAGGGGATAAGAATTTTTTCTTCTACGTCCTTTTCAACGTGCACTTCTGGCGTATTGTAGTCAGTAGGGATATATAGTTGTGGCAATTTGCCTGTATCGAATCCTTTGCTTTCAATAATCTTCAGGAGTTCAATGTAGTCTTGTGCAGAAAGTTCGATGCCATTTACTCCCTGCATGTTGCGCCTTACGATTGGCAATTGCGAGAAATATGGATGCACTTTCAGTTCCTTGTTAGATATAGGAGGGATGATAACGCCGTCTCGTACCGTCGTGCGGCAATGGTAGAAGTCGAACGGGTTGAACTGACCGCCGGAGTTTGCACGCCATATCGAGTGTATGCAACTATGCGGAGCGAGTGCGTACAAAATCACTATGTCGCCTCTGCGTGTCCGTTCGTTGCACGCCCATACGGACTCATTGATACCAGTTTCCTCAATATACTTAATGTCCGCTTTGCTTGCACCAGTTAGCCAGATGTTTGTCGGAGCAGTAAGTTCCGTATCGTCTTTCTTTGTGTCCAGATACATAGATGAGAAGTCGTAGAGACAGGCGCAGAACTCCGCATCAGTGAGATTGTTTTCTTTTTGAAATGCGTTGAATGTCTCGCAAAGGTCAAAGTAATAGTATAGGTATTGACGATGGTCGTTTGTGTGTGGAATAGGTGGAAGAACTATATCCAGAACGTCGCAAGCGCGTTGAATGAAACTGAAATTGTGGGTGAACAGAATTGGTTTGTAGAATTCATAGGCCAAGTAGAGATAAGTAGAGAAAGTTGCAACCCAATCTAGTTTTGCCCGGTAGTCATCTTTCTGAACGATAATGTCAAGCAGTACAATCTTCCCATTTTCGTCTACGCGATAATCCCTTATTTCAAACTCATCAATGAAGTGCTTATATAGGCTTCGATTGTCTTCTCCAACAAGGGATAGATTGTTCACCTCCATGTTAGCAGCTAAAAATGTATAACGCGCAGACAAAATTTCTGCATTCAAATTGCTTTCTTTTTGCTCTTGGAATTTGAATATTTCGTCGGCAATGTCGAAATGTTCTCCACGCTCAGGATTAAAGAGCATAATAGTTCTCTTTCCTCGCTCTGATTCCTCTTTGTAGATTTTCCAAAATTCTGTGTTCATTGCATTATAAGTTATAATTCATAAAAAAGTCACGGCAAATATACGCATTACTTGTCTCAAATCGTGAGACAACCTACGAAAAGTTGTAGGCTATTATTCATCTTCGCCCATTTCAGGGTCATACAGGCACACCGCATCGTAGTGTATTTGTGCGATTTCGTCTGCAAGCCACTGTGGAGAAAGGACTTTTACCTGGTCGCCAAGGCTGACAAGGTGTTTTTCCAGGTCGTATGTCGGTCGTACAAATAATTCAAAGTCGATGTAGTCTTCGCCCCGTCCTATTTCACGTTGGCTATGGTGTATGGACAAGTCTTTCAGGTAGTATCTTTCGTAATCGAAGACTCGGATAACTATCTTCACAGGCCGCGTCTCGTCGTTTGCCATCACTCCGTAGCATTCGCTGAAATATGCTTCGGCATCGAAATTGGGATCTATCTCAAATTTCGTTGTGGTAAGTTCCAGGCTCAGGATGCGGTCGAAAGAGAAAGTGCCGAAATAGTCTATGTCTGGCCCATCCTTTACTTCACGATGGAAATGCCCCAGCACATACCAGCGCTGTTTGAAAAGTTTCAGGCAATAAGGCTCAAAGTTCAGTTCCTTGGGCTGCTCTGTGCCGTATTTCCTGTACAGAATCTGTATGCGGACACCACGCTTCATGGCCTCAATGACCTTTTCTAAGTATTCATTTCCCATGGGGATGGGTTCCAGGAGAATACGTTTCTGCAGCGACAGGCTTTCACTGATGATGTTGTTGACCGATAGCGAGGACAGCATCCAGTTCTGGACAGAATTTCCGCGCAGGACTTCTTCGTTCCCGATGAAATACTTGTAACCGTTCTGGCGGTCACAATCGATGTAGATGCCAAACATATCCTCTATGGCATCCTTGTGGCGATTGAAGGTGGAGCGCGCCAGTTCCACCCCTCCGCTCATTTCCGTTTCCAGCCATCGCTCGTTGATTTCCTCAAAGGTGATTCTTCTTGCCCTCCGGATGGTGTTCACGAGCCAAATGTATTCTTGGAATAATGCTGATGTCTTCATGGCAATTTTGTACTTTGTGATGGTCTGAACAATAATAAATCCTCGATGTTATCCCGATTGATGACCGAAAACTGGGCATCGGGGTAAGCATTGCGGAAAGAAAGGGGAGGCGTGGCTTTGCGCGATGGATTCCACTTAAACTCGTAGGCATGGATTTGGCCGTCCTTTTCTTCAATATAGTCAATCTCCTGCATGGCCGTCGTGCGCCAAAACCAACTATTGGCATACCACGGTGTATAGGCTTTGTATTTCATGCACTCGCTGACGGCATAGTTCTCGAATAGCGCCCCGGCATCGGTGCGGTTTTCTATCTGCGAGAAGTTGCTGATAACTGCATTGCGCACGCCGTTGTCGTAGAAATATATCTTGCGGCTGCTCTTCAGTTCGTTGCGAAGATTGCGGCTGAAAGAGCCGAGACGGAATACGATATATGCCTGTTCCAGTATGGTGATGTAGCTGTCCACCGTCTTGGGGTCGAGGCCACAGAGTTGTGCCAGTTCGTTGTACGACACCTCGGAACCAATTTGATAGGCCAGGGCTTGCACGAGTTTTATCAGTTTATCGGACTTTTGGATTTTGTCGAATTCAAGGAGGTCTTTGTAGAGGTAACTATCTGTAAGTTGGCGCAGTCGGGCTTCTTCGTCGCCGGGGTGTGTCACGATTTCGGGATACGAACCATATACGAGCCGATGAGGGAGCATCCGTTTTTCTTCCATTAGGTTTGTTTCCTCCACAAGTTCGGCAAAAGAGAGCGGGAATAGCCTGTATTCCCATTTCCGCCCCGTGAGTGGCTCGTTGATTTTGTTAGCCAGTTCGAACGACGAACTGCCCGTAGCAATGAGTTGCACATTGGGCATCTGGTCTGTTATCAGTTTCAGTTTGAGACCAATGTCACTGATGCGCTGTGCTTCGTCGATGACCACGATGCGATGGTTCCCGACGATGCTGCTCAATCGGGTGGCTGATATGTTTTCAAAAAGGTTGCGAGTGTCTATCTCGTCACCGTTGAGCCAGAAAATCTTTTCCTCTGTGCCATCAAGGATTTGCTTGATGAGTGTTGTCTTACCCACTTGTCGGGCTCCCATGATGACGATGGCTTTTCCATCGAACATCCGCTGTCGGATGCTTTTCTCTATGCTACGGCGTATCATCTTTCTTTTGTTTAAGATTTACGCTGCAAAGTTAGAGAATTATGCATATAATCCCAAAAAATCGCGATATTTTTGGATTCTATTCCGCAAAAATCGCGATATTTTCGGATTGAATGTAATAAAAAGCGTTATTTCTTCACTTCCACTCCCCTACTCCGCCACATGCACCAAAGGCCGAGGAGAACGAAGGGAACACTAAGGATTTGACCCATATTGAAGAGCATGCCGTTCTCGAAATCAACCTGGTTCTCCTTGCTGTACTCGATGAAGATGCGGGAGGTGAAGATGAGGAAGAGGCAGAGGCCGAAGAAGAAACCCGTGCCGACCTTCTGCGGTTGACGGCGATAGAAGTACCAGTGGACGAGGAAGAACAGGGCATAGCACAGGGCTTCGTAGAGTTGGCCAGGATGGCGCGGAAGCATATCTACGCGTTCGAAGATGAAAGCCCAGGGCACGTCGGTGGGGCGGCCGATAATCTCGGAGTTCATGAGGTTGCCCATGCGGATGGCACAGGCGCAGATGGGCGTGACGATGGCGATATTGTCGAGCACGGTCAGTAACTTTAAGCCCGTTTGGCGTACGAAGAGCCAGAGGGCAATCATCAGGCCCAGCGTGCCGCCGTGGCTGGCCAGTCCTTCGTAGCCTGTGTAGTGCCACGAGCCCATGGCGTCCTGCTTCATAGGGAGTATCATTTCCAGCGGATGGGCGAGGAAGTACTCAGGCTCATAGAACAGGCAATGGCCCAGACGGGCACCGATGAGGATGCCGAAGAAGCAGTAATAGACCAAGGGGTCGAACTTCTCCTCGGGTATGCGTTGTTCGCGATATAGCCGATGCTCCAACAGATAGACACTAAACAGACCGATGGCCCAGCACAACGAATACCAGCGTATGCCAAAAGAACCAATGTGGAATGCAAAGATTTCGGGATTCCAATGGATATACAACAAAAGACCCACCCCAGCCCTCCCTTGTAGGGAGGGAGTGGTTACTTGTGCTATCAGCGTAGATGTGATGAGGCACATTATAAGTAATAAAATAATCTTTTTATTCATAGTGATTGTAACTATTCCCTCCCTACAAGGGAGGGTTAGGGTGGGTCTATACGTTAAAGCGGAAGTGCATGATGTCGCCGTCCTGCACTTCGTAGTCCTTGCCCTCGACGCCCATCTTACCGGCCTCGCGGACGGCAGCCTCACTACCGTATTTAATGTAGTCGTCGTACTTGATGACCTCGGCACGGATGAATCCCTTCTCGAAGTCGGTATGGATGACGCCGGCGCACTGCGGAGCCTTCCAACCGCGGCGGAACGTCCAGGCCTTCACCTCCATCTCGCCGGCGGTGATGAACGTCTGCAGGTTCAGCAACGAGTAGATGGCCTTGATGAGGCGGTTGCAACCGCTCTCCGAGAGGCCCATGTCCTCCAGGAACATCTGCTTCTCCTCGTAGGTTTCCAGTTCAGCGATGTCGGCCTCCGTCTGGGCGGAGATGATGAGCATCTGGGCCTGTTCGTCCTTGATGGCCTCCTGGACGCGTCGCGTGTATTCGTTGCCCGACGAGGCGCTCTGGTCATCGACGTTGCAGACGTACAGGACGGGCTTCGTGGTCAGCAGGAAGAGGTTCTTGGCGGCCAGCTGCTCGTCTTCGGTCTCGAACTCCACCGTGCGGGCACTCTTGCCTTGCAGCAGCGCAGCCTTGTAGGCCTCCAGCACCTGGAGTTCTATCTTTGCCTGCTTGTCGCCACCGACGCGGGCCTGCTTCTCCACCTTCTGCATGCGGCTCTCGATGGTCTCCAAGTCCTTCAGTTGCAGTTCCATGTCGATGATTTCCTTGTCGCGCACGGGGTTCACCGAGCCGTCAACATGCACGATATTGGCATCGTCGAAGCAGCGCAGAACGTGTATGATGGCGTCGCACTCACGGATGTTGGCCAGGAACTGGTTGCCTAAGCCCTCACCCTTCGAGGCACCCTTCACGAGACCTGCAATATCCACAATGTCGCACACGGCCGGTACGATGCGCCCGGGATGGACGAGTTCAGCAAGTTTGGTCAGGCGTTCGTCGGGAACACTCACCTGACCCATCTGGGCATCTATGGTACAAAAAGGAAAATTTGCTGCCTGTGCCTTTGCGCTCGACAGGCAGTTAAAGAGGGTGGATTTGCCCACGTTGGGCAGTCCCACGATTCCAGCTTTCAGTGACATATTGATTATTTATGGATTTACGATTTGCAAAGGTATGGAAAATATTTGAGTTGGACAAATATTATATTCAGAGGTGTAAACAAAATTCCCCGCCGAGGAGGTTCCTTCGGCGGGGAATACGATTTTTTAATGGCGACATCATACGATGCCTTGTGCCATCAGCGGAAATATCTTGGCTTCGCTTCGCTTTGCCGAGCTTTCCGCTATACGATACCTTGTGCCATCATAGCTTTGGCAACCTTCATGAAGCCGGCCACGTTGGCACCGCGAACGTAGTTGATGTAGCCATCGGGCTGTGTGCCGTACTTGACGCACTGCTTGTGGATGGCGTGCATGATTTGGTGGAGTTTCTGGTCCACTTCCTCGGCTGTCCACGAGAGGTGCATGGCGTTCTGGCTCATCTCCAGGCCACTGGTGGCTACACCGCCAGCGTTGACGGCCTTGCCGGGGGCATAGAGCATCTCGGCTTCGATGAAGGCATCGATGGCCTCGGGCGTGCAGCCCATGTTCGAGATTTCACCCACGCAGGTGACGCCGTTCGCAATGAGCTGACGAGCATCGTCGCCGTTCAGTTCGTTCTGCGTAGCGCAAGGCAGGGCGATGTCGCACTTCACCTCCCAAGGCTTCTTGCCAGGTACGAAGGTGGAGCCGGGGAACTCGTCGGCATAGGGCTGGCAGATGTCGTTGCCCGAATTACGGAGTTCGAGCATGTAGTCAATCTTCTCGCCCGAGATGCCATTGGGGTCGTAGATGTAGCCGTCGGGACCACTGATGGTCACCACCTTGGCACCGAGTTGGGTAGCCTTCGTGGCTGCGCCCCAGGCTACGTTACCGAAACCGCTGATGGCCACGGTCTTACCCTTGATGTCGATGCCACGGGTCTGCAACATCTCGTTGACGAAGTACAGACCACCGAAGCCAGTGGCCTCGGGACGGATGAGCGAACCGCCGAACTCCAGGCCCTTGCCCGTCAGCACACCGCTCCAGTCGCGCGTCAGCTTCTTATACTGGCCGAAGAGGTAACCTACCTCGCGGGCACCGACGCCGATGTCACCGGCTGGTACGTCGATTTCGGGACCGATGTAGCGATACAGTTCGTTCATAAAGGCCTGGCAGAAGCGCATGATTTCGGCATCGCTCTTGCCACGGGGGCTGAAGTCGCTACCGCCCTTGCCACCGCCCATGGGCAGAGTGGTCAGAGCGTTCTTGAAGGTCTGCTCGAAGCCGAGGAACTTCAGGATGCTGAGGTTGACCGATGCGTGGAATCGCAGACCACCCTTGTACGGGCCAATGGCTGAGTTGAACTGCACGCGATAGCCCAGGTTGACCTGAACCTCGCCCTTGTCATCGACCCAAGGCACGCGGAAGGTGATGATGCGCTCGGGCTCTACGAGGCGCTCGATGAGCTTAGCCTTTTCGAACTCGGGGTGCTGGTTGTAAACGTCTTCGATACTGAGCAATACCTCGTGTACTGCCTGCAAGAACTCTTTTTCGCCTGGATGCTTAGCTTCCAGTTGCGTCATGATTTGTTTTACATCCATACTTGTAAATGGTTAAAAGTTTAATAGGTTGAAAGTTTAATCGTTTAATGGGTTATTTCTTCTCACTCCCTACTTCTATGTAGTCGATGTCGGGCATCCAACCATTGGGATTCGAGAGACAAATGGTGTTGCGGCCTTTTTTCAGTTTGATGGGCACCGTGATGGTGGCTACCCTATCCCACTTGTCGGCCTTGACGGTCAGCGTCTGTGGTTTCTTGCCATTGACGGTGACGGTGAACGAGCGGTCTTCGCCTGTCAGGTAGGCGATAGTGAGCTGGCGCTTGCCGCTCTTGTTGACATAGACGTTGTTCCACTCGAGATGGTTCTCCTCGCTCTGGCCCAGCCAACCGGCCTTGTACCCACTGGAGCAATTGTCGTTGGCGGTGTAAATACCGGTCTTCTCGGCCTGGTTGTTGCGGATTTCCTGATAAGCGGGGATGTAGCCCGTCTCTGCCTCGTAGCGGCGACGTTCCAGACGTTTCTCGCCGACAGCCTTGTAGATGTGTGTACCGTGGGCAGGGACCACCACCTGATAACCACCGCGGAAGACGCCTATCTCGCGACGTTCGAAGAGGTCGCGCAAGCGCACCGTGCCACCCAGGCAAAGGTCGGAGAACATGACGGTGACGTTGGCCGGTTCGTCGGTCGGGTTATAGACGGCAAAGGCTCGGGTAAGTCCGTTCAGTTCCTCCACGTCGCGTACCAAGATGTAGCACCCGTGGGTATATTTCACAGGATAGGCCTGTTGGAAGGTCTTATCCTGATTTAGCCCGATGAGTTCGGGGTTTTTCATCAATTCCAGTGCTTCGGGACGGATGTTTCGCATGTCGCAACCGATGAGCAGTGGTGAGTTCATGATACACCATAGTCCAAAGTGAGTCTTGTCCTCCTCAGGAGTCAGTCGGCGGCCCACTTCGAGCATGTCCATATCATTGTAATAGCCCGGTCCGCTATAGGCCGAGAGATAGAGATTCTCGCGCAGGATGTTGCGAACGGAAGGCCAAGAGTCGTTGATGTCGCCCGTTGTACGCCACGACAGGCTGACATCCTTCACCCACGTGCCAGGATAGGCCCAGCGGCAGATATTGAACTGGATGTTGGGCTTGCCGCAGTTCTTGATGGCGTTCGATATCTTGGTATATTGTTCGCGTTCGTCCAGTCCCATGTGGGCACCGCCACAGTAGTCCACCTTGATGAAGTCGAAGTCCCAGTCGCGGAAGTAGAGTTTGCAATCCTGCTCCTCATGGCCCGCAAAGCCCACACCGATGCCCCAGGCGTGGCGGTTGCCCGAACCGCAGGTGTTGTCGCCGGCATCGCTGTAGATGCCGCCCTTCAGTCCCTTGGCGTGGATGTAGTCCACCAGCGAGCGCATACCACTGGGGAAAAGTTTCGTGTTCAGTCGCAGATGGCCGTCCTCGCCACGTCCGTCCCAGTATCCGTCGTCGATGTTGATGTATTCATAGCCTGCGTCCTTCAGCCCCGTGCTGACCATCGCATCGGCTTGTCCCTTAATCACTTCCTCACTGATGTTCAGCGCAAACGTGTTCCACGAACTCCAGCCCATGGTGGGAGGAGTCTGTGCCTGTGCTGCAATGCAAAAAGCAAATTGCAAGAAAAAGAAAGCAAATCGTTTCATGGCATTTATGGTATTAAAATGTTTACATTTAATCAGTGCGCCTCCAGCCAGTTCGTGCCCCAGCCGCAGTCGGCTACGAGGGGGACGGAGAGTTGGCAGGCCTGCTGCATCTCTTCGATAACCATGGCCTCGAGACGTTCCTTTTCCTCGGGCAGGACGGTGAAGTTCAGTTCGTCGTGGACTTGCAGTATCATGCGGCTCTTGAAACCCTCTTCCGTGAGACGGCGATAGATGCGTATCATGGCAATCTTAATGATGTCGGCAGCCGTGCCCTGGATGGGGGCGTTGATGGCGTTGCGCTCGGCATATCCGCGCACTACGGCGTTACGGCTGTTGATATCGGGCAGTACGAGACGACGGTGGAACAGAGTTTCCGTGAAGCCACGGTCGCGTGCCATCTCTATGCTGCGGTTCATGTATTCCTTCACCTTCGGGTAGGTCTGGAAATAGCCGTCGATGAGTTCCTTGGCCTCCGTACGGCTGCATCCCATGCGCTCGGCCAGGCCGAAGGCACTGATGCCGTAGATGATGCCGAAGTTGGCCGTCTTGGCCTTGCGCCGTTCGTCACTCGTTACGTCTTCTATTGCCTTGTGGAATATCTTGGCGGCCGTGGCGGCGTGGATGTCGTGACCCGAGCGGAAGGCCTCGATGAGGTTGGGGTCTTGGCTCAGGTGGGCCATGATGCGCAGTTCTATCTGGCTGTAGTCGGCCGAGAAGAATTCCTGCCCGGGCTCGGGGATGAAGGCGCGACGTACCTCCTTGCCCTCAGCGTCGCGGACGGGGATGTTCTGCAAGTTGGGATTACTACTCGATAGGCGACCTGTGGCGGCCACAGTCTGGTTGAAGGAGGTGTGGATGTGTCCCGTCACGGGGTTGATGAGCATGGGCAGGGCGTCAATATACGTGCCCAGGAGTTTCTTCAGCCCGCGATAGGCGAGGATTTTTTCTACGACAGGATGCTTCGAGCGCAACGACTCCAGCACCTCCTCCGAGGTTACGTACTGGCCCGTCTTGGTCTTCTTGGCTTTGTCGGTAATCTTCAGCCGTTCAAAGAGTACTTCGCCCACTTGTTTGGGGGAGGAGATATTCAGGTCGGGCACGCCCGTCAGTTGGTGTACTTCGTCCTCAATCTCTTGCATTCTTTGGGTGAAGAGGCGACTGGTCTCGCGAAGGCCTTCGGTGTCGATGCGCACGCCATTGCGCTCCATGTAGGCCAGGACGGGCATCAGTGGCATTTCTATTTCGTAGAAGAGGCTTTCGCAATCCGCTTCTTTCAGTTTCTTCTTCAGCACGTTCCACAGGCGCAAGGTTACGTCGGCATCCTCACAGGCATAGACATAGACTTCCTGCGGCGTGAGGTCAGCCATAGAGCGTTGCTTCTTCCCCCGGGGGCCGATGAGTTCTTCGATGTGGATGGTTTGGTACCGGAGCAGGGTCTCGGCCATGTAGTCCATGCCGTGGTGCAGTTCGGGGCTTATCAGGTAGTGGGCAATCATGGTGTCGAGCATCTGTCCGTGCAGGGTGATGCCGTGGTTCTGGAGTACCATGAGGTCGTACTTCAGGTTTTGCCCAATCTTCGTAATCTCGCTTTCATAGACGGGACGGAACACCTCCACTACCCTACTCGCCCCTTCGCGGCTCTGCGGCACAGGCACGTACCAGGCTTCCCCTTCGCGGATGGCGAAGCTAAGGCCAACGAGTCGGGCGCGCATGCTTTCTACGGAGGTGGCTTCGGTGTCCATGCAGATGGCTTCGGCCTTGAGCAATGTGTCGCGCAAGGTGGCCATCGCCTCAGGGGTATCGACGAGTTGGTAGTTGGGATTCAGGTCGTGCCAGGTTTGGAGGCTGGTTGGCATTGCTGCCTGAGTTTCAGGCTGTTCGGACGTTTCCTGTCCGCCAATGGGATTCCCGAAGAGGTCGAGTTGCACGTTTGCCTTCTTCTTCTCCGTGTGCTCCGTCTTCTCGCTGCGTTCTGTGCGCTTTGCGAGCAAGGCACGGAATTCCAGTTCTTTCTCGCTGCGTTCTGTGCGCTTTGCGAGCAAGGCACGGAATTCCAGTTCTTCGTAGAGTTGCTTCAAGGTGTCGAGGTCAACCTCTTTCACGGCCAGCGCCGCCATGTCGAGTTGTATGGGCACGTCGGTCTTGATGGTGGCGAGCCACTTCGAGAAGGTTATCTGCTCGCGGTTGTCCTCCACCTTTTGCCGAAGGGCACCCTTCAGTTCGTCGGTGCGTGCCAGTAGGGATTCGACGCTTCCGAATTGCTGAATGAGTTTCTGAGCCGTCTTCTCCCCTACCCCAGGACATCCCGGGATGTTGTCGGCCGCATCGCCCATCAGTCCCAGCATGTCGATGACCTGGAGGCAATCCGTAAGCCCATACTTCGCCATTACTTCCTGTGGACCAAGTACTTCCGAGTCCTTGATGCCCACGCTGGGGCGATACATACGGACATGTGGGGTCACCAACTGGGCATAGTCCTTGTCGGGGGTCATCATGAAGGTCTCGATGCCTTGTTGGTCGGCTTGGTGGGCCAGTGTGCCAATAACGTCATCTGCCTCGAAACCAGGGACTTCGAGCAAGGGGATATGGTATGCGGCAAGAATCTTCTTGATGTAAGGTACGGCCACGCGGATGGCTTCGGGCGTCTCCTCGCGCTGTGCCTTGTACTGGGGATATGCCTCATGGCGGAAGGTCGGCCCCGAGGGGTCGAAGGCCACGCCGATGTGTGTCGGTTGTTCCTTTTGCAAGACTTCCTCCAGCGTATTCACGAACCCCATGATGGCGCTCGTGTTCATTCCCTTCGAGTTGATTCTCGGATTCTTGATAAAGGCATAGTAGGCACGAAAAATCAGCGCATAAGCATCCAGTAGGAACAGTTTTTCCATGGTCGGTTCGTATTTGTAATGCCAAAGTTAGGCAAAATAAATGAATAGAGGACACTTTTTCAACTTCTTTTTTGTATTTTTGTGCCCAAGAACGTAAGAAGATGGATAAACTGACCGAGATACGCCGCCCGATAGAGGCGGAACTGAAGGCTTATCGTGAACTTTTCGAAGGAACGCTGACGACAGAGAACCCCCTGTTGCGAGTGGCACTGAACCACCTGCTCCAGCGGCAGGGCAAGATGATGCGTCCCATATTGGTATTGTTGGCTGCCCGCTCGGTGGGCCGGGTGAATGAGGCCGTACTGCATGCTGCCGTATCGCTGGAACTTTTGCACACGGCTTCGCTCGTCCACGACGATGTGGTAGATGAGAGCGACCGCCGACGGGGACAGAAGTCGGTGAATGCCCTGTTAGACAACAAGGTGGCTGTCCTGGTGGGCGACTTCCTGCTTTCGAAGGCGCTCTACCATGCTGCACAGACGGGGTCGGGTAGGGTAGTGACGTGGGTGTCGGAACTGGGTCAGACGCTCTCGGATGGAGAACTTCTGCAACTCGCAAATATTGACAAAACCAGTATCTCAGAAGAAGACTACTTCGAGGTCATTCGTAAGAAGACGGCTTCGCTCTTTGAGACCTGTGCCAAGTGTGGTGCCATGCTGGCCGGGGCAGGGGAGGGCGACATCCGTCGCCTGAGAGAGTTTGGCGAGTGCGTGGGCATGTGCTTCCAAATGCGTGACGACCTTCTTGACTATGATAATCAGCACGATACGGGTAAACCCAGCGGCAATGATATGCGCGAAGGCAAGCTGACGCTGCCCGTCATTCATGCCCTGTTAGAGGCGGGCAATAGCGAGATGACGGAGGTGGCCCTGAAGGTTCGGCGCGCTGAAGCTACGGGCGAAGAGATAGATGCGCTTGTCCGCTTTACCATCGACGAAGGAGGGCTTGTCTATACAATGAAAAATATTGACAAAATGGCATACAATTCCATCGCCATGATTCCGTCGCTGGAGAGCGATTCGCCAGTAGCTGATGCGCTTAGGAAGTATGTAGCGTTTGTGGTTGGCAGGGACGTGTGACCCCATGCTCGTAAGGATAGAAAAAAGAGGAGTGACTTGCTTAGTCTGAAGCAGTCACTCCTTTCGTTTTAACCAGTCACTGGTTTCGTTTTAACCAGTCACTGGTTTCATTTTAACCAGTCACTGGTTTCGCTTTAACCAGTCACTGGTTTCGGCGCAACCAGTCACTCCTTTCATTTTAACCAGTGACTGGTTTGTTTCGGCCCGATTACTATTGTGCCTGGATGAGTTCGTAAAGTTTGTCGAGACGAGGAGCAATGATGATTTCCGTACGACGGTTTCGTGCACGTCCTTCGCCGGTTGCATTCGTATCGACTGGCTTGAACTCTCCGCGTCCGCAGGGCTGAATCTGTAAGGGATTGACGGCGTAATCGTCTGTAAGTATGCGCACTACGCTGGTGGCACGAATGACGGAGAGGTCCCAATTGTCCTTAAAGATAGCCGTGTTGATGGGCACAGAGTCGGTGTGGCCTTCGATGAAAACGTCGATGTCGGTCTGGCGATTCAGCACTTCGGCCAACTTGCCCAGTGCCACCTTGCCTTGCTCGTTGACGACGGCCTTGCCCGACTCGAAGAGCAGTTTGTCGCTCATGGCGACATAGACCTTACCACCTTCTTCGCGCACGGTCAGTTCGTCGCTTGAGAATCCTTTCAGGGCCGACTTGACGTTGTCGAGGAGCGAGCGCACGCGTTCGTTCTGTTCGTCCACGACCTGCCGTAGCTGTCGGATGGTCTCGCCACGTTCGTCGAGTTCCTTCATGCGTTGGCTGAGTTCGGCCGATAGTTTGTCGCGCTCGCTCTTGTTGGCATCGAGCAGCGACTGGTAGTTGCGGATGCCCTTGCGAAGTTGTGTCGTATCGCCTCGCAGGTTGTCGCACTCGCGAGTTAGGGCAGCATAGTCTGCTCGGGCCGCACCCAAGATGTCGGCTAAACTGTCTCGACTGTAGAGGGCAGCAAGGCGTCCGCTCTCAGCAATGTCGAATTTCTTCTTACTGACGACACAAGAGGAGAGCGAGAGTGCCAAAACGGCCATCAGCATCAATTTTAGCGTCTTCATATTCTATTTCGCTTAAATTCTTGTTACTAATTTATTGGGGTTTATTGCCACAAAATCAGCGATTTAACCCCAAAATTGACCTCGTGAGAATCGCGCAAAATAAATTTTCCGTGGGGGAGTGCGCAAATTTTGCACGCTCAGAGGGTCAAAATCAGAAGAATTTAATCTCCTGACCCTCGACTTCGCTCAAGAGGAGGTTGGCCAGCCGGCTCGTGCCGAGTCGCAGGTACTTGTTGGTCAGCCACTGCTCGCCGAGCACTTCCTTTACGATGGTGTAGTAGATGAGTGCATCGTGAACGGTATTGAGTCCGCCGGCAGGCTTGAAGCCAACCTGGATTCCCGTCTTCTCGTAATACTCCTTGATGGCCTGGCACATGACGTAGGCTGCCTCGGGAGTTGCGGCAGGCTTCTCCTTGCCCGTGCTTGTCTTGATGTAGTCGGCACCGGCATACATGGCGATGAGGCTGGCCTTCTTGATGTTTTCGGCCGAGCCCAGGAGGCCTGTTTCGAGGATTACCTTCAGACTGCGCTCGCCACAGATGGCCTTCAGTTCGAAGATTTCGTCGGCCACCGTTTCGTAGTCGCCAGAGAGGAATTTGCCGACGCTCATGACCATGTCGATCTCCGTAGCACCATCCTTTACGGCCAGTGCTGTCTCGGCCACTTTTACCTCAATCAGTGCCTGGCTGGAGGGGAAACTGCCGCTTACGCAGGCCACCTCTACGCCTTCTACTTCAAGGCTCTGGCTGACAATCTTGGCAAAGCAGGGATAGACGCAAATCGTAGCCACATGGGGTAGGGCAGGGTAGGCATCCTCGAACTGGTTGACGCGCTCCGTAAAGGCCAGTACACTCTCGTCGGAGTCGGTGGTCTTCAGCGTGGTCAGTTCTACGCTTCCCATCAGGAATTTCTTTACTTCGAGGGTATCGTTCTCGGGCACCTTTTCTTCGATGAGACGGGCCACTTTCGCAGCTACTTCGGCATCGTCGAGGTGGGTTTCGTACAGTGCCAGCATCTGGTCGTACTTACTCATTTCTTCCATGTGATGGTGGTCGTGATGTTCGTGACCACAGTTGCAATGTTCGCTCATAATTATTGTAATTTAGGGTTATTTATGTGTCTTGTCTTATCGCGTTTGGTCTTCTTTTCGAAGCTTTGCTCAAGGGCTTCCGTAAGGTCAACTCCCGTCTGGTTGGCCAGGCAGATGAGTACCCACAGGACGTCGGCTATCTCCTCGCTGGGGTCTTGCGATTCGCCAGCCTTGAAGCTTTGGTCGCCATATTTCCGGGCCATGATTCGGGCCAATTCACCGACTTCCTCGGTCAGTACGGCCATATTGGTCAGTTCCGAGAAGTAACGGACTCCGTACTCCCGAATCCACGCATCGACGCGCTCCTGTGCTTCCTTCAGTGTCATTTATTCTTTATTTTTAGTGTCTATACAGATGGTGACAGGGCCGTCGTTAATGAGTGAAACCTGCATGTCGGCCCCAAACTGGCCCGTCCCTATGGGCTTGTCCAGGAGTGAAGTAATTTGCTCACAAAAAGCCTCGTACAGGGGAATGGCCGTTTCGGGACGAGCCGCACGAATGTAGCTCGGGCGGTTGCCTTTCTTCGTGCTGGCCATAAGGGTGAATTGGCTGACCACGATAATGTCGCCACCGGCATCCATAATGCTGCGATTCATCACACCATTGTCGTCGTCGAATACGCGCAGGGCAATAATCTTGCGTGTGAGCCAGTCGATGTCGTCCTGTGTGTCGGCCTCCTCGATGCCCAAAAGTACCAGTAATCCTGTGTGGATTTGGCATTTCAGGCTCCCGGCGATGCTTACGCTGGCCTCTTTCACTCGTTGAACGACGACTCTCATGTTGCGAAATTATAGATTTTTATCGGCTTGTGCAAGCGCCTCGCGTAATATTTTAGCTTTATTAACCCCTATAACACTTGTTAACGCCTCCTTCGAAGCCTCGCGAATGCGCTTGACCGAGCGGAAGTGTTTAATCAAAACCTCTCGCGTCTTGGGTCCAATTCCCTTGATTTCATCGAGTTCTGATGCCAGCTGGTGCTTGCTGCGCTTGTCGCGGTGGTAGGTGATGGCGAAGCGGTGTACTTCGTCCTGTATGTGCGTAAGCAGGCGGAAGAGGGGAGAGTCCGTCTTCATGCCGACGACTTGCGGGGGGAAGCCGTAGAGCAGTTCATGGGTGCGGTGGCGATTGTCCTTGGCCAGTCCGGCTATGGGAATGTGCAGCCCGAGTTCGTCCTCCACGACGCGGCGCACGACCTCCATCTGGCCTCGTCCGCCATCGGTAATGATGAGGTCGGGTAGGGGAGTCTGCTCCTCCATCATGCGGCTATAGCGGCGGCGTACGACCTCCTGCATCGAGGCGTAGTCGTCGGGGCCCTCGACGGTCTTAATCATGTACTTGCGATAGTCCTTCTTCGAGGGTTTGCCCATGCGGAATACCACGCAGCCGGCTACGGGGTCGGTGCCCTGGCTGTTAGAGTTGTCGAAACATTCGATGGTGACGGGCATCTTGTCCATCCCCAGCAGGGCTTGCAACTCCTTCATCAGGCGCACGCCCTTCTGCTCAGGATTCAGCTTGTCGGATTGGAGCAGGCGGTCCTTCTTGTATTGCAGGACATTCATGCGTGAGAGTTCCAGCAACTTGCGCTTATCGCCCTTCTGGGGTATGGTGAACTCTACGCCGTCGAGCGATAGTTCCACGGGGAACGGTACGATGATTTCCCGGCTGCCGCTGGGGTATCGCTTGCGCATTTCACCGATGCCGAGCACAAGCAGTTCCTCGGGCGATTCGTCGAGACGCTTCTTCATTTCGAACGTAAAGGCCTGGGTGATGCACCCATTCACGACGTGCAGATAGTTGATGTAAGCCTCCTTCTCGCCCGCTTCGATGTTGAACACATCTACGTTCGAGACCACGCTGCTTACGACCTCGCTCTTGCTGCGATAGCTCTCGAGCATCAGGTACTTGCGCTTTACCTGTTCAGCCTCCTCGAAACGCATCTCTTCGGCCAGTTGCATCATCTCCTGCTGTAGGCGTCGTTCTACGTCGCGTGTGTTACCTTTCAGTATCTCCTTGGCTTCGGCAATCCACTTCATGTAGTCCTCGTGCGAAATCTTGCCGATGCAGGGCCCTATGCAATTGTGGATGTGATAGTCGAGACACTCGCGGTAGCGTCCCTTTTCGATGCCCTCTCGTGTAACGGCCATCTTGCAGCGGCGAATGGGGTAGAGGTTGCGGATGAGTTCGAGCATCATGTGCATCGCACCTACGTGGCTATAGGGACCAAAGTAGGTGCCAAATCTCTTGTTTATCTTGCGGGTCTGGAAGATGCGCGGGAACTCCTCGTTTGTCACCACAATGCTGGGGTAGGTCTTGCCGTCCTTGAGCAGGATGTTGTACTTGGGGTTCCACTGTTTGATAAGGTTGTTTTCGAGCAGGAGGGCGTCCTCTTCGGTCTTTACGATGACGTACTTGATGTCGCGAATGCACTCGACGAGGTGGGCCGTCTTCAGGTTCTGGTGTTCCTTCTGGAAGTAAGAGGACACGCGCCGCTTCAGACGCTTGGCCTTGCCCACATAGATGATGGTGCCAGTCTCGTCGAGATACTGGTAACAGCCGGGGGTGTCGGGCAGGTTGCTGACAATCCCTTTAAGGTATTCTCTGGTTTCCTCCTTCAAATCTTGATGAGTGTCGTGATTTCGGTTTCTTCGTCAAAGACGGCGCGCCCGTTCAATCCTTCGATGGTCAGTTCGATGATGAAGTTGATGAATACCTGTTTCGGACAAAACTCCTGCACGAGCTGATAAGCGGCCTTCATCGACCCCCCTGTGGCAAGCAGGTCGTCGTGGAGCAACACGACATCGTCCTCGGTAATGGCGTCGGTGTGTATCTCTATGGTGTCTTTTCCATATTCCTTCATGTAGGTGGCCTGGCGGGTCTCGGCGGGCAGTTTGCCTGGCTTTCGGCACATGACAAAGCCTGCACCCAATCGAAGGGCGAGGGCAGCACCGATGACGAAACCGCGACTTTCGATGCCCACGACTTTGGTGATGCCCTTGTCCTTGTAGAGGTCATAGAGTTCGTCCACCATGATGCGGAGGCACTCGGGATTCTTGAAAAGGGTGCTGACGTCCTTGAACTGAATTCCCTTAATGGGGAAGTCGGGTACGTTGCGAAGGTTCTGTAGTAGGATAGGGTTGTTCATAGTGTTTGTCGTTGTATGTTTCACGTGAAACTATCGTCCCATGAGTACGAGCAGGACATTGATGTCGCTGGGTGAAACACCGGGGATGCGACTGGCTTGTGCGAGGGTCTCTGGGTCGATATGGGTAAGTTTCTGGCGGGCTTCGGTCGAGAGCGACTGTATCTCGTCGTAGCGGAAGCGGCCACGGATGTGCAGGCTCTCCAGCCGTTGGGCCTTCTCGGCCATTTGACGCTCGCGCTCGATGTAGCCCCGGTACTTGATGAGTATCTCGACCGCTTCTGCAATCTCCTCCCGACGGTTCGGCACTTGGCTGAGGGCGTCGGCCAGAGGGGCAATGTGCGGAGCCAGGTTGTCGAACGAAAGGCCTGGCCGGCTAATGAGGTCGATAAGTTTACAACCCTTAGCCAGTGGGGTGTCGCCAAGGGCCTCCAGGGCGGGGTTGATAAGCCGGGCCTTGACTGAAAAATTCTGACAAAAACTGGTTAGCCTCTCTATCTCTCCGCGCTTCTCCTCCCAATAGCGATAGCGCTCGCTGGTGGCTAATCCTATATTATATGCGCGCGTGGTAAGACGGGCGTCGGCATCGTCCTGACGGAGCAGGATGCGGAACTCGGCGCGGCTCGTAAACATGCGGTAGGGTTCGTCAACCCCCTTCGTTACCAAGTCGTCGATGAGCACGCCGATGTAGCTCTCGTCGCGCCCCATCACGAACTCGCCTCCGCCGCTGCAACGCAGGGCAGCATTCACGCCAGCCACCAAGCCCTGCCCGGCGGCCTCCTCGTATCCGGTGGTTCCGTTGACCTGACCTGCCAGGAACAGGCCTTCGACGCGCTTCGACTCCAACGTGTGGTGGAGTAGGGTAGGGTCGAAGTAGTCGTACTCGATAGCATAGCCTGGCCGATAGACGCGCAGGTCGCGGAAGGCAGGGATAAGGCGCAGTGCCTCCAGCTGCACGTCGATGGGTAGGGAGGAGGAGAAGCCGTTGAGGTAGTATTCCTGGGTATTCGTGCCTTCGGGTTCGAGGAAGAGCTGGTGCTGTTCCTTGTCGGCAAAGGTCACGAGCTTCGTCTCGATGCTGGGGCAGTAGCGCGGCCCTATCGACTGTATCTGGCCGTTGTAGAGCGGCGAGTCGGGCAGGCCCTGCCGCAGCCGTTCGTGAACCTGGGGATTGGTATAGGTAATCCAGCAGGGCAAAGAAGACCCACCCCCTGCCCTCCCTTGTAGGGAGGGAGCAGAATGTAATAAAGATGCGCCATCGGAAGTTACTACTCCCTCCCTACAAGGGAGGGCAGGGGGTGGGTCTTGGAGGGCTGGGGGAAGGTACGAGAACCTATGGAAATCATGGTCGCCCGGCTGGCGAGTCATCTCTTCGAAGTGAACCGAGCGCCCATCGATGCGGACGGGGGTACCCGTCTTCATGCGGCCCACGGTGATGCCGTGCTGGGCGATGCTCTCGGAGAGCCGGAGCGAGGGCGGTTCGGCACAACGTCCGCCAGGCAGTTGGGTGCGACCGATGTGCATGAGGCCGTTGAGGAACGTGCCTGCGGTAATGATGACGCAACGTGCCTCGAAGGTGACGTCCAATAGGGTCTCTACGCCCACCACACGTCCGTCCTTGACGAGTAGCTCACGGACTTGGTCTTGCCAAATCCAGAGGTTTGCCTGGTTCTCCACCACTTGGCGCCAAGCCCAGATGAAGTGACCGCGGTCGCACTGGGCGCGAGGGCTCCACATGGCGGGCCCCTTCGAGCGATTGAGCATGCGGAATTGTATGGTTGTCTGGTCCGTCACCCGCCCCATGTGGCCGCCCAAGGCGTCTATCTCGCGAACGATTTGTCCCTTGGCAATGCCGCCTACGGCTGGGTTGCACGACATCTGGGCAATCTTATTCATGTCCATCGTGATGAGCAGCGTCTGCGCGCCCATCTGAGCCGCTGCACAAGCTGCTTCACAACCGGCGTGGCCGGCTCCTACTACGATGACGTCGAACTTCTCCAGCATATTCCCTTCTGGTTTGGCACTGCAAATATACTAAATCTTCTCGGAAAAGCCTCAATAAATTTGCTTTTTCGCTCCGTTCCCTCCTCTTTTTCCCTTAGGTCTTCTGCCCAAATGCCTTAGGTCTTCTGCCCGAAGCCCTTAGGTGTTTCGCCCGAAGCCCTTAGGCGTTTAGGACTTAATTCCCTATTGTTGCAACAAAAACGCCTCGGCGTTTGCACAATTGCGAAATATTGTTTAGCTTTGTGAGCGTAAAGGCACAAACTAACCACTCTTAAACCTAACGCCTATGCTTACCAAACTTCTTCGCAGTACGTTGCCGCTCCTGACGGCAGCGACGGCCGTGGCACAGAATGCCGACCGCCCGAACATCATCTTCTTCCTTGTCGATGACATGGGTTGGCAGGACACCTCGCTCCCCTTCTGGACCGAGGAAACGCCACAGAACAACCGCTATCGTACGCCCAACATGGAGCGCCTGGCCGACCAAGGAATGATGTTCACCCGAGCTTATGCTTGCCCCGTGAGCTCGCCCTCGCGCTGTTCCCTGCTCTCGGGCATGAATGCCGCACGCCACGGTGTGACCAACTGGATTGAGTCGTACAACCAGAACACCAACGCCTCGGGCAGTAACGTAACCCTGCCTGACTGGAACTACAACGGCGTACAACCCGCTGCAACGGCCACCTCGACCGACCGCATCCATTCGACCCTCATTACACCGCTTCCCCAACTCCTGCACGACGCAGGCTACCTGACCATCCATTGCGGTAAGGGCAACTTTGGTGCCTCCAGCACCTCAGGAGCCAATCCCTCGAACTTCGGCTTCGATGTGAACATTGCCGGTGGATATGCCGGCGGACCGGGTACTTATCTGGCTCAGGACAACTACGGCAGCGCCATCCAGGCCATCGGTGGCCTGGAGGAGTATGCTTCGCAAGGCATATTCCTGACCGAAGCCCTTACGCAGGAGGCCATCAAGAACCTCGATAAGGCGCTCGAGGGCGACCGCCCCTTCTACCTCTACATGTCGCATTACGCCATCCACACGCCCTACGACGCCGATACGCGCTTTACAGGCAACTACACGGGCCGGTACGACGAGCAGTTCCAGGCTACGCTATCGACGAGTGAGGTCAACCGGGCTGCCCTCATCGAGGGCATGGATAAGAGCCTGGGAGACCTGATGGATTGGCTCGATGCCCATCCGGCAGTGGCCGACAACACCATCATCCTCTTCATGTCCGACAACGGCGGTCAGGGCGTAAGTCCTCGTCAGGGCCGGCTCAACCACGACCCCAACTTCCCCAGCCGAGGCGGTAAGGGCAGCGGCTACGACGGTGGTGTCCACGAGCCGATGATTGTGTCGTGGCCTAATGTCGTCGAGGAAGGCTCGAAAAACGATAATCGCGTCATGATTGAGGACTTCTTCCCCAGCATCCTCGAGATGGCTGGCGTATCGGAGTACCAAACCGTGCAGACGGTCGATGGAAAGAGTTTTGTCGATGTCCTGCGCGACCCCTCGATTGCTCGCGACCGTGTGGCCATCTGGCACTATCCCAACCGCTGGGGTGAGTCTCAGGACAAGTCGGAAGGCTACGGAGCCTGGAGCGCCATCATGAAGGGCGACTACCATCTGCTCTACTTCTGGGAGAACCAGGAGCGCCGGCTCTACAACGTGCGCGATGACATCGGCGAGGAGCACAACCTGGCCCAGGAGATGCCCGAACTGGCCCTCCAACTCGCTCAGGAACTGACCGACTCGCTGAAGGCCTATGGGGCTAAGCGTCCGACCCTGGCCACTACGGGCGAGTATGTGCCCTGGCCCGTCGATGGTGTGCAGATAGCTGCGCCCGGCGACCCCATGAATGTCAACGACCTGGGCATCGAACTGAGCACCCAGGATGGCGAGAAACACCTCTACCTCGTACAGGACGCCCGCAATTCGAGTGCCGACGAGGGAGGCCCCTTCTACTGGACCCTGGGTCAGGAGAACGGATACCCTGCCGTCCAGGTGACACTCGACCGCCTCGAGGGCACTGATGCCCAGAAGCAACAGTTCTACTTCACGCAGGGTAGCGACGAGTTCCACCTCTGTATCTATACGGCCGACGGCAAGCCCGTAAGCTATACCGAGGGGCTTACCCGTAGCGGTTATTCGGCCACCGACAAGGTGACGGCCTCGTACCTGCAATATGGCGCCGAGTCGCAACCAACTGAATTTCAGACCGTAATGACCTCTTATAGCGGCTACTTCGGCATTACCATCGACGGCCTCTACATCAGCAACCGAGGCTCGTCGCACGGTGCCGACTGCAACATGAACTGGGTCGTAATGCCCTACGACGGCAGTAGCTATGCCGACCGTGGTTGCCGCTTCAAGTTCATCAGCCCTGACGCTGGTCCCGACGACCCTAATGCCGGCCTGCCCGAGGTGACGACCAATCCTGCCGAGCCCGTCTATTATCGCATCCGAAATGCCCGCTTTGCGGCTCAGGGTAAGATTAACTATGCCATGTTTCGTAGCAATAGCCAGAAACTGGGACTTACGGACAATCCCGACGAGGCTACGCAGTTCTACTTCACAGGTTCGGCAGCCGACGGCGTGCTTACGGCGAAGATACACAACAACGCCAACGACCTCCTGATGGCAGGCGAAGCCTCGTGGAACAGCGAGGGCTGCGACTGGTACATCAAGCCGTACGTCAGCGACCAGGGTGGCACCGATGCTACGACGGGACAGGTCTATTCCGGATACCTCATCTGTGACAACACCGAGTTCAAGGTCAATTGGTATGTGGGTTCGAGCGACACGAGCATCAAACTCTACGACTATAAGTGGGACGGTAACATATTCCACATAGAGAAAGTCGTAGTGGGAGACCCCGATGAGGAACTGGCTGCCCGCATACTGGCCGCCCGCACCTCCCTGCGCACCAACTTCAATACGGCCAAGACATATACCGACTTCATCCAGCCCGACCTGCTCAACTGCTACAGCCAGGCCGAGGGCGACGAAGACTATGCCGCCTTGATGGCCGAAGTAGAGGCCTACCTGGAGGCCAGTCCCGGCGAGAGCCAAGCCGTATTGGATAAACTTAACGACTACAACGACCGCGTGAAGGCCGTCTATAGCCACCTGACCATCAACCAGCCGCGCGCCCACTCCTTCCTGCGCATTCGTAGTGCCAAGACGTTGGGCTATGCGCGCAGCTACGATGAGAGTTTGGGTGGCGACGACCCCGAGTGCATGTCGCTCAGCACCGAGCCCGACGACTACGGCATCTTCTACTACGACGGGCAGTATCTCGTGAACTTCCTCAACGGTCTCTACATGGATACCAACTGGCTCCACGTGCCTGGTGCCGTGAAGAGTAAGATGGACTTCCGCAAGTCGGCCGACGGTACGGTGGGTGCTTACTATATCGTGGCCCTCGACGGGTCGAAGGGTGAGCGCAACCTGATGGTCAACAATAGCAATCATTCCATTATGTACCGTTCGAACGCCAACAATACCTACAACAACTTCTTGCTCGAATATGTGACCGAAGTTCCCGTCACCATCGGCGAGAATGGCTGGGGCAGTACCTATCTGCCGCAAACGGCAACCCTGCCCACTGGCCTTGTGGCATACCTTGTCGGTGTGGGCGACGGCAAACTCGAACTAACCTCGCTGGGCAACCTTATTCCTGCGGCTACCCCCGTGCTGCTTTCGGGCGAGTCGGGAGCTTACAGGTTGGCATTAGGCTTTGAGGATATCCATGCCGAAAGTCAACTCAAGGGCACCTATACCACTGAGTACACCACTGGCGAGGAACTCGTATGGAACGGCGAGACGATGGTGAAGGCTGCCGACGAAGTCATCTGGGGCTTTACGGCTTACATGACTGCCGATTCGGGCGCCGAGGGCCTGCCTTCTGATATTGTCATCGGTATCAAGGATATCCGGCAAGCCGCCGATGCCTCTGGTATCTACGACTTGAGCGGTCGGCGAGTGCAACCGCAGCAGAAGGGTATCTATATCCAAAATCAGCGTAAGGTGGTATTAAAATAGCCTTAACTATCAATCCGAACCAACGGCACACGGGCTTCCTGTGTGCCGTTTTCGTACCTTTTGGCCGAAATACTTGGCAGAATGGTAAAAAAATCTTAAATTTGTGGCGCGTAATACCTAAAACTGATTAGTAACAAATTATTAATAACTTAAATCAATCCTAAATTTTATGTGGTTAACTAATTCATCCATCGGCAGGAAAGTGATTATGTCCGTGACCGGCTTGGCACTTATCCTGTTCCTCACGTTCCACGGCAGCATGAACGTAGTGGCCTTATTCTCGAAGGACGCTTACAACATGATTTGCGAACTTCTGGGTGCCAACTGGTATGCCGTCGTGGCTACGCTCGGCCTGGCCGCACTGGCCTTGCTGCACATCGTGTATGCCTTCATTCTGACTTTCCAGAACAAGAAGGCACGCGGCACCAGCCAGTACGCCGTGACCGACAAACCCGCTAAGGTGGAGTGGGCCAGCCAGAACATGCTCGTCCTGGGCATCATCATCTGCTTGGGCCTCATTCTGCACCTCTACAACTTCTGGTGGAACATGATGTTCGCCGAACTGTTCCCGTCGATTCATTTCGACCCGGCTCCCGCCGACGGTTTCGCCAAGATCGTGAACACGTTCTCGAATCCCTGCTACGTGGTGCTCTACGTCATCTGGATTCTGGCCATCTGGTTCCACTTGACCCACGGCTTCTGGTCGGCTATGCAGACCCTCGGTTGGAGCGGTAAGACGTGGCTCGACCGCTGGAAGTGCATCGGCATCATCTACGTGACCCTCGTGATGCTCATGTTCCTCGTCGTTGTGCTGGCCTTCGCCTTCGGCTGTGCCCCCAGCCTCTGTTGCGCTGCCTCTTGTTGCGGTGCTTGATTTCGTAACTCGTAATTCGTAACTCGTAACTAAAGAAATATTATGGCAAAAGTTATAGATTCTAAGATTCCCGCAGGTCCAGTGCCTGAGAAATGGAAGGAATATAAGGCTCATCAGCGACTGGTGAACCCCAAGAACAAACTGAAGCTCGACGTCATCGTGGTTGGTACGGGTCTGGCTGGTGCCAGCGCTGCAGCCTCGCTGGGCGAGATGGGCTTCAACGTCATCAACCTGTGCATCCAGGACTCGCCCCGTCGCGCACACTCCATCGCTGCACAGGGTGGTATCAATGCGGCCAAGAACTACCAGAACGACGGCGACTCCGTCTATCGTCTGTTCTACGACACTGTGAAGGGTGGCGACTATCGTGCCCGTGAGGCCAACGTCTATCGTTTGGCTGAGGTGTCGAACAACATCATCGACCAGTGCGTGGCTCAGGGCGTTCCCTTCGCTCGCGAGTATGGTGGCATGTTGGCCAACCGTTCGTTCGGTGGTGCTCAGGTGAGCCGTACGTTCTACGCCAAGGGTCAGACGGGTCAGCAGTTGCTACTCGGTGCCTACTCTTCGCTGAGTTGCCAGGTGAACGCCGGCAAGGTGAAACTCTACACCCGCTACGAGATGGAGGACGTGGTCATCGTCAATGGCCGTGCCCGTGGCATCATCGCCAAGAACCTCGTGACCGGTAAACTGGAGCGCTTCTCCGCCAATGCCGTGGTTATCGCTACTGGCGGTTACGGCAACACCTATTTCCTCTCTACCAATGCTATGGGTTGCAACTGCACGGCAGCCGTTCAGTGCTACCGCAAGGGTGCTTACTTCGCAAATCCTTCTTACGTGCAGATTCACCCCACTTGCATCCCCGTACACGGCGACAAGCAGTCGAAACTGACGCTGATGTCCGAATCGCTGCGTAACGACGGTCGTATTTGGGTGCCCAAGAAGTTGGAGGATGCCAAGAAGTTGCAGGAAGGCACGCTGCAAGGTTGGGAGATTCCCGAGGAAGACCGCGACTACTACTTGGAACGTCGCTATCCCGCCTTCGGTAACCTCGTGCCGCGTGACGTGGCCTCTCGTGCTGCCAAGGAGCGTTGCGACAAGGGCTTCGGCGTGAACAACACCGGCTTGGCCGTGTTCCTCGACTTCTCTGAGAGTATCAACCGCCTTGGCCTCGATGCCATGAAGCAGCGTTACGGCAACCTCTTCGACATGTACGAGGAGATTACCGATGTCTATCCCGGCGACCTGGCCAATGAAATCAACGGCGTGAAGTACTACAAGCCCATGATGATTTACCCCGCCATCCACTACACGATGGGCGGCATCTGGGTGGACTACGAACTACAGACCTCCATCCCCGGCCTCTTCGCTATCGGCGAGTGCAACTTCTCCGACCACGGTGCCAACCGTCTCGGTGCCTCCGCCCTAATGCAGGGCCTGGCCGACGGTTACTTCGTGCTGCCCTACACCATCCAGAATTACCTGGCCGACCAGGCTATCTGGCCGAAGGTATCGACCGACCTGCCCGAGTTCGTGGAGGCAGAAAAGGCTGTTGAGGCAGAAGTCGACCGCCTGATGAACATCAAGGGTAGGCGTTCCGTAGATAGCATCCACAAGGAACTCGGCCACATCATGTGGGAGTACGTAGGTATGGGTCGCACGGCAGAAGGCTTGAAGACCGGTATCGAGAAGATGCGTGCCCTGCAGAAGGAATTCGACACCAACCTGTTCGTGCCTGGCACAAAGGAGGGCCTGAACGTCGAACTGGACAAGGCTATCCACCTGCGCGACTTCATCACGATGGGCGAACTCGTGGCTCACGATGCCCTCAGCCGTAACGAATCGTGCGGCGGTCACTTCCGCGAGGAATACCAGACCGAGGAAGGCGAGGCCAAGCGCGACGACGAGAACTTCTTCTACGTTGGCTGCTGGGAGTACAAGGGCGAAGGTAAGGATCCCGAACTCATCAAGGAGCCCCTGGAGTATGAGGCAATCAAGGTACAAACCCGTAACTATAAGAACTAACAACTATGGCAAAGAATATAAGTGTAACGATTAAGTTCTGGAAGCAGAACGGCCCGAAGGACAAGGGCCACTTCGATACCCACGAATTGAAGAACATACCCGACGACACTTCGTTCCTGGAGGCCCTCGATATCATGAACGAGGAACTCATCGGTGCCGGCAAGGAGCCCTTCGTCTTCGACCACGACTGTCGCGAGGGCATCTGCGGTATGTGCTCACTGTACATCAATGGTACGCCTCACGGCAAGACCGAGCGTGGTGCCACCACCTGCCAACTCTACATGCGTCGCTTCAAGGACGGCGACACCATCACCGTAGAGCCCTGGCGTTCGGCTGGTTTCCCCGTCATCAAGGACTGTATGGTCGATCGCTCTGCCTTCGACAAGATTATGCAGGCCGGCGGCTACACCACCATCCGCACCGGTCAGGCTCAGGATGCCAACGCCATCCTCATCCCCAAGGAGGATGCCGACGAGGCTATGGACTGCGCCTCCTGCATCGGTTGTGGTGCCTGCGTCGCCGCTTGTAAGAATGGCTCCGCCATGCTCTTCGTCTCCTCGAAGGTTTCTCAGCTTGCCCTGCTTCCCCAGGGTCGCGTAGAGGCTGCCCGTCGTGCCAAGAACATGGTGGCTAAGATGGACGAACTGGGCTTCGGTAACTGCACCAATACCCGTGCCTGCGAGGCTGTCTGCCCGAAGTGCGAGACCATCGCCAACATCGCCCGCCTCAACCGCGAGTTCATCTGTGCAAAGCTTGCGGATTAAGTTCCAATATTCATATACCACCGCTGGCTGATTAGTCGGCGGTGGTATGTTTTTTCCCTATTCGTTGAAAATGAGACATGAAGCCACTCGTAACCATAGCCATTCCAGCGTATAAGGCAGGCCGACTGCGTGGGAGTATCGCCTCGGCGCTTAGGCAAACGTACGGGAATACTGAGGTAGTGATAGTCAACGACCAGTCGCCAGAGGACGTGGATTCGGTGGTACGGGCTTTTGACGACCCGCGCATTCGCTATTTCGTGAACGAAAGGAATGTGGGCAAGGGCGACCCTTCTCGGAATTGGAACGAGTGCCTGCGTCGGGCCCGTGGCGAGTGGTTTTGCCTCTTGTGCGACGACGACCAGTATGCCCCTACGTTTGTCGAGACCCTGCTTCGCCTGGCAGAGCAACATCCCGAGTGCAACGTCCTGCGCTCCCGTGTGCGCGTCGTTGATGGGGAAGGGCGCGAAGTGAGCCTTTATCCAGAGTCACCTGAATGGGAGAGCCTCGAGGATTACATGTGGGACCTCTATCACAGCCGTCGCCGACAGACCATCAGCGAGTTTATGGTACGTACGCAGACGATGCGCGAGGCTGGTGGATACACCCCTCTGCCCTATGCCTGGGGCTCCGACAACCTGTCCATTTTTCGCTTTGCCCGGCATGGGGGTATTGCCTCTACGCCTGAGTGCCTGACCACCTTCTGCGACAGCGGGGCAAACATTTCGTCCGACGCCCGGGACATGGATGAAAAACTCGTGGCCTTTCGCCAGTACATCGAACAGGTCAGGCAGATTGTTGAGGAAATGGGGTTCAAGAGACAGAATGAGTTGCTCCCCGTCATCGATGCCTACTACCACCGGGCCTGCGTTGCCCACATGGCTGAGGCCGACCACAAAGCGCTGGGAAATATTGTCCGTAATCGTCGAAAACTATCGGTTTCATCGGGAGATATTGCTCGCGCGCTGTTACGCCGCTGGCGTCGCTAATCCCCCTCTTATACCCATCGGTACATGCCGCCGCTCATGAGACGTACGAGGCCCCGCATCTCCATGTCGAAGAGCAGACTGCTGAGGCGGCCAACGGGCAGGTGGGTCTCAAGGGAAAGCAAGTTTAGGTGCTTGCCTTCAGAATCCTTCAAAGCCTCAAAAATTACCATTTCATCGGGGGAAAGGGTGGGGAAGATCTCTCGCTGTACGGGTCGTTTTTCCTGTGCCAGGGTGGCCCATCCCATTGTGACGACAAAGTCTTCGGCCGTTTCGAGCAGGCCTGCGCGGTTGTCACGGATGAGTTGGTTGCAACCCGCGGACGCCGTGTCGCCGATGCGACCGGGTACGGCAAAGACGTCGCGATTGTATTCAGTGGCAATGCGGGCAGTGATGAGGCTACCCCCTCGGTCGGCACTCTCCACTACGATGGTGGCATCGGCCATGCCGGCTACGATGCGGTTACGGCTGACGAAGTTGACCTTCTCGGCCATACTCCCACTCATAAACTCGGTCAGCAGTCCGCCCTGTCGCAGCATTTCGATGGCCGTCTGGCGATGGAGGCGCGGATAGATTTGGTCCAGTCCGTGAGCCAGCACACCTATGGTCTGCAACCGGTTCGTAAGAGCCTGCCGATGGCTGTTGATGTCAATGCCATAGGCCAGTCCGCTGACGACCAGCGCATCGGGACAAAGTTGCGCCAAGTCACGCATGAAGTGTTGGCAGAACGTCTTTCCGTATTCCGTAGCCTTGCGGGTACCCACCATGCTGAGGATGTGACGACTGTTGAGGTCGGCCGTACCGCGGTAGAAGAGGATTATGGGTGCGTCGGGGCACTCGCGCAGTCGGGCAGGGTAGTCCGTGTCGGAAAGGGCGATGATGCGTATCTGGTTCCGTAGGGCAAAGTCCATTTCCTGCCGGGCACGTTCCAGGTGCTGACCCATCTGTGCCACGGTAGCTGCAAGGCGGTCGGTGGCATCAGGTACAAGGTCCCTGAGAGAGGTACGTGCCTCGTGGAGTTTCGTGGCGCTGCCCACCGCATCCAACAACATGCGCTGCACCTGTGACTGATAGGGCAACACGCGCGTTAGCGCCATCAGGTATATCAGTTCGTCGTTCATGAGAGTAGTCTGTCCAGTTCGGGGCACTCGGCGGCCAGTTTGCCGTCGATAAGTACGGCATTGACCACCTCAACGCGACACGAGAGGCGATTGTCGCTCAGGCGAATGATGTCCTGACGGAAAACATACTTCACCCCCTCTTTCCTGACCTCGGAGCGCACGAGGAACTCGTCGCCGCTACGGAGCGGAGCTTTATAGCTGAGCGAGATGCGGGCCACCACGACGTCGATACCCCGCTGGTGCAGGTCGGCAAAGGAGACGCCCAGTCCCAGGAGCATCTCGTGGCGGGCATGTTCGGTGTAGTGTTGGTAGTTGGCATTGTTGACGATGCCTTGCAGGTCGCACTCATAGTCGCGCACCTTCATTCTTAGTTCGTGTGTCATAATTGTTTGGCGCTAAGGAATTCGTAGCCAAAACTGCATCGCAGGCAGTCGTGGCGGTCGCAATATTGTCGTTTCAGTTCTATCAGGGCTTGGCTGTCGGCGGCCGTATCTACCCGGAGCCCACATCCCGCCCACTGACGCATGATGTAGTTCTGTTCGGCAGGCAAGAGGCGTAGGAGGTTCAGCACACGTTCGCGCAGGAGCCAGTTGTCGTGGGTCATGGCGTGGGCATAGAGCACGGGCACGACGGTGTTGATAATCAGCAGGTTCTGCGAACTCTTGCTCAGACGCAGGGACCGTTTCTCAATAGGATTGCCGAAGATGATGTGGTTCTGCCAGTACTCCGACGTCTCGGCCACCAGTGTACGGCGCAGCGCCTCCAGGGGTTGTTCCTCCATGACGGCATCCTTCAGCACAGAAAGGGTCACTCCGCCCTTGTGGTACATCCACGCCAGTTCGGCCAGACGTATGTGCGGAAAGTTCTGGGGGCGCAGTCGGAGGTACTTCCACTGCTGGTAGGGCATGATGGCTCCGAGCGAGAAGAGCCGACACTGGTACTGGAACTCCTTTTGCAGCCGGCGGAAGTAGTCGTCGGCCACGGCCTTCTGAGGCAGTGAGACGTCTTCGAGCAGTCCGGCCATGCCCAGGAAGATGGCCTCAATCTGGAACAGGTCGTCGCGGTGCTTACCCGTCTTGTCCAAGGGGATGCGCTTGGCCCACGTCTCGAAGGCATCGCCGTTGAGTCCGAACCCGAAGTTTCGGGCCAGCGTGACGAAGAGCGCCCACTCCCAGTTGCCGTTGGTCGCCTTCAATCGCTGTTCCACCAGTCGGGCACGTTCCTCCAGACGTTCTACGAGGAGGGTGTCCATCCAGGCATGCACCTTGAACACGTCCAACCCCGGGATGATGTGGTAGCAACGGGGGTAGTCCTCGGTCTTTCTCAGGATTTCGTAGCGCTGATGCAGTTCTGCGGGGATGTCGAGTTGCAACTGAGGTAGTCGTTTCCCGCTGCTGGTCGTTACGTCGCAGTCGATGACGCTGGCCACGTGCAGGATAACGCTGTCGTAGGCCTCGTCGCCCTCATGCCCGTGCCGGAACCAGTCGCTCGAGCGCAGGTGAATCTCCACATTGCCCGCCCATACCGTATCGCCCAGTCGCACCTTGGCATTGAAGAAGTCGGGGCCTTGGTTCTGGTTGGCCAGTCCCGGGTCGATGATTTCCACCTCCTGTCCGTCGGTCGTTAGCAGGGCCTTCAGAGGCAATAATTTATGTTTCCAGACGTAGTGTAGGAGCTTCTCCACGTAAATAATTCTTAAAAATACCTAACAAAAGTACGGTTTTTGTCGTGAATTACCTATCTTTGCACTCGAAAATATTTAACAAACGATGAAAATAGCACTAATCGGCTACGGGAAGATGGGGCGCATGATAGAGGAAATCGCCCTCAGCCGTGGCCATGAGATTGTCAGCATCATAGATATTGACAATCAGCAAGACTTCGACAGTCCCCAGTTCCGTTCGGCCGACGTGGCCATCGAATTCACCGCTCCTCATGTAGCCTTCGACAACTATCTGCGTGCCTTCCGTCATAACGTGAAGGTGGTCAGCGGCTCGACGGGTTGGCTCAAGGAGCACGGTGAGGAGGTGCGCCGTCTTTGCACCGAAGGGGGGGAGACGCTCTTCTGGAGTTCAAACTTCAGCCTGGGCGTAACCATCTTCCGCGCCGTCAATCGCTATCTGGCACGCATCATGAACCAGTTCCCCTCGTACACACCCCGGATAGAGGAGGTCCACCACATCCACAAGCTCGACCATCCCAGTGGCACGGCCATCACCCTGGCCGAGGAACTGACCGCCGAGGTCCCGAGGCTCGGCGGTTGGCAGATGGGCCAACTTACGCAGCCCGATGGCACGGTGGAGGGCACTGCCGACGTGCCGGCCGACCAGTTGCGCATCGACAGCGTCCGCCGGGGCGAAGTACCGGGCATCCACTCCATTACCTGGGACTCCGAGGCCGACGAGATTACCATCACCCACTCGGCCCACAACCGTCGCGGCTTTGCCCTCGGCGCCGTGTTGGCAGCCGAATACACGGCCCAACATTCGGGCCTGCTCACCATGGAAGACTTGTTTCAATTCACAATTCACAATTCATAATTCACAATAAATGAAAAAGTCAGAACAAAAGCCTCGCACCTGGAAAGACTGGGCCTACGGAATCGTGTTTACCGTGCTCATGCTCGTGTTCCTTTTCTGGATAAAGGCCCCCTGGTGGGGCTACATCGCCGTGCCGCTGACCTTCGACGCCTACGTCACCCGCAAGATTAAGTGGGGCTGGTGGAAGGAACTCGAGAATCCCGTCACCCGCACGCTCATGAGTTGGGTCGATGCCATCGTCTTTGCCCTCGTAGCCGTCTATTTCGTCAACATCTATTTTTTCCAAAATTACACCATTCCATCGAGCAGTTTGGAGAAGAGCCTGCTCGTCGGCGACTACCTCTACGTCTCGAAGACGGCCTACGGGCCGCGTGCCCCGATGACACCGCTCTCGATGCCCCTGTGCCAGCATACCCTGCCTGTCTTCGGCAGCAAGAGCTACATCGAGTGGCCGCAGTGGAAGTACAAGCGCGTATCGCCAAAGCCCGTGAAGCAGAACGATATCGTCGTCTTCAACTACCCCTCGGGCGACAGCGTGGCCCTGAACTATCAGAATGCCGACTACTACATCATGTGCTACAGTTTTGGCCGTCAACTCTATGAGCAGAACTTCGGCAAGGTCGATCTCGATGCCCTCGATGCCCTGGCCCGCCGCCGGCAGTTTGAACAGTTCTACGCCCTTGGCAGCAACTACGTGAAGTCGTACCCCGGCGAGTATGGCCAGGTAACGTGGCGTCCCGTCGATCGGCGCGAGAACTATGTGAAGCGCTGCGTCGGCCTGCCCGGCCAGACCCTCGAGGTGCGCGACCGCATGGTTTATATCGACGGTCAGCCCAATAAGGTGCCCGACAACGTGCAGTTCAACTACCGCGTACAACTCGTCGGCGCCTCTCTGCCCGACGACTTCATCCGCGAAATCGGCCTTTCGTTCGACGACTACAAGGACCTCTATCAGTCGGGCGTCTGCCCCCTGACGGAGAAGATGGTGGAGGCCATGCGTGCCCGTCCCGACCTCGTGAGCAGCGTCGAGCCGGAGGTCAAGACCAGCACCGAGGAAATCTATCCCCTCAACGGTCACAAGGGTTGGACGGTCGATAACTACGGCCCCATCTGGATTCCGGCCAAGGGAGCCAGCATCACACTGAACCTCGACAACCTGCCCGTCTATGAGCGCTGCATCCGTATCTATGAGGGCAACACGCTGGAGGTCACCGACCAGGGCGACATCCTCATCAACGGCGAGCGAGCCCAGTCCTACACCTTCAAGATGGACTACTACTGGATGCAGGGCGACAACCGCCACAACTCGGCCGACTCGCGCATGTGGGGATTCGTGCCCGAGGACCACATCGTGGGCAAGCCCGTCATGATATGGATGTCGCGTAACAAGGACTACAGCCTCTTCGACGGCGGTATCCGCTGGAACCGCCTGTTCCGTTGGGTGGACAACATTCGCTGATGCTTCTTCCCAGCTACTACCTTGCCCCCATTTCGTACTACGCCCAGTTGGCGCAGGGCGAGACATACAGCATCGACACCGATGAGCCTTATCGCAAACAAACGCTTAGGAACCGATGCTACATAGCCTCGCCTAACGGGCCATTGGCTCTTTCCATACCTGTGGTCAAGTTCGTGCCTTACCGCACTCCCATGCGCGACATTCGCATCAGCGACCATGGCCAGTGGCGCCATCTCCATTGGAATGCCTTGAAGAGCAGTTATGGGCGTACACCCTTTTTTGAATTTTATGCCGATGAATTCGCCCCTTTTTATGAAAAGAAGTACGAGTTTCTGATAGATTTCAATCAAGTCCTTCAGGAGAAAGTGTGCGAACTGATAGACATAGCCTCCCTGCCTGCGAAAGGCGGGCGGCCCTTGCCCTACTACCAACTCTTCTCCGACCGCTGTGGGTTCATGCCCGACCTCAGCATCGTCGATCTCCTCTTCAACATGGGCCCCGAGTCCGTACTTTACTTATGGAAACAACAACCTTAGACAACGGCCTGCGCATTGTCATCGACCACCGCCCCGGACAGGTGGTCTATTGTGGCATTGCCGTCGAGGCAGGCACTCGCCACCAGACCGACAGCGAGTCCGGAATGGCCCATTTCATCGAGCACATGTCGTTCAAGGGCACCGAGCGCCGCCGCGCCTGGCACATACTCAACCGTATGGAGTCGGTCGGTGGCGACCTGAATGCCTATACGGGCAAGGAGCACACCATATATTACTGCTCGACGTTGCGTCAGCACCTCGGCCGGGCCCTCGACCTCCTGTTCGACATTACCCTCCACAGCACCTTCCCCGAGCGCGAACTGGAGCGCGAGGCAGAGGTCGTCATCGACGAAATCGAGAGTTACAACGACTCCCCGTCGGAACTCATCTACGACGACTTCGACCGGCTCCTCTTCCCCTGTCACCCCCTGGGGCGCAACATACTGGGCTCGGCCGACCGCCTGCGCCAGTACCGTCGCGACGACCTCCTGCGCTTCACCCGTCGCCTCTATCGCCCCGAGCGCATGGTGCTGTTCGTGCTGGGCGACGTGACCCTGCGGACTCTCCCCTTACCCCTCCCTGTCATGGAGGGGAATATATGCCAGCCAGACATTGAGCAACCCACGCTAACCACTCCCCTCCCTCGGGAGGGACAGGGGGGTGGAGTCACCCTTATCCCGAAGCACACCCACCAGGCCCACGTCGTCCTGGGCTGTCAGGCCTATCCGATGGGCGACCCGCACTACACGAGCCTCTACCTGCTCAACAACCTCCTGGGCGGCCCGGGCATGAACTCGCGGCTCAACCTCGCCCTGCGCGAGCGCCGCGGACTCGTCTATACCGTAGAGAGTTCCATGGCGGGCTACACCGACACGGGACTCTGGCAGACCTACTTCGGTTGCGACCACAAGGATGTGGAGCGCTGTCTGCGCCTCGTCCGCACCGAACTCCAACGCCTCTGCGACGCACCCCTCTCGCCCTCGGCCCTACAGGCCGCCAAGCGCCAGTTGAAGGGCCAGGTGGCCCTGGCCTGGGAGAACGGCGAGAACGTGGCCATCGGCATGGGGCGCCGCATGCTCCACCTCGGCACCACGCAGACCCTTCGGCAACTCTGCGACTCCATCGACCGGCTCACCGCCCAGCAACTTCTCGACGTGGCCCAGGCCACGTTCCATCCCTCCCGCCTCCTCACCCTGCGTTACGAATAATCTTTACAACCGCCCGGGGCGGCATGGCGGGCCCGTCTCCGACATCGCAGCACTCGGTCCAAGAAACGTAACCCTTTGTCTATCAATGATAAACGAGGCCTTTTCGTCACGTCTCCGAAGGGGCCGCCGGAAGTTATGTTAACCTACGCCCCCAGGTTAAGTTTACCGATGGCCGGAAGTTAACATTATCTCGGCCGATAGGTTAACATAACTTCCAGCGGCAGGTTTCGGACCACCCCCCGAGAGGTAGGAAAAATTTGGACAAAACGAAAAAACAAATAAAAGTTTGCTTTTTCGCTCAGTTTGCACTACCTTTGACCTCTACTCTTAGGTGCTTCCGCTCGAAAAAGTGCAAACTTGTTTGGCTTTTTGCTCGCTTATTCGTACCTTTGCACGCGTAAATGAATTGTAATAAAATATAAAGAAGTAAAAATCATGAAGAAAAGCATTTTCCTGACATTGGCAGCGGCTCTCGTGCTGACGAGCTGCTCGAAACTGGGTAAACTCACGAGCGACGACTTCCGCGTTACGCCTACGCCCCTGGTGGAGCAGGGCGGCGAGGTGGCTGCCAACATCTCGGCCACGTTCCCCGAGAAGTATATGAAGAAGAAGGCCCAAATCACCGCTACGCCCGTACTGCGCTACCAGGGTGGCGAGGCTCAGGCACAGAGCGTGACCTTCCAGGGCGAGAAGGTGGAAGGCAACGGGACGGACGTCAACTACAAACTGGGCGGCACGTACAACATGAAGGCCAACTTCCGCTACACGCCCGAGATGCTGAAGAGCGACCTCTACATGACCTTCGACGCCCGCCTGGGTAAGAAGGTGGTGCAGTTGCCCGACGTGAAGGTGGGCTACGGCGTCGTGGCCACCGAAGACCTGTTGGGCCGTTGCCTCGACGGTACGAACGCCGCCTTGGCTCCCGACCAGTTCCAGCGCGTCATCGAGCAGAAGCAGGAGGCCAACATCAAGTTCCTCATCGGCCAGTCGAACCTGCGCACGAGCGAACTGCAGAGCGTCAGCATGAAGGACCTGGCCAAGGTGCTGAAGGAAATCAATGACGACGCCGAAGGCCGCGCGCTGGATGCCATCGAGGTAAGTGCATACGCCTCGCCCGACGGCAGCTATTCGCTCAACGAGCGTCTGGCCGAGCGCCGCCAGAACGTCAGCGCCGACTACCTGCGCAAGGAACTGAAGAAGATAAAGATGGACGCCGACATCAACACCCGCTACACGGCCGAAGACTGGGACGGATTCCAGCAACTCGTCGAGGCCAGCAACCTGCAGGACAAGCAGGTCATCCTCTCCGTCCTCTCGATGTATCAGGACCCCGAGGAGCGTGAGCAGCAGATTCGCAACATCAGCAACGTCTATACCGACATCAAGGACGGCATCCTGCCCGAACTGCGCCGCGCACGCCTCATCGTGAACTACGAAATCATCGGCCGCAGCGACGAGGAAATCCTCAACCAGTATAAGCAGGACCCCTCGCAACTGAGCGTCGAAGAACTGGTCTATGGTGCCAACATGCTCGTAGAGACACCTGCCGAGCAGAAGGACTGGAACCAGACCATCCAGCGCCTGTTCCCCAACGACTACCGTGCCCTGAACAACCTGGCCCAGGTGGCCTACAGCGAGGGCGACTACCAGTCGGCTGCCGCTTACCTGGAGAAGGCCAAGAGCGTCAAGTCGTCGGCTGCCGAGGTCAATACCAACCAGGCTCTGCTCGCCCTGCGCGAGGGTAACCTGGACCGCGCCGAGACACTGCTGGCTCAGGGCTTTGGCGCCAACACGTACAACGAGGTGCTGGGTTCGTACAACCTGGCCAAGGGCAACTATCAGCAGGCTGCCCAGGCACTGGCTGGTGCCAAGACCAACACGGCAGCCCTGGCCCAGTTGCTCAACCGCGACTATGCCGCTGCCCGCCAGACACTGGCCGGCGTGAAGAAGGCCGATGCCACCACCTCGTACCTGCAAGCCATACTGGCTGCCCGCACGAGCGATGCCTCGGGCCTCGTAAGCAGTCTGCGCCAGGCCATCGAGAAGGATGCGTCGCTGAAGGAGCGTGCCAAGAACGACCTTGAGTTTGCTCAGTACGCCAGCGCCATCGCAAGTCTCGTGAAGTAAAAGACTGAAGCGACCCCCACCCCCAACCCTCCCCGAGGGGAGGGAGTATATACCGACATAGAACATACACTTATGCAAGGAACACCATGTGCAAAAGTATGCACTCCCTCCCCTCGGGGAGGGCTGGGGGTAGGGGTCGCCCTTTTTATTATTCTCCTCCTTGCCTCCTGCGGGCCGCAGAAGGGTAGGGTGCGCATTCGCGGCCAGTTCGAGAACCTGCCGCAGGCCGACCTGCTACTCTACAGTCCCGACGGAGGACTCTCGACCATCGACACCCTGCACATCCTGCGCGGGCGCTTCGACTACCAGACGAAGGTGGAAGGCGACGACCCATACACTTTCGTCATTCTTTATCCCAACTTTTCGACCCTCGCCTTCCAGGCCCACTCGGGCTGCGACGTACGTATCAAGGGCGACGCCCTGAGCCTGAGCCAGGTCTCGGTGGAGGGTGCCGACAGCGTCCTGCCCTCGGGGCGTCAGGTGGCCCCGCGCCCCCTGAAAGTCGGCAGCCGACTGCCTCGCTCTGGCATCGTCAAGCACCAGCGAGGCACTTACCTGCTCATGACCTTCTGGGCCGACTGGAAGCATGGCAGCAACATCGTCAACTACAACACCCGCACGGCCCTCAACGAACATCCCGACTTGCGAGCCTTCAGCTATAGCCTCGACCTGGAGCCGCGCAACACGCGCTTCGCCGAGTCCATCCCCGACTCCATGCGATGGCGCACCTACTGCGACTACACCGGATGGGGCGGCCCCCTGCTCACTCGCCTGGGCATACGCAACATCCCCTACTATATCCTCGTGGGCCCCGACGGCAAGGTCCTTGCCATGGGGAGCGACTACAACCAGTCTATCAAGCCCGCAATGCAAAAAATACCCTGAAAACTAACTTACCAATATCATGAAAAGACTGCTTAACCTACTTACTGCCCTGCTGCTGACGCTTGTCGGTACGGAGAGCATGGCTGCCAGCCAGACAATAACAATCGGCACATCGACGGGAACCTTTTATAGGAATGGTTCTACGGAACTGACCTTGTCCAGTTCGAGCCAATATGCCAACAAATGGATGTCCACATCTGCAGACCCGCAGGTAACCCTTTCGTGTAGTAATAACAACATGATTGTGACCAGCAGCCAGTTCAGCATCCACACCGACAATTATACGATTGCCGTGGAAGGGAACTACCAGATTACGGGCTACACCATAAAGGCATATACCAACTCCTCGACGGCCTCCACCATCACCCCGTCGGGAGGTTCTGCACAAACGATATCGACGAATTCATCGAGCCCCACGACGGTTGCGGTTTCAGGCCTGAGCACTTCGTCGGCAACCTTTGCGGTTTCGACGGATAGTCCTTGGATAGTCATCACGTCATTCACGGTGACGGTGGAGCAGGTATCTTATGTTTCCTCTATCACCAGTGGGAAGACATATCGCTTACATAGCTATTACTCCGACTTAAGCATGGAGGCTACGGGCAATAAATTGAGCAGCGTGACGACGAATGCCGGGTCGTATGCCCAAATGTGGAAAATCACGAAGTCGGGCAGTTACTATACGTTCCAGAATGTATTGACGGAGGAGTATATCCAGCCCAACTCATCAACGAGCGGGCAATGGACGTTGGGTTCCAATAAGTGTAACTTCAGTGTATCCTCAAAAACGACAGATGGCACTACATGGTTCTCGTTTAGCAATGCCAGTAGCAGTTGGTATGGATTGCATACCGCAGCAAGCCAGAGTTACTATGTAGTGGGTTGGAATTATGAGGCCGACGCTTCGTATTGGCAACTGGAGGAGGTGACGCTGACCTCGGCCCAAGAGGCAGAACTTGCAGAGATTAAGGCCGTGACGTCGGCTGACCACACCAGTGCCCTCTCAACCTTCTTTTCCGACAAGGCCTGCACGACGCTGAAGAGTACGTATGCTTCGATGACCGACGCCCAGTTGCGCTCGGCCATGTCGAGCCTGCCAGCGGCCTTGCAGGAAATGGCCGTTCGTGTGAAGAACGACACGTGGAACTCCGACGCGACGTGGAACGCCTATGAGAAAGACTTCCGCATCCACGAATACGAAATATACTCGAACTGCGAGCTTTGGTATTCGAAGCTTAAGATTGGGCGTTTCGCCCGACTGTCGAATCCTACAGGTATTCAGGCAAAGACGGGCGACATGCTCTATCTGTTTGTGGACAGCGACGTGAAGGACAGCAACGCCACACTGGAGGCTGAACTTGTCATCGGTGCCAACCGCACGGGCGCAACTACCACGCTTCAGCAGGGCTACAATGCAATATACGTCACGGCGGATTGTGAAATCTTCATCACTTATCTGCTCAACAATACCGACGAATCTTGCAACAACTATCCCGACATCAAGGTCCACATTGAAGGCGGTACCTGTAACGGTTGCTTCGACATGCATCGCGGCCATACCAACGACGACTGGGCTTGGCTGAAATCGAACATGTTCAAGGGCACTTATCTGCATGTGAAGGGCAACTCCGTCATGCTGAATGTCTATCTGAATAGTGTGAAGGGCGAGTCGAATGCCACTGGCGTGATGAAGATATGGGACTTCATCTTCGATACGGAACAAAGCCTGACCGGTTGCGACCAATATAAGAGTACCGGGCAGTACAAGATGATGGTCAACCCCTTCGACAATGGGACGGTGGGCACCAATCCCTTCTGGAGCGACGGCAACCATGGCAGCAGCCACCCCGGCATTACGACGGGCGATACCTTTAATTACAGCAACCTCAGCAATATCGGTACTAATGGTGGTGCCATCTGGGTCATTGAGCACGAACTGGGACATGGGCACCAAGGGCCCATCAACATTGCTGGGCAGACGGAATCCTCGAACAACTCATTGGCGCAGGCGGTCAATCTGCTGGCCAAAGATTCAGAGTTGTTCCAAAGCACGCGTTCCAGCCGTGGAGAAGGCGTGAAAGCAATGATTTCGCGCTTTAACCAGGATGGTGGCTATTCGTGGATAGACTATGGGGGCATGCGCACCCAGTCGGGAGATTACAGCGATGTATGGATTTCCAACAAGATGTATTTCCAGTTGTGGCTCTACTTCGACTATCTGGGCAATTATCAGCCCTCGGGAGGCAACACGGGCTTCTCCTTCATGTCGGCCTTATATAGCAAATTGCGTAGCAGCGGCCTGTCGAAGAGTACCAACTCCAGCAGTCCCGCCAATGCCACGCAGGACTATCTGAAGATTGCCCAGTACGCCGCCGAGATTACGCAGACCGACCTTTCGGAGTTCTTCGAAGCGTGGGGATTCTGGAAGACGTCGCCCGCGGTATCCAATGATAAAGACATCCCGGAATCGGGCATCTACGCTTTCCCCGATTACAGCACTTACTACATCAAGGTGACCGACGCCATGGTCAACTCCGTCCGTTCGGCCATGCAACAATATACCAAGAAGGGCGGCAACATCATGTTCATCGAGGACCGCGGCGTGGGTAGTACGCTGGCCACCTACAACGGCGCGGCTACGAGCACCTTCGGCGAAGTGGGCTATTATGAGACGTATGCCAATAAGGTAGTCTCGCCATACGACTATACCCTGAGTGGGACTAAGGTGACGATGACGGGCGGCAAGGGTGCTGTCGGCTTCAAGATTTACGACGCCGACGGCAATCTCGTCTATATCGCCAACACCAACTCCTTCACCGTCTCGAGCACCATTGCGGCAGGGCTGAAGAATGGTACCTATACCCTCAAGGCTGCGCAGGGCGACGGCAAGGACTACGCCATGGGCGAGTGCTATGATGCCGACGCCGATACTCCGATTACAGATTTTACGGAAGTCAGCAACTACAAGTACTATACCATCCGGACAGCTGCCCGTGGTTGGCTGTGTGTCCCCGAGGGTTCCACCCAACTGCGTCCCACGGCTCTTGCTGGTCTGACACCGGACGAGTCGGACCCGCAGCAGCAATTTGCCCTTGTCGAGAAGAACGGCAAGAACTATCTCTACAACGTAGGCGAGGGGAAGTTTGTTGGCGACAGCGGTCCCACGACCACGCTCGTCACGCCTGGTGTTCGTCACGAAATCACGCTGTTGTCAACGGACGTCGAGGATTATCCTACGGCCATCAAGTTCGTGGGGACGGGGGACCAGATAAATGTCTCTACGGCGGGTAACCCTGGAGTCGTGACCAACTGGAACTATATCACCGACTCGGGCAACCAGTTGGCCATTATGCCTGCTGGCACGTTCGATCCCTCGGAGGCATTGTCGTGGCTGCCCATCACCTCGACGGACGAAATCAGCAACGCCCGTGCCTACACCATCTTCTGCGACCGCGGAACACTGGGTGTCTCCGACAATCAGTTGGTATCTACCTCAATAAGCAGTTTCACGGCCTCTGACTTTGCCCTCATATCCTATGAGTCGCAGTTCTACCTCTGGAGCATCGAGGCGGGTAAGTTCGTCAATGCTACGGGCGATGTCACGAACATCGAGCCTACCCCCATTACCCTGAAGGACCTGGGCAGTGGCCTGTTCCAACTCCAGTATGGCAGCAACGTCATCAATACGAGTTCGGGCTATGCGCCTGGTCTGGTCATCAACGGCTGGTCAACTCTGGACGCAGGCAACCAATACACGATAGCCCCCGTCGGCGACTTCGACCCCACGGAGGCCCTGACCGTACTTGGAGCTCCCGTCCCGACGGATTACACCTATGTCACCGACTTGGCCGACCTGAGCAACGAGAAGATATACATTATTACCAACTCCCGTGGCACTTGGAGCGCGACGAGCGAGAGCCTGACCACCAAGGGTGTCGTGGATACGGAAATGGAGAGCGAGCACTTTGCCATCCTGAAGTCGGAGGATCGCTACTACCTCTATAGCATCCACACGGGCAAATTCCTGACCCCCGACAACACCCTGAGCGACGAGCCTCGGCACATCGAGATTTCGGCCTCTGGCGATGAAGCCTATCCCTGGTTCTTCCGGTTCGACGAAACCCATAACATCAACGTGAATACTGTAGGCACGATTTTGATAGACTCCTATTCCACCCTCGACGAGGGCAATCGGAATGCTATCATTGAACTGGGCGACTTCGACCCCTCGGCGGCCATGGACCGCACCCCGACCGTCGAGGCCTATCTGCTTCCTTGGTTCACGACCAATGTGGACCAGTACTTCGGTCTGAAGAAGTCCGTTTGCGACGAGCACTACGACGCCTGCCAGGCCCTGGCCACTGCGTGCAGTCCATACGCCTACGAGGAGATGCGTTCCATCGTCGGAGCTAACGTCATTTGGCCCGAGACAGGCCAGTACCGCATCAAGAGTTCGGGCAGCCGTATCGGCGAGAGTTACATCGGCTATGGCACTTCTTCGGTATATAATACGACCGGCCTCGTCACCGTACCCGCATCCGACGTGGAGGATGATCCTACGACCGTACTGACGCTGACCCGCGTGGAGGGCAAGGAGGCCACCTACACCATCTCGATGACAGAGGGCAACGTGCAGGCCTTCACCGACTTCTCCAGTACCACACTCAATACCGCCTATTCCGTCTCTGCCGACGAGGGTGCCGAATTCCTTTTCGACATCTGTACGCCTGGCATGGTGAATATCAGTACGGCCCGTGGCTACACCTATTTCCACGAGGCAGGCTATGACTCTGCCGCGCCTCCCGTGGTACGTTGGGATAATCAGGGCGAAGCCTCCCGCTGGAGCGTCGTGGACATCGTGACCACCCTCCCCGGCGACGTCAACCGCGACGGCTCGATTACCATAGCCGACGTGACGGCTCTCGTCAACATTATCCTGGGCAAGGACACCACCGGCCAGTACGACCACGAGGCGGCCGACGTCAATGGCGACCAGAGCATCACCATAGCCGACGTGACGGCTCTCGTCAACATCATATTAGGAAAGAACTAAGGGGGGATGCTGGTAAAGATAAACACTGCCGCCGTCCAAGGCCTCCAGGCCATACCCGTCACGGCCGAGGTCAACTCGTCGCGGGGCATGCAGTTCTTCCTCGTCGGCCTGCCCGACAACGCCGTCAAGGAGAGCTACCAGCGCATCGTGGCTGCCATCCAGAACAGTGGCTACCACTTCCCTAAGCAGACCTTCATCGTCAACCTTACGCCTGCCGACCTGAAGAAGGAAGGCTCGGCCTACGACCTGCCCATCGCCATGGGCATCATGGCCACCTCCGACGAGATTAGCCACGAGCGGCTCGAGCGTTTCATGATGGTCGGCGAACTCAGTCTCGACGGCTCCCTGCTGCCCATCCGCGGCGCCCTGCCCATTGCCATCATGGCCCGTGAGATGGGTTACGAAGGCCTCATCGTGCCGCAGCAGAACGAGCGCGAGGCAGCCGTCGTCAACCGTCTGAAGGTCTATGGCGCCCGCAACATCCAGGAGGTCATGGACCTGCTCAACAACTCCACCGTGGCCATTGCGCCGACCGAGGTCGATACGCGGGCCGAGTTCTACCAGCGCCAGGACGACTACGACATCGACTTCTCCGACGTGCGCGGCCAGCAAGCCGTCGTGCGTGCCATGGAGGTTGCTGCATCCGGCGGCCACAACCTGATCATGATAGGCCCGCCTGGGTCGGGCAAGAGCATGATGGCCAAGCGCCTGCCCACCATACTGCCCCCGCTCACGCTGACCGAGAGCCTCGAGACCACCCAGATACACTCCGTAGCCGGGCGCCTGCCCCGAGGTACGTCGCTCATTGCCACGCGCCCCTTCCGCAGTCCCCACCACACTATTTCGCCCGTTGCCCTCGTCGGCGGTGGCCAGAACCCCCAGCCCGGTGAGATAAGTCTGGCCCACAATGGGGTTCTCTTCCTCGACGAACTTCCGGAGTTCCCCCGCAGCGTCCTCGAGGTGTTGCGCCAACCCCTCGAAGACCGTGTCATCAACGTCTCCCGTGCCCGCTATGCCGTCACCTATCCCGCCTCGTTCATGTTCGTCGCCAGCATGAACCCCTGCCCCTGCGGCTACTACGGCGACCCCACCCACCACTGCACCTGCACGCCCGGCCGCATCCAGCAGTACATGAGCCGCATCTCGGGCCCCCTGCTCGACCGCATCGACATCCAGTGCGAGATACAGCCCGTCCCCTTTGCCGAACTCGCGAAGATGCAGCCCGGCGAGCCCTCGGCCGCCATCCGCGAGCGTGTGGTGCGTGCCCGGCGGATACAGGAGGAGCGATTCCGCTCCCACCCCGACGTCCACTGCAACGCCATGATGACCGAGCGCATGTTGCGCCAGTATGCCCAGCCCGACCCCGAGTCGCTCGACATGCTCCGCCTGGCCATGCAGCGCCTCCGCCTCAGTGCCCGCGCCTACAACCGCATCCTGAAGGTGGCCCGCACCATTGCCGACCTGGAGGGTTCGGAGACGGTCCGCTCCCACCACATCGCCGAGGCCATCGGCTACCGTAACCTCGACCGCGGCGACTGGGCCGAGAGAGGAATATAAAAACACCCTTCCCTCCCCCCCCAAAAAAAGTATATTCACGATATAAGGATTTTTCAGGGCCGCCCCAAGCGGTCCTGAATCTTGTCGCTGCATCATTACGTCCTTACACGTGTATCTTTAGTAAAGATGCAGCTGTAACATCGAGGTCTTACACGTCTATCTTTAGTAAAGATGCAAACGTACCATCTTGCTTTATAGGGTAAATGCTTTGTTTCTTGTTGAGGGACAAGATGTTACGTCGCTTTCTTAATAGGACGTCCGACGAGATGCTTCCTTTCTGTCTCCGTAGGGGGCTATGTAAGGTTTTTTCTTGGACTTTGGCGCCATTGTCAGGATATAATGTACTCGCCCCGTTGCTCGCCATGTATCATGAGGTGCGGGGCGGAGATTTTTTTATCCTCCGGCACGAAAGTTTCCCCGCGAAAAGTTGGCGCGTAAGAGGGAAATTTCGTAGATTTGCAGAGAGAACGAATCTAATACGATAAAAAACCGAAAAAAAACGATGAAGAAACGTAACAGTGCGTGGCTGCTTGTCGGGATGGTCCTGACAGCGGCATTAATGGTAGGCGCCCCCACGGGAGCAATGGCTCAGACGCAGAGCCAGTCGGCCGAGGCAGGCCACACGGTAAGCGGTACGGTTACCGACGACCTGGGCGAACCGCTGACGGGCGCCATCGTGCGCGTCAAGGGACAAGACGGCCAGTTGGCCAGTTGCGACATCGACGGTCGCTACCGCCTCTCGGGCATTCAGAAGAATGCCACGCTGCTGGTGACCTACGTGGGCATGGACCCCCAGGAGATTCCCGTCGGGGGGCGTACGCTCATTAACGTCAGGATGAAGGATGAGAACCGCCAGATGAACGAGGTGGTCGTAACGGCCATGGGCATCCTGCGCAAGGAGAAGTCGCTGACCTACGCCACGCAGAAGGTGACGTCGGACGACTTCATGAAGGTGCAGGACGCCAACGTCGCCAATTCGCTGGAGGGCAAGGTGGCCGGCATCACCATCACCCCGAGTGCCGGCGGCGCCGGCGGTGCGTCGAAAATCATGCTTCGCGGCAACAAGTCCATCATGGGCAGTTCGTCGCCGCTGATAGTTGTCGATGGCGTGCCCATGAGCAACGAGCCCCGTGGCCAGATAACGACGGGCGACATCGCCTACGCCTCGAACACCGAGGGTGGCGACCCCCTGTCGATGATTAACCCCGACGACATCGAGTCGATCAACGTCCTGAAGGGTGCCAACGCGGCTGCCCTCTACGGTTCGCGCGCGGCCAACGGCGTGCTGATGATTACGACCAAGAAGGGCCGCGAGGGCAAGATAGACGTCAGTTACAATGCCAACGTGACGATGGACACGCCCCTGCGCACGCCCGACATCCAGAATATCTATGGGGCGCGCGTGCAGCCTACGGGCGGACTGGCGCTGGATAGTTGGGGCGAACGCCTTGACAGCCGCCCTGCAAGCGACCTCGTGGTGACGGCACCCATGGGGGCCAACCAGTTCCTGGAGCCCACGCAGGAGGTCTATCTGCGCAACCGGGGCGCTGACGACATCGGCGACTTCTTCCGCACGGGCGTCACGCTGAACAACTCGGTGTCGCTGAGCGGCGGCACGGAGAAGATTAAGTCCTACCTGTCGTTTGCCAACTCACACGCCAACGGCATGATGCGCTCCAACAACTACAACCGCAACACCGTGGCCCTGCGCCAGACCTACAAGTTCCTGAAGCGACTGACGATGGATGCCTCGCTCAACTACGTGCAGACCAAGACCAAGAACCGCATGGGCGGCGGCACGGTGCTGAACCCCCTCTACCACCTCTACGTGGCACAGCGCAACCTGGACATGGACTACTACCGCCACAACTACGCCCGCACGGGCAGCTGGATGAGCAACACCCACAGCATCTACGTGCAGGACGGCAGTTCCTTCACGCTCGACCCCAGCCAGCGGGTGCCCCTGGAGGGACTGATGCAGAACTGGGCCAACATGCAGGCCGCCCAGAACAATCCCTACTGGCTCATCAACCAGAACCGCAGTCTGCAGAAAATCGACCGCATCTACGGCTCCTTCACGGGCACGGTGGACATCTATGACGGACTGATGTTCCAGGCACGCCTGTCGTTCGACCACACGAAGTTCAACGGCGACAGCCGTCGCTACGCTACCACCTTCCTCCCGGCCTCGATGTACGACTACGGACAGTACTGGGTGGACTACGACAAGACCAACGAACTCTACACCGACTACCTGCTCTCCTACAACAAGACGTTCAAGGAGGACTGGGACGTCAGCGCCACGGCAGGCTGGGTAGGCCACGTTACGCACTACCGGACCCAGAAGTCGGGCATGGAGGCCACCTACTACGACCCCGCACGCCAGATGCTCTCGCAGCGCATCAACCTCTTCGACCTCGGAGCCTCGGGGCCGGGTGCCACCACGCAGAGCAAGAGCACCGACTGGGACAAGGCAGCACTCTTCACGGCCCAGTTGGGATGGAAGCAGCGCATCTACATCGACGGCTCCTATCGTCAGGACTGGTACCGGGCCTTCAAGCAGTTTAAGGACCGTGGCATGAGCAACAGCTACGGCTACTTCGGCGTGGGTGCCAATGCCGTCATCAGTTCGCTGGCTAAGTTGCCCGATTGGATTTCCTACCTGAAGTATCGTGTCTCTTACTCCGAGGTCGGTAACACGCTGCCGCACATCCTCTTCAACAAGGGAACGGAAAACTACAAGGACGGCTCGGTGACCCTGAGCAACTACACCTATTACGAGAACCCCCAGCCCGAGAAGACTAAGTCCTTCGAGACGGGCTTCGAGTCCTCCTTCTTCGGTGCCCGCCTCGATGTGGACCTCACGTTCTACAACGCCGTCTCCGACGGGCAGTACATGGTGGGCTCCAATGCTTCGGGCAAGGCAGAGCCGATGAACACAGGTAAGGTGCGCAACCGCGGCTTCGAGGCCACGGTGGGCTACAACTACCGCATCAACAAGGATTGGCGCTGGAAGACCTCGTACAACCTCAGCCTCAACAACAACAAGATTCTGGAGACCATCTACAACGCCGACGGCAGCGAGAAACTGATTGCAACGGACGTGGCCGGTGTGCGTGTGCGATACACGAAGGGCGGCTCCTACGGCGACATGTACGTGACTGACTACAAGCGCAATGCCGACGGCACGCTGGCGGTTACGTCCGACGGACGCGTGCAGTTCGAGACGGAGAACAACAAACTCTACACCGTCTATGCCGGCAACATGAACTCGAAGTGGCAGATGGGCTGGAGCAACACCATCAGTTACAAGAACTTCCAGTTGTTCTTCTTCATCAACGGACGCCTGGGAGGCAAGGTCATCTCCCTGACCGAGGCCTACCTCGACGACTTCGGCGTGTCGCAGCGCACGGCCGACGCCCGCATGGCGGCTGAGGCTGCCGGCCTCTACACCAGCGACGGCCAGTTGGGTATGTATCTGCCCGATGGAAGCGGTCGCGTGGTGCCCGTGGAGAACTACTACAAGAGCCTGGGCGGCAGCAAGAACCCGCTCGAGTACATCTACAGCGCCACCAACTTCCGCCTGCGCGAACTATCGCTGAGTTACACCTTCCCGAACCTTGTGGGCAAGGGCACCAGCCTGTCCCTGTCGTTCATCGGCCGCAACCTGTTCTTCTTCTATTGCAAGTCGCCTGCCGACCCCGACGTGGCACTGGCTACGGGCAACGGACTCTCGGGCTTCGAACTCTTCAACATGCCCACGTCGCGCTCCTATGGTTTCAACGTGAAACTGAATTTCTAACGCTTAATCCCCTTTTATCATGAAAAAGAATCATATATCTTCCGCGATAATCCTCGGCCTGACAAGTTTCGCCCTGGTTTCTTGCCTGCCGTTCGACGACCCCGTTGACGACCTTCGTCCTTCGGAGGTCATACAGGACGACGTTGTCCTGCAAGGCGAGGCCGACCACATCGACTACACCGTAGTGCCCACCCAACAGGGACTCGACAGCGCCCTCCTGCGCATCGACACCTACCTCTCCGGCACCATGACGGGCCAGAAGGGCATGAAGGGCGGCAAGGAAGGCGGCTATCCCGTCGAACATTCCTATCAGTTGATGATGACGCTGGCCGACGTCTATGCCGGATACGCCGTCATCCCCCATTATGACTTTGCCTACGGCAGCAACATCATCTCCAGTTATCAGATTTCCGACAGTTGGTACAAGGGAGCCAACGGGCAGTTCTCGCTGGTGAAGAACAGTTTCGCCCCCTTCCTCAACCATCCCGATGTCGACTCCATCCCTGAGATGAAGGCACTCCTGCTGCTCCTGCTCGACTTCGTGTCCGTAGAGGAAACCGACAACTACGGCCCCTTCCCCTATGCCGACTACAAGGGCAACAAGACCGACAATCCCTTCACGTACAACAAGATGGAGGACATCTACAACATGGTCAAGGACAACATCGACACCATACAGGCTTGCTTCCGCTACTTCGGTCAGAAGCCTCAGTGGTACAGGGACCGCATCCAGCAACTTCTCTACAAGAACGTCGTCATCTCCCGCGACCAGGCTAACGGCATCCAGGGCTTCGAAACCTGGCGTCGCTTGGCCAACTCCCTGAAGTTGCGCATGGCCATGCACATGGTAAAGGTAGATCGCGACAAGGCTCGCCAGTGGGCCGAGGAAGCCGTCAGGGACGGTGTCATCGAAAGCCACGAGAACGAGGTAGGCATGTATCCCAACGACTACGGAGGCTCACACCCCTTGCAGACCATATCCTGCACCTGGGGCGATGAGCGCCTGAACGCCTCCTTCGAGAGCCTGATGATGAGCCTCGATCATCCCATGACCCGCATGCTCTTCAACCGCAACAGCGATGCACTGATGAACGTCAAGACCAATACCGTGAGTCTGGAGGCCAACACCAAGATTGTGGGCATACGCTCGGGTCTGCACGTAGGTCAGGGACAGAGTTACGGTTCCAACCAGTACATCGGCTTCAGCCAGCCCAATCCCAATTTCATAGGCCAGTTGCCCCTTTACATCATGAAGTGGTGCGAGGTCGACTTCCTGCGTGCCGAAGGTGCCCTGCGTGGCTGGGACATGGGTGGAACGGCCCAGTCCTTCTATGAGCGTGGCATCGACAACTCGTCGCCCTTCGACCCCCAGAACACGGCCCTTGGCATTGGCTACAGCAACCTGTTGCAGGCCTATAAGCAACTGGCCGAGGCACGTCCCTACACCTATCAGGACCCCACGGGCAACAGCGACGACATAGAGAGCGTGACCACTATCGGCGTGGCCTGGAACGAGGCCGACGACCCCGAGACCAAATTGGAGAAGATTATCACCCAGAAGTATCTGGCTGGCTATCCCAACAGTTACGAGGCCTGGGTTGACGTGCGTCGCACGGGCTATCCCAAACTGTTCCCGGTGCTGAACGTCGAGGACGGCGACGGCAGCCTGAAGGAGGGCGACATGGTGCGCCGCATGATATTCCCCAACACCGACGATGCCTCGCTCAAGGAGATACAGGAGACTGGCCTGCCCGCTCTCGGTGGTCCTGACCAGCAGGCTACGCGCCTGTGGTGGGATGTCGATGCTCCTAACTTATAGCTTGGAAAATCAGCCTAACAATATAGGAATAAGTATTAACCTTAAAAACATTCATTATGAAGAAAATCTTAGTTTCATTGATGATGCTTTTGGCAGTAGGCATTGCCAAGGCACAGAGTCTGTACGACTTCACGGGCTTCGGTGATGCACAATTGCTGAACCTCTTCTACAACGCGCTGCAGCAGGGTCGCAACTATCCCACGGCAGCCGAGTTCGAAGCCGCCGGCATCCAGCAGGCCGACATTGCCTTCGTTCGTTCCCACGTGCGCCGTGCCGACATCATGAGCCGTGCCGACCGCGTGGTACCCTCGACCTACGAGAACCGCAACCTGTGGATGAACATCCCCATGGGTTCGGGTAAGGGCGGCGATGCCGGCTATCCCACGGCCAACTTCGCCAGCGACGTCTTCTCGATGTGGAACTACACCAACCTGTTCGGTTCCTGGAACCACTCCATCTTCCAGGCCCCCGGCTGCTGGGTGGATGCTGCCCACAAGAACGGCACCGACATCATGTCGGGTATCAAGTTCTTCGACACGACGGGCGGTCGCACGGGCGATGCCAACAGTTACGTGAGCATGATTACCATTAAGAATGACGATGGAACCTATCGCTACGTGAAGCCCCTCATCAACTGCCTGCTCTTCTTCGGCAGCGACGGCATCAACTACAACTTCGAGGCCTCGGGTTATGACGACCCCGACGTCGTGGCCTTCCACAAGGCACTCTACAAGGAGGCTGAGGCCCAGGGCTTCAAGAACTTCCACATCGGCATGTACACGTTTTCCAGCAGACTGACCGAGAACAACGCCGATGCCCTGTTCGGCACCAAGGAAACCGGCAAGACCACCGACTTGATGCTCAACTATTCGGCCGACAACTTTGCCCCGACCTTTGCCTCGTCTGTTGACGTGGCCGAGGAGAAGATGGGCACGTCGGAGGGTCTGTATGGCAGCACGTGGATTGTGACCATGAACCGCAGTTGGAAGCGCCTTGACTATACCCAGGAGTACGACTACAACACGTGGCAGTACGTCTATACGCCCAGCGAGTCGGCCCACAAGATAGGTGTCTGCCTGTGGGGTGAACACGACGACAGCCGCTTCTGGAGTTACAACAGCGGTTCCGATGCCTACAACGCACAGTCGAACTACCAGCGCCTGCTCGAGCGCGGTTTCTCCGGCGGCTATCGCAATCCTGCCAACCGCCCCGCTGAGCGCGAGAGCGGCATCGAATGGGAAGGCGAGAACGCACTGGCCAACTTCCAGGGCCTGGCCCAATACATCCCCGAGCGCAGTGCCATCCAGGGCAACCTGCCCTTCGCCACCTACTTCAACCTGGGTAACGGCGACCGCTGGAACTACAAGGGCAAGAAGACGGCCGGCACGTGGTACAACATGGCTGCACAGGACGTCGTTCCCACCTACCGCTGGCTGGTTTACGAGGCCGGTACGGAGACGGTGAGCACCGCCATCCAGCCTGCCTTCACCCACACCGATGCCTACACGGGCGGTTCGTGCCTGCTGCTGACGGGCGACGCATCGAAATCGACCGACATCATCCTCTACAAGACCAACCTGAAGGTTTCTGCCGGCAATCCAGTTGCCAAGGTGGCCCTCAAGAGCGGTAAGGATGGTGAGAATGCCTCGGCCCTCTCCGTACTGGTGCGCGTCGGCGGCAACTGGCAGGAGGTACCTGTTGGCAATGTCAGCGGCACCAACTGGCAGGAGACCACCCTCTCGCTTCCCGTCTCCACGGGCGACGTCATCGAGCGCATCGGCCTGCGCGTTTCGGGCGGCAGTGCCGATTATAGCATGATGGTGGGTAAACTGGAACTGAACGACGACGTGAAGGCACAGCCCGCAGCCGTGAAGGACCTGGTAGTGGACGTGAAGAACGAGACCAAGGGTTCGCTGACGGCGAAACTCTACTGGAATGTCGATCAGGCTGCCGGCGACCGTGCCGCATGGGACCTGCTGTATAACGACGAGGCCAACATCGACCACTTCGAGGTGCTCTACAAGAACGGTCCCGAGGGCCGCGTTTCCGAGGTGGGCCGCACCACGCAGTGGGCCACGGTGGTCAACAACCTCTACTTCGAGAGCGAGGCCGACCGTCCCTTCATCGGTGTGCGCGCCGTTGGCACCGACCTGAAGACCTATTCCGAGGTCGCTTGGGTTGAAGTTCCCCGTGGCGACCAGGCCACCCTGCCCGAACTCGTCGAGGAGGACACCTACGGCATTAGCCAGATGGATCCCAACTGCGCCGGAGCCAACATTGCACGTGCCGTGCGCTACGTGACCGACTTCACCACCACGGGTGCCGACCAGGATCTCGACTACCACGCCACCTCGTCGCCTGCCGACGGCTCGCAGTATGCCGACGCACGCAACCTGACCCTCAAGGTCAGCCAGGGGCAGAAGATAAAGATTTTCATGAAGTGTAAGAATGGTCTGGATGCCGACGTGGCAGCCTACCGCACCTCTACGGGCAACAGCGACGGCCTGCAATATTGCTTTGCCGGCATCTGGCTCGACCTCGACGGCAGCGGCACCTTCAACCACCCCTTGGGCACCACCGAGTTCCTCTCCGGCGAGGGTTCCGACCCCCTGGGCGAGCGCGTCCTGATGATGGGCAAACTGCGTGCCGCAACGCCTGAGTTCGAGACCACGGGCGTAGAGACGGAGTACACCATTCCCGCCGATGCCCATGTGGGCAAGAGTCGCCTGCGCATCGTCTTTGCCGACGCCTGGTTCCAGGGCTCCTTCCTGCCTACGGGCCTCACCACGAAGGGCTTCTCGCTCGACTTCGACGTGGAGATTACGGGCGACGAGGCCAACCAGCGCGGTAGCATCGACACCCACGACCAGGGCGTGGCCGACGAGCCCGACGACCTGATTACCGACGGCATCCGCGTGACGCGTGGCGAAGTGAGCGACGCCTACGTACAGGGTGGCCAGTTGCAAATCGACAATGCCGAGAAGGCTTGGATATACACGAGCGACGGCCGCCTGGTGCGCTTCGAGAAGAATCCCTCGGGACTCCGCACCGCCAGCATGGCCCCCGGCCTCTACATCATCAAGATGCAGAACAAGGGCGTCATCCGCACCAAAAAGGTCGTGGTAAAGTGAGTGGCGAATCCCAACTTGTTCGGATTAGCCCGAGCGTGAACGAGCTCGAACGTCAGTTCAAGGTCGTGGCAGGGTAATGTGAAAAACTTTTACAACGAGACGCTTCCGGATGGGGCAGGCACGAGGGTGTCTGCCCCATCTTTTGCTGTAGAGGTTAACGCACTGGTTTACAACACGAAGGAGGGGCATCTCGCTGGGGGTCGGAAGCTTACGCCTGAAAGTAATGTTAACCTACGCCCCCAGGTTATGTTAACCGATGGCCGGAAGTTAATATTATCTCGGCCGATAGGTTAACATTACTTTCGGCGGCAGGTTCCGGACGGCCCCCGGGGAGGACGGAAAAATGTTTACAAGCGCTGCCGCACGTAGTAATTATTAACGGTTGAGATTTGGGGGAGTCCCGTTTTTTTCGTACCTTTGCGCGCTTTTATATTATAATATAAACACGACAAGGACTGAGATGAAATACGCATTAGTGACGGGTGGTTCGCGCGGGCTCGGGCGCGCAGTGTGCCTGAAACTGGCCCAGATGGGGCTGCCTGTCATCGTCAATTTCCAGCGCAATCGGGCGGCTGCCGAGGAGGTCGCCGAACAGATTCGGGCCATGGGCGGACGGGCCGAACTCTTGCCCTTCGACGTCGGCGACGAGGCCCAGGTAGAGACGGCCCTCGACGGCTGGCAGGAGCGGCACCCCGACGACTACATAGCCTACCTCGTGAACAACGCCGGCATACGGCGCGACGGTATGATGTTCATGATGCCCTCGGCCGACTGGCACGCGGTGCTCGACACGTCGCTCAACGGATTCTACTACGTCACGAAGCGACTGCTGCCCCAGATGATGCGACGCCGCCACGGCGGGCGCATCGTCAACATGGCCTCGCTCTCGGGCCTCAAGGGACTGCCCGGCCAGACCAACTACAGCGCGGCCAAGGCCGCCCTCGTCGGAGCCACCAAGGCCCTGGCCCAGGAGACGGCCGTGCGCGGGGTGACGGTCAACGCCGTTGCACCCGGTTTCATCGAGACCGACATGACCGCCGACCTGCCCCAGGAGGAGTTGCGCGAACTGGTGCCCATGAAGCGTTTCGGACGTCCCGAGGAGGTGGCCGAACTGGTGGGCTTCCTGCTGTCCGACGCGGCTTCGTACATCACGGGCGAGGTCATCAGCATCAACGGCGGACTATATACGTAAGTGCAAAGTGCAAAGTTCAGAGTTAAGAGTTATATGGCAAGCAATAGAGTAGTGGTAACGGGCATAGGCGTATGGTCGTGCCTGGGAAAAAGTACGGAAGAGGTGGCCGAGTCGCTGCGCCAGGGGCGTAGCGGCATTGGGCTCGAGGAGGCTCGGCTCGAGTACGGCTACCAGAGTGCCCTGACGGGCATCGTCGAACGGCCCCAACTGAAGGGCGTCATCGACCGCCGCCTGCGCGTGGGACTGTCGGAGGAGGCCGAGTATGCCTACATGGCCTCGCGCGAGGCCTTCGCCATGGCCGGCATCGACGACGACTATCTGCGAGCCAACGAGGTGGGTGCCATCTTCGGCAACGACTCGTCGGCCCGGCCCGTCATCGAGGCCGCCCATATCATGGACGAGAAACACGACTCGGCCCTGCTCGGCTCGGGACTCATCTTCCAGTGCATGAACTCGACGGTGAACATGAACCTGAGCACCATCTTCCACCTGCGCGGCGTCAACTTCACAGTCAGTGCGGCCTGCGCCAGCGGCAGCCACTCCATCGGGCTGGGCTACATGCTCATAAAGCAGGGCATGCAGGAGATGGTACTGTGCGGCGGTGCGCAGGAGACCAACTACTACTCGATGGCCACGTTCGACGCCCTGGGCGCCTTCTCGAAACGCATGGACGAGCCCACGCGGGCCAGCCGCCCCTTCGACCGCGACCGCGACGGACTCATCCCCAGCGGAGGCGCGGCAGCCCTCGTCCTGGAGGACTACGACCACGCCATCCGGCGCGGAGCCGCCATACTGGGCGAGGTCGTGGGCTACGGATTCTCGTCGAACGGCGGCGGCATCTCGCAACCCAGCGACGAGGGCAGCCTCACGGCCATGCAACGTGCCATGCAGGACGCCGGCGTCGCGCCCGACGACATCGACTACATCAACGCCCACGCCACCAGCACCCACCAGGGCGACATGTACGAGGCCATGGCCCTCGACCGCCTGTTCCATGGCAAGAAGGCCTGGATCAGCAGCACCAAGTCGATGACGGGCCACGAGTGCTGGATGGCCGGAGCCAGCGAGGCCGTCTATTGCCTGCTGATGATGCGCGACCGCTTCGTGGCTCCCAACATCAACCTCGAACACCCCGACGAGTACGCCGCCCCCCTGCGTCTGGCCGACCACACCATCGAGGACATCGACCTCCGCCTCGTCCTCTCCAACTCCTTCGGCTTCGGCGGCACCAACTCAGCCCTTGTTTTCCGGAAACTATAAAAAGAGAAACGCTATGAAACGATTATTTTTGACATTTGTGGGCATAGCCCTGACAGTGATGACCTACGGGCAGACCATTTCGGGCTCGTTCGTAGGACTGGCCCAAGAGGGAAAGGCCAAGTTTGAAATTGACTTCTCCGAAGCCTCCATCCACGGAATGAGCGAGGAAGACTTCGCCGTATATGAGGAAGACTGGGACAAGGACCAGCCCAGGGTGGTTGCCGACTTCCTCGGCGAGGTGGCCGACCGCCTGTCGGGCATGTTGCGCCTGGGTTCCCACCTGAAGACCGACTACCGGCTGAGGGTCGTAGTGAACAGCATCAGCTCTCGTGGCGATTTTGTGTGCGATTTGTACGTGATGAATGGCGAACAGGTTGAGGCCTCGATCAGGTACATCACGGCCAAAGGCGGTATATTCGGGACTAAACTGAACCTGATAAAGGACGGTGCCGAACATACAGGCAAGGTTACTGGCAATTTGCTGAAGCGGGAACTGAAACGCGCCAACCGCATTATCAAGAAGAATGAACCTAAATACGAATCTGCGTAAGGCATACAGCGAGGACCGGATGTCGGCCCACGAGGCGCAGCATCTGGCCGAACTCATCGCTTGGGGGCCTGTGGTGTTCCAAGCCACACGGCTGATGGTGAAGTTCGGCGTGCTGAAGGCCCTGCGCGAGAGTGCCGAGGGACTGACTGAGGCCGAGGTGGCCCGACAGTGCGGGCTCTCGCCCTATGCCGCAAAGGTGTTGCTGGAGGCCTCGCTGAGCATCGGTACCATTGTCATCGACCCCGAGAGCGACCGCTATACGCTGACGCGGGCCGGGTGGTATCTGCTGGTCGATCCGTCGCACCAGGTGGATATGGACTTCAACCACGATGTCAACTACATCGGTTGGCATCGGCTGGAGGAGTCGCTGTGCGAGGGACGGCCCGCCGGGTTGGAGCACTTCGGCCCCTGGCCCACCATCTACGAGGGGCTTTCGAGCCTGCCCCCGCAGGTGCAGCGGAGTTGGTTCGGCTTCGACCATTTCTATAGCGACAACTCCTTTGCCGAGGCACTGGAGATTGTCTTCCGCCGGCACCACACCCGTTCGCTCTACGACGTGGGCGGCAATACGGGCAAGTGGGCCCTCCAGTGTGTGGCGTTCGACCCCGAAGTGGAGGTTACCATCCTCGACCTGCCCCAGCAGATAGGACTGATGAGGACGAACACCGCCGACAAGCCCGGTGCCGGGCGCATCAAGGGGCACGGCATCAACCTGCTCGACCCCGAAGCCCTCTTCCCGCAGCGCGAGGGTGGGCTGGATGCCATCTGGATGTCGCAATTCCTCGACTGCTTCGGCGAGGAGGAGATTGTGAGCATCCTACGTCGGGCACGGGCGGCCATGACCGACGACACCCGGCTCTACGTCATGGAGACCTTCTGGGACCGCCAGAAATATGAGAGCGCTGCCTTTGCCCTGACCATGACGAGCCTCTATTTCACGGCCCTGGCCAACGGCAACAGCAAGATGTACCACAGCGACGACATGCTCCGGCTCGTTCGCGAGGCCGGACTGGAACTGGAGACCATGCACGACCACATCGGGTATGGCCACAGCATCATGGTATGCAGGAAAAATGGAAAGATTTAAAGATATGACAAGACAAGAAATTGAAGAAAAGGTGAGGAACTTCCTCATCGAAGACCTGGAGATTGAAGAAGAAAAGATTTTCGACGACGCCAAACTGAAGGACGACATGGGCATCGACAGCCTCGACTTCGTGGACATCGTCGTGATTGTGGAGAAGAACTTCGGCTTTAAGATTAAGCCCGAAGAAATGGCTGGCGTAGATACGCTGCACAAGTTCTGCGACTACATCGAATCGAAAGTCAACGCCTGATGCCGTACGCACACGAACAGTGGAAAGGTAACACGGGGGGCACACCCTGGATGCAGCGCACGCTGGTCCGGTGGTTCCGCCATACGCCCCTCGTCGTCCCGTACTTCTGTATGGGGTGGATGGTGCCTTTCTACATGTTTCGTAATCGCGGCGGGTGCCGTGCCTCGTATCGCTACTTCCGCCATCGTCTCGGGCGCCGTCCCTGGCAGGCGCTGTCCGACGTCTATGCCCAGCACTTCCGCTTTGGGCAGGTCATCGTCGATCGCTTTGCCATGTTTGCCGGGCAGACGTTCCAGTTCGAGTTCGAGGGCAAGGAATTGCTCGACCAGTTGGAGCAGGGCGAGCCGGGGCTGATGCTCCTGAGCAGTCATGTAGGTAACTACGAACTCTCGGGCTACTCGATGCGGCCTCGGCAGAAGTGGCTCTATGCCTTGGTGTTCCAGGGCGAGACGGAGACCGTGATGGAGCAGCGCCGGCGCATGTTCGAGGCCACCCATGTGCGCATGGTGCCTGTGAGCGACGACATGAGTCACGTCTATACCCTTTCGACGCAACTTGCCGAGGGCAACATCGTCAGCATGCCGGCCGACCGCGTGTTTGGTTCGCCTCGCAGTGTCGAGTGCGACTTCCTGGGCGCTCGCGCACGTTTCCCCTTGGGGCCGTTTGCCTTGGCCGTCCAGCGCGAGGTGCCTGCCTTGGCCCTGTTCGTGATGAAGGAGTCGGTCCGCCGTTACCGCATCGTGGTGCGCCCCGTCGAGGCTGACGCTTTGTTGCCTCGCCGCCAGCGCATGGAGCAGATGGCCCAGCATTTTGCCGATGAAATGGGCCAAATTTTGCACCGTTACCCCCACCAGTGGTTCAACTTCTATGAATTTTGGCAATAAGGACATGGAACTGCGAGAGATAGACATACTCGACTTGCTGCCCCAGCGGCCGCCCATCGTGCTTGTGGACCATCTGGTGCATTTCACGCAGGAGGTGGTGACTACCGAGTTCGAGGTGCGCAGCGACGGGCTCTTTACGGAGGGCGACCACCTGATGGAGACGGGACTTATAGAGAACATTGCCCAGACCTGTGCCACGCGCATCGGCTACATCAACTACATCAGCCATCGGCCTGTAGGCATCGGTTACATCGGTGCCATACGCGACCTTACGATACTGCGCACGCCCCATGTGGGCGAACGCCTGACGACCACCATTCGCGTCAAGGAGGAAGTCTTCGGCATGACGATGGTCGATGCCGAGGTGCGTAGTGGCGACGAACTGCTCGTCCAGGCCGAAATGAAGATTGCGATTAAGCGAGAGGAGTCTCAAGATGCACTAAAGAAAGATTGAGCACATGAAAACCCTGACTACGGAGAAAGACCTGACCATACGTTTCAGCGAAGTCGATTCGATGAACGTCGTGTGGCATGGCTCGTATTCGCTCTACTTCGAGGATGCCCGCGAGGCTTTCGGCGAACAATACGAATTGTCCTATTCGCGCTACTACGACGAGGGCTTCTTTGCCCCGCTGGTGGACTTGACGTTCAACTTCCGCCGCCCGTTGCTCTACGGCATGCATCCCCGCATCAGCATCACCTATGTGCCCAGCGATGCCGCCAAGATAGTGTTTGACTACAAGATATACAATCCGGAAGATGGCGAGGTCTATGCCACAGGGCGCAGTACGCAGGTGTTTATGGACCACGACTATCAACTCGTATGGTATTGTCCTGAATTCTTTGAAAACTGGAAGAGAAAGTGGTTGTAAGACTGTCGGACTATATCGTGTCGCCTCTCGGGCTGGGAACACGTGCCACCTACGAGGCTGTGAAGCAGGGGAAGACCCGGCTTCGCCGCTATGAGGGTCGGTGGGGCGTACCGCAGCCTTTCGTAGCCTCGCTCTTCGATGAAGGAGAGATAGAAACCATGTGCGAAGGTATGGCAACAGCAGGGTATAGCCGTTTCGAGCGTCTGTGCATATTGGCTGTCCGTGGGGCTTTGCAGGATGCCGACATCGATGTGCGTAGCCCGCGCACGCTTTTCATCCTTTCTACGACGAAGGGCGACCTCTACCGCCCCCTGAGCACGACAGCCATGCGTATAGCCCAGTGGTTTGGCAATCCTGTCGTGCCTCTGGTGGTCTGCAATGCCTGTATTTCCGGTCTTCATGCCCTCGTCGAGGCAAGGCGGACGCTGACGTCGGGCGAATACGACCATGTCGTGGTGGTGGGTGCCGACTTGCAGTCCGACTTTACGGTCAATGGTTTCTACAGTCTGAAGGCTCTCTCCCCCGAGCCCTGTCGCCCCTTCGACGAGGATCGCATGGGACTGAACTTGGGCGATGCTGCGGCCTGTATGGTGCTGGGCTGCGATGTATCGCGTGCCCAGTGGCAGTTGGTACGAGGCGCTGTCCGCAACGATGCCTATCACCTTTCGTCGCCCTCCAAGAACGCCGAAGGCTACTATCAGGCACTCAGTGCCGTCATGGGCGGCCTTTCGTCGGCAGACATTGCCTTCGTCAATCTCCATGGTACCGCCACACTCTACAACGACGAGATGGAGAGCGTGGGACTGACGCGTGCCGGACTGGCCACGGTGCCCGCAGGTTCCCTGAAGGGCTACCTCGGTCACACCATGGGGGCTGCCGGACTCATCGAGACCCTGCTCTGCATGCAGTCACTTGACGACGGCATCGTGCTGGGGACCCGAGGATATGAGCATGCGGGAACGAGTCGGTTGCTCAACCTTTCGTCCCAGCATCGGTCTGTCGTGGGGCGGCGATTTGTCAAGACCATTTCGGGCTTTGGCGGTGGCAATGCAGCCATGATGTTTGAAAAAATGTAGCAAAAATGATGAATTACGAATTGGAGATAACGCCCACCGGCGTCACACTATGTGGCAAGGTTCTCGACATCGAGAGCCAAGGGGCTGTGATGCTGAAGGAACTCTACCTCCGCTATGTGGGCGACTATCCCAAATTCTACAAGATGGACCCCCTGTGCCGACTGGGCCTCGTGGCTACTGAACTATTGCTACAGGCTGAGGGCGAGGAGCGATTCGCAGAGCGTTTCGATCGTGCCGTGCTGCTCGTGGGCAGTTCGGCATCCGTTGTATCTGACGAAGCCTTCCGCCAGACTATCGCAGACCCCGCGGCATGCTATCCCAGTCCGTCGGTGTTCGTCTATACCTTGCCAAACATTGTGGCGGGCGAAGTTGCTATGCGCAATCACTATCATGGCGAGACGGCCTACTATGTACTTCCCAGTAAAGACTGGGGACGTATCCGGCAATTGGTGGATAATGTACTGACCGACCCCGCCATCCACTCCGTCTTGGGCGGATGGATAGACTATACAGATAACGAAACATTCGAAGCAAACCTAAAAATATGGAAGAACTGATTCAACAACTGAAAGAACAAATCATTGACGTACTGAACCTCGAAGACCTCACCCCCGAGGACATCGATACCGATGCACCCCTCTTTGGCGAAGGACTGGAACTTGACTCCATCGATGCCTTGGAACTCATTGTACTCCTGGAGAAGAATTATGGTATCAAACTGGCCGACGCATCGAAGGGGAAGGAAGTCTTCCGCTCCGTCCGTGTGATGGCCGACTTTGTCAGCAAAAACCGTACTAAATGACCAACCAGACGGTCTTCATAACCGGTAGTGGCATTATCTCAGCCATTGGCACAGGGAAGGATGAGGTCCTGCACTCCCTCTTGGAAGGGCGGAGTGGGATAGGTCCTATTCACCACTTGCAGACCGAGCATACCGACCTTTCGGTGGGAGAAGTCCGACAGACCGATGGCGAATTGCGCCAGATGTTGGGGCTTTCCGACGATGCCATGGTCAATCGTACGGCCTTGTTGGGTGCTGTAGCCGTTCGCGAGGCTATAGCAGAGGCAGGTCTCGATGCTGAAGACATGGAAACTGTACCCTTGATTTCGGGAACCACCGTCGGAGGTATGGACTATACCGAGCGCTACTTCCTCGACATGCAGGACAGCGACGAGCATCTGGCTACGTTGGCCTCTCACGACTGTGGTACTACGACCCAACTGACTGCCCGTATTGTTGGCCTTGACCCTGGCCGTACCATCACCATCAGTACAGCTTGTTCCTCAGCAGCCAATGCCATCATCATGGGGGCCAACCTCATCAAGACGGGGGTGGCCGATAGGGTAGTGGCTGGTGGCGCAGAGGCCTTGTCGAAATTCCACCTCAATGGGTTCAACACCTTGATGATACTCGACCATGAGCAGTGCCGTCCCTTCGACCGCGACCGTCGTGGCCTGAATCTGGGTGAGGGTGCGGCCTATGTGGTATTGGAAAGCGAGGAATCGGTGACCCGTAGGGGAGTCAGTCCTTTAGCTGTGCTCAGTGGATACGGTAATGCGTGTGATGCCCACCACCAAACAGCTTCGTCCGACAACGGGGAGGGAGCCTATCGTGCAATGCAGCAGGCTCTCAATATGGCTCAACTGGATTGCGAGCAGATTGGATACATCAATGCCCATGGCACGGGAACTCCCAATAATGACCAGAGCGAGAGCGTGGCCATCTTGCGTGTGTTTGGCGATGTGGTGCCTCCTGTATCCAGTACAAAGTCGATGACGGGCCACACCACTTCTGCCTCGGGTTCTATCGAGACGGTCATTTGCCTCTTGGCCATGCAGAATGGTTTCCTGCCTGCTAACCTGGGGTGGCAGACGGCAATGGAGCAAGGCATTGTGCCTACGATGGGAGTTCGTGATGTGCAGCTTTGCCATGTAATGTGCAATAGCTTTGGCTTTGGTGGAAACGATTCATGCCTTATTCTCAGCCAGCCGGGTCATACCTCCCATCTCCTGCCTCATATCTCTCCAAAAGTCTATGTCAAGAGCCTGTCGACACTGGCCGTCCATGAGACTACTGATCGTGTCAAAGAATTCGTTTCGCCGATGGAGGCTCGTCGCATGTGCCGATTGCTGAAGGCCGCTTTGACGACTTCGCTTACCGCACTTCGTGAGGCTGGGGTGCCGACTCCTGATGCCATTATTACGGCCACCACATTGGGTATGCTTGAAAACTCCGAGAAGTTTTTGCTGCAGATGTGCCGTGAGGGGGAGCATTGCCTCGGACCAACGCTCTTCATGCAGAGTACCCATAATACGATAGCCGGGCTTATGGGCATAAAGACTCGTTGCCATGGCTATAACGTCACCATTACGCAGAGCGAGCACTCTATCCGTACGGCCTTGCTCGATGCCCTGCTGCAATTTCGATTGACTGACGCCGAGAACATCCTTGTGGGCAGTCACGACGAATCGACGGAAATCTTCGCTGACTTGATACATCGTCTTACGGGTAAACAGATTCCTGTGGGGCAAAGTTCGGTGTCTGTTGTCTTGAGCACAAATCCCGATGGGGCACTTTGTGAACTGGATATTGATGCCTTGACGACTCAACTCGACCCCTCCAATGTCTTGCATAACCTCTAACCTTTAACCCCTAACCTTTTATGATATTAAGACTCCTCCCCCTTGCTCTCCTGCAATGTTTTCTGCTTACGAGCGGTCAAGTGTTGCTGAAGTTTGCCTTGCAACGAATGGAAACCTTTGCCTGGTCGGGTGTGTTTTGGAAGAGTGTGTTCCTCAATTGGCAGTTTGCGGTTTGTGGCTTGTGCTATGGTGCGGCTTCCCTATTGTGGATGTACATTCTTAAGGTGTTCCCCTTCAGTATGGCTTATCCCCTGATAAGCATCAGTTATGTGTTGGGGATGTTTGCTGCCATCATATTCTTCCATGAGGCTGTACCAGTCTATCGCTGGTTGGGTGTGTGCCTGATAGTGTGTGGCTGCTTCTTAATCCTGAAATAAGAAAATGTCGATGAAAAGGTTATTTTTCTTCTCTCTATTGTGCCTATTGAACCTACCATTGTGGGCTCAAAAGCCTGTCAGCATAGCGGAGCAGAAGCAGATGGTCGGCCAAATAGAAAAGGCGGTGGCAAACCTGAAGACCTTGCAATGTGACTTCCGACAGGTAAAGCATCTGTCGTTGCTTGACGGCGACATGAAGTCGCAAGGGCATATGTATTATAAAGGAGGCGATCGTCTGCGCTGGGAATATGCGACGCCTTATAAGTATTGCTTTGTACTGAATAAGGATAAGGTAATGATGCGCGGGGCCAACGACAAACTCAATGTGGTAGATGTGCGGTCGAGTCGTTTGTTTCAGGAGATAACGCGCATTATGATGAATAGCATTACAGGCAAATGCTTGTCGTCGAAGACTGACTTCAGCGTTACCATGTATCGCCATGATGGCGAGTGGGAGGCCCGTCTTGTCCCGCAAAAGAAGGAGATGAAGCGCATGTTCTCGCTTATAACCCTCCATATCGATGTGAAGACAAAGATGGTGATTCGTGTAGAAATGAAAGAGACGACGGGCGACACAACCATGATATATCTCGAGAATCCTCGCCAGAATCTCCCTATCAATGATAATGTGTTTGGAATGAAATGAAAACGCAGGTTGGATTCATGGTTGTATGGCTGTTGGTGAGCATAGGAAGTGTGCAGGCTCAGGCTCTTTTCACCTTCGATGATGAGGGAATGGCCAGGACGCATCTTGAACTTTCGGCTCATGGGCGCGACATTACTGGGCTGTGCCTCATGCGGCAGAGTGAGGACACCCTTCGGGGCAGTGTAATCAACGAATTTGGTATCAAGGCATTTGATTTCACTTATCGCGAAGGTAAGACCAAGTTGATGAATGTGGCCAGTTTCCTCAACAAATGGTATATTCGCCGAACTCTGCAACGCGATTTGTCTTTCCTTTTTTCCCAAACCACTTCGTGTTGTCGTGGGCAACGCTCTGTAGAGAAGAACGGCGATACCGTTTCCCTCGTTAATAAGCGTCATAAATTAACCTATCGTTTTCGCAATCTCGATGAAATTACTGAATGATTTTTTCCACATAGATGCGGTTGTATCGGGTGAGTACCCCACCTTCGATTTGACGTTGAACGGGGAGCATGAGATATTCAAGGCCCACTTTCCTGGTATTCCGATAGTTCCTGGTGTGTGTCAGGTCCAAATGTTATTGGAGATATTGGGTGAGTGGCAACATCGTAGTATGAGCCTTCAGCACGTGAAGAACATAAAGTATCTGTCGGTTATGACACCAATGGAAACACCACAAATGCGAGTCCTCGTTCAGCGTCTGACACCGACAGACGATGGGCTTGCCGTTCTGGCTTCTTTCCAATGGGACGGAAAAGTATATACGAAGCTTTCGCTAACAGCAAAAACGGATAGATAGGAGAATACAATTATGGTTTGTGCCGTCATTCCCACATACAATAATCAGGAAACGATACTTCGCGTCATTCAGGACGTGAAGGCTTATCTCCGAGATGTGATTGTGGTAAACGATGGCTGCACCGACCATACCCCTGAGTTGTTGTCATCAGTTCCCGACATTCACGTAGTCTCATATTCACATAATCATGGTAAAGGTTATGCGTTAAAGCAAGGTTTTCTCGAAGCGCACCGACTGGGTTTCTCACATGTCGTGACATTGGATGCCGATGGACAGCATCGGGCAACAGACATCCCTTTATTGCTCAAGACACATGCGGAAAACCTTTCTGCCTTGATTGTTGGCAGCCGAAATCTGACTGCCGACAATATGCCTCGGAGCAATACATTTGCCAACCGTTTTTCAAACTTTTGGTTCTATATACAAACGCTCCAGTATTTGCCAGATACGCAGACGGGATACCGACTTTATCCGCTTGCAAGTTTTACCAACCTATGGTGGATGACGGACAAGTATGAAGCTGAGTTAGAGTTGCTGGTTATGGCAGCATGGAAGGGAGTGCAGCTAATCTCTATTCCTATTCAGGTGTACTATCCCTCGGCGAGTGAGCGAGTATCGCATTTCCGACCTTTTAAGGACTTTGCTCGCATAAGTGCACTTAATACGGTGCTGTGTGTTATGGCCGTAGTATATGGCTATCCTCGTATGTTGTTAAAAAAGTTATGCCGATGACAAAGCCATTCCTTTTCCTCTACGATTGGTTCTCCGAGCGGCGATGGCTGCTTTGGTCATTCATTGGCATCATAGTAACGGCCTGCGTATTCTTGGCTTCTCGTCTCGATTATCAAGAAGACATCTCGGCTTTCTTGCCTCAAGACGAGGAGAGTGCCCGTTATATGTCGGTTTATAACAGAATGGGAGGTCAGGATCGCATTGTCGTGGTCTTTCGTGACGAGGGTGGGTTTGACTACCAAATGTTAGAGGAGGCCATGGATGCCTTTGGGGATAATCTTCGACTGGTTGATGTTGATGGCATAGTTCGGGATTTACAGATACAGGTTGATGAATCTCAGATGTATGATGTCTTGAGTGAAGTCTGGCAGACCTATCCTCTATTGATGTCCGAATCCGACTATGAAAGGGCTGAATCGCTGCTTTCCGACACGGCATTTGTCGGGAAATGTATGGAAGAAAACTGTGCCCTATTGATGTTACCTACAAGTGGCATTGTTTCTCAGTCCCTTCCCTACGATCCTCTGCATCTTTGCGGCTCCGTCATGGCATCATTACGTAGCATGCAGTTGAGCGACCACTACCAGTTGCGTGATGGTTATGTCTTTGATAAGGATGGTCGTGTGGGGCTTGCATTCCTTTCCTCCCCATATAGTATGAGTGAGTCGAAGGAAAATGCGCGATTGGCTGACATTCTGCAAACTGCGATAGATTCGACAGAGGCCATATATCACGGGGTGGATGTTTCGGCAGTGGGTGCTCCATTGATAGCCGTTACTAATGCCCGTCAGATTAAGTACGATAGTCTCTTGGCCGTGATTGTTGCTGTTGTGCTGATATTTGCTATGCTTATCTATAGTTTCCGGCGTTGGAACGACCTCGTTTGGATAGCCCTTTCCATCACCTTCGGTTGGTTGTTTGCTATCGGTTGTCTTGCAATTTTCAAAGCCTCTATCTCCATTATTGTTATAGGCATTGGGTCGGTGATTATCGGCATTGCCGTCAACTATCCCCTACATTACCTCGACCACATTAAGCATGAGACTGATAAACGCGAAGCTCTGCGTGAGATGGTACCGCCGCTGTTAATTGGCAATATTACGACAGTCAGTGCCTTCCTTTGTTTGGTTTTCCTCGACGCCGATGCCATGAAAGACTTGGGGTTGTTTGGTTCCTTAATGCTTGTGGGCACTATCTTGTTTGTACTCGTAGCTTTACCAGTATTGGCTCCTGCAAGGACGGCGGGGGAGGGGGGACATTCTGTTTATCTCCATGTACGTCTCCCCTTCTTTAATCGTCATCGTAAGTGGGTATTTGCCTTTGTAGTGTTGGCGACTTTGGTATTGGGCTATTTTAGTTTGGGAACTTCGTTCGATACTGACATGCGACACATCAATTATATGACTCCTTCGCAACGAGCCGACATGCGCATGCTCTCAACCAGTATTAAGGCCAATGACACTACGGAAACGCTCTTTGCGGTGAGTCACGGGCAGACGTTGGATGAGGCTTTGGAGAATAATGAGCGTCTGGTGGCCTTACTGACCTCGAATCCTCTAGTCCAGCAGATTTCGGGATTGTCGAGTATTCTGCCTTCATGTGCTGCCCAGGAACAGCGTGCTCAGCGTTGGATTGAGCTATGGCAGCAGCACCCCGAGGCCATAGAAACATTGCAAAAGCAGGCTACTCAACTGGGTTTCTCAAGTACTGCTTTCAATCCATTCTTCCATCTCACCTCTCATCTTTCGTCCCTCACCTCTCATCTTTCGTCCCTCACCTCTCACTTCGTCATGACCGATTCTATAACGGGGACGGTATCGATAGTTAATTTTGTGCAGGTGCCTCGAGGAGAAGCCTCTGCTATTGCGGAAAAGTTCCGACCCCAGTTGCAAGACGATAGTTTCCTGTTTGCTACCGAAGATGTAAGCAATAGCTTGGTCAGCCTGCTATCCAAGAATTTTAACTACATCGGTTTTGTTTGCGGATTTGTGGTGTTTGCTTTCTTGTGGTTTTCGTTCTGCAGTTTCGAACTCACTTTGCTTTCGTTCCTCCCGTTAACTGTTGGGTGGTTGTGGATTCTGGGCCTAATGAATCTCTTAGGTATGCAGTTCAATATTGTCAACATCATCTTGGCCACATTCATATTTGGTCAGGGTGATGACTATACTATCTTCATTACTGAAGGCTTGCTCCAAGAGTATCGGACGGGGAAGAAAACGCTTGCGAGCTATAAGAACAGCGTAGCCCTTTCGGGCATCATTATGTTCATTGGCATAGGTGCACTGATATTGGCCAAGCATCCGGCCTTGCGCTCTCTGGCAATGGTGGCGATGGTGGGCATGGGAGTAGTTGTATTGATGGCCTGCTACTTGCCTCCCGTTATTTTCCGATGGATGACCGAAAAGGATGGCCAGCGGCGCGAGGTTCCACTTACCCTTAAGCGTATAGTTTATTCGCTCTTTTCCATACTCTTTTTCATCATTGGGACCACCTTCTTCCTTATCCCCTTTGCCTGGATTTATTTCCATGTAGGTCCGGTGACGAAGCAGAAGCGCCTGCGCTATCATCGGCTGATTAGTTGGATCTCACGCTTTACGATTCACCACGTGCCTGGTGTCCGGGTTGGTGTGACGAACGATAACGATGAGGATTTCTCACGTCCATCCGTCATTGTGGCTAACCATCAGTCGCACCTCGACTTGATGTGTATCCTGATGCTTTCACCCAAAATCGTATTGTTGACGAACGATTGGGTCTGGAACAATTGGTTCTATCGTAAGTTCATAAAGTATGCCGAGTACTATCCCATCTCTGACGGCTTCGACCGCAATGCTGAACGCATACGCGATTTGGCTCGTAGGGGATATTCCGTCATGATATTTCCTGAGGGCACTCGGTCAAACGATCTTCGGGTGCATCGTTTCCATCAGGGGGCTTTCAAGTTGGCCCAGCAACTTGAGATTGATGTCTTGCCAGTCTATTTGCACGGAGTGGGGTGGGTACTCCCGAAGTACGATTTCATGTTGCGTCAGGGGAATATTGAAATAGAAGTTGGTAAGCGTATTAGTTATGACGTTTTCAAGGACATGTCGTCATTAGCATTAGCCCAACAGGTGCGCAGTAAGTTTATGGAGAAGATATGAAGCGAATCGTAGTCATAGGCAGTGGGCTTGGAGGCTTATCGTGTGGAGCTCTGTTGTCGCGCAATGGTTTCCAGGTAACGGTATTGGAACAGGGATTGCATGTGGGCGGTTGCCTGCAATGCTTCGTGCGTCGGGGCAACCGCTTCGAGACGGGTATGCATTTTATCGGTTCGGCTGGCAAGGGGCAGATTCTGGACAAGTTGTTCCGCTATTTGGGCATTCGTGACGACCTTCGTCTGCAAGCCCTTGATGCCGATGGATACGATGTGGTGTCGCTCGGGGGCGAACAGTTCCGTTTTGCCAATGGTCGCGACCCCTTCATCCAGCAGATGAGCAGCTATTTCCCTTCGCAGACCGACCAGCTGGCCTGCTATTACGACCTTGTAGCCCAGGTGGCACGCTCGTCGTCGATGCATTCCCTTTGCTTCGACCGTGGCAATGCCGTCTTGAGCACAGAGTACATGCTTCGTAGCATCAACGAGGTCATCGACAGCGTTATTACCGATCCACTCCTTGCCCGTGTACTTGTGGGCAATCTGCCCCTGTACGCCGCCGAACGTGACAAAACGCCCTTTGCCACACATGCCTTTGTAATGGATTTCTACAACCAAGGTGCTTATCGTTTTGTTGGAGGCAGCGACCAACTGGCCCACGCTTTGCGGCGGCAGATAGAAGCCCATGGCGGTGAGGTCTTGGTCAATAGCAAGGCTACTCGGATACTATGTGACTCGGTGCAGGCCACAGCTGTTGAGGTCAATGGCGAGCGCCTGCTACCTGCCGACTATGTTATCGCGGGAATCCATCCCTGTCGCATGTTAGAATTGTTGGATACGCCGATACTTCGTCCCTCCTATCGCCAGCGCATCCAGGCTATACCCAACACTATTTCTACCTTCTCGCTTTTCCTCCAGTTTCGCCCTGAGGCTATGCCCTACATGAATCACAATCTCTATGCCTATCATCAGCCCTCGCCCTGGGGCTGCGAGCATTATGATGAGTCAACGTGGCCAAAGGGTTATCTCTACATGCACTTCTGCAACGAACCGAATCCCCGTTATGCCCATAGTGGTGTGGTGCTTTCCTACATGCAGATGGACGATGTGCGCCAGTGGCAGGACACCTGTGTAGGGCATCGAGGACAAGCCTACGAAGACTTTAAGCACCTGAAGGCAGAGCGCTTGCTCGATGCCCTTGAGAAGGATATGCCCGGACTGCGCCAGGCCGTAGCCCATTACTATACTGCCACGCCCCTTACCTATCGTGATTATACAGGCACGGAGGAGGGCAGCCTTTATGGCGTGGCCAAGGACATACATCTGGGAACTGCCGGTCGCGTTTCACATCGCACTAAGGTTCCCAATCTCTTGCTTACGGGCCAGAACATCAATTCTCACGGAGTTTTAGGTGTATTGGTAGGGACTATCGTTACGTGTTCCGACATTCTGGGCACGCAGACAGTATTTAACCAAATCATGGAGGCCAACCAATGAACAAGCATGTAGTCATCATCGGAGGTGGAGTAGGGGGGCTGTTTACGGGTGCCCTGTTGGCTAGGAATGGTTGCCGCGTGACGGTGTTGGAGAAGAATCGCATCATTGGTGGCGGTCTTCAGTGTTTCATGCGTAGGGGCGAACTTTACGAGACGGGCATGCACATTCTGGGTGGATTTCAGGAAGGAGGTTGCCTGAACAAGATATGTCGCTATCTGGGCATCATGGACCTTCTCAACATTCGCCCAACCGACGATGATGCCATCGACGCAATTACTTATTGGGAGGGTGGACCAACCACTTACCGCATCCCTCGCGGGCGTCAGCGCTTCGTATCCTATCTTTCCGGCCTCTTCCCAGAGGAAGCGATAGGACTGCGTCGGTACGTCGATACACTCTACCGGATTGCCGATGAAATCGACCTTTTTAATCTCCGGCGCCCAGTTGAAGGCTTCGTTGACCACGGTCCCGAATTTCTGATGCCCGCCGACCAGTTGATAGCCCAATACGTGACTGATTTTCGTCTGCGGGACCTTTTGGCCTACATGAATCCCATGTACGGCGGGGTGGCAGGACATACGCCGGCTTACATCCACGCCATGATAAACGTACTCTACATCGAGGGCTCCAGCCTCTTCGGTGGTGGTGGCCAGCATTTGGCCGATGCCTTGGCCGAAGTTATTCGTGATAGAGGTGGTGAGGTACTGACGAGCGATGCTGTCGTCCACATCGCGACCGCCGATCGTCAGGTGCAAAAGGTCATCACCTGCTCGGGGCGAGAATATGTGGGCGACATCTATGTGTCGGACATCCACCCCACGACGCTGCTCCGATTGGCCGATGAGGGAGCCTTCCCTCGTGCCTATCGTATGAGACTGGAGGAGATTCCCAATACCTATTCGGCCTTTGTGCTCTATCTGAAGTTCCGGCCCGGTACAGTGCCCTACGTTAACCATCCCTGCTACTATCAAGAGCGCTACGGATTGGTGTGGCAACATGCCGAAAACTATGAGGCCCCCGATTGGCCCTTGGGCTTCATGTATCTGACACCGCCCGACAAGAAGCAAGGCCCTTACGCCTCACGTATGACGGTCAACTGCTTGATGTCGTTCGACGAGGTGCGCCAGTGGACCGATACCACGGTGACCCATCGCGGACCGGAATACGAGGCATGGAAGGAGTGGAATGTACAGCGCATTATGGCCAAGCTCGAACGCCTCCTTCCAGGCATTTCCGACTGTGTGGAGTATCGGTTTGCAGCCTCTCCTCTGACGATTCGCGACTACTATGGCTCTAAGGAGGGCACCCTCTACGGCTATCGTCAGGATTGCGAGAATATGGCCCTCTCGCAGCTTCACATTGCCACGAAACTTCGCAACCTCTTGCTCACAGGGCAGAACATCTACCTCCACGGTATCTGCGGAGTGCCCCTGACGGCCATTGTCACGGCTGAGGCCATCTTAGGCCCAGGTGTGCTGCTCGAACAAATTAACCCTACTCATCACGAACATGGAAAAGTTTGACGATATACGCCCCTATTACGATTCTGAGATATCGGAAGCTATGCATCGTATTGCCGACAATGCCACCTTCCCCCTGCTGGCCTCTTACGTCTATCCTGACGACGACCTCAATACCGTGCGCCAGCGGGTACGCAGTTACGATAACATCCGCGACTTTCAGCATACGGTGATGATGGAGGTCAACCGCCAGGTTATCCGTCGCAGCATTACGGAACTGACCTTTGGCGGACTCGAACACCTGTCACCTTCGGGCAGTTATATGTACGTGTCGAACCACCGCGACATCATGCTCGACTCGTCGCTCATGCAATACCTCTTGGTCAGTAACGGGTTCGAGACTACGGAAATAACCTTTGGGGCCAACCTGATGCAGGGACAATTGGTGGTAGATATAGGCAAGTCGAATCGCATGTTCCGCGTCGAGCGCCCCGGCACTAACGTACGCGAGTTCTATCGTGCCTCGTGCCATCTGTCGGAGTACATGCGGAAGGTGATTACCGACGACCGCCATTCGGTGTGGATAGCTCAGCGCAACGGCCGTACGAAGGATGGTATCGACCGCACCGACCAAGGCATCATTAAGATGTTTGGTATGAGCTATTCGGGCGACAAGGTTGAGGCTTTGGCCCAACTCCACCTCGTGCCCGTATCCGTCTCCTACGAATGGGAGTCGTGCGATATACTGAAGACGCTCGAACTTTACGAGCGCCGTCGCGGTCCCTACACAAAGAAGCCCGGCGAGGACCTCAATAGTATCCTGACAGGCATCGTGCAACCGAAGGGACGTGTGCACATGGAGTTCTGTCGCCCTATCTCTCGCGACGAACTGACCCAGTGGGAGTCATGCACGTCAGGCGATTTCCACCGCCATGTGGCCACCCTTCTCGATGAGCGTATCTGCACTGCCTATCGCCTGACGCCCAATAACTACATTGCCCACGACCTGCTCTATGGCAACGAGGCCTACAGCCACGAATACACCGAGGAGCAGAAGCAGGCCTTCCTCCACCGTATGCGTCGTCTCTGCCAGTACGAGGAGTCGTCCGACGTCGAGACTCTCTTTGAAATCTTTCTCGGCATCTATGCCAACCCCATCGAATCGAAAATGTTATTCACTTCTAATCCTCTCACCTCTCATTTATAAATCATGCGTGAACAAATAAAACAGCTTCTCGAAGAAGCCCTCCCCCTGGTCGATGTTGAATCTGAGTTCCTTTACAGCGAACTCGACTCGCTCGGTGTCACCAACATCCTGATGACCCTCTCCGAAGAGTACGGAATCGAACTCGACTCTCGTGATGCCACACCCAAGAACCTGCGCAACCTCGACAATATCGTCCGCATGGTGGAGCAGAAACTCGCCGCCCGCCCATGAAACCCACGCTGGAAACTTACCTCTCGGAACACGCCGAGCAGCGGCCCGACTGCCTGGCTGTTGTCTGTGGTGGGGAGTCGCTGACCTATGCTCAACTGTATCATAGGGTACGGTCTCGTGCCCGTCAGCTCCATGAGGACGGATTGCGGGAAGGCCAGATTTTCCCGTTTCGCACCAGTCAGTCGATAGATTTCCTTCTTACCTACTTTGCCGTCCATCTGCTGGGTGCAGCCGCAGCCCCGCTGGAGTGCGGTCTGTCCGACGAGCGCTTTGCTGCTGTCTCCTCGTGGCTCAAGGGTTGCCCAGTGGCTTCCGATACAGCCGACGTACTCTACACAACGGGTACTACGGGCGATGCCAAGGGCGTCATGATTAGCCATCGCGCCATTGTGGCCGACGGCGAAAACCTCATTGCCTCGCAAGGCTTCTGCCCCGACGTAGCCTTCGTCATTGCCGGGCCGCTCAACCATATCGGCAGTCTTTCGAAGATTTTCCCTGTGGTAATGACGGGTTCCACCCTCATCATCCTTCAAGGTATGAAGAATCTCGACGACTTCTTTGCTGCCTTCCAGTTGCCCTTCTCCCGTTTTGCCACCTTCCTGGTACCGGCCAACTTGCGCATTCTGTTGCAGTTTGCTGCCGACCGCCTACAGGCCTTGGCCGACCGTCTGGATTTCATCGAGACGGGTGCGGCGCCCATGGCCGAGGCCGATATGCGAGCACTCTGTGACCTCCTGCCCCACACCCGTCTCTACAACACGTACGCCTCTACCGAGACTGGTATCATTGCCACTCACTGCTATAGCCACGACGGCTGCGTAGCAGGTTGCTTGGGACGCTCGATGCCCCACTCCCGCCTGTTCATCACCCCCGAGGGCACCATTGCCTGTCAGGGCGATACGCTCATGAGCGGCTATGTCGATAATCCGGTTCGTACGTCCGAGGTCCTGCGGGATGGGACACTCTACACCAGCGACGTGGGTCGCATCGACTCCGAGGGCCGTCTCCACCTGCAAGGGCGCGACGACGATGTCATCAATGTTGGTGGGTTTAAGGTCTCTCCCGTTGAGGTCGAGGACGCAGCCCTCTCCCATCCGATGGTGCACGACTGCATCTGTACGGCTGTCCCCCATCCTGTCACGGGCCAGGCCCTGCGCCTGCTGGTAGTGCTCAGCGAGGGCCATGAACTGCGCAAGCGCGATCTGGCCCGCCACCTCCTGTCGCGACTCGAGCCCTACAAGGTGCCCCAACTCTATGAGCCTGTCGCCCAAGTGGAGCGTACCTTCAATGGCAAACTCAACCGCAAACACTACAAATCCTGATGAGAACCAACCCCTTCATAGACCTCCCCATGACCCTGCGCCGCTTCCTCCTGCAAGTGGCTTCGGCTGTAGTCTTTTTCGGAGAGATTTTCTATGGTATATACGTCGGGTTGACACGCATAACCCTGCGCCGTGGTCCTGTCAGTGAAGCCACTCGGTTCGACATCCATCGCCGCATCCAGCAGGTGTTCCGTTGGAACATCAAAGCCCATCCCTGGCTCAGTCTCACTGTCGATAATCCCCATGGCGAGACCTTCGAGCGCGGGTCCATCATAATCTGCAACCACCAATCGACCCTCGACCCCCTCTGTCTCTTGCCCCTCTCGCCTCGCATCCTGATGGTAATGAACGAGAAGGTGTGGCACACGCCCGTCGTTTCGCGCGTCTTCCGCTATGCCGACTACTTCCCTTTGGCCAGTAGTATGGAAGAACGGCTCGACTACTTCCGCGACCGCACGTCGCGCGGCTATTCCGTCATCATCTTTGCCGAAGGCATGCGTTCGCGTACGTGCAGTATCCGTCGCTTCCACCAGGGCCCTCTTTGGATTGCCGAACAGTTGGGTATCGACATCCTGCCCATTGTTATCCATGGTCCGGGCCACGTTATGCCCGTGGGCGTCAACTATAGCAACCATGCTGCACTGCACGTCGAGATAGGCCAGCGCATCAAGGCCGACGACCGTTCGTGGGGCAACGACGTGAAGGCACGCACCCGTTCCCTCCACCGCTACTTCCAGGAACATTACGAAGCCCTTTGCCAACGGACGGAGACGGGCGCCTACTTCCGCTACTTCTTGCCCGAAATGTTCTCGCGCATCGGCCTTCGTCGGCAGGCGGAGCGTGAGTTACGTGCCCACGATGGTTATGTGGACTACGTCGATGCAGGCAGTCCCGAACAACTCGCCTTTGTGGAGGGAAACGACCTCTCAGGTGTCATAACCCTGCTCTATGCCCTCGTCCATCCCGATACTACGGTAGTTCCCGGCCAGCCTACTGCCCAGGCCAACCTACGTCGCCTCTATGCCCGTTGTCCCAATCTGCCCCCAAACATCCAACTCGACGCATGAACCTACGTCCCTTCCTCCTCCTTCTCCTATTCACCATTGCCCGAGGGGCGACGGGGCGAACCCCCGACCTCATTCCCTATCTGCCCGAGGGCCGCCCTTGGGCGGCTGTCATCGTCTGTCCGGGCGGCAGTTACTCGTGGCTCGACATGTCCACCGAGGGCCACACCGTGGCCCGTTGGCTTCAGGCCAATGGCATTGCTGCCTTCGTCTTAAAGTATCGGGTACAGGGTGTGCCGGCTTTCATTACCCACGCCCGACTGCTGGTTCGCGGCCATCGACATCCCGACCAGATTGCCGACCTTCAGGAGGCCATCCTCACCTTACGTCTTCAGGCCGAGGCTTATGGGCTGCCAGCCGACCGCATCGGGGTGATGGGCTTCTCGGCCGGAGGCCATCTGGCCATGCTCGGTGCAGAACTGTCGGCCACCGACTTTACGGCTACTCATACCGACACCACCTCCCTTCGGCCCGACTTCGTAGCTTCCATCTATCCCGTTGTCACGATGGCCGAACCGTGTGCCCACAAGCGTTCGCGCCGTGCCCTTTTGGGTGAGTACGGCAAGCACCATCAGGCGTTGCGTGACTCCCTTTCGCTCGAACGGCACGTGCCTCGCGACTGCCCGCCCGTCTTCCTTGTCAATTGCGACGACGACCCCGTGGTCCATCCCCGCAACGCCCAGTTGCTCGACTCGGCCCTGACGGCACAGGGCGTTCCCCATCGCTACATCCGCTATCGTACGGGCGGCCACGGCTTTGGCGCCAGCGAGGAGAGGGGCACTGAGGAGTGCCGGCAGTGGAAGCCGGCCTTCCTTCGTTGGCTTCGCGAGGTGGTCGGCCGGTAATCCGTCTCACCTTGTTGCAACGCGACACATTGCGACACGGAAAATTTGTCCACGTCAGTCGGAAAGCCTACTTTTGCTCCGCTAAATCCAATAAAAACGCACGAACATGAAACACCTTTCGCTCGTATTCTTCGTTCTCCTGCCCTTCATGGGCCTGCGGGCACAAGACCGCCGTTGGGAGCATACCATCTACGCCTCGGCCGGACTCTTTATCGACCACGCCGACTACGAAACCGACCGGGGACTCTCCGTCTGCCTGGGCTATGGGCTCAACCATTACTTCTCTCCGCGATTTTCCCTAATGCCCGGCGTTGCTTTCAGGTCGTCGTCGGTGGCCCTCTTTCATCTGGACGAGGATGGTGGCGACTACGACTCCTTCCTCTTCCTCGACGTTCCCGTCATGGCCCAGTTCCACCTCTCCGATGGCGCGGGCAGTTGGGCTCTGGGCCTTGGTCCCGTATTTTCCTTCTGTGTGCAGAACGACGAGTATTACATCGACGCCGACCCCACTGACCCACACAACGGACAGACGAAAATCAAGCCTTTCTCCCTGGGGCTCCAGCCCAGTCTTATGTACGAGTACAAGTGGGCCCGTTTCGGTATCGAGGCCAACATTGGCCTGCTCAACGTCAAGGCGACCCACGGACTGACCACGGGCCACAAGCGCCTCCACGACCTCATGGCCACCTTCGGTGTCCGATTCTGATACGGATAAAAAAAGCAGAACCGAGGGGGTTCTGCTTCTGAAGCGGAGAGACTGGGATTCGAACCCAGGGTACAGTCGCCCGTACGCCGCATTTCGAGTGCGGTCCATTCGACCACTCTGGCATCTCTCCTTGCGAATTCGAGTGCAAAGGTAATAAATAATTAATAATTGACAATTGATAATTGACAATTTTTTCCCTTTCCATACACTTTTAGGCCCATTCTTTCGTTATTAATATATAAAAAGCGTACTTTTGTATAACAAAACCGCCGAACCATGAAAGGAATCGTCTTAGCAGGAGGCAGTGGAACGCGCCTCTACCCGATTACGAAAGGTGTTTCGAAGCAGATGCTCCCCATCTACGACAAGCCCATGATTTACTATCCCATCTCGGTGCTAATGACTGCGGGAATCCGTGAAATCCTGATTATCTCCACACCACACGACCTGCCGGGCTTCCGTCGCCTGTTGGGCGATGGCAGCGACTTTGGCGTACGCTTCGAGTATGCCGAGCAGCCGAGCCCCGACGGACTGGCGCAGGCCTTCATCATCGGCCACGACTTCGTGGGCGACGATTGTGTCTGTCTGGTCCTGGGCGATAACATCTTCCACGGAGCAGGCTTTTCGCAGTTGTTGCAACAGGCCGTGAAGACGGCCGAGGAGGAGCAGAAGGCCACCGTCTTCGGCTACTGGGTCAACGACCCCGAGCGCTATGGCGTGGCCGAGTTCGACCGCCAGGGCAACTGCCTTTCGATAGAGGAGAAACCCGCCCAGCCGAAGTCGAACTACGCCGTCGTGGGCCTCTACTTCTATCCCAATCGTGTGCTCGACGTGGCCGCCCATATCAAACCCTCGGCTCGTGGCGAACTGGAGATTACGACCGTCAATCAGGAGTTCCTGCGCGATGGCGACCTGAAGGTGCTCACCCTCGGACGCGGCTTTGCCTGGCTCGATACGGGCACCCACGAATCGCTCTCCGAGGCCTCGACCTACATCGAGGTGCTCGAGAAGCGTCAGGGGCTAAAGGTGGCCTGTCTCGAAGGCATTGCCTACCGCCGCGGCTGGATTACGGAGGAGCGGATGCGCCAGTTGGCCCAGCCGATGCTGAAGAACCAGTATGGCCAGTATCTTCTGAAGGTCATCGACGACGTGAAACGCTTCGGCAGAGAGGAACTGGAATGAACATTTTAATTACCGGCGCCAATGGCCAGCTTGGCCGTGAGATGAGGCTCGTCAGTCGGGCCTCGTCGGACCGCTACATCTTCACCGACGTGGTGGAGGCCGATGGCCTCGAGACCACCCTGTTCGACATGACCGACCGCGAGGCCGTAAACCAGCTCGTAGATGCAGAAAACATCGATTCCATCGTCAATTGTGCCGCCTATACCAACGTCGATAAGGCCGAGACGGACATCGACCTCTGCCGCCGGCTCAATGCCGAGGCACCCCGTATCCTGGCCGATGCCATGAAGCGTGTCGGGGGCCTTCTGGTCCACATCTCTACCGACTACGTCTTTGGTGGCGACCCCTACAACACCCCTTGTCGTGAGGACCAACAGGGCACGCCCACGGGCGTCTATGGACAGACCAAACTGGAGGGCGAACAGGCCATCATGGCCTCGGGTTGCCAGTACGTCATCCTGCGCACGGCCTGGCTCTACTCCGAGTTCGGCCGCAACTTCGTGAAGACGATGCTCAGCCTCACGGCAACCAAACCCCAGTTGAAGGTCGTCTTCGACCAGTGCGGGACGCCCACCTATGCACTCGACCTGGCCGAAGCCATCGATGCCGTCCTGCAAGACTATGCATCCAGCGACGTCCGCCCATACTCCAAGTCGGGCATCTACCACTACTCGAACGAGGGTGTCACCTCGTGGTACGACTTCACCAAAATGATAGCAGAGCTGGCAGGCCACGCCCAGTGCGACATACAGCCCTGCCATAGCGACGAGTTTCCCAGTCCCGTCCGTCGTCCCGCCTATTCCGTGCTGGACAAGACCAAGGTGAAGGAAACCTTCGGCCTGCGCATCCCCTACTGGACCGACTCGCTTCGCCGCTGCCTGGCCAACATTAACGAAAAACTTTGAACCATAAACTTTGAACCTTTAACTTATGCGGAGCATAGTAATCACCGGCGGTGCCGGCTTCATCGGGAGCCATGTCGTACGCCTTTTCGTGAACAAATATCCTGAGTACCGAATCATCTGCCTCGACAAACTGACCTATGCCGGCAACCTCGAGAACCTGAAGGATGTCGAAGACCGACCCAACTATCGCTTTGTGCGTATGGACATCTGCGACTTCGATGCCTTCTACCAGTTGATGCAGGCGGAGCACGTCGATGGCATCATCCACCTGGCCGCCGAGAGCCACGTCGATCGCTCAATCAAGGACCCCTTCACCTTCGCCCGCACCAACGTCATGGGCACCCTCTCCCTCCTGCAGGCCGCCAAACTCTACTGGGAGTCGCTGCCCGAGCGCTACGAGGGCAAGCGCTTCTACCACATCTCTACCGACGAGGTGTATGGTGCCCTGGAAATGACCCATCCCGAGGGCATCGAGCCTCCGTTCACCACCACGGCATCGTCCGAGAGCCACCACATGGCCTACGGCGACACCTTCTTCACCGAAGACCTCAAGTACCAGCCCCATTCGCCCTACTCCGCCTCCAAGGCCTCGAGCGACCACTTCGTACGCGCCTTCCACGACACCTACGGCATGCCCACCATCGTCACCAACTGCTCCAACAACTACGGCCCTTACCAGTTCCCCGAGAAACTTATTCCGCTCTTCATCAACAACATACGCCATCGCCGTCCTCTGCCCGTCTATGGCCGTGGCGAGAATGTGCGCGACTGGCTCTACGTCGAAGACCACGCCCGCGCCATCGACCTCATCTTCCACGAGGGTAAGGTGGCCGAGACCTACAACATCGGCGGTTTCAACGAGTGGAAGAACATCGACATCATCAAGGTGGTGATTCGCACCGTCGATCGTCTCCTGGGTCGCAAGGAGGGCGAGGACATGGACCTCATCACCTACGTCACCGACCGTCTGGGCCACGACCAGCGCTACGCCATCGACTCCCGCAAACTGCAGCGCGAACTCGGTTGGGAACCCTCCCTCCAGTTCGAGGAAGGCATCGAGAAGACCGTCCGCTGGTACCTCGACCATCAGGAGTGGATGGACCGCATCACCTCCGGCGAGTACGAACGCTACCACGAGTCGATGTACGCCGGCCGCTGACTCCTACTTTGCGAAACTCTGCCTCCCCGTCAGCCCCGCTCACGGTTTTCAAACCTATCAATAAGGTTTCGCCTCAGAACATAAAGGTCAGTCCGAGCGAGAAGCTGCGGTTACGGATTTTGATGTCCGAACTGCCCTTGTCGAAGTTTCTCAGCCCCCAGTCCTGCGACACCGAAAGCTGTATTTCGTGCTTGAACTCCATGCCCACGCGATAGCCCAGGGCCACGTCGAGTCGCTCCATGGTATTGTCGAACACATTATCCACCAATGTTCTCGAATTCCTGTGTCCGCCAGCCGATTCGTACGTCATCTTCTCCTTTCCGAACAGCCCTATTCCTATGGTAGGTCCCGCCGAGGCAAACAGTCGCAACTTTGGGCTTACCTGCCATCGGTATCCTGCATGCAGTGGAATGTCCAGGTACGTTGGGTGTGCCTTTAGTCGTACATCGCGTACGCCATAGGTGTCAATGCTTGCCATTTCTCCGAACTTATACCGCCATCCCTTATCGCTCAGCAGCAGTCCCAGGTCGAATATGGCCCCGCTCTCCATTCCGTTGAAGCTGACTTCTCCGCGCAGTCCTACGTTGTAGCCCGCGAACGTGTCGAAGTATGATGGTGAATTCACGTTCATTCCCACGGCCATGCCGGCGCGGAACTCTTGTGCCCCGCTGCTCATGCACACCATGCAGAACAGCAAGATTGTCGTAATTACTTTTTTCATTGTACTTCTATTACTCAATTTTGGTTTGTATTGTAGTAAAATCACCATGTCTGATCTTTTCCAAAAGTTGTACCGTGGAGAATATTAATCCCCAATCAGCACGTTTTTTGTATTCATCAGTAAGTTCTCCGATATCAATGCGCTCGTGATTGATTTTCCATACATACCATTGGTAAGATTTCTTCTTGTTTACAAAGTTAAAAGCATCGTGGTAAAAGCGAAACATTATGTTCTCTGTATCTCCCACATTATTACTCCAACCCACTCTTTGCCAATCACCATCTTGTATGCCATGCGACAAGCACCAAGTCATCGAGTAAAAGTCCACTTCATCTGCAACAATTTCTTCTGTCTGAAATTGATAATCTGAAGGATAGACCTTCTTAAAGATTCTTATTACAGGAGACATTTCAGTTTTGTCGTCCGCTACGTATTGCATGAAACGCAGACTCCCATCGTCCATTTTTATGCAAAAGATGTCGCCAATCTTTATGTTCATGCGTTTTCTTTCTCTGGCTCGCTTTTTCTCTTTTATAAAATTGAACATATTCTATTTTTTTATTTTTATGGCAAAGATAATGCTATTCTCTGATATAGGCAAGTATTTACCATCTGGGTGAAAAAGTATTTCGCTTATTATATTTTAATGTGCCACCATTTTTTCCAAGACCCCATAGATTGATAAGGGCTTGCTTTAAATAATCTCCTTGTCGGGCAGAACAATTTGTTGCTACAATACTATATTCTAATGAATTTTTAAAATTGTTGATAGTGTTATATTTGCTCATACATACATTTCTGATAATTCCATCCGCATCTTTTCCTACAAAAACATTAATATTTCCACTCCCATAAGGGTAATTGGGACTATCCATGGCTCTATTGATAATATCTTGTGTGTTAGAATTAATGGAATCATATTTTTTTTGCAGATTTAGCCTTATTTTTTCAGATGCAAATCCATCTATTGCCCCCATGGCCAAATCAACGAGAGAAGATGTAGAAGCATTTTTGATAGATGTTGAAAAATCATATCCTTTAAGTAAATTAAATCCTGTTTGAGAAGCAAAACTAGAAATATAATTACCCAAAGCCTTACTTGCTGATTCTCTTAGTAGTGAATTGGAGATATGAGAAGTGAGTTTGTTAATAGGAGAGGATATAAGGGCACTTACATATGATCCCATGTATGAAGAATAGCCTGCAATAAATCCCTCGCTCAAGATATGCATACAATTAATCCTTTTCAAATCCCAATCCTTATTGATAAGTTGTGATATAAGATTGTTTGCACTTCCGAAAAGGATTGCACCAGTAAGAGTATGCCCCGTGGCTGTAAGTACAGCATCGGTTGCCCCTATTATAAAGTATATAGCCCCTTCTTTAAATCCTTTTATATCATCTAAATTGGTTAAGACATTCATAGTTCCTCCTGCAACAGCTGCAATTATGACCCATGGGAATTCTCCATCCTGATCCACATAGGATAGTGGATTGTTCCGCGCATAGACATAGGGGTTGAAGTCTTGAGGGGCCCCATTTATGGTCAGGAGCGGGTCGGGGCTCATGAAACGACCTATATGGGGATTGTAGATACGAGCATTTGCATTGAGCAGGCCAAAGTAGGGAATTTCCTCATGACCTGTATATGTCCTTATAAACTTGCAATAGAGAGCGTCGTCATCAATCAGTGAAGAGTAGTGTGCATTAGATGTAGGGAATCTTACACCCCACGGATTATAGGAAAGACTGGTGCTGCTATTCCTGCCGGCATACATAACAATGCTGCCGATTCTATCTCTATATATTTGATATATAACAGGGACGGAATCTTCTATCAGTACAACTGCTGGTGCATCATATGGGGTGCCGCCAACATAATAATAGTAGCGCTTGTGTTCGCCATTTTTCTGGTCGATTTCATAATTTTCGCTGATGTAGTAGCGAGTGCCCAATAATGTCGGATGTCCCAGCGCCTGATATTCGTAGCTTTTCATCCAGACTCTCTGCTTGTTACCATTATAGGCAAATATTACTCTTTTCCCGTTTTCTTCGATTCCATATGGGCGCTCTATGGATTTGAGATAAGCGAAACTGCATTCATAAGGGGTAACACTGAGTGGATTGTTCGTATTTGCATGACTCAACTTATAATTGTTATAAGAAAGCGTCCCCAGGGGAATGATGGAAGTCAGATTATTGTTTCCGTCATAAGAATAATTATTATTGTTCCACTTAATCAGACGATTAAGGTCGTCATAAGTATAGGAAGAGTTATCGTCTTGAATAAGATTCCCTGTTGTAAGGTCGTAATCATAAGATTGTATTAAGGAGTGAACGCCAGAAACGGATTTGGATAACAAATTGCCATAGATATCGTAACTCCATGAAATATTATCCAAATGATTAGATGTATTCTGGACATGACCATTATAATCTTCTTTTACCAATTTCCATACTAAAGAATCATTGACAGAAATGCTTCGACACCATCCGTTGGAATAAGTATATTTTTCTGTAAGATTTATACCTGTCGATCCCAGTACAACGTTTTTCTGGGTCAGTTGGTTGAGCGAATTGTACGTGTAAGAGCACGTCATACTCTCGGTATTATTGGCTATTACCCGTCGGTTTTCCTGTTTGAGACGGCCATAAGCATCATAAGTATATTTGTATACATGATTACTACTTGAATCACAAACAAGTTGATTTTTCGCATTGTATGTATAATAAGTTTGTGTGTCTGTCGTTCCGCTATCATGAAATGTATTGGAAAGCAATCGTCCGAATCTGTCATATTCGGTATATTTGGTGCTACTTCCTTGTGTTACAGATTGAAGATGACCATTGCTGTCATAGACATAAGATCTCGTTATCCCTAACATGTCATTGGTCTGGAGTGTGCGCCCAAAATCGTCATAGTTAATAGTGGTGGTATTTGTCCCTTTCACAATTTGTGTTGTCCTTCCAAACGCATCTACAGAAAAATCAACTGTCCCAGCAAGATTTTGAATTGTATTTATGACATTACGATGGGCATAAGTTGTAGTTTGGGCAACCCCTTCAACATTAGAGCTAACTACGAAAGGTTCGTATTCCCATGTTGAGGTCTTTCCTTGAGTATCGACTTCGCTAATTTTTCTATTATAAAAATCATAGGTACTATATGTGCCTTCATTCGAGACTGATGGCGAAATATGTGGAAATGAAACAAAACCTAATTGTCCGTTCTTTAAGTAAGAATAATCAATATAAAGAAATCGCCCGTCAAAACGTTTCTCCGCCTCAGCAATTTTTCGTTCGAAACTATCGTAATAGGATATCGTAGTAGGTTTTCCCTTGGCTGTAGTAGTAACTTTATATGCGGCGTTTCCATAATCCCCTTGTTCGTATATGTTTTCTACTCTTGAGATTGGGCTATATGAGAGTGTCTCACGCAACATATTGTCGTATGTGTGATGTGTGGAATATCCCAGATAATTCTTTTCTGAAAAGACGTTCCCATATACGTTATAACCATAACTCGTAGTTAATCCCATAGGGTCTGTTATTTGAGATAGCCTGCCATTAGGCATATAAGTGTATGTGGTGGTAAGCGAATCTGTGGAGTTGCCATTAATGGTGGTAAGTGTTACCAATTGCCCACATGTGTTATAACTATATAGAGTGGTTTCTACTAGTGTGCCGTTGCGATAAGTCTTACAGGATAAGGGAAGCCCCGTATTATTTTCTCGAGTATATACAATCCTTTCTGTTTCCTCTTGAGAAGAATCAACAGACTTTGTTGTTTCGATGACGGAAGGCAATCCTTTTATATATATGTTGGGGTTGTTACTTTCCCAGTACATATATTCGGATGCCGATTCAAATTTTTCATCTGTATGTTCTTCGTTTATGATATTTCCATATGCCCCATAGGAGTGTGTAGAAATATCAAAATATCCATTTACTCTATCATCTTCCCTCTGGTTTTGATTGTAAACAAAATAACTTTTAGAACCGACAGGGTTGAAAATCGTTGTACTGATATTTTCTTTCCAGAGGCAATCGTTGCTTGCATAGATCTTTTCAGCATGTGGATATAGTACATAATAGTCCATATTTATGCCACATTCTGACATCGCCTTTGTGCCATCACTCGAAGTTATGGATTTTTTCTTAAATCCAAGGAAACCTTTCCCTTGCCAATGATAGAGCGCATCGCCATACTTAAAAGATGTCCACAATGTGTCATTGCTTGCGATAGCTTCTACGCGTTTGGCAACGGACATTGCAGCCCTAAATCCAAGTAGAGGAAAACTCGGTGTTGAGTCTTGTTCATATACATCCTCGTGAGTGAGAAGTCCGTAATCAATTTTTTGGATTTGACCTAATCCATCAGTAATTTTTGTAATACGATTGGATGCAGCAGAGTATCCGGCAGGTTTTAGTCTGCGCCATGCAGCAGTAGAGGAAGGAGTGTGAAATGCACCACCATAGTACATTATTTCTATAACGCCATCACCATCGAAGTCTCCTTGTACGATTTTGTCGAATGAAGGATACAGGCTCTCGGTTGCAAATGTGGCACTTTCTAAATAACTGAATGTCGCGCCGTTTGACTTTAGAAGGACAACCTGTCCGCTATTAAAGTGATTATTCAGGTGGAAGGCCATTCCTGCTACTAAGTCCATTTTTCCATCTCCATCCAGATCATGCAACAGACAGTAGGCCTCATTATTCCCATAGTTGTTTGCCCCGAGGTTTTCAAGAATTTCTATGTCATAGAAAGAAAATGGGGCGGTTGTTGTCCCACTATTTACTGCGCAGAGCCACGTATTTGGGGTAGTCAGTTCTGATTTGTGTTTGTTGATAACGAGGTCAGGCAACCCGTCGGCATTTACGTCTCCAATCTCCAAGACATCACATTCGCCAAATCCCGTCCCATAATAGCGGTTGGTATCGCTGAAACTCCCGGCATTGTTCCAGTAGATATAGAAACCTTCAGTTGTGCATACCAAAAGATCAGACATTCCATCGCCGTTTATGTCTGCACTGGCAATACGAGTGGGGTCGCCATTCAGGTCCATCGTAAGGTTACTACTCGTCAACGAACTGTTGCTTAAGTTGAGGCGAATGATGCTTACCGGTCGTGTGGAAGTGGCATGATGGTTTTCTTTCCTCTCTACCAGTATGATTTCATCATATCCATCTCGGTCTATATCGGCTATTGTGTGGCAGATTTTGTCGGATGCACTTTGCATGAAATAAGGAAAGGTTACTTCTTCCTTAATACAGTCAAAGACAACTCTCCCATCACCTCCCAGGTTGGAATAGTATGGAAGCAGGATGGAATTGTCCTGTCTGTTGCTAACGTGTGCTAAAGAACCTCCCTGTCGGCAAGGCATATATACGTTTCCCACAGCTATACCACTTGCAGTAGTATGGGACTCATCTATATAGAAACTTCCCGTAGAAGGATTTTGCTTCCATATTTTTGCAGTCCTAAGTTGATTTCCGGTTCCATTTGTATCATAGAGCCCAATTAGTTCGCTTTGCCCGTTATTGTCCACGTCGGCTGCAAAGAAGTGTATGTCGGAGAAAGCCTGACCTGGGGGAGCAGGAATGCCGGGAGCCGTCTCTTGTAGGTTATATTCGGGAAGGTTCTCCCAGACAAAGGATGTGGCTGGGTATGATGATGAGTTCAATCCGTCTTCTCTTACAGATGTAAGATGGGAATATACATTATAGTCATACGTAAGGTGATAAGTTCTATAATAGTTTCCTTGGACCATGCAGGATATACCCGTGAGTTTCATGGCGAAGGGTATTGATGCCTCGAACCTGTGAACCGGGATTTCGTCACTTCTTGACCCGTAAGAGAAAGAAATCGTATAAATAGGGCTTGAAGAATTGTTCTTATTCCGGCCATAGGTAATTGACGACGGACATAGAGTTAGGCCATATTGCTCATAGGTATAGACAATGTAATTGCCTAAACAGTCTTCGGCATAGTCAAGTGCCCACTCATAGGAAGCATTATCCGTGTACCGGGCACGTCCCGTACTGCTTCCATACCGATATGTGCTGCCATCCTTTTTCTTTATGGTAAAGATGGCGGGAGTTTCCGCAAGTACCGAATCTATTCGGATGACACTATACTGTTCTGATTCGGTGCGGTATGTAGCTCCTTGCTTCCCATTTTCGCCCGATACCAAAAGTAGGCGCATTCCATCAAGGAAGTATGCGTTGTCGTCACCTTCGTACATTCCTTCAGCAGTCCCGTCAAAGTATGTGCTTCGTGGGCCGATGGTGATGGATGAAAGGCCTGACAGGTTCCAACCGAACCCTGCCAGACCATTCCCCATTTGACTATTATATGTTAATGAAATACTGGGAGAAAATTCATTTGGACTCGGCAGTGAATTAATAGGAATCGTGTACGTTGCAGCTCCCGTTTCACTCACATTCAGCCCCCCCGACACCTTACCAATAACACTTTCCGCCAAGAGCGAGTTGCAAGAAGGGAGAACCGTTAACAAAAATATAATTATTTTTTTCATCTTTAGTGTTTTATCAGTATGCTATCGCCAATTCCTATACGGAATATGTATACACCTTTGTTTAAAGAGGATAAATTGATAGAAGTACAATTGCTACTCATCTTTGCCTTATAGACGTTCATCCCAGACATGTTATAGACCTCAAGTAAGCCCCCTTCTGCATCAACATTACCAGTGATTTCTATGGAAACATGCTCCCATGAATAGTCGGCTGTAATAGAGATATCAAACTCTCCTTTGAAGGAATATACATCAGAATCTTCTTCTGTTGTTCCCTGTGTAGTAAGAATCCAGTGATGGCTTTTTTTAATAATGTTTCCAGCGTCGTCGTAAGTATATGTTACAATTGCATTAAAGAAAGAAGGAAAGGAATATGTTATAACCGGATCAATAGCAGCCATCATTTTTAAGAAATGACCACATAAAAGAGAGGTTATTAGTATAAACTTTTTCATACGAGTTGTTATTTTTACAATTATAATTCAATTTCCCCCCAGAAGTGCAGGCTTCCGCGAACGACTTCTATGGCATAGATGCCTGTGAGGTCGGAAGGCAGAAGGATGCTGGAGCAGGAGGTGGGGACAAGTTCAGTGTATTCCATATTGCCTATTCCCTCATCGCTGATGCTGTAGATGTTGACTTCGTAGTCGCCAACCGTGAAGAAATGAAGTTCGTGTCCATTCTGCCCAATCTGAAGAGGACGAACGGGACTGCGAGGATAATCCTTAACTGGTTGGATGTCTGTTAGGGTCAGTTTAATGATGTTCTCAAACGCGGGATCATCAGCGAACAGTTGTGTGGACATGGCCATCATGGCGGCGAAAAGTGAGAGAGTTAAAAATAACTTTTTCATGACGTGTGTGTTATTTAAGGTTCTTGCAATATTGCGATGCAAAAGTACAATGTGGTGAACTGTTTTTCCAAGAAAAAGATGGCGCAAAAATGGCGCATTTTTATTTTTGCCCATTTCATCGATGTTTTTTTCTTTGGCGGTTTCAGGCGTTTTCGTTAACTTTGTAGTCCACAATAAGAGGAAATACGCTTATGAGACAACAATTTTGGGTGGTCTTTTTGACGATTTTTGCCATCTCCTGCAACCGGGGACCGGCTCCGACGGGCATGGATGCCAGGCAGGCAAGGGCGATTATGGACGATGTCTCGGACCGTAACAAGAACTATCAGCCGCTGACCGCAAAGGACGATGCGATGATGCAGCGCGTGGTGGAGTTTTACAATCAGGAGGGGACGCCCAACGAACGCATGGAGGCCTATTACCTATTGGGCAGCGTTTATCGTGACCTGCACGAGGCTCCCAAGGCGGTGGAGGCTTTTCTGAAGGGAATTGATGCTGCCGATACACTGGCGGAAGATTGCAGATATGATATTCTGACAAGGCTATATGGGCAGAAGAATAATATTTTGTATAGACAACGACTATATGAGCTGGCCTTGAAAGAAGAGGATTACATTGAAAAATATGCAATAGCGGCCAATGATACATTGTTTATAATTGATTCCCAACTGAAAAGGTTGGGACGATTGTACAGCATGGGGCATTTTGGAGAGATAGCGAGCAGATATTTTTCTGTAATAGAAAGATGGGGCGATGGAAAGTTTCTCAATTATATTGCAAGAGAGTTGAATACAGGCGTTTTGGCAAATCTTGAGATTAATAATATATCAGATGCAAATAGACTCCTTTCCATTTACGAACAGCACAGCGGGGACGTGGACCTGCTTACGATGGAGAGTTCTTTTCCTATATATTATTATGCGAAGGGGCGCCTGCTGACGGCACTGGGGGAACTGGATTCGGCAGAGATGTTTTTCCGCAGGGAAATGAGAGAAGCGGACTGGAACAACAGGCAATCGGCCTACCGTGGACTGCGTGAGTTGTTCGAACAACGGCACCAGACGGACTCGGCCCTGAAGTATGCCAGACTGCAATGCGAGGCTGTGGATAGCGACTATCAGGCGATGGTGACGGGAAACGTGCAGAACCTACAGCAACTCTACGACTACAGCCGCGCACAGGCCGACAGCAAGCAGAAGACAGAGGAACTGGAACGGGAACGCAGGCAGGGACTGATAGTCAGGTGGGTGTTCTCGCTGGTGCTGGCACTGATGGGCTTCGTGGCCTACTTCCTGTATGCCCGGATGAAGCGGCGGCTGGCAAACGCCAAACTGGAACTGGAGAGGGCCAATGCCGCACTGGAAGACAAGGATACAGAGGAAAACCGGCAGCGGGCCATGAAGTGGCAACGAGAGGTGGACGGCATGCGCATATGGAACAGGGACTCGTCTGAGACACCCCGGCAGCGGTTTCAGGGGACGACGGTGTTCCAACTCCTGCAACAGAAAGCGAGGGAGGGCAGGGTGGCCTCGGCGAAGGACTACGAGGACGTGCGGACATTACTTGAGAAGGGAGACCCGATGCTGATGGGGCGTCTGAAAGCCTTTGCGTCCAAGGTCTCGGAGGTGGAGGAGCAGACTTTCCTGCTCTTGCGAATGGGCATGACGAAGACCGAAATTTCGTACCTGACGGCTCATGCCCGTACGTCGGTGACGAGTATATGCAAGCGTTTTGTGACAAAAGTTATACAGGACCAATCGCTTAGCAGCCAGGAGAGCATCGAGTGGCTGATGAAAGTGTAGAAGTAGAATCGGAAACGGCAAATCCGTCTGCCCTGGACGAGAATCTGCTTCCCTGGCAACCAGTCACTGGTTAAATTTTAACCAGTCACTCCTTTCGGCGAAACCAGTGACTGGTTTCGGCTTAACCAGTCACTGGTTTCCAACGCGCATGTACGAGCGTACGCGTGGGCGCGCACACGATAAATAAGAATCGGTATATCAGAGGATGACGCCGCCGTATTGCTCTGGGGGGAAGGTATCGTCGGGGACGACGCTGAAGTGGCTGGTCTGGACCGTGGCGTTGTCGGTGACGAGGCCGTAGGTGAGGCCCGTGACGAAGCCTTCGCCGAGACAGGGACGCCGGTCGTAGATGCCCAGGGGGAACTGGGTGAGGCGGCGCAGGGTGAGGCGAACGTTGTCGAAACGGATGTCGTGGACCTTGCCCGGAACGTCGCCACCTACGAAGCAACCGTTTTCCGAGATGCCCAGGATGTTGCGGAAGGTGATGTGCGAAACCTCGCCGCATCGGCCCTCGGTGGCCCCGCGGGGGAAGCGCCAGCCGGCGTCCTTGTGGTTGCCGACGGCACGCGGGTAGGAGGTGACGTAGATGGGTTCGGCCTTGCCCCACCAGACGTCGCTGAAGAGGCGGCTCTCGAGTGTCATGTTCTGGAAGGTGACGTCGGTGACGGTGCCTTCGTCGCGATTCTGGATGCCGAGGGCGCGGTTGCTGGCGCGGATGACGCAATGGTCGAAGACGACGTCGGAGATGCTGTCCATGTTCTCACTGCCAATCTTGATGGTGCACGAGCGGCCCGTCATCACGCAGTCGCGGACGCGGATGTGCTGGGTCTTGCTGCTTCGCATGGTGATGGTGGGCACGGGATAATGGACAGAGGAGAGGTAGCCGGGGCTGTATTCGCGGCGGTTCTTGAGGCAGATGCAGTCGTCGCCGCTCTCGATGAGGCAGTTCCAGATGTCCACGTTCGAGGTGTGGTCGAGGTCGATGCCGTCGCCGTTGCGAATCTTCAGTTGGTTGAGGAGGCTCATGTCGTGGATGCGGGCACCGTCGCAGCCGACGAGGTGGATGGTCCAGTAGGCACCGTTCTGTACGGTGATGCCGGAAATCTCGAGGTTGCGACAGCCGAAGAAGGTGAGCACGTGGGGACGCGGGTCGAACCGGGGGTCCTTGAGTTCCTTCAGCACGTAGGAATCCTCCAGTTCGGGACCCATGAAGGCGATGCCGTTGCCGTCGATGATGCCTTGGCCCGAGAGGGTGATGTCGTCGGCACCGTTGGCCCAGAGCCATAACATGCCCTCGCCGCGGTTGTCGCCGAAGGCACTCAGGTGGTAGATGCTTTCATCGGGATTGGCCAGCAGTCGGCTGCTGGCTTCCAGGTGGTAGTCGATGCCCGCTTTCAGTTCGAGCGGACCGACAAGGAATGTCTTGCCAGCGGGGAAAACCACCCTGCCTCTGGCGGCACGGATACAGGCCTGTACGGCCTCGGTGTCGTCGTGGAGTCCGTCGCCTACGGCCCCGAAGTCCATGGGGTTGAAGGTGGGCTGGTCCGTACAGCCCCATGTGGAGGGCTGGGGGCCCATTTCGAACTCCAGTGTTGCGCCCGAGAGGAGGTCGTCATGCGTAAAAAATGGCGATTCCATCGGCAGATTATTCATCCGGGCCGACTGGATGTAGATGTTCTCCTCTGATGCATTATGGGCAATGATGCGGAACACCTTGCCTCCCTCTAACGGAATCTCGACCTCGGGGAAGACGGGGCTGCCGATGGCGTATTCGCCCGATACGGGACATACGGGGTAGAAGCCGAGGCAGGAGAACAGGTACCAGGCCGACATCTGTCCGGCGTCGTCGTTGCCGGAGAGTCCACCCGGCGAGTCGTTGTACTCGGTGCGCAGGATGTGGCGCACCCAGCGTTGCGTGCGCCAGGGCTCGCCTGCGTAGTCGAAGAGGTAGGCCACCTGGTGGCAGGGTTCGTTGCCGTGCCAATAGAGGCCCTCGGAGAAAAGGCTGTCGAGACGGCCGACGAAGCGCTCGCGGCCACCCATCGCCCGGATGAGTCCCTCGACGTCGTGTGGCACGTACCAAGTGTAGTGGCAGGGCCAGCCCTCGGTAAGGAAGGCAGGGCGAGGCGGGGTTTCGCCCCGCCAGTTCAAGGTGCTCAGTTCAGAGTTCGTGGTTGTGGCCCACTCTGCACTTTGCACTGGCGACATCGTCGCCCACCGTCCGTCGCACCACCCAGTCTGGGGATTGATGACACGGGCCCACGAGCGGCTGCGGAGGGTCAGTTGGCGGTAGTCGTCGGCATGGCCGAGCAGGCGGGCCATCTGGGCTACGGCATAGTCGTCGTAGGCATACTCCATCGTGCGGCTCGTCTGTTCGCGCTGGTGGAAGGCATCGGGCACGCTGTCCTCCAGGGGGATGTAGCCATACCGGAGGTAGGAATCGAGCGCGCGGCGCCCCATGCCGTTGCGATATTCCTCGATGGAATGGGGCGTTTCGAAGGCATTCTTTCTCATCCCTTCATAGGCCGCAGTGTAGTCGAAGTCTCGAATCCCCTTCCGATAGGCCTCGGCCAAGATGGCCGCACAGTGGTCGCCAATCATGGCGGCGGTGTAGTTGTTCCAGCAGGGGAAGATGGGCAGCCAGCCGCCCTGTTGGTACTTCAGGACGAGCGACTGCATCATGTCGGCACTCTCCCGCGGACTGATGATGTTGAGCAGGGGGTGCTGGGCGCGATAGGTGTCCCAGGCCGAGAAGTCGTCGTAGTAGTCGCGCCCTTGGGGCATCTGCCTGATGCCCGTGCCTGCGAAGCCCGGATAGCGCCCATCGACGTCGCTCAGGACATGGGGCAGGAAGGAGGCGTGGTAGAGGGCGGAGTAGAAGGTGAGAGGTGAGAGGTGAGAGGTGAGAGGTGAGGGGTGAGGGGTGAGAGGGGTCTTGATTTTTCCCAACTGCCGTTGCCATATCTGTTCCAACTCGTGGCGAGTCTTGTCGAAGTCCCAGTGTGGAATCTCGGAACGGAGGTTTCGCTCTGCTCCTTCAATGCCCGTGAAACTGGTGGCAACCTTGGCAAGGACATCGGGCCTGCTGAGGCGAATCCACAGCAGATTCCCTTCTTTGCCCCACTCGCTGACATCCTCAGAACGGAGTTGCAATACGGCATAGCCCGTCATGCCAGCCCGTTCCCCCCAACCCTGATAGATGCGGTGGACGGGATTTGTGGCACGAACCCGTGCTTGTTGTTCGTCGTATTCGATGGTGCCCTCGCCTTCGTCGCTATTGGTTTCAAAGACGAGATAGGCCCTTTTCTTGCTTTTGAAGGTGAATCGGAAGATGGCCGAACGGCTGCGCCCCGTCATCTCGCATCGTACATAAGGTAGGCTGACGCTGTAGTAGGCCGGGGTGGCCACCTCCTCTGCGTGGCTGAAGGCCTGGGCGCGTCCCTCGGCAGTCAGTTTACTCTTGTTTGCCAAAGGCATCAGGGTGAAGGAACCGTAGTCCTGCGTGCAACCGCCTACAATCCAATGCGAGGCGCGGAAGCCCTGCAGGCGCGTATCTTGATAGTAATAGGGGCAGACGCACTTCTGTTCCGTGTCGCGTGTCTGTGGGGTCCAAAACGTCATGCCGTGAGGCTCGAGCACGGCGGGCAGTGTGTGGCCGTGCTCCTCGCTGCCCTTGCCGAAGCGTCCGGCCGATGGGGTGTTGCTGTTAGCGGTGCCGAGTCGCGTATCGACCAACTGGGCCCTGCCTGAAAGCCCAATCAGTAGGAGAAGTGCAAAAAAGGTCCGTTTCATCGTTACTTTTCCAAGGGGAAGAGTCCGTAGAGCGTGGCGTCGATGCCGTCGGTGATGGTCTGGAAGGCCTTGGGGTCTTCGCCGAACTTGCAGTTGTCGCCATCGACGATGAGCAGCGGCCCCTCGTACGAGCGAATCCACTCTTCGTACAGGTCGTTAAGTCCTTGCAGATAGTCAATCTGTATAGACTGCTCGTAGGCACGACCGCGTTTCTGGATTTGGAAGACGAGGTTCGAGATGCTGGAGCGGATGTAAATCATCAGGTCGGGCAACTTCACCAGGGACATCATCAGGTTGAAGAGTTCCGTGTAGTTGTCGAAGTCGCGGTCGCTCATGAGTCCCTTGTTGTGGAGGTTGGGGGCGAAGATGCAGGCGTCCTCGAAGATGGTGCGGTCCTGTACGATGTAGTCCTTTGACTTTGAGATTTCCACGACGTCGCGGAAGCGTTTGTTGAGGAAGTAGATTTGCAGGTTGAACGACCAGCGTTCCATGTCGGCGTAATAGTCCTCCAGGTAGGGGTTGTTATCGACGGGTTCGAACTGTGGCGTCCAGCCATATCGTTTGGCAAGCATTTTGGTCAGGGTGGTCTTGCCGCATCCGATGTTTCCAGCAATGGCGATGTGCATGGTATTATGATTTTACAATTTTACAATTTTACATGGGGAAGAGGCCGAAGATCAGGGTATCAATCTTGTCGATTATTATCTTCAGGTCTTCTGGCCGGTGTAGATAGTCGAGGCGGTTTACGTCGATGGTCAGCACGCGGCCTGGATATTTTTCATAGACAAACTCTTCGTACAGTTGGTTCAGTCCTTGGAGGTATTCTATCTGTATCGTCTGTTCGTAGTCGCGTCCGCGCTTCTGGATGTTCTCGACCAGGTGAGCGATGTCGGCACGCAGGTAAATCATGAGGTCGGGCACGCGCAGTTGGGTCAGCATCTGCTCGAACAGTTCCAGATAAGTGTCGTAGTCGCGGTCGGAGAGTTGCCCCATCTGCCAATTGTTGCGGGCAAAGACATGCACACCCTCGAATATGCTTCTGTCCTGAATGACCGTCCGCTTGCTTTGTGCGATGGCCAGCGTGTCCTTGAAGCGCTCCTTCAGGAAATAGACCTCCAGGTTGAAGGCCCATCGTTTGATGTCGCGATAGTAGTCCTCCAGATAGGGATTATAGCTTACGGCTTCGAATTTCGGTTCCCAGTCGTAGTGCCGTGCCAGCAGGTTAGTCAGCGTGGTTTTTCCGCTCCCAATGTTTCCAGCAATGACAATGTGCATGGTTTCTAAGGTTTCTTTCTGCAAAACTACGTAAAAAAGCGCAAAAGTGCAAACTATTCCGCCGAAAATCCGTATATTTGCAGCCTGAACCAACTGCTAACACCTGACGATGAACCCCTCTCTTCGCTCTGTGCTCTTGTTCCTAAGCCTCCTGTGGACACTTGCACCACGAGCCCAATGGCAAGCCCCGACGCTCGCCACCCACACGGGCCTTCCGCCCACCAACACCGAGCTATACTTCTATCTGCCCGACAAAGAGATGTTCCTTACCCAGGGCACTACTTGGGGCACCCACACGGCCCTGACCAGTAGCCCCGGCGCCGCCCTCGTCTATACCATCGAGGACTATGGCACCTACTATCGGCTACACGCCGCACAGGCTGCCAGCAAGGGCTATCTCTTCCTCTCGAATAAGGCGGGCGACCCCTACGTCGATTACAATGGTCAGGACATCACCTACTCCTATTGGCAACTGACGGAACGGTCGGATGGGCGGTTCCGCATCCTGCTGGCCACAGCCAACAATTGGTATGCCCAACTTCCCGATTATGCACTGGGTTGGAACCCCAACAATATCGACAAGGACAATGGTGGCAACTCCCTCGGTACCAACATCGGCCTTTTTGCCTTGCCCGACGACGGCAACAATCTTCTCGACTGGACCTACGTCACGGCCTCTGACCTGACCCTCTACGATGCCCGCCTCCAACTGTATAACCTGTTGCTTGAGGCCCAGCAGTTCGGTGTAGATACCAGTGAGGCTGCGCTGACGTACAACTCTGACGGCAGCACGTTGGCGGAACTGCGCCAAGCCTATGCCGACCTTCAGGCGCAGATAGAGGCCAACGAGGAGGATTGCACGGAATTCATCAAGAATCCTCGTTTCGAGGGCAACATTTCGGGTTGGACCGTCAACATGCCCGGAGCCCAGAACAAGGGCTACCAGTCGGCCTCTTACACCAACGGCGACATTTCCATTTCCCAGTTCGCCGAAGCCTGGATTCCCAGTGGGCGTACCTTGGGCGAGGGCAGTATCTACCAGACCGTTACGGGCCTTCCCGCAGGTACTTATACACTGGAGGCCGATGTCATTGCCTGCAATCAGCAGACGGGTGCCCTTGCCACTGGAGTCTATCTCTTTGCCGCGGACACGCAACTTGCCGTCAGTGGCGCAAGTGGTAAGCCCCAGCACTTTGCGCTGACCTTCACCACCGACGGAAGTGCTTTTACTTTAGGCCTCAGTACCCTTTCCTCTACCACGGCAAACTGGGTGGCTTTCGACAACCTCCGGCTTATCTATCACGGTCGGTTCGACGGCAACCCTGCCGAACTACTCATCAACGAAATCCAGGTGGCCAACATCGACCAGTACATGGACCTCGCTTGCCACTACGGAGCCTGGGTCGAACTCTACAACCCGACCTCAAGCCCAGTCTCGATAGGGCGTCTCTTCGTGAGCGACGATGCCGGCAATCTTTGCAAGCACCAACTGCCTTGGGACCAAGGTTTTATTCCTGCCGGAGGATTCAAGAATCTTTGGTTCGACCACTACGACACCGGCACCCGCCAGTATAGCGACTTGGCCTACAAGCAAGTTCCGTTCAAACTGAACTACGAAGGCGGAACCATCTATATCAGTGACTCCGAGGGCAACCTGATAGCCTCGCAAACCTATCCCGCCGCCATACCCCGCACGAGCTATGCCCGCATGTATTCCGACGGTAACGGGGATTGGGGACTGACGGGCTATCCGACTCCCGAGGCGAGCAACCGAAACTCCTCGTTTGCCGGTTATCGCCTGCCGGCCCCGGTGGTCAGTCACGAATCGACGGTGTTTACGGAGCCCTTTACCTTCAGCGTCGAGATTCCCACAGGCTTCACGCTTTTTTATACCACCGATGGCTCTACCCCCACCGACCAAGGCGGAGCCCAGATAAGTTCCGACGGCCGCTTCACCCTCTCTGCGGAGAACCGGGTCTATCGTTTCCGCTTTTATCGCGACAATTACCTGCCCTCGGCCGTCGTTACGCGTACGTTTATCTATAAGGATAAGGACTACTACCTGCCGATTGTTTCCATTGTCACCAATCCCCAGAATCTTTACGACGAAAAGATTGGGGCCTACGTTGTCGGGACGAATGGTGTCTCGGGCAATGGTGTCGGTTATGCCACCAACAAGAACCGCAGTTGGGAGCGTCCCGTCAACTTCGATTACCTGGTGCCCAACGAGAATCAGGACGGTTACTCTATGGCCCTGTCGCAGGAAGTCGATTTCGAGGTGGCAGGCGGATGGACACGCAATCTCTATGCCCCAGAATCGTCGTTCCGCCTGACGGCAAAGAAGCAATATGAGGGCGAAAACTACCTCGGCTACTCCTTCTTCGACCAAAAGCCCTACATCCGCAGCAAGGCCATACAGATACGTAACGGAGGCAACGACGGCTACGCCCGTATCAAGGACGCCGCCCTCCACCAAATCGTGCAGCGCAGTGGTTTCTATGTTGACCTGCAGTCGTGGCAGCCCGCCCACATCTTCATCAACGGCAAGTACCAGTATATGTTCAACATCCGTGAGCCGAGCAACAAGAACAATGGCTATGCCAACTATGGTATGGACACCGATGAAATGGACCAATTTGAGATAAACGGCACCAACGGTTACGAGCAGAAGGCGGGCACGGACGAAGCCTTCCGCCGCTGGATGTCGTTGGCCGAGCAATTGGCGGCCAGCCCTACCGACGAGACCATTTATCAGGAAATCTGCAACTTGGTGGATATCGACGAATACTGCAACTACATGGCTCTGGAGTGCTACCTCGGTAGCAGCGACTGGCTGACCAACTGCAACAACACGAAAGGTTATCGCTCGCGGACGGGTGGCGGGAAGTTCCATCTGGTCATGTTCGACCTCGATGCAGCATTCGGTACGCGGCAGATGATAAATAAACTGGAGGAAAAACTTTACGATTCGCGCTACGATACGGGCAAGAGTTTCCTTATCGACATCTTCCTGAACATGCTCAAGCACGAAGGGTTCCGCCGCCAGTTTATCGATGCCTTCTGCCTCGTGGGTGGCAGTGTGTTCGAGCCGACCCGCAGCACGGAGATTATCACGGAGATGGCCACGCTCACGGAGAAGGCCATGAGTTTCAACAACGAAACTCCTTGGAACTCGGCCAACTCATGGATTTCCAACCTCACCGACACCTCCGCCCGAACGGCCCGCATCACCTTCATGCGCGACCACTTCGGCCTTACGGAGACCTATGACGTAAAGTTGAGTAGCAACATCCCCGACGCCCAACTGCAAGTGAACGGCCAGCACGTTCCGACCGGGCGCTTCGAAGGCCTCCTGTTGGCCCCGATTACCGTAAAGGCCCAGGCCCCGGCGGGCTACCGCTTTGTGGGTTGGACCAACGGCGACGGTGAAGTCGCCAGCCAGGATTCCGTCTATGCCCTTTCGGGCGATTGTCAGCTCGAAGCCACCTTCGAGCGACTGGCCGACGAAGCCCTGGTTCCCGCCATAGCCATGCCCATCAAGGTGAATGAGGTCAGTGCGGCCAATTCGGTCTATGTCAACGAGTTCTTCAAACGAAACGACTGGTTCGAACTCTACAACACCACCGATGCAGACCTCGACGTGGCCGGCCTTTACGTCAGCAACGACGTGGACAACCCGACGATGTACCAGATTCCCGTCGGTTCGGTCCTGAATACCCACGTTCCGGCGCATGGCCACATCGTCGTATGGGCCGACAAACTCACCCCGACGACCCAGTTGCATACGACCTTCAACCTCAATAATTCTGACGGTCAGATGGTGCTCGTCACCAGTTCCGAAGATTTCGTGGCAGCCAATGCCTCCTTCTTCGACGAGCATCCCGCCCTGCAAAGCTTTGCCGACGGACTGAAGTATGCATCGATGGCCGGCGACCAATCCGTTGGCCGCTATCCCGACGGTGGTCTTGCGTTCTACCAGATGACACACCCGACGGTGGGCGGCGCCAACTGGCTGTTGACCTCAGACAAGTCACTGGGCACCGACCACGGCATCATGGACCTCCATCAAAAGGGCTTTGCACTCGACCTCTACGAAGGCTGGAACTGGGTGTCGCACCCCCTTGCTGAGGCCATTCCCGTGAGCACGTTCAAGAGCGAGGCCGACCGCATCCTGAGCCAGACCCTCGAGGCTTACTACAGCCCCCAGTCCGGGACGATGGCGGGCCTGCTGAAGCGTCTCTCCCCGGCCACGCTCTACAAGATAGCGATGAACCGCTACCACAGCTACCAGTTCGACGGCATTGTGCCTTCCGTCCTGCCGGCCACCGTACTCCATGCCGGCTGGAACTGGATAGGCTACCCCGAGACCCGCCAGCAGTCCCTGACCGAGGCCCTGGCCGGTTCCTACCTTGAGGAGGGCGACCTGATAATGGGACAAAACGGGTTCTCCTACTACACCACTGCCGACGGCTGGGTGGGCGACCTGAGCACCCTGACGCCCGGCAACGGCTACATGTACAGGTCGGCTTCTGCCAAGTCGATACGCTTCAATAAGGCCGCCCCCTCGGCCGTCCGTCTGCGCCGCATGGCAGTTCGCGATGCCCAGTCGCAGCGCTTCGGCTACGACCGGCATGCCTATCCGAACGTCATGGGCATCATTGCCGAAGTAGAGCTGAACGGCGAGCGGCTCGATGCCGACGCCCTGACCCTCGTGGCCTATGCCGACGGCGAATGCCGCGGAGCCAGCAAGTCCGTCGCCGGCCGTCTCTTCCTGACCCTCTACGGACAGGGCGGTGAGTCCCTGACCTTCCGGGGCATCGACGACGCCGGTCAGGAATATTCCGTCAGTGAGGCCCTCTCCTTCTCGTCCGACGTCCTGGGAACCCCTCTGAAGCCCCAGGTATTCCACCTGTCGGGCGACGAGACCTCTTTGCCCGCAGCCGGTCCCTCTCCGCTTGCGGTCCCCGTCGGCTACTACACGCTCAGCGGCACATTGGCTGGCAACACTCCCGACCGCCTGCGCCCTGGCATCTACATCGTTCGCTACAGCGACGGCTCAGTCAAGAAACAACTAATCCGATACGGCAGACCATGAAGAAGACGATATTAGCAGCATTGATTCTCTTGTCGCCCCTCACGGTCTGGGGCTACGAAGGCGACGTCGTCGAGATCGTCTTCTCCGGGACGTCGGCCACCGTCACCATCCCCTCGACGGCCGACGTCACCTGTCAGCAGGACGGCGCCCACGTCCAACTCACCTCCTCGACGACCACCGAGGAATACACCTACAAACTCTCTGGCACGACCCCCGACGGTTCGCTGACGATAATCGGACAGTACAAGTTGACCCTCGAACTGGCCGGAGTCGATATCACCAGCCAGCGCGGCGCTGCCATCGACGTCGAGTCGGGCAAGCGCGTGGCCGTACTCCTCGACGAGGGCACCGTCAACCACCTCGCCGACTCTCCCGGCGGCAGCCACAAGGCCGCTCTCTACTTCAAGGGCCATCCCGAGTTCGAGGGTCCTGGCGTGCTCAACGTCACTGGCCGCACTGCCCACGCCATCTCTGCCAAGGAATACCTGCAACTGAAGCGGACCGCCGGCACCATCAACATCCTCTCCGCCGTCAAGGACGGCATCCACTGCGGCAAGGGCATCCCCGACACCGAGCACAACTGTTTCCAGATGAGTGGCGGCGTACTGAACATCGCCGATGTCGGCAGCGACTGCATCGACTCCGACGACTACGGCATCATGAAGATTAGCGGCGGAGTTATCAATGCCAATGTCGATAAGTACGACGGCACCGGCCTCAAGTGCGACAGCATCATCTATCTGTCCGGCGGCCAACTGAATATCGACGTCTCGGGCGAGGATGCCGTGGCCCTACGTGCCAACTACGCCCTCCAACTCACTGGCGGACTCCTGACCCTCAACATCTCCGGCAACGGCTCCAAGGGCATCAAGGCCAAGCACAAGACATCGGAGCCCGTCACCGTCGCCGACGGAGGCTACCTTACCCTGGGCGGCACCGACTGCACCATCTACGTCCATGCCGACGACATCCCGCAGGACACCACCGTCGTCAACGTTCGTGCCATCAGTGCCGACAAGAACATCCTGCGCCAGGGCGGCCTCGTAGAAATCTTCGGCTACGGCCAGATGAAGTCGCCCTACCACACCGACGGCACCGACACTGACGAAGGCGGCGAACTCATCATCCACCGCGCCCCGTGGCAGTTCTATCATGGCGACTTCCAGTACGACATGACCTCCTACGTCGCCCTCTACGCCGATGGTCAGCCCGTCAGCGACTATTCCGACCTTGCCGTTGGTGCCTTCCTCGGCGACGCCTGTGTCGGCGTAGCCCTCGACGGCTATCTGCGCCTTTACGCCAATTCGGCGTCGGCCCAGTCCCCCGCCTTCCGCGTCTATGACTACGCCGCCGGTCGCGAATACGTGGCCTTTGCCACTCCCAGCGTCACCTTCACGGCAAACAGCCTCGCCGGCAGTCCCTCCAGCCCCGTCCGCCTCAACTACTGGACGGTGGGCGACGTCAACCGCGACGGCCTCATTTCCATCGCCGACGTGACGGCCCTCGTCAACATCATCCTTGGTAAGGACGACCAGGAGCCCTACCTCTACGACCATGCGGCAGCCGACGTCAACCGCGACGGCCTCCCCTCCATCGCCGACGTAACGGCGCTGGTAAATATTATTTTAGGTAAATAACCATATCAGTCCAAAAACAATGAAAATAGGAATAATCGTAGCCATGGCCTCAGAGCGGCGCCAACTCGAACGCCTCATGACCGCCCCACGTGAAGAGCACCGCGGCGGTCTCCCCTTCCTGACAGGCCAAATCGGTCCCCACGAAGTCGTACTGATGCAGTGCGGCATCGGCAAGGTCAATGCCGCCATGGGCACCACCATCCTCCTCCGCGAGTGGGCCCCCGAGGCCGTCGTATCTACCGGTTGTGCCGGAGGCATCGGCAAGGGGCTCTCCGTGATGGACGTCGTCGTCAGCCATGAGACCCAGTACCACGACGTCGATTGTGGCACGGGACTCGGCTGCCAGCCCGGCCAGATCCAGGGCCTTCCCCTGCGCTTCCCCGGCGACCCTGCACTCGTCGCCACTGCCCGCCGACTGCCGACGCAGGTCCCCATCCACGTTGGCCTTGTCCTGACCGGCGACCAGTTCGTCAGCGACCCCCGTCAGCTCGCCGGCATTCTCCAGCGTTTCCCCGAGGGGCTCGCCGTCGATATGGAGTCTGCCGCCATTGCCCAGGTCTGCTACCTGAACCACGTCCCCTTCGTCTCCTTCCGCGTCGTCAGCGACACACCTGGCGCCGAGGGCCATCAGCAGCAGTACGACGACTTCTGGCAGGCCGTAGCCGACCGCTCCTTCGGCGTAACACGCCAGTTCCTCACGGCCATAGCGTAGCCTTTACGCATTATAAGAAAACACCTGAAGCGACTCCCATAGGAGCCGCGTCGGATGCATTTTATGTCGAGACTGAATTCCCTATCGCAAAGGCACAAGGAACTTCTTTCCACCCTGTATCCTCAGCCCCCGCTGCCCGTCGCTCATGTGGCGGCCGCTGAGGTCGTAGGCGGGTCCGTCATGGCCAGTTGTCAATTTACCTTTGCCAATATCTTTGATACCATCGGCTCCTTTGCACTCTACGGTCACATGTTCTTTATTAGGCAGCCCTATTTCATAGATTCCTGCCTTAAATCCTGGTATGCGAACATTTACGAAGGCATCATGCAGACAATCGAAAACATCTTCTGCATAGGCCTGTTTTACCATTACGTCTATTCTTTTCTCAGAGACAATGCATTCAGCATAAGTAAGGTAACAATTCAGTTCCATAAAGCCCGTTATCCACAACGTATCATCTACGAATTTATATTCTAAAAACTCTCCTTTGTCTTCAGACTTTGTAACTTCGTCCATGCCCTCATAGTTGTCAGGCTCGAAAGGGACAAATTTGTAATCAGGCTGATTTACACAGAATGTGGCCAAGAAATTAGAGCCCCAGGACATTGCCGTTTGGATTTCCTGAACGTGCATTCCCTTTTCTTTAAGGGGGCTGATGCCATCAAGCAGGAACGGAGGTATAATCCCCCAGTTTAGCGATCCGACTCCCTCTATCCAGATGTTTCTCAGCCCACTTTCTTCTGATACGAGAAATAGCCTTTTGGGACTGCTCTCATACCAGTATTGGATGCCATAGGCGTCTTTTCCCATGCTTTCGACTTTCTCCACAACAAATCGTTTGCCCGTAGCATCGATAAAGATGTCGCCCTCCTTTAGCCCATAGTCAAGAATAGTAACCTCTCTCATATCCTTATCAGAGAGATAAAACACCTTATCTCTCTCTTGTCGGAACAGCAATGTATCAGCATATGAATCCTCGCCTGTGGGATAGATGGAAAGGACCTCCAACGGGTAATTCTTTTTGAGGTCGTCTGTCGTTTCATACCCCAAGACAACCTTGGCATACGTTTTTCCATTAACAGTGCTATCTCCTGCGATTTTATAGTTCAGATTAAGGCTCTCCTTTCCGTCCTTCGTCCGAATATGGGAATACCAGAACTTCGGTGATTCGTTATAGTGATTCTCTCCCAACCATGGTTCAATTGTCGGATATCCCTCAATATTGTCGTCGGAAGCTGCTATCATGCTTATAGAAAGCAAAAAGGCAATGGATATAAATAGATACTTTTTCATAAGAATAAATTATTAAGGTTCGTATTTCCGGCAGCAAATATCGGAACAAAGCAAAAAACCACCAAATTTTTTGCTGTCAAAAAATTGACTGGGGCGATTTTTAACTAAATTTGGCCTCTTTTATGATTTCATCTATTTCTTTGGAATATATTTTAATATCCTTTGTCAATATAATACGGCGAATGGAGTCTGTTGAATCCGTGTCACCCATACAACGATAAACTTCAAGCATACCCGCCCATGGAGCAAAGCGGACGGGACACATCTGTGCGGCTTTTTGGTAATGTTGCAGTGCTTCGCGGTGTTTATGCATTTGTTGGAGAATATCCCCCATGAGTAAAGTTAAGTCATACGACACCATTTCCTTGTTGCATTCTTTTGCCAAGGTTATGGCCTGATAATACTTATCTGCCGAGAAACTCTCTATGGAATAGTCATATAGGAAAAGAGTGTTGTGGGCGAAGTGTGGATAGAGTTTTTCGTAGTACTCCATCATAGCCTTAGGATGCCCCTTGCTCGCAATATGAGAAACTCGTCCCCATCGGCAATAATAGACATTCTCGCGGAGAACGAATATCAATGCCACGATGCAGAAGACTGTTGTAATCCATGCACCCCTTTTACCTTTGATCGTTACATGACTTTTCCAGTTAGCCCCAATGACTACCCAACTCAAGGGATAGAGCAGAGGATATGAGAATAGAGAGAAGACACAGATTCCCATAAGCGAGTACTGGACTGGTCGAAAACTCTTTTGCATGAGAAGTGGCCCTGTCAGAAGAAGGACGAGAATCAGAAAGCCGACGATGCCATAGTCAACTATTGCCAAGAGAAATTCATTTAACGGGTGATTGATGTCGTCGGCCAATTGTGCATATTCTGAATCGGGATGTCCTGCAAAGTATTCACCTTGCTGGAGCATGTAATTTTTCCTGAAACCATGATATCCATATCCCTTTATAGGGCTCTTCATAATCAGGCTTATCGTGTTCTGGCAGATAAACCAGCGTCCCCGTGAGGAATCATTCTTTACAAAAAGAGCAAGGCCAAAGGTCATAGCGGTAATAAGACTGACAGCTAAGAGACTATGTCCTTTCTTCTTCGGTAAGGCGATGAGTAGATAAACAGCGATACATATCCACCCGGTCCGGCATTTTGCGAGGGCCACGCTGACCAACAATATGCCTCCGACTAAAATCTGGGCCAAAGAATTGCTATGCCGGCATTCTTTATAGACAAAGGGTATCAGAAGGCAAAGGTGCAGGGTCAGGACTGAGGGGTTTTCGAAAGGGCGTATGAAGCAAAGGTACAGCGCGATAGCCGTGAACATATATGCCCATTGACGGAATAGAAGGTTCCCCCGTATGAGCCCTAACCGGCGTAAAGAATACAGGGCCATTGTTACAAGTACCGCAACAATGGCCCATATCCACTTCGGGTAGATGTAGCTATCGTAATAGAGCGTAAGCGGTGGCAAAACGGTAGCCAAGAGGAGCAGGAAGCGGAGCATACTCCTTGTCCGTCATCTCTTCTTTATGGCATCAATCCTCTGCATTGCAGACTCAATATTGTCATCGTAGAAGGGATGGCATAAGAGTCTGCCCTTACGGTCGAAGGTGACATGCTCACTTTCTCCCATCCCCGTTTCTTCGATGAACCGTCCGAAATCCTTGTCGCAAAGTCGTACGACCGTTTCTCCTTCGAGTTCGTTTTTTAGCAGTTCCGCCAGTTCGGGCATGTCTTCGTAGTCCGTGTCAATGAGGAATACGGCCTTCAGGCCTTCGCTGTTTCTGTAGCCTTTGAGCAAGGTAGCCTTTTGCTTCATCCTACTGATGTAGCTTCCGATGGGGCGAACGGGCACCACATATACGTATTTCCCCCGATACGGGCCGATGATTTCGTCCACGTCAGGCGTATTCACGTATGTCTCGTCATAGGCTCTGTCGTTCATATCCCTGGAGGCCTTTGCGATGTCAATCAGGAACGAAGGGTCTTGGCCGCCGAAAAGTTTCCTGACCTGGCTGTACAGCAAAGAGTCGTCCCCAGCGATGGCCGGGCGGTAGTAGGCAAAGGGACTGAGGGAGAGGACGTCCGAGCAAAGGTTACGGAACCCGGTATCTGTCATGTATCGTGTCGGGTCGTCTATGCTGATGTGGCGCAGGAAATCGTACTCCTTACATTCCTCCTCAGTCGGTTCCTTGAGGATGGTTCCCCCGGGATGAGAGCCTTGATATACGATTCCTTCATCGTCCTGCCGTATCAGGCAATACCTCACACGGAATTCGTCGAATGTCGCTCTCGAATGTTCGTGTAGCAGGTGGTTCTCCCATGGGGTCAACTGGTACTTGTTGGCCAGATAGTCGTGCAGGGTTTCCCACTTCTGTTGCAGGGAATCCAGCATGTGGAACATCGTCTCCCTGTCCCTCTTCCTGCATTCCTCCCAGAACCAGTTGCCGTAGTAGATGTATGGCGGCGTTGCCCTGAGCAGGTTGGCATGGGTGTCCCTGCCCTGCGCACTTACGATACGGGCGGGCAGACTCCAGCTATGAGGCTCAATTTCTACAAACAGCGTATCCCCGGGCACGGCATAGTAGCATGTCGCCGTACTGCTCAGGTATGCCAGTGCAGGCCGGTCGGCCTTGTATCGCAGTTGGAACTGCCCTTCGGGGCTCACCCAGGCATATCTGTACTCTATTTCCGTATAATCCCTCTTGAGCTGTCGGAAAGACGTACTTGTAGTCCTGTCTTCCCGTTTACGGTCATAGCCCTTAATCCGGCCGATGATGGTAACCGAGTCCGTATGCCACGGCTCAGGGCACATCTTGCTCTCGGGCCGGGCCATTGTGAGTTCCTTCAGTTGTTTCCCCTTTCCGTTGTAGATGCCATAGATGTTGAGGAATCCGCGATAGACGTCGCGGATGTCGAATGCAGTCTCATTTTTTGGCAGGGGTTCGAAATTGAGTGAGAACCGGATGTGCCCAGGCTCGGGCAGCGTTGTCAGTCTTCCGACTTCTATTCCGTCAGCACTCTTCAGCGCGTGGCGTCCTCCCCTGCCGTCCGTAAGGAATACACGCGGATGGATGTAGCGCTCACGGGTCTCGATACCGTCCAGGCTGAAGGTCACAACCGTTGCCGTGTCGTGGAATTCCACCCGTTCCACCTGGAAGTTATCGTTGTAGTTGAAAATACAGGCAGGCCTTTCCCACGTCACAGCCCTTTGGGCATGGAGGGGCATAAAGGCAAATGCTAATGTAAGTGAAAGAAGTTGTGCTTTCATATCAATTTATAAAATAAAAAATGGTTATTATTTTCTGCCTGTCAATATGGTCCCGTCGCTGGCGAATCCCTCAGCTGTAATAGAAAGTTGGTTCCTGCGGCAGTTGTTCCAGAACGTGACGGTGGCGCGCCCCTCCTCGTCCAGCTTCAGGTCGGGGTTCCAGTATAGGGTACGCCGGTAGTCCTGTGGGGCATCGGGCAGTGGGCGCTTGCCATAGCTTGGCCTGTAGAAGTCCTCACATACGTTGTATCCAGGCAGGTAAAGGAAACGGTCCCGGTAGGCCACGCGCGTCCCTCCATCGGGGAGGATGTGCAGGTCAACGCTGACCATGGGCTGGTTGGACTGCCGGTATCGCTTGT
>JAFUFK010000024.1 GCA_017469925.1 Bacteroidaceae bacterium | reverse complement strand
TAACCAGTGACTCCTTTCGGCGAAACCAGTGACTGGTTTCGGCTTAACCAGTCACTGGTTTCCAACGCGCATGTGCGAGCGTACGCACGATAGATTAGAGATGTGTAACGAAATTTAGCAGGCAGAGCGGTTATTTCTTCCTGATTTCGTGCCAATAGATGTGCCTGCAGAAGAGGAGGATGAACAGAGTGTTACGTCGCAAGGTCGGGACAGGGTCACGACTCAGCAAAGACTATGCAAGCATCTTTGCATTTGTTGCTACTTTTTACGCCGACTGAAGGTCATCGTCTCCTGCACCTCGCCTGAGAGCAGGTTGTGGATGGTGATGCAGAGTTGATTGTCCTTCACTTCGCCTTCGATGACGGTGGGGAACTTGCCCTTTCGGGTGATGTCCATGTTAGGACCGCCTCCCACGATTTGCGCCCAGGGACGTGAGGCCGTGGGCTTGTCGTAGCGATAGCGATGCTGGTGGGCGGTGATGATGAGTTGGCAACGGGCCTTCTCGAGCAGGGGTGTCCACAACTGTGCACAAGTGCGTTGCCACATGGCATAGTCGGTGTCGTACTGCGGGTCGGTGTCGGCAGGACTTACGTCGCCAGGGTTGCGCTTGGGGTCAGGGTCGAAGAGGGGGATGTGACAGAAGGTCACCAGGAAGGGGGCCTTGGCAATCTCGGGCTGGCGAAGCGCATCGCGAAGCCACTCGGTCTGAGCCTCCCGGTAAGCCTTGCTGTTGAAGGTGCCTGCAAACTTGGGATTGGTGTCCATCTTGTCCTCGCCTGTGTCAAGTCCTATCATGGCAATGTCACCCATGCGAACGGCAAAGTTGCGCCCAAGGTCCCAGTTGCGACTCGTGCGCTCTTCGGGTTGGCGATACATCCACACGCGTTCGAGATGGCGGTTGGCCCAGCCACGCAGGTCGTGGTTGCCTGGAGAGAGGAGGTAGGGAATCTGGCAGGCATAGTCCTTGCGTGCGATTTCGGGTGTCAGGAATATGCGTGTCTGGGCTTCGATGGTTTCCTCCGAGTTGCTCGCATCCCCATTCCACACGACGCAGGAGGGAGCCAGTTGGGCTATCTTCTCGATGGCTCGTCCGAAGGGTTCCCACTGAACGTGCGTATCGTTGATGACGCAGAAGTGAGCGCGACTCTGTTTGCCTGCTGTGGTAAAGCTGTAGATGCGCCTGTCTTCCTCGTTTCCCGTCACTCTGATGTCGTATCCGCCTTTGTAGGCGATGCGGTCGGCACCAATGCGGTAGTAATAGGTGGTGGAAGGACGGAGGCCCGTGAGGCGAACCTGACTGATGTGGTCGTCGATGTCCGTTGTCCGATATCCTCCACACATGACCTTTCGTCCGTCGCTCAGGTCGGGCTTTTCGCCATAGATGACATATCCGTTGGCCATGTCGCTGACTGCGAAGGTAATGCCCATCGACGTCTCGGCATAGTTTTGGAGCATGGGTGCAGAGGCCAAAAGGCTGGCCCCCTCCTGACTTGGAGAAGTATTCTCTTCCTCCCCTTTGGAGAGGGTTGGGGTGAGGTTTATTGCTTCAGCAATGTCGCTTGTGGCCAGTGCTGCCGATAACAGGGCAGAGCGCTTCAGGAATTCTCTTCTGTCCATTTTGAGCGGTTATTTTTTCCTGATTTCGTGCCAGTAGATGTGGGCGCAGAAGAGGAGGATGAGCAGGGTGTTCAGGGCGAGGCGCAGGACGACGGTCCACGACGCGGGCACGAGGGTCATGAGCCAGTAGAAGAGGGCCGTCATCGCCACATACGTCAGGATGCTGCGCATGGGGTAGGGGATGGGGTTCTTCACCTGCCCGACGATGTAGGAGAGCACCATCGCCGTGCCGTAGCCGGCCACACCGCCCCAGGCGCAGGCCATGTAACTGTAGCGGGGGATGAAGAGGATGTTGACCAGGAAGAGCACGGCACAGCCCAGGAGGGAGAACACGGCACCGTAGATGGTGCGGTCGATGAGTTTGTACCAGAACGAGAGGTTGAAATAGACGCCCATCATTATCTCCGCCACCATGACGATGGGCACCACCTGCATCCCCTCGCGGTAGCCGCGGCCGAGGATGAGTTGGAGCACGTCGATGTAGCCCATGACGCACAGGAAGGCCAGCAGGGTGAAGATGAGGAAGTACTTCATGGCCACGGCGTAGTACTCCTTACTGTCGCGGTCCTTGGCCTTGGCAAAGACGATGGGCTCGTAGGCGTAACGGAAGGCCTGGGTAATCATGGCCATGATCATGGCTATCTTGACGCAACCGCCGTAGATGCCCAACTGGACGTTGGCCTCGGCCTTGTCGGGATAGACGAGGGGGAAGAGAATCTTGTCGGCCACCTGGTTCAGGATGCCCGCAATGCCCAGGATGAGGATGGGCCACGAATAGGAGAGCATACGCTTCAGGAGTGCCCCGTCGAAGTGCCACTGAATCTTGAACATCCCAGGGATGAAGCAGAGCGTGATGAGGCTGGTACACAGGAGGTTGATGAAGAAGACGTAGAAGACGCTCGTCTTGCCCAGTACGACGAAGTAGAGCAGATTGAGCCCGATGTTGAGGAAGATGAACAGCAACTTCAGCGTAGCAAACCGTATGGGCCGCTTCTGGAACCGCAGATAAGAGAAAGGCAGCGCCTGCAGGGCGTCCATGGCCACGACGGCGGACATCATCAGCAGGTATTCGTGGTGCTCGCTGTAGCCCAGGCGGTCGGCAATGGGGGTGATGAACCCGAAGATGAGGGCCAGGAACAGGGCCGTCAGCGTCCCTATCAGTGCAAATCCCGTAGAGAACACCGTATCGGGCCGTTCGCGCTCGTCATTGGCGTAGCGGAAGAGCGTCGTCTCCATGCCGAAGGTCAGCAGTACCAGGATGAGTGCCGTGTAGGCATAGACGTTGGTCGAGATGCCGTAGTCGCCCGATTCGGTGGGCATGTAATGCGTGTAGAGCGGCACGAGCAGGTAGTTGAGGAAGCGCCCGATGATGCTCGACAGGCCGTAGATGGCCGTATCCTTGAAAAGGCGAGAAACAGACCCTCCTCCCTGCCCCTCCCTTGTAGGGCGGGGAGTAGTGTCTTTTGCAATTTGAATATTTTGTTTATTCATATTATGTTGTAAAATTACTTTACTATCTACTCTCCTCCCTATAAGGGAGGGGTAGGGGGTCTTTAGTAGAAGAACAGGTACGCCACGCCGATGGCAGCGAGTACGCCGACGAGGTCGGTCAGGAGGCCGGCCATGACGGCATGGCGCGTGTTGCGCACACCGACGGAGCCGAAATAGACGGCCAGAATGTAGAACGTGGTGTCCGTGGCGCCCTGGAAGATACAGGAGAGGCGACCCACGAAGGAGTCGGCGCCGTACGCTGTCATGGCATCCACCATCATGCCGCGGGCACCGCTTCCGCTGAGGGGTTTCATCAGGGCCGTGGGCAGGGCGGGTACGAAGTCGGCGTTGATGCCCAGGAGGGTGAAGAAACGGCCGATTCCATCGATGATTACGTCCATCGCTCCCGAGGCGCGGAACACGCCGATGGCCACCAGTATGGCCACCAGGTAGGGGATGATGCGCACGGCCGTCTCGAAGCCGCCCTTGGCCCCCTCGATGAAGGCCTCATAGACGTTCACCCGCTTGCGCATACCGGCCACGATGAAGGCCACGATGATGCCGAACAGCAGGACGTTGGCCACGGTGGTGCTATAGAGATTGAGGTCGTCGCGGCTGAGTTGCGAGGCGGCCCAGGCCATGCCGCTCACCAGGAGGCACAGACCCAGCATGGTGCCCAGGATGGCACGGTTCAGGAGGTTGATGTGTTGGTAGAGGGCGGTAATGATGATGCCGGCCATCGTGGCGATGGTGGTGGCCAGCAGGATGGGAATGAAGACGTCGGTGGGCTGTGCGGCCCCCAGTTGGGCGCGATAGACGAGGATGGAGACGGGGATGAGCGTCAGTCCGCTGGTATTCAGCACCAGGAACATAATCATGGCGTTCGTGGCCTTGTCCTTCTCCCGGTTCAGTTCCTGCATCCCCTCCATGGCCTTCAGACCGAGCGGTGTGGCGGCGTTGTCGAGGCCGAGCATGTTGGCTCCCAGATTCATGAAGATGTGGCCAAAGACGGGATGGCCCTCGGGAATCTCGGGGAAGAGCCGTCGGAAGAGTGGATTCAGTGCACGTGCGAGTGCATTGACGAGGCCCCCTCGCTCACCGATTTTCATGATGCCCATCCAGAGGGCTAGCGTGCCGGTGAGGCCGAGACTGATTTCGAAGGCGGTCTTCGAGGATGCAAACGTGGCGTCGATGATGGCAGGGAACACTTCGGTGTTGCCCATGCAGAGTTGTATTGTCGCAATCAGGAATGCGACGAGGAAGAATCCTATCCAAATGTAGTTGAGTACCATGATGCAAAGTTACAAAAAAGAGGGGAAAACCATGCTGGCTTCCCCCTCTTTTTTATGCAAAGTAGGTATTTTACTTCACAACCTTCTTGCCATTCACGATGTAGATGCCCTTCACGGCCTTCTCTACACGACGGCCTGCGAGGTCGTAGATGCCAGCGCTCTTCGTAACTGCGATGTTACTAATTCCGTCCGTGATGCCATTCAGGCTGTAGAGTTGGTTGTTCTGGGCCATCTGGGGTGCACCGTTATAGACGGTCAGTTGGCCGTAGATGACAACTTCGTCGCCCACCTTCAGCTGGTCGTCCGAGGTGAAGTTCTCGCCCTTCAGGTACAGACCGTTGTAGATGTAGAACTGGTTCTCCGTCGTACCGTCCTCGGAGATGTAGTACTGGGCGCGGGTGTACTTGCTGGTGTCGATCGACTTGATTTCGCTGACGATACCCTTGACGTAAACCTCCTTGGTCAGGTCGTTCGTGCCTTCAGCGATGAGGGCTGTAGCCTGGCTGACGGTGTAGGCCGTCTCGGGGGTGTTCGTGATGTCGTTCAGGTCCTTCGGGGTGTACTTCGTCTCACCGTTCAGGGAGTAGATGTAGTTGCCCGAGTTGATTTCGTACGTCGTCTGGTACAGCGTGATGAGGCCATAGATGATGACTTCGTCGCCCTCCTTGATGTCGTTGGCGGTGTCGAAGGCGTGGTTCTCCAGGAAGTTTCCCTTATAGACCTGTACCGAGAACTCGTCGTCCACGTTGTCCTTGATGAAGTAGGTGGCCGAGCCGCCGGGAGTTACAGAGCTGATGCTGGAGATGACGCCCTTGACGTAAACCTCGTCGCTCAGGCCCTCGCCAGCGTCCACGAGTTCCTTCACCTTAGCTGCGGTGTAGGCCGTCTCGGGGGTGTTCTTGATGCTCACCTTTTCGCCGGTGAACTTCTTGTGCTCGACGTAGATGGCGTTCACGATTTCGTCGGTCGTGCCGTTGTAGAGAGTGTAGGAACCTACTACGGTGATGGTGTCCTTCTCCTCAATCTTCGGGTCCATGGTGCCCCAGATTTTCGTGGTGCCCTTGTAATCGACAAGGCCATAGACATAGACGGAAACATCCTCGTTGTCGAGGTCAATCAGGTCAAAGTTGCCATACGTAGTGTTCTTGATGCTGCCCACGATACCGGTCAGCTTGAACTTCGTCTGGGTGTCCTTCTTCTCCAGGAAGTTGGCCACGCTCAGTTCCTCGTATTCCGAGAAGTCGGGCTTCTCCTCTTCGCCGCCGCCTTCGCCCGGGTCGATGCCTTCGCCCGAGAGTTCGTACTCAGTAATATTTTTGATACCGTTTTTGCCGAAGTACTTGATGAGTTGGCCTTTCAGGACTACGGTCTTTCCCAAGTTCTCAGGAACATTCTTTAATGCCAGACCGGCACGTACGGCGTTAGGCATCTGGCCTGCGATTACATTGTCGGTGCTCTTCTCATCCTGAGCGTCAGCCAACAAAATGTTAGAGGCAGAGGACTTGTCGGAAACGCCGAACTCAGCGCTGCTGATGGCGCTACCGGTGCAAGAGCCTACGATGTAGGCCTTTACGTAAACTTCGGAGGAGTCCATTTGCGCGGCAAGCACGTCGGCCACGGTGTAGGGATTCTCCTTCGTGCCGTCACCGGCGAAGGCAAAACTTGCAGTCATGACTGCGAAGAGAGTGAGTAAAAATTTCTTCATAAACGTTAGTTTTTAGTGAATTAGAATTAATTGGTATCGTTTAGGCCACAAAGATACAAAATTATCGGGATATAGCGACGAGGTTGGTGTGGTTTTTTCTTCATGGTCGTATCCTTTTCGTCGTTCAATGCGCATCGAACGAACGTTCAATCACCATCGAACGAACGTTCAATCGTGATGGAACGACGAGAAGGACAAACGGAAAAATAGGTCGGAAGATTTCGGTACGTCGCAATTATTCGTTATCTTTGTGCGCAAAATAAGCCGAATGGAACAGGATTTCGACATCAGAGAGCAACGCAATCAGGGCGAAAAGGACTTCGAGAACGCCCTGCGGCCCCTGCGGTTTGAGGACTTTAGCGGACAGACGAAGGTGACGGAGAACCTCAGGGTCTTCGTCGAGGCTGCGAAGTACCGTGGCGAGCCGCTTGACCACACCCTCCTGCACGGCCCCCCGGGACTGGGCAAGACGACGCTCTCGAACATCATTGCCAACGAACTGGGCGTGGGATTCAAGGTCACCAGCGGCCCCGTGCTCGACAAGCCCGGCGACCTGGCAGGCCTGCTGACGTCGCTGGAGACGAACGACGTCCTGTTCATCGACGAAATCCACCGCCTGTCGCCCGTTGTCGAGGAGTACCTGTACTCCGCCATGGAGGACTATCGCATCGATATCATGATAGACAAGGGGCCCTCGGCGCGGTCGATACAGATTGACCTCAATCCCTTTACCCTTGTGGGCGCAACGACCCGCAGCGGCCTCTTGACGGCCCCCCTCAGGGCCCGTTTCGGCATCAACCTGCACCTGGAGTACTACGACGCCCAGACGCTGAAGCGCATCATCACGCGCTCGGCCGGCATTCTGGGAGTGCCCATCTCGTCGGAAGCCGCGGGCGAGATAGCCAGTCGCAGTCGCGGTACGCCACGTATAGCCAACGCCCTCCTGCGTCGTGTCCGCGACTTTGCCCAGGTCAGGGGCGACGGCAGCATCGACCTGCGCATTGCCCGCATTGCCCTCGAGGCCCTGAACATCGACAAGCACGGTCTGGACGAGATAGACAACAAGATACTCTTGACCATCATCGACAAGTTCAAGGGCGGGCCCGTGGGCATCAACACCATCGCCACGGCCATCGGCGAGGACGCCGGCACGGTGGAGGAGGTCTATGAACCATTCCTCATCAAGGAGGGCTTCATCAAGCGCACGCCGCGCGGCCGCGAGGTCACGGAGTTGGCTTACGAGCACCTGGGACGCACCCTCGGCACCCGCATGGGTGGCAGCCCGTTGCAGGGCGACCTGTTTAGTTAATAAATGAAATAATAAAAGAGATGAATTTTGTAGAAGAACTGAAATGGAGGGGCATGATACACACCATGATGCCCGGAACGGAAGAGATGTTAAGTAAGGGTATGCAGACCGCCTACGTGGGCATCGACCCCACGGCCGACAGCCTGCACATCGGCCACCTGTGCGGCGTCATGATGCTGCGCCACTTCCAGCGCTGCGGCCACAAGCCCATCGCCCTGCTGGGCGGCGCCACGGGCATGATTGGCGACCCCAGCGGCAAAAGCCAGGAGCGCAACCTGCTCAGCGAGGACACCCTGCGCCACAACCAGGCCTGCATACGCGAGCAGTTGAAGCGCTTCCTCGACTTCGAGTCCGACGCGCCCAACGCCGCCGAACTCGTCAACAACTACGACTGGATGAAGGACTTCTCCTTCCTCGACTTCGCCCGCGACATCGGCAAGTGCATCACCGTCAACTACATGATGGCCAAGGACAGCGTGAAGCGCCGCCTGAACGGCGAGTTCCAGGAGGGCATGTCGTTCACGGAGTTCACCTACCAACTCCTGCAGGGCTACGACTTCCTGCACCTCTACGAGACCAAGAACTGCCGTCTGCAGATGGGCGGCTCCGACCAGTGGGGCAACATCACCACGGGCACCGAGCTCATCCGCCGCAAACTGGGCGTGGAGAACGAGGCCTTCGCCCTCACCTGCCCCCTCATCACCAAGGCCGACGGCAAGAAGTTCGGCAAGACGGAGCAGGGCAACGTATGGCTCGACCGCAACCGCACCTCGCCTTACCAGTTCTACCAGTTCTGGCTCAACGTGGGCGACGAGGAGGCCGAGCGCTACATCAAGATATTCACGTCATTAGATAAGCCGACTATCGACGCCCTCATCGAGGAGCACCGCCAGGACCCCGGTCGCCGCGTCTTGCAGAAGCGCCTGGCCGAGGAGGTCACCGTCCTCGTCCACGGTCGCGAGGACTATGAACTGGCTCTTGAGGCCTCCAACATCCTCTTCGGCAAGGCCACGAAGGAGAGTCTGGTAAAACTCGACGAGCGCACCCTGCTCGACGTCTTCAGCGGTGTGCCCCACTTCGAGGTCAGCCGCTCGCTGCTGGACGGCGAGGGATGCCGCGCCGTTGACCTCTTTGCCGAGCACACGGCCTGCTTCCCCTCGAAGGGCGAGATGCGCAAACTGACCCAGGGCGGCGGCGTCTCCCTGAACAAGGAGAAACTCGCCCAGTTCGACCAACTCGTCACCCCCGCCGACCTGATAGACGACAAGTACCTCCTCGTCCAGCAGGGCAAGAAGAAGTACTACCTTCTGATTGTGAAGTAAGGCCATGACGAAACGAATTCTTCTTCTGGCCTTGCTGTGCACCCTGTCCTTCACGGGACTGAAGGCACAAATCTACTACTGCATGTCCTATGCCGATTATCAGGAAGGGCAGTGGACCGAACTCGACACATTGAAACTGAAAGGCCGCGGACAGAGCCACAAGATAAAGACGGACAACGACTCACTGAACAAAGTCCTCAAAGACGAGGCCTTTGCCGTGCTCTATCACGACACCCTACTGGTGAACATGGGCCACATGTATTATAAGGGCGAGCGCTTCGGCAAAGGCTATGCCCCGGCCTACATATACGGCGACGACCAGATTTGTTTCGTCAGCCGTCTGCCTCGCGAAAAAGATGCCTCGTTGGCTCCGGCAGCCTTTTCAATGGGATTCATGTTTGGGGCTATTGGTGGCGCCATTATGGCAGGTGCCTATGCCGCATCCGTCGAAGGACACTATTGCTTCCTCGTCAGGCGCGAGTACGAGGGGGGCCGTGTAGAAGCCCGCATGATAGGCGACGAGTACATGCAGCGTTACGAGCAATCGAGTCCCGAATTCTATGCCGAGTACATGTCGGTCAATAAGAAGAAACGGCGCGAACAGGCCGCCCATGTCCTTCCGCTGCTCAAGGAGTGGCAACTGATAGACTATTAAGAAAACGTGAGGTGCCCCGACCGTAAAGCGAGTCGGGGCACTCCGTTTTTATTCCGTCTTCAGGTAGTCTATCGGATTGGTCAGGGCGATGCGGCGCGTCTGCAAGAACACGACGAGGGCAACGACGGCGAGGACCAGCAGGGCATCGACGAGGAAGAGATACCAGTGGAGCGCCACCGCGTCGGGGAACTGCTGGAGGAGCATCGTACTGAAGAACCAACCCGCCACGGTGCCCACAAGGACGGAGGGTAGGGCGATGAAGGCAAGGCTGCGGAGGAAGAGAGCCTGCAACTCACGAACCATGGCACCGAGCACCTTGCGGATGGCCAGTTCGCGCGAGCGGCGCTGCACTTCGTCGCGGACATAGCCCACCAACCCGATGAGCGTGATGAACAGCGAGGCCAGGCAACCGATGAGGAGCAGGCTGCGCGTGTGCTGCGTCTCGCGGTAACTCTCCGTCAGTTCGTCGGCATAGCGCTTCACGACCAGTTCATCGTCGGGGTAGAAGCGGTCGTACACCTGCTGCACGGCGGTGAGGTTTTCGGGCGACATGCCATTGAGTTTAACGAGGATGTCTTTGGCGTAGATATTGCCGTTTATCATCATCGCAGGGCGCTCGTCACGAGCCACCACCGTACCGACGGTGAAGTCCCGTACCACACCGACGATGGTGAGGGGCATGTTCTCGCCGAACTCCGTGGTGACGATGCTCTGTCCGACGACGTCCTGCCAGCCCGTGAACTCACGCAGTTTCTTGGCAAACGCCTCGTCCACGACCGCTTCGGGATTCCATCCTGGATGCTCCACCTGCTTGGGTCCCCGTCCCTGCACCAACTGGAGCCCCATCGTGGGGATGATGCTCGCCTCGTCGAAGTACAGGCACGCGTAGTTGAAGAATTGCCGCTTGTCGCCCGGCAACATGACATTGTTACCGCTCTGTCTCTCGAAGAACAGACTGTAGGCCGTCGCTGCCGAGGCCACGCACGGCAGTCGCTCCAGTTCACGGGCCAGATGATAGGTGGAATCGGACTGGTGGGGTATCTCTATGTAGGCCACGTCCTTGTAGTCGTAGCCGAGGTCCTTGTTCAGCATGTAGTCGTACTGTCGATAGATGGTGCCGAGCAAGACGAGCAGCATCGTGGAGAGCGTGAGTTGGAAAGCCAGGAGCGAGAGTTTCCACACGCGCTTGCTCTCCGAGAACAGGCGGTAGGCATAGCAGAGCGGAATGCGAGAGTAGATGTAGCCCGGCAACAAGCCGCAGGCGATGAGTACCAAGAGGCATACCCCTGTGATTACCCACCACGTCTGTACGGAGAACAGCGTCCCGATGCCGACGCCCATGAGGTCGCGAATCCAGTCCTGCCCCAGCCAGAGCAGCAGGGCCATGACGACGAGTGCCAGCACGACGTGGATGGCCGCCTCGCCCAACGTGGTCAGGTAGAACTCCCACCGCGGTGCACCCAACACCTTGCGCAGGGCCACGAGGCGGGCACGGCCCACAAGGAGGCTGATGACCACAAGAATGTAGTTCATCACCGCTGTGAAGAGCATCACCACGGCCACGACGGAGAGGATGGTACACGTTGTGCGGACGGTCTTGTTGTTCTCACGGCCCTCCATGACGGGGTGTAGCGTGAAGCGGAAGTCGTCGATGCCCGCCGCATGCACCTCTTCCCAGGGAATCTGTTCCCGGAGCATCACGTTCATCTCCTCGCGAATCTTCTTCATGTCGGCATCGGGCCGCAGGCGCACGTAGGAGTGATAGCGGTCGTTGCCCATCAGGTTGCCGGTGCCGTCGTACGAATACGTGCCGATGGAGGGCATGGACATGACGATGTCGAGCCGGGCGAAGCGCGAGTTCTCGTCGTAGTCGCGGAACACGCCGCCCACCGTCATTGGCCGACCGGGCGCAGCCACGTAGCAAAACGTCCGTCCCACCATGTCGCCACCCAGCCGTTCGTTGAGCCGTTCGCTAATCAGGCACTGCCCTGGAGTGGCGAGTATTTCCCTTTCGTTGCCCACGAGTACCTGCGACCCGAAGACGTCGAAGAAGCACGAGTCAGCAAATGCCGACTGCCCGAAGGCCATACGCCCGCCGTCCTCCAGCACCAGTTTCTCATCCTCGAACTGCATCGTATAGCGTGTCCCGACGACGATTTCAGGGATGTACCGACACATGGCCGGTATTGCTCCGCCCGGCGTGGCCCCGTACTCTTGGGCCTCCTGTCCTTGCTTTTGGAAACTTTCCTGCACCTCGTATGTGTGCTCCCTGTCCACAATCGAGCGGTCGTAGTTCCGCTCCAGCCTCACCTTGGCTAGCAGCACCAGCCCCACCGTCAGTCCGACGGCCAGGCAGAATATCTTTGTTCCGTTGTGTTGTCCACGAATGTTCATCATATTGTTCATAGTTTTTTCTTATTCCGTTTTTATTCCTTCTATGGGGTTCCTTGTGGCTATCCGCAAGGTCTGACCCAGGACGGACAGGGCGACGACGGCGATGGCTATGAGCGCAGCCACGGGGATGACCGGCCAGGGGAAGGGTATCTGGTAGTAGAAGTCCTGCAAGTAGCGGTGCATGACCTTCACGCACAGCGGCACGGCCAGGGCCACGGCCATCAGCGAGAGGGCGATGAACGGCCAGGAGAGTTTCCAAGCCGACTCGCGGACGGTGGCGCCCATAATCTTGCGGAGGGCTATCGCGCGGCTGTGCTGCTCGCAGTAGTTGAGCGACATGGCGAAGAGACCGAGGGCGGAGATGAGGATGGAGATGAACATGAAGCACAGGACGAGTTGCATGGTGTGGCGCTCCTGGGCGAGGGCGTCGCGCAGCAGGTCGTCGAGGTAGGTGCAACTGAGTTCTTTCGGGTAGCCGGTCGCCTCCAGAGCCACCTCAGTGCAGGTCTTACGAATGGCAGAGAGTGCTTCGGTGCGGTCACCGCGGACCTTGACAACGAAGCACCACGACCAATCGCCGGGAGCGAGGAGCCTGATCACGTTGTGAGCGTCCTCAAGATTGGGAGTATAGTTGGCCATGCCAGCGCGATAGTTCTCGACGATGCCGCACACCGTGTACCGGGGTTGCATGGAGATGACGCCCGTCGTTCCCCCTGCGTCGCCGTCGATGGTGGGATGGGCCGCACTGACCTGATAGCGTTGCTGGGTGTCGCGGCCTATCCAGCAGAGGCTGTCCGCAGGGGCGCAGAACTGCTCCACGATGCGGAAGCCCAGAAGGCGGAAGGCAATGGTGTCCATGCTCGAAAAGCATATCCACGATGTGTTGCCTTCTGCATCCTGCAAACCGTTGTAACTGGCATTGAACGGCATACTGCCCGTTCGCCCCACGGCCTCCACCTGGGGAAGCGAAAGCAGGCGCTGGCGGAGAATCTCCTGCCGCTCGGGCTTATAGCCGATGTCCCAGGCTTCGACGTATATGAGGCTGTCGGTCTCGTAACCAGTGGGCAGCGTCAGGAGGTGGTGCATCTGCAGGGTCATGGTCAGGGCTACGGCAATCAGGGTCGTGCTGATGACGTTCTGCACGACGATGAACACTCGGCTGAACACCATTTTGTTCTTCACTTGGAACGTGCCCTTCACCACGTCCAACGGTCGGAACTGCAGCACGAGCGTGGCGGGCAGCAGACTGGACACGACGGAGAGCAACAGCAGAACGGAGAGACCGGCGAGGAGGGTCGGCCAGTCTGGCCAGAGGGGGATGGTCGTAGTGAGCCATTCCTCCAGGAGCGGATGGAGCAGGTGGGCCACAAGGTAACCCAGCAGGAAGCAGCCCGCAGTGAAGACGAAGGCCTCGCCAATGTAGCGCAACACGATGGCCCACCGCTGGGCACCCAGCACGCGGCGCATCGTCATCTCCTTAGCACGCTTGCTGGTGAGGGCCACAGAGAGGTTGATGTAGTTGAAGCAGGCCGAAACCAGTAGCACGAAGGCCACGAGCAACAGGACTTCCACGAGGTTGCGGTTGCCTTTCTTAATGACGGTATAACTTTTGAGCGATGAAAAATAGACCTCGTCGAAGCGCGTGAGCGTGGAGCCCCATAGCATCTTGCCCGAACTATTGTCCTCGGCATAGAACTCCCGCCAGTATTCCGTGTATTTCTTCAGCAGTTTCCGAGCCACGGTCTGGCTGTCCGCACCAGCCTTCAGGGTGAGGAATGTGAGCGTGTTGCCGAAGTTGTCCATGCGCTGGTAGTAGTCGTAGGCCCGCTTGATGCTGAAGAACAGGTCGGTGGGCTGGAAGAGGTCCTTGCGCCCGAAGTCTTGCACTACGCCGCTGATGGTGAAGACCTTGTCGCCCACCCGCAACTGCTTGCCCACGGCTTCCTCGGTGCCGAATGCCTTGCGGGCAAAGGACTCCGCCACGATGACCTCGTCCTCGCTCGTCAGCACCCGCTCGCGATTGCAGCCCGTCAGGCGATAGTCGAAGAACTGGAAGAAGGTGGAGTCGATGAACACCGACTTGACGTTGAAGTATTCGTCCCCGACCATGACATCCTGCTCCACACCGTTCGCGATGCGTGTCCATGTGTCGATTTCGGGCACCTGCGGGAAGAACTCTACAGGCGTGTCCAGCGTCATGCCAGACATGTCGCCGGTGCCCAGGACATATATCTCCCGGGCATTCTTGATGTTCTTGCCCACGTCGAACTCCGTCTTGGCATACGCCACGAGCAGGATGACGAATCCCAGCGCAAAGGCCATGCCGAAGGCCTCGATGCACGTGTACAGTTTGTTTCTCGATAGGAAATGAAGGTAACTTGTCATCTCTATATATCTTCAACTTTCACACCATCTTACCGTCCAGCATCTCGACGATGCGGCTGGCGAACTGCGCGTCGCGCTGCGAGTGGGTGACCATGACGATGGTGGTGCCCTCCTGATTCAGTTGGGTCAGCAGTTGCATCACCTCCAGGCCGTTCTTCGAGTCGAGGTTACCCGTGGGCTCGTCGGCCAAGATGAGTTTGGGGTTGCTGACCACGGCGCGAGCGATGGCCACGCGCTGCTGCTGACCGCCGGAGAGTTGGTTGGGGAAGTGCTTGGCGCGGTGGCTGATGGCCATGCGTTGCAGGATTTCGGTCACGCGCTGCTTGCGTTCGCGGGCAGGCACACCGAGGTAGCGCAGGGGCAACTCCACGTTCTGCTCCACGTTCAGTTCCTCGATGAGGTTGAACGACTGGAACACGAAGCCAATCTTGCCCTTGCGGACGCGGGTGCGCTGGCGCTCCTTCAGGGTGCCCACCTCCTCGCCGTCGAGCACATAGCGCCCGCTGGTGGGGTTGTCGAGCAGGCCCAGGACGTTGAGCAACGTCGATTTGCCACAGCCCGAGGGGCCCATGACAGCCACGAACTCGCCGGGCTTTACGGTTAATGACACGCCGCCCAGGGCGACAGTTTCAATCTCTTCGGTGCGGAACACCTTGGTAATGTCGGTTAATTGTAACATGACTTGAATTAAAGATTTTATGATTTAACGATTATTCATTCTTAATGCTATTTATCGGATTCTCGTTCGCCGCGCGGAGGCTTTGCAGGGCAACGGTGCCGAGGGTGACGAGACTAACGGCAGCGAGGGCCAAGGGGAAGAGCCACCAGTGGATGGACGTGCGCTCGGCAAAGTTCTGGAGCCAGCGCGAGCCGATGAGGTAGGCCAGCGGCGCGGCCACGAGGAAGGCGCACGCCGTAATGGCAGCATAGCGACCGAGGAACAGACGCAATACCTGGGCGGTGGTGGAGCCCATAATCTTGCGGATGCCAATTTCCTTGCGGCGATACTCCGTCTCGAAGAGCGTGAGGCAGAAGATACCGATGAGGGTGACGACGAGCGTCAGGAAGGAGAACAGCAACACCTGGCGCATGAAGCGGAACTCGTCTTCGTAGGTTCGTTGCAGCAGTTGGTCGAGGAAATAGACATCGTGCTCCTTGCCCTCGTTCATGCTGTCGGCGAGGGCCTTCACCTGGCGCATCACGGCAATCTTATCGATGTTCTTGCCCACGCGGATATTCATCTTGTTCAGTTGATCGCCCCATTCGGCGAACTTCGGCCCCATGATGTAGAAGGCGAGGTCGGTCGCCCCACGGTCCACACGTACCGAGGCATAGCGCACGTTCGAGCACACGCCGACGACGGGACCTTCGTCCTTCAAGAGGGGTTTATCCAGTTCCACCCAGTCGCAGGCTTCCTTCATGCGGCGGTTGATGATATAGACATCCTGGTCGTGCTCCTGGAAGTCGCGTCCCTCCTCCACCTCGATGCCCATCGTGCGCAGGTAGCGCCAGTCGCAGGGCATACAGACGAACGACACCTGATGTTCGCCGTCGCCGCGCCCCCAACCCATGTAGGTGTCCTGCGTGCCGATGACGAATTCGGAGAAACTCACCTCCTCCACACCCGTCAGTTTCAGCACCTCGGAGCGCAGAGCCTCCTTCTTGTCCAGTATGTCCCAGATGGCGCAATACAGCACCTCGTCCTTCTCGAAACCGTAGTCCGATCTGTAGATGAGGCGGCTCTGCAGGCCCAGGATGCCCAGATAGACGACCATGACGCAGGCGATGACGAGTTGCAGGGCGATGAGGCCCGTGCGGAGTCGCTTGCCTCGGGGTGTCAGGCCGAAGGAGCCTTGCAGTGCCAGTGCGGGCTGGAAGGAGGTGACGTACCAAGCCGGATACACACCGGCCACGAGGCCCATCAGGAGGGCTACCGCCAACGTCGCTCCCATGAGCCAGAGATGGTCTTTCAGGGCGATGCTGCCTGCGGCCAGTTCGCGCAGGTAAGGCCACTCCGAGAGCAGATGCATCACCGCCATAGCCAGCACAAACACGCCCACGCCCACCAGCAGGGCCTCGCCGACGAGGCTCAGTCGCAGTTGCCATAGAGGGCTGCCCAAGATGCGACGGGTATTGACACTTCGCACACGCATGGGAGCCTCCGCCAGCATGAAGTTGAGGAAGTTGATGCTGCCCACGACGATGACCATCACGCAGGCCAGTCGCAAGATGAGGTCGACGGAGCGGTTGCCTCGGTCGGTGGCGGGGTCGATGCCCGAGAAGTAAGTCTCGCGCAAAGGGCGCAAGTGCAGGTTGATTTGGAAATCCTCGTTCTTCTCCTCTTCCTCCAACTCGTCGCCCATGCCCTGGGCGATGGCGGTCTGCTTCATCACGTCGTAGCAGCCGTGGCTTATCGTCTCGTCCAGCCCTACGGTATCTACCTCGGCGCGCAGCCGCACGTAGCACTGGTAGTTGAAGTTCGAGAAGTTGTCCTTGTTCTCGTCGCCGATGTTCCAGTACGCCATGTTCTTGGCCAGCGTGTTTGCAGGGAAGTCCTCATAGACACCACGGACGAGCACGCTGTCGCCGTTGTCACGCATCATTCTGCGCCCGGCCACGTCCACCTCGCCGAAATACTGGAGGGCCATGCTGCGCGGCAGGATGATGCCGTGGCGGTCGTCCTCCTTCCAATCCAGTTCGCCGCTGAGGCAGAGGGGAGCCATCGTGCGGACGAAGCCGTCGGAACAGCCCTTCGCGGGCATTTCCATCTCCGTACCCTCTTTAACGAAGCGGAATCCGCCCTCCCACATCTGCACGAAGCCCAGGCTCTCCACCTGCGGCAGTCGTTCCACGCATTCCGCAAACATGCGGTTGGCGTTGGGTTGCCAGTCGTGGTCGTCCCACATCGACTGGAACTCCAGTCGGTAGAGCCGTTCCGAGTGTGTCAGGGCGCGGTTGTACTCGTGATTATACACCACCTGCGTCATGAACAGGTAGAAGGCCACCAGCGCCACCGTGAGTCCCACGGCGTTCAGCACCGTGGCCACCCGGAAGCGCCGGGCCATGTAATAAAGGTTTCGTAGTGTGTCCATATTCTATTCGTATCGTTTGTTTTTTATCTTCGTATTCTTTCTCCGTCTGCCACAGTATGGCAGGAATCTCTGCCACAGTATGGCAGGGTCTTCTGCCACTATATGGCAGGGCGTGAAGCCACGTATCGCTTCATCATACGCTTCATTTCATCTCCAACACTTCGTAGTCTTTGTAGGCCTCATAGCCCGAGGTAATGACGCGCTCGCCCGGCTCCAGTCCCTCGAGGACTTCGTAGTACTGGGGATTCTGGCGACCGATGCGAATGTTGCGCCGATAGGCTTTCGAGCCACTCTTGTCGAGTACGAATATCCACTGCCCGCCCGTCGTCTGGAAGAACGTGCCGCGCGGTATGAGCACAGCCTCCTCGCTCTGCCCGAGTTCGACGTTGAGGTAGAGTGTCTGGCCAGAGCGCATCTGTGCGGGTCGCACGTCGTCGAAGACGAAATCGACGCGGAACTTGCCCTCGCGCACTTCGGGATAGACCTTGCGGACGCGCAGGGCGTAACGCTGCCCCTCACGCTCCGTGGTGGCGCGCAGGCCCTGGCGCAGGCGTTCGATGTAGTGCTCGTCGACGAGCGCCTGCACCTTGAAGTCGCGCAGGTCGTTTATCTGCCCTATCTTCATGCCCGGCTGGATGCTCTGCCCCAGTTCCACGTCCAAGAGGCCCAGTTCGCCGTCTATCGTGGCGCGCACCTCCAGTTTCTCCTTGCGCTGGCGCACGAGGACCACATTGCGGCGCATGGCGGCCAGGTTGTCCTCCATCTGGTCCATCTGCACGGAGCGGTAGATGCTGTCCTGCTTCAGGCGCGATTTCACGAGGCTTTTCTTGCGCTCCGCCAGTTCCCAGTCCTCGCGGCTCTGCACGTAGTCCTCCTTGCTGATGAGGCGTTCGCCGTAGAGGCGTTCGTTCTGTTCCTTGGTGCGGCGCTTGCGCTCCGTGTCCATCATGAGTTGAGCCTCCTCGGTCATGTTCGAGAGGCGGTCCTGCTCCATCGCCACCTGCGTGTTGCGCAACATGTTCTGTTTCTCGGCCAGTTCGGCCTCGGCGTTCAGGATTTGCAGGTCGAGGTTGGCATTCGCCAGGCGCACGATGACGTCGCCCCGGTGGACACTCGTGCCCTCTTCCACTACCTTCTCCATGACGATGCCGCCCTCCTCGGGTGCTATCTGCACGACCTGGATGGGCATCACCTGCCCCGAGGTGCGGACGTAGTCCTTGAACTCGCCCCGGCTGACCGTGCTCACAGTCACTTCGTCCTCCGCTACTCGTAGCGTGGCGCTGTGGTTGCCTGCGGCGAGCCACAGCAGCATCGCCACCATCACCGCTGCCCCTGCCAACCAGGGCCAGTGCTTGCGCAGTTTGTCTGCGCGTGTTCGTTCTATTTTCCTGTCCATAATTTGACCCCTACCCCAACCCTCCCCGAGGGGAGGGAGTGGTTACGTTTAATTATTAATTGTTGTTATCTTCTTATGACCCTCGTACCCCATCATACTCCCCTCCCTCGGGAGGGGTGAGGGGGTGGGGTCGTAGTATTGTGCTAATCTTTGTTTCAATATAGCCATCAGCCTTGCTTGCAAGGCCGAGGCACGGCTGTTGAGGAGGGTGGCGGAGGTGTTCGTCACGTCGATGGCAGTCGAGAGGCCCTCCTCCCACTGGCGGCGCGTCAGTTGGTAGGCCAGGCTGTCCGCCTCCACCTTCTTCTGCATTCCCTCGGCCTCGCGATGGTACGCCTCGGCATCCATCACGGCCTCGCGGCGCAGTTTGTCCAGTTCCTCCCGCTTCTGCTCGTAGGCCTCCTGGGCATACCTATAATTATTACGCGCGCGACGGATGGCGGTCACCGCCGAGAGCCGTCCGAAGAGGGGGAACGAAAGGCTGGCGGCCACCCACTCGCCTCGGTTGTTGCGCATCTGCTGGCGCCACGAGGTGCTCGCCGGTGCGTCCAGTGTCTTGTAGTATGTTGTGCTCCAACCTGCCGAAAGCGAGATGCTGGGCCAGAGGTTGGCCTTCGCGCGACGCAGGGCATGGCGGGCCGATTCCATGGCGAAGAAGGCTTGGCGCTCCTCTTCCATCGCCCCATTCAGCCCCAATGGGCCATTGTCTCCGTCATGGGCGGAATGGGCATCCTGGGTAGAGTGGGCGATTGGGGCAAGTATGAGGCTATCGGCGGAGGGCCAGTTCATCACCTGCTTCAGCGTCAGCATGGCCTGCTCCAGGCGGTTGCGCTGCCTTACGACCTCCACGCTGGCCTGGGCCTGCTGGGCCTCCATCTGCGCCACGTCGGCGGGCGACTTGCGACCTACCTCCTCCATCGTGCGCGTCTGGCGTAGCAGGCCCTCGCTCTCCCGGAGTTTCTCCTCGGCCATCGCCACGGTGCCTTGGTAGTACTGCACATCGACGAACGCCTGAAGGGTCTGGAGGGCGACTTGGCCCTGCTGACTCTCGAGGGCCGACTTGCCCATGAGCACGTCCGCCCGTGCGGCACGCAGGGCATGGAGGCGGGCCAGTCCGTCGAACACGGGCAGCGAGGCCGACGTGCCGAAGCCCTGATAGAAGGTCGTCACGTTGGTGTAGGTGTTGGTCTCGGGGTCGATGCCTCGACCGAAGTTGTACTGCGCCGAAGCGCTGGCTGAAATGGTTGGCAGGAAGTCGCCGATGGCCCCGAGGCGGTTGGCCTCGTAGTTATCGAGCGTGAGCGCCGCCTTCCGCACGTCGCGGTTGTGTGCCACGGCATAGGCCATGCACTCGTCGGCGGTCATGGGTTGCGGCTCCTGGGCTGCAATCCAGTTGCAGCATACGGAGCAGAGGGTTATGATGATGGTCTTCTTCATAGTTTTTTAAGAAACCCTGCGGCCTGTCGCAGGTGGCAGGGGATGATTGTTTAACTAATTAACCTGCTTTGAACGAAAAGCAGTCTTCGCATTCAATGAGAAAGTTGTTTAACACTGCAAAGGTAGGGCGTTCGGCGTGGGGCGGCAAACGTTTTTCGCCGAAAAACGATGAATGTAAAGTTATTTAACACAAAAGTGTATTATTTCTTTACACCTCGCACTTTCCGACGCTGCGAAGCAAGGCCTTTCGCGAAAAGTTTCTATCTTTGCAACATAAATAATAAAAAGGAAGATGATGACGAAATACGGAACCCTGGTGGTCGTAGATGACAACGAGACGGTGCTGACGGCCCTGCGCATGGCCCTGGAGCCAATGTTCATGCGGGTGAAGACACTCAATACACCCGACCTGTTGGTGAAGACGATGGAGGGAGAGGAAGTGGACCTGGTCTTGCTGGACATGAACTTCTCGCTGGGTGTGAACTCGGGCAGCGAGGGCCTGTTCTGGCTGCGTGCCCTGCGTAAGCGCTTTCCCTCGGTGCCCGTCGTGCTGCTGACGGCCTACGCCGACGTGAGCCTCGCCGTGCGGGGACTGAAAGCGGGGGCGGCGGATTTCATCGTGAAGCCCTGGGACAACGACGAACTGAAGCGCAAACTGCGCGACGTGCTGGAACAGCATGCCAACATGCCGACGCTGGACGCCCTGGAGAGCGAACACATCCGTCGGGCCGTGGACGTGAGTCACGGGAATATGTCGAAGGCCGCCGACCTGCTCGGCATCAGCCGCCCCACGCTGTACAAGAAACTGAAGAATAACAGACCCACCCCTAACCCCTCCCTGTGAGGGAGGGGAATATAATCCTTTGCCTATGAAGCTTTTATATATGGTAATGCTATCTATTCCCCTCCCTCACAGGGAGGGGTTAGGTGTGGGTCTGCTCGTATTGCTCTTGACCACGGTTTTCTTCGCAGTACGCCATCAGCGGCGACTGCGCCAGCGGGCACACTTGATGCGTGAGGCCATCAGGAACCGCGACTTCCAGTTCCGGCTGCCGACCGACGGACTGCTGCCGGGCGAACGGGCCATGCAGGAGACGCTGAACCAGTTGGGCGACGTGATACGCCAGCAGACCCGAAGGAGCGAGGTGGAGTCGTGGGAATGGCTGACCCGCGTGCTGACTCACGAGATTATGAACGCGACGGCACCGATAGCCAGCATCAGTCAGTCGATGCTGGGGCGCGAGGACGTGAAGGACACACCCTTGGAGGAGGGCGTGCGTGCCATCCATACGGCCGCTACGCATCTGGGGACGTTCGTGGACTCGTACCGCAAGTTCTCGCAACTGCAACAGCCCATGCCCGAGGACATGAGGCTGGCGGACGTCGTAGCGGCGGTGCAGGGGCTGTACCCCGACCTGCAATGGGACGTGACCATCGCCGACGATGTCGTGGTGCATACCGACCCGGGCCTCCTGCGCCAAGTGCTGATAAACCTGACGAAGAACGCCGTGGAGGCGGGGGCAAGGCGGATGGCAGTAAAAGAAAAATCGGAGGGGGCTGCCATTGGACTTCTGGTCTCGAACGACGGGGCACCCATCCCTGCCGAAGCCCGTTCCTCCATCTTCGTGCCGTTCTTTACAACGAAAAAAGGCGGCTCAGGGATTGGACTTTCCCTAAGCCGCCGAATTATGACCATTCAAGGTGGTGACTTGGAACTGACGGACGACCCGCAGACCACCTTCCTGCTTACTTTTTAGGGTTGCTTGCCGATGTAGGCGAGGATGCCGCCATCGACGTAGAGCACGTGGCCGTTCACGGCATCAGAAGCGTGGCTGGCCAGGAACACGGCGGGACCGCCCAGTTCCTCGGGATTGAGCCAGCGGCCTGCGGGGGTCTTGGCACAGATGAAGGAGTCGAAGGGGTGGCGACTGCCGTCCGGCTGACGCTCGCGCAGGGGAGCGGTCTGGGGCGTAGCGATGTAGCCCGGGCCGATGCCGTTGCACTGGATGTTGTACTCGCCGTACTCGGAGCAGATGTTGCGGGTGAGCATCTTCAGGCCGCCCTTAGCAGCAGCGTAGGCCGAGACGGTCTCGCGGCCCAGTTCGCTCATCATGGAGCAGATGTTGATGATTTTGCCTTCGCGGCGCTCCATCATCTCGGGAATGACGGCTGCGCTGACGATGTAGGGAGCCACGAGGTCCACGTCGATGACCTGCTGGAACTCCTGACGCTTCATTTCGTGCATGGGAATGCGCTTGATGATGCCGGCGTTGTTCACCAGGATGTCGATCTGACCCACCTCGGCGTGAATCTTCTCTACGAGAGCCTTCACGGCCACTTCGTCCGTCACGTCACATACGTAGCCCTTCACGTTCTCAATGCCTGCCTCCTTGTAGTTGGCCAGACCGCGCTCGAGGGCTGCCTCGTTGATGTCGTTGAAGATGATGGTTTTGATACCTGCCCCGACGAATGCCTTGGCGATGTTGAATCCGATGCCGTAAGATGCGCCGGTAATCCAGGCGTTCTTACCTTCGAGTGAAAAAGGATTGTTCATGTCTGTTATTTTTAATAGAATAAGGTATAATTGCTGCAAATATAAGAAAAAAACGTGGATGTATCAAACTATCCACGTTTTTTCTTGGTTGGGCTATCCGGTTTCGAACCAGAACTAAGACGACCAAAATGTCTTGTGCTACCATTACACCATAGCCCAATCCGGTGGCTGCGTGTGACCTGCAGCGAGGTTTTCGGGTGCAAAGATAGTGCAAAAAGTTGAAAGTTGGAAATTGAAAGTTGAAAAATTTGCCTATGCCGTGAGAAATATGTAATTTTGCCTTGCCTTACGGAAAGACACACATTATTATTTATACATTATAGATAGAGAGAAAAATGAAAGAACAGAAAGAAAAACTCTTCTCTGACTTTACTGCGCCCTCGCGTCAGGAATGGCGTGACAAGATTGAGGTTGACCTCAAGGGTGCCGACTATCAGAAGAAGATGGTGTGGAGAACCAACGAAGGTTTCTCCATGGAACCCTTCTACCGCAAGGAGGACGTTGACAAGTTGCCCCTGGTCAACGCCCTGCCGGGAGAGTTCCCGTTCGTCAGAGGCAACAAGAAGCAGGACAACCAGTGGTACGTGCGCCAGAACATTGTCGCTGACGATGCCAAGGCTGCTAACGCGAAGGCGCTGGACATCCTGAACCGCGGCATCGACTCGCTGGGCTTCCGTATCCCGGGCGAGAAGGTGAGCAAGGAGTTCATCGCCGACCTGCTCGACGGCATCCTGCTGGACTGCGTGGAGGTAAGTTTCCGCACCTGCCAGCGCCACGTGCTGGAGCTAACCGACATCCTGCTGGCCTACTTCGAGGAGAAGGGCTACGCGAAGGATAAGATTGTCGGCGGCATCGGCTTCGACCCCATCGAGCGTATGCTCATGAAGGGCAAGGATACGACCATGCTGCTGCCCCAGATGCCCGTACTCGTAGAGAAGTTGAAGGACTATCCCGGCCTGCGCTGCGTGATGGTGCACTCCGACCTGCTCTGCAACTCGGGTGCTTACGTTTACCAGGAACTGGGCTATGCCCTGGCCTGGGGTAAGGAGTACCTGGACGAGATGGTGGAGGCTGGCGTGCCCGTCGACCTGGCTGCCAAGAAGATTAAGTTCTATATGGGCATCGGCGGCAACTACTTCATGGAGATTGCCAAGTTCCGCGCCGCCCGTATGCTGTGGGCACAGATTGTGAAGCAGTACGAGCCCAAGTGCGACTGCGCTTGCCAGATGTGCATCAATGCTACGACGACGACGTACAATCAAACCGTGTTCGACTCCTACGTGAACATGCTGCGTTCGCAGACCGAGGCCATGTCGGCCGCCCTGGCTGGCATCCACTCGATGGTCGTTACTCCGTTCGACACGCCTTATGAGGTGCCCACCGACTTCGCCGAGCGTATCGCCCGCAACCAGCAGTTGCTGCTGAAGGAGGAGTGCCACTTCGACAAGATTGTTGACGTCAGTGGCGGTTCCTATTTCGTAGAAGAACTGACCACCGCCATCGCCAAGGAAGGCTGGAAACTGTTCCTCGCCGTTGAGGAGGAGGGTGGTTTCCTGGCTGCCGTCAAGGCCGGTACCATTCAGCAGGCCATCAACGACACCGACAAGGCTCGTCACGCCAATGCTGGCAAGCGTAAGGAGTTCCTGCTCGGTACCAACCAGTTCCCCAACTTCACCGAGAAGAGCGAAGGAAAGGAGCCTCTGGCCCCCAACTGCGCTTGCAAGCACTCCGGCGATGCCGACGTGCCCGCCCTGAAGACCAGCCGTCTGGCCAGCGACTTCGAGACCCTGCGCCTCACGACCGAGAAGGCCAAGAAGGTGCCCGTTGCCTTCATGCTGACCATCGGCAACCTGGCCATGCGTCAGGCTCGTGCTCAGTTCTCGTGCAACTTCCTCGCTGCTGCCGGTTACCAGGTTATCGACAACCTCGGTTTCCCCACCGTAGAGGAGGGTGTTGACGCAGCCCTGAAGGCAGGTGCCGACATCGTGGTGCTGTGCTCCAGCGACGACGAGTATGCCGAGTACGCCATCCCCGCCTTCAAGTATCTGGACGGCCGCGCCATGTTCGTAGTGGCCGGTGCTCCCGCTTGCTCGGAGGACCTGAAGGCTGCCGGTATCGAGAACTTCATCCACGTACGTGTCGATCAGCTGAAGACACTGCAAGAGTATAACGCTAAACTTGGTATTTAATCATGAAAAAGAATTTCAAAGACATCGATATCTTTGCCGGGATTGAAGCCAAGAATGGCCTGGACTGGCAAAAGGAGAATGGTATCTCTGCCAACTGGAAGACTCCCGAGCAGATTGACATTCAGCCCGTTTACACGAAAGAAGACCTCGAAGGCATGGAGCATCTGGACTTTGCCGCCGGTATTCCTCCCTTCCTCCGTGGCCCGTATAGTATGATGTACCCCTTCCGCCCGTGGACTATCCGTCAGTATGCCGGTTTCTCTACGGCCGAGGAGTCGAACGCCTTCTATCGCCGCAACCTGGCTGCTGGTCAGAAGGGTCTGTCCGTAGCCTTCGACCTGCCCACGCACCGTGGCTACGACCCCGACAACGCCCGCGTCGTGGGTGACGTCGGTAAGGCTGGTGTGAGCATCTGCTCGCTGGAGAACATGAAGGTGCTGTTCGCCGGCATCCCCTTGAACAAAATGTCCGTCTCCATGACCATGAACGGCGGTGTGCTGCCCGTGCTGGCCTTCTACATCAACGCCGGTCTGGAGCAGGGCGCCAAACTCGAGGAGATGGCTGGTACCATCCAGAACGACATTCTGAAGGAGTTCATGGTGCGCAACACCTACATCTACCCGCCCGCATTCTCCATGAAGATTATCGCCGACATCTTCGAGTTCACCTCGCAGAAGATGCCGAAGTTCAACAGCATATCCATTTCTGGTTATCACATGCAGGAGGCTGGTGCCACCGCCGACATCGAGTTGGCCTACACGCTGGCTGACGGTATGGACTACCTGCGCGCTGGTATCAATGCCGGCATCGACGTAGATGCCTTCGCACCCCGTCTCTCGTTCTTCTGGGCCATAGGTGTTAACCACTTCATGGAAATCGCCAAGATGCGTGCCGGTCGTCTGCTCTGGGCCAAGATTGTGAAGTCCTTCGGTGCCAAGAATCCGAAGTCCATGGCCCTGCGTACCCACTCGCAGACCTCAGGTTGGTCGCTCACCGAGCAGGACCCCTTCAACAACGTTGGTCGTACCTGCATCGAGGCTATGGCTGCCGTGCTGGGTCACACCCAGTCGCTGCACACCAACGCCCTGGACGAGGCCATCGCCCTGCCCACTGATTTCTCGGCTCGTATCGCTCGTAACACGCAGATTTACATCCAGAACGAGACGCAGGTCTGCAAGCACATCGACCCGTGGGCTGGTTCGTACTACGTAGAGAAACTGACCTACGAGCTGTATCACAAGGCATGGGAGCACATCCAGGAAATCGAGAAACTCGGCGGTATGGCCAAGGCCATCGAGACGGGTCTGCCCAAGATGCGCATCGAGGAGGCCGCTGCCCGCACGCAGGCTCGCATCGACTGCGGTGTGCAGACCATCGTCGGTGTGAACAAGTACCGCCTCGACCATGAGGATCCCATCGACATTCTGGAAATCGACAACACCGCCGTGCGCTTGCAGCAGGAAGAGAGCCTGAAGCAACTCCGTGCCAACCGCGACAACGAGCAGGTGAAGAAGGACCTCGAGGCCATCACCAAGTGCGTTCAGGAGTTTGCCGACGGCAAGAAGTCGGAGAACAACCTGCTCGACCTGGCCGTCACGGCCGCCGGCCACCGTGCCACATTGGGAGAAATCAGTGACGCTTGCGAGGCTGTCGTAGGACGTTACAAGGCAGTAATCAGAACTATTTCAGGCGTGTACTCAAGTGAAAGCAAGAACGACGCAGACTTTGAGAAAGCCTGCGCCCTGACCGAAGAGTTTGCAAAGAAGGAGGGCCGTCGGCCCCGTATCATGGTGGCCAAAATGGGCCAGGACGGTCACGACCGCGGTGCCAAGGTGGTAGCCACTGGCTATGCCGACTGTGGTTTCGACGTAGATATGGGCCCCTTGTTCCAGACGCCCGCCGAGGCTGCTCGTGAGGCTGTGGAGAACGACGTGAACGTGGTGGGTGCATCGTCACTGGCTGCCGGTCACAAGACCCTCATCCCGCAACTCATCGAGGAGTTGAAGAAACTCGGTCGCGAGGACATCATGGTCATCGCCGGCGGTGTCATCCCCGCTCAGGACTACGACTTCCTCTACAAGGCCGGCGTGGCCGCCGTCTTCGGTCCCGGCACCTCCGTGGCCAAGGCTGCTTGCGAAATCATGAACATCCTGTTGGATAAGTGATGGAGCAGCGAGGGTAGAAAGATGCTTGCATCAATTCTGCCGAGTCGTGACAGAACTCGACCGAAGGTCAAGGAGTAATCCTCAGTCTCTGATAAAGTAAGGCGGAGCACTCATTTGGGTGTTCCGCCTTACTTTTGCTATTGGTTGTAGAGGAGGGTGCCGTCGGGAGTCTGGCCTTCGGCCTCTACGGCGATGCGGGTACGCTGGCTGTTGTTGAAGAGGGTGATGCGGGCTTCGCCCTGTTCGTCGAGTTGGAGGTCGGGATTCCAGTAGAGGGTGCGGCGATAGTCCTTCTGGCCTTCCTTCGGTGGGTTGCGCTGATAGTCGGGATGGTAGAAGTCCTCTTGGAAGGCAAAGCCGTGCATGATGTAGCGACGGTCGCGATAGTTGACGCGCTGGTGGTTGTCGGGGTACTTGCGCAGGTCGATGCGCACGGAGGGTTGGTTCGACTGCTGATAGCGCTCGTCGCCCTCGCGGCGGGGCGAGTAGTCGGTATAGATGTAAATCTTGTCGATGTAGGTCAGCATGTCGTAGCGCATGCCCTCGATAGGGCCAAGTTCCTTGCCATATTGGCTATCCTGACTCATTTCCACGTCGTAGTGGCGGTACATACCCATGTCGCCGATGAGCGAGGCTGCGGCCCCTACGGCAGCATTCCCCATTCCTGTGGTGTGGTCTATCAGGCCCGCGTCCATGGCCAGGTTATAGGCATCGTAGGCATCGAGCACGTAGGCCGGTTTCGAGTAGTCGAGACGGCGCAGTCCCCCACGGCGGGCGCGGATGGTCACCTGGTCGAGCAGTTGAGTGCCGTCGGTCAGCAGGCTGGCGTCGTTGGTCTCCTTCAGAGGGGCATTGTGCACCTGGTAGTAGGTATATGGTTTCACCCAACGGGGGTAGGGGAAATTCAGCCGGACGTAGTATTCGGGCAGTACGGGCAGTCGGCCAGCCATCTTGTCGTAAGGGGTCTGCGTGTCGAGGGCAATCCACGTGTGGGTGTAGTTCGGTCGGTTCTTCTTCTTTTTCTTCAGTAGGCCTCGGTTCCACTTCGTGGTGTCGCTGGCCGCAAGGTGGAACACGTAGTCGCCATAGAAGCGGGGCAGGTCGATCTTGAACTTACCCTTCTCCGTATCCACTTCGCCCGCAAGGCCGTCGTTGGGTTTGTACAGGTTGACGAACTCGGCGTGTACGCGCGCCTCCCCCTTCAGGTTGCCCTGTTCCAGGTAGCGGCGCATGGCGAGGAACTCGCGTTGTTTCATGCCTTTGCTGTGTTCGCGTCCTTGCTTGAAGGAGAGCACATTGTAGTCGGTCTGTTGCCACGAGCGGCCCTGCATGCTATAGACCCCGCCTCGTGTGTCGGCAATGGCGCCGATGCGTTCGCGGTTTTCATAGACGTTGCGCATGTTCCAGGCCATGTTGACGTTGCCCAGTCCGTTCAGGTGAGGACGGAAGTTGCTGGGCGTCCCGTCGAGGGCGTTGAGGTTCGACGCCGTGCCGGCCATCGTGGGGTTGTTCCATTCGAAGCGGTTCTCCATGCGCTCGGTCTGTAGGTTGAAGAAGTCGGTCTCCGTCATCCCGTTCTCGAGCAGGAACTCTTCGTGTTCCTCCTCCTCGCTGGTGAAGGGGTCTTTGGCCTCGTCCTCCGACACCCAGTAGCGATTGACGGTTCCCGTCACTATCTGCGTGTGTTCGGCGGGGTGGGTCAGTTCCCATGCGCCGGTGATGGCCATATCCTGCCACGAGAATCTTCGCCATCCCTGGGTCATCATTAGCAGGTCGAGCCCTTGGCGATGTACCTCGTCGTCCTGTTCGAAGAACCATTCCGGTTGCGGTACGAATCCCTTGATTTCGCTGGCCAGGAGCATCTCGGTCATGATGTTGCCCGAGTCGAAGGTGTTGTCCGAGTGTACGGCGTCGCGGACAGCCAGGGAGAGGGACCCTCTCTCCACCCCCTTCCCCATAATGGGGAGGGTCTTTATGTCTAACTCAATCTTCTCGAAGGGGCTGTACTCCTCCTTCTGGCCTGATACGGCGAGTGTGGGCCTGGCCAGTTCGGGACGGGTGACGAAGAAGAGGCGGTCGGCGTAGATGTGGCCGATGCTGTCGAACACCGTCACCTGGTTGATGCCGACCGGTAGTTCCGAATTTTGTATGTTGAGCGTCGAGCCGTCCAGCGTCTCAAAGCGCTGGACCATGCCCTCGTGCATGATGGTCAGCCCGAGCGGGATGCGAGAGGCCTCGCCCTGCGGCCGGATGTGGAACTGCCACGTGTCGCCCTCGCGGCGTACTTGCAGGCTGACGCCCTCGGCCTTGACGGCGCTTATCTTCTGGCTGACGGTGCGTCCGTCGTCGGCGGTGAAGTGGGCCTCGTACTTCTCTCCTTCCTGGGGAGTAAAGACGAACGTGCCCCGACCGCGGTTCAGCGTATGGCCCTTGGCCACGACCTGCGAGTGCGAGTCGCGCACCTCGAGCCGCCCTTCTACGACCTCACCCTCGCTCGTAGCCGCCTCGAAGGCCGTCCGGCACTCGGCTCCGGCCACCAGATTGCCACCTTCGGGGAATAGGCTCAGGCGCATCTCGACGGGTTTCGGGTCGCTGCGGAAGTAGCGGCGGAGGGGTCTGAGCGTCATGTCCTGCGCGAAGTCGCCCGCCTCGCGCGGCTTGTCATAGACGGGGAAGACGCGCGAGTAGAGTTTGTCGTAGTCGCGGAAGAAGTCCTTCGCCATCGCCTTGTCGTAGAACCAGTATTCGGTGGACCACACGTGGTAGTGCTCCGTCTGTCCCCAGTTGAGTTGCCAGCGCGTGTAGGCCCGCAGTTCGAAGAATCCCGAGTACAGCGTATCGGGCAGGGCAAAGAACCCGCTGCCCCGTCCGTCCTTCATCTCCACGAGTTTGCGCTCTACGAGGTAGCCGTCGTGGTTCCACAGTTCGGCATACAGTACGCGGCTCATGCGGCTGGGTGTGTCGGTGTTGGTCTTTCGGGTGTAGGCGGCAAACCAGATGGTGTCGCCCAGGAAGTAGCTGCGGTTGTCCATGTGCAGATAGACCTTCTCCTGCGGCACGGCGTCGCCGAAGCGTTGCAGTCGGTCGGCCAGCCGTTCCAGTGGGGGCATGGCGGCCCGCATGTTGCGCACCGAGTCCAGTTTGGCCAGGTCCTGCTCGATGGTGCCCTCGGCGATGCGCTGTTCCTCGGCCGTGCGCTTGATGACTTCGTTGTTGGCCCAGAACGTCGAGTCGTAGCCCGCCTCGTCGATGCTCGCGAGCATGTTCTCGCGTGCCTGCGCGCGTTCCTTTTTCTTATAGGCCATCTTCTGGCCCTCGACGTTGAAGACCATCGTGCGCGTCTGGAACCGGTCGAACCTGATTTGCATGCCCAGGTCGGCCACTTCGGGATACTTGCGGTCGTGGCGGTAGTCGATGTGGAAGTCGAGGTTGACGGGCACGCGCAGCGGGCTCTCGAGTTCCGACCGCCGGAACTCTATGAGCATGTGTTCCACCCGTCCGTCGAAGGCCATCACGTCGAGGGTCTTCTTATCGACGTAGAGTGTGCCCACCATGATGGGTTGTTCGACCTTGAGGCCCTCGCGCGTGGAGAGGTCGATGCGATAGATGCGCCGTCCCTCGTCGTCGAGTTCCCGGATGTCGATGTCGTAGAGCATCTGGTAATAGGTGTAGCCCATGAGCCGTTGCTGGCCCGTCTTCTGCGTACGGCGGTTCTCGAGGAGGGCGACGTAGTTGTTGACCTCCTTGCCGACGAGCGGCGTCAGCAGTCGTTGCCAGAAGGGGGCCTCACGCGTCATGGCACCGAGTTCGAGCACGTGGTGCAGGTTCATGCTGCCGAAGACTATGGGATTGTTCCAGTGCTGTTGCGTCAGCCTGCCGTGGCGGCCGGTGACGAACTGCAAGTCGCGCAGGTTGACGGCCGAGCGGGCATCGACGAATGCCTCTACGATGTTCTGGCGCTGGGCCATGACCGACGTCTGGCGGTAGAAGTACTGTGCCGTCTTCTTCCGGTGCCGGTCGAAGGCTTTCTCCATCTGTCGCGAGATTTGCAGCAGGATGCCCTCGAAGGCCTTCGCCGTCACTTCGCTCATCACGCCCGGCAGCATCTCCATGCGTATCGTGTCGGGCAGGTCGGCACACCTCAGCCGCATCGTGCGGCGTCCGGCGCAGGTCAGTCGCAACGTGTCGCCGGGCTGGGCCTCGATGCTGAATTCGCCGTCGAAGTTCGTCAGCGTGGTATGGTCGGCGGACAGGTAAACACCCACCATGGGCAGTGGTTCGCCGTCCTCGGCATCCACTACGCGGGCGGTGTAGGGGATTTGGCAGTAGGCTGTCTGCGCTATCACGAGCAGCAGGAGCAGCATCGTCTTTCTCATGGTCGTGCGTGTTGTTTGCCGTAAAGTTACGCATTTTTCCGCGTCGTTCCCAAAGGGAATTCCCTATTTCTTCGGGGAAAATTCCCCTGTTGCGGTGAAAAATGTTTACACTTTGCACCTCCGCCTCGGGCCGTGCCGGTGTGTGTCCTCGTCTCGTGCGTCAGACTCGGCCCGCCACGATGTTTTTCGCTATCGGGAGGTAATCGATGCATGTAACCCGTTGTATTTCAGCGGGAAGCAGATAAATTGGCTTACAATTCCGCATCTTTCGGCTGTAAACCGACTGACCCTCGCCTGAAAGTTATATTAACCTATGGCCCCCCGTTATATTAACCTGTCGCGATGAGTTATGTTAACCTACGGGCGTAGGTTAACATAACCTTCAGGCGAGGGTTCTTGACCTTCCGTCGAGATGTGTGAAAAATGTTTACAAAGGCTACCGGACTACCTTGCGCCCCCGCTGGATGCGGATGCCCCGCTGGCGAGGGCCGATGCGCCGTCCCGTGAGGTCGTAGGCGAGGCTTTGGGCTTTAGGTTCCGTACCTCGTATTTCGCCGATGCCGTCGCCCTCCTTCCGGGTGATGACGACGTTGTCGAAACCGATAATCTTCTCCGAGCCCGACGAGTTGTGCATGGCCGTCAGGCGGATGGTCGTCGAGGCCTGTCCGTCGCTCCCGAACTCCAGTTGTACGTGTTGCCACTGGGTCTTATTCTCCAGCGAGGGAGTGCTTACGGTGGGGCCGTCCTCGGTCTGTACGGAGATGGTGGCATCGCCGCCCAGGCCCGACTTCCAGAGGTCTGCGTCCAGCGTGTATTGTCCCTCAGGCAGTCGCATCTCCTGCGAGAGGGTCAGCGTCGGCGTGCCCCAGTTCTGGCGAATCCAGTAGGTCTGTTGGCTGTCGTTGGAGGGCTTGGCCAGTGAGCCGAAGAACTGGCTGAAGTATAGGTCACCCGCCTTCAGGGCCGTCAGGTCGTTCTCGTTGCCGCCCGTGCGCTCCACTGTCCAGCCCTCGGGCACGTAGATGGCGCGGTCGCTGGAGACGCCGCTGCCCTCCTGCACGGAGTACGCGCCCTCGAAGTCGCCGTTCTGGAGGGCCGTGGGCAGGTTGGGGTTACTGATTTTCAGCCCTTTCGTCAGGGCCTGTACAGTCAATGGCGAGGCCACGGCGTAGTAGGACACAACGGTGGCGCAGGTGTGGTTGAAGCTCTCGTCCCAAGCCTCTACGGTGCTGCCCACCATGTCCTCGATGTCGATAACCTGGTCCACGAGTCCGTTGCGGTAGATGATGAGCCGATGGCCGTCGTAGGTCATGCCCACCACCAGTTTCTTCAGTTTCGTCGGGTGGTTGTCGCCGTTGGTGCCGCTGGAGCCGTTGGCCCAGTCGTCGCTCGTGTAGAGGGCGTTTGTGCTGGCGAATACGGTGCCGTCATAGACCACTTCAGGGCGCTTCGTGGTGGCGTTGATGCGGTATTCCAGTCCGTTCGACAGGCGGAACAGCGTGCCCTCGTATTTCTCCTGATTCAGCAGGAAACCCAGCAGCAGCGTCTCGCCTGGATAGAAACATTCGCATGTGGGGCGTTCGGTTCCCGAATCCTCCTGGGTCAGCGGTTCCTCCCACTCATAGTCGCACAGGACACTGGTCGGGTAGCCCAGGGGATAGTTCTTGTTCACCATCCAGTAGTAGTAGTCGCCCTGCATCCAGAGGAGGCGCATCCGCGAGTTCTTCGAACCCGGCAGGATGAAGGGGCGAGCGTTGTTTTTCGGCGAATTCATCGTGATTTGTTGGCTCTGGGCCACCTTGCCCTCGTCGTCGATGGTGTAGCGCCATATCTCATAGACGCCGTCCTTGTTGTACTTGCCGTCCTTGGTGGGGATAGACAGATACAAGTCATTAATGTTGTCGGGGTCCAAGGCCATGCCGCCGGAGTAGCAGCGCTCGGTCTGGTTCCAGTTCTGGTGGAAGGCGTGTCCGCCGTACTGCACCCAGGTGCGGCGCCACTCCGTGCCCGTCCAGCGGGCGTACCAATAGACGTGCGAGGTCTTGGCGTCGTCGATGTGGGGATAGGCGATGACGGGCCGCTCCTGCTCGTCCAGTGCAATCTGCCACACCCAGTTGCGGATGCCGCTCGTGTTATCGACGACGGTGGCAGGGTATGAGGTGGCGTAGCTGGATTGCTTGTTGACGTTGAAGACACCGTCGGCCACCTTCTTCAGTTCCGTTCCGTTCAGGTCGCACAGGATGGGGCCTTGGCCTTTATTGATATCGATGACGTTGAAGTAGAGCCAGTCGGGCTGCTCGTTGTCGGGGTGGCCGGTGGTGTAGGCCAGGTATATCTTGTCCTTGCCGTTCGACTGGTACTTGGCGTAGGGCCGTGCGCCGGTCGATTGCACGATTTGCTTCGGACCGAAGTCGAATTTGCAATTGTCATTCTCGTCGGGCATAGTCAGGCGGGCCAGGGTGGGGTGCCAGTTGATGCCGCGCCAGCAGAGGTAGATGTGCTCGGGGTCGTCCGTGAGGATGAAGGGCGAAGGGTATGTCGTGTTGTTGGCCGTCGCCAGGTACTTCTCGTCGCCCAGGGCCGTGATGTCGCCGGGCCGGCGGCTGATGCGGTACCATATCTTGGCCTCGTCGGTGTGGCGCGTGTAGAATATCATCACACGCTCGTCGGGCAGGACGAGGAAGGTGGGGTTGTTGTGGTCGTCGGGCTGGAAGTACGAGCGCACCAGCACGTCGGTCTTCCGTCCCGTCAGCCAGTCGTACTGCGTGGCCCGGACGTTGCCGTGGACGTCGATGTAGCCCAGGTACGATGCGTTGATGGTACCGGCGGCGTTTTCATAGTGAAGGGCGCGTGGGTCGGCAAACCAACACCATGCGCCCTCCTCGGCTACTATACTGCTCTTGAAACTCTCTTGGGCCGACGCACCAATCGAAATGGCGGCCAGCATCAGGCTTAGGAAAAGTCTTCTCATCGTATCAGATAATTAGGTTTTTCGCTACAAATATACAAAAAGAAAAGCACAGGCGTGCGCGTAAATGCGCGTTTTTTGCTATCTTTGCAGGCACAAACCTGAAAATCAGCGAATAAAAGATGAGACACGCAATCCGTCTGATACTCCTTCTTCTCCCCCTGTATGCCTTTGCGCAGAACCCCACGACCCTCGACGGCTGGGCCGAACGCCTGAAACTCTTCGGCGAGAAGGTGCCGCAGGAGGAGGTGTTCGTCCACATGGACAACTCCTGCTACTACCTGGGCGATACCATCTACTTCAAGGCCTACGTGCGCCTGTCCAGCGGGCGACCTTCGTCGTTGAGCCAGTTGCTCTACGCCGAGTTGTGGAACCACGACGGTTACCTCGTGGAGCGCCAGAAGATAGAACTGAAGCAGGGACAGGGCTACGGCTCGTTCTGCCTGGCCGACACACTCTACGGCGGTTACTATGAGTTACGGGCCTACACGCGCTGGCAACTCAACTGGGGACAGACGGAGCACAAACATTCGTCGTACGCCGAGAAGTGGTTCTTCTCGCCCGAACTGGCACGCGACTATTATCGCGACTACGAGAAACTCTACTCGCGCGTCTTCCCCGTCTATGACCATCCGCGCGAGGCGGGCGACTATGCTCAGGAGATGACCATGCGCCCCCTGCAACGCCAGGTGGGCCAAACGGAGGAGAAACCCCGTGCCATGGTGACCTTCTACCCCGAGGGCGGCGACTTGGTCGGTGGCGTGACAAACCGCGTGGCCTTTGAGGCCCGTGACCAGGAGGGACGCCACCTGACGGGCCACCTCAAGGTGGGCAACCAGACGGTCGAGACCGTGAGCCGCGGACGTGGTGTGTTCGAGACCGACGGCACGGCCATGAAGGCTGTCTTCGAGTGGGAGGGCGGCAGTGCATCGGTCAACCTTCCGAAGGCGGTTGCCGACGGTGTGGCCATGCAGGCCTCGGTCGAGGACGACGGTATCCACGTGCGCCTGCATCGTGCCGGTACGGCTGCTGCGGAACCTCTCGGACTGACCGCTTCGTGCCACGGTGTGCAGCAGGACTTCCAGACCATCGACGGCGACGAACTCGTCGTGCCACAGGAAAGGCTTTCGACGGGCGTCATCCAACTGACCGTCTTCAATGCTGCGGGCCGCATCTATGCCGACCGCCTCGTCTTCTTCCGCCATCCCGGCTTCCAGGCCCAGAACATATCCTTCTCCGGACTGAAGAGCAAGTACGAGCCTTATGAACGGGTAAATCTTGATGTCCAATGCGAGATGTCTGGCGTAGGGCAGGGGGCTATCTCTCTCGCCGTGCGCGATGCAGCCCACTCCGACTACACCTTCGACTCTGGCAACATCATGACCGAGATGCTCCTGGCCAGTCAGATACGGGGATTCGTCGAGCAGCCGCAATACTTCTTCGAAGAGGACGATCAGACCCGTCGCCAGGCCCTCGACCTCCTGCTTATGGTGCAGGGTTGGCGTCGCTACAAGTGGACCGAGATGGCTACGCCCGGTGCCTTCATGCTCAGCGAACCCTATGAGCGCACTGAGGTGCTCACGGGGCAGGTGATGCCCTATCAGGCTGAGGAGCAGGAGGACCTGATTTCCCGGTCTTCCTACATTTCATACTTACTTGAGGAACCGGATTTGGCTGTTATTGATCGCGTTATGGACTCCGGTTTGCGGACACTGGCCGAGAAGAATGTAGTGGGACTTATCTCAGACTCTCACGAAGCCACAACTGCATTGATGAGTTTCTGGGGCCAGCGCCACGAAATGAACAATACTGCGCTTTATGGGCGCCTGACGGCGGAAGATGGCGGAAAGCTGAAAAATGAGGTGTTGCTGCATGCCGAATTCCTGCAGCCCGGGGCCGAGAATGGCATTGTGGAGGGCGACATGCAAACCTTCTCTGGCGGTCGGTTCAAAATCGAGGCTCCTCACTTCTACGAGGCTTGCCACTTCTTCCTTTCTGCTTCTGATACCACGCGCTGGAAACCTGGCAAGCAGCACAATTGGGTGGAGGTGAACGAGGATGAGAAGGGTAGGCTCAACTATCCCGAGTTCTATGTCCGTCTGCGCCAGATTCATCCCCGGTTCCCCAAACCCTACTCTTTCTATCAGACAGCCGTCCCACAAGCTCGGCCCACCAAGCGGCTGCAATTTTCCGACGTGGTGGTCATGGATGAGCTGACCGTCCGCACCAATCGCACTCTCATGCGCAAGTTCGACCCCACCAAGCCAGCCTTTGTCCTTGATGCGATTGATGCCTACAATCAGACCATCGATGCGGGTCTCTGCCCAGGCTATTACACGGGTGCCCGCCGCTTTGTCGATGACGTGGCTCGCACCTTTGTGGGCGACATGGGTTTAGAGCGCGCCTACGCCGTGGAGACTCGCATCAACTCCAAAATCACCGGTGCTAATGTTGAATTGTTGAGTGAGGCGGACTTAATGTCAACGTCCAGCGCGGACCCGCGTAAGGACCAAGTGAGGGCGATGGCTAAGAATGCTCCCTTTATATCCATGGACGTGAAGGATAAGTACGACCATTTGCCCAACCTCGATATGGTCTATGTCTATACCGACTATGCGCCGCGTCGGGAGGGCGATGCCCGCTACGAGAGCTCCAACCAGCCCACGGTGACCATAGACCTGCGCCGCTTTGAGGACGAGGGCCAGCGCATGACCTGGCGCGACCGTCGCCTGGTGCTCACGGGTTTTGCCGTTTGTGAGGACTTCTACCAGCCCGACTATTCGAAGCAGAAACCCTCCGAGCCTACCGACTATCGCCGCACGCTCTACTGGAACCCCGACGTACAACTGGACGCAGAAGGTCGGGCAACGTTGCAGTTCTATAACAACAGTCGCCCGACCCGCTTGACCGTCTCAGCCGAAGGCATGACCCCGACAGGCCAGCCCCTGACTGGCATCAGTTATCCTGAAGATAGATAAGGAGGGAAGTTTTCTTAAGTCCAGGGGAGGAGACCACGAGGGTTGCCTTCCCTTTTTTCTTGCCTGCGCGTACGATGGCCATGGCACGCCCTTTCCAGGTGTGGTGCTCGGCGTCGCGCATCGAGTCGAGGTCGCGCCAGTCGGCATTGCATAGGGCTTCCAGTGTGGCACCGCCCTTCGTGCTGACCGTTAGGAGGTTGTCGGCCCAAGGACAGGGACGCCCGGCATTATCCACCACCTCCAGCGTGACGAAAGCCAGGTCCTGTCCGTCGGCCTTCAGGTGGGTGCGGTCGGCCGTGGCTCGGATGGCATAGGGCTCGCCTGCCGTAGTCATTGTACGCGATTCGCAAATATTGCCCATTTCATCGACACTTTCTGCCTTCAGTATGCCTGGTTTATAAGGGATGCGGAACACGGCTTGGAAGCCCGTCTCGCGACTTACGCGCTGTTCGCCCACGAGGAAGAAATTGAGGTAGAGACGCACTACGGGTTGGTGGCTCGTCACCTCTACTTCGATTTCACGCCCTTCCCATCCGGGCCAGTTCCAACTCTCCCAGGTGGGCCATACGCTCCACGACGTTTCGCGGATGCGGCCCTTATAGCCGTTGGGCTCGCGTACTGCCATGTAGAGGTGTTCGCCCTCGGGATTCCATAGCATCGACCGATAGTGGGAGATGGGCTTGCGCCAGCCCGTGATATCTACGTCGCCACAGTAGGCTCCGTGGTAGGGCCATTGGTTGCGTTGGTAGTGCTCGCCTGGGGTTTGCCCGTCATAATAGTATCGTCCGATACCGCTCTCGCCGATGTAGTCGAGGCCTGTCCATACGAAGTCGCCGATGACGTAGGGATGGTCCTGCACCGTGGCCCAGTTCTTAAAGGCATCGCGCGGGTACGACTCCGTCTGCCAGATGACGCGGTTGGGTACGCGCTGGTGGTCGCCCTCGTGCTTGTGGAGCATGTAGTTATAGCCCACGATGTCGTGTTCGGCTGCCAACGGGTCGTAGATATCCCAGTCGCTGTCCCAGGCGGCAAGGGCTTGCGTGATGGGGCGTGAGGGGTCGGTAGCGCGGATGGCCTCGGCCAGACGGTGGGCATCGCGCACGGCTCCCTCCGACTTACGCTCGATAATTTCGTTACCAATGCTCCAGGCTACTACGCTGGGGTGGTTGCGGTCGCGGCGCACCATCGTGGTGGCATCCTGAGCCGACCATTCGTCGAAGAGCAAGTGGTAGTCGTAGGGATTCTTTTGGTCGCGCCAACCATCGAAGGCTTCGTCGATGACCATCAAGCCTATGCTGTCGCAGGCTGCAAGAAAGGCTTCGGAGGATGGGTTGTGACTCGTGCGTACGGCATTGAATCCGGCTTCCTTCATCAGTCGGACACGATGGATCTCGGCTGCATCCAGTGCGGCCGCCCCCAGCGGGCCGTTGTCGTGGTGGAGACAGGCCCCGTTGAAGAGTACAGGCTTGTCGTTGAGCAGGAAACCTTCCTCGGCAGAGTACGATATGGTGCGGATGCCAAATTGCTGTCTGCTTGTCTCTACTATATGTCCGTCAACCACCAGTTCGATGGTGGCATGGTAGAGGTTGGGATGTTCGGGGTTCCACATTTCGACGTCGCTCATCGAGAGCGTCAGGGGTGCCGTCATTTTTCCATGGGCAGGCAGGTTCACCTTGCAGTTGACCGTACCATCGACTTCATCGAAACGCATGCGTAGCACACCCTCCTTTGGTGTGGAACTGATGTTCTCCAACTCGATATCGGCCCTGACCGTGGCGTGTCCCATTGATACCTCAGCCGTCGTGATGCCAATGCCAAAGGGTACCAGATGCAGGTCGTCGTAGCGTTCGAGCCAGACATGGCGGTAAATGCCCGAACCGGAGTACCAGCGGCAGTTCTTCTGCTGGCTGTTGTCCACGCGCACCTCCAACAGGTTTTCGCCTTCCTTCATCAAGGGCACGAGGTCCTGCGTGACGAAAGGCACATAGCCATAGGGGTGACCGCCTACGCGCTGACCGTTGAGGCGCACCTCGCTGTTCATATACACGCCCTCGAAGTGGAGCCGCATGTGCCGCGACTTGTCCTTCTGCAGGATACGTCGGTACCAACCCAGTCCCGTAGGCAGGTAGCCACCGTCGTTGCCACTTGGTGCCTGCTCGGAGAAGGAGCCTTCGATGCTCCAGTCGTGAGGAAGGGTTACGGCGCGCCACTCGTCCTGCCCGTCGAGGCGGAACTGCCACCCGTCGTCCAACAATACCCTTTGTCCGAAGACATTCATGCCGATAAAGAATGTGGAAATCAAAAAAGCAAAGCGTTTCATCTTGTGGTAATATTTGGTTACAGGGGCAAAGATAATAAATTTATTTGCATTTTCGCGTGCTTATTCGTACCTTTGCACGTGGAAAACCTAAAAAGAACAAGATATTATGGCAAAGAAAGCACTTTTGATGATACTCGACGGATGGGGTATCGGTAACAAGGGTAAGGGTGACGTCATCTACCAGACACCTACGCCCAATCTCGACAAGATTAACGCAACTTATCCCCACAGCCAGTTGCTGGCCAGTGGCGAGAACGTAGGGCTGCCCGACGGACAGATGGGTAACTCGGAAGTGGGTCACCTCAACATCGGCGCCGGACGCATCGTCTATCAGGACTTGGTGAAGATAAACCGCGCCTGCAAGGACGGGTCGATACTGAAGAACCCCGAAATTGTCAGTGCCTATGAGTATGCCAAGGCCAACGGTAAGGCCGTGCACATGATGGGCCTGACCTCGAACGGCGGCGTACACTCCTCGCTGGAGCATCTGTTTACGCTCACAGACATCTCTGAGCAGTACGGCATCAAGGAGACTTACGTCCACTGTTTCATGGACGGTCGTGACACCGACCCCCACAGCGGCATCACCTTTATCCAGCAGTTGACCGACCACCTGAAAGGGCGCAACGCCCACATCGCGAGCATCATCGGCCGTTTCTATGCCATGGACCGCGATAAGCGTTGGGACCGTGTGAAGGTGGCCTACGACCTGCTCATCCAGGGCGAGGGCAAGCAGGCTACCGATATGGTAGAGGCCATGCAGGAGTCGTACGACGAGGGTGTAACGGACGAGTTCATCAAGCCCATCAACAACACGACGGTCAACGGCACCATCAAGGAAGGCGACGTGGTCATCTTCTTCAACTACCGCAACGACCGCGCTAAGGAACTGACCATAGTCCTGACGCAGCAGGACATGGAGGAGCAGGGTATGAAGACCATCCCCGGCCTCCAGTACTACTGCATGACGCCGTACGATGCTTCGTTCAAGGGCGTGCACATCCTGTTCCCGAAGGAGAACGTGACGAACACCTTGGGCGAGTACATCGCATCAAAGGGACTGAAGCAGTTGCACACGGCCGAGACCGAGAAGTATGCCCACGTGACCTTCTTCTTCAACGGTGGCCGTGAAATGCCGTACGAAGGCGAGGATCGCATACTGGTGGCCAGCCCGAAGGTGCAGACCTATGACCTGAAGCCCGAGATGTCGGCCTTCGAGGTGAAGGACAAACTGGTGGCTGCTATCAAGGAGAATAAGTACGACTTCATCGTCGTGAACTTCGCCAATGGCGACATGGTGGGCCATACGGGCATCTACGAAGCCATCGAACAGGCTGTTAAGGCCGTTGACCAGTGTGTAGGCGAGGTGGTTGAGGCTGCCTTGGCTACGGACTACGAGACCATCATCATAGCCGACCACGGTAATGCCGACAATGCCATCAACCCCGACGGTACTGCCAATACGGCTCATTCGCTGAATCCCGTGCCCTTCATCTATATCACGGAGAACCGGGAGGCAAAGGTCGAGGATGGAGTACTGGCCGATGTGGCTCCCTCTATCCTGCACATCATGGGACTGGTTCAGCCTGCCGACATGACGGGCAAGTGCCTGATAAAGTAAAAGAGGGTCTATTCCATATCCTCATCTAAGCGGTCGGCCCAGAGATATTTATTTGTCTCCTGGGCCGCCACTTTGCTTAATAGCAACAAGGCGATAAGGTTGGGGATGGCCATAAGGGCATTCATGCAGTCGGCGATGTTCCAGATAATGTCGAGACTGATGATGCTGCCGAAGAAGAGGGCCACGATATAGAGTATGCGATAGAAACGGTTACCGTGGCGGTGCTCGATGTAGTTGACGGCACTCTCGCCATAGTAGCTCCAGCCGAGGATGGTGCTGAAAGCGAAGGTCAGGATACCGAAGGTCAGCAGTGGGGCGCCGACGTAGGGTATCTTTGAGAAGGCCACCTTGGTCAGTGCTGCCCCGTCGGCGTACGAGATGTCAGGATAGGCCAGAATGCTCGATACCAAGACCAATCCCGTCAGGGCACAGATGACCACCGTATCCCAGAAGGTGCCTGTGCTCGAGACCAGGGCTTGGCGAACGGGATTGCGCGTCTGGGCAGCGGCGGCTACGATGGGTGCCGACCCCATACCACTCTCGTTCGAGAACAGGCCGCGGGCTATACCATAGCGTGCGGCCATCATCACCGTAGCACCCGCAAAGCCACCTCCGGCGGCAGACGGGTTGAAGGCCGACTCCACAATCAGTTGGATTGCGGGCCAAACATAGTTCCCATTGACACAAAGGATGAAGATGCATCCCAGCACATAGAGCAGGGCCATGAAGGGCACGAGGAAAGTGCAGACACGGGCGATGGAGCGCACACCGCCCAGGATGACGGAGGCCGTCAGGATGCAGACAAGCAGGCCGATGAGCGAAATGGGGATGCCAAAAGTCTCGTTGGCCAGAAGGGCTATGCTATTGGCCTGCACCATACAGCCGATGCCGAACGAAGCCAGTGCCGTGAAGATGGCAAACATGAGGGCCAGCCACTTCAGTCCCAGTCCGCGCTCCAGTGCATACATGGGTCCGCCGTAGGTACGGCCGTCTTCGTCCCGTACACGATACTTCACAGCCAAAAGTCCTTCGGCATATTTCGTGGCCATGCCGAAGAGGCCTGTCAGCCAGCACCACAGCACAGCACCCGGTCCGCCCAGTGCAACGGCCGTAGCCACTCCCACGATATTTCCCGTCCCGATAGTCGCAGCCAGGGCGGTAGCCAAAGCACCGAACTGACTGACCTCGCCCGGTGCGTCCTTATCCTTCTGCACCGACAGACGTATGCCCGTCAGCAACTTACGTTGCGGAACGCGCAGGCGAATGGTCAGGAACACATGTGTGCCGAGCAGCAGGACAATCATGGGCCAGCCCCACAGGAAGGAACTCAGTATTGAGAAAAAATCGTTAATGGTCTCCATATTAAGTGGTTGTTTGTTTGCAAAAGTACAAATTAATTCACAATTCACAATTCATAATTCATAATAAATCCGTAACTTTGCCTATATAATAAGGAAAAACATGGATGTAAAGATAGAATCTTCGTGGAAGGAGAAACTGCAACAGGAGTTCGACAAACCTTATTTTCAGCAGTTGGTCGGTTCGATACATCGGGAGTATGCCAATGGGGTATGCTATCCGCCTGGGCCACTGATTTTTAATGCATTTAACCAGACGCCATTCGACCGCGTAAAGGTGGTCATCCTCGGCCAAGACCCTTACCACGAACCTGATCAGGCCCACGGACTGAGTTTCTCGGTGCAGGATGGGGTGCAGTTTCCCCCTTCGCTTCAGAATATTTTCAAGGAGATACACGACGACCTCGGTGCGCCCATCCCTCCCTCGGGCAACCTTACGCGATGGGCCGAGCAGGGCGTGCTCCTGCTGAACGCAACGCTTACCGTCCGGGCCCACATGGCCAACAGCCATGCTACGCTCGGCTGGCAACAGTTCACCGATGCGGCCATCCATGCTCTGGCCACAGGGCGCGAGGGCATTGTCTATATGCTCTGGGGCGGTTTTGCCCGCGGCAAGGCGTGGATGATAGATAAGACGAAAAATCTTGTGCTCGAGAGTGTGCATCCCTCGCCGCTGAGTGCCAACCGCGGCGGGTGGTTCGGCCAGCACCAGTTTAGCCGCTGCAATGCCTACTTGCAGGAGCACGGGAAACAACCGATTATATGGTAAGGACCCTCTCCCCAGCCCTCCCCCCTAATGGGGAGGGAGCTGCAGTCAGCCAAAGTAACCCAAGTCCCTCCCCATTAGGGGGGAGGGATTTAGGGAGAGGGTCTGTTCTTCCGCCCATTCTTCAGGTGGGCGATGTGTTGCTTTCGCCCGACATCGTGACGGAATATTTTGCCTGCGACATTGCGAAGTGTGGCGGTCGTTGTTGTGAAGAGGGCGATGCCGGAGCACCCGTGACGATGGACGAGATTGCCGACATCGAAGACCAACTGGACGACCTGTGGCCACGGCTCTCTGCTTCGGCTCAGTCGGAAATAGAAAGGACAGGCGTGGCATATCCCGACCCCGAGGGCGAACTGGTGACGTGCATTGTCAACGGTCGCGACTGTGCCTTCCGTGGTCCTTGTGGATGTCTGCTTCGTCAGCGGCCCATCAGTTGCCATCTCTATCCCATTCGCGAGAAGCAGTTGGGCAGCCTTACGGGGCTCAACTACCATCGGTGGGAGATTTGCCGAGATGCAGTGGAGAAAGGAAGGCGGGAGCATATCCGCCTCTATCAGTTCCTCCGCGAACCGCTTGTCCGCCGTTTCGGCAAGGCGTGGTATGAGGAGCTCGAAACGATGGTCGGAGAACTTAAAAAAAGTGGGATGCTCGATTGAGCACCCCGCTTTTTTTATCAGAATCCTGCCGCAACAAGGAGGGCGGCGACAAGGATGATGAAGTTCCAGATGTTGTTGGAACGGCTGTTCTCCTTCCAATAGAAGAGCAGGCCGATGGAGGCCAGGATGATGAGGATGAGGCTGGGCCAATAGAGCACCTTGAACCAACGACGGCAGAGGAAGAGTACAATACCCAGTGCCCTCAGATTGGAAAAGATATTTTTCTTCATCTTTTAGTATGGTTTCTGACGTTTCTAATTCATTATCTGACTGGCGTGGTCCTTGGTCTTTATCTCCTTGGGCAGCATGATGCGCTCCACGATGCCTTCCTCGTTGATGATGAAGGTTGTGCGCAGCATGCCCATGTACTTACGTCCGTACATCGACTTCTCGCCCCATGTGCCGAACGCCTGACTAAGCGTTTGCTCGGTGTCGGCAATGAGGTGGAAGGGCAACTGGTTCTTCTCGATGAACTTCTGGTGGCTCCGTTCGTCCTGGACGCTTACACCCAGCACTTCGTAGCCCTGCTTGCGCAGTTCCGAATAACCGTCGCGCAGCGAGCAGGCCTGGGCCGTGCAGCCCGAGGTCATGTCTTTGGGGTAGAAGTAGAGCACCAACTTGCGACCCGCATAGTCCGACAGGCGAATCTCCTGTCCGTTCTCGTCGCGTCCCAGAATCTCGGGGGCCTTGTCACCTACTTTCATTATGCGTCGATGTTAGCAAAGGTTGCATTCTTCTCGATGAATTCGCGACGCGGACCCACGTCCTCGCCCATGAGCATGGAGAAGACGTAGTCGGCACCGGCAGCGTCCTCGATGGTCACCTGCTTCAGCAGGCGCGTCTCGGGATTCATGGTCGTCTCCCACAACTGCTCGGGATTCATCTCACCCAGACCTTTGTAGCGCTGGGTGGTGATGCCGTCCTCGCGTCCGCCGTTGTACTTCTCCATGAAGCGCAGGCGGTCGGCCTCCGTATAGCAATACTCCTCGTTCTTGCCGATGCGGCAACGGTAGAGGGGCGGCGTGGCGATGTAGAGGTGGCCCTTCTGGATGAGTTCGGGCATGTAGCGGAAGAAGAGGGTCATCAGCAGGGTGTCGATGTGCGAACCATCGACGTCGGCATCGGTCATGATGATGACCTTGTAGTAGCGCAGTTTCTCGTAGTTGGCCTCCTTCGAGTCCTCGCCCAGTCCGAAGCGTACGCCCAGGGCCTGGATGATGTTGTTCACCTCCTCGTGCTCGAAGGCCTTGTGCCACATCACGCGCTCGACGTTGAATATCTTACCGCGGATGGGCAGGATGGCCTGGAACTGGCGCGAGCGGCCTTGCTTGGCCGAGCCGCCGGCGGAGTCTCCCTCGACGATGAACATCTCGCAGTTGGCAGGGTCCTTGTCGGAGCAGTCGGCCAACTTGCCAGGCAGACCGCCGCCGCCCATGGGCGACTTGCGCTGCACGTTCTCGCGAGCCTTACGAGCGGCCACGCGTGCCGTAGCGGCCAGCAACACCTTATCGACGATGAGTTTGGCCTCCTGGGGATGCTCCTCCAGGTAGTTGGCCAGCGCCTCGCCCACGGCCTGCTGTACGTAACCCGATACCTCCGAGTTACCCAACTTCGTCTTTGTCTGGCCCTCGAACTGTGGCTCGGCCACCTTCACGCTGATGACGGCGGTCAGACCCTCGCGGAAGTCCTCACCGCTGATTTCAACGTGGTTCTTGGCCAACTTCTCCAGTTCCTTCGAGCACTGTTGCTCGGCATACGACTTCAGCGTACGCGTCAGGGCAGCGCGGAAACCGGCTACATGCGTTCCGCCCTCTATGGTGTTGATGTTGTTGACGTACGAGTGCAGGTTCTCCGAGTAGGCCGTGTTGTACATGATGGCCACCTCGATGGGGGTGTTCTGCTTCTCGGTGTTCAGGTAGATGACGTCGCCCGTCAGCGGTGTACGGCTCGAGTCGATGTAGCGCACGAAGTCGCGCAGGCCACCCTCGCTGTAGAACACTTCCTTGCGCTCGCCCTCGATGCCCACCTTCTCGTTCTCCTCCAGACGCTTGTCGGTCAGGGTGATGGTGATGCCGGCATTCAGGTAAGCCAGTTCGCGCATGCGGTTGGCCAGGATGTCGTACTTGTACGTCGTCGTGGTGAAGATGCTCTTGTCGGGCCAGAACTGCTGGCGCGTACCGCGCAGTTCCGTCTCGCCGATGGTCTCCACACCCGTCAGGGGCTTACCCTTCGAGTACTCCTGCTGATAAATCTTTCCCTCGCGATAGACCGTGCTGACCATCTTCGACGACAGGGCATTGACGCAGCTGACACCGACGCCGTGCAGTCCGCCCGAGACCTTGTACGACCCCTTGTCGAACTTACCACCGGCGTGCAGCACCGTCATCACGACCTCTAGGGCGCTCTTGTGCTCCTTTTCGTGCATATCCACGGGAATACCTCGACCGTTGTCCTGCACCGTGATGGAGTTGTCCTCGTTGATGGTGACCTCGATGTGCGTACAGTATCCGGCCAAGGCCTCGTCGATACTGTTGTCCACCGTTTCGTAAACCAGATGGTGGAGACCCTTCTCCGAGATGTCTCCGATGTACATGGCCGGGCGCTTGCGCACAGCCTCCAGTCCTTCCAGGACCTGGATGTTCGCGGCCGAATACTGGGCCTGCTCTTGTTCCGTTATGTGCTGATATTCTTCCATAATTCCTTTATATATACGCGCACGCACGCGCGCACACGCTATTCAACGTGCAAAGATACGAAAAAGCGAGCGAAATACCAAATTTTGGAGCAGCGAATGCAAAGAATGCTTGCATAGTCTTTGCTGAGTCGCGACAAAATAAGACCGAAGGTCAAATTATTTTGAGCATTTCTTGCCCCGTTTCGCTCTGCAAGCGTCCTGAGGGCCGAGCGCCGAGCGCAAGTATCTTCGACGATAGTCAGAGGTACGAAAAAACGAGCGAAATTACCTCCTTAGGTAATGGCTGGTAATCGCCTTGCGGCGACCCCGACAATACGTCGCGCCATCGCTCGCAACTTGGAGTTCTGACATCACGAAAAAGGCGCTTTTTTACACGTCAAATCGCATTTTTGCCCAATATCCCTCACATTCCTCACACATCCCTCACACCGCCGAGGTTCGATAAACACTGGGCTGGTGACAGATGTGAGGGATGTTGACAATCTATGGTAGGATTTTGTAAAGTACATGCCCTATCTCAAACGAATGCTGCAACCACGATACAGGGTGAGGTGGTTGCAGCATTACGTTTATCTGAAAATAGACAACGATTTCGGCAATTAAAGTCGTTCTAAAAATTCTCGGCCCTTGTTCGTCAAGAAGTATGACTGCATTGGATGATTGGGAGATTCAGGGTATAGCATCGCAATATACCCTTCTGCCAAGTTTGGGGTTATGTAAGCATTAACAAAGCTTGACCTATTGCGCAAATTCATTTCCTCCATCAAAGTCTTCAGGTTCGCACCTTTTTCGCCAACTACCGACAAGAACTTCTTTAGGCGTTTAGCCTTAGAAGGGTGCATAGAGGTCGTATGGTGAACTTGTATGGTTGTATGGTTGTGTGGTGAACTTGTATGGTCGTACGGTTGTATGGTGTTCCTTTTGAATGTCACCCACACAAAAGACGCGTTTTGGTTGTATTCTGGTTCGGGAAGGTTCGCCTCTCTACAGGCATCCATGATGCGACCGACACCGCTGCCCCAATTCTCCAAAAATGTGGTTTTGAAGAGCACGTCGGCAATGGTTGGGTTCTGTGGGAAGGAATGATGTGACTGCTTAATGGTCTCTGTGGTTAACTCCTCTGGCAGATGACCAGAGTTCTCAATCTCAATACGGTCATCATAGATGGCGATGCCCACAGAACTACTTGTATTGTGGAAAAACCGATGGCAGAGCGCATTCGTCAAGGCTTCACGTAGGGCTTCAGCATGAACTTCCAGTTTCTCCTCTCTCGTAAAACCAACAATCTTTCCGCTAATAGAGAGGTGCTTGAAGAAGAATGCCATGCCAGCATCCAGGAGAGTGAAGAAGTTTCCGTAGGCACGTTGGTTGTCGATAAACTCATTCTTGTCGGTACCCCGGAAACGAGCCATGCGAAGCAGGAACTGGGGGAACTGGCTGGTGTCATGAAGGAACAAGGCGGCAGCAGCATTCTTCAATTTCCCGTCGGAAGTCGTAAGTTTCAGTTTCTCAACAAGGCTTTCCGTTGTTTCCATCAAAGAAGATGCTGGCATGCGACCACGTTCAACACCTAAACGCACTCCGCCACGAATACGCTGTTCCTCCAAGTCTGCAAAGGTGATACCTTCACAAACTTGGTCTTCCCATTTGTAGCGGTTGCCCTTGCTCCGCATCAGTCTATCCCAATACATGTCACGAGGCATGACAATGGTAGTACTCTCCATTCGAATATATGGTTTGCTGTCATAGGTGTACGGATCCTCCCAATAACTTACAGCATCCACATGGATAGCTATAACTTGACAACCCGGACGATCTGATACATCAATGTATTCTACTGGCAAGTCTATCAGTGGTTCCAATTTAGCAATCTCACGAGCAATCTCCTTCCGTGTATTGTCGGTCACTTCCTGACCAAGAATCTTCAAGGTTGTTGGTGCAATGCCGAAGAACAGCCAACCGCCAGCAGTATTGAGGAAAGCACAAACAGAACGTATTCCATCCTTCAACTCGCCCGTTGTTTTCTTTAGTTCCAACGTGCGAGTCTCATCACCATGTATCAACGTCTGTATGTCCTCTATCGTCATATTGGTCATTCGCTTAAAAAGTCGGCACAAAGATACGCATTTTTATTGAGAAGTCGGCATAAAATCATCGTTTCGCGAATAATTTAAGCAAATTTCGCCTAAAACAATCTTCAACAGCTAACGATGAAGAAAGAATCGCAAAAGTCGCATATCTATAGAAAAAGCGAGCGAAATACCAAATTTTGGAGCAGCGAATGCAAAGAATGCTTGCATAGTCTTTGCTGAGTCGCGACAAAATAAGACCGAAGGTCAAATTATTTTGAGCATTTCTTGCCCTGCTTCGCTCTGCAAGCGTCCCTGCCCGTAAGGAAATGGCATTACACCATAGAGAAAATCGCATTACATGTAAGGAAAATCATTTTACCTCTGACAGGTAATCCGATTACCACCTTAGGTAATGGGCTGGTAATCCAGTCGCCTCATTGTCCACAACAGGGAGTTCTGACATCACGAAAATGGCGCTTTTTTTACACGTCAAATCGCGTTTTTTTGCCGATATCCTATGGTAGGATTTTGTAAAGTACATGACTCCATCTCAAACGAATGCTGCAACCACGATACAGGGTGCCGTGGTTGCAGCATTACGTCTGTTAGAGATAGGTTATGCTATGCCCTTACTTAATCACAACCTTCTTCATCGTCCCATCTGAGAAGCGGATGATGTTCAGGCCCTTTACGAGGCGACTGCGCAGGATGCCCTTCATGTCAAACACCTTGTAGGCCTGCCCATCAGCATCGATGCCACTGACGGGAGTGTTGTCCTCCACAATAATGGTGCAATAGTCCATAAAACCGCCATCATCTGTTGTGGCTGTTACAATAGTGGTCCCATATCCAGTAGCAATAACCAATCCGTTATTCACAATACATACAGATTCATTGTAACTTTTCCACGCAATTTCTTTGTTAGAAGCATCTTTTGGCTCAACAAAAGCTTTCAATTGGTAGCTTGCTCCAATTCGATCAAGCGTATAGCCCTCTTGACTGAGTGAAATACCAGTAACAGGCTGGATGACAGTAACTTTACATGAATCTTTTGCTTCGGGATTATCCGTTGAAACTACTTTTATCCATGCCTCTCCAGCCTGTAATGCTGTTACAAGTCCTTTCTCATTGACGGTAGCAACTATTTCATTAGAGGAATTCCATATAATAGTTTTGTTATCTGCATCTATGGGGCTAATAGTAGTTGACAAAAGTTCTTTCGTGCCTTTATTAATTGTTACTTCATGCTTATTTAACGTAATCGTTTCTATGGGATTTGCTTCTATTATAGTTGCGTTCTTCCATGAAGATTTAAGATAGGCCTCTTTAGCTCCCTTGGGTACATATACATATGATGTGGTCAAATCAACGTCGGAATTACTGAATTTATAATGAACAATTGATGGAGGAATCATACTATTTATATGAAAATGAAGTTTTGCACTTGTGCTATAGTCTCCGGGCTTTCCCCATAATTGTGAATAGCCACTAACTTCTGTTATATTATCCCCAATAAAAATATGCTGTCCGTCTTTATATGCAAAAGCAAAAAGATAGAGAGGGTTATTCAATTTTTGAGAGATTACAAGTGTGTCTGGATAATAACATCCTACTAAATTCTTTATAAATTCATAATGTGAGAATGCATTCATCCCTAAATATTCAAGTTGTTTCAAATCATTAAAATTACATGAAGATATTGTTGGGAAGGCTTGGTCACCAATGTATCTTATTGTCGTCGGGAAATGTACCGTTTCAACATTGAATACATCTTTTTGGGGTTCTCCATATTGTGTTACTGGACCATTAAAAGCCATCTCGGGAATGGAATCTGTATTTTCACCTATAAATAGATATCCTATTTGAGTTTGTTTACCACTTAAACAATTCTTATCTACATATGTCATTTCGCAATCAAAATACATAGTATCAACATACAGATTATTAATACAATTTACAACAGATGATGCACTTTGAGGAATACGATAAACTCTAATTGAATCCATTTTGCTCAATCCAAATCCTACCAACACACTATCTTCTCCACCAGAAGTTTCACTTAAGATATTTGCATTAGACAAGTCTATTTCTCCATCAAGGCTCCCAGAACTTATTAATGTACCTATAAACTTCAAATCTGTCTTATTGATATACCCCGTGACCTTCAAGTTTTTCACCGTCTGTTGGTCACCATAATTAATCTTACTCGATAGCCATCCTGGCGTTTGGTTGTCGACGGTTAGGCTTGTTGCTTGTGCATTGGCCCATAAACTGATGCTGAGCATCAAACATAAAAGACAAATCTTCTTCATAACTTTAAGTATTTTGAAATTAAACAATTAGATTTCTCTGTAGGGAATCTCTGATGGTATAATGAAATTCTTCTCATTTCCTTTGTATTTTCTTAAAATATGCTGGAGTTCCCTTATAATTGAAGGAGAGTCTGCACAAGGTCCCACGATGACTCTCTCCAAATATTTTAGTTTTACTGGAATTTCAATATAAGGAATAAGGTTACCTTTTTTGCTGATTCTATATTTGATATCGCTATCATTCTCTTTAAATTGTACCAACCTTATTTCGTCTTCAAATTTATAGGCCTTATGCTTATGATAAGGGCTAAGCGTAAGCACAAGAGTTGTAAAATAATTCAGCATCTTTCGCTTTAGCTCCTCGCCTTTCTTATTTCGGTACTCTTCGTAAAATCTCTTGTATTGCTTATGCAGGGTATTATTGATAGTTTCACTAATAACTCCATATGACACGTCCATTGCATGAAGACGATGGATTATATCTATATCAATATCTATATCGTTCACATTCCTTACAACGTATTCATTGTTGCTAAAGCACAGACATACACCTGTACTATTATTGGAATACATGTTCCACATAGGTAGGTAATCTCTGTTTCTCGTAAAAGAAATGATGAAGGGGACATTGTGCTCTCTATAAATGTAATCGATCAGTATACGATTAGCCTCCTCTATGTCACCATTTCCCAATATATTCACAATTTTTGATAGTTTAAACCTATCATCCTCTATTCTCAAATTTTTCTCAATATCAGGGAGAGCGGATGATAGAAGTAGTTTATAGCCATAAATAAACTCTTGCGGGTCATTCATGGAATATATACTACTCCCCCAAAAAGTCAGAGTTTGTTCTTCTGCCTTTTTGTCCCAATCAATACTTTTCAACATTCCATAGAATGCTTCTAATGTGGTATAATGACAGGCAAGCTCCATATAGTTACTTATATCCACGAGCCTCCCTTAAGTGGATTCTATAAAAATTGCTGATTTATACAAAAAAGAGCGTGGGAGTTCAGATCTCGTTGCTCATCCCACACTCCGAGGCTCTGGCATCGCCTAACAAGTCAGTAATGAACAACGCCGAAGCCCACGCGGATAGTATAGATACAACACACTCGTGTTGTAAATATACCCCTAATGGACGTTCTTTGTTGCTTTGCTTTTTGACTTGTTATATTGGAACTGCCAGATTCCGGAGTGTCAAGCACAAAGCGTAGAGAAACGCCTTTCCATATATGTTATCCCCACGACAAACGGGGCCCGCTGGCCACCGCTTTCGTCCCAACGCATACGCGTTATCGGCGCAGGGATGCTGCAAAGATACGAATAAAAGTTTAATGTTTAACGGTTGCCGGTTAATTTTTTCATGGTGGGATAATTGTTTCGCACAAGTAAAAGGCGGAACACCCAGGTGGAAAAGGCTTAGCCAGGAGGTGCAAAGATGTTAAGATAAGGATGCTTGCTGTGTTCATAAGTTTGGAACGTACGTACCAAACTTATGAACGCACGTCCCGAACTTTGGAATGTGCGTTCATAATTATGGGAATTCTTATGCAGGATGTATTGGTGGCCCTAAAAAAGAACGGCCGCCCCCCGGGATAGGGGACGGCCGTCGCATGGGTTGACGTCAGGAAGACCGGTTAGCCCAACTTCTGGATGTAGCGGGCGAGCTTCGACTTCAGGTTAGAGGCCTTGTTCTTGTGGATGACGTTGATCTTGGCCAGCTTGTCGAGAGTCTTCTGTACGCTGGGGTACTGAGCCAGAGCCTCGGCCTTGTCGGTAGTGGCACGCAGCTTGCGTACAGCGTTGCGCATGGTCTTAGCGTAGTATCTGTTGTGCAGGCGACGCTTTTGCTCCTGACGGATTCTCTTCAGAGACGATTTGTGGTTTGCCATTTTAACTTTTATCTTTTAATTTTTATCTTTCTGTGTAGTCCCTAGGAGAGTCGAACTCCTCTTTAGAGAATGAAAATCTCTCGTCCTAACCGATAGACGAAGGGACCGCCTGTGTTAGCCTTTCCGCTCCGGGGAGCGTCAATTGCGGGTGCAAAGTTACGACTTTTCCCCGAACTGACAAAAGATTTCGGGTATTTTTTCAATTTAACCCGTTAAACGGTTAAACTTTTAAACTTTTATTTGTACCTTCGCACCTGATTATGTTAGAGAAGACCCGAGGAATTGTCTTGCACACGTTGCGGTATGCCGACCAGAAGGTGATTGTGACGATGTTTACCGAGCGGCATGGCGCTGTGTCGTTTATGGTGCGTGTGCCGAGGAGCCGGAAGTCGGTGGTGCAGAATGTGTTGCTGTCGCCGTTGAGCCTGCTCGAGGTGGACTTCGATTACCAGGAGCAGGCGAGGCTGCAGCGGCTGGTGGACGTGCGCGTAGATGTGCCTTACCAGTCGCTTCCCTATAATCCGATGAAGCAGACGATTGCCCTGTTCCTCTCGGAGTTTCTGTACTACAGCCTGCGCGAGGAGCAGACGAATCCCGAACTTTATGCCTATCTGGAGCATTCGCTGATGTGGCTCGACGTGCGTACGGAACGGTTTGCCAACTTCCCTCTGACGTTCCTGATTAGGTTGTCGCGCTTCCTGGGCTTCTGGCCCGACAATGAGGAAGCACGTAGGATTCTCCGCCAAGGGGAAGAAGCCTACGTGCCTCTGATACTGCGTATGGACTTTGGGACGATGCACCTCTTTCGCTTCACGCGGGAGCAGCGGACGCGACTCATGGAGGTGCTCAATGATTACTATCGCCTACACGTACCCCACTTTCCGGAACTGCGCTCGATGGCTATCCTGCGTGAGGTCTTGAGCTGAGGGGGAACTCAGGCCTCTATCTGGAAGCCTACGAAGCCCGTCTCGGGTTCGGCTGCCGGTGTCGGCTGAGGTTCCTCGGTTGCGGGAGTCTCTTCGGGTGTCTCCTCCACGACGTCGCCCTGGCGGTTGCGGATTTGGTTGAGTTCCTCCTTGGTACGGCGATAGGTGGGAGTGGTCTCCACGCGTGAGATGATGTCTTCGTTGTCGAGTTCGTCGGCACGGAAGATGAAGGTGTAGGGACGGCGACGCGTCGTGGGTCGCCCGCCTTCGGGGTAGTACTGCTCGCGCAGGGTGTCCTTCTTCTCCTGTTCCTCGCGCTCGTCTTCCGAGAGTTGCTGGGCGTTGCGCTCGAGCATGCTCTGCATGCCGGGCACGTTCTGCAGGCCGAAGCCGGTGGCCAGGAGGGTAATCTTGATGCGGTTGCCCAGGCTGGGGTCGGTGGCCATGCCCCACTTGGTCTCTACGTCCTTCGAGAACTTGCTCATGAAGTTGTGGACCTCGTTCATCTCTTCCATGGTGAACTGCTGACTCTCTTCGGCGTCGCTGAAGGTGATGTTCAGCAGCACCTTCTTGGAGTTGAAGATGTCGTTGTTGTTGAGCAGGGGCGACTTGATGGCCTCGTCGATGGCGTTGCTTACGCGGTTTTCGCCTTCGCCGAATCCCGTTGACATCAGGGCTACGCCTCCGTCCTTGAGCACGGTCTTCACGTCCTGGAAGTCGAGGTTGATGCGGCCGCGCATGGTGATGATTTCGGCAATGGAGCGTGCGGCCACGGTCAGGGTGTCGTCGGCACGGGCAAAGGCGTTGATAACGGTCAGTTCGGGATAGATTTCGCGCAGGCGTTCGTTGTTGATGACCAGCAGGGCATCGACGTGTTTTTTGATTTCCTCCACACCCTCCAGGGCCTGGTCGATCTTCTTGTTGCCTTCGAAGAGGAAGGGGATGGTGACGATGCCCACGGTCAGTATGCCCTTGGCCTTGGCGCACTGGGCAATGATGGGTGCGGCGCCCGTTCCGGTGCCACCGCCCATGCCGGCCGTGATGAAGACCATCTTGGTGCCGTCGTCGAGCATGTTGTTGATGTCGTCGATGCTTTCCTGGGCAGCCTCACGGGCGCGCTCGGGGCGGTTGCCGGCTCCCAGACCTTCCCGGCCAAGTTGCAGGATGGTGGGGACGGGGCTGTCCTCGAGTGCCTTCTTATCGGTGTTGCACAAGACGTAGGTAACGTCGTGTATGCCTTCGTTGAACATGTGGTTGACGGCATTGCCGCCACCGCCTCCCACGCCAATCACCTTGATGATGCTGGGATTGTTGACATGGAATCCGGTAAACTGGATTCCGTCGTCAGTTCCAAATGTAAACTTCTGTTCGTCCATATTCTCTATGCAGTGATTTCGTGGTTAATAATTAGTCTTCGTCGGGTTCGGTGAAGATGTTGGCCCAGGCCTTGCCCCATTTGCTGATGCGCTCGCCGAGGCTGGGGCCCTTTGGTTTCTTGGGCTTCTCCTTCTTTTCTTCTGCGTCGGCGGGCTTCTTCTCTTCGGCCGGTGCGGGCTCTTCGGCTTTCTTCTCCTCTACGTCGGCGGGCTCGGCCTCAGGGGTTTCCTCCCGGTCGGTTGCTTCGCGGATGCAGTTGTTCTCGCCGTGCATGAGCAGGGCGATGAGTGTGTCGATGCTGTTGCCCTGGGGCGTGGTGACACCGGCTCCCACGTCGGTGGTGGTGATGAGGGACTTGGCGAGCTTCACCTTCTGGAACTGGGTGAAGTGCTTGATGGCCTCGGGCATGTCCTTCAGTTGGGCAGCACCGCCGGTGATGACGATGCCCGAAAGCAGGCGGCTGCTGAGATTCTCGATTTGGTGCCATACGTTGAGGATGATTTCCTCCTGACGGGCGCCGATGATGTTCTGCAACTCGTTCTCCGAGAGGGTGCGGTCGTTGCTGATGGCCAGTTGCTGAGGGGTGTCGCTCTCGGCGGCCACGTAGGCGATGCCGTACTTGCGCTTCAGGCTTTCGGCCTCCTCGAACTCCATCTGGTGGGCTGTGGCAATGTCGTTCGTGATGTTGTTGCCACCGAGGGGGATGACTACGAGGTGGCGCAGCAGGTTGCCGTTATAGACGGATACCGTGGTAGTACCGGCACCGAAGTCAACCATGGCGCAACCGGAACGCTTCTCGCTGTCGCTCAGCAGTACGTCGGCCAGGGCCATGGGCGAGATGAAGAGGTCGGCAATCTCGATGTCGGCCATGCGCATGCACTTGTGGATGTTATCGACCAAGGTGTTCTTGGCCACGATGTTGACGAAGCGGGCCTCGATCTGGTCGCTCTGGATGCCAACCGGGTCGGCGATGGTGCGGTTGCCGACAACGTATTCCTGTGGCACGACGTCGAGAATCTGCGAGTCGCTGTACTGGGTGTTACGGTTGTTGTCCATCAGGTTATCGACAAGTTCGGGGGTAATCTTCACCTTCATCTCCAGTCCGCGCGAGATGTAGTTGCCGGCAGAGTGCAGCGATTGGCCGCTGATGCCGACATAGGCGCGGTAGATCTTGATGTTCAGGTTCGTGTTCAGGCGCTCCACGATGTTGGTGATGGCCTGCGTCGTCTTGTCGATGTTGTAGATAACGCCGCGTTGGATGGCGTCGGTGGTTCTCTCTTGCTCAATGTCGAGAATCTGAATCGTCCCGTCGGGCTTCTTCTTGCCGGCGATGCCTCGGATGGCGGACGTTCCGAACTCCAGAGCTACGATAATCTCTTTGTCTGCTCCCATAGCTGTATCTGTTTTTGTGTTATTATTCTTTCGTGCAAATGATTTGGTTACGGTAGGCGGCGTTGACCACGTTGTACTTGTTCCAGCCCGTCTTGGGCATGCCCTTCTCGTAGAAGAGGCGTACGTGTTGCAGTTTCTCGGCAAAGTTCTTGGGTTCGCCGAGTCGTATCTTCTGTTCGCTGATGCGTGGAATTATCTCTACATGTCCCTTGCTGTCGATGTTGACTTGCTGTGCCATCCGGCTCCAGTAGGGGTCGTCCTTGAGCAGTGTGGCCAGGGGGATGAGCTTGGTGCTGGCATACTTGCGGGTAGCGTGGCCCGTGACGACGGGCAGGTTGGTGCCGAGCCCGCCTGCCGGCATGACGTGGCCTTGCCTATCAAGGTAGAACTCGTCGCCGTCCTCGGCAAAGACGTGCATGATGGGGTGGAGGGGCTTGATGCGAATGCACAACTTGCCCGAGGCCGTGTGGTAGCAGGTGACGGTGTCGATGTAGGGATTGGCCGACAAGAGTTTCTCGATACCCTTGATGTCGATGTCGGCCAGTGTCTTTCCCTTGGGCGATATCTTGTGCTGTGCCAACTGGTTGCTCACCATCTGCTGGTCGATGAGGCGCGTCTCGGTGGAGTCGAGGAACTGATATTCCACGCCCGTGCACACCATCTCCTGTGGGGGACGGCTCACCTTAATCAGGGCAAACGCGAGGTAGCCCAGGGCTGCCAGCAAGAGCAGTGTCTTCAGTAGGGTCTTTATCATGCCTTGTCGCTTAGTATTTGTGTTATCTGACCAGCATAGTCATCGATGTCGCCGGCTCCGAGTGTCATGAGGACGTCGAACCCACCCTCGCGCACCACGTCGGGAATCTCCTCCTTATGGATAAGTTGCTTCTTGATGCCCGGGCGCAGGCGGTCGTAGATGAGTTGGCTGGTTATGCCGGGTATGGGTTGTTCGCGGGCGGGGTAGATATCGACAATGGTCACGTCGTCGAGCATCGACAGGGCGTCGGCAAACTCCTGGTAGAAGTCGCGGGTGCGACTGTAGAGGTGGGGCTGGAAAATGGCCTTCACACGACGGCCTTCGTAGAGTTGCTTCACACTGAGCACACTCTGGCGAATCTCCTCAGGATGGTGGGCATAGTCGCTCAGATAGACCATGTCGGGGCGACGCACGTGGAAGTCGAAACGGCGGTCAACTCCGCTGAACGAGGCCATGCCTTGGCGGATTTCGTCGGCCGTAGCTCCTGCCAACTGCGCCAGTGCCATGGCGGCGATGCCATTCTCGATGTTCACAGTGACGGGCACACCGAGATTGATGCCCGTGACGTTGCCAAGGGGCGATACGAGGTCGAAGGTGATCTCGCCATTGCCAATGCGTACGTTCTCGGCGTGGAAATCGCCTTCCTGCTGACTATAGGTGTAGGTTACGACACCAGCGCGGGTGTCGGGTTCGAGCTTCAGTCCCGTATGCAGGATGAGGTAGCCGCCGGGTTGGATGAGGCTGGTGTAGTGGCGGAAACTCTCGAGGTAAGCCTCTTCGGTACCATAGATATCGAGGTGGTCGGCATCGGTCGAGGTGACTACCGTGGCCCAGGGCGAGAGCCAGTGGAACGAGCGGTCGAACTCGTCGGCCTCGATGACTACATAGGGGCTCTTTTCGCTCAGGATGTAGTTGGTGCCGTAGTTCTTGGTGATGCCTCCGAGGAAGGCGTTGCAATCGACATGACTTTGGTGGAGCAGATGGGCGGCCATCGAAGAGGTTGTGGTCTTGCCGTGCGTGCCTGCCACGCAAAGTCCCTTGAGGGCATGGGTAAGTGTGCCAAGCACTTGTGCGCGCTTTTGCAGTTCGAATCCGTTACGCTGGAAGTATTGCAACTCGGCGTGCTCGTGGGGGATGGCTGGCGTATATACTACAAGGCAGGCGTCGGGGTTGAGACATTCCTGTGGTATCAGCCCGATGTTCTCTTCGTAGTGTATCTGTGCCCCTTCTTCGGCCAAGCGTTGGGTCAGTTCGCTGGGCACTCTGTCATAACCACCGACAACCAGACCGCGGTGGAGGAAGTAGCGGGCAATGGCGCTCATGCCAATACCGCCGATGCCCACGAAATATACAGCTTTTATCTGTGTTACGTCCATATTAACTTTCAACTATCAATTTCCAACTTTTCCTGCCAGTTTGATGACTTCCTGGGCAATGATGCGTGCCGAGTCCTTGTAGGCCATCTTGTAGGCATTCTCGCTAAGTGTCTTCAGGCGGTCCTTGTCGATGACGAGTTCCAAGGCCTGCGGGATGAGTTGCTTACGGGCATCGGCATCGCGCACCATCAGGGCAGCGTCCTTCTTGACAAGGGCCATGGCGTTGCACGTCTGGTGGTCTTCGGCCACGTTGGGTGAGGGCACGAGGATGGAGGGCTTTCCCAACAGACACAGTTCGCTGATGCTGCTGGCGCCGGCACGCGAGATGACGAGGTCGGCAGCCTTATAGGCCTGGTCCATGCGGGCAATGAAGTCGGTGACGTAAAGGTTCTCGGGCTTGCCTTTCTGTTCCAAAGCCTCCTGTATCTCCTTAAAGTAATAGCCACCCGTCTGCCAGATGAACTGGACGTGTGACTTACGCAGCGTGTCGAGGTTCTCCAGCACGCTCTCGTTCATGGTGCGTGCTCCCAGACTGCCACCGATGATAAGCACGGTGGGCAGGTCGGGCTCCAGTCCGAAGATGGCACTCGACTCAGTCTTTGTCAGGGTGGGGTCGAGCAGTCCCTGGCGCACGGGATTACCTGTAAGGATGATGCGCTCCTTGGGGAAGAAGCGTTCCATGCCTTCGTAGGCTACGCATATCTTCTGTGCCTTCTTGGCCAGCGTCTTGTTGGTCAGCCCGGCATAGCTGTTCTGCTCCTGTATGAGGCAGGGAATGCCCAACTCGTAGGCCGCATTCAGTGTGGCACTGCTGGCATAGCCTCCTACGCCCACAGCCACGTCGGGACGAAAGTCGCGCAGGGTCTTCTTTGCCAGGCGCTTGCTCTTCAGGAAGTCGAGGGCTACGCCGATGTTGGCAGGTTTCCACAGAGGGCGGTACAGACCGCGGATGGGCAGGCCTACGATTTCGTAACCTGCGGCAGGCACGCGCTGCATCTCCATGCGTCCCTCTGCACCGACGAAGAGTATCTTACAACCGGGTTGCAATTCCCTTATGGCATTGGCTATGCTTACGGCGGGGAAGATGTGTCCTCCCGTTCCGCCTCCACTTATGATGATTCTCAGTTCACTCATTTTTCTTTATGTGGTTTGCTTGATAGGTTCTTCTATTTGTTTGGCAGTATGGCTCACGCTCAGTATCATGCCGATATAGGCACAGGTGATGAAGGTCGAGGTTCCGCCCTTCGACACCAGGGGCAGCGGCTGTCCCGTAACAGGGAAGGCCCCGACGCTTACGGCCATGTTAATCATGGCTTGTATGACGAGCATCAGCGACAGCCCCATGACCAGATAGGCCGGGAAACGGTTTTTGCACTTCTCGGCTATGCGCATGGCACGATAGAGCAGGAGCAGGTAGAGGAACATGACCAGTACTCCGCCCTCGATACCGGCCTCCTCGATGATGATGGCATAGATGAAATCGCTGACGGCATGAGGCAAGAAGTCGCGTTCGACACTCTGGCCCGGACCTTTGCCGACGACGTTGCACGTGGCAACGGCAATGCGGGCGTGGGTCACCTGTATGTTGTCGTGGATGTTATAGTCTTTGGGGTCGGCGGGAAGGTCGCTGCCGCTCTTCACGCGGTTGTGCCAGGTGTTGAAGCGATGGAGCGGTGTCTCGGTACTTATCTTCTCGGCCAGGGTGTCGGGTACAAAGCGTAAGGTGCCGAAGCCGATGGCTCCCACAAGTACTACGCTGCCCACGATGATACCCAGCCACTTCTTCGGGGCCTGGGCATACCATGTCATCATGAGCATGACCATGAAGATGATGCCTGCCGTAGAGAAGTTCTCGGTCACGATGAGCATGCAGAAGACGGCTGTCAGTCCGGCCACCCACTTCAGGGCAAGCATCGAAGCACCGCCCGTGGACTTGTCGCGGAAGGTGGCCAACAGCATGGCTACAGTGCCTACCAGCGATATCTTGGCAAACTCGGAGGGCTGGATGGTGATGCCGGCAATGCGAATCCAACGGGCAGCACCATTGATTTTACCCATACCGAGTACGACAATGAGCAGGATGAACGAAAGCAGGAGTCCCAGTACGCTCAGGAACTTGAACGAGGTACAGGGCATCTTATGTACGAGCCATGTGATAAACAGACCAATAAGCACATAGGAGGTATGCTCCACGACGGGTCCCCAATAGTGACCCGAAGAATAGGTCATTCGGCTCGATGCGCTATAGACCTCGACGACGGATATCATGCACAGGGCCAGCATAATCATCCATACCACGTAGTCGCCGTGCAGGAACCCTTCTTTCTGTATCTTTATGTCAGAGAGTTTCATCTTCTTCTTATACCATTATATATTATACGCGTGCACGAGGGCCTTGAACTGCTCGCCACGGTCTTCCATGTTCTTGAAAAGGTCGAAGCTGGCGCAGCACGGGCTCAACAGTACCGTGTCGCTGGGGCGTGCCATCTGGATGCAGGCCTGGACGCAGTCCTCCATGCTATGCGTGTCGCTGACAGGCAGGCCCAACTGGTCGAACGAGTCGTGCAACTTCTTGTTGTCGGCACCCAGATAGACCAGTCCGACACACTTCTCGCGTATCAGGTCGAAGAGGGTGGAGTAGTCGTTGCCTTTGTCGCGTCCGCCCACGATGAGGATGGTCGGGCGTTCCATGGCTTGCAGGGCTACGTAGCAGGCATCGACGTTGGTGGCCTTTGAGTCGTTGATGAAGAGCACGCCGCCCTTTTCGGCTACACGTTCCAGCCGGTGCTCCACACCAGGGAAGGTCCGCAACGACTGGCGGACCACCTCCTCGGGTGCTCCGGCCCGTTTCGTAGCCATGTAGGCGGCCAGTGCGTTGCGCTTGTTGTGTTGGCCCATGAGTGAGAAATCCAGACTCAGTTGCTCAAAGTCCGTGTCCTCGAAGGCACATATCTGTGGATTGCCCGGGACTGCGGGCCGGGACGAGGGCGTTGTGGCTGGCGCGATGTATCCGCCCTTGCGTTTCTCGGTCTCGTGCTGTACGCATGCGTCGCCCTTCCAGTAGATGAAAAGGTCGTCCTTCGTCATGTTCTGCACGATGCGCATCTTCGAATCGACATAGTGCTGCATCTCGAAGTCGTAGCGGTCGAGATGGTCGGGAGTGATGTTCATGAGCACGGCCACATGAGGATGGAACGCGTACATGTTGTCTAACTGGAATGAACTGATTTCCAGGACATACCAGTCGTGGTCGCCTTCGGCCACTTGCAGGGCAAAAGAGCGTCCGATGTTACCGGCAAGGCCTACATCCACGCCCCACTGCTGCATGATGTAGTAGATAAGGGTGGTGGTCGTCGTCTTTCCGTTCGAGCCTGTGATGGCAATGACCTTGCCGCGACTGTATGGCTGGGCAAACTCCAGTTCGCTCAGTATGGGTGTTCCCTGTTGGATGAGTTTCCTGACGATGGGTGCTGTGTCGGGGATGCCGGGACTCTTCACCACCTCGTCGGCCTGAAGGATGAGGCTTTCGGTATGTCCGCCCTCCTCCCACCGGATGTGGTGTGCCTCCAGCTGTTGTTTGTATTTATCCTTGATGGAGCCCATGTCGCTCACGAATACGTCCCAACCCTCCTTTTGTGCCAGGATGGCTGTTCCGATTCCGCTCTCTGCGGCTCCAAGTATAGCGATTCGTTTCATTATCTAATCTTCAAAGTGATGATGGCCAATGCCGACGTAATGATGGTGATAATCCAGAAGCGGGTCGTAATCTTCGACTCCAGCCAACAGCCCGAAGGCCAGTTCCACAGAATCTTCAGGTCGCTGCCCAACTGCCCGGGCTTGATGCGGAATGCATCGTGGATGGGGGCGCGCTTAAACACTCTCCACTTCTGGCCGCGCTTGTTGCCCATCTTGGCATAGTTGGTCTGCAAGAGTACGCTGACGCTCTCGCACAGGAATACGAAGCACAGCACGGGGATGAGCAGTTCCTTGTGGATGATGACGGCCGTCACGGCAATGATGCCGCCGATGGCCAGGCTGCCCGTGTCGCCCATGAAGACCTGGGCAGGGTAGGCGTTGTACCAGAGGAAACCTACCAGTCCGCCCATGAAGGCCAGCAGGAAGATAACCAGTTCTTCGCTACCGGGCACATACATGATGTTCAGGTACGAGGCCATTCCTATGTGGCTGCTCACATAGGCCAATATGGCCAGGGCAAAGACAATGATGGCGGAGTTCCCCGCACACATGCCGTCCATGCCGTCGTTGAGGTTCGACCCGTTGCTGACGGCCATGACCACGAAAGTCGTCACGAACACAAACAGCACCCAGCCGGCGGCCGACTTGTACTTGCCCAGCCAGCCGAAAGCCTCGCTATAGCTAAGGTTGTTGTTCTTGACGAAGGGAATCGTCGTGATGGTGCTCTTCACGGGTTCGCTCTTATAGACGATTTCCGTCCCGTTCTCGTTCGTCATCTGCACATTCTCGCGAATCACGGCATCGGGGCTGAGCCACAGCGTCAGTCCCACGCCCAGTCCGAGCAGGGCCTGCCCGGCCAACTTGTAGATGGGGCGAAGTCCGTCCTTCGAAATCTTCATCTTGATGTAGTCGTCGATGAAGCCGATGGCTCCGAGCCACAGCGTGGTGACAATCATCAGCAACATGTAGATGTTGCGCAGGCGACCCAACAGCAGGCAGGGCACGACCGTGGCAATGATGATGATGATGCCGCCCATCGTGGGCACGCCTTTCTTCTCCACGCCATAGGGGTCGATGCTTACGTCGCGCTGTGCCTCGCTGGCGTTGTGACGTTTCATCCACTTGATGAAGTATTCGCCGAACCAAATCGAGATGACCAGTGAGAGCACCAGTGTCAGGATGGCGCGGAAAGAGATGTACGACCACAGGTGTGCACCTGGGATGCCGAAGTTGCCGAGATATCTGAACAGGTAGTATAGCATGGGTGTTATATCGTTATGACGTTATTCCGTTGTTTCGCTGAGGCCAAAGCACTCGCGGATGACCTCATGGTCGTCGAAGTGGTGCTTCACGCCTTGTATGATTTGGTAGTCTTCGTGTCCCTTGCCGGCCACGAGGATGACGTCGCCCGGCTGGGCCAGGGTGCATGCCGTGCGGATGGCTTCGCGACGGTCCACGATGCTGAGCACCGTGCGGCGTTCCTCGTCGGTCAGTCCGGCCAGCATGTCGTTGATAATCTCCTGCGGGTCCTCGAAGCGGGGGTTGTCGCTGGTGATGATGACGCGGTCGCTATGTCGGACGGCCTCCTGAGCCATCAGGGGGCGCTTACCCTTGTCGCGGTTGCCGCCGGCTCCGCATACGGTCCAGCACTGGCCGCGGCCTTGCAGCACCTCATTGATGGTCGTCAGCACGTTCACCAGGGCATCGGGCGTATGGGCATAATCGACGATGGCCGTCACCCCTTCTCGGCTGCGGATGGCCTCGAAGCGTCCGTTGACGGGCTTCATGGTACTCAGGGCCACCAGCACGTCCTCGGGCTCCTGCCCGAGCATGACGGCGGCGCCATAGACGGCCAACAGATTGCTTACGTTGAAGCGCCCCACGAACTGCACGAACACTTCCCGGCCGTCGATGCTCAGGTTCATGCCCTCGAAACTCTCCTCCAGGATGCGGGCCTTGAAGTCGGCCGGCGTGCGTTGGGCGTAGGTCTTCACCAGGGCACGCGTATTCTGTACCATGAAAGCCCCGTTCTTGTCGTCGCTGTTGATGATGGCAAACGACCCCTTGGGCAGCATGTCGAAGAATCCCTTCTTGGCATCGCGATAGGCCTCGAAGGTCTTGTGGTAGTCGAGGTGGTCGCGGGTCAGGTTGGTAAACAGGCCGCCGGCGAAGGTCAGTCCGCCGATGCGCTGTTGCACGACGGAGTGCGAACTCACCTCCATGAAGGCATACTGGCAACCCTCGTCGGCCATGCGTCCGAGCAGTCGGTTCAGGGTGATGGGGTCGGGGGTGGTGCACTCTGTGGGGATGGGCTGGCCGTCGATGTAGTTGCATACGGTGCTGCACAGTCCCACCCGGTAGCCGAAGCGGCGGAACATCTCGTAGAGCAGGGTGGCGATGGTGGTCTTGCCGTTAGTGCCTGTCACACCGACGAGTTTCATGCGTTTCGTGGGGTCGCCGAAGAAGTGGGTAGCCAGTGGCCCCACGGCCTTTTCGGTGCTTTCGTACTGTACGTAGGTGACGCCTTCCTTCAGCGCTTCGGGCACGGTCTCACAGACGATTGTCGTGGCGCCCAGTTCCAATGCTTTGGAGATAAACTGGTGGCCGTCGGTCTGTGTGCCACGCATGGCCACGAAGGCAAAACCAGGCTCGATGCGTCGCGAGTCTATCTCGATGCCTTTAACCTCCCGGCTGTCGTCGCCGACAACCTTCAGTGGCTTGGTTTTCTCGATGAGTTGCTTTATTGTCATAGTTCTCAACTTTTAACTTTCAACTTCAGTGTAATGGTCCGTCCCTTGGCCTTCTCCGTACCGGCGGGGATGCTCTGTTCTACCACGAGGCCTGTGCCTTGCAGCTTCACCTTCAGCCCGGCGCGTTGCAGGGCGCTGATGGCATCGCGGGCTCCCATGCCGGTGACGTCGGGCACTACGCCTTCGGTCACTTCGGTCTTGGTCTTGGCCATCGAGGCCGTGAAGACGCTGGTCGAGTCGGCCGCCTCGCGTGGGTCGCGATAGACGCCTTGGTTCATGACCAACTGGCTGATTTCGCTGAATACGGGGCCGCACTGGCCACCGCCCGAGGCGGGCAGGCCATCCTTGCGGATGCAGACGATACACGAGTACTTCGGGTCGTCGCTGGGGAAGTAGCCGCAGAAGCTGACCATGTAGCTGCGGCTGGCGTAGCTGCCGTTCTTGGCCACCTGGGCCGTACCCGTCTTTCCGCTGACCTTGAAGCGCTTGTTGCCGGCCTTCTTGCCGAGGCCTTCGCTGACCACCTTCTCCAGTATCGTGCGGATGTCGCGCAGGGTGTGGGGCGAACAGATGCGTTCCTTGATGACCTCGACGGGGAATTCGCGGACGACCTGTCCGTTCTCCATCTCAGCCTTGACGAAGCGTGGGCGCACCATACGGCCGTTGTTGGCGATAGCGTTGTAGAAGGTCACGGTGCTGATGGGCGGAATCTGCGTTTCGTAGCCGATGCTCATCCAGGCCAGTGCCGTCTTCGACCAGTTGCCCTTTATCTTGTCGGTATTGGGCATGCGGACACGCGGGTTGGCGCCCATAGGCATGCCGAGGGGGATGCCGACGCCCAGGTTGTAGAGTCCCTGGACGTATTGTTCGGGGTGGTCGTGATAGGCCTCGTCGATGAGGCGGCTCACGCCCACGTTCGAACTGTATTCGAGCACCTGCGTCACGGTCAGTTCGCCGTATCCGCCCTTGCGCCAGTTGTGGTCCTTCATGGGCCGGCCGTGCATCATGTAGATGCCGCTGCCCGTCTCCACACGGGTCTCGGGTGTGATTTTCCCGTCTTCCAGTGCCACCATGATGCTGCCCGTCTTGAACGTCGAGCCGGGTTCCCACAGGGCATTGATGGCGTCGTTCTGTGCTTCGTAGAATTCGTATTCGCCCGTCGCGTCGTTCTTGTAGCGTGTCATGCTGACCATGGCCTTGATGTCGCCCGTCTTCACCTCCATGAGGATGACGACACCCTTCTCGCCGCCCACTTCCTTCAGTTTGTTGACGATGGCCTTTTCGGCGATGTCCTGCATGGTGGCGTCGATGGTGCAGACGAGGTCGTGGCCGTTGACGGGCAGGCGGTCGTAGTAGCTTACGGTGCGGTCATAGACGCGCGAACGGTGTTTGATGCCGTCCTTGCCGCGCATGATGGTGTCGTAGCACCACTCCAGTCCGCTCTTGGCCGTGCCGTCCTCGGCCAGGTCGCCCAGCGTACGGCTGGCCAGCGAACCGTAGGGTTTCACGCGCAGCATGATGCGTTCGGGGTTGAAGCCGCCCTTCAGCGCCGACTCGCGCAGCAGGGGCAGTTCCTTCACCTGTTTGTATTGGATGTACGAGGCCAGTCGGGGATAGAGGTTCCAGGCGTGCGAACCGCGGCGATGGCCCTCGAGGAAGCGGTCCTTGAACCACTGCTTCGAGCGGTCGGGGAAGATGCGCGCCAGGCCCTCGGCAATGCTGTCGGCCTTGCAGAGCACCATCGAGTCGCGCCACGCCTGCGCCTTCACGCGCGCAACGGAGTCTTTATCGATTACGCGGAAGTCCATGAACAGGCGGTACTTGGGCAGCGAGGCCACCATCACCTTGCCGTCGGCCGACAGGATGTTGCCGCGCATGGCATCGACCGACAGGCTGTCGGAGACGAATCGTTGGCTCACCTGTCGCCAGTAGTCGGCGTGCAGGAGCATGGTGTTCAGTGCCGTGCCCAGGATGTATAACCCCATGAGGCTAATACCGATGAGTATCAGTCGGAATCGCTTGATAGCTTTGTTGTTCTTTGAAGCCATATCTGTCTGTCAGGGGGTTAGTCGTTGGGGTTGATGGTGAAGGGTGGTTCTTTCGCGGGGGTGAGCAGGCTGTCGCCGAGTTGTTTCAGCCGTTCCTCTATCTGGCTTTGTCGGGTTCGGGTGGTCAGTTCGCTCGAGCGGGTGAGTGCGCGGAAGCGCCAGTCCTCGACGTCGGTCTGCAACTGTTCCTTCTCGATGATTTCCTGTTGCGCCTGGTATCGGTTGGTGACCATCAGCAGGATGCCGCCCAGGATGAGCAGCAAGAGGGGTATCTGACGGAAGAACCATTGTCCGTCGATGTTCATCGACTTCACGACGTCCTTCAGCGACTTGCTTTCGCCGGACTCTGACTCGCCCTCGGTAAACATCGAGCCCCACCAGCGTCGTCCCTGCTGGCTCATGCTCTTCTCTCCTTCGCTATGTTGTATTTTCTTTTCGTCCATAAAATCTTTCAACTTTCAACTCTCTCCGCCACGCGCAGTTTGGCGCTCCGGCTGCGTGGGTTTGCGTTTTGTTCCTCGTCGCTGGCCACCCGTACCTTGCCCACGGGCTCGAGCGGTGCGAGCGTACGCCCATAGACGTCCTGCTCCAGGTTGCCCTCCAGATTGCCGCTGCGCATGATGTTCTTCACCATGCGGTCCTCCAGCGAGTGGTAGGTCAGCACCACCAGCCGGCCGCCCGGGAGCAGCATCTCCGTGGCCGCTCCGAGCATCTGCCGCAGGGCTTCCATCTCGCCGTTCACCTCGATGCGCAGTGCCTGGAACACCTTGGCCAGGTCCTTCTTTTCGCGGGCGCGCCCCAGAAAGGGGTTGAGCACGTCGGCCAGTTGGCCCGTGGTCTCGATGGGGGCCGTGGTGCGCTGCTTCACGATGGTCTGGGCCAGGCGGTGGGCCTGCTTCAGTTCGCCATAGAGGCGGAAGATGTCGGTCAGTTGCGCTTCCGAGTACTCGTTCACGACGGTGCGGGCCGTCAGGCGGGCGCGTTGGTTCATGCGCATGTCCAGGGGCGCGTCGAAGCGGAAACTGAATCCGCGTTCGCCCTCGTCGAGGTGGTGGCTGCTCACGCCCAGGTCGGCCAGTATGCCATTGAGCCCTTCCACACCGTAGTATTGCATCCAGTTGCGCAGGTAGCGGAAGTTGCTGCGGACGAAGGTGAACCGCTCGTCCTCGGGTGCACCTGCCAGGGCGTCGAGGTCCTGGTCGAATCCGTAGAGGTGCCCTTCGGGGCTCAGCCGGGCCAGTATTTCGCGGCTGTGTCCGCCACCGCCGAAGGTAAGGTCGGCATACACGCCCGACGGCTCAATCCGGAGGCCTTCGAGGGCCTCTTGGAGCATTACGGGAGTGTGGTAGTTGTAACTCATTTTGGTACAAACGGACATGCTGCGGACAATTTGGGTGTAAAGTTACAAAAATCTTTTCATATTTCAGTTTGAAAATCTAAATTTATTTTCCAAAATTTTGCATTTTTTTTGCGACCCTCTCTCGGGAGGTAGAAAATGGCCCGAAAAACGGGCCTCTATTACGCGCGCGCATGTATATATAAATAATGTATGTCGCCGCTGACGGCGACTTCGTCCGGCGGCATTTCCGGGGGTTTAGAAATCCGTATTTGCCACCCGTGCGTGACATTCCTCGGCGGGCCGTTCTCGGGAGTGGCCGAAAGGGGGTATCGCTCCTCGTTTGTAAACATTTCTGCACCTTTTTCGCAGCCTCTGCAGACCTGCCGTCGAAAGTTATGTTAACCTATCGGCGGAGATAATATTAACTTATCGCCATCGGTTGACATAACTTAGGGCCGTAGGTTAACATAACTTTCGGCGACAGGTTCTTGAGGCTCAGTGGGAATGTCCGTTTCTTGCTGATTCTCAACCCCTTGAGTCTTCTCCCGAAGGGCGGGGGAGTGGTGGAATTCCCACCTCCTTCCGTTGTAAGGATTTTTCAATAAGAGTGGGCTCGGGGGCTTATCTTTTCCTCGATGGTGCGAAATCGTCAAAAATCGCCCATTTCATCGATAAAAATGGCATTTCGGGGGCGCCGCTGTGCGCCCGACATCGGTTGAGCGGCATTTTCGGCCCCGACGGGGTGGAATTTCGGTAAAAAGGCCCGTTTCTACCAAAATATTATGCCCGCGCGAAAGAATTTTTGTTCCTTTGCGCTCGATTTAAGGTAAGATTGTGACAATATTAGCGAAATTTCGATAAAATGAAAAAGCCATTACTCCTTCTGCCGCTCATCGGTGTCGCTCTGCTGAGTTCCTGCATTGCCGACGAACCCCTGAATGCCGAGTGCGACATCGAAGCCGTCAGCCTCAGTGTCAGCGAACCCGAGGCCATTTTCTATCACGAATACGATACCCTGCAGACCGTGCCGTCGGCCGCCGACAGCATCGGTTTCCTCATCCGCTATGATGCCGACGTAGAGTCGCTTCCCCTCCACCTGACCAAGACCCCCGGGGCGCAGGCGTACATACTGACCGAGGAGGGCTACGTGCCCTTTGCCAACGGCATGCTGGTGGACTTTAGCGAGGAGCGCGTCCAGCAGTTCCGCATCGTCTCGCAGGACGGCAAGTGGTCGCGCAACTACCGCATCAACGTGGTCCATGACCAGGCTCCCGAACGCGAACACTTCTTCATGAACATTACTTTTGACAACTACGATTTCAACAGTACTGGCAAGTATCATGTATGGTATGGTGCGGAGGAGAACAGTATCAGTTATGGCCAGTGGGCTTCGGGAAACCCGGGTTTCAATTTGAGTAAGTCGAGTGCAAAATACGATGAATATCCCACTGTCGGTATAGCAGAGGGAGGCGTGGATGGCGGGCCATACGTGAAGTTGGAGACTCGCGACACGGGTGCTTTCGGCCGTATGGTCAACATGCGTCTGGCTGCCGGTAACCTGTTCATCGGAACGTTTGACGTGGCCAACGCCCTGAAGGATGCCATGGCTGCCACACGCTTCGGCCTGCCCTTCAAGCACAAGCCCATAAAAGTGACGGGCTGGTATAAGTTCAAGGCTGGAGAGCAATTCCAGAATCGTCAGGGACAGAAGGTTGACCGCATCGATCAGCCGGATATTTATTGTGTGATGTATCGCAATCAGGATGCTGAGGGCAATCAGGTCCTCCTCTATGGCGACGATGTACTCACTAGTCCGGCCATTGTTGGCTTGGCCCGCATCTCTGGTGTAATAGAGACCGACGAGTGGACCGCCTTTGAAATGGAAGTCGAATATTCTAAGGAAATTGACGACGAACTGCTCGAGAACAACGGCTACAGCTTGACCATCAGCTTTGCCAGCAGCATTGAGGGCGCATCGTTCGAGGGAGCCCCCGGCAGCACGTTCTGCGTCGATAATGTGGTTATTGAGTGTGAATACTAATTGACAATTGAAAAGAGATATCAGGAAATGAAATACATCTATTTCATCGCAGTTTTTCTGCTTTTTGCCAGTGCCGCACAGGCACAGGAGGACCGCTGGACCAAATGGGGCCCCACAGCCCCCAGCCAGGCAGGCGTAATACTTCGTGCCGGCTACACCATCGGCGGCACCACACCCCTGCCCCTGCCGAAGGAAATCCGCTCCATCAACGAGTTCTCGCCCAAGGGCGGCGGCACCGTCGCCATGGACGTCTATAAGATGTTCTCGCGCCGCTGGGGCATCATGGCCGGCTGGCACTTTTTCTACCAGGGCTTCCACACGGGTGCCGATGTCAAGAACTACAAGATGTCGCTCACCCAGGAGGGCAATACCATGTCGGGCTACTTCACCGGTTGCGACATCACCAACACCCACATGCTGGGCATGACCATCCCCCTGCTGGCCACCTTCCGCATCTCGCCCCGGTGGAATGTCAGTGCCGGTCCCTACTTCTCCACCTACTTCAAGCGCTCGTTCGAGGGCGAGGTCTATGACAACAAGGACGGCGTGGGCTATCTGCGCGTCGATGACCCCACGGGCGAGAAGGTGAACATCGACCACTCGAATCCTGCCACCTACGACTTCGAGGACGACATGCGTAACTGGAACGGTGGCCTGGAGGTTGTCTTCGACTGGAAGGCTATGCGCCACCTCAACGTCTATGGCTCCATCGACTGGGGCCTCTCCAGCATCTGGGACAAGGGCTTCGAGGCCGTCGATTTCAAGATGTATCCCATCTACGCCACCCTCGGCGTGGCCTACCGATACTAAAGGATGACGAAAAAGCAAGCACTGAAACTATTCCAAGATCGTAACGTACGCGTCGTTTGGGATGATGAGACGGAGGAGTGGTACTTCTCCGTAGTGGACGTTGTAGGTGTTCTCACGGATAGTGTTGACCCCGGTGCCTATTGGCGCAAGTTAAAGCAACGCCTGAAAGTAGAAGGAAATGAAACCGTGACAAATTGTCACGCATTGAAGATGCAGGCTGCGGATGGCAAGATGCGCCTTACCGACGTCGCTACCACCGACCAGATGTTCCGCCTTATCCAGTCCATTCCCTCGCCAAAGGCAGAACCCTTCAAGGTATGGATGGCTCAGGTAGCCGCCCAACGCCTCGATCAACTGCAAGACCCAGAACTTTCTATCGAACAAGCCGTAGCAGACTATCGCCGTCTGGGCTATTCTGAGAATTGGATAAATCAGCGTCTGAAAAGCATAGAAGTCCGTAAACTGCTTACTGACGAATGGAAGCGTGGAGGCGTAGCAGGACAGCAGTATGCTTCGTTGACCGACATCATTACCCAAACATGGAGCGGACGCACTACACGGGAATATAAGAAACTGAAGGGACTACAGAAGGAGAGTTTGCGTGATAATATGACAAACGTGGAACTTCTGCTCAATTCCTTGGCGGAAGCATCTGCGACAGAAATTTCAAAGACGGAGAATCCTAAAGGTTACATGGCCCATGCACGTGTCGCTAAACGTGGAGGCGGCGTAGCAAAGGCGGCCCGTACACAATTGGAGGCACAACTTGGTCATACCGTTGTTACCTCACTCAACGCAAGAGACTATTTGAAAGAAATTGAAGAGAAATAAAAGAATCGAAAAAGATAAACTTATGAAAAAACTTTTACTTATTGCAATGGCTGCCATGACCAGTTTCGTGGCAATGGCCGAAACAAAGACGTACACCGATGAATTGGTGGTTACGATTAATGGGGTAAGTACTGACCCCCAAGAGACAACGGTAAATGTAGAATACCGGGAGAATGGCAATATCAACTTTAGCCTGAAGAATTTCAATCTCGGAGGTGAAATCAATGTGGGTAATATTGTCGTTGAGGACTTGCCCGTAGTTCATGGCCGCCGCTTTGATTCGTTCCTCTTCAAGGGCGAAATCAACATCACACCCGGAGATATCGAAGGTGTGGCCGAGGAAGATTATTTGGGGCCTGTGCTCAGTCCTATACCCCTAAAGCTGGCAGGTAAGGTCAGCGATGAAAAGCTGTATGTGTCCATTGATATTGACATGATGGACACCGCCCTGGAACAGATTATCTATGTAAGCTTTGGTACGGATTTTCCGGAAGTTCCTGTGGTTTCGACCCAACAATACACTGACGATCTGATTATTACAATCAATGGCGAGAGTACAGAACCTCAGGAAACCACGGTAACGGTGGAGACTCTGGAAACTGGTGACATCAACTTTGTGCTGAAGAACTTTAACCTGATGGGGGAAATCAATGTGGGTAACATTGTTGTTGAGGAACTTATACTTGGTGAAGGTCATGGATATGATACATTCTCATTTAAAGGTAATCTCGACATTACCCCAGGTGACATTGAAGGCGTAGCAGAGGCCGAATATCTTGGCCCGATTATTAGCCCTATTCCCTTGACACTTAATGGAAAGATGAATGATGACAAGCTGTATGTCAATATCGACATTGATATGATGTCCACTCTGGGCCGGATTATCCATGTAAGTTTTGGTACTGACATACCTGCCACTTATACCGTGACATACGTCATCGACGGCGAGACCCTGAGCACCGAACAGGTAGAGGAGGGCGGCACCGTCAGCCTGCCCGAGGCTCCCGAGAAGGAGGGTTATACCTTCAGCGGTTGGACGGGCGTGCCCGACCAGGTTACCGACGACGTGACCATCACGGGTTCGTACACCGTCAACACCTACACCGTCACTTATGTGGTAGATGGCGAGACTGTGTTCAGTACCGAGGTGGCCTATGGTGAGGCTATTCCCACCTACGACTACACGCCCGAGAGCGACGACCGCTACACCCGCACCTTTGAGGGTTGGGACGGTGAGCACTACGACACCATGCCCGCTCACGATGTCACCTATACGGCCATCGTCTCTGTCATCGACGCCATCAATAAGGTTGGCGCTGACGCTGACGCTAAAAACATCTACGACCTCAGTGGCCGTCGCATCCAGCGCATCACCAAGGCTGGCATCTATGTGGTTAATGGTAAGCGCGTGGTGCTGAAGTAACACGCCTGTTTTATCAATTATATATTCCAGCGGCTATGCTCCCTCTTGTGGACATAGCCGCTGGTTCGTTACGATGGAAATTTTGGTAAAATCGCGCGGTTTTACCGATTTGTATTTGCGTAAGTGCACGTAAACGCGTATCTTTGCGCCAGTTTTTAAGGAATTATAAATCGAAAAATCAATTCATTATGAAAAAACTGTTTACTTTTTTAGCAGTGATATGCCTTGCCATGAACGCAAGGGCGCAGTATCAGGTGGCGAACTCGGATTTTGAGAAATGGACTGCCTCTTCCGGCGAACCTGACCATTGGCATGGATTTAAGAGCGCAAAGGGAAGTTTGGCAGGTCTTGCAAAGGGCACGTTGGCTTCCTCTACTGATGTTCGTGATGGTGTATCGGGTAAAAGTGCCGTAATAACTGCGGGCTCTGTGTTTGGCATCGTTAATAACGGAACCTTTACTACAGGACAATTGCAGGCCGGTAACATGAGCGCTGCCAATACGGCCAACCATGCTGAAATGGATAAGGGCAGTGATGCTACGGATAAAAATGGTGATAAGTTTTATATGCCATTAACGGGGCATCCTGACGCAGTAAAGGTTTGGATAAAATTCTCACAAGCCAAACCAAATTCTCAACATCCTTATGCAAGTGCAAATGCTGTAATATTTGATGGCAGTTATTACCAAGACCCTGAGGACAAGACTTATACCAATAAGGTGGCAATGGCCAAGAATGCAACCATTACGACATGCGATTGGACGGAATTTACTATCCCGTTTGATTATGAAAGCTACAAGTATAACGAAGGCGTAGCAAACTATAACAACAGCGGAGGCGCTATCCTGGTGACATTCGGTACTAATGCTGATGCTGGTCAGGGTAGTAGCGGTGATGAAGTTTATGTGGATGACATGGTGCTCGTTTACAATCACGACCTTGCTTCTGTCGTTTATGATGGAACTAACGTGACGGTTGCTCCTTCTATGGACTTGTCCGACCAGTATTATGATGAGAGCAAACTGGCATTGACTCATAATGCTAAAGGTAATGCAACAATTGACGATTCGAACTATAATAAAGCAACTGGCCTGTTGACCATCACCGTTAAGGGCGAGAACTATGGTGAGGAGACAGAGACAGATTATGCTTCTATGTTTAAAGATAATACTAGCAAATCTACTTATACCATCCAGTTCAAGCCTTACGAAGCAGAATTGCTATCGCTGACGTATGACGGAAAGAGCCTCCCCCTTGATGCCGCCAATATGACGGAGGCTGTCATTACAGGGCCTTTCGATGATACAAAGCTGAGTTATACACAGAGCGACTACGCAACAGTTCAGGTTAATGATTATTTTGAAGAAGAACGTGTCCTGAGCCTTGATGTGACGAGCAAAGATGGTGGAGCGTCCAATACCTATGAGATTCAGTTGTATTACAAGGGCGACGTTAACAACGACGGCAGTGTGACCATTGCCGACGTGACCTCGTTGGTGAATATCATCTTGGGTAAGACCACTGACTACAAGGAGGCTATTGCCGACGTGAACGGCGACGGCAGCGTAACCATCGCCGACGTGACTGCCCTCGTAAACATCATCCTCGGAAAGCAGAACTAAGCAAAAGAAACATACGAAAATGGCGCCAACTCTTTGTGGGGTTGGCGCTTTTTTGTACTTTTGCACCATGATTTCGCCTGAAACATCCCTTATCGTATTCCTGTGCTGCAGTATGGCGCATTTCGTGATGACGATGGTCATGGCGTTGTTCGCACGTCACCAGGTGAAGTTCCTGTCGATAGCCTGGATTATGGGCATCTTCGCCACGGCGTTGCTGCTGTTTGCCCCTTATAAGGGCGTGGCTACGGGACAGCCGGGCCTGCTCCATCCCTACATGCTGATGGCGCTGCTGGTCATCAGTTACCTGCAAAGCATTTTCCCGCTCAGCATCCCCATGCCGGGCTATCTGCAATGGGGCCGCATGTGGCGCTATGCCTTGCCCGCGCTGTTGTTTATCGGCATCTATGTCTTTGCCATCCTGCTGGGTAGCCAGCCCGTCATCATCCGAAACATTGGCGACCTGCGTGCCCACTTGCTCAGCGGCGACATCCTGCTGCGACTGGGCATGTTGCTGACAAGTTTCTGGTACATCATCAACATCTTCCGCCTGCCTCACCACCTGACGCACGTCGAGTATCCCCGTTACCTCGTCGGTTACAGTACCATGTTGGGCCTGAGTGCCATCTTCTACGTGATTATTGCCATCGACTACGACTCGCGCCTGATGATGATCTACGCAGTCATCTTCACCCTGCTCAACCTCTACCTCTGTTTCCGTACCCTGGAGACGATGGCTCGGGAACTGCCGAAGCCCGTCATCAAGGAGGTGGAAAAGGCTCCGACGGACGAAGAGTTGCGCAAGGCTGAGGAGGACTTCAACGAGGCAAACCGTCAGCGATTCCAGCGCCTTGAGTTCTGGATGCAGAACAATATGGCAGCCTGGACCGACTCGACCTTCACTCGCGACAACCTGTGCCGCGAGACGGGACTCAACCGCCATCTGGTGCTCGAGTGCTTGCGCAATCAGGGCTACAACAACGTGCACGAATACATCAACAGCTACCGCCTGAACGAACTGAAGCGACGCATCCGACGCGGCCAGGTAAACACCTTTACGGAATGTCTCGACGCAGGCTTTGGTTCCGTGAAGACCGTTCGCTCCGCCTTCCTGAAGTCAGAAGGCACCACACTCGACCTCTATATGCAGACCTTTGCACCTAAAAAGGGATAAAGGAAGTGCACAAAGTGCAATTCGTACCGAAATAATTTGCTTTTTCCCCGTTTTTATGCTACTTTTGTGCCTAAGTATTATTTTGTCCTAATGCGAAGCAAGAGATTCATCCCCTCAGCCCGTCGTGTGGCGCTTGTCGTACTGATGCTGACAAGCACGTGGGCCGTGGCCGACCGGCAGGTGAATCGCCACCTGCCGAAGGACTCGCTGACGGCCGTAGCACCCGCATGGGGCGAGGCACCCACTATACGCATGATGCAGAGCGCCTACCCCGTGAAACTGACGGTCAAGGGCCGTAGCCTGTGCATCAACTCGAAGCACGAGCAGATACTCCCCATCTACCGACAGAGCGGTACGCTGTATCTGGCCATGCAACTGACGCCTGGCGTCAACTGGCTCAATGGGCTCCCTCGTGGGCGCTACCGCATCAATAACCGGACCATCAACATCAAGTAACGAGGCATGGACATGGTTGAGATAGACATCGAAGCCATCGTCAAGGCACGCGCTGGCAAGAGGGCAAAGTACATCCCGCGCTTTGTCTATGCCGCACTGCGCCGACTCATCCATGAGGACTATATCAACGGCTATCTGCGCCAGGGGCGCGAGGGCGTGGATTTTTGTCAGGGCACGCTCGACTACCTTGGCGTGACTGTTACGGTCGAGGGCGAGGAAAACTTACCTGCCTCGGAAGCACCCAATTGCACCTTCGTCTCGAACCATCCGTTGGGGGCCATCGACGGTGTCACGCTGGGGGCTGTACTTGGCCGGCACTACGATGGCCGGGTGAAGTATCTTGTCAACGACTTCCTGATGAACCTGAAAGGACTGGCCCCTCTCTGTGTGCCCATCAACAAGATTGGTGCGCAGGCCCGTAATCTGCCGCAGATGGTGGAGGCAGCCTTCTCGGGTGACAACCATGTCATCATGTTCCCTGCCGGACTTTGTAGCCGTAGGACCAACGGCGTCATTGCCGACCTGCCTTGGCAGAAGTCGTTCGTCAAGAAGAGTGTTCAGCACCGCCGCGACGTCGTGCCTGTACACTTCCTGGGGGAGAACTCCAATCGCTTCTACACCGTTGCCAACCTGTGCAAGCGATTCCACCTGCCCAATCTGGCCATGGCCCTGTTGCCCGACGAGATGTATCGCAGTCGGGGACGCCACTATATCGTGCGGTTCGGGAAACCTATTCCCTGGCAGACCTTCGACAACTCGAAAACACCGATGGAATGGGCCAATTTTGTAAGAGAAGAGGTTTATAAGATATAGCAAAACCGTATGGAGAAGATTATCGAGCGCATCCCACGTGAATTGCTGAAGAGCGAACTTACCGAAGACAAACGCCTGCGATTTACGAACAAGAGCAACAACGAAGTGTATGTTGTCAGTTGGCAGGACTCGCCTAATGTGCTGCGCGAGATAGGACGCCTGCGCGAGATTGCTTTCCGCGATGCCGGCGGGGGGACGGGCAAGGAACTGGACCTTGACGAGTTCGACCTTTGCGATAATCCCTATAAGCAACTGATTGTGTGGGACCCCGAACATGAGGAGATTCTGGGCGGTTACCGTTATATGTTGGGTAAGGACTGGCCCATCGACGGAGCGACTGGCCAACCGCGACTGGCCACGAGTCACATGTTCCGCTTCAGCGAGCGTTTCATGCACGACTATGCGCCCTATACGATTGAGCTCGGCCGCTCGTTTGTCACCCTCGAATATCAAGGCACACGTATGGGCAGCAAGGGTATCTATGCCCTCGACAACTTGTGGGACGGACTTGGCGCACTGGTCGTCATCGAACCCTCGGTCCGCTATCTCTTTGGCAAGTTTACCATGTACCCCAGCTACGACCGCATGGCGCGCGACATGATACTCTACTTCCTGCGCAAGCACTTTGCCGACCGCGATAACCTGATTTTCCCGATGAAACCGCTCGTTTTGGAACACGACCCCCAGATGTTCGAAACGTTGTTTACGGAGACAGAGTTCCGTAAGGACTATCGCATTCTCAACCGCGAAGTGCGTAAGCTTGGCTATAACATTCCGCCCCTCGTCAATGCGTACATGAACCTAAGCCCAACGATGAAACTCTTCGGTACGGCCATCAACGACGGGTTTGGCGACGTAGAGGAGACGGGCATACTTATTGCCGTCGATGAAATCTTGCAAGAGAAGCGCATGCGCCATATCGACACCTTCGTAGCCGAGCATCCGGAACTGATGCGCATCATCGACGGTGCCCATCGGCTGTTTTATAAGATAAAGGACTAAAGTCTAAGGGCTGAGGGGAACCTTAGACGGTGGCGAGGCTCATTCCGTTAATTTTCCGATACAAGTCGAGCGCGAATACATCGGTCATGCCCGATATGTAGTCGAGCACGGCCAGTATGCGCTCGTAGAGCGTCGGTGCATCTACCTGATACTGCTGGCTAACGCGGTTGATGAGAATCTTCGAGTAAGTTCGGTCTGAATGGGTCACGGCTTCGAGCATGAGGTCGAGCAACTGGGTAATGACCTTGTGACCGGCAATCTCAATGTCCACAACCATGCGGGCGTGGTAAATCTTGGCCACGGCCGTGCGGACACAAGCCTGATATGCCTCTCGGGGGCGTTCGATGATTTGGTCGATGAGGCTTCCCTCAAAGGTTCCGTCAAGGATGCGTTCCTCGTTATCCACGAACACGCGCACGCACTCCGACTCCAGTAGGCCGATGACGATACTCCGCAGATAGACCACCTGCTCGTTGATGTCGTCAATTGTAGTCAGTCGGGTGCGCACCTCCTTTTGCTTTTCCTCGTCGAAAAAGGCCAGCAAGAGTTCCTCTGTCTCGTTGGTGGTCATAATCTTCAGTTTGTGAGCGTCCTCGATGTCCATGATTTGGTAGCAGATGTCGTCGGCTGCCTCCACGAGATAGACCAGTGGGTATCGGGCATAGCGCTCGCCGCCCTGAGCATTGCGCACCTTCTTGATACCCAGTTCTTGGGCAATTTTGTGGAAGTCACCCTCTTCGCTCTGGAAAAATCCAAACTTCCCCTTCTTCCCGGCCTGCGTGCTGGCATAGGGATACTTGACGATGCTGGCCAGGGTGGAGTATGTCATGACGAAACCTCCCTCACGGCGGCCCCGGAAGTGGTGGGTCAGCAGTCGGAAGGCATTGGCATTGCCCTCGAAGTGGACGAGGTCTTGCCATTGTTCAGGCGTAAGCGAGTCGCCCGTCTCTTCGCAGAAGTAAGTCTCGTACATGCGTCCGCGCTCCTCGCTGAAGTACGAGCCGATGGCCCTCTCTCCGCTATGGCCGAAAGGCGGGTTGCCCAGATCGTGAGCCAGACACGCGGCACTGACGATGCTCCCCATCTCCGTCAGGTGGGTCTTCTCCAGATGCGGGTGACGCTCCAGGAGCAGTCGGCTGACGTCGTTACCCAAACTGCGTCCGACGGAACTCACCTCGAGCGAGTGGGTCAGTCGGTTGTGTACGAAGATGCTCCCCGGCAGGGGGAATACCTGGGTCTTATTCTGAAGACGGCGGAAGGGTGCGGAGAAGATGAGTCGGTCGAAGTCGCGCTGGAATTCGGAACGGTCGTCCTCGCGGTGAGGAGCCTTTTCCTGTCCGAAGCGCTTATTGCTGAGCAATTGTTCCCATTTCATGGTGTTGCATTTTAGTCGTTTACGTGTGCAAAGTTACGACAAACCTCGCTCAAGGCCAAACAATTCGGTGTTTCTTTTCGTTAAAAAGCCTTGCACATAGTGCAACTATAGGAAGAAATGATTATCTTTGCACGTTAATTGTTCTCCGCACCTATGGAAATCCGCATTATTAACAACTCGCACCACGCGTTGCCTCAGTACGCAACGCCCCAGTCGGCAGGCATGGACCTGCGTGCCAATCTCGACGAACCCATAACCCTTATGCCCCTCGAGCGCAGACTCGTCCCCACGGGATTGCGTATTGCCTTGCCCGTTGGTTACGAGGCACAGATACGCCCGCGCAGCGGCTTGGCCCTGAAGCACGGTATCAGTCTGGTGAATACCCCCGGCACCATCGATGCCGACTACCGTGGCGAGATAGGCGTAATCCTGATAAACCTTGGGCAGGAGCCTTTTGTCGTGAACGATGGTGAGCGCATCGCTCAGATGGTAATTGCCCGTCATGAGCAGCCTACGCTGGTGGCCGTTGAGGTGCTTGACGAGACCGAGCGTGGCGAAGGTGGTTTCGGACACACGGGGAAGTGAGAACGTGAGAAAGCTACTTTTCCTTATATTATTATGCACGTTGGCCCTGCCCTCTGAGGCAAGGCGTCGGAAGTCGCAGTCCCGTCAGCCGTCGCAGGCCCTGTTGGCGCCTGCCGAGGCTCGCCGTCTCTCCTATTACTATCAGGCTGGCATCAAGCAGAAGTTGGCCAGCAACCTGAGCGAGGCCTACGACCTCTTCGAACATTGCCTCTCCATCGACCCCAACAATCCCGATGCCCTGTACGAGGCCGGTTACCTCAAGTTCTACCTCGGCCAGGATAGCCTTGGCACAGGGATGTTGCGACGCGTCACCGAACTCGATGACCGCAATCCCAACTATGTGCAAGCCTTGGCTGCGGCCCTCCTTTCGCAGAACCGCTACGACGAGGCCATACCCGTCGTGGAACGCCTGTCGCAGTTGCAGAAGCGCCGTTCCGACGTTCTCTACCAACTCGTCGAACTCTACAAGGCCAACGGCCAGACCGACGAGGCCATACAGGCCCTCGACCGCATTGAACTGCTCGACGGCCGCACCCTTCAGACCAGCCTGCAGAAGTATGCCCTCTATATCGACAAGGGCGAACGCGAGGAGGCCTACGATGTGCTGAGCAATCTACAGCGCGAGTCTCCCTACGACCTCCGCATCCCCATCATCCGCGGCCGTCAGTTCCTCGAGAACGACGAGCCCGAGCGAGCCCTCGAGTGCTTCGATGTGGTAGCTAAGAGCGACCCGCAGAATGCCGACCTCCGCCTGGCCATGATGGAGTATTACGCCAAGACGGGACAGACCGAGTTGCGCCGTGCCATGCGCGACTCGCTGCTCTATGCCCCCAACGTGCCCGACGAGGTGCGTGCCCAGATGGCGGCTCTGCTCATCGACGACCTGAAGGGACAGCCCGACCAGCACCAGCGCATCATGGCTACGATGGACTCGCTGGTTACCCTCTCCAACACGCCCCTAATCCACGCCTTGCGCGTTTCGTACCTGGCCTATGCCAAGGTCGATGAACCCCTCTTCGTCCAAGCCCTGCGCGACCTGTTAGCCGTTGACCCTGCCAACAAGGACGCCCTTTCGCGCCTGATGGTCTATTACCTGACCCAGCGCGACATGGAACACACCTTCGAGATATGCCGCATGGGCATCAACGCCCACCCCGACAACCTCAGCTACTATTACTACCTGGGCATTGCCCAGTCGCAGTTGAAGCAGAACGAGCAGGCCATCGAGACCCTGCAAAACGGCCTGAAGCAGGTCGATGCCGAGTCCCAGGCCGAAGAGGTCAGCGACATCTACGAGATACTGGGCGAACTCTATCACGAGCAGGGGCGCGTCAGCGAGGCCTTTGCCGCCTACGACAGTTGCCTTGTCTATAAGGACGACAACGCCGCCTGCCTCAACAACTATGCCTACTACCTGAGCCTGCGCAACGAACGTCTCGACGAGGCCGAGCGCATGGCCTATCGAGCCACCAAACTCGAACCCCTTAACAAGACCTACCTCGACACCTATGCCTGGGTGCTTTTCATGCAGGAGAACTATGTCATGGCCAAGTTCTACATCGACCGCGTCATCTCCCCCTCGCAGTCCGACAGCACCCTGCTGGCCGATGCCGACTTGCATGCCGATGTGCTCGAACATGCCGGCGACATCTATGCCCTTTCGGACAACGACGAACTGGCTCTGCGCTACTGGTCGCTGGCCCGTCAGAAGGGCAGCGACAGTGCCTTGTTGGGGAAGAAGATTAAACTAAAGAAATACGTGAAAGAATGAAACTGAAGCAGATTCTCTTCGTGGCCATCGCCGCCATGCTGGTGCTTAGCGGTTGCCGTTCCTCCCGCCATGCTGCCAAGACCGACATCAACACGGGTGCCACCACGCAGTATCCTCCCACGGAGGAGGCCACACCGGCCGTGCCCGATACCAAGACCGACAAGAAAGACAAGAAGGACAAGACGAAGCAGGCCGAACGCCCTGCCACGCCGACCGACGTCGATGCCCTGTCGGCCAAGTTGAACCTTACCCTGGAGTCGGGCAAGAAGAAGATAAACGTCGGCGGCACCTACCGCCTGAAGCGTAACGACGTCATCCAGATCAACCTTGTCTATACGATGATTATCAGCATCAACGTGGGCACGATGGAACTGACGCCCGACTATATCCTTATCCTCGACCGCATGAACAAGCGCTACTGCAAGTTGGCCTACGCCGACGTGCCCTCGCTGGCCGAGGCAGGCATCGACTTCCAGTACTTGCAGCGCATCTTCTGGGGCGAGGCCGACGAGTCGCCCACGAAGGCCCTCGAGTGGACCTATGCCAACTGGGAGGCGCTGGGTAACGGCCAGTTCCCCACGCAGATAACCTATTCTGCCAAGGCCAAGTCGTCGGCCTACAAGGCCACCTTCAACCTCTCGAACCTGAAGGCCACCGACCGTTGGGAGACGCGCACCGAGGTGTCGTCGAAGTACCAGAGCGTCTCCTACGATGCCGTGATGAAAGCCATTATGAACGTTGCCAAGTAAATTCTCCCCTCCCCCTATGCGAAAACTGCTGACCATACTCCTGCTTTCCCTCGTCCTCGCCCCTGCTGCTGCGCAGAACAGCAAGAAGGTGAAGGACCTGAAGAACCAGAAGACGCGACTCGAGAAAGACCTGAAGAAGTCGCAGAACGACTTGACGAAGACCCGTAGCGACGTGAAGAAGGGCCAGGTCAACCTGCGCTACCTCGACCAGGAGATAGAGGTGCGCGTGCGCTACATCCACGAGACGGAGCACGAACTCGACAGCCTGGAGGTGCTGGTCGATTCCGTGACGGCCGAGATACATTACCTCGACTCGGTGCTCTCCGTCAAGAAGGAGAAATACACCCATGCCCTGCGCATGGCCCAGGCCTACCGTAAGGTCAACAGTTCGTTGCTCTTTGCCCTCTCGGCCAAGGACGTCACCCAGATGTACCGCCGCCTGCGCTACACCCGTCAGTATGCCTCGTACGAACGCATGTTGGGCGAGCAGGTGCAGGCCAAGCAGATAGAACTTCTGGAACGGCAGAACCAGTTGCTCGGACTGAAGAGCGAGATGAACCGCAAGATGCAGGTGCTCGTCGAGGAACGGGCGAAGCTGAGTCGCCAGCAGGTGGAGCAGCAGACCCAGGTCAATGCCCTCCAGAAGAAAGCCAAGGACCTGCAGCAGCAGGTGGCCAACAAGCAGGCCGAGATAACGGCCTTGCAGAAGAAGATAGACCAGGTCATCGCCTACGAGATAGAACAGGCCCGCAAGAAGGCCGAGGAGGAGCGCCGTCGCAAGGAGGCTGAGGCCAAGAAGAAGGCCGCCGCAGCCGCTGCGAAGAACAAGCAGACACCGGCCAAGACCGCGCCCGCTACCAGCAAGAGCACGACACCGGCCAGCACCTCGAAATGGCTGACCCCTGAGGAACAGAAACTCAACGGCAGTTTTGCCCAGAACAAGGGTCGTCTGCCCGTACCCATCACGGGCGAGTACATGATTGGTGCCCGCTACGGAGCCAATACGTCGGGCCACTCGCACGTCGTCCTGAGCAACAAGGGCACGAACTACGTCGGTCGCCAGGGAGCCCGTGCCCGCACGGTGTTCGATGGCGAGGTGGCTGCCGTCTTTGCCCTAAGCGGCATGAAGCACGTACTCGTGCGCCACGGCAGTTACATCACGGTCTATTGCAACCTCTCGTCCGTCATCGTCCGCAAGGGTCAGAAGGTGAAGGCCCGCGACCTCTTGGGCACGGTGGCCAACGACGGCTCGGGCCAGTATGTCCTCCACTTCCAGCTCCGTAAGGAGACCAGCCTGCTCAATCCCGAGGCGTGGATTGGGCGTTGAGGCGCAGGTCGGTGAGCAGTGCGAGGTAGAACTCGATACCCTGCCGGATTTCACTAAGTTCGATGTATTCGTCGGCCGTATGGCTGCGACTGCTCTCTCCGGGTCCCATCTTCAGACTGGGACAGCGGAGCAGCGACTGGTCGCTCAGCGTCGGGCTGCCGTAGGGGGTGCGCCCAAGGGCAACGGCCCGGCGGACCAGGGGGTGGTCCGTAGCGATGCGGCTTGAGCCGAGTCGGAAGCTGCGCGCTACGACTTCGCTCTTTACGTGCGCGCGTATCCTATTATATATGTCCTCGTTGGAGTGCAGTTCGTTGGTGCGCACATCGACGATGAACGAACAGCGGTCGGGCACCACGTTGTGTTGTGTGCCGGCGCCGATGACGGTCACGGTCATCTTCGTCGGGCCCAGCAGCGGACTGACCTCGGGGAACTGTGTCGAGCGAATCCACTGGATGTCGTCGAGGGCGCGATAGATGGCGTTGTCGCCCTCGTCGCGTGCGGCATGTCCGGCCCGTCCGGCGGCTGTGCAGTCGAGCACCATCAGCCCCTTCTCGGCGATGGCGGGTTGCATGCCCGTAGGCTCGCCCACCAGCGCCACGTCAATCGCGGGCAGCAGGGGCAGGGCGCGCTCGATGCCGTTCCTTCCGCTCACCTCCTCCTCGGCGGTGGCCAGGAAGACGAGGTTGTGGTCGCGCTCCATTCCTTGCAACTGGCGGAACACCTGTAGCAGGCAGACCAGCGAGGCCCCGTCGTCGTTTGCCCCCAGTCCGTAGAGGCATTCGCCCTCCACGGTGGCCTGGTGCGGATTGCGCTTCCAGCCACTGACGGGGCGCACCGTATCGATGTGGGCACAGAGCAGCAGGGTGGGGCGCTCCGTCTGGTAGTCGGGCGATAGGCACCAGAGGTTGTTCCCCTCGCGCCGGGGGGCCATGCCGCGCTCCGTCATCCATCGTGCGAGCAGGTCGGCCGCGGCCCCTTCCTCGCGGCTTATGCGTGGTGTCTCTATCAGTCGCCCGAGCAGGGCAATGGCCTCCTGTGTCAGTTGTTCCGTGTTCATAGTCGCTGATTTTTGGACAAAGGTAAGAAATAATTTGGATTCCCACACCTTTTTCCTTACATTTTCTCCCTCGTCCGTCTCGGGCCTTCCGCCCGAGGCGGGTGTCGGCGCCCTCCCTCCCCGTTGTCGTAAATTTGTCTGTAACCGCCTGTAAGGCAGACGGTTACGGACGTTTTCCGCGCGCCCCCGGAACGTGCCGTTTTATGTTATATTAACCTGCGGCCGTAAGTTATGTTAACCGATGGCGATAAGTTATGTCAACCTCTGGCCGTAAGTTATATTAACCTCCGGCAGGGGGTTCCAGGGCCTCCCTCCCGCAATCTTCAAAAATGTTTACAAAAGCAATCGCCGCGAGATGCCTGTCTCGTATTTTCCTGTTCCGGCATAAAAAGAAATGTAATTTCTTTGTTCTGCTCTCGTTTTTTTGTAACTTTGCATGGAACTTAAATTAGGACGACTATGCTCAACGAAACTCCTTTGTGCCGTTTGATTCACTCTCAGGCAGAGCACTACGGCGACCGCGTGGCCATGATGTACCGGGATTATGACCTCGGAAAGTGGTGTGACATCTCATGGAACGAGTTCTCGCGTAAGGTGCGGCTCGTAAGCAACGCCCTCATCGAGATAGGCGTGGAGGTGCAGGAGAAGGTAGCCGTCTTCTCGCAGAACAAGCCCGAGTGTATGTTCTGCGACTACGGGGCCTATGGCGTGAGGGCCGTCACCATCCCCTTCTATGCCACGAGCAGCGAGCAGCAGGTGCGCTACATGGTCTCGGATGCCAACGTGCGCTTCATCTTCGTGGGCGAGCAGTTCCAGTACGACACGGCCCTGCGCGTGATGCAGATTGAGCCGCACGTCAAGCAACTCATCATCTTCGACCCGAAGGTGAAGAAGAACCCGCAGGACCAGACGAGCATATACTTCGACGAGTTCCTGCGCCTGGGCGAGGAGCATCCCCATCAGGAAGAGGTGGAGAAGCGCAGCGACGAACTGCAGCCCGACGACCTGGCCAACATCCTCTACACGAGCGGTACGACGGGCCTCTCGAAGGGCGTCATGCAGACCCACCGCCAGTATGCCGCCGCCTTCCGTGGCCACAGGGACGTCTTGCCGCTGACGGAGAAGGACGTCATCATGTGTTTCCTGCCCTTTACCCACATCTTCGAGCGCGCCTGGAGCTACTATTGCATCTGCAAGGGCTGTACGTTGGCCGTGAACCTCCGGCCGCAGGACGTCCTGCAGTCGATGCTCGAGGTGCACCCGACCTGCATGGCCGCCGTCCCCCGCTTCTGGGAGAAGGTCTATGCCGGAGTGCAGGAGAAGATACAAAACAGCAGCGCCGTACAGCGCACGCTGATGCTCGACGCCCTGCGCGTGGGCAAGGAGTACAACGTCCGCTACCGCATGCGCCAGCAAGAACCCCCTCTGGGCCTGAAACTGAAGTACAAGTTCTACGAGAAGACCGTCATCGCCCTCCTGCTCAAGAACCTGGGCCTGGAGCGCCAGAACTTCTTCCCCACGGCCGGTGCTGCCGTGCCCGTGGAGGTCGAAGAGTTCGTCCATGCCGCCGGCATCGGCATGATAGTGGGCTACGGACTGACGGAGTCCACGGCCACCGTGTCGTGCGACCACGTCGATGAGCCCATCACCCTCGGGTCGGTAGGCCGCCTGCTGCCCGGCGTGCAGGTGAAGATTGGCGAGAACAGCGAGATACTGCTCAAGGGCGATACCATCACGAAGGGATACTTCCGCAAGGCCGAGGTGACGGCCAACGTCATCGACGACGAAGGCTGGTTCCACACGGGCGACGCCGGATACATGAAGGACGGCGAACTGTTCCTGACCGACCGCATCAAGGACCTCTTCAAGACCAGCAACGGCAAGTACATAGCCCCGCAGATGATAGAGACGAAACTGGTGGTTGACCGCTACATCGACCAGGCCGTCCTCATCGCCGACCAACACAAGTTCGTCTCGGCCCTCATCATCCCCGACTATGCCATACTGGAACAGTGGGCCCGGGACCACAAGATTGCGTTCAAGGACCGCGCCGAACTGTGCCAGCATCCCGAGGTGGTGAAGTTCGTGATGTACCGCATCGAGACCCTCCAGCAGGAACTCGCCCACTACGAACAGGTGAAGCGCATCACCCTGCTGCCCGAGCCGTTCAGCCTGGAGAAGGGCGAACTGACCAACACCCTGAAGGTGAAGCGCCCCGTGGTCTATGAAAACTACAAGAAAGAGATTGAGAAAATGTACGAAGAGTAATGATTACACAAGAACAACTGAAAGAGGTGAAGGACCGCACCGAGGCGCTTCACCGCTATCTGAACATAGACGCAAAGCAAATACAACTTGAGGAGGAGCAACTGCGCACGCAGGCCCCCGGCTTTTGGGACGATCAGAAGCGGGCCGAGGCACAGATGAAACTCGTCAAGGGACTGGAGAAGTGGATAAAGGGCTACAACCAGGTGAAGGCCCTGGCCGACGAACTGGACCTCGCCTTCGAGTACCACCGGGAAGAACTCGTCACCGAGGAGGAGGTCGATGAACTCTACGGCCGTGCCCTCAGTGCCATCGAGGACCTGGAACTGAAGAACATGCTCCGCCGCGAAGAGGACTCGATGGATGCCGTGCTGAAAATCAATGCCGGCGCCGGCGGCACCGAGGCACAGGACTGGGCACAGATGCTCATGCGCATGTATATGCGCTGGGCCGAAGCCGGCGGCTACAAGTGCACCGTCAGCAACGTGCTCGACGGCGACGACGCGGGCATCAAGACCTGTACGCTCGAGATTATGGGCGAGTTTGCCTACGGATACCTGAAGAGCGAGAACGGCGTCCACCGCCTCGTGCGCGTATCGCCCTACAATGCACAGGGCAAGCGCATGACCTCGTTCGCCTCGGTCTTCGTCACCCCCCTGGTCGATGACTCGATAGAGGTCAACATCGAGCAGGCCCGCATCTCGTGGGACACCTTCCGCTCCAGCGGAGCCGGTGGACAGAACGTCAACAAGGTGGAGTCGGGCGTGCGCCTGCGCTATCAGTACAAGGACCCCTACACGGGCGAGGAGGAGGAAATCCTCATCGAGAACACCGAGACGCGCGACCAGCCCAAGAACAAGGAGAACGCCCTGCGCCTCCTGCGCTCGATGCTCTACGACAAGGAGTTGCAGCACCGCATGCAGGAGCAGGCCAAGGTGGAGGCCGGCAAGAAGAAGATAGAGTGGGGCAGCCAGATTCGCAGTTACGTCTTCGACGACCGCCGCGTGAAGGACCACCGCACCGGCTACCAGACCAGCGACGTCGGAGGCGTGATGGATGGCAAGATCGATGCCTTCATCAAGGCCTACCTCATGGAGTTCGGCGGGGAGGCCGCCGAGTAGTCCACAAGGGCGCTGTGGCGTCGTGCACGCTATCCCGTTATCCCGTTATATCGTTATATCGTAATACCGAAATATCTAAAACTACTATGAGCAGCATTAAGAAAGAAAACCGCAAGAAGAAGGCCGCCCGCCACGCCGCAAAGGAAGAGGCACAGGCCCGCAACGTGATTCGTGGCATCATCATTGGCTTGGTTGTACTGGGCGTCATCCTGGTGGCCCTGTTGACCATGATGTAAGCGCCCGTGGCACAGGAGATAGAACGGAAGTTCCTCGTCGAGGGCGACTTCAAGGCGCAGGCGTATGCCTCGAGCCACATCCGGCAGGGCTACATCGGGACAAAGCCCGGGCGCACCGTGCGCATTCGCATTCGCGACGACCGGGCCTACCTGACCATCAAGGGACCAGCCGGACGGGCTGGTCTGTCGCGTTATGAGTTCGAGACCGAGATAGCGCCCTCCGACGCACGCGACCTCTTGGAACTGTGCGAGCCGGGCATCATCGACAAGCATCGCTATCTCGTAAAGAGCCCCGACGGCCGACACACGTGGGAGGTCGATGAGTTCCACGGCGACAACGACGGCCTCGTCATGGCCGAGATAGAACTGGGGAGCGAGCAGGAAACGTTCGAAAAGCCCGATTTCATCGGGCGAGAGGTCACTGGCGACCGTCGTTACTACAACGGCCACCTGAGGGCCAACCCCTACAAACTCTGGGGACTATAGCATAGCCGACCAGCGCTCCCAGCAGGACGCCGATGCAGTTGGCCACGAAGTCGAGCCAATCGCCCGAGCGAACGGTCGTGAGATAGGCCTGGCCCAACTCCAGGAGTCCACCCAACAAGGCTGGCAACACGATGGCCCCAATGGCGGCGTGTAGCCAGTCTATCGTTTTGTGCTGTCGCCAATACTCCCACCAGATGACCAGGCACAGGCCACCGTACATGACGAAATGTACCCATTTGTCGAGCAAACCGATGTCGGCCAACTGGGGCATTTCGGGGATGGGAGCCAGCGAGAGTATGATGACGACTGCGGCCACAAAATGGCTCAAAGGGTATCTTTTCAGGTAGGATGCTTTCATAGTCGCGTATTTTATTGCAAAATTACGAAAGTTTTTGTACTTTTGCACCGTTTTTCGTTAACAATTGTAAGGTGGAGTCAAATAATCCGACAAATCGGGGCAATTTCGGCACACGCTTGGGCGTGATACTCGCTTCGGCGGGCTCGGCTGTCGGGCTTGGCAATATATGGCGCTTCCCCACCGAAGTTGGCAACAACGGTGGGGCGGCTTTCATCCTCGTCTATCTCTGTTTCGTCTTCCTGCTGGCCATGCCGGTCATGCTGGCCGAGTTTGTGATAGGGCGGGGCAGCAAGGCCAACACCGTCGGTGCCTATCGCACGTTGGCCCCAGGCAAGCCCTGGATTGTAGCCGGTTTCATGGGTGTGCTGGGTGGCATCCTGGTACTTTCCTTCTATAGTGTGGTGGCGGGCTGGACGCTCCACTACACGGTACAGTCGTTTGCCAATCGCCTCACGGCCGGGCAGGACTTTGGTGCAGTCTTCCAGCGCTTTGTCTCGAATCCCTGGAAGCCCCTCGTCTATCAGCTGGCCTTCCTGCTGATTACCCACTACGTCGTTTCGCGTGGTGTGGAGCGCGGCATCGAGCGCTTTTCCAAGGTCATGATGCCCGTCTTGCTATTCATCATCGTGGTGCTCATGTGCTGTTCGCTCACCATGCCGGGGGCCGACGAGGGATTGCGCTTCCTGCTTCGTCCCGACTTCTCGAAGGTGACCACTGGTGTGGTGCTCTCGGCCATGGGGCAGGCCTTCTTCTCGCTGAGTGTGGGATTGGGCTGCCTGGCCACGTACGCCTCCTACTTCAAGCAGGACACACCTCTCGTATCTTCGGCCCTGAACGTTTGCATCATCGACTCCGCGGTGGCCATCCTCAGTGGCTTCATCATCTTCCCCGCCGTATTCTCGGTGCCGGGCATGTCGCCCGATGCGGGTCCGGGCTTGGTCTATATCACGTTGCCCCACGTCTTCAACGAAGCATTTGCCGGTCTTCCCGTTCTCGGTTACGTATTCTCGGGCATGTTCTATGTGCTGCTGCTTCTGGCAGCCCTGACGAGCACCATCTCCATGCACGAGATAGCCACGGCCTTCATCCACGAGAACTACCGTCTCTCGCGCCAGCGTGCCGCCGTGGTGGTCACGTTGGTGTGCATCGTGCTGGGTGCGGCCTGTTCCCTGTCGTTCGGGCCGTGGAGCGAGGTGAAGATATGGCATCGGGGATTCTTCGACCTCTTCGACTTCCTGACGGCCAAGTTCCTCATGCCTCTGGGCGGTATCCTGATAACGATGTTCGTAGAGTGGTATCTCGACCGTCGCTTCGTCGTTGACCAACTGACCAACGGAGGCAGGCTGCGGGTGCCGGGGCTCCCCATCCTCTTGTTCCTCATCCGTTGGGTGGCCCCCATCGGGGTGGGGATAGTATTCCTAAATGAAATTGCAAACTAATGGCGCATAGAGGTAGTTTTGGTAGTAAGATTGGTGTAGTATTGGCCGCCGCCGGCTCGGCTGTGGGGCTGGGCAACGTGTGGCGCTTCCCTACGGAGGTTGGTAACAACGGCGGCGCGGCCTTCATCCTGATTTATCTGGCCTGCGTGCTGTTCATCGGCATTCCTGTCATGGTCAGCGAGTTTGTCATCGGGCGCAGCACCCATGCCAACACCATCGGGGCCTTCCGCAAGTTGGCCCCCAAGACCTGGTGGCGCATTGGCGGCATCGAGGGCGTCTTCGTGGCCTTCTTCATCTTCTGTTACTACATCATCGTGTCGGGCTGGACACTCCACTACACGGTGGCCTCCTTTGCCAACCACCTTACGGCCGACCAGGACTATAAGGTCTATTTCCAGGACTTCGTCACCAGTCCCTGGGAGCCGGTGGTCTATGCCGTCGTCTTCATGCTCATGGTCCACGTCATCATCGTGCGCGGTGTGCAGAACGGTATCGAACGCTGTTCGAAGCTCATGATGCCCATGCTCCTCCTGATTATTGCCGTGCTGGTGATATGCTCGTTCTCGATGAGCGGGTTCACCGAGGGCATGAGCTTCATGCTCCGGCCCGACTTCTCGAAGGTGACGACCACCGTGGTGCTGAGTGCCGTCGGCCAGGCCTTCTATTCGCTGAGCCTGGCGATGGGTTGCCTTTGTACCTACGCTTCGTACTTTGGTCCCGATACCAACCTGACCAAGACGGCCATGAGCGTCAGCCTGATCGACACCTGCGTGGCCGTGCTCTGTGGCTTCATCATCTTCCCGGCCGTATTCTCCGTGCCGGGCGTTGAGCCGGGCGAGGGTCCCGGTCTGGTGTTCATCACGCTGCCCCATGTCTTCAATATTGCCTTCCACAATGTCCCCCTGATAGGCTACGTGTTCTCGGGCCTGTTCTATCTGCTGCTCCTCCTCTCGGCACTGACCAGCGCCATCTCGCTCCACGAGCCCGTGACGGCCTACCTGCACGAGGAGTGGCACCTGTCGCGCCACCGCGCAGCCTGCCTTGTGACGCTCGGCTGCATCCTGCTCGGCGTGGCCTGCTCCCTGTCGATGGGCGTCTGGAACGACTTCCGTATCTTTGGTCTCTGCCTGTTCGACCTCTTCGACTTTGTTTCGGCCAAGATTATCCTGCCCCTGGGCGGTATCATCATCTGCCTCTTCGTGGGTTGGAAGCTCGACCGCCAGTTGGTCTATGACGAGGTCACGAACCGCGGAGCCCTGCGCATCCGCTTCTTCCGCCTCTATCTCTTCCTGGTGCGCTGGGTAGCCCCGATAGCCATTGCCCTGATATTCATCAACGAACTGCTCAACAGCTGATATGGCCTACTTCGACTCCTCCTCGTCTGAGCGCCGTGGGATGCTCCTCATAGCCATAGCTCTCGTGGCCGTCGTCGCCGTGGGGTTGGTGGGCTATCTCCGCGACGTTCGGGGCGAAACGCCAGGGCGTGAGGCCGCAGACAATACTGGCGTCCGACCAGCGACGCCTGCGGGCAAGAGTCGCTACTATGCCGTGCCCGAGCGCAAGGTCGAGACCTTCGCCTTCGACCCTAACGAGGCCGACTCTACGGCGCTGCTCCGCTTGGGCTTCGCCCCCTATATGGTCCGTAACATATATAAGTATCGCGCGCGGGGGGGACGTTACCACGAACCGCGCGACCTGCGCCATACGTATGGCATGACCAACGAATTGTGGAACCGTATCGAGCCCTACATCCGCATCGGCAGCCAGTACCAGTACGTCGAGCCCGAACCACGCGACTATCCCCGTCACGAGACGGCCAGCGCCCCACGCGACACCCTGCTCCGTCCGCTGAAGCTCTCCCCAGGCCAGACCCTTGCCCTCAACGAGGCCGACACCACGGCCCTGAAGCGAATCCCCGGCATTGGCTCGTACTATGCCCGCCAGATTGTGCGCCGTCGCACCGAACTGGGTGGCTTCGCCTCGCTGGCCCAGTTGCAGGAAATCGACGGCATGCCCGAGGGCGTGGAGCAATACCTGCGCGTCGAGCCCTCTGAGGTGCAGCACATCAGCGTGAACCACGCCACGAAGAGCCAACTCATGCGCCATCCCTACTTGCGTGGTGGTCGCGGTCCGGCCATCTGGAACCACTGCCACAACGTCGGCCCCCTACGCTCGCTCGACGACCTGCACCAACTGCCGGGCTTCACTGCCTCCGACGTCGAGCGCCTGGCCCCCTATCTCGAATTTAACTAACCAAATCACCAAATCATCCCAATTATGCCAGTAAAATTCTATCAGCCCGAGAACCAGGTGCCTCTGGAGATGCACAAGGTTCGCATCGTGCAGAAGCTGAACCTCATCCCCGTTGAGGAGCGTCTGCGCGCCATCCAGGCAGCCGGTAACAACACCTTCCTGCTGCAGAACCGCGACATCTACATGGACATGATTACCGACTCCGGTGTCAACGGCATGTCCGACCTCCAGGCCGCGGCCATGCAGGTGGCCGACGACTCCTACGCCGGCTCCGAGACATGGAACCGTGCCAAGGCTGCCGTGAAGACCGTCTTCGGGGTCAGCAACGTACTGCCTGCCCACCAAGGTCGTGCCGCCGAGAACATCCTCGCCGAGACCTTCGTCAAGCCCGGCATGGTGACCCTGATGAACTTCCACTTCACCACCACCAAAGCCCACATCACGCGACTGGGTGGCGAGGTCATCGAACTCGTCGATAAGAAGGGACTCATCCCCCAGACCGACGACCCCTTCAAGGGCGACTTCAACCTCGACCAACTGCGCCAGACCATCGACGAATATACCCCCGAGAAGGTGGCCTTCGTCCGTGTCGAGGCCGGCACCAACCTCATCGGCGGCCAGCCCGTCAGTCTCGAGAACATGCTCGCCGTCACCGACATCTGTCACCAGAAGGGTGTCGTCAGCGTGCTCGACGCCTCCCTCCTCCAGGACAACGTCTATTTCATGAAGACCCGCGAGGCCCAGTGCAAGTACATGGATACGAAGGAAATCTACCATCTCCTGGCCAGCCGCTTCGACATCATCTACTTCTCGGCCCGCAAACTCGGTTTCTCACGTGGCGGATTCATCATCTCCAGCGACCCCAAGTGGACCCAGATGATGATGGAGTACGTGCCCCTCTACGAAGGCTTCCTCACCTACGGCGGCATGGAGGTTCGCTCCATCGAAGCCGCTGCCCAGGGCCTGCTCGAGAGTCTCGACATGGAGTACATCAGCCAGGGACCTGAGTTCATCGCCTATCTGGTGAAGGAACTCGACGACTACGGCGTGCCCGTAATCAAGCCCGCAGGCGGACTCGGCGCCCACCTCAACTGCTCCGAGATTGTGCCCAACCTGCCCCACAACCAGTACCCCGCAGCCGCCGTCGGCGCCGCCCTCTACATCGCCGGTGGCATACGCGGTATGGAACGCGGAACCGTCAGCGAACAGCGCGAACCCGACGGCACCGAGCGCTATGCCGAACTCGAGCTCCAGCGCCTGGCCATGCCCCGACGCGTCTTCACGCTCAGCCAGGTCAAGTACTGTGCCGACCGCGTCAAGTGGATGTACGACAACCGCGAACTCATCGGCGGCCTGCGCTGGGTCGAGGAGCCCAAGGTCCTGCGCTTCTTCTTCGGTCGCATGAAGGAGATTGGCCATTGGCAGGAGGACCTCGTGGCCAAGTTCCGCGAGGACTTTGGCGACAGCCTGTAACCGAATCGCCCCAATACGATGAAGCCCCGCCCGACCAGCCTTGGTCAGCGGGGCTTTCTTGTCTCTTGACATTCGTCACTTGCAATAGTTCTTACGATGGGTATATACAGGTTCCAGCGCAACCAGTCACTGGTTAAATTTTAACCAGTCACTCCTTTCGGCGCAACCAGTCACTGGTTTCGGCTTAACCAGTCACTGGTTTCCAACGCGCGTGTGTATGCGTGCGCACGCGTAATATATAAAAGGTATGGCGGGAAAGGGCTTGTCCCTGCCGAGGGAGATACAGAAAAACCCCACGCCAGGATGGGGACGTGGGGCTATGGATGTTGAGACTGTCAGCCGGTGGCCTAAGGGCTATTCGCCGCTGCCTTCCTTGGCAAGCGGATTCCATCCCTGGGCCTTGAGGGTGAACTCCTGGCCGTCGCGGGTGATGAGTACGGGGCCGAGGCTCTCCTCGGTGATGTAGCCGATGACGTGGACGTCGGGCAACTGCGTGACGCGCTCGTTGTCGGTCAGAGGCACGGTGAACAGGAGTTCGTAGTCCTCGCCGCCGTTCAGGGCACAGGTGCTGACGTTCAGGTTCAGTTCCTCGGCCATGGCTGCGGTCTGGTAGTCGAGTGGCAGGCGCTCCTCGTAGATGCGGCAGCCCGTGTGGCTCTGGGTGCAGATGTGCAGGAGTTCGCTCGACAGTCCGTCGCTGATGTCCATCATGGCCGTCGGGCGTATGCCTGCCTGGCGGAGCGACTCGACGATGTCTCTGCGGGCTTCAGGGCGCAGTTGGCGCTGCAAGAGGTATTCGCGCCCGGCAAAGTCGGGCTGGAAAGGGATATCCGTATCTTGTGGGTCCGGAGTTTGAATTTTGGACTTTGCACTTTGAACTTGAGCGTTGAAGACGCTCTTCTCCCGTTCCAGCAGTTGCAGGCCCATGTAGGCGGCTCCCAGGTTGCCCGAGACACAGACGAGGTCGGTAGGCTTCGCACCCGAGCGCAGGACCACGTCTTCGGGACGGGCGTCGCCGATGGCCGTGATGCTGATGGCCAGGCCGGTGAGGCTGCTGGTGGTGTCGCCGCCCACGAGATCGACGTGGTGCTCCTCGCAGGCATAGCGCATGCCGGCATAGAGTTCCTCGACGTCCTCGACGGTGAAGCGCTTGCCCAGGGCCAGGCTGACGGTCACCTGGCGCGGCGTACCATTCATGGCGTAGATGTCGCTCAGGTTGACGATGACGGACTTGTAGCCCAGGTGGCGCAGGGGGGTGTATTGGAGGTCGAAGTGGACGCCCTCCATGAGCATGTCGGTGGTTACGAGCACACGACGGTCGCCCGCATACTGGAGCACGGCACAATCGTCGCCGATGCCCTGGATGGTGGTTTCGTTCTCGGGTTTGATGTCTTTGGTGAGATGCCTGATGAGGCCAAACTCACCGAGTTCAGAGATTTCCAACTTTCAGATTTCGATTTTCGATTTTCAACTTCTTCGTATCATCTCGCGCATGATTTCAGCCATCTTGGGCTGTACCTTATTGGCAGCCTGCTGCACCTCCTCGTGGCTGACTTCTACAGGATTGTCGAAGCCGCCCAGATCGGTGATGATGCTGACGCCGAAGACCTTGATGCCGCAGTGGTGGGCCACGATGACCTCGGGCACGGTGCTCATGCCTACAGAGTCGGCGCCCAGGCGGTGGAACATGCGGTACTCGGCCGGTGTCTCGAAGGTCGGGCCTTGCGTGCCGAGGTAGATGCCGTGCTGCACCTTGATGCCCTTTTCGCGGGCAATCTCATCGGCCAGGGCAATGAGCCCCTTGTCGTAGGCTTCGTGCATGTCGGGGAAGCGGGGGCCGGTAGGGAAGTTCTTACCGCGCAGGGGGTGCTCGGGGAAGAAGTTGATGTGGTCGGTGATAATCATGATGTCGCCCACACAGAAGTCGGGATTGGTACCGCCGCCGGCGTTGCTGACGAAGAGCGTCTTGATGCCCAGTTCGTACATGACGCGGATGGGGAAGGTAACCTCCTTCATCGAGTAGCCTTCGTAGAAGTGGAAGCGGCCCTGCATGGCCAGTACCTCCTTGCCCCCGAGGCGTCCCAGGAGCAACTGTCCGCTATGTCCCTCGACGGTCGATTGGGGGAAGTTGGGTATCTCGGCATAGGGTATTGCCTGCTCAATCTCTATTTCGTCGGCCAGTCGGCCAAGTCCCGTGCCCAGGATGATGGCGGTGGTGGGACTACTGTTCAGCTTGGCCTTGAGCCATGCTGCGGTTTCTTGGATTCTTTCGTACATAGCCTAATATTATTTCGTTAAACGTGTCGGTTTGGTTCTTCATGATTTCCACCTCGACGGGCAGCACATAGAGGTTATGGCGCACGAGGTCGCTCAGCCCGTCGAGTTTGCGCAGGCGGGTGGCGTCCTTCTCGGTGGTGATGATGATGCGGGGCTGGGGCAGGGAGGCAAATTGCTGGTTGATTTGCTCCGTGTCCTCGTCGGTGAAGTAATGGTGGTCGGGGAAGGCCAGCGGCGTGATGTTCGGGGTGTAGCGACTGAGGTCGATGCGCATCTGCTCGGGCGACGCAATGCCCGTGAGCAGGAGCACGTGGTCCTGCTTACCTACGCTGTCCATCTCGCGTGTGCCCTCGCCGAAAAGGCGGCGCAACAGTCCGTAGCGGAAGGTGCTGAAGTAGAGTCCCTGGCAAGGCATCAGGCCGAGCACCTTCTCGATGACGCGGTAGCCCATGGGCTTGATGTCGTGGGGACACTTGGTGACGACCACCAGATTGGCCCGTACCATGCTCTCCTTCGGTTCGCGCAGGCGTCCGGCAGGCAGCAGACGGTCGTCGGTGACCATACGGTGGTAATCTACCAGAAGAATGTTCAGCCCTGGCTGCACGTAGCGATGCTGGTAGGCATCATCGAGCAGGATGATATCGACGTCGCGTGTGGCGGGGTCGTTGCAGAGACGCTCGATGCCATGCTGCCGACTGCGATCGACGGCGATGTAGATGTCGGGAAACTTCTGTCGCATCTGCCAGGGTTCGTCGCCAATATCCTCGACGGTGCTCTCGGCCGTAGCCAGTTGGTAGCCCTTTGACTTACGCTTGTAACCTCGGCTAAGCACGGCCACGCGATACTGGGGACTGAGCAGTCGGATGAGGTGCTCGGTGTGTGGAGTCTTGCCCGTTCCGCCTACGGTCAGGTTGCCCACGTTGATGATGGGGATGTCGTAGTTCTTCGACTTCAGAATACCCATGTCGAACAGTGCATTGCGCACAGCCACGCCCTTGCCGTAGAGCCAACTCAACGGCAACAACCATTCGTTGATACGTACCAGGTCGCCTTCCATCTTAGCCTAAGTCTTAGCCCTTAATTAATATTCGGGTCGAACGGAATGCGCATCTGCAAGCGGTCCTGGTCGCGGATGGTGCTTATCAGCGAGAAGGTGGTGTAGTACTCGCCCAGCACCTTGCGCAGTTGGGCATCCATGTAGCCCGACTTCTTCTCGTTCAGGAGCGACTGATACCAGGGTTCGGAAGCAGGGTAGGCTTTGGTGTTGTACTTCTCCAACTTCGCCAGTTTGGCAGCGGCCTTGACGGCATCTTCGAGGTTGCCCAACTTATCGACAAGACCCAGTTCGACAGCCTGTTCGCCCGTCCATACACGACCCTCGGCGATGGCCTTCACGTCGTCAATCTTCATCTTACGGCCCATGGCCACGCGACCCGTGAATGTCTCGTAGCCACGCTCGACCATTGTCTGCATCAGCTGGCCCTCTTCGGCATTCATCGGGCGGGCACTGGTGCCGAGGTCGCTGAGGGCATTGGTCTTTACTATGTCGAACTTCACGCCAACCTTCTGGGTTATCAGTTCACTGGCATCGGGGAACATGCCGAAGATGCCGATGCTGCCCGTCAGGGTGGTGGGCTCGGCATAAATCTTGTTGGCACCGCTCGAGATGTAGTAGCCACCGCTGGCGGCCAGACCACCCATCGAGACGACGACGGGCTTCTCGGCCTTCAGTAGCTCTACCTCACGCCAAATCTGTTCGCTGGCATAGGCTGAACCACCGCCAGAGTTGACGCGCAAGACTACGGCCTTCACGTGATCGTCCTCGCGAAGGGCACGCAGGTCGTCGATGACCTTCACTCCGACAATCTGTGGCCCATTGCCGCTGAGTGAAACGCCACCGCTGGTCTGTACGATGTCACCCACGGCATAGTAAACAGCCACCTTGTCGTCCTGCTCCTTGTACTCGGGAAGTTCGGCGTTGGCCATCTCTTTCGGTGATATGAAACTCAGGTTGTCGTCGTCCTTCAGGTCCATCTTCTTCTTCAGATACGACTTCACCTCGTCGATGTACGTCAGTTTATCCACCAGTTTGGCATCTACAAGGTCCTGGGCGGGATGCAGTCCCATGTAGGAGTCGGCCAGTTCGTTCAGGCGGTCAACACTAATCTTACGAGAAGCGGCGACATCCTTCAGGTAGTTGTTCCAGATGCTGGTCAGGTAAGAGGTTACCTGCTCGCGGTTGGCGTCGCTCATTTCGGTGTTGGTGAAAGGCTCGACGGCACTCTTGAAGGTGCCGACCTTGAAGACTTGCATCTTCACACCCACCTTGGCCATGGCCTCCTTGAAGAACATCGGCTGCGAGGCCATACCATGCCAATCGACGATGCCTTCGGGATTCACCATAATCCTGTCGGCCACCGAGCAGATGTAGTATCCAGCCTGCGAATACGTGTCGCTATACGAAACAATGAATTTCCCACTCTTCTTGAAATCGACGAGTGCTTGGCGCAACTCCTGCACCGTGGCGGGCGTACCAACTAAAACGGCATTCTCCAGATAGATGCCCTTCACGTGTTTGTTCTCCTTGGCCTTCTTGATGGCATCGGACAGGGTTTGCAGGCTGAGGCCGGCAGCCTCCTCTCCTCCCATCAGGGAAGCGAAGGGCATCTCCTGACTCTGCTCGTTCAACGAGCCGCCCAGGTTGATGCGCAGGACGGTGTTCTCCTTCACGGAGGCGGTCATCCCGTCAGAGGCCATCATGCCTGCAAGGGAAACAAATGTGACAATCGTAGCCACAATCGTAAACAATACTAAAGCCAGCAAGCTGGCCAACGTGTACTTCAAGAATGATTTCATAATCTTAAATGTTTTTATTTATTTGTTTGTTATTTCTCGTCTTTATACGCGCGCGTTCATTTATATAATATAAATATTGCGTGTAAAGGTACGACAAGCCGTCGGGATAAGCAAGCAAACACAAGAAAAACAAAAAAAATACAAAAAAACTCTAAAAATATTTTGCCAGTTCAAAAATAGTCCGTACCTTTGCATCCGCAAATGAGAGGAACGCCCTCTCGGGAGCACACAAGAAAGAGTTCTTTGAAAGATTTCCATAGACAAGAAAGTAGTACAGGCAAAGAGAATCGAACCGTCGATTCTGAAACAAAAGGATAGAGAAATGTCCGTAATTCCGGGTGCCAGGCAAGAGGCTTCGTTGCGCGGCGTCTTTTTCGTCAGAACAAAAGAAAAAAGATTATAGTACAATGAAGAGTTTGATCCTGGCTCAGGATGAACGCTAGCTACAGGCTTAACACATGCAAGTCGAGGGGCATCATGAATCAAGCTTGCTTG
>JAFUFK010000023.1 GCA_017469925.1 Bacteroidaceae bacterium | reverse complement strand
GCTCGCGCGATACCGCTGTAGCACGCTATTATCATAACATCATAAAAGGAAAGCTAAACAATGAACAAGAAAACCATCATCACCCTCCTGCTCGCCCTCGTCGCAATGACGGGGGAGGGGCAAATCAAATGCCACATTGAGGGCACAGTGGCCGAGGGGACCAAGCCCGTCGGACTTGTCATCTACCGTGATGGAACTGATCCGAAGGACAGCCCCCTGCAACTGACCGTGAAGGACGGGCGTTTTGAGTGTGATGTAGAGGACAAGCAGATTGAACGGTGGCACATCGTGGACTTCGGCGAGGTGTTGGAGAAAGGCATGACGAGCCGCAGCGATGCATTCTTTTCTGAGGACGGTACGACTATCACCATCAGCCTTGATGGCGACAAGTTCAATGTCACTTCTACGGGAAAAGAGTATCAGCGATGGCAGGCAATGGAGCATGCCGCCGAAGTGCAGTTCCTGCCACTATATGAGGTGTTGGACGAGAACGACGAGACGGCAGCGAACGAACTGGAACGCCAATACCATCAGTGGACGCTCGAATACTACGAAACTCACCTGATGCTTGGTTTTCTGTTTGAATTGGACGGGCGACTCAAAGGCTTCCATTACAATGACACTGGCCTTGCTGCCATGCTCGACATCTATCATCGCCTTTATGCCAACCTTTACGCTGACCATCCCGTTCACCAGCGTATTGCCGAGCAGGAGGCCATTGGCTATCAGATGTTCGGTCACAAGTACAGCGACTACGACATCCGCACGATGGATGGTCAGCAAGTCCGCGCTTCAGGCTATTACAAAGACCGCCTGACGCTCGTCATCTGCTGGGCATCGTGGTGCGCTCCCTGCATCCGCGAAGCCTGCGACATCATCCCCATCTACAATGAGTACCTCAATCGTGGTTTGAACGTGTTCAGCCTCTCCCACGAATTCCACTCCACCGATGCCATGTGCAAGGCCGTTGAGCGTCACGCCTTCCCTTGGCCATGCCTCGTTGACCTTGATGACGAGTTCGGCGTGTTCCATAAGCACGGCACTCAAAACAGTGCCCTATTCCTCATCGACCGCAACGGCACTATCATTGCCGTACCAAACAGCGTAGAAGAATTGAAAGCGAAACTTGTTGAATTTTTCGGAGAATAGTAGCTCTATTACTGAAAACATCCTATCTCGACAATCCTTGCTGGTACTTCTGTATGCGTCCATCGTATCTGCCATCGGCAATGTCGTGGACTTCATGGTCGACACGTCTGAGTTCGTTGGCATTAAACCTACCCAAGGTGCTTGCCAGCCAGACATGTGAACAAGTTCACATTGCGCTCGCCTACTCGCGGATTTCGGGGGACGGTCCCTAACGGAAACCAATTTAGCGGATTTAAGAGGAAATAAGGGTATTTAAGGGAAGTACCCTAAGTCCTCATGCTCATCCACCCGAGGTACAATGGCGGTACAAAATTACTCTAATCGGGGCAAATCTGCAATAGGCGAAGAATAAGGTTAGTTAAGCGGAGTTAATTGTAAGACAGCGTTTTGCACGCTTTGATTTAAGGTTTGTTTCGGTTTGTTTAGACCCAATTTTATCGGTAAAAAATTCATATCATAGTATTTGTATTCTGCCAATCTACCCCCAAATAAATATTTTGTTTCGCCCAAAGCGCGTTCTTTATACTTATGGTAAAGCAAGTTGTTTCCATAATCATTCACTGGATAATATGGTTCTGCGTTTCTTGATTGATTTACGGCAATGGGATACTCACGCGTTATCACAGTACGAGGAAGAGAGAAGACTTTCCTATTGCTAACATCAAAGAACTTATGCTCAACAATTCTCGTATAAGGAATGTCGGAGGATGTGTAATTAACTATGGCATTCCCTTGATAGTTACTCAACTCCATCGTTACCTCTTCAAACCTCAAACTGCGATATTCCAACTTACCATATTCATAATCATAGAATTGGTCAATCGCACCAGAGTAAACGACCATTTTAGCCTTGCCATCAAAATAGCCTCTATCGTCAAAATAGTCACACCCCGTCCTGCATTCTATTCCCTGTAACAATGCATTTATCAACCTATTATATCCACCTTCAGGTATGCCCTGATAGAGGTCATTAAAGTAATTATTATTAAACTCATAGCGCACAGGAATACGTTTGATGATAGATGGAGGTAATTCCGAGCATGGACGGCCCCATTGCTTCTCCGTGTAGCCCTTTATCAAAGTTTCATAGATGTCCGTACCTACCATGCTGATAGCCTGTTCCTCCAAATTCTTTGGAGTTCGATTTCTCATGATGTGGCATTGTCCCTGCAACACAGAAGCAGCCTCCTGCGGCGTGTGGGTCCCCCACATCTGATAGAATGTGTGCATGTTAAATGGAAGGCTGAATAATTTCCCCTTATAATTCGCAATGGTATTCAACGTGAAACGATTGAACGCAACCAATGAATTAACAAAGTCCCAGACTTCTTTATTATTCGTATGAAATATATGTGGGCCATATTTATGAACGCATATCCCATCATGGTCCTCACAATAGACGTTGCCTCCCAAATGGTTGCGCTTCTCTATCACAAGACAGCGTTTACCCTGCCGTTTCGCCAGATACGCAAACACTGAGTTAAAGAGGCCTGCACCTACTAACAGATAGTCCCACATCTTGCGTCTCTATATTACCTTTTTGAAATAGTCTATAGTTCTCGCCAGTCCCTCCTCCAGACATACGCTCGGTACCCACCCACCCAACAGGTCTGTTGCCGTCGTTATATCGGGGCAACGCCTTCTGGGGTCGTCAGAGGGCAAAGAGTCAAATTCAAGTTCAATATCAGCACCTAACAGTTCCCGAATCATTGTGGCCAGTTCGTTTACCGACATCTCATGAGGGTTACCCAGATTTATCGGCGTATGCGGAACATCATCCCCCATAACTCTTACGAGTCCCTCGACAAGGTCATCCACATATAGGAAGGCACGTGTCTGTGCCCCATCTCCATACATGGTAAGCCTCCTTCCGGTCAGAGCCTGTGTAATAAAGTTTGACACTACCCGTCCGTCGTCATATCTCATATTGGGTCCATAAGTATTGAATATGCGAACAATTCTCGTATCAACATTGTATTCACGTTGATAATCACAAAAGAGTGTTTCAGCAGCCCTTTTCCCTTCATCGTAACAACTCCTTAAACCATTGGGATTTACATTGCCCCAATATGTCTCGGACTGCGGAGAGACAAGTGGGTCGCCATAGACCTCGCTCGTGGAGGCCAGAAGAATGCGTGCATCTTTTCGTCTGGCCAATTCCAACAAGTTAAATGATCCCCATACGTTTGTCATAAAAGTGCGAACTGGGTCTTGCTGATACATGGGAGGAGAGGCTGGACTGGCCAGATTGTAGATGAGATCAACATCTTGCTCTATGCGTATAGGCTCTATCACATTATTTTTCATGAAGGAGAAAGCCTCATGCTCCATAAGGGGATCTAAGTTCTTTATGCTACCAGTGCTCAGGTCATCAATGCACAACACGCGATGCCCATCTTTTAGGAGCCTGCCGCATAAATTAGATCCAATGAAGCCAGCCCCGCCTGCAACTACGATATGATACGATACGCTATTCAATTTCAAATTCACCTATATAGTTTACACCATTAAATGTTATCTCTATATAATACGTGCCCGTGATAAGAGACGAAATGTCTATTGAAGAGATTGTCTGACTCAGATTGCCCCAAAATACCACTTCTTCGTCTGAATCACAAATCGTAAATGATACTACATCCGAATCGCCAATGCCAACTACTTGCAAGGCCTCTTCGTCCCAGTTTGCAAAGAGTTGGATAGGACATGCCTTTGGATGGACGGGAGACTTATGTCCTCCTACATTACCCGTAGCAGTATCATCTATTGGATGAACTAAGGGTATAGGCACTGTAACTTCACTACTGAATGACGGGATTGTCAGCATTATTCCCAAGATTAAAAACAAAACTTTTTTCATATTAACTCAATTTCTCGACGATTCAAAGTTCCATGATTCTGAGTTATCCTACAAATTTTTCTTGTTTCAATGTGTTTCATAAGGGCAAATTGAAACAAAGTGAAACAAAAAAGGGGCTGTTATCCTTGGTAGAATAGGGGAATATCACTAACTTTGTTGTGCAACTTTAAATCAAACGCTACGATGAGAAACACTATCATCTGTCTCTTTGCCATGCTCTTCGTTGCATGCAGCAACAATGAACTTGAGGAGAGAATGAGGGAAATACGAACGATGGGCAATAGCAACCCAAGGCTTGCCCTGCAGATGCTGGACTCCATTGAAACAGACATCCGTAATAGTCCTGAATACCTGCAAAAGGAATATGACCTGCTCAGCATACGCTTGAATGACAAATCAGATATCTTGGCAACATCGGATATTAAAATTAAGGAACTAATTGCATACTACGAGAAAAAGGGGAACAAGCGAGAGAAGCAGGAGGTTTATTATTATGCAGGAAGTGTATATCGGGACTTGCACGACACACCCCGAGCCATGCGTTATTACTTGCAGGCCATAGAGGTAGTTACCGAGTCAAAGTTGTGTGATTCAATCATGCTCCGTAACACATACTCCAACCTACACTATATTTATTATATGGTGCAAGACTATAAGAATGCTCTGGAAATAGCAAAGAAAGAAGCACAAATTGCAACGGAACTTAGCATCCTAGATGCCAGAACATTAGTCCACCTATGTGCTGCATATGACCATGTAGATAGCACTATACAAGCCAAAAGAATATGCAGGTTGGCAATAGAACATACACTACATAATCCAAAGGAACAAGAAGAGGAGATCATATATACCTTATTATATCGAGCCTCACACTTGAAAGACAGGGAATATGCAGATATACTTTTCAGTTTAACCAAAAAGTTTCTAAAACCGACGAGGCCAACTCATCTTTTGTATCTGTCAGAATACTATCTGATGAAAAACGAAACTGATTCAGCACTTCTCCTCTACGATAAAGTTCTGGAAGATACATTTCTATACGAGAGGTACGATGCGGCAAAAAGAATTACTCAGACATACCATAAACTTGGAGATGCTGAGAAAGTTGCCAAATATGCGATGATTTTTATCAATGCATGCAATGACATAGACTTCGGGAAACGGCAGGAATTGGCCGCAACGGTTAACAATATGTACCAATATAACAAGAGCGAGAGGGAGGAACAGCGAATGAAGGAGGAAAAGGAACAAGCACGACATCTGCTTGTTGTCATCTCCCTTCTGTCTTACATCATCATCCTAATTATAGTTTCCTTATATATATACCGGCGTAACAAACGACTTCATGAGATTCTATCTCTCACAAATACTCTTACACAACTGAAAGAGGAGAAGAAGGGGCTTGAGGAAAATATCGCAAAAGGCAACGCCGACCTGGAGCATCATAAGAAAGCCTTACGGGAGAAAGACGAAAAAGTGCGGGAGATGAACCTTGCCATACAGCAGCAGGAGGCAGACATAAAAGAAAAAGAATGCCTACTGAGCGAAAAGATTGAGCAGAACAAAACCGTCGTCCGCCTGCTGCATCAGGCTGAACTGGAGAGCACGGCCGAAGAGGTAATTGAGGGCTTGCGACAATCGGCCACGGGCAAACGGCACATGGCTCCCAATGACTGGAAGCAACTATATCGGGCCGTAGATGAACTGCACCCAACCTTCCGCGAGGATATACTAAATCGATTAGGAAGAATCAGCGAACAACAGATACAAGTGTATTATCTAATGAGAATCGGACTCTCGAATACTGAAATACAGAATCTCACCGATCTGTCTCGCGTCACTGTTTGGCGATGGGGCAAACGGTTCAGCTATATCGGCCATTTTTAACCAGTGACTGGTTAAGCCGAAACCAGTGACTGGTTTCGGCGAAAGGAGTGACTGGTTAAAGTTTAACCAGTCACTGGTTGTTTTGGGGTGAGTGTAATTTTGATTCAGAACGACATACGGAAGGTGGTACGCAGGCCCCACTTCTGGGTTCCGGGATAGTGGTAGTTGAGGCGGTGGATGTACTCGAGTTGGATGAGTTTGAAGATGTTGTGGATGCCGAAGACCATCTCGACGTAGGGCTTCTTGCGGTCCATGACGTGGGAGAGGTATTCGTACTGTCCGTTCCGGAACTCACCGGGGAAGTGCATCAGCAGGGGGGCGCCCTGGTTCTGGGCAAGGAAGGGGTTGTTCTTGTCCGTGAGGGTACCCCAGAGGGCGTTGAAACCTATTGACTCGCGCCACTTGAGGTGCTTCAGCAGGGGGATGCGGTTGAGGATTTTGCCATTGAGGTCCCACAGGACCATGGCGGAGGCGTAGCGGTCGTTGAGGAACTCCATGTTGTCGATGAGGTTGAAGGTGTTGTCCTCGAGGATGTAGGAGAGGTTGGCCGCGGGCATGATGAGGAAGGGATAGGGAACCTTGTTCCACTGGACGCCGCCCTTGAGCATGCAGTTGATTTTACCCCATGAGTGGAGCCAGAAGCGCTTGTAGAAGGTGGCTTCGGTGAAGTTGTAGTTGTACTCGCCGCCCAGGACGCCCTTGACGCCGACGGTATGGCTGAGGCCAAGGACGGGGGAGTCGAAGTTGGTGGGCAGTCGGCGCTGCTTGGTGTTGACATAGGTGGCACCGGGCTGGTAGCGCAGGCTGACGGTGGCCTCGCTGAAGGTGATGCGGCGGAGCATCTGGCCCTGGGGGTCGGGGCCCCATTGGCCCTGAGGGTCGAGGCGGGCGTTGGAGAGGGTCTGATAGAACATGGCGCCGGCGCCTTCGTTCCACTCGCGACGTAGCTGGACGTTGAGTCGCATGCCGTTCTCCCACTCCCAGTCGTAGAGCAGGTTGTAGCGCTCGAAGTAGTTCATGTGGCGTACCTTGGTCCACTTCCAGGCTACGAAGACGTTGTCCTTGTCGGTGGGCAGGAACTTGTCGCTGGGGGCGATGATGTCGTTGGTGTAGGTGAAGGTGAGGTTGCGGACGGGGTACTCGCGGGGCAGGTAGTCCTTCTTGTTGAAGGAGTAGGTGAGTTCGCCCATGCCCTTCCAGCGACGGTCGCCGAAGCCGTACTTGACGTAGCCCTTCATGAACCAGTGGGGGGAGAGGTTGGCGGTGGTCTGTGCCGAGGCACGGAGGCGGAAGCCCTCGACCCAGTTGGAGCCAATCATGGTGTTGACGGGGCCGATATCGACCTTGCTGGGACGGTCGGGGTTGACACTGGTCTCGACGAAGTTCTCGATGAAGGCCTTGCCGACCCAGACGATGTATTTCATACCCTTGATGTCCATGATGCGCTTGAGCAGGAGGTTCATCTGGCTCTCGCTCTGCGTGAGCGGCGTGGGGCGGTACTCCTCCCAGAACTCGTCGTCGCGCATCTGGGCCGAACTCTCCTCCTTCACGTCGCCACGAATCTTGAACGAGCGTTCGGGAATGGGCGAGAAGTCGAAGTTCTTGTAGCGCACGGTGCGCTCGACCTGAAGTTTCTGGATGAAGGAGGTCAGCTTGAGCTGGACTATCATCTTGTTGTCGGTCACCACGCGCTCGCCCGAGGGCAGGGGCTCGAAGTTCTGGATGATGTCCATGTGCTCGACGAAGTTGACGTCGCTGCGCGAGGGGATGCTGAGGTGGGCACGATGAATCTGCCACGTAGAGTCGGCCAGGATGTAGAGTGTTCCGGAGAAGCCGAAGTCCTGGGGATTGTTGGGCGTGAAGTCTATCTGGTAGCACTGGTGCTTATCGACCATGAGCGTGTCGGCCAGGTAGTAGCGGTAGAAACTGATGGCCTTCTTGGTGGAGATGGGGCTGATGAAGGGGTACTGCAGGAGGCGGACGTCCTCCTTGTAGATATCGACGTCGGTGAAGCAGTCGGCAAGCATGCCGTTGACGATGTCGCCGGTGTTGATGAGGTCGTTGACGCCCTCGTTGCGCTTACCGAAGACGATGGTCTTCTCGGTCTTGGGGTCGCGGCGGTAGATTTGCTGGCTGACCTTCTCCTCGATGGTCAGCGGCAGGATGAGTTTGCCCGTCTCGGGGCACACCTCGACGTGCTCCTTCAGGAAGGGGAAGTGCTTGAAGTGGTCGTCCTCAAAGACCTTGTCGGTAAACTCGTTGAGGGCAAGGGTCATCTTCTCGTATTTCTGATAGGAGAAGAAGTCGCGCTGGTAGAGGTCGCTGGCGGACTTGGCAGCGATGACCTTCTCCATCATATCGACGGCGGGGTTGTTCTTGCGGCTGTACTTGCCCTTGCGCTCGGTGACGACGACCTCCTTCATGGCATTGTTGCCCTCGAGGAGTTTGACGTCGATCTTCTGCGTACGGGCCTGCTTGATGGTGACGGCGTAGGTGTCGTAGCCTATCATGGAGAACTGCAACGTGCCCTTGCGGGCCTGGATGCGATACTTGCCATTGACGTCGGATACGGCCAAGGGACGGGCCGACTCGGCATACTTGATGCGCACGCCGGGCATGGGTTCGCCGTATTGCTTGTCTGTAATCGTTCCGGATATGTACTGGGCGTGAAGGGCCGGGCCCAGCTCAAAGTGGAAAGTGAAAAGGTCAAAGTGGGCTACGCCAAAAAGCATAACCAGCATGAGGAGCAACTTACGTAACCGCATAACCTTGAACTTTGAACTATAAACTTTGAACTCCAGAAAGGAAGGCTTCTGCCTTCTGGATGTCCTCGGCATGATCGACATCGAGTATCTTCGACAACGGGCGGGCCAGCAGGTGGAGCCCATCCTGGACAAGGGCACGCTGGAAGTTGCGCATACGGCTCTGGCCCTCGGAGATGCAACGCTCGAGGGTCTGCAAGGCCACGGGGCGCAGGCAGTAGATGCCGCCCGAGATGTATCGGCTGTCGGGCTGGCGCTGGTCGTAGAATCCGGTGATGTGCATCGACGTATCGACTCCCACATAGAGGGGTTTCTCGTCGTCGATGTAGTCCGTCACGGCCATCATGCCGTCGCAGTCGGTCTGCTGAAACTCCCTGATGTACTGGCGAAACTCCTCCTCGCGGAAGATGGTATCGACCGTGGTCAGGCAGAAGTCGTCGCCAGCCAGGAGGGGCGACAACTCGTGGAAACTGTGCATGGAACTGGGGGTAGATTTCACCACGAGGCGAAGGGGGACACCGGCCGTACCCTCCTGCATCAGCTGACGCACGTGGGCCTCGGTCTCGGGCCGCAGTTGGTTGACGATGATGCAAACCTCCTCGGCTCCACATTGGTGGAAGATGCGAATAAGACGGTCGATCATGGGTTCGCCTTGCAACCGCACCAAAGGCTTGGGCAGACTAATGCCCTCCTGAGCCAGACGCGAACCCTCGCCTGCTGCTATGATTGCGAATTTCATTGGCTTCTGTCCTATTTACGGGCGCAAAGGTACAAAATATTCTGCACTCACCGAAGCCTTGGGCTCGAAAAGGAACAAAAACGGAGAAAAAAAGACGGGCAACTCACTGAGAGCTGCCCGTCGGAGTCAGGTTTTATCCGTTACGAACGGAGGGGGATTACATGTCGTCCAGGTCGAGGATTGACTTGCGAGTGGACATTGCGCGGTCGAAGTCCTCCTTCGAACCTACGATAATCTTGTCGAACTCGCGCAGACCCGTACCGGCAGGAATCAGGTGACCGGAAATTACGTTCTCCTTCATACCCTCCAGACGGTCGGTCTTGCCGTTGATGGCAGCCTCGTTGAGGACCTTCGTGGTTTCCTGGAACGATGCAGCCGACATGAAACTGCTGGTCTGCAAAGCGGCGCGGGTGATACCCTGAAGAATCTGAGTACTCGTGGCGGGCACGGCGTCGCGCACCTGGACGAGTTTCATATCCTTACGCTTGAGCATCGAGTTCTCGTCGCGCAACTTGCGGGCAGTCACAATCATACCCTTCTGCATGGTCTCGGAGTCGCCGGCGTCGGTGACTACCTTCTTGCCCCAGATGCGGTCGTTCTCCTCGGCAAAGTCGAGTTTATCGACAACCTGCTGCTCCAGGAAGCGGGTGTCGCCGGGTTCATCAATCTGAACCTTGCGCATCATCTGACGAACGATGACTTCGAAGTGCTTGTCGTTGATCTTCACACCCTGCAAGCGGTAAACGTCCTGAATCTCGTTGACGATGTATTCCTGAACTGCCGTGGGGCCCTTGATGGCAAGGATGTCGGCAGGCGTGATGGCACCGTCGCTGAGGGGCGTTCCGGCACGTACGTAGTCGTTCTCCTGTACGAGCACCTGCTTCGACAGGGGCACGAGGTACTTGCGCACGTCGCCCACCTTAGAGGTAATGATGATTTCGCGATTACCACGCTTCAGCTTACCCATGGTTACCTCACCGTCGATTTCGGCTACGATAGCGGGATTCGACGGGTTGCGAGCCTCGAAGAGCTCGGTTACACGAGGCAGACCACCAGTGATGTCACCACCACCGCCGCCCAGTGCACGAGGAATCTTCACGAGGACATCACCCGACTTCACCGTCTGGCCGTCCTGCACGGCAATGTGACCATTGATGGGGAAGTTGTAGGTGCGAACAAGTTCGCCATTTTCGTCGAGAATGTGGGCCGAGGGAGCAATGGTGCGGTCCTTCGACTCCGTTACAATCAGCTCGCGCTGACCCGAAATCTCGTCGGTCTCGACACGATAGGTAACGCCCTCGATGACGTTCTCGAACTGAACGCGGCCGGGAGTCTCCGTCACGATAACGGCATTGAAGGGGTCCCACTTGGCAACCAAGTCGCCCTTCTTCACCACGTCGCCTTCCTTGTTATAGAGGGTAGAACCGTAAGGCAGCGTCTGCGTCAGCAGGGCAATGCCCGTCGTGGGCTCCATGAAGCGGACTTCGGCCAGACGGGAAACTACCATCTTGGCAGCCTTGCCTTCGTCGTCCACGATGTCAACGGTGCGCAACTCGTCGAAGTTAAGCTTCGAGTCGTACTTCGAGACAATCATGGCGTTGGCCACAGCGTTACCGGCCACACCACCAGCGTGGAAGGTACGCAGAGTCAACTGTGTACCAGGCTCACCGATGGACTGGGCTGCGATGACGCCCACGGCCTCGCCCTTCTGCACCATGCGGGCAGTAGCCAGGTTGCGACCGTAGCACTTCATGCAGACACCATGCTTCGACTCGCAAGTCAGCACGGAACGGATCTCAACCATCTCGATGGGGCTGTCCTCAATCTCCTGGGCCTTGGCCTCGGTGATTTCCTCACCGGCAGCACAGATGAGCTTGCCCGTGATGGGGTGGACAACGTCGTGAACCGACACGCGACCGAGGATGCGCTCGTAGAGGCTGCTGATGACTTCGTCGCCATTCTTCAGCGCACGGCACTCAAGACCGCGAAGCGTACCGCAGTCTTCCTCGTTGATAATAACGTCGTGGCTCACATCGACCAGACGACGGGTCAGGTAACCAGCGTCGGCCGTCTTCAGGGCGGTGTCGGCCAGACCCTTACGGGCACCGTGGGTGGAGATGAAGTACTCCAGCACTGACATACCTTCCTTAAAGTTCGAGATGATGGGGTCCTCGATGATAAGAGGCTCAGCACCGGCCTTCTGGGGCTTGGCCATCAGACCACGCATACCCGAGAGCTGGCTAATCTGTCCCTTACTACCACGGGCTCCGGAGTCGAGCATCATGTAAACGGCGTTGAAGCCCTGGTCGGCCTCCTTCATCTCCTTCATCAGGATTTCGGAGAGGTCGTTGTTGATGTGGGTCCAGGCGTCGATTACCTTGTTGTAACGTTCCTTGTCCGTGATGAAACCCATTCCGTAGTCGGCAGCAATGGCCTCAACCTCGGCATTACCGCGGTGGATGAGTTCCTTCTTCTTATCGGGGATGATGATGTCACCGAGGTTGAACGACAGACCGCCTTCATAGGCCATCTTGTAACCCAGATTCTTGATGCCGTCGAGGAAGGCGCAGGCACGGGCCACACCTACGGTCTTGATGACGTCGGTGATGATGCCGCGCAGGTTCTTCTTCGAAATGGTCTCGTTAAAGAAACCGACCTCGGTGGGCACAACTTCGTTGACAATGACACGACCTACGGACGTCTCGACCATGTGCTGGCCGATGGTGCCGTCTTCCAACTTATCCTCCACGATGACCTTGATGGGCGCGTGGATATCTACCTTCTTCTCGTTATAGGCAATGATAGCCTCTTCGGGACCGTAGAAGGTCAGGCCCTCGCCCTTGGCTCCGGGACGCAGTTTGGTGATATAGTAGAGGCCCAGCACCATATCCTGTGAAGGCACGGTGATAGGAGCACCGTTGGCCGGGTTCAGGATGTTGTGGCTCTGGAGCATCAGTATCTGTGCCTCCAGGATAGCTTCGTTGCTCAAGGGGAGATGGACTGCCATCTGGTCGCCGTCGAAGTCGGCATTGAAGGCCGTACATGCCAGCGGATGAAGCTGGATGGCCTTACCCTCAATCATGATAGGCTGGAAGGCCTGAATACCCAGGCGGTGAAGCGTCGGTGCACGGTTGAGCAATACGGGATGACCCTTCATCACAAACTCGAGGATGTCCCAAATGATGGGTTCCTTGCGATCGACAATCTTCTTGGCCGACTTCACGGTCTTGACGATGCCACGCTCGATGAGTTTACGGATAATGAACGGCTTGTAGAGCTCGGCTGCCATCAACTTAGGCAGACCGCACTCGCCCATCTTCAGTTCAGGACCTACGACGATAACCGAACGGGCCGAATAATCGACACGCTTACCGAGCAAGTTCTGACGGAAGCGCCCCTGCTTACCCTTCAAAGAGTCGGAGAGAGACTTCAGAGGACGGTTGTTCTCCGTCTTCACGGCACTGCTCTTACGACTATTGTCGAAGAGGCTGTCAACTGCCTCCTGAAGCATACGCTTCTCGTTGCGCAGGATGACTTCGGGAGCCTTAATCTCAATCAGGCGCTTCAGACGATTGTTACGAATGATTACACGACGATAGAGGTCGTTGAGGTCGCTCGTTGCAAAGCGGCCACCATCCAGAGGTACCAACGGACGCAGTTCGGGCGGAATGACAGGAAGAATCTTCATAATCATCCACTCGGGACGGTTGCGCTCGCGGCTGGCACGGAACGATTCCACTACCTGCAGACGCTTCAGGGCATCGTTCTTACGCTGCTGGGCACCTTCCTGGTTGGCCTGGTCGCGCAGGTCATAGGAGAGTTTGTCGAGATCGACACGGCAAAGCAGGTCGTAAACAGCCTCGGCTCCCATCTTGGCGATGAACTTATTGGGGTCGCTGTCCTCCAGATAGGCGTTGTCCTTCGACACGTGTTCCATTACCTCCATGTACTCTTCTTCGGAGAGCAGGTTGTTCTCCTCCAAAGGACGGCCCAGAGACTCTATCTTCACGCCTGCCATTGCACCTAACTGGATGACGACATAGCGCTCGTAGTAGATAATCTGGTCCAGTTTCTTGGTAGGTAAGCCAAGCAGGTAACCAATCTTGTTGGGCAAGGAACGGAAATACCAGATGTGGGCAACGGGTACGACCAGCGCAATGTGTCCACTGCGCTCACGACGTACCTTCTTCTCCGTAACCTCGACACCACAACGGTCGCAGACAATACCCTTATAACGGATACGCTTATATTTACCGCAATGGCACTCGTAATCCTTGGTGGGGCCAAAGATGCGTTCGCAGAACAGACCATCGCGCTCGGGCTTGTAGGTACGATAGTTGATGGTCTCGGGCTTCAGAACCTCACCATACGAATTCTCCAGGATTTCCTCAGGAGAGGCCAATCCGATGGTAATCTTCGTAAAATTAGTCTTTATCTTACTTTCTTTCTTAAAAGCCATAGTTGTAATTCATTAATGTATCCGTTAATCCAAGGTTACACTCAGGCCCAGACCCTTCAGCTCGTGCAGCAGCACGTTCAGGGACTCGGGAATACCAGGAGTAGGCATGGGCTCGCCCTTGACGATTGCTTCGTATGCCTTGCTGCGGCCTACGACATCGTCGGACTTGATGGTCAGGATCTCTTGCAGTACGTGTGATGCACCGAAGGCCTCGATAGCCCAAACCTCCATCTCACCGAAACGCTGACCACCGAACTGGGCCTTACCGCCAAGGGGCTGTTGCGTGATGAGAGAGTACGGACCAATGGAGCGAGCATGCATCTTGTCCTCAACCATGTGGCCGAGTTTCAGCATGTAAGCCACGCCCACGGTTGCCAACTGGTCGAAAGGCTCACCGGTAGCACCATCGTAAAGCTGCGTCGAGCAGTAACGAGGCAAGCCAGCCTTCTCGGTCCACTCGTCAAGGTCGTCCAGCGTTGCACCGTCGAAGATGGGAGAAGCGAACTTCACGCCCAACTTCTGTCCGGCGGCGCCGAGGATGGTCTCGAAAATCTGACCAATGTTCATACGAGAGGGCACGCCCAGCGGGTTGAGTACGATGTCAACGGGAGTTCCATCGGCCAAGAAGGGCATATCCTCCTGACGTACTACCTTCGACACGATACCCTTGTTTCCGTGGCGACCGGCCATCTTGTCACCAACGCCAATCTTACGCTTCTTGGCGATATAGACTTTGGCCATCTGGATGATGCCTGCGGGCAGTTCGTCACCAATGGTGATAGCGAACTTCTTGCGCTTAGCTTCAGCATCCAGCAACTTATACTTCTTCAGATAGTTGATTACCAACTTCGAGATGAGTTCGTTGACACGCTCCTTCTTTGTCCAGCCAGACAACTGAATTGCCGTGTAGTCGAGATTCTCGAGAGCAGATGCGGTGAACTTCTTGCCCGAAGGAATAACCTCGGCGCCCAGATAGTCCTTCACACCCTGAGAACTCGTACCCTTGGTCAGTTCAAGCAGCTTGTCGATAAGGATAGCCTTAAGGTCGGCCACCTTGTTCTGGAACTCTTCGTCGATAGCGGCCAGACGGGGCTTATCCTGCATCTTGGCAGAGCGGGTCTTGATGGCACGCGAGAAGAGTTTCTTGTCGATAACCACACCATTGAGTGAGGGATTAGCCTTCAGCGAAGCGTCCTTCACATCACCGGCCTTGTCGCCGAAGATGGCACGAAGCAGTTTCTCTTCAGGACTGGGATCACTCTCACCCTTAGGCGTAATCTTACCAATCATGATGTCGCCCGGAGCAACACGGGCACCGATGCGAATGATACCATTCTCATCCAGGTCTTTAGTAGCCTCCTCGCTGACATTGGGAATGTCGCTGGTCAACTCCTCGTAACCACGCTTGGTCTCACGGACCTCGAGGGCAAACTCTTCTACGTGAACGCTCGTCATGATGTCCTCACGAACTATGCGCTCGTTCAGTACAATGGCATCCTCATAGTTGTAACCCTTCCAAGGCATGTAGGCCACCAACAGGTTCTTACCCAGGGCCAATTCACCGTTCTCCGTAGAGTAACCTTCGGTCAGGATGTCGCCAGTCTTCACGCGGTCGCCCTTGTTACAGATAGGACGCAGGTCGATGGTCATGTTCTGGTTGGTACGGCGGAACTTGGGAATACGATACTCCTTCAGCGCGGGCTCGAAGCTTACGAACTCTTCGTCCTCGGTGCGGTCGTAGAGGATGCGGATGGTGGTGGCATCTACATACTCCACCGTACCATCGCCCTCTGCGGTAATCATCGTACGGCTGTCCTCGCAAACTTGCTTCTCAATACCAGTACCCACGATAGGAGCCTCGGTACGGAGCAGGGGGACTGCCTGACGCATCATGTTCGAACCCATCAATGCGCGGTGGGCATCGTCGTGCTCCAAGAAGGGAATCAAGGAAGCAGCAATAGAGGCAATCTGCTGAGGAGCAACGTCCATCAGATTAACCTCCGAGGGAGGAACAACAGGATAGTCGTCGTCACGACGGCACTTAACCCTGGAACGAATGAAGGAACCATCATCGTTCAGTGGAGCATTACCCTGACCGATAATCTGGCCTTCCTCCTCCTCTGCGGTCATGTACTTAATGCCCTCATCGCTCAGGTCAACAACTCCGTCCTTCACCTGACGATAAGGTGTCTCGATGAAGCCAAGGTCATTAATCTTTGCAAACACACAGAGCGAACTGATCAGACCGATATTCGGACCTTCAGGCGACTCAATGGGGCAAAGACGGCCGTAGTGGGTATAGTGTACGTCGCGCACCTCGAAGCCAGCACGCTCACGTGACAGGCCGCCAGGACCTAAGGCCGAGAGACGACGCTTGTGCGTAACCTCTGCCAAGGGGTTCGTCTGGTCCATAAACTGCGACAGGGCGTTCGTGCCGAAGAAACTGTTGATTACGCTCGATATGGTCTTGGCGTTAATCAGGTCGGTCGGAGTGAACACTTCGTTGTCGCGGACGTTCATACGTTCACGGATGGTACGGCTCATACGGGCCAGACCGATGGCAAACTGGTTGCTCAGTTGCTCACCGACGGTACGTACGTGGCGATTGCTCAGGTGGTCGATATCATCGACTGCGGCCTTCGAGTTAATCAGCTCGATGAGGTACTTGATAATCTCAATAATATCTTCCTTTGTCAGTACGCGCACGCTGGGATCGGTATCGAGACCCAACTTACGGTTGATGCGATAACGGCCTACATCGCCCAGGTCATAGCGCTTCTCCGAGAAGAAGAGGTTATAGATGACCTCACGGGCACTGGCGTCATCGGCAGGGTCGGCATTGCGCAACTGGCGATAGATGTGCAGGATGGCCTCCTTTTCGCTATTGGAGGTATCCTTCTGCAGGGTGTTGAAGATGATGGAATAGCCGCTCGTGCTGGCATCCTCCTTCAGAATCAGGACGGTTTCTACACCGCTATCCAGAATCAGTTCGATGTTCTCGTCATTCAGTTCGGATTCACGCTCCAGAACTACTTCGTTGCGCTCTACGGAGATAACCTCACCCGTATCCTCATCGACGAAGTCCTCTACCCTACTCTTCAACACACGTGCAGCCAACTTCTGGCCTTTGTACTGCTCAAGGTTCTTGCGCGTAGCCTCAATCTCTTCGGTCTGGACGAATATCTCCAGGATATCCTTATCCTTCTCGAAGCCGATGGCACGCAACAGGGTGGTTACAGGCAACTTCTTCTTACGGTCAATGTAAGCATACATCACATTGTTGATATCGGTAGCAAACTCAATCCAAGAGCCCTTGAAGGGGATGATACGTGCCGAATAGAGCTGCGTACCATTGGAGTGGATACTGCTGCCGAAGAATACACCGGGCGAACGGTGCAACTGCGATACCACTACACGCTCGGCACCGTTGATGATGAAGGTACCGTTCTCTGTCATGTAGGGAATGGGGCCCAAGAAGACATCCTGGATAACGGTATCGAAGTCCTCGTGCTCGGGGTCGGTGCAATACAACTTCAACTTTGCCTTCAAAGGCACAGCATAGGTAAGACCTCTCTCGAGACACTCCTCGATGCTATAGCGAGGCGGGTCGATGTAGTAATCCAGGAACTCCAACTGGAAGTTGTTACGCGTGTCCGTAATAGGGAAGTTCTCAGAGAACACCTTATACAGACCATCGTTCTTTCTCAATTCTGGCGGAGTGTCCAACTGCAAGAAGTCGTTGAACGACTTCAGCTGAACTTCCAAGAAATCCGGATAGGGCATCGGATTCTTTACAGAAGCGAAATTTACTCTGTTGTTAATTAAATTAGAAGCCATCTATAATTTGTTTTGTCTGCTTGGGTAATTTATAGACACAAAAAGGTAAAGAACCCCCTACCAGAGGATTCCTTACCGTAAGTCCTGATTTACAGGAGTTAATGTTTACTTCAGCTCAATCTCTGCGCCAACCTCTTCGAGGGTCTTCTTCAGAGCTTCGGCATCAGCCTTAGGCATAGCCTCCTTCAGCGTGCTGGGAGCACCATCAACGAGGTCCTTAGCGTCCTTCAGGTTCAGGCCACAAGCCTCCTTAACGGCCTTAACGACCTGGAGCTTGTTAGCACCAGCTGACTTCAGAACTACGTCGAAATCAGTCTTCTCCTCAGCAGCGGGAGCAGCGGCACCAGCAGCGGGGCCAGCAACAGCAACAGCTGCAGCAGCGGGCTCAATTCCATACTCATCCTTCAGGATGGTTGCCAACTCATTAACTTCTTTCACTGTCAAGTTAACCAACTCTTCAGCAATAGCTTTCAAATCTGCCATTTCTATTAAAATTTGTTTTGTTTGTACTTACTTTTGTTAATACTTAAGCGGCGGCCGGTACGATTACTCGCCCTTCTCGCCCAGAGTCTTGAGAACTCCGTGGATAGTGTTCTGTCCACTCTGCAGAGCCGACAGTACGTTCTTGGCAGGAGACTGCAGCAGGGCAACAATCTCTGCGATAACCTCGTTCTTGCTCTTGATGGAGCACAGGGCGTCGAGCTGTTCTGCACCGACGTAGATGCCTTCCTCAGCGTAAGCGGCCTTCAGTTCGGGCTTGGTAGCCTTCTTAGCCTTCAGGTCCTTAATCATCTTGGCGGGGGCATTGGCTACGTTCGTAAACATTACGGCCGTAGTGCCTTTCAGTGAGCCATAGAGAGCAGAGAAATCAATCTCCGAAGCCTCCAGAGCCTTGTGCAGGAGGGTGTTCTTGACGAGCACCATCTTGATGTCGTTCTGGAAGCACTTACGACGAAGAGCGCTCGTGGACGATGCGTTCATACCCTCTACATCTACGAGGTAGAAGTGGGGATACTGCTGCAGGGTCTCGCCCAGCTTTGCAATTACTGCAACTTTATCTTCCTTTCTCATGATAATCTACTATTTTAAATCTCGTCAACGGCCTTGGGGTCAACCTTGACACCGCGGCTCATAGTACTCGAAAGATAAATACTCTTGATATAAGTTCCCTTTGCGGCGGCGGGCTTGAGCTTGATGATGGTGCTGATGAACTCCTTGGCATTCTGCATAATCTTCTCGGCATCGAAGGATACCTTACCGATGGATGCATGTACGATACCGGTCTTATCGACCTTGAAGTCAATCTTACCTTGCTTTACCTCGCGGATGGCCTTGGCGACGTCCATCGTCACGGTACCACTCTTGGGGTTAGGCATCAAACCACGGGGACCCAGGATACGACCCAGAGCACCAATCTTACCCATGATGGCGGGCATGGTGATGATGACGTCAACGTCGGTCCAACCACCTTTGATCTTCTCGATATATTCATCGAGACCTACATAGTCAGCGCCTGCTTCTTTGGCAGCAGTTTCAGCATCGGGTGTACAGAGGCAGAGCACTCGCGTAACCTTACCGGTACCGTTGGGCAGTGAAACCACGCCACGTACCATTTGGTTGGCCTTACGAGGGTCAACGCCCAGACGTACATCGATATCAACAGAAGCATCGAACTTGGTCGTGGTGATGTCCTTGACCAGTTGAGAAGCCTCTTTCAAGGTGTATGCTTTCCCTGCTTCAATCTTATCAGCGACCAACTTCTGGTTTTTTGTCAGTTTACTCATGATGAATTGAAGTTTTTTAGTTATTACCAGGGAAGTCACCCTTGACGGTGATACCCATACTTCTTGCTGTTCCGGCTACCAAAGTCATTGCAGCTTCAACGGTGAAGCAGTTCAGGTCAGGCATCTTGTCTTGGGCAATCGTGCGCACCTGGTCCCAAGTAATCTCGGCAACCTTGCGACGATTAGGCTCAGCAGAACCGCCCTTCAGCTTTGCAGCTTCCATCAACTGTATTGCCACGGGAGGGGTCTTGACGATGAAGTCGTACGACTTGTCCGTGTAATACGTGATAACTACAGGCAGTACCTTACCGGCCTTGTCCTGAGTTCTGGCGTTGAATGCCTTACAGAAATCCATGATGTTGATACCCTTTGAGCCCAATGCAGGACCTACTGGGGGTGATGGATTTGCAGCGCCTCCTTTAATCTGTAATTTGATTAATCCAGCAACTTCTTTAGCCATTTTAAATACTTTTTTAATCTATTGTTATATAAAAGCCGTAGGCAGGTAACAACTACACTACTGCTTTTCTACTTGCATGAAGCCCAGCTCTAACGGAGTCTTACGTCCGAAGATCTTGACAGACACTTTCAGTTTCTTCTTCTCGTTGTTGATTTCTTCGATAACGGCATCGAATCCGGTGAACGGTCCATCGACTACCTTTACGCTCTCGCCTACCTCGAATGGGATGATGATATCCTCGGGGATTTCCTGCAACTCATCGACGGTTCCCAGCATTTGGCTGACCTCGGTGGGGCGCAGGGGCATGGGCTTGGTGTTAGTCTTGGTGTCGCTCAAGAATCCGAGCACGTTAGGGACGGCTCTGAGACGTGGCTGAACCTCTCCCACCAGTTCGGCTTCTACGAAGACGTAACCGGCGAAGCGGTTCTTCTCCTTCACGACACGCTTGCCGTTCCGGACCGACACAATCTTCTCGGTTGGGATAAGTACCTGAGACACATGTTTGGCGAACTCTCCACCTTGGTGGAGCATCGCCTCGATGTACTCTTTTACTTTGCCTTCCTTTCCACTAATGGCACGCATGACGTACCAGTTCATTCCAGTTTCAGCCATTTCCCAATCCGAATTATCGCAGCAGGCTATAGACGAACTCCATTGCGTGCTGGAACACAAAATCAATAACGAAAACTACCACTGCGATGCATAGGGAAGCTATGAGTACGAGCATCGCACTGTTCATAAGTTCTGAGCGCGTTGGCCAAGTGGTCTTATGCACGAGTTCTTCGTATGATACTTTACAGTAATTGAAAATCTTCTTGAACATACTCTTATTATTTTAGCACGGGAAGAGAGGCTCGAACTCCCGACACCTGGTTTTGGAGACCAGTGCTCTACCGACTGAGCTATTCCCGTAGAAAAGTTGAGAGCGGGACGGAATCCCAAGCTCTCAACTTGGTTTTGGGTTGTTAATCCTATGAGGATTAGTCGAATACCTCGGTAATCTGACCCGAACCTACGGTGCGGCCACCCTCACGGATAGCGAAGCGCAGACCGACGTTCAGAGCCACTGCATAAATCAGCTCAACGGTGATCTCTACGTTATCGCCGGGCATTACCATCTCGATACCCTCGGGCAGGCGGATTTCACCGGTGCAGTCCATGGTACGGAGATAGAACTGGGGACGATACTTGTTACCGAACGGAGTGTGACGGCCACCTTCTTCCTTCTTCAGTACGTAGATGGAAGCCTTGAAGCCCTTGTGAGGAGTGATGGCACCCGGGTGGGTGATAACCATACCACGACGAACTTCGTTCTTGTCGATACCGCGGAGAAGCAGACCTACGTTGTCGCCAGCCTCACCCTGATCGAGCAGCTTGCGGAACATCTCAACACCGGTGATAACGGACTTCTTGTCCTCACCCAGACCCAGGATCTGGACTTCGTCGCCGACCTTAACGACACCAGTCTCGATACGACCGGTAGCAACGGTACCACGACCAGTGATAGAGAAGACGTCCTCAACAGGCATCAAGAAGGGCTTGTCGATGGCGCGAACGGGCTCCTGAATCCAGGTGTCAACAGCGTCCATCAGCTCCATAACCTTAGCCTCCCACTCGGGTACACCGTTCAGGGCACCAAGGGCAGAACCGCGGATGATGGGGGTCTCGTCCTCGAAGTCATACTGAGCCAGCAGCTCCTGCATTTCCATCTCAACGAGCTCGAGCATCTCTTCGTCGTCAACCATGTCGCACTTGTTCAGGAAGACAACCAGACGGGGAACGTTCACCTGACGGGCGAGCAGGATGTGCTCACGGGTCTGAGGCATAGGACCGTCAGTAGCGGCTACTACGATGATAGCACCGTCCATCTGAGCGGCACCCGTTACCATGTTCTTCACATAGTCGGCGTGACCCGGGCAGTCAACGTGAGCGTAGTGACGCTTAGCGGTCTCGTACTCAACGTGAGCGGTGTTGATGGTGATACCACGCTCCTTCTCTTCGGGAGCATTGTCAATCTGGTCGAAGCTCTTAACCTCAGAAAGACCCTGCTTTGCCAGCACGGTGGTGATGGCTGCAGTCAGAGTAGTCTTACCGTGGTCAACATGACCAATCGTACCGATGTTCACATGGGGTTTGGTACGTTCGAATTTTTCTTTTGCCATAGCAGTACTTTATAATATTATAAGTGAAAAATGTGTTCAACTTACGTGTTATTACTATTTTTTCTCTCTCTTGTGAGCTGCTTCCGAGAGTTGAACTCGGGACCTCATCCTTACCAAGGATGCGCTCTACCACTGAGCTAAAGCAGCGTCGCTCGTTTTCCCTTGAGAGCGGAAGACGGGGCTCAAACCCGCGACCCCCAGCTTGGAAGGCTAGTGCTCTATCGACTGAGCTACTTCCGCATTCTCTTCGAGAAATCCGGTTTGTCTGGCTGCACCTCGGCATGGTCAAGCATGCTTGCCTCTGCACTCGGTTTGCACAAACATCCCGCGTCATCGCGTGGGTGGTGATGGATTCGAACCACCGAAGGCGTAAGCCAGCAGATTTACAGTCTGCCCCATTTGGCCACTCTGGTAACCACCCTACTTGTTTCCTGTCAAAGAACTTAGTGTCCGCTTGAGCCTCTTGTCGGATTCGAACCAACGACCCCGAGATTACAAATCACGTGCTCTGGCCAACTGAGCTAAAGAGGCAAATTGCACGCCGACGCAGGGCCTACGTCCACTAATCGGCTGCAAAATTAGGAATTATTTACGAAACCGCCAAAAGTTTTATTCCTTTTTTAGCGATTCTTCAGTTTTTCCTTGTATTTCTCCAACTGACGGGTCAGTGTGTCGGCGCATTGGTCAACACCTTCTTCGAACGTGTCGGCCACCTTCTGGGCGTAGAGTTCGCTACCGGGCACCGACAGGCGCAGGGCAACTTCCTTGTTCATGGCCGTCTCGGGCTTCACTACCTTCAGTGATACCTCAGCCTTCTTGATCTCGTCACAGAAACGAGTCAGTTTCGATACGCGCTTCTGGATGTAGTCTTGCAACTTCTCTCCAGCCTCGAAATGAATGGTCTGAATCTTGATTTCCATAGTCTTCAGGTTTTTATTTGGCTCTTGGGTGAGCCTGGTTGTACATTCGTTTCAACTCCTCGAAGGTCGTATGTGTGTATATTTCCGTCGTCGAGAGGTCTTCGTGCCCCAGCAGTTCCTTTACGGACTGCAGGTTGGCCTCGTTGTTGAGCATCGCCGTGGCGAACGAGTGGCGCAGGACGTGCGGGGAGCGTTTCTTCAGTGTCGTCACGTAGGTCAGGTAGCGTCTTACCCGGGTGTATATCGTCTGTTCGGACAATCGTCGTCCCGACTTCAGGTTCACTATCACCGCCTGCGGTTCCGCTCTGCCGGCCAAGTGCCGTTCCAGTTCTCTTCTGTACTCGCTCAGCATCCGGTTCAGTTCCGGCCCGAAGGGGATGATGCGCTGTTTGTTGCGCTTTCCCGTCACCTTCAGTTGGTTTTGCCTCAGGTCCACGTCGGCCCAGTCGAGTCCGTGCAGTTCCGCACGTCGGATGCCTGTCGAGTAGAGCGTCAGTACGATGGTCTTGTCGCGCAGGCCTTCCAGTCCTTCGGGGAAGAAGTCGCCGTCCAGCAGTCGGTCCATTTCCGTTTCACGGACGAAGGAGGGCAGTGGGCGGTCGAGCTTCGGACCTTGCAATGCATTGACGGGGTCGGTCGCTACCTCGCCACGTCTCAGCAGGAACTTGTAGAACGTCTTCAGTGCACTCAGTTTCTTGCGCACCGTGCGAGGCTCGTTGCCCCGCTCCATCAGTTCCACCATCCAGTCGCGCACCAGGTCCTGATCGACTTCGGCCCAGCCGAGGGCCTCGTCCCGCTCCCGCAGATATTGCCTGAACTCCTCCAGACACGTCCGATAGGTCTCTACGGTCAGGTGCGAGCGGTTCCGCTCGCTCTCCAGGTACGCGAGGAATGCGCCGATCACGCCGTTAGTCCTCTACGCGGTTCAGCTGCTGAACGTAGATGGCACGCTCCTTGGCAAGGCGCTTCAGTACAGAGGGCTTGTCAAACTGCTGACGAGCGCGGAGCTCCTTCATTACACCAGTCTTCTCAAACTTTCTCTTGAACTTCTTCAGGGCGCGTTCAATGTTCTCGCCTTCTTTTACAGGTACTACAATCATTTTTTTCTTCTTAGTTTTTATGTGTTATTAATCTTCGTTCTAACGTAGTGTCCATTATTAGCGGGTGCAAAGTTACTGCCTTTTTTCCGATTGTGCAAACTTTCGGGCCCTCTTTTTGTCGTACGCCCCCAAAAACCGACTATATATAAAGGAAACGCGCGTGCGCACGCACGTAGAAATACAACCTCTCGGAGGTGGTCCGGAGCCTGCCGCCACAGGTTAAGTTAACCTACGGCCATAGGTTATGTTAACTTAGGGGCGTAGGTTATATTAACTTGGGGGCGTAGGTTATATTAACTTCGGAGGCATAACGAAAACGCCCTGCTTCTCGCTTGAGAAACAGGGCGTTACGCGTCGGAGTCCCGTTCAGGGTTACTTGCCCAGGATGATGTTTACGAGCGCCGTCACGTCGGCTATCGTCGTCTGGCCGTCGCCATTCACGTCGGCGGCATCGAAGTCGTACTCACTGCCGTTGCTCTCGCGCGTCAGCTTGCCCAGGATGATGTTGGTCAGGGCCGTCACGTCGGCTATCGTCACGACGCCGTCGCGGTTGATGTCGCCCACGACCTTCTTCTTCAGCGGGGTCTGGAAACCTATCTCACAGATGTAGCTGCGATAGGTAGCGGCTTCCACCTTATAGACCTTCGAGGCATCGAGGTCGGTCGCAGTCAGTACGAAAGTACCGGAGGTTGCCGAGTTGCTTTCGCTCTTCACGGCGGTTGAAGAGGCCGTAGGCACACCAGCGTCACTGACCGTGCACTCATACACCTTCAAGGTTGCAGGATAGCTGCTGCTTGCCCTACTCTGTCCGGTACCCAGCATCTTCACGGCAGTCGTGTTGGTAACGTAGAAGGTTACAGTCTCTTGAGTAGAGTTCATTCTGGAGTTGTAGCCCATGGCGCGGGAGGTGGCGCTTGTGAAATAGGGAGTATTTCCGAGTAGCTCCGCACTGCTGCTCCAAGTCGTACCTGCATACTTATTTTGGGTCGAAGTCACATTACTCGAAATCCACTTTTGCGGGTGTGAGTTGTAATAGGTGCCCACCCATGCACCATAAATCGGCATTGTAAGCCATGCAACCTCTTCATCCTCATACTCGGTGTACTTGTAGAGGTTATCAACATAACTGGTATTCCAACCAGCCTCATCGATTGTCTGGTACTTGGCGATGTTGAGGTAGTTGTCGCTGGCCGTGCCACCGTTCATGGCAGAGGCGGTGAGGGCAACGACGACGTCGGCTGCGCCCTCGCTCGAGAGCGTGATGTAACCCGTAAAGTCGCCCTCCTCGTCGGAGTTGAAGGTGACGGTGACCGTCGTGCCCTCAGACGTTGCGGCAACGCTCTGTGTGCTGACGGCGAAGACGTGCTTCGGGTCGGTCAGGCTTACGGCGATGTCTTCCGACAGGGCACGACCGCTGACGGTGAAGGTCTTCGTGATGTCGGTGTCGGTGCTGCCCGAGAAGGCAAGGCTGGTCTCGCTGGCCGTGATGGTCGGCACGGGGGCCGTTGCGGTGCCCGACAGGGTGATGGTCACGGGCCCTGCATAGGTGCTGGTAAGTTCGATGCTGCCCGTATAGGTGCCTGCGGCAGAGGGCGCAAAGGTCAGCGTTACGGTCTTGCCCTGCGCTACTTCGTCGAGAGACAGCGTTGCATCGTCCTCGCTAAGGAGGAATACGCCATTGTCGTCTGTCAACGAGGCCTGCACGGCACTGGAGAGGTTCGTACCCATCACTGTGAAGGTGGCTGTTGTCGTCTGGCCAGCTTCGATGGTATTGAAGGCAACCGACGTAGGCTCGGCGCTCAGCGTGGGCTGCAGGGGAGTGGCCGTCAGGCTGACGGTGATAGGCTCTGCGCCCTCGGAGGAGAGCGTGAGGGTGCCTGTCTGTTCGCCCATCTCTTCAGGATTAAAGGAGACGCTAATGGTGGCTCCGGCGTTGGCATCGGCGGCCGTTATTTCTTCTGCGTCGAGCTGGAAGGCTTCGTTGTCACATTCGATGGTGACGGGGCTCGTCAGGTACTTACCCTTCACGGTGAACTGCTTCACCTGCTCCACGCCCAGCGGGGTCTCGAACGCCAGTTCGGTAGGCTCTACCGTCAGCTGCGACGTCTTGTCCACCTCAATGGGAGTCTGGAAGGCGATTTCATACATGTAGCCGCGATAGATGCTGGCCTCAACCTTATACACCTTCGAGGCATCAAGGCCGTCGATAGAAATGACGAACGGGGTTGTTGTACTCGTCGAAGTGCTTGTCGCACTCTTTGCCTCCGTAGTAGCAGCAGTGAGCGAACCGTCGGCATTGACCGTACACTCGTACACCTTCAGGGCGGCAGGATAAGAGCTGCTTACACCACTCCGGCCAAGCCCGGAAGCCTTAACACCCGTCGTATTAGCGACAAAGAAGGAGACTGCCTTGATATCTGTAGTCGTACTATTATTGTATCCGATAGCACGAGCGCGTCCGTTGCCCGACGTTCCCGTGAAGTATGTCGCACTGCCTGGGAACACGTCGTTCGACGCCCAGTCAACTCCTGCATAAGAGTTTGACGTACCCATGCTACTGGCTATCCACTTCTGAGCGTATGGAGAATAATAAACCGAGCTCCATGCACCATAGAGTGGCATCGTGAGCCAAGCCACCTCGTTATCTTCGTCTCTGGTGTATTTATAGAGTGTATTGACGTACGTAGTGTTCCACCCTGCCTCGTCGATAGTCTGGTACTTAGCGATGTTGAGGTAGTTGTCACTGGCCGTGCCGCCATCCTTTGCGGTAGCAGAGAGGGCAATGGACACACTCGCAGCACCGGCGCTGGCAAGCAGGAGGGTGCCCGTGTAGGAGCCTTCCTCCGAGGCATTGAAGGTCACCGTAAGTTCGACACCATCCTCCGTAACCTCGAGGCTGGACTTATCCACGGCGAACACACCGCTCGGGTCGGTCAGCGTAGCCGTCACATTACCCGAGAGGAAGCGACCGCTGACCTGAACCGTCTGCGTGGCGTCCTTGCTGAGCAGAGCCGTGAACTCCAGGCTCTCCTTGTCGGCCACGATGGTCGGCGTGGCAGCCTCTGCGGTACCCGTAAGGCTGATGGTCACCGTCTCGGCATTCGTGCTCTTCAGGGTTATGGTACCCGTCTGCGTGCCGGCCGAGGTGGGGGCATAGGTAATGGTCAGCGTGGCCGAAGCCGTACCGTTCGACTGCGTGATGCTGGTCTTATCAACGGAGAATACGTTGCTTCCCGACTTGCTAACCGTGATGTTCCCCTCCAGGTTCGAGCCCGACACCGTGACGGTCTTGGTGTACTGCTTCGTAGCGTAACATTCCTCGAAGGCCACCTCGTTCTGGTCCACCGAAATGCTTGGGTCGCTGGTAGCGCCGAGGATGTACTTGATACCGGCCAGGGCGTCAATCTTACCATTACCGAAGTGGTCCTTATTAGCCCCTGTGGTGGTGTAGGAGTCGGTGATGGCCGTCTCCTTCATGATGGTCTTCACGTCGTTGACGGTCAGGTTCTTGTGCTGTGCATTCGCGTCGAGCGAGGCCTGCATCCAAAGGGCCACGATACCCGCAGCCGTAGGCGTTGCCATCGAGGTTCCCTCCATCATGGCATAGGGATTGGTCGTGCTGTTGACAACCAGGTCTTCCTTGTATGCATCGTAGTAGCTGTAGTCATCGACCGATGCCGTGTGGTTGTGGTTGACACCAGCAGCCAGACGGGCGCCCGGTGCCGAGATCCAGGGAATCATCACGCCGGCAGGGTTCTTCGCTGCCGTACCCCAACTGCTGAAGTAGGCAATGTCGCCCATGGTGTACTCGTCGGCCATGCTATGCGACGTGCCGTTGTAGTCCTTCCAAGTATTAGCCGATACGTAGGCGCCAATGGAGATGGCGTTGGAGATTGTGGCCTCATCGCTGTAGCAACCGTCATCGGTGCCCGCCGTCCACGTGTAGCCGCTGGTGGTCAGATGGTTGGTGAAGTAGCCGTACGAGCCTCCCCATGCGTCAATGACCGCCGTGCCGCTGCTGGGCGCGAACTCCACGGCCAGGGTGTAGTTGCTCTTGTAGTAGGTTGCCCCGTTCTTGGTGGTCGTGGAGGTACTCTTCGACGTCAAACCTGAGGTGTAGAACAGAACCTGCGTCTTGTTGGAGGTGACATAGTCCTTATAGGCATAGAGCGTACCACTATAGTAACTGCTCAGGCCCGACACCGAGGAGCCGCTCGTCGAGGGGCTCACCGTCACCGTGGTCTTCACGGCGCCGGTGCTGCTATCGAGCACGTATATCTTGCAGGTCATGCTGCTAACGCTCGTCGAGCGGCACCAGGCATTGGCCATTATGCCATAATAGTAGTAACCGGCATCGGTATTGGTGTAGCTGGCACTGCGCAAGATAGAACGCAGCGGGCTGCTGCTCGATGCCGAACCTGTGAGGTGGTAGCCTCCACCCTCACCGTCCTTCGACTTACCACCGTCGTTAGAGGCTGCGAACAAGGCCACACGGTTAGGATGGCTGTCGCCGAACAGGGAGTTATAGACGTCGGCCTCGTCGCCCGTTCCGTCGTGCGGACCAAACTGCGAGCCCCAGCTGTTGCTGACCACCAGGGGTTTTCCCTGACCGTCGGCATAAGTACACATATTCTTTACGGCATTGTCCAGATAGGTCGAAGACAGATTCTTGATGCCAGCCAGATAGAGGTCTGCACCCGGGGCCATACCGCCATAGGTGGCGTTGGCATGGTCGTCGGTCACGGTCACCGTGGTGCCACTGACCTTGACGCTCGAGCCACCAGCCGTCGTCGAGGTATGCGTACCGTGGTCTCCCGTGTTGTCATCGGTCAGGGTGCTGGTAATCGTGCTGCCGGTATAGGTCTTGGCCGAACTACCATTATAGACGTAGGCCTGCTTGATACGGCTGTTGCCGCTGGCGTCCTTAAAGGCAATGTGGTTGAAGTCGATACCGGTGTCGATGATGCCGAGCACCACGCCCGTGCCGTCGTACTTCTGCTTCAGACCGGCCGAGATGGCATCGGTCGAGAGCGTAAGGACGTCGTCCGTATTGGTCTTCTCGCGGGCCGTCTTGGTGAAGGTCTTCTTCAGGGGCGAGACGTTGATGCGCTTTACGTTGCTCACGCCGGCCACGTCGTTAATCTTATCCACGGGAATCAGGGAGGTGTAGAGTCCGTTGGCAAACTCCTCCTGGATGACGACGCCCAGTGCCTCCACCTCGCTCACGCTGGCGGCATCGTTCAGTCGCAGGTAAGCTGCGATGTACGCCTTGCCGTCGATGGTGTCGGGGGCTGCATACAGTCGGCCGTCGTTCTTGCCATGGTGGCGGCGCTGCCACGATTCATCGACGGGTATCAGGCTGAACTGGCGCTCTGCCTTGGTATCACGGTCAAGCGACAAATCGCCATTCAACTCACTGAGGAACATTTGTGTCGTCACCGACAACTTGTTGCTGTCCTGTGCCCATCCAAGCATGGAACCCATGCCCACAAAGAGGGCAAGCAGCATACTCTTTAATGCGTAGCTTTTCTTCATAAATGTATTGTTGTTTCTTTCTTTTTACCTTTTCGTTGACGTCTAATACCCGTCAAGGTTACAATGTGCTATCGCAGCACCGTCTTATGGTTTCAATTTATTATTTTCCTATACCTTTTTATGACAAAACGGGGCAAAATTACAATTTTCTCTTAAAAATGCAAAGTTTTTTCTCGTTTTTCTTCACGCGAAACGCCATATTGCCTAATTTATGGTACTTAGGGATAAAGAAAGGGAGCCGCAAGCGTTTCCGCCGCGGCTCCCATGAGTCAATCTGTCAGTCTGTTGGTTATGCCAGATTGGGATTATCCTCGCACCACTTCTCCACGGGAGGAATGATGCCCAGACCGATAATCTCGTCACGCATCTTCTGCAAGTGCTCGTACGAGGCCTGCAGGGCAGCCATCTCTTCCTCCGTGCCTTCGGGAGCGGTGAAGTGTACGCCGTCCTTGTCGATTACGGTAGGCATGGCCATCATCACGTTCTTGAAGCCGAATGCACTCACGTAGCAACCGGCAGGCCAGGTGAAGGGTTCGCCGCCCATGGCGCCCTCAATCATCTTCACAGCCTGGTAGGCAGGGCTCTGGAAGCTGGAGCGGCCGCGCAACTTGATGATATTGCTGCCTCCCTGGGTGGTCATGTGCTTGATTTCGGCCCAACGCTCGGCGCTGAGGGGTAGTTCGCAAAGAGGCTTGCCGTCGATGAGTGCCTTGCTGGCAAAGACTGCCATCTGCTCGCCGTGACCACCATAGGTGTAAGCCTGGGTCACCTTGTCCTGCTGTACGCCGAACTCCTGTGCCAACTGCTGCTGCAAGCGGGTGCTGTCCAGGGCAGCCAGCGAGGTCAGCTGGTTGGGCTTCAGGCCGGAGTGAATCAGGGCCGTAAGAGCCGTCACGTCGGCGGGGTTGAAGATAACAACCACGTGCTTCACATCGGGGCAGTACTTCTTGATGTTTTCACCGAAATCGGCAGCAATCTGGCAGTTGCCCTTCAGCAGGTCCTCACGGGTCATGCCTTCCTTACGGGGAGCACCGCCAGAGGAGATGATGTACTTGGCACCCGTGAAGGCTTCTTCGGCATCCACCGTGTAGCTGAGGTTTGCACCGGGGAATGCGCAGTGGCACATCTCGTCATAGACGCCGTGCACGCCGGGCTCATAGATGTCATACAAACAGATGTTGGGGGTCAGGCCCAGCATCAATACGCTTTGCACCATGTTGGAACCAATCATGCCACCAGCACCAACAATCACGAGTTTCTCGTCTGTTAAAAATTTCATAGTTTTAGTTATTTTTTGGGGTTTTGTCAATTATTCTGTGCAAATATAGTGATTTATTATGAAATATGGGAGGAACTTGCTGTTTTTTTGTTGTTTTTTTACTACCTTTGCCCTCGTGGAAGCAAACATGAGGAGACATATTTCCGCATGGCTGCTGTTGGCAGTTTTCCTGCCCATGCTGATTCTATCCTCCACTCATATCCATAATAGAGGGAATGCAGCGGAAGAGGAGTGCAAGCAATGTGTACATCACAAAGTACACAGCAGCCACCTGAGTCAGGCACAGGCAAAAATCTGTGACTGCCTACTCTGTCAGATACAACATCTGACGTTCCTCTCCGCCACGCCCCTCGCTGCCACCATCCCCTGTCCCCTACTTTATGCACTTCCCGACGACCAAGGGCAACAGGCGGTGACGGGCGTCCTCCTCATTAATGCATCACGTGCCCCCCCGTTTGTATGAAAGTTACACACGCGGTATCGTCCGCCTTTTGTGTTTTTCAAATAAACGTGGACTATGATAATCAATCTTTTGGTTGCCGCACTGATGACGTGTGCTGACCCTGATAGCACGGTGAACATGAAAGCCGTGACCGTTACGGGGCATTCACAACACGACGCACAGATGAAGTCGTCGTTGACGAGCATTCAGGTCAATCGCAACTACATACAAGAAAACTTTGCTGGTAGTCTGATGCAAACACTGGAGCACGTGCCTGGTGTGAAGGCCATGAGCATCGGCAGCGCACAATCCAAGCCCATCATCCGTGGACTGGGCTTTAACCGCGTTGTGGTGACAGAGGACGGTATCAAACATGAGGGACAGCAGTGGGGCGACGACCATGGACTGGAGATCGACCAGTTTGCCGTGGACCGTGCCGAGGTGGTGAAAGGGCCTGCATCGCTCATGCATGGTTCCGACGCCATCGGCGGTGTACTAAACCTCTACAGTAACTACCTACCCACAGGACCTTTGGAGGGCAGTGTGCAATTGTTCGGTCAATCGAACAATGGGCAAGTGGGATTGTCAGCCAAATTGAGCGGACGAAACAGGAGATTCTTCTACCGCGCCAACATGACGCTAACGGACTACGCCGACTATCGTGTTCCGACAGATAGCATACAGTATTATTCCTACTACATCCGACTGAAGGACCACCGCCTGCGCAATACAGCAGGCAGGGAAAGAGACGGGAGCCTAATGCTAGGGTATCTGGGACGACGATTCCACACTGACCTGCGCGTGTCGGACGCCTACTCAAAAAGTGGTTTTTTCGCCGACGCCCACGGACTAGAGGTACGTCTATCAGACATCAACTATGACCGTTCGCACCGTGACATCGACTTGCCCAATCAGTGGGTAAACCATTTGCGGGTACAAAGTCACTCTACGTGGTATGGCGAGAAATGGTTGATGGAGGCTAATTGGGCCTACCAGTACAACCTGCGCCAGGAACGTTCGGAACCGCTACCGCATGGCTATATGCCCACGCCTGAAGGCACACTGGAACGTCAGTTTGGCAAAAGCACCTACACGGGACAAGTGAATCTGCGCTACATGCCTACCAAGGGCCATACCCTGCGCGCCGGAATTACCGCCGAACACCAGCACAACCAACGTAAGGGCTGGGGGTTCATCATTCCCGCTTTCGACGTTACCAGTGTGGGATTGTACGTTCTGGAACGCTACGAAGTGAATGAACGGCTTATTCTGAACGCCGGAGCACGCTACGACCATGTCGCTACAGACATCCATAGTTACACAGACTGGTTCAAAACCCCTATCACGATTGGTGACTCGGTGTACAAACAACGAGCTACCGAGGTACGGAGGCGATTCGATAGTTTCACATGGTCGGCTGGAATAAACTACAGCTTGGGGCTGTGGGTCCTGAAGGCGAACATGGGCAAGAGTTTCCGAACCCCCATCGCCAAAGAACTGGGTACGGACGGTGTGAACTATCACATTTTCCGCTACGAGCACGGAAACCCTAATCTGGATGCCGAGGAATCGTACCAATTGGACGGTGGCATCTTCTGGGCCAACAAACACGTGAGTGTGCAAGTGGATCCGTTCGTGAACTACTTTCCGAACTATATCTACCTAACCCCGACTGCCGGTTATGCAGAAGGGTTGCAACTCTACGAGTACACCCAGGCACGCGTACTGCGCTGGGGTGTAGAGGCACAGGCCACGTTTACCATTACCCCACATTGGGAGACCGAGGCTCAGGGCGAATATCTCTATGCCAGACAGCGCTCGGGCGAGATGAAGGGTTACACCCTGCCTTTCTCTACCCCATGGTCAACAACCGTGGCCCTACGCTATCGCTACGACCGCAAGGGTAAGGGCTATATAGGCCTAAACGCCCACATCGTGGGTCGGCAGAGCGAAATCGTCCCTCCCGAAAAGCCCACTGACGCCCATTGGACACTGAATTTCGCGACTGGCAAGGAGTTCCGCCTCGCTAAGTCGAAGACCTTGAAAGCGACGCTGCAGGCCCAAAACCTGCTTAATCGTCGTTACTACGACCACACCAGCTTCTACCGCCTCATCGAGGTGCCCGAACCGGGCATCAACGTCTCAGGCATCATAGCGCTGGAGTTTTAGATAATCAATTAATAATCATTAGAATTTATAATTAAGACTATGAAAAAGTATATGTATATGAGCCTCATGCTGGCTCTCGTGAGTGTATCTACCCTGTTCCTGACTGCCTGCGACGACGACGAAACGCCCGACAAGCCCCAAATAACATTGACGGAGGTTGGGCACGACAATTCCCGACACGCCCATCCCGGCCACGACATGCACTTGGAGGCCGACATCGTGGCCATGGGGCTCATACAGCGCATTGACATCAGAATCCATCAGGAAGACGGTGGCACGTTCGAAATCAAGCAGTCGTTTACCGAAGGCAAGTACATCGGAGTGCGTAATACGGAGTTCCATGAGCATATTGACATCCCCGAAGGGGCTCCGCTTGGCGAATATCACCTACACTTCACTGTGACCGACAAATTCGGCCAACAAACAACGGTGGAAAGTCCGCTCGAAATCTCGGAGGACGATGACGAAAATGACGAACATCACCACAACGACTAAATAGTAATGACATTAACAATAAGTATGAAGAAGTACATTTTATCACTGATACTGCTGGGCGCGCTTTGCACGCTCAGCAGTTGCTCCGACGATGAGGGGAAAGACATGGAGCCGCCCGCCATCTGCGACTATCCCGACACGGATTGCCCGACGAGTTGCGACGTATTCCACCGTGGCGACGTCATTCCTGTCCGTATGGTATTCACGGATAACGTGGAGTTGGCAAGTTTTGTCATCGACATCCATAACAACTTCAATCACCACACACACGGCACCACAGCCGTAGAGTGTCCGCTGAATCCCAAGATGAGCGACGAGGAAATCCGAGAGTTAGAGAAGGCCAAGGCTGTGTGGATATTTACCCAAGACTATGTCATCCCCGAGGGTCATCAGACTTATGCGACCAGTGTGGACATCACCATCCCCGAGGACATATACCCGGGCGACTACCATTTCATGGTGCGCGTACGCGACAAGGCAAAGTGGGAACAACTGAAGTCTGTATCCATAAAGATTGTGAAGTAAGAAATATTTCGTATCTTTGTGGGCAGAATCATTGCAAAAGAATCCCCATGGCAGAATATTTGGATATTATTGAAGGCAATAAGTCGGAGCGCTATACCGCCTTATTCTCACAAATAAAGAGTGTCATTCAAGACGAGCCCGACCTGATTGCCTGCATGGCCAACATGGCGGCAATGCTTCACGAGACATTCCGCTTCTGGTGGACGGGCTTCTACCGGACCGTCGGCGACGACTGGTTGGTCCTGGGCCCGTTCCAGGGGCCGCTGGCCTGCACGCGCATCCGTCGCGGACGTGGTGTCTGCGGGACGGCATGGGCGGAAGGCCGCACACAGGTGGTGCCCGACGTCGAGCAGTTTCCCGGACACATCGCCTGCTCGTCGGCCTCCAGGAGCGAGATTGTCGTCCCCGTTCGCGACCGCGGGGGCCGCATCGTAGCCGTCCTCGACATCGACAGTGCGGAACTGGCCACCTTCGACGAGGTGGACCAAAGGTGGCTCGAACAAATCGTAACCCTATTACCCTTATGAAAAGAGTGGATAACCTGCGCGCATGGCTCTCGGAGCGGGGGCTCAGCGCATTCATCTTCCCCAGCACCGACCCCCACTCGGGCGAGTACGTACCCGACCACTGGAAGACCCGCGAGTGGATTTCGGGCTTCAACGGGTCGGCAGGCATAGCCGTAGTCACCCTCAGCCGCGCGGCCCTCTGGACCGACAGCCGATACTGGCTGGCCGCCGAAGAGCAGGTCCAGGGTACCCCCTTCGAGGTCGTTCGCTGCCGGCGCAACGTGGCCACAGCCGAGGAGCTTATGGAGTGGATACGCCAGGAGGCGTCGCCGGAGGGTAGCCTCCAGGTTGGCATCGACGGATGGTGCGTGCCCCAGAGCTACGTCGAGAGCCTGCAAGCGGCCGCAGCCGCAGTGGGCCTGACCTTGCGCACCGATGCGGAACCGGCCTCGGCCCTATGGACCGACCGCCCGGCGCTCCCGGCCTCGCCCGTCGAGATTCAGCCGTTGGACTTCGCCGGCGAGACGGCCCAGAGCAAACTCCAGCGCATCCGCGAGGCGATGTGTGCCCAGGGGGCCAACGCCACCATCATCACCCAGCTCGACGACATCGCCTGGACGCTCAACCTCCGAGGGCGCGACGTGCACTGCACCCCGGTCTTCGTGGCCTATCTCATGCTACTGCCCGAAGCAACGATACTTTATACCGACCCCGGCAAACTGACGCCCGAGGTGGCACGCTACCTGGCCGACATCGGCGTCCGCACGGCGCCCTACCTCGACATCGTCAAGACCCTCCGCCAAAGTCACGAACGCAGCGACCTGCGCTTCCTCATCGACCCCGACACGACCAATAATGCCATCTTCGACAACGTTCCCACGACCCGGCCCATCGTCCTGGGTGAATGTCCCGTGGCTCGCATGAAGACCATCAAGAACGAGGCCGAGATACGGGGCTACCGCAGTGCCATGCGCAAGGATGGCGTGGCGATGGTACGTTTCTTGCGCTGGCTCTTGCCGGCCGTGGAGGCCGGGGGACAGACCGAGGTCTCCATCGACCAGAAACTGACCGCCCTGCGCGCCGAGCAACCGCTCTTCCGCGACATTTCGTTCGACACCATCGCAGGCTACGGCCCCCACGGAGCCATCGTCCACTACGAGGCTACGCCCGAGACCGACGTCCCCCTGGAGCCACGCGGACTGCTCCTGCTCGACAGCGGTGCCCAGTACCAGGACGGCACGACGGACATCACCCGCACCATCGCCCTGGGCCCCCTGACCGACGAGGAACGCACCGACTACACGCTGGTCCTGAAAGGCCACATCCGGCTGGCCATGGCTAAGTTCCCCTCGGGGAGCAGCGGCACCCAGCTCGACGTACTGGCCCGCTATGCCATGTGGCAGCAAGGGCTCAACTTCCTCCACGGCACCGGACACGGCGTAGGCTCCTACCTCAGCGTCCACGAAGGCCCCCACCAGATTCGCATGAACTACATGCCCGCCCCCCTCGTGGCCGGCATGACGGTGACCAACGAGCCCGGCATCTACAAGGCCGGACGCCACGGCTGCCGCACGGAGAATACCCAGCTCATCACCCACTACATGGACGGCGAACTGGGCGAGTTCCTGCAGTTCGAGCCCCTGACGCTCTGTCCCATCGACACGCGCCCCATCCGCCTCGAGATGATGCTCCCCGACGAAATCCAGTGGCTCAACCAGTACCACCAGCACGTCCTGGAGGAACTCTCCCCCCTGCTCGAGGGCGACGACCTCGAGTGGCTCCGCGAAGCGACAAAACCCCTCCCACCCCATTCAACCCTCTAACCCAAAATCATTCCCATGGCAATAATCAAAAGACTCCAAGGCATGCCCGCCCCGCGCTTCGGCCGCCACTGCTACTTCTCCGAAGGCGCAGTCATCGTGGGCGACGTCCAGATGGGCGACGACTGCACCGTCTGGTTCAATGCCGTCGTGCGCGGCGACGTCCACTTCATACGCATCGGCAACCGCACCAACATCCAGGACAACTCCTGCATCCACACCCTCAATGGCAAGGCGCCCTGCATACTGGGCGACGACGTCACCATCGGCCACTCCGTCACCCTCCACGGCTGCGAGGTGCGCGACGGTGCCCTGGTGGGCATGGGGGCCACTGTGCTCGACCATGCCGTAGTGGGCCGGGGAGCCATCGTGGCCGCCGGCGCACTGGTGCTCTCGGGCACCCAGATTGGCGACGGCGAACTGTGGGGCGGCGTACCGGCCAAGTTCATCAAGCGGGTCGATCCCGAACAGGCACAAGCCCTGAACAAGACGTACGCCCGCCACTACATCGAGTACAGCGACTGGTTCCGCCAGGCCGATGCCGACCCCGAGAATACGCAGCAGGTGACCCGCAGCGAGGACTACCGCGAGTAGTCCCTCCGCCCCGCACGGCACATCCTCGCACACCCCACCCAAAGCCCCTTGGCCTCCCCCGCCGGACGTCAAGGGGCTTCTTCGTAGTCGTCAAGACATCGGAGTCATCACACCATAGTTTGCTTTGTGTTGAACCATGGTTCGTTTCTTGTTGAACCATGGTTCGATTAGTGGTGAACCATGGTTCGATGGCGTTTGAACCATGGTTCAATGCAAATAGTGATTAGGCGACTGGCAAAGAGGCAGGAGGCAACCGGGCGACGACACGGAGGGGGCCTGGCGAAAGGCATTAGGCGACCAGACGAAGGCCTGCCGGAGAGGCTGCGACGACACGGAGGCGATACAACGAAAACGCCCCGGCCAGAGGGCCAGGGCGTATGGGAGGGACAGATGGGATGTCGACGGGGGGCTACCTCGCGCCCTGGGCCGCGCGCAGTTGGTGCTCGGCCTTCTCGATGAGGTCGCGGGTGCCCGAACCGTCGTTGACGTACTGCACGACCATGTCGGCGTAGTCGATGGCCTCGCGCAGACGAGTCGATTTGTCGCGGACGTTCTTGGCCTCGGTGAGCAACGTGAGCAAGCCGGCAAGGTCCTCCGGTTCGGCCAGGTTGCTGGGACGCATGGTGGCGAGGGCGGTCTTCAGGGCGGCGGTGTCGCGGGCCTGCATGGCCTCCTTCATGCGCTGCAAGCCATGGGGAGCCCAGGCCTTGGGGTCGGCCTCGCGCTCACGGGCGAGTTGCATGAGCTGGTCGAGTTCGTTCGACTTCGACGCCTTCTGCTTGCCCTTGGGCTGCCCGAGGTCGAGGCGCAGGTAGTGGGTGGCCGGGACATCGGTAATCGAGTAGTCGGGCTGGAAGGCCAGGTTGCCGAGAAGCAGTTGTTGCGAGCCCTCGACGCGTTTCACCTCCTTGAGGTCGGGCGAGACGGCAAGTTCGGCCTGCGACCACTCGTGGATGTCGGGGCTGGCCATCACGAGGGGACCGAGCATGAACGTGCCGACCCACTGGGGAGTGAAATGGGTCTGCCCCTGAGAGGTGGCGGCGAGGTCCATCTTGTCCGGACCGAAGTTGACGTGCTTCCGGAAGGGCATGACGACATCGACGTAGTCGCCCTGGCGCCACTGCCGAAGCGGTATTTCGACGTAGGACGAGGGCTGGCAGCGCTTCGCGACGGGCTTGCCGTTGAGACGTACCTCGAAGCCCTCAGTGGCCCAATAGGGCACACGCAAGCGCATGGCGAACTCGCCCCCCTGCTCTATCGTGATACGGCTGCGCTCGGCGGGCCACTCACAGTCCTGACAGAGCACGACGCCGCGCTCGCGCCACGTGGCACGGGAGGGCATGTAGAGGGCCACCCAGAGGGTCTGGCCGCCGACGAAGTAGGCAGCCTCCTGATACTTCACGTGGTTCTCGGCCCCGGTGCCGCCGCAGCAGGTCGATTGCGGGGTCTCGTTGCCAAAGGGCTTCTGGGCATTCAGCCCGACGGCATACTGGTAGGTCACGCCGTAGTGGGTGGGATGGACCGAACCGACAATCTGGTTGTAGAGTACGCGCTCGTAATAGTCCATGAGGCGTGCGTCGTCGGGCGTATAGCAGTTGAGGTCCTTGGTCAGTTTGGCCAGGTTGTAGGCGCAGCAGGTCTCGTTGATGTCGGGGTTAGGGTGTATGCGGCGACGATAGTCGGACATGACGTTGGTGTTCATGCTGAGTATCTGGCTGTACGGCTGGCGGAACATCTCGCCGTTGCCCACGCCTCCCATGGCATAGGCATAGCGGCCCTGGACAAGGTTCCAGAAGTTGAGGGCGAGACGGTAGTAGAAGGGATTCTCGTTGCCACGGTAGGAGCGTAGGGCGCCCGTAATCATGGGGATGTGCTGGTTGGCATGTCGAGTGCGGATGTCGTCGATGTTGCGGCTCAGGGGCTGGAAGAAGGCGGGCGCATCGAAGTAGCTTGCGGCCTCCAGGAGGCGGGCCTTCTCGCCGGCGTCCGCAACCATCTCCGACAGGCGGCTCAGGCTCTCGGCCATACCGCCCACCTCGCCGGCGATGTACATGTTCCACATCTCGTAGCGGTTGCCGGGGCGCGAGCGGCGCTCGTCGCGGGTGCCTTCGGTCTGGACAAAGGTGCGATAGTGGAGGCGGTTCCAGACCCACAGGCCCATGTCCTTGGCAATGAGCAGGGCCTTCTGGGCGATGGCCGCGTCGTCGATATTATTGGCGATGTCGATGAGTCCTGCCAACTGCTTGTGGATGCTGTAGTAGGGGGCCCAGACCCATTCCTCGTTGTTGTAGGCGCGATACATCTCGATAAGGCAGGCGTGCTGGGCCGGGATGGCATTGATGTAGCCGTAGCCGTAGTGTTGCCAGTCCTTCTTGTACTCGTCGAAGGCTTCCCACGTGCCCTTCATGTACTGGAGTTCCGACTCGGGCGCAAGGTCGCGGGCCTCCCAGTAACGGCCAAGCGAATCGACCCAGAGGAAGGTGCGCTCCTGGCACATGCGCAGTTCATCGACCATACGCTGGATGCGGTTGCGCAACTCGGAGCGGATGGCCTCGTCGCGGGTAGAGGCAAAGGCAAAGGCCAGCGACGACATGTAGTGGCCCGAGCCGTGGCCCTTCAGTTTGGTCGTGGGCGAGTCCCAGCCGTCGGCCTTGGCATAGCCGTAGGTCGAGAGGCCGTAGGTGTCGCGGTAGTTATATACCTGCTGGTCGATGTTCCAGGAGAGGAGTTCGCGGATGAGCAGGTCGCGGTTCGAGGTCAGGCGGTTCTGGCCCGTCAGTTCCACGTCGCCCAACGGCAAAGGGCGGGCCACGGGCTGGGGAGCCGGGACGGAGGCAGGGGTGTTCACCACGCGGATGCGGGCGGTGATGGGGAAGCCTTCGTCGATGGTGTTATCGCCAATAACAAAGCCCTCGATGGTGTAGGAGGAACCGGCGGGATGCTTCTCGACGTCGGCCTGCTCTTCCTCGACCGAACGCAGGGAGTTGCTCCAGCGGGTCTGCCGCCACTCGTGGGTGCCGTCGCTATAGGTCACCCACACCTGCCAGGGCAGGCTGGGCACGGTGCCGACTGCGGCTTCGACGTTGATGGGTTCGACACGACGGATGGTGCGCATGCTTGCTGCACCGGCCACGGTTGCCAGCGAGAGTAGGCAACCCAGGAGGAGGAGGCGAATAGGATGATTCATAGTTAGTTATTAAGGCCCAGCGTGCGGAAGATGACGTCGGAGGCTCCCGCGTTGCTGGTAATGTAGTTCTTGCATACATCGCCACGGACGGCGACCATCTTTCTATCGGCAAGCACGCGGTCCATGACGGCATTGAAGAGCGTCTGCCCCGTAATCTCGAAGCAACCGCCCAGGCGAAGCAGGTCCTGCGCCTCACGGAAGCCCTTGTTGTTCGGGCCGAAGAGCACGGGAATGCCATAGACCGCGGCTTCGGGCACATTGTGGATGCCCGCGCCGAACCCGCCGCCAACGTAGGCGACGTGGCCATAGCGATAGATGCTCGAGAGCAGACCGAAGCAGTTGATTATCAAACAGTCGGCCTGAGCGATACGTTCCGGCGTAGCCTCCGTGTAGCGAACGAAGGGCCGGCGCAGTTTGTGCTCAATCTGCGTGAGGTGGCTCTCATCGATGACGTGGGGGGCCAGAATCAGTTTCATCTCGGGGTGTTTGTTGAAGTACGGGATGATGAGGTCCTCGTCGGCAGGCCAACTGCTGCCGGCCACCAAGACGAAGGGGACGCCGCCACAAAGGCTCTCGACCAGGGGCAGTTCTTTTGCCTGGCAGGCGATATCGATGACGCGGTCGAAACGCGTGTCGCCGACGATGGTGACGTTATTCACGATGCCACGGTGGGCCAAAAGCTCGCGACTCTGTTCGTCCTGGACGAAGAAGTGGGTCACGTACTTGAGCACATGGGCATACGGGCGGCCGTACCAACGGAAGAATATCTTGTTGGGGCGGAAGATGCTGCTGACGCTGTAGATGGGAATGTGGTAGTGGTGGCAGGCCCACATATAGTCGAGCCAGAACTCATACTTGATGAAGAAGGCCATCTCGGGCCGGATGAGGTGGAGGAACCGATAGACGTTGCTCGGGGTGTCGAAGGGCAGGTAGCAGACGATGTCGGCGCCCTCGTAGTTCTTCCTGACCTCGTAGCCCGAGGGCGAGAAGAAGGTGAGCAGAATCTTGTACTCGGGATGCTCGCGGCGTAGGCGCTCCATCAGCGGGCGCCCCTGTTCGAACTCGCCGAGCGAGGCGGCGTGGAACCAGGCGTAACGGGCCTCCTTATCAACCTCGCGCTTGAGGATGCGGAACGTCTCGCGCTGACCGCGCAAGAGGGTACGGGCCTTCTTGTGGAAGGGGGCTACCAACATGACCATCAGCTGGTAGCAGTAAATCGCGAAAGTGTAGAGCATCAGGCGAGGGTTTCGATAGCGAATTGCATGCGGCGCAGGGTTTCCTCGCGTCCGAGGAATGCAGCCAGTTCGTACATGTCGGGGCCTTGTCCAGCGCCCACCAGACAGATGCGCCAGGCATTCCAGGGACGGATGCCCGTCTGCTCGGTCCAGGGGTCGATGACGGCCTTCTGGCCTTCGACGGAGAAGTCGTCGATGGTCGAGATTAGTTGCATAAATTGTTGCATCTCGTCGCGGGTGCCCTCTCGCCAGTTCTTGCGGATGAACTTGTCGTCGCGGTCGAACGCCGTCGGAGCGACGAAGAAGAACTTGCAAAGCGGCCACAGGTCGCTGACGAAGCTGACGTTGCGCTTCTTGCGGTTGCCCTCGCCGTCGGTGTATTCGATGACCTTGAGTTTCATCATCCTAACCACCTCGGCCTCGCGCTCGGGTGTCGAGACGATGCCCTCGGCCCTAAGTATCTTGTCGAACTCGGGTGTCCAGGCCTCGTCGGGCTGCATGAGCAGGTACTGGTGGTTGAACCAGGCAGCCTTGACGTAGTCGAACTTAGCGCCATTCTTCGAACACTTCGAGAGGTCGAAGAGGCGAATCATGTCGTCCATCGTCATCAGTTCCTGGTCGTTTCCGGGATTCCAGCCGAGCAGGGCCAGGAAGTTGCAGACGGCCTGGGGCAGATAGCCGCGCTCGCGGTAGCCGCTGCTTACCTCGCCCGTCTTCGGGTCGTGCCACTCGAGGGGGAAGACTGGGAAGCCCAGTTTGTCTCCGTCGCGCTTCGAGAGCTTGCCGTTGCCCACTGGCTTCAAGAGGAGCGGAAGATGGGCAAAGCGGGGCATCGTGTCCTGCCAGCCGAACGCGCGGTAGAGCAGGACGTGGAGCGGAGCCGAGGGCAGCCACTCCTCGCCACGAATGACGTGGGTCACCTCCATCAGATGGTCATCGACAATATTGGCCAGGTGATAGGTCGGCAGTTGGTCGGCGCTCTTGTAGAGCACCTTGTCGTCGAGGATGCTGGAGTTGATGACGACGTCGCCTCGGATGAGGTCATCGACGTGTACGTCCTCACCGGGTTCGATGCGGAAGCGCACGACGTACTGATGGCCCGAAGCGATAAGGCTCTCCACCTCGTCCGGGGAGAGGGTCAGAGAGTTGCGCATCATGCCTCGCGTACGGGCATCGTACTGGAAGTTTTCGATTTCCTTGCGCTTCGCTTCAAGTTCCTCGGGGGTGTCGAAGGCGATGTAGGCTTTGCCGGTATCGAGTAGCTGGCGGACGTACTGCTTGTAGATGTCGCGCCGCTCGCTCTGGCGATAGGGACCATGCTGGCCTCCGAACGAGACACCCTCGTCGAATTGGATGCCAAGCCAGCGGAAGGCTTCGATGATATACTCTTCGGCTCCGGGGACGAAACGAGTGGAGTCGGTATCTTCGATACGGAAAATCATGTCACCGCCGTGCTGGCGGGCAAAAAGGTAATTGTAGAGAGCGGTCCTGACGCCTCCGATGTGGAGGGGACCCGTGGGGCTGGGAGCGAAGCGCACCCTAACTTTTCTTTGTTCCATTCGGTTGCTTTTGTGCGTAATTACGCGCAAAAATACAAAATAATTACGAATAATCAATTGTCAATTGTCAATTGTTTTGTACTTTTGTGCAAAAGTATCCGATATGAGTCGTTTCAACCACTACAACCAGATAACCCCGCGGGGTTACTTCCACCGTACCGTGGTCGTCCTGCTGAGCATAGTTCTCCTCGTCTTCTGCATGCCGAGAGGCAACCAAATCAAGATTGACTTCAAGAAGGACAAACCCTGGAACTACGGCACCGTCATTGCGCGTGAGAACTTCCCCATACTGAAGGCCGACGACGTGCTCCAGCACGAGCGCGACAGCCTGCTCAGCCTCTACAAGCCCATCTACGAGATGGACACCGAGATGGAGACCCGACAGGTGGAGGCCTTCCAGCAGACGTTCGACGGGGAACTCCGGCAGAGCGTGCCCACCTCCTACCGTGCGTACATCACCCAACGCCTGCGCCACATCTACCAGCAGGGCATCGTGTCGGCCACTGACTACGAACGACTGAAGAGCGAGCACACCTCGGGCATCGTTGTCTCCGTCCAGAACATGGGCAGCACCCTACCCCTGCGCGAAGTGCTCACGCCTAAGACGGCCTATGGCCAACTCATGCAATCGGCCGACTCGGCCCGCTACGAGCGCAGCGTGCTCCAGCGCTGCAACCTCAGCCGTTTCCTCGAACCCAACCTCTCCTACGACGCCGAACGCTCTGAGTCGCAACTCGAGAACATCGAGAAGCAACTGGTGCGCTACTCGGGACAGGTACTGGCGGGGCAGAAGATTATCGACCACGGCGACATCGTGGACGACAAGACCTACAATATCCTACGCTCGATGCAGGTCCATCAGGAAGGGCGCAAGCGCTCGCCCAGCGAACGGTTCAGCCAACTTGGCGGGCAGGTGATCTACGTCACCATCCTGTTGTGCTGCCTACTGGTCTTCTTCAACCAGTTCCGCAACGACTACCTGCAACGCGGGCGCACCGTCATGCTCATCGTGCTGCTGACCTTGCTATTCCCGCTCGTCACCTACGCCCTCGTAGGACATAGCCTGCTGAGCGTCTATCTTATCCCCTACTGCCTCTTGCCCATATTCATCCGCGTGTTCCTCGACTCGCGCACGGCCTTCATCACTCACCTTACCTCGGTCTTGCTGAGCGCCATTTGCTTGTCGTCGCCCTTCGAGTTTATCGTCGTACAACTGGTGGCAGGCCTTGTGGCCATCTACAGCCTGAAGCAACTCTCGCAGCGTAGCGAACTCTTCCGCGCCGTCATCCTGGTCACCGCAGCATCCCTGCTATGCTACTTCTGCTTCGACCTCGTCCACATGAGCCTGCTCACTGCCGAACACTTCGACGGCGCCACCTACTTCTACATCTTCGTCAACGGCATACTGCTGCTCGTTGCCTACCTGCTGCTCATCCCCTTCGAGCGGCTGTTCAAGTTTACGTCGAACGTTACCTTGGTTGAACTCTCGAACACTAACAATCCCGTTCTGCGCCGTCTTTCCGAAGAGGCTCCGGGTACCTTCCAGCACTCGATGCAGGTGGCCAACCTGGCTGCAGAGGTCGCCAACACACTCGGTGCCAAGAGTCAACTCGTGCGCACGGGCGCGTTATATCATGATATAGGTAAACTGTCGGCTCCCGTCTTCTTCACGGAGAACCAAAACGGGGTGAACCCGCACGACAACCTGTCTTATACGAAGAGTGCCCAGATTATCATCAACCACGTGCGCGACGGCCTGGCCCTGGCCGAGAAGTATCAGTTGCCCGACGTCATCCGCCAGTTCATTGCCACCCACCACGGCAAGAGCAAGACCAAGTACTTCTACATCAAGTATAAGCAGGAGAACCCGCTGCTGCAGGTCGATGATAGCTTCTTCACCTACCCCGGGCCCAATCCTAACACCATCGAGCAGGCCATACTGATGATGGCCGACAGCGTGGAAGCCGCCAGCCGCAGTCTGCCAGAATACACCGAAGAGAGCATTGCCCAACTCGTCGGCCGCATCATCGACGCACAGGTTGAGGAGGGCTACTTCGAGCACTGCCCCATCACGTTCCAGGACATTGCTCAGGCCAAACAAGTGCTGAAGGACAAACTCACCACCATCTACCACACCCGCATCCAATACCCTGAGATGAAGTAACCCCAGGCGAAGTAACACCGTCAGACGGGGTCAACGTCATAGACTACCTGAGCCGACTTATAGGGGGCTTGGGAGAGGATGTATTGCTGTATCTGGCGCAGACGGCGACGGGCCTCAGAAAGGTTAGCGGTAGATTCCACCTTAAGAATGAGTTGACGACGCCAAAGCAGGGATACACGGGCTACAGAGGGTGTGTCGGGCCCCAACACGCGCTGACCGAAGACACGTCGTAAGAGGACGGCCATGTCGCGGGCAAGGCGGTCAACCACGGTCTGGTCGCGATGGCGAAGATGGATGTATATAAGGCGGGTGAAGGGGGGATAGCGGAAGGCCTCGCGCTCGGCCAGTTGGTCGGCATAGAGGGCGGGATAGTCGTTGCCCACGACCTGACGGACGACGGAGAGTTCGGGGCTCTTGGTCTGTAAAATAACCAGCCCCTGGGCCGAACGGCGACCGGCACGACCGGCCACCTGCGACATGAGCTGGAACGCACGTTCGTAACTGCGGAAGTCAGGCTGGTTGAGCATCTGGTCGGCATTGAGGATGCCCACGAGGGCCACACGTTCGAAATCGAGTCCCTTGCTGACCATCTGGGTGCCTATCAGGATGTCGGTGCGCCCGTGCTCAAAATCGCTAATGATGTGCTCGTAGGCCGTTCGGCTGCGCGTAGTGTCGAGGTCCATGCGGGCTATGCGTGCCGTGGGGAAGAGGGCCTGCAGGTCGGCCTCGATACGCTCGGTGCCGTAGCCGACAGAATGGAGTTCGTGGCCCTCGCACTGGGGACAGCGCTCGGGGATGGGATAGGACGAACCGCAGTAGTGGCAGACGAGGCGTCGCTCGCTCTTATGAAGGGTAAGGGCCACGTCGCAGTGCTGGCAGCGGGGCGTCCAGCCACAGGTGTGGCACTCGAGTTGAGGGGCATAGCCGCGTCGGTTCTGGAAAAGGATAACCTGCTGACGATGGTCGAGGGCCTCGCGCATGGCCGTGAGCAGGGGCAGGGAGAAGGCCCCCTTCAGTTCCTTGCGATGGCGCTGACGGCATAGGTCAACGACCTCGATGCGAGGCAACTGTACCCGTCCGTATCGCTCGGTCAGTTGGACAAGGGCGTACTTGCCCGTCTGGGCATTGTAGTACGACTCGACCGATGGCGTGGCCGTGCCCAAGAGGGCCTTGGCTCCGAAACGACGGGCCAGCATAAGGGCGACGTTGCGGGCATGATAGCGGGGAGCAGGGTCTTGCTGCTTAAAGGAGGTCTCGTGCTCCTCGTCGATGATGACAAGGCCCAAGCGCTGGAAGGGCAGGAAGACACTGGACCGGACGCCAACCACAATGTCGTAGGGCTCAGAGGATAGTTGCCGTTGCCAAAGTTCCACACGCTCGCGGTCGGGGTACTTCGAATGATAGACACCGAGGCGCTCGCCAAAGACGCGACGCAGGCGCTCGACCAACTGGGCGGTCAAGACGATTTCGGGCAGGAGATACAACACCTGCCGACCCCGAGCCAACTGTTCCTGAATAAGATGGATGTAGATTTCGGTCTTGCCACTCGAGGTCACGCCGTGCAGGAGACAGGTGTCCTGACTGCGGAACGCCTGCTGTATCTGGTCGTAAGCCCGTTGCTGAGCGTCGCTAAGCACGGGGGAGATATTGAGAGGATGGGTGGGTGAAAGGGGCGCACGTGAAACCTCGCGCTCATAGACCTCGAGAACGCCACGCTGGCGCAGACTGCGGAAGGTGGCTTCAGAATGGTCCTCCCCGAGCAGGACAGCCTTCTCAATCTCCACGAGCAACGCAGGATTCCGGAGGGTCAGGGCCGCACGTGCACTGGAGAGCGTGAGATAGTGCTGGAGCAACTGCCGCTGCTTCGGGGCACGGGCGAGTTCGGTATCAAGCTGACGCAGACGGTCGTCGCTGAAATAGGCTTCCGCAAGACGGACGCAGTTCACCGTGCGCGGACGGTAGTTGCGGCGCAGTTCCTCGTGCATCAGCAGGGCGCCCTTGTCGAGCAACGACTTGACGACGGGCAGGACATTGCGGACCTGAGCCGCCTTCTGGAGGTCGGCAATCGACTGATGCTGAAGGTGCTCGAGCAGGTCGAGCAGGTGTTGCTCGGTGCGTGTCAGGGGGACATCGGCAGCGTAGTCGGGATTGTAGGTGACGACGCTCTCGCTCTCCAGCTTCAGTCCGCTGGGCAATGCGGCCTTGCACACCTCGCCGAGGGTGCAGAGGTAATAGTCGGCCATCCATCGCCACAACCAAAGCTGCTCGGGAAGGAGCAGGGGCTGAGGGTCGAGCAGGTCAAGGGCTTCCTTCAACGTGAAATCGCCGTTGGGTGCTTCTTCACGCACGGCAACGACGATGGCCGAATAAATCTTCTTGGCACCAAAAGGGACTACAAGCCGACTGCCTACGCGGACCTGGTCGCGAAAACGTTCGGGCAGGCGGTAGGTATAGGTATCGGCCAGAGGCAGGGGCAGGACGACATCGGCTAAAAGTAGTAGGCGAGGCGAACGTTCCATGTGTGGCCCTCCAAGTTGACGTTATTGATTTCGCCCATCTTGCCCATCGGGATGTTGTAGTTAAAGCCGAACTGGACATGGCGGAGCAACTCGAGGCCCATGCCGATGTTCCAGTCGAAAAAGGTGTGCTCAAGGTGGCCAACCTGCCCTATCCTTTCGCGGTCAACAATCCAATTCCACTGGGGGCCAGTAGCCAGATAAAGCACAAAGCTGGGAACGATGGTCCAGTTGTAGCGCAGGTTGACGGGGGCCTGGAACATGTGCAGCTTTTTCTCGCGCAGGTCGGTCTCCTGCTCATAGGAAAAGTCGTTCTGGTCGTAGAGCAGAGCTGCATCGAGACCCAGGTTGGGTAGGGGTATCTTGGTCTTTATCTTCAGACCGATGAACCAACCTGTGCGGTTCTCGGCCGAGATGAGTTCGCGCGAGGCTGAGAAGTGACTGAGGTCGAGTCCGCCCTCGATGCCCCAACTCCGAGGCTTCACGCTCTTCTCTAACGGCAGCTTGACGGGCGCCGGAACGGGCACGGGCTGTGCTGCCAGCGGGCCTACCGCCAGCAGCAGACAAAGCAACAAGCTATATCGCAGCATCTTCATCACTTCTTCACTCCTTCGCTTCTTCACTCCTTCACTTCCCCCTCACCTTCTCGTGCGTCGTGCACTGGCTGCGGGTGCCGAACTGGTCTTCTGGCGCTTCTCGGTATTGCCACCACTGGAGCGACGGTTGGTCGAACCGCTCTTTACGGCCTTTTCGCTCTTGGTGGGCACCTTCGTGCGCTTGCTCACCTTGGGCTGGTCGGCCACGGCCACGCTGTCGAGGCTATCCACTTTTTCGCGCTGATGCCAGATGTTCTCCTCGAACTCGACGAGTTGCTTTTCTATCTTCTCCTGCTCCTTCTTCACCTTCACGGTATCGGGTTCGTTGGCCAACACCTTGCCCTGCATGTTAGCGGTCTTGTAGATTTTGCCGTCGTAGCGGTTCATGGTGAAGTAGTCGTCGGCCGTCATGTTGGTGACGTTGTTCAGGTTGCTGGACATGATGGGCAGTCGGCTCAGGTAGGGAGCGGCATCGTCGTACTTTATCCAGAAGAGGGGCTTGGCTGGTTCGCCTTCCTCTACGAGTATGGGGCAAATGGCCGTCACCTTGGCATTATAGGTACCCGTGCGCTGGTCGAAGTAGCTGCTCTCCTTAATGTAGTAGCGCGTCACATTAGCCGAGGGCACGTCGTTATCTGCCACCGTAATCTTGCCGTTCTCCTCCTCATAGTAGATGTAGTTACGCTCAAGTACCTCTTTGACGTCGGTCACGCGATCCTTCTCGGCAAACGACTCGTTACCGTCCAGATTGTATTTATAGACGGGCACGCGCTTGGTCAGGAACAGGCGGAAGAGATAGGTAAAGAGGTTCACCTGACGGTCGTTGGGCTCCACGGGATAGTAGAGGGGAGCATTCTTGTCGGCCATAAGGTCGAGCTGACGATAGATGTCGCGACGCCAAACCACGTCCTCAGGCATTTCGTCGGCCGTAGGGAACATCAGCGAGGCACGGTCCGTAACCTGCTGCTGTGCCTGACCTTGCTGGGCAGCGGCATTGCTGGTGGTGGTGCGGCGGCGTGCCGGCTGGGCCTGCATGGCCGAAGCGGCTACCGCGAACAATATGAAGAAAATCACCTTTTTCATAGTATGTATCTCTTATTAGACTCTAATTAACGATTACTTCCATTGCGCCATTAAGTGTGCGTTCGATGCCATCTGGGCCCACCGCGCGGACACGCGTGATGTAGAAACGCTTGCCACGGGAGAGCTGGCGAATCATGTTCTTCTGGCGGAGGGTGAACTCCGAGGATTGGGCAATCTCGGGAACGGCATTACCCATATTGTCGTAGAAGACCATCTCGAAGCCCTTGACAGAGAAGGGGATGTTGAGCAGACCGTCGTCGATGGCAGCACCCAGGTTGGTCATCGCCATGAGCGACTGCTTGGCCAACTTGCCGCCAAGGAAATGGTCGTCGCCAACGGGGATGTAAGCCGTCGGGTCGGGCAACTTGCGGACGCGGAAGGTAAACTTACCCATCTCCTGCACACGGCCTTCGGTCTCGGCAGCTACGGTCACGACGGCCTCGCCACCTACATTGGTAGGACGGGCTATATACTTGCCGTCGCCCTTCTGTGTGAACGAGCCACCCGACATGCTTACGCGCAAGCGGCTGCTGGGAATGCCTGGTACGCTGACACTCATGGGGTTGTCGTAACCGGCATAGAGCACGTTCATTATGTCGGCACTCACCGTTGCGCTGGGCGGGATGACGGTATATTTCTGCTGGAACTCACGTTTCACCTTTTCGCCACTGCCGTTGAGGGTCTCAATCCAGCCGGTCAGCGTGAAGTCGCCCGTCGAGTTACAGATAGTCTCATAGACTCCGTGGTCGCTCTTGATTTCGCGCCCGCCGACGAAGATGGTCGGGCGGTTGGTAGTATCGACGGCAGCCATGAATATCTGGGCCTGGAAGCGTCCGCCCTGCACGATGGTCTGTGCGTTGGGTACGACGTAGGCATTGACCTCGTTGACGCGGATGTCCTTCACGTCGATGTTGCTTACCAGCGTGTGCAGCACCTCGCCCTCGGCCGTACGCACGTCGTTCTGTAACTGGGTCAGCGACGTGACGGCAGCCGCCGTAGGCATACTCTCGAACATATACTCCTGCCAGTTCTTGCCCTCGGCCTTACCCTTCGCGGGCACTTCGGTACTCAGGTTGCTTTCGATAATCTGGCGCTTCTCCTTGTCGGCAATCATCTTGGTGATGCGCTTCCGATAGCTGTTGATGGCCTCGTAGAGTTCCTTGCCACGCCCCTTACCGGGTGCCAGCATGACGCTGGTGGCAGCCTCCAGGTCCTCCTGATTGCGGATGTTGTGAATGTCGGCTTCCTTGCCGTCGCTCTTGCGAACGATGGCTTCCTTCAGTTCCTCGGCCAGGTTGTAGAGCGAGTCGCTCATCTGCTTCACGTACTGCGACTTCTCGTACCACTCCTTCACCTTCGTGGGGTTAGCCTTCATCTGCTCGTCGAAGTTCTTATAGATGCCTTCGTTGATGTGCATGGCGTTCTGGGTAGAGAGGTCGAGTTTGTCAGAGACCAGCGTAAAGCCCTTCAGCACGTCGCTGCTGACGTTGAGGGCCAGCATGGCCATCAGCACGACGTACATCAGATTGATCATCTTCTGACGCGGGGTTATCTTTTTCTTCTTTATCTGAGCCACGATTGTAATTTACAATTTGACAATTTACTATTTACAATTTAAGCCTCCGACTGAGGATTGATAGGGCCGACGACGTTGACGGTCAGGGCCTTAATCATACGGGCATAGACGTTGTTCAGTTCCTCGATTTGCTGGGCCATGCGACGTGTCTGTTCGTCGATTTGCTCGATGGTCGATACCTGCTTGCTGATGTTACGCAACTGCAGTTCGTAAACGGTGGCAATACCGGTGAGCGTGCGGTTCAGGTTCTCCATCTCTTCGCTGTCGGTGCTCATGCGGGCGGCCTGGTCTTTCACACGGCCCAGTACCTCGGTCAGTTCGGTCAGTTGTTCGGCATAGTTCTTCACGGCCTCCTCTACGGTTGCCGGGTCGGTAGCCTGAATCTGAGCAGCCTCCAAAGAGCCTGCTCCGCCACCAATGACGGCAGGACCGCCACCCAGGACGATGGGCTGACCACCACCGACGACACCGCCGCCACCGACGATGACAGGCTGTTCGCCATCCTGCTGAGCAGGGACTTCGCCAACCGCTGCCGCAACACCGCCGCCACCGCCAATAACTACCGTGCCACCACCTGCGGGAGCACCGCCACCGATGACTACCGTACCGCCACCAGCTACGCCGCCACCGCCGCCGTTCTGGGCAGCAGCTGCGGCCACGTTGGCCAGTTCTTCTACAGTCTCGCTCGAAAGGGCTGCGCCAGCCACTTCGGGCACCTTCTCAGTCACGCGCTCGAAACCAGCCACGATGAAGACGAAGACCTCCGTGCCCATACCGATGAACAGCATGAGGTTGGCTCCCGGCAAGTGGGTCAGTTTGAAGAGCGTACCCAGGATAACGATTGCGGCACCCCACGAGTACGCGTAGTTCATGAAGGTCTGGCCGGCCATGGTATCCATCCACTTTTGGATGGCCTCTATCAGATTAAGTTTCTTAGCCATATTGTGTGTGTCTTATTTCTTCTTGTTGTTCTGTTGTTTCGATTGTTTGGGTTGCTTCGAGCTGTCGCTTACCATCGAGCGCACGCAGCGGAAGCCTATGTACGAACGGGGCTGGTTCTGGTACTCATAGGTACGCCAAGCCGAACGAATCATGCTCTCGGGGTCCTTCCACGAACCGCCGCGCACGCTTTTCTTCTTCAGCCGGTAGGGGTCTTCCTTGGCAGCGTTGTACTTCAGTTCGGGATTCATGTCGCTCATGCTCTCGACGCCGGCCTCGGTATAGACGGTGCTGGTCCACTCTGCCACGTTTCCGGCCATGTCGTAGAGGCCATTGGAGTTGGCGCTATAGATGCCGCACTTCGAGGTTATCAGGCTGCCGTCTTCGGTGTAGTTACCACGGTCGGGCTTGAAGTTGGCATAGAAGCAATTCTTGTCGCTCTTCACCTCGCCACTCTCCCAGGGGAAGGCACTGCCGGACTTACCGCGGGCAGCATACTCCCACTCGATTTCGGAGGGCAGGCGGTAGCGCTGGATATACTTGGCCTGGCCGCCGATGCCCTTCAGCAGGAAGTTGGTGCGCCATGCGCAGAAGGCGTTGGCCTGCTCCCACGTCACGCCCACTACGGGGTATTCGTCGAAGGCGGGATTGTTGAAATAGAGTTTCATGTAGCGCTCGTTGTCGGCGTTCTGGAAGTCGTTGACCCAACAGGTGGTGTCGGGGAAGATGTTCACGATGTAGGTGTTGAGGAAGTCCCACGGACCGGTGAGCGGACGGGTGATGGTCTGGCGCACAATCTTGCCGTCGTCGTCGATCCACGCCGTGTCCTTACTGATCAGGACCTCGCGATTGCGCACGGCATCGTGGCTGGCGTCGGTGTTCAGGTCGCGCTCTTCGGGGTTCAGGCGGTACTTACGCTGTGCAGCGGCTGCATAGTCGTAGATTTCGTAGCGATAGTTCATCTGGCTGGCATCCAGCATCTTTGTGCCATCGATGGGGTGAATCACATAGACGCTCTCGATGGCGCGAGCCTCGTCCTCGTTGGCTTTCTTCCAGGGGATGCTCTTGTTCCAGTTGAGGTAGGGCGTGATGGGGTTGCCCTCCTTGTCCTCCTCGATCTTGTAGGTCTCGTCGCCGCCGTATGCGGGGTCGGCCAGGCGCTCACGGATGATGCTGTCGCGCACCCAGTTGACAAACTGGCGGTACTTGGCATTCGAGACCTCAGTCTCGTCCATCCAGAAACCATCCACAGAGATTTCACGGGCGGGGAACTCGGCGCCCCACAGGGTATCATTCTCCTCCAGACCCACCTTCAGTGAGCCCTTGCGCACGGGCACCATGCCAAACGGGGTAGATTCGGCAAAGGCCGAGCCCTTGACTCCAGTCACCTCGCCGCCCATGGCGTTGGCAGAACTGCTGGAACCCATGCAGGCCGTCATCGCCCAGCTCAGGGCCACGACTGCCATCAACATTAATATCGTCTTTGTCTTCATATTTCTCAGTTTCTCAGTTTCTCATTTACTTGCCTTCTCACAGTATGCGCACGCTCTTGTGCAGGTTTTTGCCTTTCTTGAAGAGGTTCAGGTCGGTTTGGTATCCCACCACCAGTTCGTGGGTGCCGTGGAGGGCGCCAATGCCTCCCGTATAGACCTCGTACGAGTAGCCTATCTGTATGCCGTGGAATGTGGTTCCGAGCAGCACCGCCACACTTATCGTGGGGCTGTACGAGAGACCTCCGTAGAGGTGTATCTTCTCGCCATTGTAGGCCAGGCGTGCCGTAACGTCGCCTCGCCAGGCTTGCAGGTCGGTGCGCACGATGGCCGAGGTGTAGAGCACGTAGGCGGGTTGCCGGAAGTGCAGTGTGTAGCCGCCCGTCAGGTAGTAGAGCCGGCTTACGCTGGTCTCGTGCGTCTTGTCGTCGCCCAGTTTGATGGTGGGCGCTGTCAGGTGCATCGAACTCAACCCCACGTACCACCGTTTCTTGTAGGTGTAGCGCAGACCGGCGTCCACGTCCACTCCCGTTCCGTCAACCTCGCTGGAGGCGAATGCCGGGTCGCCGCTGTCCTCGACGTCGAGTTCCGAACCGTCGAACGTCTCGTTGAGGAATCCCACCCGGGCTCCGATGCTCAGGTTTCCGCCCCATAGCGGCTGGTGGTAGGCATATTGCAGGTACAACTTTTTATTGGAGAAAAGGCCGATTTCGTCGTTCATGAACCCCACGCCAACGCCATGTCGGGGACTCAGGAAGAAGAGCGGCAGGTCGGCGGTGGCCAACATCGTGGAGGGAGCGTCTTCGAATCCGGCCAGCTGCATGCTGTAGGCGCCTTGGATGTTCAGTTGTCCTTCCAGTCCGCTTGCTGCAGGGTTGAAGTAGCTTTGCAGCGCCCAGTAGTTTGTGAACGCTGCATCGTACTGTGCGCATACTCGTGTAGCTATCAGCACGCATACAACCACTGGCAACAGTCTTTTCATCCACAATCTATAACGCACTGGGGGCACGGATTATTGTATGTCGCGACGAAAAAACTTGTGCAGGCCCTCACGCGCGCGTTCATCTATCTATCCTTTTTCATTACATCGGCCCATCGGCTGCCGTCCGGCCAGGCCTTGCCGGCGAGGCATGGTTGCTCGTCTCCCAAAGGGGTGGTAACACACTGATTTACAACACTTTCTGAACAGATTCAAGAAGGGCCGGAAAGTTACGTCTGGAAGTTAAGTTAACCTACCTCCTCAAGTAATATTAACCGATGGCCATAAGTTATGTCAACCGATGGCCATCGGTTAATATTACTTCCAGCCGCAGATGTCGGACACGGAGTCCGGAATTTGAAATATCCTTACACTCCGATACTGCTTTTTTGTGCTTCTCCCGGCAATGAGACAAAAAAACAAGTCTTTGGGACAAGTGGGTAAGGAGGTTTCGAAGAAAAGGGGTATCTTTGCAGCAGAAAACGTAAAAACGACGCCAAAATGACACAGAGCGGAAAAGTGAGATTTAGCGAAAAGGTGGGCTACTCGATGGGCGACGTGGCCGCCAATCTGGTGTTCCAGATGATGATGATTTTCCAGCTGAAGTTCTATACCGACATCTTCGGGCTGGACGGAGCCGTGGCCGGTTCGGTGCTGCTCATTGCCCGCATCGTCGATGCCTTTGTTGACCCCGCCGTCGGCATCCTGACCGACCGCACACAGACCCGCTGGGGCAAGTATCGTCCCTGGGTGTTGTGGACCGCACTGCCCTTCTGCGTCTTCTACGTGCTGGCCTTCTGGAATCCCGGCATCGAGAACAAGAGCCTCGTAGCCCTCTACGCCACCCTGTCGTACGTGTTGCTGATGACGATGTACAGCTTCAACAATACCCCCTACTCCGCCCTGGGCGGTGTCATGACGGGCGACATCCGCGAGCGCACCAGCATCACCAGCATCCGCTTCGTCGGCAGCACCATCGCCCAGTTCGTAGTACAGGGCCTGACACTGCCCCTCGTGTCGAAGTTCGGACACGGCGACGAAGGCCACGGATGGCTCTGCACCATCGGCCTCTACGCCGCCATCTGCATGGTCTGCTTCATCATCACCTTCCTGTCGGCCCGCGAGCGCATCGCGCCCCCGCCACAGCAGGAGATGAACATACGCAAGGACGTACAGGAACTCCTGAGCAACGTGCCCTGGCGCTCGATGTTCGTACTGACGCTCTTCGTCTTCATCACCCTGGCCATGTGGGGCTCGGCCATGAGCTTCTACTTCCAGAACTACGTCGATCAGCGCGCACTCTACGAGTTCCTCAACGAATGGGGCCTCGTACGCCCCGACGGAGGCGGCTCGGCCGTACTGCGCACCTTCAACCTCATCGCCCAGAGCGAGGCCGACGCCTATGCCATCGGATTCTCGCTATTCAACATGGTAGGGGCCCTGGTACAGTTTGCCGGCGTAGTGCTGCTCTCCAACTTCCTGGCCAACCGCTTCGGAAAGAAGGCTACGTTCATCGTATGCCTCTCGCTGACGGCCATCTTCACGGCCATGTTCTGGCTGCCCGAGCCCGCCGACGTGTCCTCGATGTTCGTCCTGTGCATCCTCAAGTCGCTGGCCTACGCCCCCACGGTGCCCTTGCTCTGGGCCATGATTGGCGACGTGGCCGACCACATCGAGTACGTCAACTACCGCCGCGCCACGGGCTTCTGCTTCTCGGGCGTCGTCTTCGCCCTGAAGGCTGGCCTTGGCCTGGGCGGCGCGTTTGCCGGACTTATCCTCTCGGCCTTTGGCTACGCATCGGGCGCAGGTCTCGTACAGAGCACATCGGCAATAGAGGGCATCCGGCTCGTCTCGAGCCTCGTACCGGCACTGCTCTTCGCCATCGGCGTCGTGGCACTGCTCTTCTACCCCATCAGCAAATCGTATAACGAGCGCATGCAGGCCGAACTGGCCCACCGCCGCACCCTGCAACAAGCATAAATCTTCGATGAAACCGCGCAAAATTGAAACTTTTTGAACCATGACAGAACAGAACAAAGCACGCTACCTCTTCCCCAGTGGCTACATGGCCGACCCCTCGGCCCACGTCTTTGGCGACCACCTCTATATCTATCCCTCGCACGACCGCGAGAGTGGCATTCCCGAGAACGACAACGGCGACCACTTCGACATGCGCGACTATCACGTGCTACGACTCGACGCCCCCGACCAGCCAGAGGCCACCGACCTGGGCAAGATACTGGACGTCGAAGACATCCCCTGGGCCGGCCGGCAACTATGGGACAACGACGTGGTAGAGTACGACGGACAGTACTACCTCATCTATAGTCTGAAGGACAAGAACGACACCTTCCACCTGGGCGTGGCCGTAGCCGAGCGCCCCGAAGGACCGTTCCTGCCCCTGCCCGACCCCATCCGCGGCAGCTATAGCATCGACCCCTGTGCCTTCAAGGACGACGACCACGAGGTTTACATCTACTTCGGTGGCCTGTGGGGCGGCCAGTTGCAGCGCTACCACGACAATCGCGCACTGGAAAAGGCCCACCTGCCCGAAGGCAGCGAGCCCGCCCTGCCTGCCCGCGTGGCCAAGATGGACATGGCCACACTGCAGTTTGCCGAAGAGCCCCGGCCCGTCGTAATTACCGACGACGAGGGCAACCCCCTGCGTGCCGACGACCCGCATCGCTTCTTCGAAGCATCGTGGATGCACAAGCGCAACGGCATCTACTACTTCTCCTACTCCACGGGCGACAGCCATCTGCTCTGCTATGCCACCAGCACGTCGCCCTATGGGCCCTTCCGCTTCCGCGGCGAACTGCTGCAACCGGTCGTCGGCTGGACCACCCACCACAGCATCGTGGAGTGGCGCGGACGATGGTTCCTCTTCCACCACGACAGCGTGCCCTCCGGCGGACGCACGTGGCTGCGAAGCATCAAGGTTGCCGAACTGGTCTATGAGGCCGACGGCAGCCTACACCTGAAATGACATATTTGTTAGTTAAGTTAATATTAGTTGGTTTTTGGGGAATCGCCTGAACGTGAGTTTCGGCGGTTCTTTTTCTTTGTGAGACAATCGTGTAAATATTTGAAACATGTATGTACAGGCGTTCGCGCATGTGTGAGTAACTTTGCCTCGTCGAAACGAATCAAAACTAACCAAACGAGATGAAAAGACAACTATTACTTCTGGCCGCCATCTGCTGCCTGCCCTTTGCGGCGAAGGCTCAGTTCGGCACCATTACCCCCATCCGCGTACAGGGTAACCAACTGGTCGATACGCACAACAATCCCGTCGTCCTGCACGGTTTCATGGACACCCCCAGCCCCTACTTCAACCAAAACCGCTGGGGCAACGCCTGCAACGACAACACGGTAAGCAGCTGTATCACCTACTTCGACCGCATCTTCAAGGCTGCCACCGACACCGCACAGGGTGCCTACTGCAACCTGTTCCGCCTGCATCTGGATTGCTGCTGGACCAACGACAACAACTACACCTATGAACCGGCTACGGCCCAGCCATCAGATGCAAGTGGCGAGGCCGACATCAAACACTTCAACCCCACACGCCTGAGCAAGTACCTCAACTCGCTCTACTACCCCATCGCACGCCGCGCCATGAACCACGGCATGTACGTCATCATGCGCCCGCCAGGCGTCTGCCCTGGCAACCTGAAGGTGGGCGACTACTATCAGCAGTATCTGATGGAGGTCTGGGACATTGTCTCGCGCAATGCCAATGTCCGTGCCGCCGCAGGCTGGCTCAGCCTCGAACTGGCCAACGAGCCTGTGAACCTGAAGGACGAGAATGGCAATAGCAGCGACAAGGCCCTGCATGACTACTTCCAGCCCATCGTCGATAAGATTCGCGAGAACGGCTTCACCGGCATCATCTGGATTCCCGGCACCGGCTGGCAGAGCAACTACCGCAGTTATGCCAAGTACCCCATCACAGGCTACAACATCGGCTACGCCGTCCACGACTACACGGGATGGTATGGTTGCAGCGACTCGCATGCCGACCCCGACGACCTTATCCGCCAGTTCCACGAGGCCGTACCCGTAGTTGATACCAACCCCATCGTCATCACCGAGATTGACTGGAGCCCCGAAGACCCCACCAAGGAAGGCCACTATAACGAACACGGCCAGTGGGTACAGCCCAACATGGGTACGTGGTCAACGGGGTCAACATCGAAGTGGGGCATCTGCTACAAGAAACTGCACGACTACTTTGGCAACATCTCCATGACCCTCTCCGGCTCGCACTGCTACTTCGACTGGGACACCTATGCCAATTCGAACTACAAGACGGTGGTTCCCTCCTACGGTGGCGAACCGGAAGCTTGTGCCAAAGCCTGCTTCGACTGGTACGCCGAATGGGCCAAGGAGAAACAGCCCCGACCCGAGTTTACCCGTCAGTGGACGGCCGACCAAGGCAACGGGCAGTTTATCAACCCCATCATCAACGGTGACGGTCCCGACCCCGACATCATCCGCGTCGAAGACTGGTACTACCTGGCCACAACGACGATGTTCCACTTCCCCGGCGTGACCATCTTCAAGAGCCGCGACCTCGTGAACTGGGAATACTGCTGCAACCCGCTTGAGAAGATTGCCGACAGCGACGCCTTCAACCTGAAGAACGGAAAGAACCACTATGCCGGCGGTCAGTGGGCGCCCAGTCTGAAGTACTACAAGGGAAAGTTCTACCTCAACTTCATCTCTTTTGGTGACGACGGAGGCGACTTCATGCTGACCACTTCCGACCCGGAAGGGACGTGGAGCATAAAAAAGATTGATGGATTCTATTACGACTCAGGTTTCCTGTTCGACGACGACGGGAATGTCTATGTGGCTCATGGCATCGACCGTATCACGGTATCACAGGTTGACCCGAACAAGGACTTCAAGTCGCTGAAGGACGTCGTTGTCAGCGAGAATGGCAATGGTCTCGAAGGCTCGCACATGTACCATATCGGCAACTATTACTACATCTACGCCACCTACGGCGGCACCGAAGGTTCGCAGACCATCTTCCGCGCTACATCGCCCTTCGGGCCCTATGAGGAGCACGACGGACGCGTATTCGAGAAACAGAGCATCCATCAGGGCGGACTCGTGGAGACACAGACCGGCGAGTGGTGGACCATACTCTTCCGCGATGCCGGAGCCATCGGCCGCATTCCTTATCTGGAGCCCGTCACCTGGCAGGAAGACTGGCCCATCATCGGCAACAACGGCAAGGACGTTTCGGCAAACAGCCGTGGCTATCGCAAGCCCAACGTAGGCACCACATGGCCCAAGACCTACTTGCCCACCAACGAACCTTTCGCAGGTCAGCGCTTCGGCATGCAGTGGGCTTGGAACCACAATCCCGACGACGAGGCATGGAGTATGTATCATGGTTGGCTCCGACTGAAGACCACAGGCATTGCCGAAGACCTGATGCAGGCCCGCAACTCTCTGACACAGCGCATCCTGGGATACTCGGCAGCCAACGTAGCATCCAATAAAGTGGTTGATAGCTACGGGACCGTGAAGATGGCCATCGGCGGCATGATAGACGGCGACGTGGCTGGCTTGGCCGTATTCCAAGATCCCTATGCCTTGATTGGTGTGAAGATGGAGGACGGCGAGCGTCGTCTCTACTCCCGTCGCAGCGAATATTCCGAGCACAACTGGTCCACGAACCAGGACGATGTGTATCAAACGGAGGAGACACTGGGCGACGTTATCGATGCCGATACCATCTACCTGCGTACCATCGTGAACTATGGCACCAAGATTGCCCGCTTCTACTATAGTCTGGACAACAAGACTTGGACACACTTCGGCACCGACCTGAACATGCGCTATACGCTGAAGATTTTTGTCGGTCAACGCTTCTACCTCTTCAACTATGCCACGAAACAGAACGGTGGCTACGTTGATATCGACTGGTTCTCTACCGAACCCGGCGAGTTCTCCGAGGAACTCTACTACGCTCCCGGCACCCTCGACATGCTGTCACCCGAGGACCTGGAGATGACCGACCTCGTTTCTGATCCTGCCAGCATAACAACACAGCCTGGCGTACGCAAGCCCGTCAACTTCTTCGCCATCGGCAAGACTGGTTATCATCGAGACGTGACCGAACTCGTGACCGTGAAGAGCAATAAGCCCGCCGTAGCCACCTTCGAGGACGGTGAGGTCGTGGGCAAGGCCATCGGTAAGGCCACCCTCACGGCCACCTTCACCGACGACAAGGGGACGACTCGCGTGGCCAAATTGGCCGTAACCGTGACGAGCGAGGACGCCATCCAGTCGGCCGACGCCGACCGTGCCACCATACTGCGCACCGAGTACTTCACGCCCGACGGACGCAAGGTAGAAACTCCGCAACGTGGTCGCATCATCCTCGTCCGCGAGTACCTGAGCAACGGCAATAACCGCACACGAAAAGTGCTCGTTCGCTAATTTAACGAGAGAAATGTTTGTTTTTCCAACGAAAAGTATTAACTTTGCTATACTAATATCCTTGTGATGTTTCGGAAGTTTGTACTATTCGTAACCTTACTGGCAAGCACAACACTCGCTGCCCAAAACTGCCAGTTCTTCGCAGCAGACCGTCTGTCCAGTTCCATGGTAACCACCATCGAGCAGGATGCCGACGGCCTGCTTTGGGTTGGTACGGAACATGGCCTCAACCGCTTCGACGGTTACCACTTCACCTCGCGCACCACGCTGACCGACGATTTCCGTGCCATCGATGTGTCTTCCCTGCTTTCGACCAAGGATGGCCGCCTATGGGTAGGCACATCACGCGGGCTATTCCTCCACGACAAAGCCACTGGAGCCTACCACCCCGTGGTGTTCCCAAACAATTGGGAACCACGCATCAGCAGCCTCTTACAGCTGACCGACGGCCGGCTTTTAGCTGGAACGGCTGGTTATGGCCTATACGAAATCGACGCGGATCACCTTCAGGCTACCCTCCTCGACGGCTATGCCCCCGAGGACGACAACTCTTACTTCAACCATCTTTTCCAAGCGTCCGATGGTTGTATCTGGAAGAGCGGGGCCAATAGCCAACTGACCTGTCGGCATGCCGACGGCACCATTAGTACCTATCATTCGCCATACGGAGCGGCCACCGACTTTTTCGAACACGAAGGTAACGTCTATGCCCTCTGTCCGCACGGGTTCATCCAACTGGGACATCAATCTCCCTTCCAGTTACAGATGACACCGGTCTCGTATTTCACTTGTTCAGCCACTGACTCCGAAGGGAATGTCTATATAGGTACGCGCGGAGATGGTCTCTACTGGATGCCAAAGGGTGAACAGAAGATGCAGCGCTTCACGGCACTCGTAAGCGGTGTCGATCTCAACCGGGCCCGTATAGCATTCGTTTACTTCGACCCCCAAGGCAACCTATGGGTGGGCTGTCAGCAAAAGGGTGTACTCCTGATTCCCCTCCATCGGAACCCGATGTTCCAGAGTTGGAGCTTCGCCGCCCAGGGACAGGAGACGGGCACCTTCGTATCCTCTATTGCCCAAGGCAACGACTCGCTGATATGGTGTACGATTCCTGGAGACGGGGTGTATGGATTCAATGCCGAGGGGCGCATCGTCTCCCACCCCAATGCCCCGCATGGCGTCGAGACTCTCTTCCGCGATGGTGAGGGCCGCTTTTGGTTGGGCACCACCGATGCCGTCTGGCGTTATAATCCGAGCAATGGGCAAGCCACCCTTGCGGCCCAACTTGTCGGCGACCGCATCAATGCGTTTGCCGACATGCCCAATGGACAATTGGCCGTCTCCACCTATGGCGCAGGTCTTAGTATCATCGATAAACAGACTGGAAACGTACTCCGGCGATTCACCATGTACGATACCGACACCTTGCATAGGGGCCGATTGGCCAACGACTGGATTTATGCTCTGGATGCCGACCGCAGTGGTCGCCTGTGGATTGCCACTTCATCGGGCGTCAGTTGCTATGACCCACGCACAAACTCCTTTGCCTCTAACGGATGGCGCATACTGGCCGACCGCGAATCCTGCACCGCCCTGTGTGCCCTGCGCAACGGCGATGTGCTGTTGGGTTCCGAACGCGGACTGCAACGATGGTCAGCCAAGGAGGGACTTCACCCCGAAGAAGGCACAGAGCCTTTGCGTGGCCATTCCTTCAGCTATATTACGGAAGACAACCATGGCGACCTCTGGATAAGCACTAACGAAGGTATCTGGCACTGGATACCCGACCGAAAGACCATCACGGCCTACGTAGGCACAAATGGGCTGAAGGCCCGCGAGTTCGTAGTCGGTGCAGGACTTCATACAACCGACGGATACGTACTCCTTGGCACAGCCGACGGCATCGCCCTCTTCAATCCTGACAGCCTGCGCCAGTCACACCCACTTAGCGCCACAGTTCACCTGACCGGCCTCATCATTGCCGGGCAACAGGCTAATACACTTACTATGAGTAATGGGCAACTGGTAATGAAGCACCCCCTCGACCAGTGTGACGAAATATCGCTCAGTTACGTCGATGCCAGTTTCCAGCTCCAGTTCTCACTCCTAGACTTTGCCGATGCTGCCGATGTGGTCTTCGAATATAAACTCATTGACGAACCGCGCTGGCAATCGACGCCACGAGGACAAAACACCATCGACTTCAATCACCTTGCCCCTGGCCACTACCGCCTTAGGGTACGCGCCTTACAGGCAGGCAACTACACTCCGGTACGTACCTTTGTCATTACGGTGCGCCCGCCCTGGTGGCGTTCCACCTTTGCCTACTGGCTCTACGCCCTTGCAGTGCTCGCGCTGTTGGCTCTTGTATCCGTAGCCTACCGCCGTCGCATGCGTCGCCAGTTCGAGGAAGACAAGATGCAGTTCCTCATCAATGCCACCCACGACATCCGTTCGCCACTCACCCTCATTCTCTCGCCCCTCGAGAAGTTGAAAGAACGCGCCACAGATGTCACCGACAAGAACGACCTCGATATCATCCACCGCAATGCCCAGCGCATTCTGACCCTCGTCAACCAGATACTCGACGTGCGTAAGATTGACCGCCAACAGATGCAGATTCATCCCGTCGATACCGACCTGACGGCCCTCATTGTCGCCATCTGCCACATGCACGATTTTGCAGCACAGGAACACAACATACACTTCCGTTTCCTCCATCCCGACGGCCCCATCCACGCCGAAGTAGATCCGCAGCAGATAGAGAAGGTGGTAGCCAACCTACTTTCGAACGCATTCAAGTTCACCCCAGACGGAGGCGAAATCACCCTTCAGCTCTCGACCGACGAACAACACGTCAAGTTCAGCGTCACCGATAGTGGAACAGGTATCTCGCCTACGGCCATTGGTCACATCTTCGACCGCTTCTATCAGGGCACTACATCCGCAGGCACTGGCATCGGACTGCATCTCTGCCGCATGATTGTCGATATGCACCAGGGCACCATTACCGCCCAGAACCGCAACGACGGCGTCAGCGGTAGTCAGTTCATCGTTGAACTGCCGCTTTCGACAGGTCTTTCCTCCCTCGTCGCCGAGCCATTACCCGGGGGCCCGAGTCAAAGTGAGACGCGACCTGCTACGACAAGCAAGGGGGTCATCCTGCTCGTTGATGACGACACTGAATTGTCGGCCTACGTGGCTTCGCAACTTGCCCCCCATTACCGCTGCCGCACCGCCCCCGACGGACGACAAGCGCTGCAACAACTACTTACGGCCGAAGAGGGTACCTACGCTGCTGTCGTTTCCGACGTCATGATGCCACAAATGGACGGATTCACCCTCCTGCGCCTCATCAAGACCAACCCGCGCATAGCCCATCTGCCCGTCGTCATGCTCACCTCGAAGACCGACGTCGGCAGCCGCCTCGAGGGTCTGGAGCGTGGAGCGGATGCCTATCTGGCAAAGCCTTTCACCACCACTGAACTGCTGGCCACCCTGCGCAACCTCATAGCCCAGCGCCAGCGACTACGTGGCCGATACTCCGGCGTACAGCAAGAGGCCGTAGGACGTGTCGAAGTACCCGAGCAGCGTGGCAACGACGAGGCCTTGATGGATCGCATCATGCAAAGCATCAACCGCCATTTGGCTGACAGCGACTTTGGCGTTGAGCAACTCTGCTCCGAGGCTGGCATCAGCCGTGCCCATCTCCACCGCAAGATGAAGGAAATGACCGGCTTGCCCGTCACCGAGTTCGTGCGCAACATCCGACTTGAGCAGGCCGCCCGTCTGCTGCGCGAGCAGAAACTCAACATCACTCAGGTGGCCTACACCGTCGGATTCTCGAATCTCGGTTACTTCTCCACCGTCTTCCGCAAACACTTTGGCGTGGCTCCGCGCGACTTCGCCGCACAAGAAAACGGGGACGATTAGGGCTTCCCGATTTGTATCACTTGCGATACATTTTGCCACCCTTAAATGTCCCACGCCAATCGCTTACACTTTAATGAGACGAGAATGTAAGTCTTTGGGACCTATAAGGTTGGGAATACCTAGGTTTTTTCGTACTTTTGCACCAAAGTACAAACTAACTATGACTATGAAGAAGAGACTACTACTGGGGCTGACGCTGATGCTGGCGGCCCTGACAGAGACAAGGGGGCAGAACCCCATCGTGCAGACGTGCTTCACCACCGACCCTGCCCCACTCGCGGTAGGCGACTCGGTGATGTATGTCTTTACGGGGCATGACGAGGACGGGGCTGATTTTTTCTGGATGCAGGAGTGGCGCATCTATCGGACACAGGACATGGTAAACTGGCAGGACATGGGTTCGCCCTTGGCACTCGAGAGTTTCTCTTGGGCCGACGACCGCGCATGGGCCAGCCAGTGCATCGAACGGAATGGCCGTTTCTATTGGTACATTTGTGCTCACTCGAAGCTCTCGGGCGGCATGGCTATCGGTGTGGCTGTAGCCGACAAGCCCGAGGGTCCCTACCACGACGCCCTAGGCCGACCATTGTTCGAGAATGGTTCGTGGGACCACATCGACCCGACCGTATGGATTGACGAGACGTCGGGCCATGCTTGGCTCATGTGGGGCAATCCGCGCGTTTATGCACTGGAACTGGAAAACGATATGATTCATGCTAAGGGCGAGGTACATCTCCTCGATATGACGGAGGAGGGATTCGGTTCGCCCCCAATGCGCGAACGCGAACGAGGCAAGAAGTATCGCGACGCGTACGTCGAAGGCCCATGGCTGATGCAGCGCGGAGGCCGCTGGCTCTTACTTTATGCCGCAGGCGGTGTGCCCGAACACATTGCCTACTCATCGGCAGAGAATCCGTTGGGGCCCTGGCACTATGAGGGCGAGGTCATGCCACTGGGCGGCACCGACTCGTTTACCAACCACTGCGGAGTAGCTGACTTCCGCGGTCACAGTTATTTCTTCTACCATACAGGCCATCTGCCCGGCGGTGGAGGTTTTGGTCGCAGCATGGCGGTAGAGGAATTCCAATACGAAGCCGACGGCCGGCTGCCCATCATCCGCCCCACACGCGAAGGCGTGAGCCCCATCGCCACGTTCAACCCCTACCGGCGCGTGGAGGCTGAGACGATGGCCTACTCACAAGGACTGCACACAGCCCAGAACCGCGAGGCTGGCGTTTACCTGTGCGATATCCACAACGGCGACTGGCTGAAGTTGCAGAACGTTGATTTTGGCGACCGTGGCGCCAGAGAATTTACCGTCCGTGCCGCATCGGGCCTGCGTGGTGGGCGCATCGAGTTGCACGTCGATAGCCTACACGGCCTTTGCCTGGGCGCAATCGACATCACGGGCACCGAAGGTTGGGAACAGTGGAAGACGTTCAGCATGCAGATCCCGCGCATCGCCACCGGACAGCACGACCTCTACCTCTCGTTCCAAGGACGAAAAGGACCGCGGCTCTTCAACCTCGACTGGTGGGAGATGAGCGACAAGGGCGACCGTAACATACCCATCCTGCAAACCCATTATACGGCCGACCCAGCCCCGATAGTGGTGGGCGACACGGTGTTCCTCTATGTGAGCCACGACTCGCATCCCGACGAAATCATGGACCCGCGTGAGAAGAGTTCGGCAGGCTTCTTCATGTACGACTGGTTGCTCTACACCTCAACCGATATGGTCAACTGGACCGACCATGGTCCCGTGGCCTCGCTTCACGATTTCAGCTGGCGCAGCCGCGACAATGGAGCCTGGGCCGTACAGTGCATTGAGCGGAGTGGGAAGTACTATCTTTACTGCCCCTTGCACGGCCACGGCATCGGTGTACTGGTAGCAGACTCGCCTTATGGTCCTTTCCACGATCCGTTGGGTCATCCGCTGGTATGGCAGCGTGAACACTGGGACGACATCGACCCAACCGTCTTCATCGACAAAGACGGACAGGCATGGATGTATTGGGGTAATCCCCACACCTACTATGTGCGCTTGGGCGAAGACATGATTTCGACGGAGGGCGACATCGTCCGCCTCGACTATCACATTGACAACTATCAGGAAGGACCTTGGCTCTACGAGCGCAGTGGCCACTGGTATCTGGCCTACGCATCCACTTGCTGCCCCGAGGCCATCGGTTATGCCATGGCCGACGCCCCCACGGGTCCTTGGCAGAGCAAGGGCTACATCATGCGCCCCACTCCCCGCACTCGTGGCAACCATCCCGGTATCATCGACTTCAAGGGGCGCAGCTATGTTTTTGGGCAGAACTACGACCTGCTGCACTTCGAGACACGTGAACACTTCGAGCGCCGTTCGGTGAGTCTGTCGGAAATCCAGTATAATGCCGACGGCACCATCCAAGAGATTCCCTACTGGCTCGACCAACAGGAACCTGCGCCCGTCGGCACGTTGAATCCCTACCAGCGCCAAGAGGCCGAGACCATGGCATGGGGCTATGGGCTGCGCACAGAGAAAATAGGTATAGCGGGCACGCGCGAGCTGGTGGCACAGGCCCACGGACAGAGCGTCGTGGAGCAGATGGCCAAGAGCACGGGGCGGAAGAATCTCTACGTCTATGACCTGGATGCCGGCGAATACATCCGCTTGCGCAGCGTTGATTTCGGCCGTAAGGCGGCACGCCAGTTCTCGCTCATGGCAGCCGTCGGAACCGAAGCCTGCGCTCAGGTGAGCCTGCACCTCGATAATCCTAATGGTCCCCTGCTGGGCGTCGTCAACCTGACTCCGACAGGCAGCAACGAGACCTACGAGACATTTCGTCTCAACTTGCCGAAAGGCTTGGCTACAGGTACGCACGACCTCTACATCAACATCAATCAGGCCAAGGGCGACGTACGGCTCGACTGGTGGCAATTCTCCCGATAACGTAAAACCAAACACATACCGACATGCGCAAACAGATTTTTGCACTTCTTTGCTTCCTGAACTGCCTGACAACGACTTCGGCACAGGACACTGACACACAGGTCAGCGAGGGCCCGACGATGGGTTGGAGTTCGTGGAACACCTATGGCGTCAACATCAACGAAACTCTCATCCGCAAGCAGACTGCGGCCATGGTGACCAAAGGCCTGAAGGCTGTGGGTTACCAATACATCAACATCGACGACGGCTACTTCGGAGGCCGCGACCCCGAGACGGGTCAGTTACTCATCCATCCCACCCGCTTTCCCAATGGGTTAAAGGACGTCGTGGATAACATCCACGCCAAAGGCCTAAAAGCGGGAATCTATAGCGACGCAGGCCGTAATACGTGCGGAAGCATGTTCAATGGCGACGCCATCGGAAAGGGCGTGGGCCTCTACGAACACGACCAGCAGGATGCCGACTTCTTTTTCAAAGAACTGGGATTCGACTTCATCAAGGTCGATTTCTGCGGTGGCTCGTGGTATCACAATGAAGACCATCTGGTACTCGACGAGCGCGAGCGTTATACCGCCATCGCGCAGGCCATCAAGAACACAGGCCGTACCGACGTACGCATGAATGCCTGCCGCTGGGCCTACCCTGGGCCGTGGATTAGTGATGTGGCCTTCTCGTGGCGCACGACGGGCGACATCTACGACGGATGGAACAGCGTCAAAGGCATTATCCAGGAAAATCTCTACCTGAGTGCCTATTGCCACGACGGACATTACAACGACATGGACATGCTGGAGGTTGGCCGCTCGATGACTGCCGAGGAGGACAAGACGCACTTCGGCATGTGGTGTATCATGTCGTCGCCCCTGCTCATCGGTTGCGACATGACCAGCATCAAGACCACCTCGCTCAATCTGCTGAAGAACCTCGACCTCATCAGTCTCAACCAGGACCCCCTGCACCTCCAGGCCTATGTCGTACAGCGCGAGAATGGCTGCTACGTACTGGTGAAGGACGTCGAGGTGCTGAACGGTCCAAAGCGCGCTTTTGCCGTCTATAACCCCACCGACGAGGAGCAGACCGTCAATGTCGATTTCTCGCTCATGGACCTTGGCGGTACCATTCAGTTGCGCAACCTCTTCCTGCGCCGCAGTGCCGGCACGGCTGAGGACAAACTGGAAGTCACCGTCCCCGCCCACGGCACAGCCATCTACACCGCCGAGGCCGAGCAACGACTCGAGCGCACACTTTATGAGGCCGAGACGGGCTTCAATGGCACCTATCAGGAGTTGTCGAACAACCAGACGCTCCCCAGTGGCAGTTACGACGAGGTGGACTATGCCTCGGGCGGTTGCAAGGTGGGATGGCTGGGCAAGAGTGCCGACAACAACCTGCAGTGGCGCAATGTCTATAGTCAATACGGTGGGTTGTACAGGCTGACCATTGGTTTCATTTCCGGAGAAAGCCGTACTGCCCTACTCACGGTAAATGGCGAACGGGTGCAGAACCTCACAGGCCTGAACTCTGGTGGTTGGAGTACGGTTGGCACACGGTCGGTCAACATCCGCCTGAAGGCTGGCATGAACACCATCGCCCTGAGCAATGCTTCGGCCTGGATGCCCGACATGGACTACATCCGCCTCGAACTGCTCGAGTCCAACGGAATCAATGACGTCAACATCAGCGACAACAACGTCGCCTATGACCTCTCGGGACGTCGCGTATCGCCTAAGAAGAAAGGCATCCACATCATCAACAACAAGAAAATCAGCTTCCAATAATGAAACGCATCTCCCTCTTCATCCTCCTGCTGGCGGTCATACTTCCGCTGCATGCCGAGCGCTACGCCTTCGGCCGTGGTCAGTTGTGGGTCAATCCGCTTGCCCCCAATGCCGTTCGCATCCGTTATTCCGAAACCGGTCTGCCCGCCTCGGCCCCTCTGGCCGACCTTCTGGGCGACCCTGCCTATCTGGGACAAACGCAGAAGTTCAAGTACAAGCAGAAACGTCTGAGCGACGGAAGTCTGATGCTGGAAACCAGTCGCATGCGACTCATTGCCAACCCGGCGACGGGACGCATCGACATCACCAATGCTGAGGGGCGCACGGTATTCTCTGCCCTAAGTCACCAGTTGCAGGCTTCGACCATTCAGGACGAGCCCACAGCCATCGCATCCCTCTCCATTGCGTCGCCCGCCGCCGAATGCCTCTACGGACTCGGTCAGTTCCAGGACGGATATACCGACATCCGCGGTTTAAGTCGCCGACTAACGCAGGTCAACACACAAATCTCCATCCCCATGTTCCTGTCGAGCCGAGGCTACGGCCTGCTCTGGAACAACTACGGGCTGACGGAGTTCAACCCCTGTTCCGAGCAAGTTCGCCTGCTGCGTGGCGAGGGCGAAGGCAAAAAGGAGTATGTCGATATCACCACCACCGAAGGAGGCCGGCGCGAAGAGCGCGTGCAAGGTGCCTTCACGGCCCGGTTCCGTGTACCTTGCGACGGGCGCTACGCCCTGTTGCTCGACGTAGGTCAGCAGATGGCTCGCCGTCATCAGCTGAGCATCGACGGGGAGCAAGTGCTCGATGCCCGCAACCTCTGGCTGCCCCCCACGGCATCCACGATTGTTACCCTCAAGGCCGGCGAACACACCGTCAGCGCCGAGTTGGAACGTGGCGACCACCCCACCCTCTCGTGGCGACTCATCGACGAGACGACGACTCTACGCTCTCCAGTGTCAGAAGCCGTCGATTACACCGTATTTGTAGGCAATGCCGACGAAGTGATGGCATCGCTTCACGACCTGACCGGCCACAGTCCGCTGATGCCTCGCTGGGCGCTTGGCTACATCCACTGCCGCGAACGTTTCCACTCCCAGCAGGAAATACTCGACGTGGCCCATCGTTTCCGCAAGGAGCAGTTGCCCGTCGATCTGCTGGTTCAGGACTGGCAATACTGGGGTCGTTATGGGTGGAACGCCATGCAGTTCGACGAACAGTTCTACCCCAATCCCCGCCAACTGACCGATTCGCTCCATGCCATGGGCATGCGCCTGATGCTCTCCGTATGGTCAAAGATTGATGCCAAATGCGAGGTCGGTCGATACATGGGGCAGCACGACTACTACATCCCCGGCACCGAATGGATCGACTTCTTCAATCCCTCGGCAGCCTCGGCCTACTGGCAACAATTCCGCCAGCGCCTGCTCCCTCTGGGCATCGATGCCTGGTGGCAAGATGCCACGGAGCCCGAGAACGACGACCTCGCAGGGCGCCGCGTGGGTCAGGGCCGGAAATTAGTAGGCGAGCGCGTCCGCAACGTCTATCCCCTGATGGTCAACCGCACGGTCTATGAAGGCAACCGGGCCGACCGCCCTGGCCAGCGTACGATGATACTCACCCGCTGCGGCTTTACGGGCATACAACGCTATGGTGCTGCCATGTGGAGTGGCGACGTGGGTAACGACTGGACGACCCTCCGTCGGCAAATCACGGCCGGCCTGGGCATGATGGCCGCGGGCCAACCCTGGTGGACCTACGATGCCGGTGGCTTCTTCCGTCCCTCGAATCAATATACCGACCCTGCCTACATCGAGCGCATGCTGCGTTGGATCCAGACGAGCACCTACCTGCCCCTGATGCGTGTCCACGGCTACATGAGCGACACCGAGCCTTGGCGCTACGGCGAGGAGGCACAGCGCATCATCGCCCAAAGCCTGCACGAGCGCTACCGTCTGCTACCCTACATCTATTCGTTGGCAGCCCGTCTCCATGAGAGCGGCTCGATACTCATGCGCCCGCTCGTCTTCGACTTCCCCACCGACCGCGAGGCCTTGCGCCAACCGACCGAGTTCATGCTCGGTCCGGCGCTGCTCGTGTGCCCTGTCACCGAGGGTGGGGTCAGTTCGTGGCAGGTCTATCTGCCTCAGACCGGGGGAGGTTGGACCGACTGCCGTACCGGCAAGCGGTACGACGGCGGGCAATACATCCAGATGGCTGTCGATAAGACGTTCATCCCCGTCTTCGCCCGTTCTGGCAGCATCCTGCCCCTGGCCGGCGACACGCTGGCCATCACGCCGGGCCGCGACGCCCAGTTCTCGCTCTACGAAGACGACGGTGTAAGCTACGACTACGAGCAGGGCCAGTCGAGCCACATCCCCCTACAGTGGGACGATGCCCGACGCACGCTCCGTATCGGCCGTCGCCAAGGCAGTTTCCCGGGAATGTCCGCCACGCGCCAGTTCACCGCCACACTGCCCGACGGCACACGTCGCACCGTCACGTATAGCGGCAAGGCACAAAGCATCAGGTTTTAACGATATTCACTCGGGCGCACACCATACATTTCGCGGAAATGTTTCGTGAAATAGCGCGGTGTGTTGAATCCCACGAGTTCCGACACCTCCGTCACGTTGTACTTACCCGAGCGCAGGAGTTCCGCAGCCCGTTTCAGACGAATCGTGCGCACGAACTCCAGCGGCCCCTGTCCCATGACGGCCTGCAACTTGCGATAGAGCGTCGAGCGCTCCATGGCCATGTCGCTGGCAAAGTCGTCGATGGTGTACTCGGCATTGTCCATGTTGCGGTCGATACAGCCCAGTGCTTTCTCCAGAAAGCGGCGGTCGGCGGGCGAAATCTCCTGTTGTTCCTTCGGTGCTTCCTCCGTCTCCTCACTTTCCTCTTCTGCATGTTGGTTCTGGAGGAAGAGGTCCTTCTCGCGCAAAAGTTCGTTGATGCGCTGGTGCATTTGACGCCGTTCGAGGTACGACCGGCGGATGTAGTAGCCGGTGCCCAAGGCCAAGAGCACATAAATCAGGTAAGCCCACCACGTGCGCCACAACGGCGGTCGGATGACAATCTCGAAGCGCATCGGCTGCCCCCACTCGCCGCCCTGCATAGATGCCTGTACCTCAAGCACATAACGCCCGGGCGGAAGGGCCGTATAAGCCAACTCCAACCGGTCGCCCTGGCCTGTTACGAGGGTCGGCTCGGGGTCGATGCCCTGCAATTGATAGCGATATCGCGTATGGCTGGCATAGGCGTAGTTGAGTGTCGAAAGGGTGAACGAGAGGAAGTTCTGGTCGTGCGGCAGGACGATGCGCTGGGTGCCCGTTACGAATCCCTCGCGGCCCGCGATGCGCAGCCCCATTAGTTGAGGCACGAGTGAGGCATCGGGCAGCCGCAGGCTGTCGGGCTGCAGGGTGTAGAGTCCGTGCTCCGTACCGAAAAGCAGTGTTCCGTCGCCCATTCGCAGGGCGGCCCGCTCCACGAAGGTCCCGTCCTCCATGCCTTCGGCCTTGCCGAACGAGCACGTTTCCCCAGTCTCCACGTCCAACTGGCACAGGCCACCCAAGGTAGCCATCCATAGTCGTCCGTCGGCATCCTCCGTCATGCTCTGCACACAGTTGTTGGGCAGTCCGTCGGCCCTGCCGTAGTGGCGCAGTTCGTCCTTTCCCTCGTCATAGCAGAGGAGTCCGTTCTGCGTACCCACCCAGATGCGCCCCTCGCGGTCGCGTAACAGGCAGTTGCACTTGATGCTCCACGGGTTGTCGCCGAGCGCAGCAAATCGCTCCGTATCGATGCGATAGTCCTTCCGGCCGCCCTCGTCGGTTTCTTTCAGGAAGAACAGGCCGTTCTGCGTCCCCATCAGCATGCCACCCTCCAACGGCAGGCAATCGACGATATTGCGGAACATTCTGACGGCGTTGGGCAGTCGTTCCATCAGGTGGTCGAGGCCGTCCGTCGCGGGGTCGTAGATAATCAGGCGGTTGAGTCGGGTATTGAATAGGCGCCGGCCGTCGGGCAGGTCGAGACCGAAAGCCACGTTGTTGCGCATCTTCGGACTGGTCCGCTCGTCTATCTGCCAGACGACATGGCCCTCGCCATCGATTTCCAGCAGGCCGGTGTTCGCCGTCGAGACGTAGATGTGCCCTCCGCCGGCCCGGGTCAGTCGCGACACGCGCCAGGCCTCCGTACCGGGTAGAAGCCTCCACTCGTCGCCCTGGCGCCGGAGGAGGCCATGTGAACTGCCGGCCCACAGGCGTCCGTCGCCGTCGGTCAGGAACGAGGTTATCGCCCCCCGCTCAGGCATCTGCTCATACGGCAGGCGATTGGTCTGCGGAGCATGGTAGAAGAGGCCCCTGTTGAACGAGCAGGCCCATCCACCTCCCTGGTGGTCGGGTGTGAAGTCCAGGATATCGACAGGGCTCTCGTCCAACGTCTCTTTCAGCCGCAGGCGATGGTCGTAATGCCACACGGTGCGCTTCTCGAAAGTCCAAAAATCGCCCATTTCATCGAAGAAAACGTCCATAGCATGGCCCTTCAGCAGCGTATCGGAGAGACAACGTCGGCCCACATCGTAGCGCGCCACCATGGGCTCGCCCGCCTCCACCGTGCGCACGACTATGGTATCCGCCCCTCGGCCCCTCGCCCGCAGGTAATAGCCGTGGGAGGCATCGCACACCTGCTGTGTATAGCGCACACGCTCGCCCTCGAGGCACACCATGCGCCCACTGGAGAAGAAGATGTAACGACGCGCGCCCGCGCCCACTACGTCGCAGACCGACGAACGTATGCCGTCGGTATTGCGGTCGGTGATGTGCATCACCAGTCGGGCCGGTCCCTGCCAGTCGCAACGCATCAGGCTGTCCTCGCCCACGTGCATCCATGCCACACCGTCGCCATCGACAAAGAAGTTTTGCAACGTCCCGCCGATGCCTGCGTCGCGCAGCAACTGGCGGACGTCGAGCGGTCGGAGGGTCGCCACGTCGATGGCCGTCAGCTGGTGGAGGGTGCGAATCCAGAGCCGCCCCTGACGGTCGAAGAAGTGGTCGGTATTGAGGAAACTATGCACGTCGGCCGTCAGCGTACGGTCGAGTTCCAAAGGCTGGAAGTGGGCTCCGTCGTAGAGGTCAATCACCCCCTCCACCACCACCAGCATGCGCCCGTTGGGCAGGCTGATAATCTGGCGTGTCTGCAGGTTCGACAGGCCCTCGTCCGTCCCCATCCGTCGCCACGAGGTCGGCTGTCCCCACAGCGTCCCGACGAAGAGCAGGAACCCCAAGAGCATCGGTTTTCGCATCGTTTTCATGGTATTTTCACGTTTTTACGTGGGTAAAGTTAAGAAGAAAAGCATGAAACTTCCAAATTTTTTATCAACATTTTTCCGACCTCTTGAGGGATGGCTCGGAACCTGCCTCCGGAAGTTAAGTTAACCTGCGGCCCGAGATAATATTAACTTATCGCCAAAAGTTAACATAACTTAGGGCCGTAGGTTAACTTAACTTCCGGCGCCCCCTTCTGAGACCCACCGCGAAAGGCTCGTTTATCGCTGGAATACAAAAGGTTACACTCCGGGCGAAAACTTTGTGAGGCCGACGGCCGACTCGTCCTTCCGCCCCGGGCGGTTGTAAGGATTCTTTCACTCGCGGTACGCGAGGGGGACGGCTGTTTGCACGATTCGCACCAACTTTGCACGATATGGAGCACCCACATACGCCCGAAAATTACTAACTTTGCACCATCGAAACCTACGAGACAAAAGTACGTAACAAATAAAAAACTGCGATGAAAAGGCTCATTTTTCTACTTTCGCTCATGCTGGCACTCGTCGGCCATGCACAAGAGACCTACAAGATGGCTGGCCCCTACGCCATCGTGGCCCGCGACGGGCAGTATCGTAACACCAAAGGCGGCAGCGAACGCGACATGCGGGCAGCGCTGGACCTGGCCAAGGCCGGACGGACGGGCGAGGCCCTCGACATCATCAACGCCTACGCACGGACGCTGCAAGGATTCGACGGGCACGACGCCCCGCTCTGTACCATCCAGGGCTTCGACCTGGTGCGGGCCATGACCCTGCTCCGCGACCACCAGACGCCCGAATGGGCTGCCATGGTGCGCCGTGCCATACTGCCCACGGTAGATAAGTTCGAGGCCGACAGCCCATACGCCAACGGCAACTGGGGGGCCATCGTCAACCGCCAGCGCATGGCCTGTGCCATATTTCTGCAGGACTCGACCCTATACAGACAGTCGGTGGAGTACTTCCTCCACGCCAACGACAACGGTTCGCTGCCCAACTACATCAGCGAGACGGGCCAGTGCCAGGAGACGGGGCGCGACCAGAATCATGCCCAACTGGGACTGGAGGCGCTGGCACAAACTTGCGAAATGGCCTGGGAACAGGGCGACGACCTCTACGGAGCCCTCGACAACCGACTGATGAAGGGACTGGAATACACGGCTCGCTACAACCTGGGCTACGACGTGCCCTTCGAGCAGTGGACCGACTGCACGGGCCTCTACAACAACTGGACCGAGCCCGGCGAAATGGGACGTGGCAACCTCTGGGCCGAGGCGTACGTCAAACCCTACGAGCACTATACTCGGGTGAAACATCAGAAGATGCCCTACGTGAAGAAGGTGCTTGACCTGCGCAAGAAGGTGAAGGCCCACAACGGGAACGGAGAAGTGCGTGCCCCGGGCGTCAGGGAGGGCGTGAAACTGCATCAGGTACTGACCTATCCCGCTCCCGAAGGTGCTCCCCTGAAGGCGGACTACGACGTATTCGTACAGCCGCGCGGAGGGAAGGAGTGGACACGGATTGATACCTACATGGCCAAGGTGAATGCGCCCATCGGCGACAACAAGCACCAGATTAGCGAAATCAGCTATGCCATGTTTGACTTTACGGGCGACGTCTTCGTGCGCGTAATAAGTAAAGGTAGGAAGTTCCGGACGGCACGCATCCGTCCCGACTATCGCGGTACCATCGCCAACGTGCAGAACGACTCGACGGTGCAGTTCCTGCTGTTCCAGCCCGAGAACGTCAGCGTGGAACTGGACGGCGACATTACCCGTAACCTGCTCATATTCACCTCCAAGCCCGATCCCACGGCCGATGAAGCCCGCGCCGAGGCCGAACGCCAAGGACGGCAATTCATCTACTATGCCCCGGGTCTGTATCCGCAGAAGCGCATCGCCGTGGCGTCGAACACGACGGTCTATCTGGCCGGAGGAGCGTATTTCACCGGGACATTTGCCATCGAGGACGCCCACGACGTGAGCATCCTGGGACGTGGTATTGCCCGTCCGGCCGATGGCTACGAGGGATGTCACATACACCGCAGCCGCAACGTCCTCATCGACGGCCTCGTCGTGAACACTTGCCCCATAGGCAACTCGGACGGCGTTACACTGCACGACGTGCGCAGCATCTCACACCCCGGCTGGGGCGACGGGTTGAACGTCTTTGCCTCGCAGAACGTACTCTACGACCGCGTCTTCTGCCGCAACTCAGACGACTGCACCACGGCCTACGCCACACGCAAGGGCTTCGAAGGTTCGGTACGCAACGTCACCATGCGCAACTCGACGCTCTGGGCCGACGTGGCACACCCCATATTCATCGGCATCCATGGTGCAGCGGCCGGACCTCATCCCGAACGCCGCGACACGGTGGAGAATCTAATCTATGAGAACATCGACATCCTCTGCCAGAGCGAGCCGCAGGTCGATTACCAAGGTTGCATGGCCATCAACTGCGGCGACAACAATCTGGTGCGCAACGTCACCTTCGACAACATCCGTATCGAGAACCTCCATCAGGGCTGTCTCTTGCAAGTGAAGGTCGGCTGGAACCAGAAGTACTGCAAGGCGCCCGGCATGGGTGTGGAAAACGTAACCTTCCGCAACATCCGCTATTACGGAGAGCGGCCCTACATGTCCGTCATCAATGGCTACAACGAGGAGCGCAAGGTCCGGAACATCACCTTCGAGGGACTGAAAATCAACGGACGGGCCATCTACGACGACATGCCGGGCAAACCGAAGTGGTACCAAACGGCCGACTACGTGCCCATCTTTGTGGGCAATCACGTCGAAGGCATCACCTTCCTAAAGTAGTAAATGACCATCATAAGGCAAGTTTGCACGATTCGCACCGTTTTTGCACGAAAAGATACACCAAGACCTTCGATGAAATGGGTAATTTTGCAATGTCGAAATTACTAACCAACATCAAGAACTAATCAGTATGAAAAGACTCTACACCCTTTTTGCATGCCTCTGCATGGCAGTGGCTGCAAATGCACAGACGTGGAAACTGACCGACATGACCGACGAGACGTTTGCCTCGGGAGGCGATGCACGGTGGGCTTTCGAGAAGTACACGTACGACACAGGCGCGTACACGCAATTCCTTACTTACGACATGGAGAGTGCCGTAAACTATGTGGACATCTACCAGCCCGAACGCACGGGCGGCATGCTCATACAGATGCTGGAGAACGTCACCATCAGTGGTGAGTACACTCCTGTTTACTATCGGCGCGAAGCTTGGTACGACACGAAATGGACAGCCCCCTCGCGCACCGATGCCAACGAGAAGTTCGTCTATGTAAGCCGACTGGAGGAAAACAGCGTACCCGAGGAACTGCTCAATGCCATTGGCAACGCCATAGAGGTGTGTGGCAACCAGCAATATACGCCTGCCATCTCCTTCAGCGTGCCCGAGACGGGGTATTATAAAGTAGAAGGTAACATCATTCGCCAGGATGGTGCCAACCTGAAAGCCATCCACGTAGTTCCGCGTTTCCGCCAAAGCGGCAGCGCCACGATTGACCAGGAAGTTAAGATGGGGCTGGCCTTCCCCTTTGGCGAAGGTGGTGAGTTCATCGACGGCGTAACGAACTTCCGACTGGCCGATGGCGGCGAACAGCGCTACACCGCACAAGAGGCATCGGACTTTGCGTTTGCCTTTAAGGCCAAGAAGGGAGACATCATCTCGTTCGAGGTGAACTACTCCAATCTGGCTACTTCGACATGGCCGCGCGACTACTATCCCCGCTCGTTCTATCGCCAATTGGACATTACCCAGGTGGATGAGACTACGGCTGAAGCCGATGAGAACTTTGTGGATCCCTATGACGAGGGTGTTTTGAGCCAACTCCGCAACAGAATGGACGAAATCACCGACAGCCTCTACAACTATGACTGGGGAACTGGCGTAGGTATGATTCCGCTGAACATGGGTGAAGGCCTCCAGGCCTTGCTCGAAGAATATACCAACTTGCTTGACGACGAGACCATCAACAGCACCAATGCAGGTCAGTATCTGGAGCAGTTGGAGGAAGCATGGAGCCACGTACTGGCCAGCATCAACATCATCGACATGACGGCCACGGGCAACTATTACCTAATCTCTTCGACGGTTGGCGAGGACGGCAAGTACGTCGTCGAAACTGACAAGGAAACGATGGGCATCAACGGCGACGCCCCCTGGGGATTCTATTCCCGCGTGGTATCGAGTGGTACGTTTGAGAAACTGGAGAATCACGACGAGAACAACCTGTCGAAGGAGAGTGCGTGGTACAGAGGTTCGAACCAGTGGTTCTACATTACGGACAATGGTGCCATTCACCCGCTTACCGACCGCGCCCCCGGCATCATGTTCAATGCCCTCGAGGATGGTGTCTATCGTCTATATCTCAGCCTGTATCGCCCGAACCCCAATCCTTCGGTGGAGAACCCATTGTACGTGCGCTGGTATCACCTCTACGAAGGCGCCGAAAAGGCTACGACCGACAACCGTGTGCTCTCTGAGCAATATGGTTCGGTAGCCAACGACGGCGAGGGTGGAAAGAAGCCCATTAGCACTGCGCTCTATGCATACCTGAAACAGGGCGACCGCCTGTTCTTCGAAATCGACTGCTACACATCGAACCGCAACAGTAGTGCCGGTACGCAGATTCTGAACCTGAGCGTTGCCACACACGTAACCGACGAGGAACCCATCAGCATCGAGATGGCCCAGAACTCGGGCCTGCTGTTCCTGAATCCTTATGGTGCAGGCGACTGCACGGAACTGAAAGCAAGCATCGCACGTGCCGACAGCATACTGAATGCGACGGTCGGCGGCACGGCTCCCGGCCAATATCCCGAAGACGTCCGTGATGCGTTGGAGGCCGCTATCGCCGACGCTCGCACACTGGTGGCCCAGGAGGGCAATCCGGAGTTGACACAAAGCATCGTTGACCAAATGGCACGCGAACTGGAGAAAGCCATCGAAGCGTATCTGGGCGCCCGTAACCCCGTCACCCTGCAACCCGACGGTCAGTTTGGCATCCGCATGGCTGGTACCGACAAGTTCATCACGAAGAAGAATCAAGGCAACGGCCAGTACTACTACGCCGACATTTGCAACCTGAGTGACGTAGAGGCTGACATCGCACGTGTAGGTTCAACAATGGAGGACTATACCTGGACATTTACATTTACTCCCGTAGAGGATACCAACGACGTAACCATTACAACCGAGAACGGTTACATGACGCCCGATGCCTACATCGCCATCGTGGGCGAGGACGGGTTCGACGGCATCGACTTGCCCACCTATACCCTCGTGAAGGAGGAACCAGAGGACAGCACTTTCGCTATCCGCAGAAACAGCGATGGCCGGTACTGGGGCAACAAGATTGAGTGGAAGTCGCCCTACAACAAGATTACGACCAGTAGCACACCGCTGTACCTATGGGTAATTGACTCGGCCACTATTACTGCTATTGAGCGCACCGAGACCTGCGATGGCAAGGCGCTACGTGTCGAGTTCTTCGACCTCAGCGGGCGCCAGCTCAGCGACCAGTTCCGCGGCATCGCCATCCGTCGCACCACATATAGCGATGGGCGTATCAAAGCAGAGAAATTCTTAAAATAACAGCGGCACATAGCATTACGAATCCGCGTCCTTTGGCAGAGGGGCGCGGATTATTTTTGTACCCGTTCACAGGCTCTGTGACAAAATTTGAAGTTTTTGAAACATCCGTTAAAAGAGGTTTGTGCACGTTAACGTACCTTTGTAGCCGAAACAACTAACGAAACACAATTTTATTACCTAACCTTAATTATTTTCTAACCTAAACTAAACAGTATGAAAGCAAGATTACTTTCGATGCTCACGATGGCCTTGATGGCCATTAGTGTGCATGCACAATGGACTGCTCCCGTAGCTCCTGAGTCGCCCATCAAGGGTGTGGACTACGAGGCTGATGGCACTACGCTCTACTACCTGTACAACGTAGGGTGCGGTCAGTTTGTCACTGGTGCAAACTCATGGAGTACTCAGATTTCACTGGGCACAAACGCCGAGCCCTACATGGAGATTGTCGTTGAAGCCTTGGACGAAGTGGATGAAGAGGAATATCCAGGCGCAGTAAAACTGAGACTGAATCCCAACAAAAGCCAGACCGTAAATGGTGCTGGTGGTGAACGCAGTTTTACGGGTACCTACCTGTTCCGCGACAATGACACCAGCGGTTTCATCGACCATGCCGCTCAGGCCGTTTGGTACTGGAACTTCGAGAAGGCCGAGAATGGCAACTACTATTGGCACTCGGCCTACAACATGGGTTTCGACCCTGAAGTCGAGTATGCGGCTGGACCTGCCGAAGGGGCAGCCGTCGTCTTCAACGCTACGGCTGAGGATGCCAACATCGAGTGGCAGTTTGTTCCCGTTGACGGTCTCGACAAGGAGGCCCTCGGTATCTTTGCCGAGGCAATGGCCCACTATCAGGCTCAACTCGACCTCTACAACACGTTGCTGGAGGCTCAGGAGAAAGGTGTGAGCACCGACGCCGCCAGTGCAGTTTACAACAACTCTGCCGCTACAATCGCAGAACTGAACCAGGCTACTGCAAATCTGAAGGCCGACATCAAGGAGGCTGAGTTCGGCGACCAGTGGGCCGATGCTTCTGAGGACAACCCCCTCGACATTACCGACGACGTAATGGTGAATCCCAGCTTCGACAACGACAACGGCATGGAAGGCTGGACCATCAAGGGTGCTACGCCTGCCACTGCAACTTGGAATGCACAAGGCCCCAACAGCACCGGTTTCATGGGTGAAGTTGGCGACGACTCTTGGGGTAAGAACTGCGAAGTTTTCCACGCAGCATTCGACATCAGCCAGTACATCGACTTCCTTCCCGCAGGTGTCTATAAGTTCACCTGCCAAGGTTTCTATCGCCCCGATGCAGTGGACGGAGTATCGGACAATCCTCTTATTCCTGCTGAATTGTATGCTATATTCCCAGATGGAAGTGAACAAATTTCTAATATAGCTCACATCGACGACTACGCTACCGTGGACAAGTTGTATGAGAATGGTAGCGAATGGTATGGCGATGTCAATCGCAACGGCAAATATGCTCCCAACGGCATGAATGGTGCCATGTACCACTTCCACCACTACACTGGCAACAACGAAGAACTCGACTACACCAGTGTGCTGAACATCGTTGTGACTGAGCCCATCGCCGGCATCACCATCGGTGTTCGTACCACGAGCAAGAGGACTTGGGTTATCTTCGACAACTTCAAGCTGACCTACTACGGCAAGGTTGACCCCAACAAGTTGGAGCTTCAGGACCTGATTAAGAAGAACCAGGCCATCTACGATCCCGATGCAATCCGTGCCAACAAGGAAGTAATCGAAAACTACCTAGCAGCCATGGATGCCGGTGAAGATGCCGAGGACAACTACGAAGAACTGCTGAACAACCTGAAGGCTGCTACCGCCGCTCTCGTAGGTTCTATCCAGGACTACAAAGAACTGGACGAAGTCTATGCCACCACCCGCGAGCTCGCCGACAAACTGGAGGCCGAGCATCAGGATTGGCCTGAGGTTACCGACATCGTCAGCACCTTGGCCGACGAAATGTTCGAGAAGATAGATGACGCCCTGGCCGACCACGACTATCTGGAGGCCGTTCGCGACAGCGCCATCAACACTATCCGCAACTACATTGCCTCTGGCGACAAGATTAAGGAAGGCGACGACCTCACCATCCTTCTCATCAATGCCGACTTCCAAAAGTACTACAGCGACCAGCATCTGGTTCCCGGTTGGGAAGGATCTATCAAGGAACTCTCCAAGCAGTGGGGCGACATTGAGAACTATGGCGACTACGGAGCCGGACACATCGAGCAGACCATCAAGAACATGCCTATGGGTGCATACGACATCACGGTTCAGGGCTTCGTTCGCGGTAACTACAACAAGGTAACGCTGTTTGCCGGCGACTCTAAGACTTGCTTCAAGGAAGTGTGGTCGGAATACGCCACCGAACCCAGTTTCGGTACTCCCGAAGAAGCTGGCGGATGGCCCAACGACGTTGTCCGTGAATTGGAGGATGGCACAACTGCTTACTATCCCAACTCCATGCAGGGCGCAGCTATGGCTTTTGCCAAGATGAATCCCGCCACTGGCGAACTCTTCTACACCAACCATTGCCGTATCGTGCTCACCAAGGCAGGTGACCTGACCATCGGCGTTGACGTGAAGGAAGCTGTTGATGAGGAAATCTGGGCCATCTGGGACAACTTCCGCATCACCTACGTAGGCAACAAGGCCGACCTCTATGCCGACGAGATTCACAAGCGTCAGCAGGACATCGAAAATGCCTTGCAGGCTGAGGATGCGTTCATCACCAATAAGGCACAGGAACTGGCCACGGAAGCCATCCTTGCCGGTGACGCAGCATTGAAGGAGGCTGACATCGACGCCATCATCGCTGCCCTGCAGCAGATGGACGATGTTCTGGACTACATTGCCGAAGCTCCCGCACTGGCTGAAGAACTGATGCTTCTGGCCGAGTACTACTACATCTACGCCCGCAGCATCAACTCTGGCGACGAGGAGTACATGGCACTTCTGGACAAGTCTGTCGCTCCCATTGGCTCTGACTTCGAGAGCAACGAAGAACTGAAGGAAGCCATTGCCCAAATCAAGGAAGGCTGGGCCGGCTACGTAATGTACGACATCAAGGACATTGCAGCCCCCGACGATCCTCAGGATATCACGGAGATTATCTACAACCCCGACTACACCGATCCTATCCTGGGCGAAGATTCTGCTTCCGGCTGGACCATCACCAACGAAGGCGGTGCCACTGCTGCCAGCATGGCTGAACTCGAGTGCTACAACAACGACAGTTTCGTGGTTAGTCAGGACCTCATCGGCCTCGAGCCAGGTTTCTATGTAGTAGGTGTCAACGGATACTATCGTGCCGGATTCCCCAGTGCAAGCGACTCTCTCGCACAGGTTCGCCACGCCGAACTCTTTGCTACGACCTCTGTCAGCACATGGGCTAAGCCTCTGATGAACGCCATGGACGGTGCCCAGACCCGCATGGAAGGCATCGGTTCCGAAAGCGAAATCACGCTGGCCGACGGCAGTGTTGTCTATATCCCCAACAACATGGAGGCTGCTCAGACCTACCTTGGCCTGGGTTACTATGCCGAGAACGAGCGCGAGTTCGAAGTAGGCGCCGACGGTAAGGCCACCATCGGTATTCGCAAGAGCGAGCACATCGACGGCGACTGGACCATCTTCACTAACTGGACGTTCTATTACCTTGGTAAGACCCCGTCTGACGGCATCGAGGAAGTCATCACTTCCAACGACCCGCAGAAGGCTCAAGGCGCCATCTACGACCTCAGCGGCCGCCGTGTCTCCAAGATGCAGAAGGGTCTCTACATCGTAAACGGCAAGAAGGTTGCAGTTAAGTAATCGCCGACCTCCCCATTCAATTCGTCCCCTGTTCCTCCTGTGCGAGCAGGGGACGAATTATAACCGAAAAACGTAAAAACATCTCATTCCCTGCGCGTATGAAAGCCACATTCTCCCTATCCATCCTCGCGCTGCTACTCTGTCTCAGCCCCGTGAAGGCACAGCCCGACCCCAACTTCTACGTATTCCTCTGCTTTGGGCAGTCGAACATGGAGGGTGCCGCGCGTACTGAAGCACAAGATTTCGAGGGCATCAGCGACCGATTTCTGATGATGGCAGCCATCGACGACACGCTCCATAGCCGCCACATGGGCCACTGGTACAAGGCACTGCCTCCCCTCTGTCGCGAGAATACGGGTCTCACTCCCGTCGATTACTTTGGCCGCACGCTGACCGAGGCACTCCCCGAGGCCATCCGTGTCGGTGTCATCAACGTAGCCATCGGCGGCTGCCACATCGAAACGTTTATGCCCGATTCCATCGAGCGTTACGTCGCCCATCGAGCCCCGGGTTGGATGCGATATCCGCTTGCCGCCTACGGCAACAATCCCTATGAACGTCTGCTCGCCCTGGCCCGTCAGGCACAGCACCAAGGCGTCATCAAGGGCATCCTGCTGCATCAGGGAGAATCGAACACGGGCGACCCCACGTGGGCCGAGAAGGTGAGGGCCGTCTATCAGCGGCTCCTCTCCGACCTGGGACTTACGGCCGCCAACGTCCCCTTGCTGGCAGGTGAGGTCGTACAGGCCGACGGAAAGGGTATGTGCATCGGCATGAACAAGCAAATCGACCAGCTTCCGGAGACCGTCCCCACGGCACACGTCATTCCGTCCGACGGTTGCACCAACGCCCCCGACCGTCTCCACTTCGATGCCGCCGGCTATCGCGAACTGGGTCGGCGCTACGGGCGCAAGATGCTTTCGCTCTTAGGCTACTGACAAACACACCAGACACAAGTAAGGCCGGGACCCACAATGTGAGGTCCCGGCCTTACTTTTTCATGCTCTTGCAACTACTCAATACTCATCCTCGTTGAAAACTTGGCAGTCAGAAGCGATTCTTTGGCAGATTCGACAAACAAACAAGATCTAACGTTTAGCACTATCTTTCCGCATTTGTTCCAATTTCTGCAAAAAATGTAGTATATGCATATGGGAAATAAGTGGTACCTTTGCAGCAAAATATTTCTAAAAGAACTAAAAAGCATGAAAAAATCGCTTCTTATTACCCTTGCGACCTTAACACTTAGCATCTCAGGTAAGGACGAAAATTGGATGGCTCGCCTTTCGGACAGTCAACTCGTATCTACAGTTTCCATCCCAGGAAGTCACGACTCTGCTACAGGGAACGGCTTCAATGGTTACTTCTGCTACAAACTAGCCAGCAGTTGGAATCGCGCGAACATGGGCACAAGCTATGGCGAAGAGTTCGGCCGAGCACAAGACCTGACCATTGAGCAACAATGGAACATCGGCATCCGCGCCTTCGACCTCCGCCCCAACGCTGGGGCATCGTCGGACTACATGACCTGCAACCATGGCGGACTGGAGACGAACCTGAAGTTCGAGGACGTGTTGACCACGTTCTGCAACTACTTGGAGGCCAACCCCTCAGAGTTTATTGTCATCCACCTTTTACAGGGAACAGGTAATAACTACGTTAGTCGCGTGGAGGCCGTCCTGCAGAAGAACGAGTATCAGAATTACATACTCCCCTGCCGTTCCGACATGACGGTGGGCGAGGCCCGCAAGCACATGCTCATTCTGGCACGCGAATGGGATGATTGGGATAGCCAAACCCCACTGAAGGGTTCTTCGGGCTCTTTCCGTTGGTGGGAAGAGACCTCGAAGGCTGAGAATCCCGATGGCTCAGATGCCCGCATCGTGTCGGCGAACGGCAACGAGGCCTATCTCGTCATGCAAGACTTGGCCAACACCACAGACGCTTCAAACCAGGCAAAGAAACAGAGCCTTATGACCTCACTACTCGACTGGAGTTCCTCACGCACCACACCCTTGAGCAGCAATGCTGCTTGGGTATTCAACTTCGCCTCGGCTTATAATCAGACGGGAAGTATAAAGGTCGGTCTTACTACGGTGGCCAGTGACGTGTCCAAGAGCGATGGTTACCGAAGCAATGCTTGCATTATGAACGGCCAGGTGGCTGACTACCTCCAGACGCGCACGGGTCCCACGGGCATCATCCTGATGGATTTCGTGGGCGAGGCCAACAGTACAGGCTACGACGGCCAAACCTACAACGTACGTGGTGACGAGGCCGTACAGGCCATTATCGACAATAATTTTAAGATGGGGGCTGTGTTCCTTCACGCACAAGAACTTCAATGGCTTCATCGCGGAACGCCCAGCATTGCCGACTACAACAACGACGGTCTGATGGACATCTACTATGGTGGCGAAGTCTGGGAAGGCAACCATGCCTGGGACGTGACCGGACGCCTCTATACGCAACTGGCTGACGGCACCTTCAGTCTGGAGGACACCTACGCCAGCGGTCAAACGGGCGAGCACGGCCTGCCTCCCATGGTATATGGCTATTCGCGCTGGTTCGACTTTGACAACGATGGTAACCTTGATTTCTTCGTAAAGAGCGACAACGACAACAACTACCAAGGCGGCAACCAGTCGCGCCTCTATCGGAACCTCGGTGCCAGCCAGGGCTACAGGTTCTCCTATGTGGAGAGCGCGGCCTTCCTCGACGGCAACAACGAGCACCCCGACAGTTACAATGCCCGCAACAACAGCAGCATCTCGTTTGCCGACTACGACCGCGATGGATTCAGTGATGTCGTACAGCAGGCTTGGGGCAACGGACGCGAAGCTGTAGTATTCCATAACAACGGCGACGGCACCTTTACTCGCGCCGCCGAACTGACAAAAATGACCCACGGAAGCGTGACCTTCGGCGACCTCGACAATGACGGTTGGCCTGACATCGTAGAGACCGGATGGGAAGACGGCAACCATTACTGCGAGTTCTATATTCACAAAAATAATGGTGATGGAACCTTCACCACCCAGCGCATGACTGACCAGAACTTCACAGGGATGTGCAATAGTGATGTCTGTCTTGTGGACCTCAATGGCGACGGACGGCTCGACATCGTGACATGCGGAAACAATGGGGGGCGACGCACCGACATCTACCTGAACCAAGGCAATTTCTCGTTTGCCCATGTGACCAGCCACGGAATTACTGGCATCGAAGAGCCTGTAATCTATGCCGCAGACCTTAACTATGATGGTCGTCCCGACCTTATCATTACAGGACAGGCCGACTCTCAGGAATCCTCCTCCGAGAATGGCGATGCCCAAGGTACGCGCATCTATCTGCAAAAAGCCGATGGTACGTTCGAACACTACTCGCGCACAGGTCTGGCCGTGATGAATCAAGGCGGCCTTGCGTTGGGCAACCTCTCGAACCGAGGCATGGTGGATGCCCTTATCGTGGGCAACGACGTGGCTGCCACCTACCACAATTTCAACAGCCCCACCACGTTGCCCTCTGCTCCCTCTGGCGTACAGGCCGTGAAGAACGCCGACGGCAGCATCACCGTCACCTGGCAGGCTGCTTCGGAAGAAGGTTTAGCCGCCTCGGTCCTTTCCTATAATATATATGTGCGCGATGAGGAGACGGGCAACGTCAGTATGATTCTTCCAGCCGACATCGCAACAGGACGGCTGAAGACCCTACAAGACATGCAAAACGCAGTACGTGGATTACTGTCCTACACCATAAAGCCTAAAAACGGCAAACGATTCACCATTGGTGTGCAGACTATTGACCCCGCTTTCGTAACCAGTGCGTTTGCTACCACGACGCTCTCCCTCACCTCCCCCGGTGATGTTAACAAAGACGGTTCGATTACCATTGCCGACGTGACGGCCTTAGTGAATATCATCCTTGGCAAGGACAATGGTGATACTCCTCTATACGACCATTCTGCAGCCGATGTCAACGCCGATGGCATTATCTCCATTGCTGACGTAACGGCCTTGGTAAACCTTATTCTAGGAAAGTAGTTTACCGAACGAGGTACTTGCGAGTGTCCACCGTACCATCACTGTAGATCACCTGCCTTAGGGCAAGACCCCGATGGAGGCTATCATTGGGGATGCGGCGGCCCTGGAGGTCGAAGTGCTCGGTGCGGACTATGGAGGAAGTTGTGGCCCGAGGCGTGCCGACGGCATTGGTCTCGGGATGGGCCAAGCGCAGGCGGACGACGCGTACGTCCTTGGCCGGTACAGCAACGGCAAACCGACGGTTTTGCACGGCAATGCTCTCGCCCATCCACAGTTCCTTGCTTTCGCTCACTTCCTCACTCTCCGTCAGGCCAAGGTCGGTGAGGGGGATGGTGTAAGACGTGGCAGAAGCGGTGTAGTTGAAGGCGGCGACGTAGATGAACGAGTCGGCCTGGTGGACGAACAGGCTCTGGGCATGGTCGTGCTGCCCGTCGTACTCCTTGTGTCCATAGAGCGGACGGAACGAGCGTCCGAGGTCAGCCATGCGATTGATATCGGCGTTGAGCATCACCTGCTGGGCACGCTGGCGGCTCATGGCAGCATTGCCGCGCCCCGACTTATCGGAAGGGCTGAAGTTGTCTGCCACGAGCATCATGCCCGTGACGGCGCCCGAGGTGAAGCGCGCACGGTTCTCGCTGAGCGTGTTTCCCACTTGGTCGCCGGCACCGATGAACACCAGGTGGTCGGGGTCGTTGTACTGATAGAGACGATCCGTCCACCATCCGCCCGAGATGGCGTTCATGCAGTACTCCGTGTGCCCTATCTGTCCCCAGGTGTCGCAGGCGATGCGGCGGGAGTTAGCATAGCCATGGGGGAAGAGTGGCGCAATGGAGAGGGCAACGAAGATGTCGTACTTGGCACATTGCTCCTGCAGGTAGCGCATACCGTCGTTATAAGCCTCGACAGCGGTGGTAATACCATCCTTATAGTAACTGTCGGCCTGGATGATGCCGCAGTTGAGGAAGTCGGCCTTAATCCAGCGGGTGCCCTTGGCGGCTTCGTTGCGCACGAAGTTGACGATGCTCTGCTTCGTGACGGGATGCGTCGGATCGGCACAGTAGGCTCCGTCGTACTTCACAGGCTTGCCGTTAATCTTCAGCACGACGTCGCGCATGACACCCGTGACGCGCTCGCCGTCCTTCATCCAAGAGACCGTATAGGTGTTGATGCTGTTCTCATCCCACCAGAGCGAGAAGGGCGTGGAGTAGCAGCCTACCATCTGCCCGTTCTCCTTGCAGTGGGCGATGAAGTCGCGCTTCTGCTGGTCGCTGTGTCCGTCGGAGGCATCAAGGCTCATGACGATGTTACCTTTAGAATTAATGAAGCCGCCAGGCTGCAGCACCTGGGCATAGTAGTCGCTGATTTCGATGTCGGCCTCGTAGCTGTTCTTATCGGCCAGTACACCCCAGCTTTGCCAGCCGAAGGGCGTGCCGGCTGTCCAGTTCGACATGGTCGGGCGCACCACAGCACAGGCGTCGGCAAAGGTTTCCATACCCACGCGCCAGTCGTCGAAGAAACCGACGAAGAAGCGGGCAGAACGAACAGTGTCACCCAGGAGTTTGCCGTGGGGCAGATGGCCGTAATCGGGCAGGTCGTCGCGGGTCTCCGCATCGCTCATGCCGGAGATGAGCTGCAGCGATTTGATGGAAGCATTGTCGGTGGCATCAACGCAGACGCCGCTCTTCCAATGGTCGTGGTCTACACTACCATAGACGGCCCCGTAGCCGTTAGCACCATCGTAGATGCTGGCCACTTCGTAACTGGTCATTGAGGTGGTGAGACGGTAGGTGTGGTAGCGGCCAAACCCGTCGTTGTCGAAGGGCACCTTCAGCATTCTATTGTTCTCGCTCTGCGTCATCATGCGCCACTGCACGGTGGTGCTCACAGCCTCCAGGTGGTTCGTGCAGATGGGGCCGCTGGCCGAGATAAGGGCCAGTTGCGTGAGCACGAAGGGGCAATCGGGATACTCGAAGAACGAGACCTGCATCGTCACCCGGTCCTCTTGATCGGCCGTCGGGTCGGTGAAGGTGAAGCGATGGGCCGTGCCTTGGCCGAATTCGTCGGTGACGGCCTCCTCAGTGTAGGCCATGGTGGCGTAGCGGTCGGTGGTGAAGTAGTCGCGGCTCACACCCGAGGCGTTGTCGTAGGTGGCCTTGGGCTTACTGCGTGTGGCGATGCTGCGCGCCGTGCCGTCGGCCTGCTGCCCACGAATGGTGAAAGACTTGTACTGGTCGCTCCAGCTGATGGTGAGGTTGCCCACTTGGAAGGAGACGTTCTCGGCACGTCCGCATAAGCTGACACCGATGAGAAGCGTTAAGAATATCTTTTTCATAATTGTATCATTCTGCTATTAGTTCAACGACACGACTATTCAATTTATTGCCCGTAAACAGGTCCAGACCGATGTTCATCAGGTAGTCGCCGCTGTAGCTACGGTTTTTCACCCACGTGTCCTGTCCGGGCATCAGGTTAATCTCCTGAATGCGATAGCGGCGGTTCGAGTCGAGGCCGCGCAGGACTACGTTGTGGCGGTGCTCTACGGCGCGAGGCTGGATGTCGAAAGTGAAGAGGACGGCGTGGCCCTTATCCTTGCTCACGTAGGCCGAGGCCGCATGGGTGCTCTGGTAGGGTGCGACGAGGCGATAGAGGTCGCCGTCGAGGATGACGGGCTTCAGACGGTTGTAGTTGCGCACGGCTTCTCGGGCGTAGGCGATGTCGTCGGCGGTCATGTCCGACAGCTTGATGTCGAAGCCGAGCTTGCCCATCGAGGCCACGTCGGTGCGGAACTTGACACTGGCGAGCTTGTTCCAGGTGGTGACGTGGGCGCAGATGGTCTTCGAGGGATAGAAGAAGCTGTAGCCGTACTGGATGAACAGGCGCTCGGCGGGGTCGGTGTCGTCCGAAGCCCAGAACTCCGTGAAGTACTCCAGCCCCTTATAGTCGATGCGGCCGCTACCACCTGCACACATCATCATGGGCAGTTCGGGGTATTTAGCCTTGATGCGCTCGAGCACGCTGTAGAGACCTCGCACATAGTCGACGTAGAGATGGGTCTGATGGTCCTTGAGGTAAGGCGAATAGGGGTTCATGATGGGCGAGTTGCAGTCCCACTTGAAGAAGGCAATCTCGGGATACTTGGTCATCAGGCCGTCCACCACGCCGAACACGAAGTCCTGCACCTTGGGATTGGAGAGGTCGAGCGTCAGTTGGTTGCGGAACTCTTGCGGGTCGCGGTTGGGGAACATCAGCACCCAGTCGCGGTGCTTCTCAAAGAGCTCGCTACGCTGGCTCACCATCTCAGGCTCTATCCAGATGCCGAACTTGATGCCTTTCTCGCGGGCGGCATCGCACAGGCGACCTACGCCGTTGGGCAGTTTGCCGGCGGTCTCCTGCCAGTCGCCCAGGGCGGCATCGTCGTTGCTTCGGGGATATTTGTTGCCAAACCATCCGTCGTCGAGCAGGAACATGTCGACACCCAGACGCACGGCATCGTCCATGAGGCCGACAAGCTTATCTTCGTTGAAGTCGAAGTACGTGGCCTCCCAGTTGTTGAGCAGGGTCATGCGGTCGCCCATGCCGTCCTTCACCTGATGGCGACGCGCCCAGTCGTGGAGGTCGTGACTGGCCTTCTCGAGTCCCGCGCTACTGAGCGTGAAGAAGAAGTCGGCGGTCTGGAAGGTCTCGCCGGGCTGGAGCGTGCGCTCAGAGAACTCGTTGTTGATGCCTGAGATAACGCGCAGCCAGCCCTCACGGTCTACCTCGAAGGTGAAGCGGAAGTTACCCGTCCAGCCCAGTTGTCCGAGGAGCACGTCGCCCGAAGTCTCGGTGGCAGGCTGGGAGAGCGAGAGGATGAACTGCGGAGAGGCGAACATGTCGGCACGACTGCCGAGGTTCGACTCCAGCACCTTCTTGCCGAAGGCGAGCGGGAGCGTGGTCATCTGTGCCTCGTTAATCCAGTCGCCGTTGAACTGCGTCAGGTAGTAGGCGGGCCGATAAAAGTGGAGCATCGACGACGCAAACTTTTTCAGTTGGATGGGCTTCTTCTGGCGGTTCACGATTTCCGTCCACGTCTTGATGACGTTCTCGCGGGTGTAGGCCACGTAGTGTAGGCGGACGGTGAGGGGTTCCTTCTGGTCCTCCAATGTGATAACGGTTTCCTGCACGCCAGCCTTCGGCGACGTAGTCGCGTGGCTCGTATGGCGCAGGAAGGAGGATGGATTACCGTCGGCGTGGATGACGTCCAACGCAGGTTCGAAGTAGACTTCGGGCCCGTGGGTGATGTAGGCCTCACGACCGTCCTCGAGCCAACCGAGGTCGTTCGTGTCGCGGAGGGTCTTGCCCAGATAGGCCTGCGTCAGGCGACCGTCGTCCTTCACCTTGAGGATAAGGTCAACGTTGTCCGTCTGAATCTTTACCAATTCGTCGGCCATTGCGCTCGCCGCTGTCAGGGCAAGGCAGCCAAGGATGAGTGTTCTGAGTTTCATATCTGTCTATACTTATTTATTATTACCAGTTATCTGTGCGGAATGGCGACACGTCGAAGCCTTCAGGGGTCGCAAGCGTGCATTCCGGATTGTCCGCCCACCCGTACCTGACGGCAATGGGAATGGTGACTTCGGGCGCAGAGACTACGATGCTATGGTCGGTCAGCGTGCGTGCCTGAGCCTTGTACCACTTATGGTCGGGACCGGCGATGGTAAATCCCTTGATGTCGGGGTTCGTTGCCAGTCCCTCGGCACCCTGCGGAAGGGAGAAGGCCAAGAAGGCCTTGTCACCTACGACGTTCATCTGCTGAAACTCGGGTGCACACCCGGGCTCGGGTTGGCCATAGGTTCGGTTCAGGGCCAGTCGGGCCAGTCGGCGTCCCACCTCCTGTTTGTTCTTGGGATGGATGTCGCCTGCCTCACCCAAGGTGATGTTCACCATCATGCCCGTGCCGGCAATCCGTAGGGCACTGCGCTGCGCATCGCGAAGGGCGGCCCACTTCGACTCGGGCTGCACGTCGTGACGACTGAGGTAGTTGGCCAGTTGCACGAAATAGAAGGGATGTTCGCCGAAGCGCTGTTTCCAGTCGTGGATGAGTGTCTGGAACAAGCTTTCGTATTGTTCGGCACGGCCTACGTTGGCACAGCCCTGGTACCAGATGGTACCCCGGATGGGCATACCCAGGAAGGGAGCCACCATGGAATTGTAGCACGCGCTGGGCCACCACGAACTGGTGGGACTCATCGGGCGCTGCGGCAGTTCCTTCAGGCTGACGCCCACGCAGTACTGCCAGGGACCGGCCAGGGAAATCTTGCCGTCGAGGGTCATGTCCTCGGGCTTGCCGTAGATGCCACCCTCACCACCCGTGTCGGAAACGCGTACGAGGATGACGTTCTGCCCTGCCTTCACCAGTCGTCCGGGCACGGTGTAGTGGCGCTGCTGGTTGAAGCCTGAGCCTTCGGCCACCATCTCGCCATTCCAGTAGGTCTTGTCCTCGTCGTCAATCATACCGAGGTTCAGTTTCAGGTCCTTTCCGGCGAGCTCGGCCGGTACGTTCACCACGCGGCGGAACCACGCCACACCGTCGAAGCCGGGAAGCCCTTGACCTTCCCACAGGGCAGGCAGCGACATGGTCTGCCATCCGTCGGTCTCGGCATTCCACTTCGGACGACGGATGTCGGCATCGCGCAGGCCCTGGTCCTTCGTCAGGAACTGACGGTTCCAGTCGGCCATTGATTCTTCATAAACGGTCTGCACGCGTTCGGGGCCCATCTCCTCGATGCGCTTCAGCATATCCTCAAAGCCCGTGACATGTTTCAGAGCCTCGTGGCTCGTCCACGTCTCGGCAGGCGTGCCGCCCCAACTGCTGTTGACCACGCCCACGGCAATGCCCAGTTTCTCCGTCAGCGTGCGGGCGAAGAAGTAGGCCGTGGCAGAGAACTCGGCTACCATCTCGGGCGAGCAGACGGCCCAACCGTTGGTGTGACCATAGGGAACTTCGGCCTGCGGGGTCAGGGCGGTGACTTCTTTCACCTGGAACAGGCGAATGAGCGGATGCTGGGCGTTGGCCACCTCCTGCTCGTAGTTTTTCACCTTGCCCCATCCCTGGACGGGCATCTCCATGTTCGACTGTCCCGAGCAGAACCACACTTCGCCTACCATCACGTTCGTGAGAACGCGCTTCTTGCCGTCGTCGAAGGTGAGCGTGTAGGGGCCTCCGGCCTCGGGAATGGGCAGGTCGATGGCGAAGCGTCCGTCCGTGTCGGCGCGCGTTTCCAAGACCTCGCGGTTCCAACTTGCCGTCACTTTTACTTTGGCCTTGGGCTTGGCCGTGGCCTTCAGGTGCAGCGTGCTCTGTTGCTGCAGCACCATGTTGCTGGTCATCCAGCCCGGCAGATGCACTTCGGCACTCACCGATGTCATCACCAGGGCCAGCAAGGTTGATAAGATTGCTCGTTTGTTCATTGCTTTTATGATTTATTGTTTGTTTTGTACTTATTCATGGGTATTGTAATTGCGCCTTGCTTGGGAACCGAGCCACAGTTCCAGCGTCCCACCCTGCTGCAACCGCTCATGCGTTATGCTGGTCTCGTGGAGTTCAACCCCGTTCAGCGTCATACGCTGGATATAGCAGTTCTGCTCACTATTACCATGAACCACGATGCGAAACTCGCACCCCTGGCAGTAGTCGGGATGCAGACGAATGGTCACCTGGTCGAAGATGGGTGAAGTGATGTCGTAGGTCGGGTGCTGGCTGCTTCCGCCATCGAGGGAGAACAAGCCAATGCTCATCAGGGCGGAGAGACTCGACATCTGTCCCTGGTCCTCGTCGTGCCCGCCATATCCCTTATCAGGCGTAGTGCCTCCATAGGCTTGTCGGCGGACGCGGCGCACCCAGTACTGCGTAAGGTCGGGCCGACCCGCATGGCCAAAGACGTGGGCATTGGAAAGCCCGGGCTGGTTGCTGTAACTGACGTAGCCGCCACCATAACCAGACATGTAGTCGTCCCCCGCAGCCTGCTCGAAGGCATAGTTCAGCCGAGCACAAAGACTATCGTTGCCGCCCATCAGCGTAGCCAGTTGCGGGATGTCCTGCGACAAACCGAAGGTGGCCTGCCAAGCATTGGCCTCCTCGTAGCCCCAACCGTTCAGCGGGTCGGTATGCAGCCAGCCGCCTTCGCGGGTTCGGGGCAGGATGAAGCCCAGTTCTTTGTTGAAGGATGCAGGCCAACCGGCGGCACGACGATGGAAACGCTGGGCTACTTTCTTTTGCCCCATGCGCTCGGCCATCTCGGCCAAAGCCCAGTCTTCGAAGGACCACTGGATGGTCAGTCCTGCCTGATTGGGCACGTAGCCGTGCGCCTCGTAGAAGCGCAGGTCGTCGTCCTGTCCGTAGGCCAACATACCGCCAGGTTCGTGGTTGCGCACCATCTCGCGAAGGGCTACTTTCGGGGAGTATTTGCGATGAATGCCTCGTTGGTAGGCACTGGTGATAAGCGATGTGGCAGGGCAGCCCGACATGATGAATGAATAGCCTCCTGCACAGGGGCCACGGGCCAACAGACCGCCGTTGAGCGAATACTGAAGAAAGGAGGCCGCAAAGTCGTCGAGCACGTCGGGATAGGCTATGCCCCACAGGGTATTGAGGTTCCATTGCGACAGCCAGAGCGCATCGGAGTTGTAAATGTGAGACCCGCCCCCTTGCCCCTCCCTGTGAGAGAGGGGAGTATATAGATTCCTTACCTTGAGTTGGGCCGAGTAGTGGTGTTGGTAACTACTCCCCTCCCTTCTAGGGAGGGGTTGGGGGTGGGTCTGTTGTGTATAGTTGGGATAGTCCCCGCTAAGGTCATCGAGCTTGTGACGACCCAGAAGCGTGTGCCAGAGGTCGGTGTAGAACTTGGTGCGGTCCTCAGCCGTTCCGCCTTGCACATCGATGCGCCCCAGCATGTAGTTCCAGACTTGTTGCGAAGCCCGTCGGGTGGCATCGAAATCAAAGTCGGGAATCTCCGTGAGGTTCTGCTCGGTATTCTCGACGCTGGTATAGGAAACGGCCATCTTCAGCAGCAGTTGCTCGGCTGGCTGCACGGCATATTCGGCACTGATGCCCGCTACGGGAGCATCGGCGTAACTCATGCCCTCGTTACGAGGCGTGGCATGAGTCAACGCCGCATACAAGGCATCGCCAGTGTTCGGTTCCATGGCTCCAAAAGGCTTCAGCATGGAGAAGGGTTTGTTAAACTCGGCGGCAAAGAAGATGCGCACCACGTCGGGACCACCCCAGAGACGGCCCGTCGTGTCGAAATAGCCCGCGAGACCGCGCTCGGTGGTCTTCGTGATGTGTGCATTGACCATCGTGGCCGTAGAGATATACCCGCCGAGGTTCAGCAGGATGTGCGCCGAATCGGCCTCGGTGAAGGTCAGGCGATAGAGTGACGCCCTGTCGGTGTTGGTCTGCTCGACCCACATCTTGTATCGTTCGAGGAACAGACGATGGTAGGCTGGCTGCACCACTTCGCCCACATGGCTGAAGGGCGACTTCCACGCCTGCTCTCCGCCTTCAACGTCCACCTGCCCCGTGGTGGGCATGAGGTCGAGGCCGGCAAGCATCCATGCGTGGATTTGCGGGAAGCCGAGCACCTCGGTGGCATTGTAGTTGTACCCGCCACCCCCTTGGTTCTTGTTGCGGGTGAGGGGTGCTGCCGAAATCATGCCGAAGGGCTGACTGCCCGTGACAAAGAAGAAGTAACGCCCGCGCGTGGTCTCGATGTACGGGTCGACGGCTGTCACGTAATCCGTGGGCGTGGCGAAGACCTCTATCTCCGAAAGCCCGATGTAATCGCCGTCGCCGTCCATCACCTCGAAGCGCAGGCTCCGTGTCCGCTTGGGAGAGAAAGAGACGGTGAGCGGTGCTCCGTTGGACGGAATCTCGCGAACGAGCAAACGCGAGCCGTCGCTGAACACCAACTCACCGCCAGAACACGTGGCATCGTCCGAAGCGATGTCGTAAAGGGTTACGCTCGTTATCTCCACCGCCTCGTCCCAGTCGAGTTGTATCCACGGGAAGTCTATCTCTCCCCAGAAGGTCATCTTCACGCCCGACCGCCATTCGCCCTGCCCCGGAATGCGGATGACTCCGTCCACGGCACAGGATGCCCCATGCCTTTCATCCAGCGACGACGAAGCCGACACGTGGGCTCGCGGTGCTATGTTCTGGGTGGTTGCCTGCATGGCCTGGAGGCAAACAGAACAAAGGAGCAGAAGGATTATGCGTTTCATGCCGTGCTATTTAGGGGTTTAGGGTGGGTTCATTAATAACTTCCAATTCGTAGATGCTGGGGGGAGCGGAGGCGCGGAGGCGGAACTGCGAGGAGGTATATGCGTGGGAAAGGCGGATAACCTTACAGTCGCTCAGACTTTCGTCGCCAACGTAGATGGGGACCCACTGCCCGTTGCGCCAGATGTCAAGTGTGTACTGCTGGATGCGTCCCGTGCGGACGTTGGAAAATCCGTCGTCGCCCTGCTGTTGGTCTTGGTACTCAAAGATAACGACCTTGTTGAATGTCTGTTCGTGGCCAAAGTCGAGCGCGAACCATGCCAAGTTATCGCCGTCGGCCGAAGCCCAGCGCGTCTGCATCCCTCCATCCACAGCCTGACTTGTCGCATAAGTACCTTCCTTGCTGGGATAGACCGAGGAGGCTTCGGTCTTGGCACCGAGGGATATGATTTCGCCACGTCGCTTCGGCAAAGGTTTACCATGCTCGATACCGAGCCGGCGGCGCAGTTCGACGATGCGGTCAGCCTCGTGCGGACGGATGCGCCCTGTGCGGTCAGGAGCCAAGTCTACGACGAGCGTGTTGTCGTTCGAAGTCGTCCAGTAGAAAAGTTCCTCCAGTTCGTCAAGGTCACGCACGGGCATGGGCTTCTCCTTTTGGAACCAGTTCCATCCCTTACTGAGGCAGATGGTGTGCTCAAAAGGCAGGTAATACGACTGCCCTTTGTGGAGGTACTGCTTGCGGTCGTAGAGTGGCGCGATTTTGGGGTCCCAGAGGCGGAAGTCGGTGGGGAAGAAGCGCAGGTAATGCTTGTCGTCGCGGTCGCAGGAGTCGGGCAGCACAAGGTCGTCCCAGTAGTAACTAACTTCATCTTCACGTGCCGAAAGTGTGTGATTAACACCCACGGCGCAGTTCGGTTGCAGTTGCTTCACGAGACCGTAAATGCGTGGTATCTGCCAGTCGGCAATAGGCTTGTCCCAACCTCCGTCGAGCCACAGTTCGCACACTTCGCCATACTGCGTCATCAGTTCGGTCAGTTGCCGCTCCATATACTGGACATACTGCCCGAAGTCTTCACTCTTATAGGTCGGTTCGTGCCGGTCCCAAAGCGAATAGTAGACTGCAAACTGCAAGCCGTACTTTCGGAAAGCATTGCTGACGGCGCGCACTACATCCGTGGTGTCACGCGACGAGGCCACGTCATAATCCGTCCACTGACTGTCCCAAAGGCAGAAACCATCGTGGTGCTTCGTCACAAGCAGTACATAGCGGAAGCCCGCCTCCCGTGCCACACGCACCCACTGGTCGCAGTCCAAAGCCGTAGGTGCATAGACGCTGGCTGGAGCCGTGCCATCGCTCCACTCTTTTTCAAGGAACGTGTTCGGCCCGAAATGAACGAACATCCCATATCCTCGGTCAATGAGTTGCCGCTGCACGGCATTGGGTTCCGTGGCGGGCAGGAGAGTCTGGGCCTGCATAACATACAGACATACGGAACAGAGGAAAGTGAGGATGGTGCGTTTCATACCTTACTATATTATGATTTTTGCAGCACGAAGACCTTGGTCTCGTGTCTCTCGACGGTACCCTGCCACTGGCGGGCATTCTTCTTCACATCCTTATGCAGCCAGACATCGCGCAGGGTATAGCGCGCTGTGAGGCCCAACGAGGCGAAGTCCAGGCGGACAGGCAGGACGTTGTCGCTTGTGTTGAGCACGGCCACGGCGTAGCGCCCCTCAGAGAGCGGACGGACAAACACTTGCATTTCGTCGGTCAAGATGCGGCGCTCGGCCACCTGCCCCAACGGGTCTTGGTCGATGTCAATGATTTCCTTATTCAATAATATCTCTCGCGTACGGTCGTTGGTCTGGCGCAGGTCGTGGCTCATGGCCAGGGGGGAGGCCATCATGGCCCAAAGGCTCATCTGCGTCTGGTATTCCGTGTCGGTGCAGCCCACGCCGCCCAGGTCGCTGCTCGGGCCACCTTTGCCGTAGAGACCGCAGACGAGCATGTCCATGTCGAACCAACAGCCCTTACGGGCGAAAGGTTGCAGGGGGACGGTGATGTTTATGATATCGAGGATGCCCATGCCACCCTGACGGGTCACGTCCTTCCACATATCGCGCACGTCACCACTGGTGCGGAAGACGCTTCCGCCAGCCTCTGGAGCCCAAACCTCGGCATTGTGCTGTCCCCACTCACAGATGCCGAGCACGATAGAACGTCCGCTCTTGGCCAGTGCATCGGCCATTGTGCTGTAACGGCGGTGTGCCGTGGCACTATCGTTGGGCGCGCCGCAGTAATCATACTTCAGGTAGTCGATGCCCCATTGGGCAAACGTCCGCGCATCTTGTTCTTCGAAACCGAGGCTTGCAGTGTAGCCCGCACAAGTGAGTTGAGCCGCGTCACTATATATGCCGAGTTTCAGTCCCTTGCTATGCACGTAGTCGGCCAGTGCTTTCATGCCGTTGGGGAATTTATCGGGATCGGGGATGATGTTGTTATGGTTGTCGCGTCCTCCCTGCCAGCAGTCATCAATGAAGATGTACTCGTAGCCCGCGTCGCGGTAGCCCTCGCTCACCATCAGGTCGGCCGTCTCGCGGATGAGTTGCTCACTGATGTTACCTTGGAACTGGTTCCACGTCATCCATCCCATCGGTGGTGTGGGGGCAAGTGCGAGGCGGGTGCCCTGTCCCTTCATGGCATGAAGGCATACGGAACAGAAGGCAAGGAGCAGGAGGCGTTTCATCTTTGTTTTTTGAAGGTTTTACCTTTGTTTATTCTGGGTGCGCTTAACTTATTTATACGTGTCGCCGAGGGACGTGATTTCCAACTCCTGCTTGAACTGGGCAAGGGACTTCGAGGTGCGCACGGTGATGGTGCGTTCCTCGCCGGGAAGCAAGTCGAAGTAGTTGTCGGAGAAGAAGTTGTCGATGCCGCGAATCTTTAGGAAGACGGCGCGGGCAAAGATGTCGCTCTTCAGGCTGACGCTGAAGCCGCCGGCCACGGGACGCAGGTCCGTGACAGCGATGCGGGCGGGACGATAGTGCATGTCCTTCTGCCGTTCGGGGTAGGCAATGTTGTAGTAGGTCTTGCCACCCGTGGTGTAGGTGATGTAGAAGAAGACGTCGCCGGGCTGCTCACCGCCGAGGAGGTCGCTGACGCGTAGGGTCTCCACGTCGATGGCGCAGTTCTTGGGCAGGGATACTCGCTTGGTCTTCTCATAGACCACCCGACCGTCGAGGGTCATGGTCTGGATGCGTAGGGTGCCGGGCGCAGCAGTGCGATGGTCGTTGACGAGTTTCAGTTCCAGCACCTTCCGGGCAAGAGCGATGTCAGCCGATTGCTTCACGCCCGTGTCTTCCTGCCCAGGCAGGGCTGCCACCTGCTCGGTGGAGGTGACGGTAGCACTGCCTTGCACAGAACCATCCTTCACGCGAGGGGAAACGAGGATGTCGTCGTAGGCCTTACGGGTGACGTAGTGCAGGGCCTTCCAGCGGCCGTAGTAGTCGCGGCTCGACCAGGACGCGACGGGCCAACAGTCGTTGAGTTGCCAAACGATGCTGCCCATGCAGTAGGGACGATCGCGACGGAAGGCCTCCATGCCCATCTTGACCGCGTCGGCCTGCAATACCTGTCCCACGTAGAGGAACGTCTTGAAGTCGTCGGGCACGCGGTAGTCCCGGCCCATGTACTCCTCGATGCGGTGGTTGGCATACGTACCGGCATTCTGGTGGGCCATCATTACTTCGGAGTAGATGTTATGGTCGCGTGGGTCGGGGTTATAGAGGAGCACGCTCTCGTACTCGGGGAAGGACTGGAAACCGTACTCCGACTGGAAGCGGACATGATGGTCGAAGTAGGCCTCTATCGGCTCGCCGCCATGCCACACGCCCCAGTAGTGGTCGTCGCCGTTCACGCCGTCCGAAGGCGTGTTCTCGAAGGCCCAGGGCGACGAGGGCCGATAGGTGATGCCGCCCCCGTAGGCTTTCACCACGTCGGGCAACACTTCGTAGAAAATCTGGTGCTGCATCTTCCAGACACGCTCGCCCTCGCCCAGTTCGTCGAAGTAACGCTTCTTGCCGCCCCATCCAAACCAGACGTCCTGGGCCTCGTTGTTGCCCGTATAGACAGCCATGCAGGCGTGGTTGCGCAGGCGGCGAACGTTGTAGATGGCCTCCTGGCGAATGTTCTCGAGAAAGGCCGAATCTACCTCATAGGTCATGCAGGCAAACATGAAGTCCTGCCAGACGAGGATGCCCATCTGGTCGCAGTAGTCATAGAAACGGTCGTCCTCGTAGATGCCGCCGCCCCACACGCGGATGATGTTCATGTTAACGGCTGCGGCGTCGGCCACAACCTGGTGGTAGATGCTGTCGGTCACGCGGGAAAGGAAGTTGTCATTGGGTATCATGTCGGAGCCCTTGGCGTAGAGGGGCTCGCCGTTCAGTTCGAAATAGAGATTGTGCCCCCACTGGTCGGGGTCGTTGTGGAGGCGGAGGCTTCTTATGCCCAAGGGAGTCGCGATGGAATCGCGACATACAGGACCAGTGGCGAGGGTGGCTTGCATCTTTGTCAGGTATGGTTCGCCGAGGCCGTTGGTCCACCAGAGGTGGGGATTCTTTATCTCGTAGTCGAGGGTGACGGTATTCAGACCGGGAACGAGGGCTACGGACTGCTGGGCTACGGGCTTCCCGTCGGCGGTGATGGAGAGGCGGGTGTCGGGCTGGGCCGCATCGCTTTCTATCTCAACCACTGTACGCAGGCGCGCGCGTTTCTTATTTATATCTTTCTGGATGTACCACACGTCAGCGATGCGGAGGTCGCTCCAGGTTTCGAGCAAGACGGAGCGCCAGATGCCGAAGGTCACGAGGCGTGGTCCCCAGTCCCACCCATATTCAAAGCCGGCGGTGCGGGCGAAGGGGGAGATGGTCTTGTCGAAGAGGCCGCCCATCTGCGAGTGGTCGGGCCCCGTGTTGTGGCGGTAAGGCAGGGCATCGAACTTGGGGACGTTGCGCTTGACAGGCGAGTGGAAATAGACCTCCAACAGGTTGTCGCCCTCCTTCAATATACCGTGCACGTCGCAACGCCACTCGCGGTGCATGTTGTCGGCCTCGAGGATGCGCTGGTGGTTCAGGTAGACGTCGGCGTAGGTGTCCAGTCCCTTGAAGACGAGCGTCTGGTGGGTGGCCGAGAGTTCCTCGGGCGTGGGCGTGATGTGCGTCTCGTACATCCAGTCCTCCTTATCGACCCACTGCACGCTGCGCTCGTTGAGGCGGAAGAAGGGGTCTTCGATGATGCGTTCGCGCATCAGGTCGAGGTGGGTGTTGCCCGGCACTTGTGCCGGATGCCACAATTCGGAGTTGCCTTGGCGGAAACGCCAGTCTTCGTGCAGAGGGCGCTGACTGACTGCGGCAAGCGCCGTATGGCTTGCCAGGAAGGAGAGGAGGATTGCGAGTGTCGCTACTTTGCCTATGCTTTTCATGCTCGTTTGGTGTGTTAAGAGGTTCGCAGGAACGATTACCGATGCAAAGTTAGGCAAACGTTTTGCAATAACGTTAACACCACTGCGCCAATTTGTGCGACAAATGATGCAAACCCGATGAAATGGGCTATTTTTGGCGGAGATTCTTCGCCTTCGCCCGTTGTTCCTCTATCTGTTTCTCAAAGTCCTTGGGCGTCATGCCGAATTGCCGGCAGAAGAGCTTCGAGAAGTAGGAGTGGTTGCTAAAGCCCACCATCAGACTGATTTCGCCCATGCGGTAACGGCCCTCCTGAATGAGGTCGGCGGCCTTCTTCAGGCGAATGAGGCGGATGAAGTCGAGGGGCGGCATGTCGAACAGGGTCTTTATCTTGCGCAACAGGCTACTGCGGCTCATGCAGAGTGCCGATGCCATGGCCTCGACATTGAAGGACTCGTCCGAAAGGTGCTGGTTGATGACCTCCAGAGTCCGGTTCATGAACTCCTCGTCCTCGTGGCTCATCTGCATCCCGTTCATGGGGAAGAAGGGCCGCTTGGCAAAGGCTTCGCGTTCCTTCTGGCGGTTGCTGAGCAGGGAGACAATCTGCATCCGCAGGAAGTCCCAGGCGAAGGGTTTCTCGATGTAGGCTTCCGCCCCCACCTGCAAGCCGGCAATCTTCGTGTCGGTATCGTTCTTGGCGGTGAGGAAGATTACGGGGATGTGGCTGAACTCAATGTCTTGCTTGATGTGGCGACACAGTTCCACGCCGTCCATGACGGGCATCATGATGTCGGTGATGACGAGGTCGATGTGGTTGGCCTTCAGGATGTCGAGGGCTGCCTGCCCGTTCTCGGCCACCTCCACGATGAAGTCCTCGCGCAGGCGTTCCGAGACGAAGTCGCGGATGCCCTCCTCGTCCTCCACAAGCAAGATGGTGGCTCCGCGCACGTTGTCCTGCGTCAGCAGTCCCGTGTCGGCAAGCGTAGCGTTGTCCGGCAGGGTGTTGTTGCTGGGAGCATTAGGCGCATCGTCCGTTATCACGGCTTCCCCGAGGGGCAGGTCCAGGACGAAGACGTTCCCCTCCCCTGCCCCGTCGGCATCCGTCCGGGCGGGTTCCACGGCCAGCGTCCCGTTGTGCATCTTGGCCAGCGAACGGCAAAGAGCCAGGCCTATGCCTACGCCGCCCACGGGCTCCTCGTCGTTCTTCTTCCGCTCCTTCAGTTGGACGAAGGGGTCGAATATGGCTTCACGCCGCTCGGGCGGTATGGGTGTGCCGTCGGAGAACACGGAGAGCCGGAAGCGGTCGCTGTAGGAGACCAGCTCCACCTCGCAACGGCTCTGTCCGTACTTCAGGGCGTTGTTGAGCAGGTTGCTCAGTATCTTGGTGACAGCCTCGCGGTCGATGAGGGCCAGCACGGCGGGTTCGATGTGCTTGGCCGCAAGGGTTTTGCCGCGCACGCCGAAGGTCGGTTCGAAGCGTTCCATCGTGTCGCGAAGCAGTTCGCTGACGTTCACCGTCTCGAACTGCGGCCGGGTCTCGCCCGAGCCCAGCTTTTGGAAGTCGAGCAACTGCGAGGCGAGGTTCAGCAGGCGATTGGTGTTCTGCTGGATGACGCCGAGGTTCCGCTCGATGCGCTCATCCTTGACACCCGTCTTCTGTATGATTTCCAAGGGGCCGTTTATCAGGGTGAGGGGGGTGCGTATCTCGTGGGCTATCTCGGTGAAGAACTGCACCTTCTTCTCGCCGAGTTCCTTCTCCTTCTCGATGGTGAAGAGGCGCTGGCGTTCCTGGAACTGCTGTTCCTTGCGGCGGCGATACCAGAGGAACCACAGACCGACGAGGCATCCTATACCTATTATATATAGGACGACGGCCCACCACTGCCGCCACAGGGGCGGACGGACGACGATGACAAGCGTGCGCTCCTCGTGGGGCGCATCCTCGTCGGACAGGTTGCTGGAACGCAGATGCAGGGTATAACTGCCCGAGGCCAGGCTGGCCAGCGACAGACCGCCGTCGGGCACGGGGTGCCATTCGGCGTCGATGGGTTCGAGGCGATACTCATAGACGGTCTCCATGCCCGAGGCATAGGAGAGCAGGGCTACGTCGAGGTTGATGTTCGTCCGGTTGTAGGGGAGCACGATGCGGCGGGTCTCCATGATGCAGTCCTGAAGGGGGGAGCCGTCGGTCTGCGGCGTCACGTCCTGACCATCGATGCGCAGTCCCGTCAGCAACAGACGGGGCCGGTAGTCGCTCTTAGGCTCGACGGTCGTGGGCACCTTATTGGGCTGGCAGAGCACCAGACCGTCGATGGTGCCGAACAACATGCTGCCGTTGGGCAGCGCCAGGGCAGACTTGTAGTTGAACTGGTTGCTGGGCAGACCCTGCTGGGTAGTGAAGAGGTGGATGTGGCGCGTCTGAGGATTCATCTGCACAAGGCCCCGATTCGTACCGAACCAGAGTCGGCCGTGGGAGTCCTCCAGTATGTCGTAGGCCACGTCGTCGGGCAGGCCCTCGGGCGTACTGATGCGCTCGAAGTCGTCCGTCTCGGGCCGATACCGGCAGATGCCACCCCGGTCGGTGCTGAGCCAGATGTTGCCCCGGCTGTCCTCGAAGACGGCGCTCACGCTGCCCGAGGAGAGGCTGTTGGGCTCCTCTGCGTCGGCCTCATAGCGCACCTGGCGCCCCTTGGCGTCCATGCGGTGTATGCCGCCGCCCATCCGGGCTACCCATACGTTGCCCTTGTGGTCGAAGAGGATGTCATAAACCCATATGTCCTCCAGTCCCTTGACGGGAGTGAGGGGGGCAGTGAGGGTGCGGTCGCCGCGCCATACGCCCCGGTCGGTGCCCACCCAAGGCACGCCCTGCGGGTCGAAGGCTATCTCATAGACCGACGTCTCGCTGGGCAGCCCCATCCGTTCGTTATCTACAATCTGTGCCTGCCCGGTCCGCGTGTCAACGACCTTGATGCCCGTCTTGTTGATGCCTGCGTAGAGGCGGCCCTGATAGTAGGTCAGGCAGATGGTATAGTCGTCGTCGGTGCTGGCGGTCTGGCCTATCTTCGGGGTGATGCGCCCGGTCTGGAGGTCGATGTGGTTGATGCCCCCGTCCTCGGTACAGAGCCAGAGGTTCTGCGCGCCGTCGGTCGTCAGTTGGCGGATGCGGTCGCTCGAGAGGCTATGCCCCAGGTCGTCGGTCTGAATGACGGTGAACATCTGTTCGCGCGCCGGCAGGTAGGCCGCACCGCCAAACATCGTGCCCACCCAGAAGCCTCCTTCGCGGTCGCGGAAGGTCGTATAGACGATGTTGTCGGACAGGCTGTTGGGGTTGTTGCGGTCGTGGCGGTAGTGGGCCACCTCGCCCGTGGTGGTGTCGATGCAGAAAAGGCCGTCGTAGGTGCCCACGAGGAGCTGGGAGTCATAGGCCGTGGCACCGCGCACGATGGTCGCAGAGAAGTCCTGCCAGGGATTGTCGACCAACTCGCCCTTCAACGGGGAGTAGAGCATCAGTCGCCCGTTCTGCACGGCCATGGCCAGGCTGCCGTCGGGCAGGGCCGTCACGGTGTTGGTCTGTATGCCCAGCAGGGAGTGCCCCGAGGCATCCTGCTGCACCTGCTCGAAACGGTCGGTGGCCGTGTTCAGTCGCCACAGGCCGATGTTCCAGCCGCTCGCCCACACCTCCCCGCGCGACGTGGTGCAGAGGCAGGTGTAGTGCCCGTCGCTCTCCTCGCGGAAGTTGGGATAGTGGTGCATGGGAGCCTTGGCGAGGCTGGCCGCGCCGCTAAGGCCTGCCGCCTCGATACGGAAGATGCCCTCGGCCGGCACCACAATCCAGACATTGTCCTCGCGGTCGCGCCGAATATCGGCCACCCAGTTGGTCATGCGCTGTCCGTCCTGAGCCTCCGTCTCGATGCGGTGGAAGAGGTCGGTCGTCTCGTCGTAGAGGAACACGCCCTCGTCCGTGCCCACCCACAGGAGATGGCCGCTGTCGGCCATCAGGGCCGAGATGTTCTGGTTGGCGCGCCCCGTCTTGGGGTCGGCGACGCGCACGAGTCGTGTCCGTCGTCCGTCGTACCGGCAGAGGCCGTTCTTCGTGCCCAGCCAGATGAAGCCGTAGTCGTCCTGGGCGATGCTCTTCACGTTGTTTTGCGACAGCCCTGCACGGCTGTCCACAATCCTAAAGTCGCCGATGCGCACGGCCGCCGGTGAGCCCAGCGACAGACCGAGGAGCAGGAGGGAGAGTAAGCAGATGTTCTTCATGGGTATAACGTTTTCCGCTACAAACTTACACATTTTTCCCGACATACCACGCCTTTTTCCCGAAAAAGGTGCATCGGGGCGTCGCCCTACCCTCGCCTAAGCGTTCCTCGGGAGACGCCTAAGCCCTTCCTCAATTACGCTAAGGTGTTAAGAATATCGGACCATGGTTCGACAGCACTTGAACCATGGTTCGTTATATGTTGAACCATGGTTCGATTGCGTTTGAACCATGGTTCGATCGTTTTTGAACCGTAGTTTAATTAAGATATCAATTAGGAGGTAAAAGGGAAAGGCTTAGACGCCTCGGGGAAAAACTATAGGCAACCCTTGGGGAGCCATCGGGTTCCTGCGCATAAATCCCCAGGAATTCGGCCCGTTTGGCGCATTCGTAGCAAAAGATGGAGCAAGGAGATGGCCGAAGTTCCCGCAGAAGTCACTACCTTTGCACTTGGAAACATGAAAGACAAACTTATCGAACCACGTATGAAACACTGCGCTTCCCTCCTCGTCGCCCTCCTGCTCATGGCAGGAACTGCCACGACACAAGCTCAACTCACTCAGTACGTCAACCCTCTTATCGGCACGGGCCGCATCGAAGGTGCCCTGCGAGGCAACAACTATCCCGGGGCAACGGTGCCCTTCGGACTGGTGCAACTGTCGCCCGACACCCGCGAGGCCCCCGACTGGGACTGCCCGGCCGGCTATGCCCACGAGGAGGAGACACTCTACGGATTCTCCCACACCCACCTGTCGGGTACGGGGGCTGCCGACCTGGTCGACATTGCCCTGCTGCCCGTGAGCCAAGAGCGGCGGGTGGCCACCATTGACCACACCCGCGAGGTCGCCCAGGCGGGGTACTACAGCGTACCCCTGCGCGAGGACGACATCCTGGCCGAACTGACGGCCACCACACGCACGGGTGTCCACCGCTACACCTACGCCGAGGGACAGCCGTGCCGGGTGTTCCTCGACCTCGACCACTCGTGTGCCAAGGGTTCCTGGGGCAGGCGCATCGAACGGGCCCAGTTGCGCATCGTCGATGCCTATACGGTCGAGGGCTTCCGCATCATCACGGGCTGGGCTCCGCTCCGCAAGGTGTGCTTCTCCATCCGCTTTTCACGGCCCATCGTGGCCTGGGGCGGATGGTGCGACGGGCGCACCATCGCCAGTTCAGAGCCCAAAGTTCAGAGTTCACAGCTCTGTTGCTTCACAGCCAATGGTACAGATATTAAAGTAACACTCACTTTCGGGGAAGAGCCGGACAAGCCTGCAACTTCCGAGACGAACGCCAAGGCAACTGTGAACTCTGAACTTTGGACTGTGAACTCCGCGCTTGAGGCGCGCGTCGGCATCTCCGCCGTGAGCATCGAAAATGCCCGATTTAATCGGGAAAAAGAGACCCAGGGGAAGACCTTCGACCAACTGCGCGCCGAGGCCCGGCAACAATGGGAGGAGGCACTGGGCGGCATCAGGGCCGACTTCGACTCCCGCGACGAGGCCACCATCTTCTATACGGCCCTCTACCACGCCATGCAGCAGCCCAACACGTTCAGCGACGTCAACGGGCAGTACGCACGCGCGGACTACTATATAGGTAACGCGCGCGAGGGACACGACCAATATACGATGTTCAGCATCTGGGACACATACCGGGCCGCCCACGCCCTCTACGACCTGCTGCAGCCGCGCAGGGCCGCCGACATGGTCAACTCGATGCTGGACCACGCCGAACACTACGGCTACCTGCCCATCTGGGAACTATGGGGCGAGGACAACTATTGCATGATTGGCAACCACGCCGTGAGCGTCGTCGTCGAGGCGATACGCAAGGGCGTGCCCGACATCGACGAGCACCGCGCATGGCGGGCCGTTAGGCAGACGCTCTCTACGCCCCACCGCGACTCCCCCTGGCCTGTGTGGGAACGGCTCGGCTACATGCCCGAGAACTTGCAGACGCAGAGCGTGAGCATCACCTTGGAGGACGCATACGACGACTGGTGCGCCGCCCGACTGGCCGAAAGGCTCGGATTGACCGATGAAATGGAGCATTTCGACGCCCTCGCCCGTAACTACCGTAACCTCTATAACAGGGAGTCGGGACTGTTCCAGCCGAAGGATGACAAGGGACAGTGGCTACCCGGATTCGACGCCCTGCGCTACGGTGCCAATGGCGGCTCGGCCTACACCGAGGGCAACGCGTGGCAGTGGCGATGGTCGGTGCAGCACGACGTGGACGACCTGATAGCCCTGAGCGGAGGCCCGAGGCGTTTCGCCGAACAACTCGATTACTTCTTTACCTGCCATGAGACGAGCGGCGAGAAGAACGACAATGCCTCCGGCTTCATAGGCCTCTATGCCCACGGCAACGAGCCCAGTCACCACGTCTCGTTCCTCTACACGCTGGCCGGGCAGCCCCAGAAGACCGACCAACTGGTCAGCCTGATTCGCAGCACGATGTACAACACGCAGGTGAGCGGATACATCGGCAACGACGACTGCGGCGAGATGTCGGCCTGGTACGTCTTCGCGGCGCTCGGGCTCTATCCCCTCAATCCCGCCTCGGGCGACTACGTATTGTTTGCCCCGTCGGTTCGCGAGGCCACCCTGCCCCTGCCGAATGGCAAGACCTTCCGCATCGAGGCAGAGCGACGGGGGCGCGGAGCCGTATATGTCAAAAACATTCGATGGAATGGGCAAAAATTGACGCAGCCCATGCTCTCGAACGACGAAATCCTGAAGGGCGGAACGCTGCATTTCGAACTGACCGCCAAGGCGGGCGGAAAACTGCTCCCCTTGGGCGAAAAGTAAGACTTTGGTGCGAATGTGTCAAAAATCGACGCATTGGGATGCTTACCCTTAAGCGGAAATCGAGTAACTTTGCATCGAAAAACAATCTGAAACGAACTGAAACTAATACCCAATCTCATGCAACATTCATTTGCTAAATGCCTGCTGTTTGCACTCACCCTGTCGGGGATGCTGGTGGCCTGTAAGGACGACTACCCCTACGACAACGAGGAACCCACGTGGCTGGGTGCAAACGTCTATGACTGGCTGCAGGCCAACGGGCAGTACAGCGCCTATCTGGCACTCGCCGACCGCCTGGGCCTCGACGGCACACTTGCAAGGACGGGCAGCAAAACCCTGTTTCCCGCCAGCGACGAGGCCTACGCCCGCTACTTCCAGCAGCAGGGACTGACGGGTGGAAACGCCCGCGACATCGTGGGTCAACTCTCGCGCTCCGAGGCCAACTACCTGTTCAACGCCTCGATGCTGAACATGGCCTACCTGGACAACATGCTGGCCAACGTGCCCAACTCCAACAGCGACAACGACGGAGAGGGCACGGCCCTGGTGCGCGACGCCTCGGCCTCCATCTATGACAAAGTACAGTTCCACGCCAAGGCAACCTTGCCCCAGACCGAATGGTGGGAGCGATTCCAGGAGCGCGACGGCGTGTGGATAGCCGACAACCAGGCACGCCCCGACGTCATCTTCACGCCGGCCTTCATGGCGAAACAGGGCATCACGGCCGACGACTGGACGCTCATCGGCGGCGGTTCGCCCTACGAGGAAAAAGGATTCTACGTGAACAGCGCGCACGTGCGGAATGAAAATAAGAACATCACCTGCAAGAACGGCTACCTGCACGTGGCCGACGAGGTGGTGGCTCCGCTGCCCAACATGGCCGAAATCATCGAGCAGGACAGCCGGACCCGGACGTTCGCCCAGCTGATGAACAAGTTCTCGGCTCCCTACTACGACGCCGACATCGACGCCACCATACAGGCCGACGAGATGAGCGACTACGTGACGGACTCGGTATTCGTGCGCCGCTACTTCAACGACAACGGGGCCGGGGCCTGCACACAGACGCCGCAGATGCCCGGACGCGAGGCTGAGACCCTGACCGACGACAAGATGCTCTACTTCGACCCCACCTATAACCGGCTGGGGGCACCGACGGACATGAGCGTCATGTTCGTACCGACCGACGAGGCCATGCAGACGTACTTCGCCTCGTCCAACGGCGACTTCCTGCGCAAGGTCTATGGCACGTGGGACAACGTGCCCATCGACGTGCTCTGCAAGTTCATCAAGAACCACCAGTTGAAATCCTTCGTCGGCTCGCTGCCCAACGGATGGGACAACCTGGCCGACCAGAAGGGTAACCTGATGTATATGAAACGCGACTACATCGTCGGCACGCAACAGGGCTGCAACGGCCTGGTGTACTTCACCAACACCGTATTCCCCCCCATCGACTACAAGTGTGCCTACGCCCCCACCCTCACGTCGCCCATCACGCGGGTCATGAAGGCTGCCATCGACGAGAACGATGAACTGAAGTTCCACCTCTACCTGCGCTCGCTGGAGAACCAGTATAACCTGCTCGTGCCCACCGACTCGGCCGTGCGCTACTACGCCGAGCCCATCTCGTGGAGCATCTATGCCAACACGGGCGTGGACAACCGCGAGGTGTGGGGCTTCAAGGTGGCCAACGGCCGCATCCTGGCAGACGTGTATGGAGTGAACGAGGACGGCACGCGCGGGGCACTGTTGCGCACCATCGGCAACGCCTCGGCCGACCAGAGCCGTATCCAGAACCGCCTGCGCGACATACTGGACATGCACATCGTGGTGGCCGACACGGAGGACGAACCGATGTCGGGCTTCATGGACCAGGGCGACAAGACGTTCTACCTGACGAAGGGCGGCACCGTCATCCAGCGCACCGCAGGCAACGGACTCACCACCGAGTTTGCCGGAGCCGGGGACGCTGAACTGGGCCTGCCGGCTGCCCGGCTGAAGGACAGCATCTACGTGACGACAAACAGCCACACCTTCTTCATCGACCGCATCCTGCAAGATCCCATGCGCTCGGTCTATACGACGCTGAAGGACAATCCCCAGTACAGCCGCTTCTTCGAACTGCTGCAAGGCGACCCGAACGTCTTTTCCTACTTCAAGGAGGACAAGGACGTGCAGGCCATCTTCGACCAGCAGACCACCGAGCAGTCGAGCGGCGTGGGACAAATCGTGACCTCGTTCAACAACTACCGCTACACCATCCTGGTGCCCACCAACGAGGCTATCGACGCAGCCTTCTACGCAGACCCCGACCTCTGGGACTGGAATCGCATCTCGCTGGAAGACAATGAGGCCGTGAAGAAGGCCCGTTGCCTGTACCTGCTCAACTTCTTGCGCTTCCACTTCATCGACGGAGCCATCCCCGTAGGTACAGGGGCCTGGAGCAAGACCTACTACACGGCTGCGCGCAAGTCGAACGGGCAGTTCCAGCCCATCACCGTAACGTCGGCCAGCGGCAGCCTCAGCTTCGGCACGGAAGCACCTACGCAGGTGAAGACCGACGACCCGACGCTCTACAACGTGTGGGCACGCGACCTCATCGTAGATAATAAGGACCCGCAGAAGGCCAACAATATCTTGGCCTCGAGCCGCGCTGTCATTCACGTCGTAAACCGCGTAGCACCGTATAACAAATAACAGACCCACCCCTACCCCCTCCCTTGTAAGGAGGGGAATGGTCACTAAAGGTTTTCAACAACGAAAATACACATCTTATGAATATTATAAAGAACTACTTACAGGAGCATCTACTCTCCTCCCTACAAGGGAGGGGTTGGGGGGTGGGTCTTCTCCTACTTCTGTTCTCCGTCTCTGCCCAGGCCCAGACCATCGTGACGGGTCGCATCCTCGGTGACGACGAGCCCGACGGACTGATAGCCGCCACCGTAGCCGAGCAGGACAAGAACGGGCGCATCCTGACCGCCGTCAGGACGGACTTCGACGGTAACTTCTCCATTCAGGTGAAATCGACGGACAACGTGCTCACGTTCAGCTACGTGGGCTACACGAAGCAGACGCTTCCCATCGGAGCCCAGCGTAAGTTCAACGTAACGCTGAAGTCGAAGAACGTCATGACCGAGGTGGTGGTAAAGGCCAGCCGTATGGTTAACTCTGGTGGCATGGCGGTTCCCGAACGGGAATACACGGGTGCCATGCAGCGCTTTTCTACGGAAAAGCTCGAAGGTATGTCCATTTCCAGCATCGACGACGCCTTGCAAGGACGCATCGCCGGCCTGGACATTGTGGCCAACTCCGGCGACTTGGGCAGCGGCACCACTATGCGCATCCGCGGTATCACCAGCATCAACGGCAACAACGAACCCCTCATCCTGGTCAACAACATACCGTTCGAGAGCAACACCGAGGGCTTCGACTTTGCCAACGCCGACAATGAACAGTTCGCCAACCTGTTGTGCATCAGTCCCGACGACATTGCGGAGGTGACGGTGCTCAAGGACGGTGCCGCCTGCGCCATCTGGGGTTCGCGCGGAGCCAACGGTATCATCAACATCACGACAAAGAAGGGCGTGACGGGCCCCACGCGCGTGTCCTACAGCTATCGCCTCTCTGGCAACTGGCAACCCAAGGGAACCCCGCTGCTCAACGGCGACGAGTACACGATGCTGATGAAGCAGGCCTACTTCAACAACTATAAGCAGGACGTGAACATCCCCGAATACAGCTACGACCGCCAGCAGTTCCTCAACACCTACGGCACAGCAGCCGACTTCAACAACTTCACGCAGAACACCGACTGGGTAGATGCCGTCAGGAAGACCGGCTGGACGCACGACCACCTCATCTCCATACAGGGTGGCGGCGAGCGCGCCCGCTTCCGCACCTCGCTGGGCTATTACAAGCAGACGGGTACCATCATTGAACAGGCCCTGCGCCGCTTCACGGGCATGATGAACCTGGAATACAACGTCTCGAAACGCCTGATGTTCTCCTCGGAGTTCAACATCACCTACACCGACAACGACAAGAACTATGGCGACGGCTACGTGGACGGTCTGCTGAGCATCGCCTATAAGAAGATGCCGAACGCCAGCATCTACCGCCGCGATGCCAACGGGGACCCGACGGGCGAATACTTCAACATCGCCCAAAGCTCCGTGCTGAACGGCGACCAGAAAGACCTGGCCAACCCCGTGGCCATCGCCAAGCTGGCATCGTACCAACAGACTAACATGCGCATCATGCCTACGCTGCGACTGCGCTACGACTTCATCGACCCCGACGACGGTGCAAAGTTGCGCTACCAGGGTTACGTGAAGTTCGACTCGGAGAACGTGAAGGACACAAAGTTCCGTCCGCGTGAGACCTCGACAAAGCAGTGGACCGACGGCGTGGTCAACCGCAGTTACCAGCGCGAGAGCGAGGCCATGACCATCTACACCGACCATAACCTGACGTGGATGCCCAACTTTGGCGACGACCACAGTCTGATGCTCTACGGCTCGTGGCAGATGGACGTGAGCCACAGCAAAATACAGCAGTTCGAACGCTACGGCCTGGCCTCCACCCTGGCCACCGATGTCTCGAACGGCGGACACATGGTGCCCGAGTCGTTCTACAGCGCCAAGAACCAGGGACGCAACATGGCCTTCCTCGTCAACGGCCACTACATGCTGCTCGACCGCTACATCATTGACGCCAGCGCCCGCTGGGACGGCAGCAGCCGCTTCGGTTCGGACAACCGCTGGGGCTTCTTCCCCTCCGTTTCGGGTAAGTGGATATTCACCAGCGAACCGTGGATGAAGAAGGCCAACGAGAAGTGGTTCTCGGAGGGAAGCCTGCGCGTAGGCTGGGGCGTAACAGGTAACCGACCCGACTACGAATATCTCTACTTCAGCCGCTACGACAGTTACGGCTCGAACTACATAGACATGCCCACCATCAAGCCTGCGAGCCTGCAACTGAGCAACCTGAAGTGGGAACGCTCGTCAAGCGTGAACGTCGGTGCCGAACTTAGTTTCGCCAACTACAAGTACCGCCTCGTGCTGAACGCCTACCACCGTCGCACCAGCGACCTGCTGTTTGCCAACCAGACCATTCCCTCGAGCACGGGCTTCGGCAGCATCAGCTACATCAACGCCGGCACGATGGACAACAACGGATGGGAACTGGAGTTCTCGACCAATCGCATGGTGAAGAAGGGCGACTGGCAGTTTGACGTCAATGTCAACCTCTCGAACTACCGCAACACCATCAAGGAACTCGACCCCATGGTGCTTAGTTCCTACCAGACCGACTTCTCGCCGGAGAACGGCAGTTACCTCAACCGCATCCAGATAGAGAACTCGTTCGGCAGCATCTACGGCTTCCGCTACAAGGGAGTCTATCAGTATGACAAGTACTCGGCCACCGAGAATCCGGGCGTGTCGGGCCCCAATGCCCCCGTCGTCCGCGATGCTGAGGGCAGGGCCGTACTCGACGCCAAGGGCGAGACGGTGCCTATGTACTTCGACTACGGTCGCACGAACTATCGCTTCCGTGGCGGCGATGCCATCTACGAAGACATCAATCACGACGGCACCATCGACGAGTTGGACGTGGTCTATCTCGGCAACTCGAACCCGAAACTCGACGGTGGCTTCGGCTTCACCCTGCGGTGGAAAAAACTGACCGTCAATACGTGGGCCAACTTCCGCCTCGGCTCGAAAGTCATCAACTACGGACGCATGTACAACGAGAACATGTACACGACGAACAACCAAAGCGTGTCGACCAACTGGCGTTGGCGCAAGGACGGCGACGTGACCGAGATACCACGCGCCCTGTACCAAAGCGGCTACAACTGGCTGGCCAGCGACCGCTTCGTAGAGAGCGGTTCGTTCCTGCGCCTGAAACAGGTGACCATCAACTATAACTTCGATGCCAACCGCATCAAGAAAATAGGACTGAACAACCTGATGCTTAGTCTCACGCTGAACAACATGCTGACGCTGACCAAGTACACCGGTGCCGACCCCGAGATTTCGCCTAAGGGCAGCGACTTCGGCGTGGCTAAGGATAACAACCGCACCCCACGGGCCCGCTACTTCACCTTCGGCGTGACGGTAGGGTTCTAATGCGTGAACATAAACAATTGATAATGGACAATTGATAATTATATGAAAGCAAAACACATCATCATAGCCATGGCAACGCTCAGCCTCACTACGTCCTGCGAGGACTGGTTCTCGACACCACCCGAGAGCGAAATGGTGCGCGAGGACTTCTGGAAGAAGAAGAGTGACGTGGAAGGTGCCATGGGTGCCTGCTACCGTACACTGGCCGACCAGGGAGTCATCAAGCGACTGCTCGTGTGGGGCGAGGTGCGTAGCGACAACGTGCTGGACAGCCGTAACCGCGAAGACAACGTCTATAAGATGCTGACCGCCAACATCACGGCCACCAACGAGTACACCCGCTGGAGTCAGTTCTATACGTGCATTAACCAATGCAATACGCTTCTGGCCAATGCACCTGGTGTCCAGGACGAAGACCCCGACTATTCCACCACCGAGCTCCGTCAGCACCTGGCTGAAGCCCGAGCCATCCGCGCCTTCTGCTACTTCACGCTGGTGCGCACGTTCAAGGACGTGCCCTACGTCACAGAGCCTTACGAGGACGACAGCCGCCCCTTCATGGTGGCACAGACTGCCGGCGACGAGATTCTGGCACAGGAACTGGCCGGTTTGCAGGCCATCGACACGGAGGCCCCGGCCATGTGGACCGAAAACATACCCTACACGAAAGGACGCATCACGCAAAAGGCCGTTTGGGCCCTGGAAGCCGACATCGCCTTGTGGCTCAACCGCTATCAGGAGTGCATCGACGCCTGCGACAAAGTGCTCTCAACCACGACGAATCCCATCACACTCGAACGTTCATCGACGTACTTCCGCAATGTCTTCTTCACGGGCAACAGCGAGGAGAGCATCTGGGAACTGCAGCTCGACCAGAACAACCAGAACTACGCCGTGCGCGACTTCTTCGGCGACAATAACACGGACGCCCAGTTGTCCAGCTACAACTTCTCGAACGTGGGCGGAAGCACCGACCTCTTCCTCACCCAACGCGACCTGCGCCGCATGAATGCCTTCGTGTCTGCCGGAGCCTACTACGCCATCAAGAAATACATCGCCCTGCGCACCAACATGACGAACGTGGCAGGCCGCGAGAGCGACTTCCAGTGGGGCGATGCCCGTTGCAACTGGATTCTCTATCGCCTGCCCGACGTCTATCTGATGAAGGCCGAGGCGCTGGCCGAACTGGGCGGTGCCGACCAACTGGCAGAGGCCGTGCGCCTGTGCGGGCTGACCTACGACCGTGCCAACCCAGACCTGGAGGCCGGAAGCCTCATAGGCAATTACAACAGCCAGAGCGAAGTGCGTAACCTGGTGTTCGACGAACGGCAGCGCGAGTTCCTCTTCGAAGGGAAACGCTACTTCGACCTGGTGCGCCGTATGCGTCGCGAAGGGACTCCCACACAGGTACTCGAGACCTACCTGCGCAAGAAATACGAGGAAATCGTCAGCATGTGGGCAGACGTCCGCCCGAAGCTCAACGACGTGGATGCCATCTACCTGCCCATCCACCGCGACGAACTAAGGGCCAACACCCTGCTTCACCAGAACCGATTCTATGAAACATCGTCAGACATAACACGCTAAGCCATGAAGCACATCGTAAAGAACATAGTCTTGCTGGCGGTAACCGCCACAGCACTCATCGCCTGCAACAGCGACGACATCAAGGACGAAGCCATGTACACCTTCACGGGTGAAACGGTGGCCAGCTTCTGCCAACACACGCCGGAACTGAGCAGCTTCTATCAGATGCTCGAACAGACGGGCAACACGTCGCTGCTGAGCATCTACGGTCACTTCACTTGCTTCCCACCCACCAACGAGGCTATCGAAAAGTGGCTGGAAGGACGCGGACAGACGTGGGACGACCTGACCATGGAGGACATGCAGAAAGTGGTGTATAGCAGCACCATACGCAATAACTCACAGGAGTTCCTGACCACGGACTTCACCAACAACGCCACGGCGCTGCTGAGTATGCAAGACCGCACGATACAAATCAGCTTTGCCACCAACGACCTCGGACAGCGCGAAATCGTAGTGAACAGCCTCGCGACCATCGTCAGTGCCGACAATGAGGTGCACAACGGCGTGGTGCATGTCGTGGATCACGTAATAGAGCCTTCCGAAGAGACCTTCCTGCAGCGCCTGCAACAGCAACCTACGCTGCACATCTTCGCACGGGCGTTCGAGGCCTCGGGCTTCAATGACCAGATGTCGGACCTCTACGACCCTGACTACACCGGCCCCACGAACTACGACGGTGAAGACCCGTCGCAGAGCCACTTCGAACACTGCAAACTGGGCTGGACGGTGTTTGCCGAGACCGACGAAGTCCTGCGCGAGGCTGGCCTGACCATCGTTGGGAGCGACACATTGGCCGCAGTCGAACAGTTTGCCCAGCAATGGTACGGGTCGGAGAATCTGGGCAACTACACCTCGGAACGGAATCCCCTGCATCGGTTCATTGCCTATCACATCCTGAACCGCCAAATGAACACCGGTTCGATGGTATATACAGGCTTTGCCTGCGCCCCGACCTACCGCTCGAAGGCCTACGAATACTACGAGACGATGCTTGCCTACCGCATGATGGAGATTAAGGCCGGCCCCGAAATCAACCGCAGACGAAACGGCCAAAGCGTACGTCTGGACGAGTCGGCCTCTAATATCGAAACCATGAACGGCTACATCCATACGTTGCAGAACCTGCTTGTCTACGACGAAGAAGTGATGACCACCGACGTGCTGCACAAGCGCATCCGCTTCGACTTCTACGGCGTTGCGCCCCAACTCACCAACAACCACATCCGCTGGAACTGGGACTACCTCTCCAGTGCCCGTGCCTTCCCACAAGACTTTTGCGGCGACTACTTCAAGTACAACACGGGCTCTACGCTCACCCTCTGGGCCTCCGACGGCTGGACCAATTACCAATCGGACGAAATGCTCATCGCCGGTCCGATGTATGACTTCACGCTCCGGATGTTGCCCGTCCCGCCAGGCAACTACGAAATCCGTTTGGGCTACCGTGCCGAGAACTGGCGCGGCATCGCACAACTCTTCATCGACGGGCAGATCGCCGGCATTCCCGTTGACCTGACCATCGGGTACAACGGTGCCGAGAACGACCCACGCATCGGCTACGTCCACGACGAGGACACCAGCGACGACGGCATCGAGAACGACAAGATGATGAGGAACCATGGTTACATGAAGGCCCCCACCAGCATGTACACAGGACAGGAAGGTGGAAAGACCTTGAGGGACATGTCGGCGTGCCTGCGCATCATCATCGGACAATACCTGTTCCAGGACTACGGCTACCACTACTTCCGTGCGAAGAACATGGACGACAAGGGCGGTGGCCGCCAATTCCACGCCGACTACATCGAGTACATTCCCGTCGACCTCATACGGGATGAAGACCGGGAATAAGAGACTCACAATTTACCATTCATAATCATAATTAAGGATATGAAGAAGATTCTATATTTATCGTTAATGGTCCTGATGGCCTCGGCCTGCCAGAGCGACTGGGATGACCACTACGACCGTTCGGGCAACGCAGGAGGCGAACGCCTGATGACCCTCATCGCCAGCGACGGCAGTCTCTCGAAGTTTGCCCAAGCACTGCGGCTAACGGGGACCGACACGCTGTTACTCGGCAACCAGACTTACACCGTGTGGGCACCTACCGACCAGGCGCTCGCCGAACTCGACCTCACCGACCTGGCCGCCGTACGTCGGCTGGTCAGCAACCACATTGCCCGCTTCAGCAATCCCACCTCCACGACGGGACGCATACAGATGCTCAACGGCAAGACCATGCAGTACAGCAGCACCAGCACGTTTAACGGGGTGGACATCGCCGAGGCCAACATCGCGGCTGAGAATGGCCTGTTGCATAAGCTGTCGGGACAAATACCTTACAAATATAATATACGCGAGCTGATGGACGCCGACGAGCGGTTCAGCGACGTGTCGGCCTTCGTGGCGCAGTTCGACCAACAGGTCTATGATGAACGCCACTCCACAACCTACGACAGCGTCTTCGCGGACTACAATCCCCTGCTCGAGGATGCGAAGTACGGCATCGGCGACATCGCCGACGAGGACTCCCTGTTCACGATGATTCTGCCCAACAATGCCGCCTGGCAGCAAGAGGTAGGGCGCGTGGCACCGGCCTTCGTCACCTACAACGCCGCCCCACAGGCCGCCGACAGCATCCAGCAGGTGCAGACGGGCCAGGCCATACTGGGTGGACTGACTTTCCGCGGCATCATCGACGAAGAGGCCGACAGCCTCATCACCGTAACGGGGCAGGTCATTAAGCCCGTCCGCGAGTATCTGGCCGGCTACGAACGCATCGAGGGCTCGAATGGTGTGATTTATGTTGCCTCCGCACAATTGAACGCCAACGACACCTGCGTATGGAAGCACCGGCTCATCACCGAAGCCGAGGACATGGACAGCCGTGTCGCCCTCTCCGGCTCCAACTGCTACATTCGCAACACCGACGTGTCGAGTCTGGTGCAGGGCCTCAGCGAAGACAGTTACCTGGAGGTGTCGAGCGGCAACGTCGATGGCGGTGTCACCTTCTACATCGCCGATGCGCTGGCCACGAAATACGATGTCTACGTCGATTTCGTTAATCCCATCGTCGACGGCTCCAATCTGGCCGAAGAAAAGACCAAGGTTGTCTTCCAGATGATGTACCGTGGTGCCAACGGTCGCTCCACGGCCAAGAACATGAGCACGCCCATAGAGATTAGCGGCATGACGGCCGACGGTGAGCCCCGTCCCGGCATCATTTCTGTGAAAGCCTTCGAAGGCGTAGAACTGCCCGTCACCGACTTCTACGATGGCCTCTGGCATCTGCAACCAGCCAACGCCTCACTCGACATCACTCCCACCACTACACTGCAAGTGCGCACACGTGTTACAGCCACCGATGCCCGCAACGGCTACGTCCGCAAGTTCCGTGTCGATTGTGTCCGCTTTGTTCCCGTAACCGAATAATCCTCGAATCATGAAGATACTAAAATCTATATTGCTTTACGTGATGCTGCTGACTCCCGCATGGGTCAGTGCACAAGAAACGTACACAGTGCGCGGTCGCATCGTCCGTGCCACCACGGGCGAGGGTTTTGCAGGCGTAGGACTGACATCACCCAACCTGAAGGTCAGTGCTATGACCGACGACGACGGTTCCTATGAGATAAAGCTTCCGTCGCTCGATGTACCCTTGATTGTCACCGCCCCAGGCTGCGAGCGCCAGACCGTAGCCGTGCAAGGACGTACGGTCGTGGACATTGTCCTGCTCGACCGCCTGGAGGGCACCACTCCATCGGAACTTAAACTGCACATCGAAGGCCCCCTGCATTCGACCCAACAAAGCGGCCAGCCTGGCTCGGGTGACACTTACTTCGTACGTGGTCTGCAGTCCATCAACCTCAGTAGTCAACCGCTGTTTATCATCGACGGCGTGGAATGGCAGATGCAAGAGGATGCCCGAAGCCTTGTGACAGGCTACAGCAACAATCCCCTGACCATGCTTGACCCCGACGACATCGAACGGGTGGAGGTGCTGAAGGACGGTTCGGCCATCTGGGGGTCCAAAGGCGCTGCCGGTGTGGTATGCATTACGACGAAGCGAGCCAAGGACATGGCCACAAAGATTGAAGCCAACGTCAGCATGGGCTTCCAGACGCCCTTCCGCTCCATGCCCATGATGGATGCCACGGCCTACACCCGCTATGCCACCGACGTCATGCGCGGGCTGAAAGCGGAGGAGCGCCAGCAGCTACACTTCACGGAGAACGACCTTTCGAAGTCCTACTACTGGGACACCCACCAGCAGACCGACTGGTTCGGCGAAGTAAACAAGACGGCTTTCCTACAGAACTACGGCATCAACGTAGCGGGCGGCGACGACATCGCACTCTACCGCTTCTCGCTTGGCTACGGCAAGAACGACGGCAACGTGGACGGCACCAGTTTTGGTCGCCTGAACGTGCGCTTTAACAGCGACATCAAACTCACGAAACGCCTGTTCCTGGCCGCCGACATCGCCTACGCACAGACCATGACGCGCGTGAACTTTGACGGACTGAACGAAGTACGCAACCCCGTGTATCAGTCGCTCATCAAATCGCCTCTCTACGGCCCCTGGCAGCATAACCTAAGCGGACAGACCACGAATCGCATGAACGACACCGACGAACTGGGCGTGGGAAACCCCATAGCCCTCGTAGACGACAATCTGCCCGACCTGGACAAGTATCGCTTTAACCTGAACCTGCGACCGTCGTACAGTTTCACAGACCGCCTCAAGTTGAGTGCCATCCTAGGCTTCACCTGGGACAAGACGGCCGAAGACATCTTCCTGCCCGACCATGGTGTAGCCGACATGCCCCTGTTGAATGAGCAAGGGGAGGTCTATAACACGGCACTGAACATGGTGGGAAGCCTGATGGCACGCCAAAGCACCCTGAGCGCCGAGGGACGGCTCGACTGGACAGTGCTCGACTCGTACCGCAACGACCTACGCCTGGCCGCAGGCGGACGCTTCTACAATACGTATTACAAGTGGAACAGTGGCTTGGGTTACAACACGGGATCCGACTTCATGCGCGCCCTGTCTAACACGAACAGCTACCTGCGTTGGATAGAAGGCGACAACTATAAGGAGCGCGATGCCGCCTGGTTCCTGACGGCTGACTACGGCTATCTTAACAAGTATTTCGTCAAGCTCGGACTGGAACTCTCCACCTCGTCGCGCTACGGCAAGGAAGCCGACGGGCTGAAGATGGCAGGTGTAAGTTGGGCCTTCAATCCTTCGTTATCGGCCGCATGGCTGCTGAGCAGCGAACGTTGGATGCGTCCCTTGCGCGGCATCAACAAGGCGCAGTTGCACGTCACCCTCAGTCAGACGGGAAACGACCGCCTACCGCTTTTCGCCAACCGTACCTATCGCCAAACAGCCTCGTCGGTACAAGACGCGCCGGGACTCTACTTGACAAACATCGGCAATGAAGGACTGAAATGGGAAACCACGCGACGTGCCTCGTTCGGCATCGACCTGTCGATGCTCAAGAACCGCTGGCAAGTGGCAGCCGATGTCTTCTGGGCCCGTACCAGCGATCTCGTAACACGCAAACAGCTCAACGACGTAGCTGGCATGAAATATTACTGGGACAACGACGGTGAACTGACGAATCGGGGCTTCGAGGTCACAACCTCGGCCCGCCTCGTCGACCGCAAGGACTGGAAGTTGACCCTCGGTATCATGATGGGACATTACAATAACAAGATACAGAAACTCCGCAACGGCGCGTTCACGACCGACATTGCCGGTGCCACCATCCTGACCGCCCAAGGCCAGTCGGCTGGCGTATTCTACGGCTGGAAGACCGCCGGCGTGTTCCGCGATGCAGCCGAGGCCGCACAGGCCAACCTCCGAATCGTGGCCGAGAACGGCGCCGAGGTTCCCTTCGAAGCTGGCGATGTTCGCTTCGTTGACCAGAATGGCGACGGCATCATCAACGACAAGGACCGCATCATCCTGGGCAATCCGAATCCCGATGTCTTCGGTAACTTCAACCTGCAACTTCGCTGGAAACGCCTCACGCTAGACGGTGTGTTTGGCTACAGCATTGGTGGTGAGGCCTACAATGCCTTGCGCCAGCAACTGGAGTCGGGAAGCAGCCTGTGGAACCAGACTGCGGCCATGGAGAACCGTTGGACGGCTGACGGCCAGACGACCGACATTCCACGTGCCACCTACGGCGACCCGATGGGTAACAGCCGCACCAGTGACCGCTGGATTGAGGATGCGTCGTTCCTGAAGTTACGTCGCTTGCAACTCACCTACGACATTCCCTTGCACTCCTCCGTGCTTCAAGGCCTGTCTGTCTGGGCATCGGCCAACAACCTCTTCACCCTCACCCGGTACCTGGGTGCCGACCCAGAGTTCTCTGCTTCGACTTCCGTGCTGTATCAGGGCGTAGACACTGGGCTCGTTCCATCGTCCCGCTCGTTCCAACTCGGTGTAAAGATTAACCTGTAATCCGTAACTCGTAATTCATAATCGATATGAAACGCTATACGTTATATATAATAGTAGGTCTGCTGACACTGACATCGTGTGAGGATGTGTTCGATACCGAGTCGACCAGTGTCGTAGTGGACAATGGCGAACGCATCGAACACCCGGGCGATTCGCTGTACAGCGCAATGGGCATCCTGTCGCAATTCCAGCGTCTGGGCGAGCGATACGTGTTGCTGGGCGAACTGCGCGGCGACCTGATGGCAACCACCACCGATGCGGCAAAGGACTTGCAGGACGTGGCTAACTTCGCTATCGAAGAAGGCAACCAATACGCCGAACGCATGGACTACTATTCGGTCATCAACAACTGCAACTTCGCCCTGGAGCGTATGGACACCACCATCGTGGACTACCAGACGCGGGTGATGCTGCCTGAATACGTGGCCATTCGTGCCCTACGCGACTGGACCTATTGGATGATGGCCTTGGCCTTCGGCGAAGTGAACTATATCGACAAGCCACTGCTCAGTCTCGAAAGCACGCTGGCCGAGTATCCTGTGAAGCGTATCGAAGAGACAGCCCAGCTGCTCATCGACGACCTGACACCTTACCTCGGTGTACGCCACCTCGACTATGGTTCTGTCGATGGGATTCAAACCACTTCCCTCTTCGTGCCCCTTTCCCTCTTCGTGGCAGATCTGCACCTCTTCCTCAATCACTACGAAGACGCTGCCCGGCTCTACTACGACTACATCCGCCAGCACCGCCTCACCATCAACGAAGGATATTGTAACGACTGGAACAATAACACACGCACCGAAGCCTCAATGAACCACTCTGGCAGTTACACTGGCGAGATGCTCTTCCAGATGGCCTATAGCAGCGATGCCCGCGAGTATCACCCTTCGCTCATCCGTCTGGCCTACAACACCGTGCCCAGCGTCGTACCTGCCTCGTCGTTTGTAGAGTGGATGAGCCAGCGCCCGTACTTCTTCACTCCGGTGAATGGTCAGACCATCGGCGCCTACTTCCAGAACGACCTGCGCGGACAGGCCGTCAATCGCAGCGGTCGCAATCTGCCCGCCACATACGGCACGTTCACATTCACGGCCAATCAGGAGCTGCTACTCATCAATAAGTATAATCAGGCACTAACCAACGACGGCAGTGGCTACGACCCAGAGAACGAAGCTAACGCGTCGCTGAACTTCACCCGCCAGATTCCGCTCTTGCGCACACCGCACGTCTATCTGCGGTTGGCCGAAGCCCTGAACCGACTGGGAAAACCCTCGGTGGCCTTTGCCGTACTTAAGTACGGACTGACCGAAGATACGCTAAACGACACACTGAAGGTTTCGCCCTGGGAATTGCAAGGCGAGCCGTACACCGACTTCTCATGGGCACATACCTATGGTGACATCCGGAATATAGGAACTGCGCGGCGTGGGCTGGGACGTGGTATCAGTTTCGACAAAGAGGACTACGTCATCGGAGAGCAGGCTTCATTACAGGATAGCATTCTCGTTGTCGAGGACATGATACTTGAAGAAATGGCTGCCGAAACAGCATTCGAGGGCAATCGCTTCTTCGACCTCTTACGTATCAGCCGACATCGTGACCAATGGCCTGCCTATGCGGCAGAACGTGTAAGCCGCCGTTTCGCAGATTCTGAGAGCATTCGGAGCCGCTTGAGTAACGCAAATGCATGGTGGCTCAATAACTAGGAAACATCAAAAAAGCCCCATTTCATCGAGAACGGGGCTTTTTTGAGCATTTGTTGTAATCTTAGGAGCAAACGTTTTATTCCTATTAAAAATAAAGACCTTACCTTTGCAGTGTCAAATCGATTTTACTAACTCAAAAACTAATCGTATGAAAAACTTTACGCTTAAAACTTTAGCACTCGGAGTTGCCATGATGGCATCAACGGCTATTCAAGCACAAGAAGGTTACTCTATTACCTTCCAGCTCGACCAAGAGATGTCGAAGCAACTGCGTCAGACGCACCGCACCGTCCCCATCTGGGGAGACTTCACAGGCAATGGCCATTATGACATCTATTATAGTGGCACGTCATGGGCCAATGGTTGGACTTCCGGCGGCTGGCTTTTGAAGAACCTCGGCAACGGACAGTTCGAGATGCAAACGGAGAAAACCTACGAAGAATACGAGGAAACCATCTGGCAACGCGACGAAGACGGCAATATCAAGACCGACGAAGACGGCAACTGGCTGCCTGAACTGAACGAGGACGGCACTATCAAGACGGAAACACGCACCCGCGAGACAGGTATCATGAAGAATGGTCTCCCCTACTTCGCCCATGGGCATGGCAGCGTGACATTCGACTATAACCAGGATGGGAAACTCGACATCCTCGTTTCCAACGCTGGTGGTAACGACACGGGCACCAAACGTGCAATCGTTCTCATCCGCAACAATGGCGACGGCACTTTCACAAAAATTGAAGACGAGGGCTTGGCTTCTCTTGGCTACGACGGTGATGGCAATCTGAACGAGGGCCAGGAAAATTACCATATTGCCGTGGGTGACTACAATAAGGACGGTTATCCCGACCTGCTCGTAGAAGGCTGGTCAGACGGTCTCGGTCGCTTCGTTCGCCTGCTCCGCAACAAGGGTGAAGAGAATGGTTTCGAAGTCGTAAACAACATCTTCAACCCCATGCCTCTGGAGAACGACATCGACATCCGCGGAGAGTATGAATACGTCAGCGAATACGACGAGGACGGTATCGAAATCGGCGGTGCCTGGGACTTTGAGCATCCCACCAAGGCCATCGCCAATATGTCTCACGGCCCAGTGGCCTTCATCGACCTTGACGGCGACGGCTGGCTCGACCTCTATGTAAATGGTTATCGCGACGGCGTTGACGGTGCTCCCGAGGGTAAGGGCCGCGGCGGCTGGTGGTGGCACATGTACAAGAACCTCGGAAACGGTGAGTTCCAAGACATCACGCACACGCTTGTCATCAACGGCGAACAGGCCACGACCTGTGAACTGCTCTCCCAGTACGGTTCGGAGAACATCATTTCCACCCCTGTTGACTGGAACCAGGACGGTAAGATGGACATCTACGTAGCAGGTGACATCAGCGGTGCACGTCGTTCCATCCTCCTTCTCAACGTGAGCGACGAGACGGGCATCAAATTCCAGACCGTCGATCTCGAACAGGGTATTGGCGACCCAGGCAATCGTCTGTTCTTCATGGCCGACTTCAACGGCGACGACTATCCCGACATCGTCACCTCTGGCCACTCGATGTTCCTTGGCAACTGGGGCGTCGACTACATTCTCAGTGATGCAAGCGGTACCTATCACATGGAGGCCCACGACGAGAGCAATCCTTCTGCAAATGGTCTGTGGCGCGGAAGCGAGCAGGGCACGTTCGGCGACTTCAATGGCGACGGCCAGTTCGACTACTTCGTAGCAGCCTGGTGCGGTGCTCCCTGGAAGACCGAGGAAGACGGCAACCACTTCGACGGCGACAACGCTTTCATGTCCTTCAACACATCCGACTACCAGATTCTGGCTCCTGAGGCTCCCGAATCAGTGACTGCCGAGACCGTAGCCAATGGCGAAGCCACCGATATCAAGGTGACCTGGTCTGCCGTATCCATGATGAACCTCAACCAGCCCATGTACAACCTCTACCTGCAGAACACCGAGACGGGTAAGGTCCTGATGACGGTTCCCGCCAATGCCGAGACGGGCAAGCAACTTGGCTATGCCGCATTCGCCCAGTATATTCTCGGCAATGACGAGGGCAACACCTATACCTTCCCCAACGTGCCAAAAGGTAAGTACAAGGTGGGCGTACAGGCTGTAAGTTACGCTTATCAGGCCAGTGCCTTCACGACTACCATCGATGATATTGATACAGCAGTTAAGGGTGTTGCCTCCACTGGCACAGCCATGCCCTCTGCTGTTCAGGTATTCACCATTGATGGTCGTCGCACCAATGGCCACGGTCATGGCATCTTCGTTGTGAAGCAGGCCGACGGTACCGTAAAAAAGGTCATCAAGTGAAAGGTTAGTTAGTTAGTTTCTATATAAAGATTAATTGCGCTGGATAGGCGGACGTTGCGACAGCGTTCGCCTATCACTTTTCTTAACACATAACATAGGAAACATGAAAAAGACTATCTTATCTCTCGTCATCATGCTTTTAGGGCTTTATAGCGAATCGTTTGCAAGCGATTTACTATGGTATCGCCAGCCTGCTACGAAGTGGATGCAGGCTCTACCCATCGGTAACGGACGACTCGGAGGCATGATTTATGGAGGAACGGGCGAAGAACGTATTGCCCTTGACGAATCCACTCTTTGGAGTGGGCAACCCAACACCGACCAGGATAAGCCCTTTGGCCGTGCACGCCTCGACAGTCTGCGACAGATGTACTTCGACGGCAAGGTGAAGGAGGGCAACGACCTGGCCTGGAACACCCTTAACGGCAACCAAACGAGCTTCGGTACCCATCTGCCCTTGGGCGACCTCGTCGTTACCTTCCCCGGCATCGACAAGAGTAAAGTCACCAACTACCGCCGCCAGCTCGATCTCTCTACGGCCATAGCCACTACCAGTTTCCGTCATCGTGGCGTCACCTATACGAGGGAGGCCTTCAGTTCTAACCCCGATGAGGTGCTTGTCTATCGGTTCACGGCCGACAAGCGCGGCAAGATATCCTTCTCGCTTGCCCTGAACATCGAGAACAACCTCCCTACGGAGTGCAAAGTGCAAAGTGCAAAGTACAAAGTTAATGAAAAGGCCGACGAGGCGCAGCCACCTTTGAACTTTGAACTCTACACTTTGAATTTCAATGGCCAGGCCCTCTTCCCCATGCACGGACCTGGTGGTGTACACTTTGCCGGCAAGGTGGCCGTTAAGGCCCAGTCTGGCAAAGTGCTGGTGAAGGACGGGCAACTGACCGTCAGCGGAGCCGACGAGGCCCTGCTCATCATCGACCTGCGCACCGACTTCGAGCGCCCACGTTATCATGAGGAGTTAGAACGAGAGGTCGCAGACGCTCTTTCGACATCCTACACCACCCTACGCAATCGTCACATCAGCGACTATGCCCCGCTCTACAACCGTGTATCGCTCACGCTTGGCAACGAAGAATCAGAGCTCCCCACCGACGAGCGCCAGCACATGGCCGACAAAGGCCAGGTTGACCCGGCTTTCGACGCCCTGTTCTTCCAGATGGGACGCTACCTGACCATCGCCTCCTCGCGCCCGAACTCGCCCCTGCCCATCGCCTTACAGGGCTTCTTCAACGACAACAAGGCCTGCACCATGCCCTGGACCAACGACTATCACCTCGACATCAACACCCAGCAGAACTACTGGGCTACGGGAGTCGGGAACCTCAGCGACTGTGATGCTCCGCTGTTCCGCTGGATAGCATCGCTCGTAGGCCCCGGGGAGAAGACCGCAAAGACCATCTACGGCTGCAAGGGGTGGACGGCCCACACTACAGCCAACGTCTGGGGCTACACAGCTCCGTCCAGCTGCATTGCCTGGGGGCTCCACCCCACTGCCGCCTCATGGATAGCCTCACAACTATGGACCCACTACGAATACACCCAGGACCGCGAGTTCCTGCGCAACGTAGCCTATCCGCTACTGAAGGGGAACGCCGAGTTCCTGCTCGACTACATGACCATCGACCCACGCACGGGCTATCTGGTCACGGGCCCAAGCATCTCGCCCGAGAATGCCTTTGCCATCGACGGCCAGCACATCTCGGCCTCGATGATGCCCACGTGCGACCGAACCTTTGTCTACGAAATCCTGAACGCCACGTTGCAGAGTGCCCAGATTCTGGGCGTAGATTCGTCGTTGGCCGACTCGCTTGCACGCGCCATCGCTTTACTGCCCGACTATCGGATTGGCCGCGACAGAGGCATCATGGAATGGAGCGAGGACTGGGACCAGCCCAATGCCAACCACCGCCACACCAGCCACCTGATGGGTTTCTGGCCTTACGGACAGATTACACTCCAGCATCATCCGCGTCTCTCCGCCGCTGTGCGCCGCACCTTCGACCTGCGCCTTTCCGCCGACGGGTGGGAAGACACGGAGTGGAGCCGCGCCAATGCCATCGGTGTGTACGCCCGTCTGGCCGATGCCGAGGAGGCTTACCGCAGCGTGAAGACCCTGGAGGGATACCTCTCACGTGAGAACCTGATGACCGTCTCTCCCGGAGGCATCGCCGGAGCCGAGAATGACATCTACGCCTTCGATGGCAACCCAGCCGGCACGGCTGGCATGGCCGAGATGCTCCTGCAGACACAGAACGGTGCCCTGCAACTGTTGCCCGCCCTGCCCGAGGCTTGGAGCGAAGGCCATTTCCGCGGACTACGCATCCGCGGGGGAGGCGAGGTCTGTGCCACATGGAAGGGCGGCCGCCTGCTCTCGGCTTCGCTCACGGCCACGGCCGACAATGTCTTTGCGATAGAGGTTCCCCACTATGGCCACTTCACAGCCAGTCTTGACGGACAACCCATTCTTCAACGCGATGGCCTGTGGCAAGTAACCCTGAAGAAAGGGCAGGCCCTGCTTATTACAGGAAACTAATAACATTAACAAAAAAAAGCACCAGCGAGATGTATATCTGTCTCGCTGGTGTTTTTTTTGTCTTTGCAACTACTCTTGCTCAATACTCGTCCTCGTTGAAAACTTGGCTTCTGTCTGATTATCAGCAACTTATGTCATTCTTAACTATTTTTAGCCAAATAAACTTCGCGGTCTTAGGCGGTCAAAGGCGATTCTTTGGCAGATTGGACAAACTTATTGTCTATTCTTCAACGATTTCCCAATGACCGCCTTTATCTGGGCCAACACGTTTGATTCTCCCAATTAATTGAAGCTGTCGTATTTGCTTAGCTATACCACTACGTGCCATCCCCAGTGTTTCTACTATTTCCGCATAAGTTATATTTGGATTCTCCTCGATAAGACTAAGGATTTTTTCCTGTGTAGTTTTCAGTCTACTTTTCAGTCCACTTTTCAGTCCACTTTCAGTCTCGGTGGTCTGTAAAGTCGGGATATATGGTATCTCTATGCGGTAAACATCCTGCTCTTCTATGATGGGTTCCTTACCATTAGCATAGAGTGGCGTATACTTGAACATCTTCCTCATGCCGCTACCCAGTTCCTCAACGATACCCATCTGAGAGAAAACATTGGCAATCTTTGGGTTCTTACGATGCGGGCGCATTGTCTGTAGATTGATGGGGCCATAGACATACGGAATGTCCAGTTCTCTGTAACGATACGGTCACGATAAATAGTAAATGTCGTCGGATAAGCACTGCTGTACTCACGGTGAATGATAAGGTTTAGGACAACCTCTCTCAAAATTCTGTCACGCAGGCTGAATCTCTGTATTCCCTCAATATAGGGTTGCTCTGGTAGATGCTTTTTAATAAAGTCCATCATAATCGGATAGGCTTTCAGCAGATTACAACTCAGAAGTTCCCTGTCATCATATAACTCTGTATCGTTTACACGACACAAGAGATCTATTCTATATGCTGGTAAAGCCGTGGCAATAGCATGACTGTTGCCAAACAGCAAGATAGCAGCCAGTGTCAGCCCCTCTTTGCCTGTTTCAGGGTCAACAGCAATCAGTTCGCCCGACCGTATGATTTCCTCGTTTGACAGATTCAGCCAAGGATGGCTTGAGTTTTCAATACGGATTCCTCTTCTCAGTTCCTCGAAGGTTTCTTCATCGAGATCCTTCATCCCTAACATCGGATATACCCTATCCTCTTCTTCATCTTGCTCTTACGTATAAACAGATTGGCAATCTGCTCGGTACTACGCAGTTCAAAGTCACCATCCTGATTACGGTCGTAATAGATTCCCTTATAGCTGTGAGCCTGATTACTCTCAGGGACATAGAAATAGATGATATTCTTCCCATCTATATCCATAGGCTCATAAGTCAGATAGTAGGTTGGCTTAAACAACTGAGGGTTGTTCATATCTTTTACAAGTTGATCTATCTGTTCCTGAACTTTGGCAGGGTTGATGCCAACAATCTCTCCATTATCCTTTGCGCCTAATACCACATGCCCACCTCTTCGATTCAAAAATGCACAGATAGATTCATAGACCTTACGAGCCAAGTTGTCTTTCGACTCCTTGAACTCTATCTCTGTGCCCTCTTTCTGAGCAATTATTGCCTTTAACTTATCTGGCGTCATCTCCTCTTCTATAAACTTTGATGCAAAGTTACAACTTTTTCTATTATTATAGTATAGAGGATTCGAAAATGTTACATCATTTAGCCAAAATAATTGCATCTTTTAACTTTGCAATCGTACATACTATTACATAATCAATCCTGAACCTTGTAAGATTATACCTTTCAATGTTTAAGACTGTCCTCATCCATGAGGAATTCATAGATATTCATATACGTAATCCCCTCATTGTCCTGATAACGACTTATCAAGTCTTCTGTTATCACGAACTTTCTGAAACTATCGTTGATGCTCTTCAGGCTACGTATCTCTTGTTCGCGTTTTTCTTCAGTAGGCAGTCTCAGGGCTGACTGTATGTAGTATCGCTGGCTTCCTTGGTTGCAGACAAAGTCAACCTCCAGTTGCTTTCGTACACTGACGCCATTGGCATCCTTCTCGTTCTTGACCACAACGCCGACATCTACACTCATGCCACGCAACCGGAGTTCATTGTATATCAGGTTCTCCATCAAGTGGGTCTCCTCATATTGCCGGAAGTTGATTCTGGCATTGCGCAGCCCCGTGTCTGCGAAGTAGTACTTTGCCGGCGTGTCGATATACTTGCGTCCTTTGATATCGTAACGCACAGATTTCTCAATCAAGAAGGCATCCTGCAACATGTCTAAATAGGACTTGATGGTGGTGTGCGAAATATTGCTGTGCTTTACAGTCAGGAAAGTATTCTCCAACTTCGTCGGATTGGTCAGCCCACCGATGGAAGAAGCAACGATGTCTATCAGTTCTTCTAAGTCATCGTCGTTCTTTATCTTGTATCGCTCTTTGATATCCGTCAGGTATGTCTTTTTGAACAGACCTTTCAGGTATTCCGTCTTCCGCTCCACGGTAGAATATTCAAGAATCTTCGGCAGCCCGCCGTAAAGCATATATTCTTCCAGTCCCTTTTCCATAGTTCCTCGAAATACTGACATGAACTCACGAAAGCAAAGCGGGGCAATCTTTATCTCGTCTCCACGTCCACGGAACTCAGTAATAACGTCGGTAGAAAGGAACTTCGAATTGCTGCCAGTGACATAGACATCTGCATTGTCAATCTTCAAATAGCTGTTCAGCACATCTTCGAACTCACTTACATGCTGCACCTCATCAAGCAGGATGTAGTACATCTGCCGGTCTGTCATGCGGCTGTCTATATAGTTCAGAAGTGTATCTGGGTCACGGAGATCCTTGTTGCGACGGTCTTCCAAATCGACTTTTATGATATGATCTTCTGTTATACCAGTTTCTTTCAAGTGTTGACAAAAGAGATTGAAGAGTAGGTATGACTTACCACAGCGTCTTACGCCAGTCACAACTTTTATCATCCCATTATGCTTGCTGTCAATGAGCTTCTTCAGATGAATATCTCGCTTAATTACCATCGTTGTTTACTTTTTCTGCGTAAATACGCAATTTCTGCTTGCAAAAATACATAGAATTATTGAAACAAGGAAACTGCTCACTTACTTTTTTTGCGTAAATACGCATTTTTTGTTTGCACTATGCACCATAAGAGGGCACTACCCTGCAAAGTTGACACATAGGGTATCCCTATACGACAAACAGTCTGCTATAACAAACAAAATCAGCGGGACAAACAATGTTTATTTGTTTGTCCCGCTGATTGATTATGTAATAGTTAGAAACGAGCTTTAATACTCATCCCCGTTGAAGTGAGTTGTTCGCATTGGTTACCAAGCAGTTAGGCAGCCATACTTGTTTTTTGATCGTTTTATTTGGCCTTAAAATTCCCCAAAAGTCACCATGACTTACATAATCCTTCGTGTCTTTTGAGGATCGGAAAAAGCATAAATACCAGTCTCATATCCTACTCTACCTAAGGCAATCCATTTGTTAATGCCCTCTTTTTCTGACCAGACTGTAAACTTTCTTTGAATATCTCTTGCACTCATTCGTGCCTCTGGTGACCGTCTCCATACGGATATAGGTATTAGGATGTTGTTTGCAAAAGAATCTGCCAAACGCTCTTCCGGATTATCTTTGCTGTAGTTCTCAACATTCAAGTGTGGTTCGTCCGGGCTTGTTGCAAGATGTCCCAATTCATGTAAGACACTAAATGCAAAACTATCAATTCTGTTATAACGATTTGTCACAACAATACACGGAACACCGTCTTCAACGTATGAGTATCCATCAATCTTTGTGTGACCTATCTTTGTTTTACATTCCACGAACTTGATACCATAGTCACTACACAGCCTAGTGACTCTTTCTATTGTATTGCTGTTTTCGGTAAAAACAAAATTCAACTTTTGGGCCAATTCCCCATTCAACTCAGGATTATAGCCACCAACGACTGTGGTAGTTCTCGCAGAATCTCTTGCTATTAAAACCCACGTGTTAACCATCCTTTCGTCGATATCATTTCTAT